>CP054837.1:850000-2247500 GCA_028768525.1 Desulfobacter sp. | reverse complement strand
CTTCGTTGCTACGCATCAATTTTAAAACGGAGTAGTCCACTACACCTTATTTAAAATTAATGCTTGCGCCTTGAAATTCACTAAAATTTACTTTGCCATAGATATTACTACAACGAATTAAACGAATTTTGGATCCCGGGGACATGCAAGCAAGACAGCATTCTGAAGTCCCAGGTCCAACCCGATTTAATCCGGTGGCAATGGCAAGGTGGTCACACCCGTTCCCATCTCGAACACGGAAGTTAAGTGCCTTAGCGTCGATGGTACTGCATGGGAGACTGTGTGGGAGAGTAGAACGCTGCCGGATTATTCTTCAAAAGCCCTGATCATTCACTGTGAATGGTCAGGGCTTTTTTTGTGTTGAGTCCAACCTTGAGCGGCTGGTTCATGGGGTGTCAGATCTGCAGGTCGCAGCAGAGGACGCATTCACCGGAGGGACAGGAAAATTTCATGGACAGCGTCACGCACATGTGGGCCCCTGTGATGGAAAGATAGGGCCGTGTGATCTGGAGCTGTTCCGGGTGGAAGATCGCCCTTCTCAGGTAATGTCTCCGGAACCAGTCCGCGCTGTTGGCATCCTCCAGGGGCTTGAACCGCTTGTCAAGGATTGTCCTGTATGTTTTGGCCACCAGGGTCTGTCCCACCTGAACCCCGTCTGTCGCGACTTGGTAACAACGGACAACTTCCGGTTCTCCCAGGAGCATGTTACATGCCTTGTTCATGGGGGCTCCGGTTTTGAGTTTTCCCACCGCTTGTGAGAAAAGATTTCGATATCTGTGCAATCCCTGCTGGTAACGCTGTTCCGTATAATCCTTTTCATTTTTATACTCGGTCATGAGATCATTGAATGCGTCATAGGGTGCTGGGGGATTTCTAAGATCGGTAAATGGTGTGCTGAAGAAGAACCCCTGGACAAAATCCACATCGCTTTCAATGGCCATCATCGCTTGGGTGCGGGTTTCAATTCCTTCCATCAGAACCAATGCGCCGGCCTGGTGCAGCAGGGTGACAATTCCCGGCAGAAGATTCCGGATCCCGGGATCTGTATCTGCCCGGGTCAGGAAAGACCTGTCCAATTTTACTATATCCGGTCTCAGGGTCCAGATTCGGTCAAAATTGGAATGACCTGCACCGAAATCATCCAGGGCAATAAGACAGCCCAGATCCTTATAATATCCAATGGTGTCATTGAGCAGGCTATTATCCTCAATGGGATGTTCCACTACTTCGATGACGATGCGGTCTGGCGGGAATCGGCAGGCCTTTAGCAGATCATCGAAATATGAACCAAATGTTTTTCCAGAAGAGATTGTGTAGGGCGAGACATTAAGAAAGAGCCAGTTGATGGGGTCGTCAATGGTCTTATAATTATGGATGTGTATATATCGGCAGAGCCTGTCCAGGTGAATTGAGTCCCCAGGGGACATCCCTTTTTTAAACAGCCGCGCAGGGGATACCGGCCTGTTCTGGCCGTCCATCGCCCGGACCAGCGCCTCGTGGCCTACAAGCCTTTTGTGGGCCAGGCTGTAGATGGGCTGCAGCGCTGTATACAGTGTTTTATCATCAAAGGTGCCCATAAGATTTGGGCCTTTTGGGGTGGTCCATTGTTGTATAAATGGTAGGTCCAGTTTAAGAGTCGTTTTCATTTCCACGCTTTCGTTTTCAATTCTGTTTCAGTTTTTTCCTTTTACGGCTGCATAAAGAACGTATAGCAATTTTTAAGCCATTCTTCATTCCTGCAATATCTGGGGAATATTAGTAAGCTTAATCACATTTTTGTTCTTTTTAAAGCGTTTGAAATTTCAAAATTGTAATTAATGCGAATCTTCGGTGCTCTTATTTTTCAGGGAGTGGCAATGGTAAAGGTCCTTAAGGGGAATTGGGGATCTGGCACCGAAATTGCTCCTGAACCTTACCAGCATATACAATTTTTAGCATAAGGAGCTCATCATGTTGTTGAGATTCATACGGCAGACGGCAGTTGCGACGGAAAGCAGGGATTCCAGATCTCTGGAGAAAATGCTGAACATGACATGGGACTTGTCTTGCAATGGCATCAAAACAATGGCCCGTACAGATCCCGGATTGGCCAGCATACTCACGCTGATATTCAGGAAATTGAATCACACCGTCTCCGCCATTCTCAAAAGTGTGGTCACCCTCTCTTTACTTGGACCGGACCTGTTCAGGCTCTCAGGCGCATTTAAATCAAAGGCCAGGCTTCAGAATGAAAAGATCAATGATATTTCCAGCGCCGGAGTCCGCATTACTGAAGGCATCCAGGAAATCTCAACGCATACCCAGGCCCTGACCGAGGATTTCTCAGATATCGAGGCCGATGTCTCCTCAGCCATTGAAAAAGGGGATCATTCAATGGCCGGATTTGAGGAGATAAAGGCTCAGGTGGAGATACTGGTGGAAACCATCCAGGTGCTCAAGGAAAATTCAGATTCCATCGGCTCCATCATTGACGTGATTAATGGCATATCCGACGAAACCAATATACTTTCCCTGAATGCCCGGATTGAGGCGACCCGGGGACGCAGTGACGGTAAAGGG
Organism: Desulfobacter sp.; assembly: GCA_028768525.1. Taxonomy (NCBI): domain Bacteria; kingdom Pseudomonadati; phylum Thermodesulfobacteriota; class Desulfobacteria; order Desulfobacterales; family Desulfobacteraceae; genus Desulfobacter; species Desulfobacter sp. The sequence goes on along the minus strand of CP054837.1, from coordinate 2,244,941 downwards.
TTCAAGGTCATTGCAGAAGAGGTGGGCAACCTGGCTAGGCAATCAAAGGAGGCAACGGGTGATATCCGGGGCCGGCTCAATCTTTTGGGGAAAAAAATTTCACAGACCGTCGCGGCTGCAAACCGGGTGGCGGAACAGGTGACCGGCTGTGAACAGGAGATCAAAGGCGCAAACACCGCATTGAACCAGGTCAGCTCCCGGTTCGGCAGATTGTCCGGAAACCTGTCGGATATTAATGAGGCTGCGGCCGGGCAGGCCGATGAGGTCAGGCAGGTCTCAGACCATATTAAGGAAATGGAAAGCGCACTGGGGGATCAGGCCAGCGATGCAGATTCTATCTTTTCAATTGCAGAACAGGTGAACGCTGCCTGTGACCGCATGATTCTTGACACAGGGGTTTTTCATCTTTCCGGCCACCAAAGGGCAAAAGATACAGCGCAAGCCATGGCTGAAAACCCAGTGTTGATGTCCGGAATCCGTGAAAGCCAGGAGGTTGAACTGGGGCACCATTTGAAAAGAACCCCGTTTATCGAACTGGCCTATATCACCGACAGCCAGGGCAGACAGGTGACGGAAAATATTTATTCGGAAAAATTCAAGAAATGGGAAAACCTGGAAAAGGGCATCGGCAGGGACTGGTCCGGGAAGGAGTGGTTCAAACAGCCGGCAGCCACCCGGAAAACCTTTGTATCGGAAGTATACCGCTCATCTGCGACAAAGCAGTTTTGCTTTACTGTGTCTGTGCCTTTGGAATGCCGCGGCCGGTTCTCAGGCGTATTGGGCATTGATGTGAATTTTCAGGATCTGCTGGATATCTAGTCTGAGCGCTGTTGCGGCACCCTGTGAACGCATCCGCCTGATTTTCAGTGAATGCCGGCAGGGAATGGCTTTTGAATTTTATTACAATTGTGTTGAAAAATGCCAAAGCCCTGCCCGTTTACTGTAACGGACAGGGCTTTGGCCTTGTCAAATGACTCACCCCCCGGGAAGGCCGCTGTCAAAGCGAACTTTCCAAACTTTAATTCAAGGGGAGATGCCGGGGGATTACGCCCCTTGTCACGGCTTGGTCAGGCCCGCGATTTTGTACGGGTTGGAGCCGGCTTGGCGCATGGCGTTGTATGTGGATTCGTCAAGGTCAAATTCGGCGGCCGCGGAGACAAATTTATCCGGGAATGAAAGGTATGCCGCCGTGTACAGAATGGTGGCCGCCTTGGGGGTGTTTTCGGGATATACCGATTTTAATGTCTTAAAGTCAAAGCTTAGGGCGACGCCTTTGCCTGTCTTTTTTTTGCTGTCCCAGACGAGCAGAAACCCTGCGGGATTGTCCACTGAAATCTTTTCCTTCTGTTCCGCAGACAGGGGCTTGACCACCAGGCCGCGTTTGCCCGGGGTGCAGTCCATCACCGCCTGGAAGGCATCCTCCTTGCACCAGACAGGGCAGGCCACAACGGTATAGCGCTGGCCCGGTGCCAAAGGATAGTGCTTGAGCATATAATGGGCCATGAGATACCCTGAAGTCAGCCCCGGGCAGATGTGGTTGTGCAGCTCTGCGGCCTTGAGAAAATCATAGGGCGCCCCTTCGGCCCAGGCCGTGGCCAGGGTGGCCAGGGTAAACAGGTCTTTGCCTGCCGTGTATTTTTCCTTGGCGGTTTTCCAGAACTCAGAAGACTGGATGGTTTTGGCGTCCAGGCGTATGGTTTCGACGGACCACTTCCCGGTGCGGCTGATCACCACGGCCTTCCGGTCGGATTTATTGAAAAGCATGATGCGCAGGGCATGGGACTGTGACCGTTGAAAAAAGAGCAGATTGCCCTTGCCCACGGCTGCCCCTGTGGCTTCCTGCACCTGGGCAAGGGCCGGCAGGCTGTCTTTCCCGTTGGATTTGACAAAAGGGGCATTGGTGAGTACCAGCAGGCCGGCGTCGCTTTTGGCGGCGTTCAGCTCCGACATGGCCCCTTCAATCACCTGGCCCAGGGCGGGATTGGATGCATGGGCCTGTGACAGGGCCAACAGGAAAATAAGTGCAATGCATGGGAGAATGGTAAGGGATCGTTTCATGGAGATTTTTCCTTTCATGTGAATGTTGGGTTGAGCGCCCCGTTGGAAGGGGGCGATAATGGGGACTCCACCGGAACAGGGGAGCCCGGAAGTATATGCCCGGATGCCGGTGTTTCACTGGATTCAAATATATCAAACCCGGCGCCCCGGGCTGTCACCCGGCCGCCATCCAGGATATAGGCCCGGTCTGCGATTTTCCGGGCCAGATGGAGGTCATGGGTGATAAATAGCATGGAAAAGCCCCTTTCATGCTGAAGCCCCTTGAGCATCCGCAGGAGCACGGCCTGGGCCGAGGGGTCCAGCATGGCGGTGATTTCGTCGGCAATGAGGAGGACGGGCTCGGTGACCAGGGCCCGGGCCACGGAGAGCCGCTGGCGCTGGCCGCCGCTCAGGGCATGGCAGGGCTGCCGCAAGAATTCGGGGGTCTGTGCCAGGTGTACCCATTCCAGGGCAGAAACCGCCCGTTGTTCCCGCTGCTCTTTGCCTTTCCACCCAAGGATGTCCAGGGGCTCTTTCACCGCTTCCAGGACATTGAGCCGGGGGCTGACGGCCTGGGCGGGATCCTGAAAAACCAGCTGCATGCCCCCCATCATCGCTGTGGGACGTTGTCCCGCCAGGGGACGTCCCTTGAAAATGATTTCTCCTTTCTCCGGATGCTCCAGGTCCACCAGCAGGTGGGCCAGGGTGGATTTGCCTGAGCCGGAAGGGCCCACCAGGACCACCACCTCTCCGGTCTTTACTCTGACCCTGGCATTTTGCACCGCCTTGATGGGACGCCCGTTCAGGAAATAGGTTTTTTCGAGGCCACTGGCTGAAAGCAGGGTGGCAATTCCGCCTTTATGGCAGGCCACCCGGCGGCCTTTCCCCGCCGGTACAAGGGCGGGGCGTTTGGTCGGGCAGTCCGGGCCGTGCTGGACGCACCTGGGAAAAAAAGGACAGCCGGCAGAAGTGCCGGGGGCAGGGGGAAGGCCGGGGATTCCCCATAAATCCTTGTATCCGAAGAATTCGGGGCAGGCATTGATCAGGCCCCGGGTATAGGGGTGGAAGGGCTCGGCCAGTAAGTCGGCGGTCGGCGCCGCTTCAAGGACCTGGCCCGCGTATAGGGTGATGGTTTTTTCTGTCAGTTCGGCAATGGCCGGCATGCTGTGGGAGATCAGGAGCATGGCGAATCCCAATCGTTTCTGCAGGGTAGCGATGAGGTCGGCCATGGCCCGTCGGCTGTCCGCATCCAGGGCGGTGAAGGGTTCGTCCACAATGAGCAGGTCCGGTTCGCAGGCCAGGGCCATGGCAATGAGCACCCGCTGGCGCATCCCCCCGGAAAGCTGGTGGGCATAGGCCTTTCGCCATGCCGGGTCCAGTCCCACCTGGTTAAAGAGAGCTTCAACCCGATGTGCTGCCCCAGCCCTGTCCATGTCCAGGTGCCTGCACAGGGCCTCCCCCACCTGTTCGCCCACGGTGATCACCGGGTTGAACACTTCCTGGCTGTTCTGGAAAACCATGGCCATGCGGTTCCAGCGCAGTGTTGACATTTTTTTTTCTCCCAGGCCCAGCAGTTCCTTTCCGTTGAACCGGATACTGCCGGAAAGGGATACCTTGTTTAAAAGGCCCATGACGGCCATGGCCAGGCTGGTTTTGCCGCAGCCGGACTCCCCGATCAGGCCCAGGCGCTGCCCGGGTTCCAGGGTCAGGTTCACCCCGTCCAAAGCCGTGGTTTTCAATTCATCATTCCGGTATTCAAGGCAAAGATTTTTTATTTCCAGAAGTGCGTTGTTGTTCTGGCGCATCATGGCATCCTTTTCCCCAGGCGGGGATCTGCGATTCTTTCCATATCCCGGCTGACCAGGGCCAGGGAAACCACCATCAGGGTCAGGGCCAGCCAGGGAAAAACCAGCCACCACTGCCAGAAACGGGTGTAGTAGATGGAGGGGAAACTGGTGGCGTGGTGGAGGATCAGGCCCCAGGACCTGGAGGCCGGGTCGCCCAGGCCCAGAAAGGAGAGCCCGGCTTCGGCCATGACGGCCCGTCCGGCCAGCCGGATCATGCTTACGGCGGCCAGGGGGAAGACCTCGGGCAGCAGGTGGCGGCGGATCAGGTAGAGGGGGCCTGCCCCGTTGAGTTCAGCGGCTTGGATATACTGCCGTTTTTTCAGATACATCACCTTGGACCGGACGATCCTTGCCGTGTGGACCCAGGAAAAACAGGAGAGGACCAGGACAATGGTTCCAAGGCTGGGGCCGAAAAAGGCGGCCAGCACGATCATCATGGGCAGGTCGGGCAGCACCAGGATGATATCCACCAGCCGCATGATGACCATATCTGTCCGCCCACCGGCATATCCGGCCAGGATGCCGGCAATGCCTCCCCCCAGCCCCGCGGCCAGGGCAGTGCCGAGACCGATGACCAGGCTGATCCGGGCGCCGTGGCAGAGCTGGGCCCAGAGGTCCACCCCCAGTTCGTCCGTCCCCAGAATATGGTCTCGGCCCGGGGGAATGAGGGCCGGGCCCGATATTTCCTGGTGGGAATGGCCACAGATGAGGGGGGCTGACAGGGCCACCAGGATGATGATCAGGAGGATCGCCAGCCCCGCCCTGCCGGAGCCGGTCATTTTTGAAAATAATTGTTTAATTGCCTGCCCTTTCATGGTTGTACCGCCATACCTGCCCGGCCGATGCGGGGATCCAGCCGCTGCATGGCCAGGTCGGCCGTGAAATTAGCCGTGAGCACGGCCAGGGTGACCAGGAGGAAAATGCCCTGGATCAGCGGGTAGTCCTGGTGGGCCACCGCCTCCCGCATCAGTTTACCCAGGCCCGGGTAGTTATAGACGTTTTCCACCAGGATGGCGCCGCCCACGAGGCCCCCCAGCCCCATGAAGACCCGGGTGACGATGGGCAGCATGGCGTTGCGCAGGGCATGGCGGAAAAAGATGCGGGCCCTGGAGAGCCCCTTGGCCCGGGCCGTGACCAGGTATTCCCGGGCCATGACCGTTATCAAACTGTTCCGGGCCAAAAGGAAGATGCCGCCCAGCCGGGCCAGGGTGAGAGTGGCCACGGGCAGGGCGGCATGGCGGCAGATATCGGCGGCTCTTTGGCCCCATGACATGTCGTCGGCAAAATGGGTCATGCCCCCGGAGAGGGGGAATAGGTTGAGGCCGGCGGCAAAGACAAAGAGCAGAACCAGGCCGATAAGAAAGGCGGGGATTTCGGACACCAGGATGAGTCCTATGAACAGCGCGCGGTCCGCCCATTGGTGGCGCCGGGCCGCGGCGATCATTCCCAGGAGGGTGCCCAGGAGGGTGGAAAAGAAAACGGCCATGAGGACCATGGCAAGGGTCCAGGGCAGCCGGTCGGCCAGCAGGGCCGACACCTTGGCGTTATAATAGACCGACTGGCCCAGGTCCCCTGCGGCCAGCCGGCAAAGGTAGCGGCCGTACTGGACGTGCAGGGGAGCGTCAAATCCGAAATAGTCCATGTAATAGGCCCTCTGGGCCTCGGTGATTTGGGGCAGGTCCTCGCCCTCCTCCCCGGAGAGAAAGATAAAGGGGTCGCCGGGCATGAGCCGGGGCAGAAGAAAGTTCAGGGTGATGATCACCCACACCGTTGCCAGGTAGGAGGCCGTTTTTCCGGCCCGGCCCTGGCCCTGCGAAACTGCCCGGCCCATCCTATATTTCTCCTTTCCAGTCCAGGTAGGAGAGTTTGGAGTGTTCCAGACTGTGGTGGTCGAACATAAAGAGCCACCCATCGTATTTGTCCGGCCGGAAGAGATTGTAGGCGGTGGTGTAGTAGAGCGGAATCTCCGGCACCTCTTCTGCGGCCAGGTGCTGGATTTGGTAAATCAGGCGGCGCCGTTTCTCCGGATCGGTTTCCAGGCACTGCGCTTTTAAAAGGGCCGCAAAGGCCGGTGACGCCGTACCGGTTCCCCCTGAGGCCAAGGGGGAGGTTGAGCTGGAAAAGCTGTTGGTGCAGTGGGCATAGAGATAGTTCGGGTCGCCGCCCCATCCCCCGTGGCCGATGATGGCCAGGGTGAACCGGCGGTTCCGGACCCGGCTGTCCCGGGTCTTGCCGTCCACGCTGATGATGTTCAGGGTGACGCCCACTGCCCCCAGGCGCTGCTTGATGATTTCCGCCATGCGCACCTCCCGGCCGGAGCAGAGCAGATCAAAGTCAAGCGCCGGATAACCGGCCGATTCTAGCAGCCGGGCCGCCTTTTGGGGGTTGACCTTGTACTCTTTTACACTTGGATCCGCCATGATATGGTCCGGGGGGAGGATGCCGGCCTGACCGGGGATGGCCGCCCCCCGGGCGATCTTGGCCACCAGCTCTTCCCGGTCAATGGCATGGGCAAAGGCCTGCCTCACCGCTTTGGTCTGGAGGGGCCCTTTTTCAGCCATATTGAAAAGCAGGCGGTATCCCCAGAACCCCGGGCTTTTCACGATCCGATGGTCCGGATTTTTTTCATACCGGGGCAGCAGGTCCGGGGAGAGCCGTACCAGGTCGATTTCCCCCTTTTCATAGGCCAGGATCGGTTCGCTCACCGGCAGGAATTCGATGCGCCCCACCCGGGGGCGGGGGCCCCAGAACCGGTCAAAGGCCTCGAACCGGTAGGTGCCGTGCTCCCGGCTGTAGCCCGTGAGCCTGTAGGGGCCCGTGCCGATGACAGCATTGGGGCCGGTAAAGGTTTTGGGGGTGTCCACCTTTTCCCAGATATGTTTGGGAAGGATCCGGGTTTTGCCCAGAAGGTCCAGCATGGTGGCGTCGGCCTCCCTCAGGGTGACCTTGACCTTGTTTTCGGGCAGGATCTCTATATTTTGGATGGCGCCGAACACATAGGACCAGGTCATGGGGTGGCGGGCGGCATAGTCCAGGGAAAAGGCCACATCTTCACAGGTAAAGGGCCGGCCGTCATGCCAGACCACCCCCTGGCGGATGGTGAAGATGCAGGCCTTTCCCCTGTCTGAAACCTGCCAGTCTTCTGCCAGCCAGGGGATCAGTCCCTTTTCCCCCCGCTCCAGAAGGCTGTCGAAAATCAGGCACATCTTGTATCCCCCGGGCCCCCTGGGATAGTGGGCATAGGGGCTGGGATAGCCATAATCCCCGCCGGAGAGCCGGATGACTTCCACCCGGCCCTCCAGGGAAGCGGTTGCCTGGTTCTGGTCCTGTTCCCGGTTTTGATCCGTGGTTTGATCCGGGGCCTGATCAGGGGAGCGGGAACAGCCCGGCGCCAGGGCCAGAAGGACCAGGGAGAGGAGAACCAGGCAGCCGGTTTTTGAAAGCGCCTTAAATATCATTGCCCCCTCCCGGGTTGACGGACCAGATCATTGCCCCCCGGCACACCGGTTTGGCCGGCCGGTATTCCCCGGCAGGGCAGAGGGTGTCCACATAATCGGCAATCTGGGCCCGGGCCGCTTCGGTGATCTCCATATGGGTTTCAAAGAAGCTGGTGAAGTGCCGGATGGTATGGTCCCGGTCCCAGTTGATCTCCCGGTTCCACCAGGAAAAGTGCAGATCCGGGCGGAACCCCATGGCGTAGAGGAGGTTGAATGGGTAGATGATGTCGTTGGGCTTGTCCGGCATGGGGGTGCCGAAGAATTTTTCCCAGAGGGGGGCGAACTGCTGGTGCATACCCGGCCCGGAAAAGGCGCTCATATAGCAATAGCCCCTGGAGGCGGCCACCATCTTTTTCAGGGACACCGGGCCGTCAATGCCCGGGGTCATGGAGGCGAACACCAGGTCAAAGGCCTTTTCCCATCCGCTTTCGGAAATATCCACCTCCTGCCAGGTCCGCTGGTCAATGGTGATATTCTCCACCCCCTCCTCCTTTATCCGCCGGCCCATGATCTGGGTCATCCCGGTTGAGGGTTCCAGGGCGGTGACATGGCCGCAGTGCCTGGATAGGGGCAGGGCCCAGGAGCCGGGGCCGGCGCCGATGTCCAGCACCCGGGCCTCAGGGGTGAGGATTCCTTTTTCCAGCAGGAGGGCGATGGTCTGTTCCCGCCTTGCCGAGGCTTTTTCCCCGCTGGTGCGCTGGGCAAAGTCCTTGGCCATTTTGTCCCAGCGTTTCACCGGGTTTTTACCTTTGGCAGCCTTGGATTGGCTGGCAGCACTTTGCCAGGCATCGTTCCAGAAGCGTTCTTCCTTGATTGCAAGGGTCATATTTTTTATTCCTGCCTTATTTATCCGTTTATGGGGGTTATATCTTAATGCTGAAAGAAAATCCGAATGTCCGGTCCGTGGCCGGGTAAGCGGAGGTGTCATAGTAGTCCTCGTCCATCAGGTTTTTGATATAGAGGTTGAGCACCCCGTCCCTGAGCCAGCCGGCCTTTTCAAAGCATTGGTACCTAACCCCGAGGTCCACCACGGAGTGGGCCGGAATTTCCACCTGGTTGAATTCCCAGACATATTGGGAAATCTGATTGGATTGTTCGGTGACTTCATCACTCTGGAAGGAATAATCCAGCATCAGGGTGGTCTTATCGTTCAAGGCGTATCTCAGGCCGGCGGCGGCCAGGTGCTCGGCCCGCTGGTCCAGTTCGGTCTCCCCTGCCGGCTCGTCCCCCTGGTTGAAGAAGCGCTGCCAGGCCCAGGTGGCGTAGAATGATAGCTCGTCGGTGAGATGGCCACCCAGTTCCAGGTTGATGCCGTGGCGGTGGACCTCGTCCAGGTTGATCCGATAGTCGCTGTACATAAGGGCGGGGTCAGCCGGCGGATTTTTGGGGTCGGAATATTTTGCAAAAGTCCGGTTATAGGCGATGAAGTCCTTGATCTGGTAGAAAGAGTATCCCAGTTTAAGGTTGATGTCCCGGCAGAGCCGCCGGTTTAAAACAAGGTCGTAGCCCATGCCGTGCTCTTCATCCAGGAAGATGCCGGCGGGCCGGCCCTGGGGGTTGTAGTCCCCGTGGTAGTCCGGGGCGTGCCAGATCCGGCTGATCCCCAAAGACAGGGAGGTGTCTCTCAGCCAGGGGGCGATGTGGTCCATCTTCCAGGTGGTAAAGGTTTTGGGGAGGATGCCGTCGAACTCCCGTTCCACGTATTTGCCGTAGGTGCTGTTATGGTAGGCGGTGCCGGTCCAATTGCTCACCCAGATGTTTACATCCTCGTACCTCAGGCCCATGGTGAGGTCCAGAGATGGGGAGATCCCCCATTCATGCTGGATAAAGGCCCCTGCCTTGCGGACCCGTTCGGTTTTGGTGTTTTCCGCGCCCACATCGAAGAGCTGGGCCAGGTCGCAGCCGATGGTGGTGGTCTGGTTGTCGGCCCATTGAATTGCGTCTTTGACCTTGCCGCCCCGCTGCCACCATTTGGTCTCCCAGGAATAGTACTCGGAACCCAGTGCGGGATTCTTTTTGTTTATCAGCTGCATATAGGCCCGTTCCCGGGAGTCCTTGCCGTAATAGGCACCGGCTTCAATTTTGTTGATTCCCAGAGTCTGGGCGTAGTTGGCCCGGTAGACCGTGCCTTTGGTATCCCAGGTGGGGTTTTGCCAGGGATCCCAGGTTGCGTTTGTAACCTCTGGATAAGAGCCGTCAACGTCGGTGGCGGTTTTGTCCTGGTTCAGCCCCGGGTTGTTCACCGCAGCGTTCCGCTGGAGGTCCGATGTTGAGGCGGAGAAGGTGATATACCCGTCGTTGGGCAGCAGCAGGCCCAGTCGCCCGAACCCCGTGTTTATTTCTGTTTCCGTGTTGCGAAGGTAGCCGTCGGTCCGGTAATTCCGGTAGGCCAGGTCATAGGTGAATTTGTCCACGGCCCCGGAAATTACGGCCGTATTGGTAAAGGTGTTATAAGAGGAATACCCCGTGGTGAAAGAAAGCTCCGGCACCCGGGTGTCCCGGGCCTTGGGCGCCTTGGTCTTCATGTTGATGACGCCGCCGATGGCTTTGGCGTCGTAGAGGGCCGAATGTGGGCCGGGCAGCACCTCCACAGATTCCAGCAGAAAGGTGGGCAGCTGTGCCCAGTCCACTATATTGCTGGATTTGCGCCCCCCGCTTTTGAGGATGGTGACTCCGTCCATGGCTGTGACAAAGTGTTTGGAACTGAACCCGTTGAGGTAGACGCTGTCCACCCCGGGGTCCAGGTCTGACTGGCCCCTGAAATCGACCATTGCCTGGGTTTTAAATACATCGATCACCGAATTGGGCTGGCCGATAAAAGTGATATCCTCAAGCTCGATGGTGGTCTGGGATGGGGCGGGCGTATACCCCGGGGCCCCGGCCTTTTCCTCCACCACCATATCCTCAAGTTCCTGGACCTGTTCCTTATCGGCGGCCTTATCCGGTTGGGATTCCTGGGCCGGCAGGGGAGGGGGGATCAGTAAAAAGAGCAGGGCGGTGAATACAAGGGTGAATCTGAGCAGTTTCATTGCGAACTCCCGTAAGTTGAAATTTTGCAAGTTATAGGAAGCCGGTCCCGTCCCGGAGGCGCTGTTGACGGCCGGGAGAGGCAATGCTAAACTGCTGCCTGTCTCCCGGGACCTTGTCCCAGGGCACATCCTTAAAGGCAGCCGCCATATCCTTGCCGGGAGCGCGGCTGCCTTTTTTTTTCGGTCCGGGAGGGCCGGTCAAATATCCAATTACATCTGTTTTGTCCTTTCCATCTGGGCAATGGCGGCCAGGGCGTCCTTGCGGAACCCCTTGAACCTTGCCGCATTTTCAAAGGCCTGGCGGCTGGCGGTCAGGTCGTTGTGCTGCCAGGCGGCATAGCCTGCCATGAGCCAGGCCTGGCCCCTGCGGGGGCATTTCTTTTCCCTTGCGGCCATACGGTAGGCGGCATTGGCGGCCTTGTAATTTTCGGCCTCATAGAGAATATCCCCTTTGAGGATAAGCAGTTCCGGGTCACAGGTCTTGGGGGCGAACCGGTCCAGGGCGGCCAGGGCCTGATCCCCCTTGCCGGTCTGTCGCAGGGCCGTGACCAGGTGCTGGAGCAGCTGCTTGTCTTTTTTACCGGTCCTGTCCCGGGCCCCGGCCAGCAGCGCCTCATACAGCCCGGCCGCCCGTCTGGGGATGTTGAGCTGCAGGCTCAGGTCGGCGAACAGCTTTTGCTCCTCCCTGGAAAGGGGGGTTAAAAATCCGTAAATGATCAGTCCGTCCAGGGCCTTGTCATAATGGCCCAGGCTTAAATTTACATGGACCAGGGCCTTCCACCATTTGGACACGGTGGGGGCCTGGCGGCAGAGGGCGGTGGCATAGTCCCGGGCCCTTTTCATCTCATTGGTGGTCAGATAAATCTGGAGCAGGGTCTCCTGCCATTTGATCTTTTCCTTGCCCTGGGCCCCGGCGATCAGATCCTTGACCAGGGGGACGGCCCGCTTCCAGCGCTGGGCGGTCATCAGGGCATTGGCATAGTTTTCCTTCCACTGGCGGGTCACCCGGTCCTTGTGGGCGGCAAAAAGGGTGTCAAAGTGCTTGATGGCCAATGGGGTCTTTTGGTCCATCATATGCATGACCGCACTATAATAGAGGTAGTCGGGGTGCTTGGGTGAAGACAGAGAATAGGCCCCAAAAAATGCCTTGGCCGCTTTGGCGTACTGGTTGGTGTCGGTATAGACCTTGGCCAGGTTGACCCGGGCGTCCATGAATTCGGGATCCATGTCCAGGGCGGCCAGGTAGGCGGACTCGGCCCTGGCATGGTCGGAGAGCAGAAGATGGCTGTTGCCCAGGGCCAGGCAGACCAGGGGATGGCTGCAGAGGCGCCCGTCCTTTTTCTTGGATTTCTGGGATTCCCGGATGGCGGCGACTGCCCCTGAATAATCCTCTTTGTCCATGCAGATGCGCACCTTCTGGAGCAGGCGGCGGACCGGGATGGACAGGTTGTCTTTTCCGGCAGCGGCCTGCTTGGCCTGGGACTGCTTGGCATTGGCCGGGCCGATCAGCACCGGCACCGCCAGCATGAGTGCCGCCAGAAGTATGCCTTTTTTAAATTTTGTTCCCATGGGTCACCTCAATTGAGTTCAAAACGGATTCGGGTTTTCACCCGGGTTTTTACCGGTTCTCCCCCGACCCGGCCCGGCTTGAACCGCCAGGCGGTCAGGCATTGGATTACGCTTGCGTCAAATATCTTTTCAGGCTTGGCCGACAGAATCTTAATATCCGCCACCCGGCCCTGCTCGGTCACGGTGAATTCAACGGACACCCATCCCTCGATACCCTGGCGCTTGGCCTTGAAGGGGTAAACCGGCGGGATCCTGGAAAGCGGCGTCAGGGGCTGGTCCAGGTCCCCGGGGGAGAAGAGGGTGTCCAGGTTGAGATTGGTCAGTGCCCCGGACATGACCTGGGGCAGGACCAGGGTGCCGGGGCCCCCGGGCAGCCGGGTATTTATTTCAAAGGGAAGGGTCAGGGGCCGGGCGGCCGGGCGGCCTATTTTGGGTTTGGCCACCCGTTTTTCCTCCGGCTTCTTTTCCTGGGGCCGGACCTTCTCTTTCACCGGATCCGGTTCGGTCCGGCGGACCCGGGTGAGCTGGATCTGGGGGATCATGGGTCCCAGGGTGGGCGTTGCCTCTTCCGGGGCCATGAGGTTGGGAATCACAGAAAACAGCGCCAGGTTCAGGGCGAGGGTGGCGGCGGCTGCAGCCATCCAGGCACTCCATCCGGGATTGAGCCGGGCAATGGCCTGGGTCTCTTTCATTGTCCCTCCGGCAGGGCGGCGGCAAGGGAAACATTGGCGGCCCCGGCCAGGCGGCAGCCGTCCATGACCTGGATGGCCGTGCCCGTGCTGGAGGCGGTGTCCGCCACCACCACCACCGCCCCTTCGGGATTCTCGGCCAGGGCCCGCTCGGTGTTGGCCCTCACCGCCCGGATATCGATTTCCCGGTGGTCCATGAAGACCCGGTTCTGGGCGTCAACGGCGATGAGGATGGTGGCCTTGGGCTTGACGGTGGCCGTGGAGGCCGTGGGCCGGGTCACGTCGATGCCGGTTTCCTTGACAAAACTGGTGGTGACAAGAAAGAAGATTAAAAGGATGAAGACCATATCAATGAGGGGGGCGATGTTCAGCTCCAGGGTTCCTTTATTCCTTCGTCTTGCCGATATATTTAACATGCTGCGTCCTTGTGCTTGGGTTACAAATGTCGTTTCAGGTAAAGGCCCACCCGCCGGACCCTGCGGCTGATGCCTTCCGCCCGCCGGTCAAGGAACCCCTTCATATAGAGCCCCGGGATGGCCACCACAAGGCCGGTCTGGGTGGTGATCAGGGATTCTGAGATCCCCCCGGCCATGGCCTTGGCATTGCCCGTGCCGAAGACGGCCAGGACGTCAAAGGTGGTGATCATGCCGGTGACCGTCCCCAGCAGCCCCATGAGGGGCGCCATGGCCGCCAGCACCCCGATCAGGGCCAGGGACCGGGTCAGCCGCCGGTTGATCCGGTCCACGGAGGCATCCAGCAGGTGGCGGTCCAGGGGGCTGTTGCCGGTGCGGCAGCCTAAGAATTCGGCCACCAGCAGGCTCACCGCCCCCTTTTGCTTTCCCAGATCCGGCATACGGCCCTCCCGGACCAGGGAAAGCGCGGTGCGGGCGTTCATGTTTTTGCGGTATAGCCGCCGGAAGAAAAGGGCCCGTTCGATGATGAGCAGCCACATGAAAAGGCTCAAGACCACCAGGGGCACCATGACCATGCCGCCGTCATGGAGCAGGTCGGCTGTCAGCTCCAGGTTTTCCCGGATAAAGGCCTCCATCATGCCCCCTGGTGCTTCTGTACGATATTGATCAGGGCAACGGCCTTTTCCTCCATCAGCCCCAGGGTGCTTTCAACGGACCGGCTCAGCAGGGTGTGGGCCAGCATGATGGGGATGGCAACCGAGAGCCCCAGCATGGTGGTGACCAGGGCCTCGGAAATGCCGCCGGACATCATCCGGGGGTCGCCGGTGCCGTGCATGGTGATAACATGGAAGGTGTCGATCATGCCCGTGACGGTTCCTAAGAGCCCCAGGAGCGGGGCAATGGCGGCCAGCATGCCCATGGTGGAAAGAAAGCGCTCCATGGGGGGGATTTCCTTGAGAATGGCCTCCTGGACCGCGTTTTCCATATCCTCCCGGGGGAGGGTGCGGCTGCCGATACCCGCCCGGATCACCCGGATGACCGGATTTCTTGCATATTTGTCGCAGATGGCTGTGCAGTCATTCCATTTCCGGGCGTCGGCTGCCGCTTCAATGGTAGAGACGGCTTTTTCCAGCCGGATTTTCCGGCGCAGAAAAAAGATAATCCGTTCCAGGACGATGAGGCCGCCGGCGGCCAGGATGGCCAGGATGGGCCAGACCAGGGCCCCGCCCTTGGGGATCTGCTCCTTGAAGCTGAGCTGGTGGGTGAGCTGGCTTAAGGCCCCGCCCCTGGAGATATCCATGGGCACTGCCTCCCTTAGGCCGTCCATGTACTGGGTGATCTTTGCCTGCATGCCCCTGTCGGGGAGGCGGGAGAGGGCGAACAGCTTTCGTTCACCGGGGGAGTAGTTTAAAAAACCGGTTTCGTCCGCCAGGCGGTAGGCGGCGGTGAATTCTCCCACCAGCAATACCTGGGTTTCTGCGGCTTTGCCGGACCGGTCAACGATGGGGCAGGTTTCCACGCTCACGTTGCCGCCCCGGCGGATCTGGTCAAAGAGCAGGTCCGCCATCTTCCGGATATGGTCCATGCCGGGGAAAACAGCGGCATCGGCAATCTCCTTTAGGAAGCCGGTGTCCGGATGAAAGACCCCGGCAATGGGGCTTGAGTCCACAACACTTTTGATATCCTTGGCATTCATGCGGACCACCCCGGACAATTCCTTGACCATGCCCAGGGCCGATTCTAGGGTTTTGGCCAGTTGGGCATCGGTTTTGTCCAGGGCTGTGTTTTCTGCCGAAAGGGCCTTGATCCGGTTTTGAAGGTCCTGCTTTTTACGGGTCAGTTCGGCAATGGCATGGTTCAGTCTTTTTCGGTCTGTTGTGATTTTTTGCCGGCTCTGGGCGGCCTCGGCCCGGGCGGCCGTCAATTCCATGGCGGCTTTTTCCTTCATGGCCGCTTCTTTTTTCTGGGTTTCAATACTGAGCAGCCGCATGTCCTGGGCCAATGCGCCAGGAGAAGAACAGGTCAGGGCGAAAAAGATACAGAGCAGAACGATAATGGGGAGATGGCGCTTCATTGAACAACTATCCTTCCCAGGGGCAGGTCCGTGAGGGCAACGGGTTTACGCTTGGCCCCCATCTCTACTGCCGCCTGAATCTCTTTTAAAAATGCCGGGTCCAGGGGGGCCCAGGTCTTTTGGGCCGGGTTGTAGAAACCGCACCGGGCCCTGTCCAGGGTCTGGTAGAAGAGGTTCAGCCGGCCCAGCCTGAAAATATTGACCAGGGTATCTTCCCCGGCCAGGTCAATGGTCCGCTGGGAGACCTCAACGGTCCTGCCGTATTCGGCCTCCACCAGGAGGGCTTCCATGATTTTCCGGTATTTTTCGCTGACAGGGGCCTTGGGGTCCCGGTTCAGGGCTTCAAGGGATGCCAGCCGTTTGCTTCTTTCGCTGTCAAGGAAGGGCAGGTCGCTTTCCTTGAGTTCGTGCAATTGGGCGATAAGCCGGTCCAGGAAGGGGGCGATCTGGTCGGATATCTGCTGGATATCTGCCAGCTGCCGCTCTTTTTGGGCCACCGAGGCCTTTAATGCCTGGTTCCGGTCCGTTTCGGCGGCCAGGCTCTTTTCAAGGGTGGCAATTTGATTTTCAAGGGTTTCGAACTGCCGCAGTTTCTCTTCTTTTTCCTGCCGCCATTTTGCCTCGCCGGCCTGGGTCTGCTGTTCAAGCCGGACGGCATTGCGGACCGGTTTTTCAATCTGCTCTTTGACCCGGTTCGCCCGGGCCGGGGCTGAGATCAGCATCATGGCCAGAGCCCCAAAAAGCAGATATCTGTATTTTTTTCTATCCATCAGGATGTCCTTTTATTTGCGGGCCTTAAAAACAAAAAGGCCAAGAATCCCAGTTCACCGGTGTTAGCGGTGACTGACCTTCTTGGCCTTGAATTACGTATGAATTACTATCTTTTTTTACCGGCGCCTTCCTGACGCCATGTTGTCTACGCCTTTAAACATACCTTTCTGGCCATGTCAAGGGAAAAGCACATGGGTTCGGGAGACGGCATTTAAGAATCGGGATGATAAGGAAAAACGGAGGGCCGGGACCTAAATCTTTATGCTGAAACTGACGCCTCATCCCATGGGGTGCCTCCCTAGAAAACAATAAAAGCTATCCGTTCAACCAATTAAATCATTTTTTGTTTGAATGCGGTGCGCCGGGCCGGAACAATTTGTCGGTGTCTTTGGGTGTCGACGGGGGAATATGAAATGTTTCCAGATGGTTATCCTCTGCTGGGATGGGGTAAAAAACGTTCTTTACAATTGCCCGTGGGCCCTGTATAACCAAACTTTTTTATAATAAATCAGGAAGGATATAATGGAAGAACTTCAGAAAAAATACGGGTTCTGGACCGCCACAGCCATGGTTGTGGGCATTGTTATCGGGTCCGGTGTCTTCTTTAAAGCGGATGATGTACTCAAAGCATCCGGCGGCAGCCTGCCAACGGCCCTGACTGCCTGGCTCATCGGCGGCGGGATCATGGTGGTCACCGCCTATGTGTTTTCCCACATTGCCACCCGCATCGGCAAGGTCAACGGGGTGGTGGATTATTTTGAAGAGGCTTACGGCGAGAAAGCCGGATACATTGTGGCCTGGTTCATGACCTTTATCTATTATCCGACCCTGGTGGCGGTGCTGGCCTGGGTGTCGGCCAATTATACCCAGGCGCTGTTGGGCCTTGAAAATGTGGTATGGCATATTTCAGCGGTGTATCTGGTGCTGTTTTTTATCCTTAACGTCCTTGCCCCGGTGCTGGCCGGAAGATGGCAGGTGTCCGCCACCATCATTAAACTGATCCCCCTGGGGATGGTGGCCGTGGTGGGTATGATCAAGGGGGTATCATCCGGTCAGATTGTGGACAGTTTCACCATGGGCGCCAAGGCAGTTTCAGATTCCGGAGGGCTTGCCGTCGCCACCCTGTCCACGGCATTTGCATATGAAGGGTGGATCATTGCCACTTCCATCAATGCCGAACTCAAAGACGCTAGAAGAACCCTGCCCAAGGCCTTGGTTGTGGGGACCCTGGTGGTGGTTGGGGTATATATGCTCTATTACATCGGCATTGCCGGCGTATTGTCCAACGATGAGGTGCTGAGCGCCGGGGACGGGGCTCCGGTTAAGGTAATCTCCCTGATATTCGGGAAGATCAGCGCGTCCATGCTTTCTGTATTTGTCATCATTTCCTGCCTGGGAACCCTAAACGGCCTTATCATGGGCTGCTCCAGGGGCATGTATGCCATTGCCAGCAGGAATATGGGACCGGCGCCTGACATGTTCAAGGCTGTGAACCCCAAAACCGATACGGCAATTGCCTCTGCCCTTCTGGGGTTTGTGATGTCCTGCGTATGGATGGTGGTCTGGTACGGGAATTTCAACGGATGGTGGGGCGGCTTTATGGATGTGTCCGAACTGCCCATTGCCTTTTTGTATGTGATCTATATTTCCCTTTATTTCTGGATGATGAAAGCCTTTACGGATCTTTCGCCCCTCAGCCGGTTCATTGCCCCGGCACTGGCCGGGGCCGGCTCCATTTATATTATCTGGGGGGCGGTGCATAAGGCCATGTTCCTCCCCTTCCTGGTAATTACGCTGGTGATTTTAGGCGCCGGAATGATGCTTAGAAAATAGCCTTTGGCCTGCCGCTTCGGAGCGCGTGTTTCCGGGGCGGCGGACCGGCCGCCTGAACTGCCAGGATTTTCAATGGATAAAGATATCTGCTGTTTAAATTTTAAGGGGCTTTTCGGATATATTGAAAAGCGGTTTGGAACAGAGGGGGTGGATGCCATGTTGCGGCATGCCATGGGAGACCGCACCTGGCTGATTCCCAATAAAAACAACCCCGCCAGCCTTGAACCGGTGACCCTCACCCATCTCACCGATGAGGCCTACTGGGTGTCCAACGCGCTTTCACTTGCCTTGCTGGGGGCTATAAAAAAGGTGGTGCCGGGACCCCATCCTGAGCAGAGGGCCGGAGAAGCGGCCGTTCTTGAAAATTTATCCAAACGGGATTTGTTTTTTGCCAGGGTGTTCGGTCCCATGGCGGTTGCCAAACGGGCGGCACGGATCAATGCCAAGTTCAACCGGACAAAGGATGTTGCCATCGTCCGGGTGGCCAGGGATTCTGCCGTGGTACAACTCCATTACAAACCCGGCGTCCGGGTTACCCGGGAGGTGTGCCACTGGAATCTGGGGGTATACATGGGGGTGGCAAAACTTTCAGGCGCCCGGCTGCTGCAGGCCCGGGAGACAAAATGTGTTCATGAAGGCCACGGGTGCTGCGAATTCGAATTTAACTGGCAGGTCCCCGGTTTCCTCAGCCGGTTTTACCGTATGGGCCTGCGTTTTTTAACCAAGGATCTCATTGCCGAGTACGAAAAAACCGTCGAGGACCGGGACCGGTTGATCGAGCGATTAACCGAGAGTGAGACATTGTTCAAGCGGATCACCGGCCACACCAGCGCCCTGGTGTCCATCCACGATGACCAGGGCCGGTATGTGTATGCCGGTCAGTCCCATATCCGGATGGGGTACAGGCCCGGGGAACTCATCGGGAAATCCTCGCTGACCATGGTTGAGCCCGAGGACAGGCAGGCCATGACCGCCGCCCTGGAAGCGGCAAAGGCGGGACGGCAGGCCAAGGCATTCCTCAATTACAGGCTTCGGGACAAATCCGGCAGGTGCCGGTATTACCGGGGGGCTTTTGATGCCGTATTCAGACCTTCGGGGGCCCTGGATCAGATCATCTGCGTGGGCGAGGATATCACGGCGCTGCGCCAGGCCGAGTCGGAAAAAATGGCGGCCCTGACCGAGGCTGCCGAATCCAGGAAAATGGCCCTTGTGGGCCAGGTCTCCGGTAAAATGGCCCATGATTTCAACAATATTTTGACCATTATAATGGGAACGGCGGAAATCAACGCCATTGAGTGCAACGATCCCGGGGCCAAGAAGGCATTCAGCCTGATTTTCCAGCAGAGCCGGCTTGGAAAGACCATGACCAGGAATCTGGTGGCCTTTGCCAAGGACCAGGAATTAAAAGAGGAGTATTTTTTCCTCAATGACAAATGTGACCTGGTGCTGGACCTGCTGGGAAAAGACCTGAAGGAGATTGAGGTCGAAAGGCATTACAGCCCTGACATTGGCGAAATCAAGGCCGATCCGGGAATGATCGAAAACGCCCTGGTCAATATTATTCAAAACGCCATCCATGCCCTGAGCCGGGTGGCACACCCACGAATCGCTATATCCATCCGCGGTGAGGCGGGGGATTCCCCCCGGGTCTGTCTTGAAATTGAAGATAACGGATGCGGTATACCGGAGAGGTTCCAGGAGCGGATTTTTGATCCTTCGTTTACCCTGAAAGGCAGCCGGGACAAGTCCGGCGCCTATGCGCCGGAGATTAAAGGCACCGGCTACGGCATGGCCAATGTCAAAAAGTATGTGGAGCAGCATAAGGGGCGGGTGTCGGTCTGGTCTAAGGATGATAGCGGCACCCGGGTGACCATCGAACTGCCCACGTCAGGCCACTCCCCCTGCCGCTGCATCGCGGAAGAGGAACCCGCGGAAATCTGTGCCAGTGAGAAGCGGATTCTCATTGTTGAGGATGAAGAGGCCATTTCCAGGATCCACCGCAGCCTGTTGTCCAACAGCCCGGGCCGCCACATGGTGGACATCGCCGAAACGGGAGACGCCGCCCTTTCACTTCTGGACAGCCACCGCTATGATCTGGTCAGCCTGGACTATGTGCTGCCCGGAAACCTGGACGGCATGGATCTTTATACCCATATCAGAAAATCCGATCCCGATATCCCCATTCTTTTTGTTTCCGGAAATCTTGAGTTTATCGCCTCTGTGAAGGAATTAAAACAAAAGGATTCCTGCATGGCCCATCTGTCAAAGCCCTTCACCAACCTTGAATATTTCAATGCGGTGAACCGGCTGATGGCAGAAGATGCCGCCTGACCGCGAGAATTTCAGGCCCCGTCATCCACGGTGCGGAGCCATACCTCTATCACCGGTGACCATGATTTTCCGGCGGGTGTGGCCACATTGTCCAGGCAGACGATCCGGGGGGGGACATAAAACCGGTCCGCCCCGATGCGGTTGATAATGGTGGTCCCCACGCCATGGGCCTGGCTGCAGGCATTGAGGCCGATGAGCACCAGTTCATAATACTGCTGGCTTGGCTGCTGGATATACCGTGCCAGCCTTTCCAGGTCTTTTTGGGAACGGTTATCCAGGCTTCCTGCGCCGGTGAAACGAAAATTGAAATTGATCCGGCGGCCGCCGAGGGTTTCGTTTTTATACCGCTGGTTATGGGAGGGATCCTTAAAACGGGGAGCCGTGATTTCAATGTCTCCCATGTCCATGGACAGTTTGGCAAATCCCTTCATGGCCACCCGGGTCTGTCCTTCCTCTGAAAGGGCATAATCGATAAATTCCCTGATCAGCGGGTTGTCGTTGCGGGCCGGCGCATAGAGGTAGAGCCTCCGGGAGAGGGGATAATCTTCACAGGCCACACTCAGGTTGGTGGCCTCCACGGCGGAGGTGCCTTTATGTTCTTTTATGGACAGGGCCTTTGCGCCTAACACGCCGGCCATGCTGACAAAGCCGATGCCGTTGGCGTCCCTGGTCACGCCTTTGGAAAGACCGGCGTTGGAATCGTAGCGTTTTGCCGTTTTTACCAGGGTGTTATTTTTCAATACCATCTGTTTAAAGGTGTCATAGGTGCCGGACTGGTTGTCCAGGGCATAAACCGTGATTGGGCGGTTTTGTCCGCCGACATCGGCCCAGTTGGTTATCCGTCCGGAAAAAATATGGCTGATCTGATCCAGCGCCAGAGCCTTGATCCGGTTGGACGGATTGAGGATGAGGGCAATGCCGTCAACAGCCAGAATATGCTCATTGCGGATGGATGTCATGTCTCCCTTGGGGGCAAGGGCCTTGGCCTCTTTTTCCTTGATGCGCCGGGAGGCCATGGCGATATCGCATGCCCCGGACTTAAGGCCGGCAAAGCCGGTGCCGGAACCGTGGGCCTTGATTTCGATGCGGTGGATGTCGTTGTTTTTTGCGCCGACAATGAAACACTCTCTTTCTTTGGCGCCTTTTTCCCGGGAGACGAGCTGGTATCCTTTTTGTTGGAGAAATTGTTTGGCCAGATCCGGCATGAGTTCGGCGCCGATGGTGTTGGAACCGTGGATGCGGAGAATGGTTTTTCCGGCCGCGCCCTGGGCCCGGAGCGGGAGCAGGACCAACAGCACAAGGGAAAGAATAAAACAGGTTATGGTGTATGGTCTAGGGTAAGAGACGGTCATGGGGTATCCTCGTTTAAACAATATTGCTCAAAATAATAAACCCGCGCCATTGCCGTATGAAACAGGTCGTATATTAAAAAACGGGTATCTCTATCAAAAAAGCCGGTGAATGTCAAAAAAAACGGAGTGATATTCGGCGCTTCCGGCCCGCGCCACGGTCACTCCTTTGGGCCGGAGTTTCTGATTTTGAATTCGTTGATCATCTCCAGGGGGAGGACCCGGATCAGCTCGGACAGGCAGATCTGGTTCATTTTCATCATCCCGTCGTCGGCCATGGTTTTCATGCCTGATTTTATGGCCAGCCGCTTGAGTTCGGTCTCGGTTGTCTTGCAGCTGATGGCCAAGGTAATGGTCCGGTTCAATTCAAATAATTCAGAAACAAGGGTCCGCCCGTCAAAGCCGGTGAAATCGCAGGCCTTGCAGCCGATGCCCTTGTAGAATTTGATATGGGAGGGGTATTCACTGAAAAAGAGCTGCCACTCTTCCTTGGGGGGCGTCACCTGCCTTGAGCATTTGGCGCAGTTGCGACGGACCAGCCGCTGGGACACCACTCCGATGAGGCTGGAGGCGATCTGGTTATGGTCGATGCCCAGGTCAATGAGCCTGGATACCACATTGATTGAGTCGTTGGTATGGATGGTGCTCAGCAGCAGATGGCCGGTCTGGGCGGCGTCAAAGCTAATGACGGCGGTTTCCTGGTCCCGAACCTCACCCACCAGTATCACATCGGGGTCCAGGCGCAGGAAAGAGCGGAGCAGACGGGCGAAACTCAGACCGATTTTGGTGTTGGTCTGGGTCTGCATGATGCCGGGAAAACTGTATTCAATGGGGTCTTCTGCGGTGATGATCTTGATCTCCGGAGAGTTGACGTACTGCAGTGCGGCGTAAAGGGTTGAGGATTTGCCGCTGCCCGTGGGACCTGAGACCAGCACCATGCCGGCCGAACTTTTAAACAATTGTTTTAAGGGGTCCAGCACATGCCTGGAGTGGTTGAGGTTGTCAATACCCAGCCCGGTCCTCCTTGAATCCAGTATCCGGATGGTGATGTTTTCCCCCACAATGGCCGGGCAGACCGCCACCCGGAAATCCAGGTCAAAGGTGTTGTTGTTTTCCCTGTAGGTGATCCTGAATACCCCGTCCTGGGGCATCCTGCGTTCGGAAATGTCCAGATTGGACATGACCTTGATTCTGGATATCACGGCTTCGGGTTTGGTTGCCAGGTGGTCTTTGAGCCATTGTTCTTTGGGCTCCTGGCAGATGCCGTCGATCCGGTACCTTAGTTTTACCCCTTTTCGGTCTTGCTCAAAATGAATGTCGCTGGCCCCATGGACGATACCGTAATTGATGATGGTGTCGACAATATGTTTTATTTCCGATTCCGTCCCCGAATAAACGGCCTGTTTCGGCCCCCCCTCCTTAATGGCTTTAATATGGTCGAGGGAGAAAGACTGGGCGCCGGCAGTAACGGTTTCCGCCGGGCCGGGTTTTTCGTCGGTAGCCACCAGGTCCGAGTTGTATAGGACGGAAAAAAGGGATCTGAATTTTTTTTCGTTGATAAAAACCGTTTTGAGTTTCAGATTCCGGTAAATGAGCTGGAGTTCGTCAACGGCCTTAAATCCTTCCGGGTATGTGATGCCCAGAACCAGTTTCCTGGCGTCCATGGAGATGGGGAGGATCATGTTCCGGCGGCCGTATTTTTCGGATACGAATTTAATTAATCTGACTTTTACCAGTTCATCGTAATAGAAATCGTCCAGTGTTTTATAGGGGGTGTTGTACTGGTGGGAAAGGGCGTTGTACAGCTGATGGTGGGTGATGAGCCCCTTGTTGATCAGGAACTCGCCGATTTTTTCCCGGGACCGGCCCTGTTCCTTCAGGGCGGCCTGGAATTCCTTTTTGGAGATCATACCCTGGTTGATGAGGATCTCCCCGATTTTTGACCGCATATTATGTTTTTTCAGGGCCATGGAAAGATCTTCGGGCTGGATGAAGCCCTTGCTGCACAGGATTTCGCCCAGGGTCCGCCGGTTGTTCATATAGCTCAGTGCCCGGACCAGATCAATTTCCCTCATCATCTGAAGCCTGACGGCCAGTTCCCCGATTTCCAGGGCCTCGTTCTGCATTTCAACCAGTTCGTTGAGCATCTCCTTGGAAATCAGCCCTTTTTGGAGAAGCGCCTGGCCGATGGGCTGATTATCCGCTTTGGTCACCAGGGCCTCTTTTACATGGTCCGGTGCCATGATCTCATGTTCAACGATCATCTGGCCCAGTTTTTTCCGCCGGTCGGGATGGCTTTTAAGGATATCCATCTGGTCCTGGCTGAGATAGCCTTTGCGAACCAGGATCTGTTCCAGGTGGAATTCCGTTTCCCTCTCTTTTTTCTGGATGGCAAGGGCCTGCTTGAGCTGGGTTTCATTTATGACCCCCTCTCTGATTAGCAGTTCACCGATGTGGGTCTCCTGCTGGCGATTTCCCGGTGCAGATTGAGTCATGAGAATTACCTTGTAAATTTTTTGGTTGTCAAATTTTAGGACGGAAGCTTTTGCAATGTCAATTAAAATCTGGTCTTGGGGAAGATGGATAAGGGCGAAACCGGCCCATGGGGAGGTTTCAATTTCCGGACACCGCCAGCTTGAGAAAAAAGTGTTGACATTGTATTTATTATTCTGTACTGAGTATTTACTCAGTTAATTTGAGTAGATACTCAGAAAGGTGAATATGAATAAAAAAGAAGCAATATTACAGGCTGCCACGGTGCTCTTTTCCAAGAATGGGTTCAAGGAAACCTCCACGGCTGATCTGGCCAAAATGATCGGCGTGGCGGAAGGCACGGTGTTTTACCATTTCAAGAATAAGAAAAAACTGTTCCTGGCCGTACTGGGCCAGACCCGTGAGATGATCCTGCACGAGTTTGCAACTTACATGGGGCAGAAGCAGTTTGTTTCGGGAATGGATATGGTGGAAAAGGCGGTATCATTTCATCTTTACCTGGCAGGGAAAATGGAGAATCAGTTTCTCCTTCTCCACCGGTATTACCCCTACCAGATGGCCGAGGTCTTTCCCGAGTGCCGCAGCCACCTGGAGGCCATTTACGACTGCCTGGTCAATATTTATGAAGAGGCCATCGAGGCGGGACAAAAGGACGGTTCCATTGACCCGATGCCGGCACGGAAGACCGCGCTGATCATTTTTTCAATGGTTGACGGGGTGGTCCGGTTCAAAACCTATAACCTATATAATGCCAATGCCCTGTTCAACGAGATGGTGTCGGCATGCAAACGTATACTTAAAACTTAAATAAGAAAGGTACGACAGATGCTCAATAAATTCTTACCGTTTCTCCAGTGGTTTAAAGATTATTCAACGGCCAAGTTCAAAATCGATTTTTTGGCGGGCCTCACCGTTGCCCTGGTACTGATCCCCCAGTCCATGGCCTATGCCCAGCTGGCGGGGCTGCCTGCCTACTACGGGCTTTATGCGGCCTTCCTGCCGCCCATGGTGGCCAGCCTTTTCGGCTCCAGCCGCCAGCTGGCCACCGGACCTGTGGCCGTGGTCTCCCTGATGACCGCCGCCTGCCTGGAGCCCCTGGCGTCAGCCGGCAGCGAAGCCTTTATCGCCTACTCCGTCATGCTGGCCCTCACCGTGGGCATCTTCCAGTTTCTGCTTGGGGTGCTGCGGCTGGGACTGATCGTCAACTTCCTTTCCCATCCGGTGGTCAACGGGTTCACCAATGCCGCCGCCATTATCATCGCCTCTTCCCAGCTTTCCAAGATGTTCGGGGTATATGTGGATAAAGCGCCCCACCATTACGAAACCATCATGCGGGTGGTCGCCGCAGCAGTGGATTACACCCACTGGCCCACGCTGTGCATGGGGGTGGCGTCCATCGCCATCATGGTGGGGCTCAAGCGCATCAATCCCAGGATCCCCAACGTGCTGGTGGCCGTTGTCATCACCACACTCGTTTCCTGGGCCATCGGGTTTGAACACAATGTGAAAATCACACCGGCCCAGATCCAGTCTCCCCAAATCCAGGCCCAGGTTGAATCCTTTAACCAGACCCTTGCACAGATTTCCACCCTGGCCGATGACCGGACAAAGGCGACCTCCCGGATGGAGGCTGCAAAGGCCGGGCACGCCCCCAAGACCGAGATGCTGGCCCTGGAGTTCAAGGTCAACGAATACAGTGCCAGGATCAACGGGTTGAAAGCCAAAGCCAGTGAGATCCGCACCGCGCTGCGGGATTATAAATTCGGTGCTGTGGAAGCCGGCGGCAGCCTGTCATTTATCGTCGCACAGAAAGATACGGTAATTGAAAACCGGGCCGACGACCGGGTCTACCGGATCAAGGTGGGCAACAAACCCCTGGACCTTTCCGCCATCAGCATGAGCGGCGGCGGCGCCGTTGTGGGCAACATCCCCAAGGGGCTGCCCAGCCTGGGCGTTCCCAAAATCACCCCTTCCGTATTCTTCCAGCTGCTTCCCTTTGCCGTGATTATTTCCCTGCTGGGCTTCATGGAGGCCATCGCCATTGCCAAGGCCATGGCCGCCAAGACCGGGCAGCGCCTGGATCCCAACCAGGAACTCATCGGCCAGGGCCTGTCCAATATGCTGGGCGCCATCGGCAAAAGCTATCCGGTCTCCGGATCCTTTTCCAGGTCCGCCGTCAACCTCCAGGCAGGGGCTGTGACAGGGCTGTCCAGTGTGATTACCAGCCTCATGGTTATCATCACCCTCCTGTTTTTCACCCCTCTGCTTTATCATCTGCCCCAGGCGGTGCTGGCCTCCGTTATCATGATGGCGGTTATCGGGCTGGTCAATGTTTCCGGTTTTGTTCATGCCTGGAAGGCCCAGTGGTATGACGGCGCCATCTCCGTGATCACCTTTGTGGCCACCCTGGCCCTGGCACCCCACCTGGAAGAGGGGATCTACATCGGGGTTTCCCTTTCCCTGGGCGTATTTTTGTTCAAATGCATGCGCCCGCGGGTTCCCACCCTGTCCCGGGCCGAAGACGAGTCCCTCAAGGATGCCGGCCTTCACGATCTGGCTGCCTGCGATCACATCGAATTGATCCGGTTTGAAGGCCCGCTCTTCTTTGCCAATGCCAGCTACCTGGAAGATGAGATCAACCGGCGCATCAATCCCGAATCCTCCATCCGTCATTTCATCATTGCGGCCAACGGCATCAACGACATGGATGCCTCGGGCCAGGAAATGCTGGGCCTGGTGGTTCAGCGGCTGAGAAGCGCCGGATACGGGGTGTCACTCTGCGGGGTGAATGATGCCGTATACCAGGTGCTGGCCAGAACCCATCTGCTGGAAGAGATCGGCGAACACAATATTTATGCCACCACGGATAAGGCCATCACAGAGGTTTATGAAAAAACCCACGAGGGCACAACCGAAAAGGCATGCCCCCTGCTCACCGTCTGCAGTGCGTCCGGGGCCCATTAGAATAAGGAGATGCAACCATGACCATTCTTTCATTTTTCAGCGGAACATTCTGCGGAAAAGAAACGATTATCCAGGAAATCTCCCAGGCCCACGGGCTGCGCACCATCACGGACCTTGACCTGATCAGTACGGCATCGGAACTATCAAATATTTCTGAAAAGAAGATCAGCCGCGCCTTTCTGGATAAACCATCGGTGTTTAACAAGTTTACCCATGAAAAGGAACGCTCCATTGCTTACCTGAGGCTGGCCCTGGCCAAAAACCTTGCGGAACCGGATTTCCTGCTGGACGGTTTCACGTCCATGCTGATTCCGTCTGCCGTGAGCCATGTACTCAAAATCTGCCTCATTGCGGACACCGCCTCCCGGGCAACCAGAGCGGCCGCTGACAAACAGATCAGCGAGAAAGAGGCGGTGGGGCACGTCCGGCGGGACGATGAGATCGCCGGCGCCTGGTGCGACAGCCTGTTCAAGGTACAGGATCCCTGGGATCCTTCGTTATACGATATTGTCATTCCCACGGACAAGATGGATGTCCAGGCTGCCGCGGCCCTGGTGGCTGACAACCTGAAGCGTGAAGTGATCCAGCCCACAAAGGCCTCCCTCAAGGCGGCAACGGATTTTGTGCTGGCCGCCAACGTGGAAGTGGCCCTGGCCAAAGAGGGACATGCCGTCGGGGTCAGCGCGAGGGACGGCCTGGTGACCCTGACCATCCACAATAATGTACTGCTCCTGGGACGGCTGGAAGAGGAGCTCAAGGCCATTGCCGGCCAGGTGGCAGGCGTGGACACCGTTGAGACCCGAATCGGCAAGGGGTTCTACCAGACCGATATCTACAGAAAGTTTGACTTCCAGGTCCCCTCAAAGGTACTGCTGGTGGATGACGAGCGTGAGTTCGTCCAGACCCTGTCCGAACGGCTCCAGATGCGTGATGTGGGATCGGCCATTGCCTATGACGGCGAATCCGCCCTGAACCTGGTGGCCGAGGATGCCCCCGATGTCATGATTCTGGATCTCAAAATGCCGGGCATAGACGGTATCGAGGTCCTCAAGCAGGTCAAGGAAAAGACCCCGGATGTTGAGGTGATTATCCTCACTGGACACGGTTCTGAAGCGGATCGTGACATCTGCATGAACCTGGGCGCCTTTGCCTATCTCCACAAACCCGTGGATATTGAGGAACTGAGCCGTGTCCTGGAAGACGCCAACAAAAAACACCGTCAGGGGGAAGGGGCCTGAGGGGCCCGGCAGTGACCTATGTCCCAGAAATCAGATCATAAACGGTCTTCAAAAATGAACCCGGAACGACTCCCCTTTCTCAAAAAAGGGGAGTTTCTGGACTTCCGGCGGATCTGGCTGCTTTCATTTGTTCTCACAGCCGGGTTCGCCATTGTACCGGTGATTTTTTTTGCTGCCATTGATTATAACCTGACCTATACCTCCATGGAGCAGGACGCCGTTGCACGGACCTCTCGGCTGGCCTCCAACACCTGGCGGTCTGTGGCCTCTTTTCTGGATGAACGGAAGAATGCCCTGACCTATGTGGTCAACAATACCCCCCTGGAGCGGCTTTCGGACCCGGCACACCTTAACGGGGTGCTGGCGGATCTGACCCAAAGCTTCGGGGGGTTCACGGATATCGGGGTCATTGACGGTCAGGGCAACCAGACCACCTATGCCGGCCCCTACGGATTGGGGGGAAAGAACTATTCCGCCCAGACCTGGTTCAGCCGGGTAAAGGAAGAGGGCACCTTTGTCAGCGAGGCCTTCATGGGGTTCCGCCATGTTCCCCATATTGCCCTGGCCATCCGTCACCGGGCCGGTGACGGCCGGATGTTTATTCTCCGGGCCACCATGGAGCACCAGCTCACCCGTATTTTGGGGGAGGTGGACAAGGCCCAGGGCAGTGACGTGTTCCTGGTGAATACACGGGGAATTCTCCAGACCAGGTCCGAGATTTACGGAGATGTCCTGGACGCCCTTCCCATGACGCTGCCTCCGAAAAGCGATGAAACCCTTACCCTGTCCCTGGCGGATCCGGGAACCGGGGATAAGTGTATTGCGGCCTACCGTTATATACCGGATACTCCCTTTGTGCTCATGGTGATCAAGCCCGAAAAGGCGCTCATGGCCCCCTGGCGCGACAGCCAGGTCACCCTGATCAAATATCTGGCGGGGAGCATTACCGTCATTCTGCTCTGGATCTGGCTGATCACATCATATCTGGTCCGCCGCCTGAGGATGGTGGACCGGAAACGGGCCGAATATCTCCACATGGCTGAATACGCCAACAAGATGGCCTCCATCGGCCGTCTGGCCGCAGGGGTGGCCCATGAAATAAATAATCCCCTGGCCATTATCAATGAAAAGGCCGGGCTGATGAAAGATCTCCTGGAGTTCAGTCCGGAAGGGGCCAATGACGCTAGATTCGATAAGATCATTGACACCATTCTGGCCTCGGTGATCCGATGCAGCCGGATTACCAAACAGCTGCTGAGCTTCGGCCGGCATACCGATAACCGTCTGGTGCCCCTGAAAATCCGGATGGTGCTGGATGAGGTGCTGGTCTTTCTGGCCAAGGAAGCGGAATTCAGAAATATCACAATTAAAATTGATATACCGGAGAAGCTCCCCAAAGTGCTCTGCGATCACGGTAAGCTCCAGCAGATCCTGCTCAATATCATCAATAATGCCTTCGGCGCCATGGAGCCGGGGGGACAATTGGATATCTGTGCCCAGAACGGACCGCAGGGATTTGTCTCGCTGGGCATTGGAGATGACGGCTGCGGCATATCCGAGGCCAATCTCAAGGAAATTTTTGAACCCTTTTTTTCCACAAAAACAGATGACGGCGGAACAGGCTTAGGCCTGTCCATCACCTACGGCCTTGTCCAGGAACTGGGGGGGCAGATCCAGGTGAAAAGCAAAGAGAACCAGGGCACAACATTTACCGTTTTACTGCCCCTTACGGAAGGGGATAAGGAAAAAGCATGAAAATATTATTGGTAGACGATGAAAAAGAATTGGTATCCACCCTTGCCCAGCGCCTTGAATTCAGAGGGATTCAGGCAGACTGGACAGATGAGCCGGAAAAGGCCCTGGATATGGTGGACCATAATGCCTACCAGGTGGCGGTACTGGACGTGAAAATGCCCGGTATCGACGGGTTTGAACTCAAACAGCGGCTGGAGCAGAAGGATGCCGACCTCCGTTATATTTTCATGACCGGCCACGGATCAAAGGACTGTTACCAACAGGGCTGTTCGGAAACCGGAGAAGCGTACTATCTGGTCAAACCCGTGGACATCACCCGCCTCATTGAGAGACTCAAAGAGGTACTGGGCAACTGAGGCTGCCCGGGAAAGGAAAACAATGACAGTTGAACAACGTACAAAGGGTACCGGCTATTTCGGCAAGATGACGGCGGCCATGTCCCATGAACTTAAAAACTGCCTGGCCATCATGAATGAAAACAACGGGCTGATACAGGACTTCACGGCCCTGGCCCTCCAGGGCCGGCCCCTGGATCCGGAACGGCTGACCCAGGTCTCAGAGAGGATCTCCCGGCAGATTGTGAGAGCCGACGACCTGCTCAAGCAGATGAACCGGTTTGCCCACAGTGTCGACCGCCCTGAGCAGCAGGTGGACCTCAATGATGCGGCAGCCCTTGCCGCCAGCATCGGGGCCAGGCTGGCCGCCAACCGGCAGGTGGAAATCCGTATTGAAGCCACAGACACCCCCGTGTCACTGACCCTTTCGTATTTTTCGCTGCTGAATCTGATCTGGCAGACCATGGAGGCCATGATGGCCGGCATGGCGGCTGAAACGGTGCTTTCAGTTAGTGTTGCCAAAAAAGAGAATGCCGTAACCATGGGATTTGAGGCATCCAGCCCCTTTACAGAATCCCCTGAACCCGCGTTAAAGGCCGCAGACGTCTTTCATCTATGTTCCGATGCCGGCGCCCATATCGAGGTCCTCCCCGATAAAGGCCTGATCACCCTGACCTTTGGAAAATAAAAAGACGGATATAAATGTCATAAGGAGATAATCATGAACGAAAACGTATTGCTCATAGACGACGAACCGGAATTTATAGATACCCTGGGAGAAAGAATGACGAGCCGCGGTATGAACGTTACCACCACCACCTCTGCCCGGCGGGGCATTCAGGCGGCTGATAAAAAGAATTTTGATGTGGTGGTCCTTGACCTGCAGATGCCGGAAATGGACGGGCTTGAAACCTTGAAAATTCTTAAAATTCAAAATCCTGATGTCCAGGTGATCCTCCTCACCGGCCATGCCACTGTGGAAAAAGGCATTTCGGCCATGAAACTGGGGGCCATGGATCTGCTGGAAAAACCTGCCGACATTTCCGTACTCACGGACAAGATCCATAAGGCGCAGACTAAAAAAATGATCCTGGTGGAGAAAAAGACCAGCGACAGAATCAAGACCATCATGGAAACCCGGGGCTGGTAATCTTTCTGGCCCCGCCATGCGGACGGACTGCCGTCCATGCCCTCTTTAAGGCATCCGGCAGTCCACCTTTTCCCCATCCCGCCCGCCCTCAAGGTGTTTCCTCTGAATTGCTTAGATCATCGCGTATTGGTGGTTTGGACTGATACTTACATTTTGGGTCGAACCATGCGAATTCAACATATCGCCTTGAAGGTTGTTTATGGCGCCAATTCCTGATAGAGTTCCTGCAACGTATTGTATCATCCCTGAATTAGCGATGATATGCGATGCCGTATCGTATTTTTCTGGAAATGTGCAGATGTTTTACGTCCACTTGATTGCCAATGGAAAGATTGAATATGAGATGCCGAATTGGAAAAATATCAGGATTATTTTGCCTTTATTCAGTTTTTATTGGAGTGTTCATTTTAACGGCAAGCTGTTTTACAGCCGATGCAGCAGGTGAAGACAGGTTAACGGTCAAGGTTGGCGTGTATGAAAATAAACCCAAGGTTTTTACAGATCCCGAAGGTGAGGTCAGGGGATTCTGGCCTGAACTCATCGCAAGTATCGCAAGTAAAGAAAACTGGGATATCAGGTATGTTCATGGAAGCTGGAATGAAAATCTTGAGAGATTGATCCGCAATGAAATAGATCTCATGCCTGATGTTGCCTTTACGGAAAAAAGGAACAGGATCTACAGGTTTTCCCATGATGCCGTTCTCATGAGCTGGTCCAGGGTCTATGTCAAAAAAGAGAACACCCGGATCCAATCAATAACGGATCTGAAAAAGAAGAAAATTGCCGTACTCAAGGGGAGTGTCAATTTTGAAGGTGCAGACGGCATTCGAGAAATTGTTCAAAAATTCCATGTCGATTGCACCTTTTTAGAATGTGACAGCTATGACAAGGTATTTGAGGCGGTAGAGAATAATCTCGCCGATGCCGGCGTCACAAATCGAAATTTCGGAAATAAGAATGAGGAAAAATACAATCTTAAAAAAACCGCAGTCATTTTCCAGCCCATCAGCATAAAATTCGCGTTCACAAAAGGGGGGCGGTTAACCGAGAACCTTTCTGGAAAAATAGATTCGCATATGGCCAGGCTCTTCGCCGACAGCGATTCAATCTACTATGAATTGCTGGAAAACTATTTTGAAACAAAGATCGCCCAGAAAACCGTTGAAATAATCCCCACATGGGCCATGACGGTGTTAAAAAGTGCCGGGGCAGTTTTCAGTATTTTGGTGCTTGTCCTTTTTCTGTCACGGTTGCAGGTAAAAAGAAAGACCCGGGAAATAGCGGTCAAGAACAACGCATTGGCTGAAAGCGAAGGTTTTTTACGCACCTTGATTGAAACCATACCCGATCTTATCTGGCTGAAGGATCCCGAGGGCAGATATCTGTCATGCAATAAAAAATTCGAACGGTTTTTCGGGGCAAAGGAATCCGATATCATCGGTAAGACCGATTATGATTTTGTGGATGAAGCATTGGCGGATTTCTTCAGGGAGAAAGATAAGCTGGCAATTGCCTCAAACGGGCCGACCATTAATCAGGAAGATGTGACCTTTGCCGATGACGGCCATAAAGAATTGCTGGAAACCATTAAAACCCCAATGTACGACAATTCCGGCAATCTTATCGGTGTACTTGGCGTGGCCCGGGATATCACCCGGCTCAAGCGGAGCGAAAAACGGATTCGTGAAGAAAAGGAGTTCACGGAAGCCGCCTTGAACTCACAAAGGGATACCTTTTTCCTTTTCGAGCCGGCCACAGGAAAAGCCATCCGGTGGAATGACGCCTTCTGCCGTATCTCTGGGTATACCAATGATGAAATCGCCCGGATGAAAGCACCGGAGTCCTATTACAGCCCGGCGGATTTAAAAAAGGCCCTTCCCTTTGTTGAGATGGTTACCCGGACGGGGTTTGGCACCATAGAGCTGGATTTGATCTGCAAGAACGGACGGAAAATACCCACGGAGTATAATGTCGCGGTGATCAGGGATGACCGGGGTGACCCCAAATACCTCATTTCCAGTGGGAGGGATTTAACCGAGCGGAAACAGCTGGAATTAAGATTCCAGCAACTGGCTGAGAATTCATCCGACTGGATCTGGGAATTTGATGAAGACACGGTGTTTACCTATTCCAGTCCGGGGGTTATACGGCTGCTGGGATACACACCGGAAGAAGTGGTCGGAAAATCAGCCTTGGATCTGATTCCGTCCCATGAAAAGGAAAAATCAGCCCGGGCCTTTGCCAGAATCAGGGATCGCCATGAGCCCTTTTCAAGGTTTGAAACGATCAACCAGCGTAAGGACGGCCGCCTGGTCACCATCGAATCCAGCGGTAGCCCGATTTTTAATTCTGACGGCGAATTCAAAGGGTACCGGGGGATAGACCGGGATATTTCAGAGCGTAAACGGATAGAGGAAGAACTTCGCCAGTCCCAGAAAATGGAATCGATCGGAACGCTTTCCAGCGGGATTGCCCATGACTTCAATAATATTCTCGGCATTATTCTGGGAAATGCAGAGCTTGCTTTAAATGCATTGCCCGAATCCGACAATGCCCATGGTAAAATCAAAAAAATAAAGACAGCAAGCCTTCGGGCAAAAGATGTGGTCAGGCAGCTGTTACGTTTCAGCAGGCGGATTGAGAAGCACAGAAAACCCATTGATATCTCATCTATTGTCAATGAAACCATCAAGCTGATCCGATCTTCTATCCCAGCCAATATAGAGATTCAGGCTCGTATTCCCCAGACCGTGGATACCATTCTGGCCGATGCCACCCAGATCCATCAAGTCCTGATTAACCTGTGCACCAATGCATCCCATGCAATGCGTGATACAGGAGGGGTCCTGGAGATCAGCCTTGACACGGTCGATGTCGGGGACGGTGAAAAAGATGTGGCCCCGGGCAGGTATATAGAACTTGGTGTAAAAGATACGGGGCCGGGAATCGACCCGGCCATCCGGGATAAGATATTTGATCCCTATTTTACAACAAAAGAAGTCGGGAAGGGCACTGGGATGGGCCTTTCGGTCGTCCATGGGATCGTAAAAAACCACGATGGCAAGATTGGTGTCCAAAGTGAACCCGGAAAGGGGGCCCGTTTTTCAATCATTTTTCCGACCATAGAGGAAAAACCGCAAACGGAATCTGAAATTCCAGTTAAAAAACTGGAAATACCCGGAAAAGAAAGAATTTTATTTGTGGATGATGAAGCCTCGCTGGTGGATATCGCCGATGAGATATTAACCGCCCTCAATTATGAAGTACAGGTTTCTACCAGTCCTGTTGATGCATTGGCCCTATTTGCAGAAGCACCGGACCGATTTGATCTTGTGATTACCGATTTGACAATGCCCCAAATGAACGGCGTCCAATTATCCCGGGAATTAAAAAGGCTTCGGCCTGACCTGCCGATTATTATCTGCACCGGGAATCATACCCTGATGGATGAAAAGGAGGCAGAGAAAGCCGGTATTTCAGCTTATGCAATGAAGCCCATCACAATGTCTGAAATATCCAATCTGATCAGTGCCCTGTTAAAAGCCTAAATTTTTGTATAGAATGAAAAGGAGTCAGCCGGTTCAATTAAATGGAGGAGACCCAAATGGAAAGAAAGTACTTTATTTTCCTGGCATTGATCATATGTATCCTCTTCTCTTCTTTTGTTCATGGGGCCGAACAAAAACACCTGAATATAAATTGCACGATTCACTCCCCCTATGAGGCATTTTTTTTCCGCTTGGTGGAAGAAATTTGTGCGCGTAATCAAATAACGGTCTCCCGTAACACCCCTCCTGTTGGCCGATCCCTGATTCATGTGAATTCGGGAATTGATGACGGGGACGGCCCAAGGGTGATGGGATTGTCAAAAAGCTACCCGAATCTTGTCTGCGTTACAGAGCCCTTTGGCGAGTTTGTTTTCGGCGCATTTGCCAGGAAGGAAAACATCAGGATCGACGGATGGTCAAGCCTGAAAGATTTGAACCTGGCATATATACACGGGTGGAAAATCTTCGATAACGAGGTGACCGCTGCAAAATCCATTACCAAAGTAAAAAATAAAACGCTGTTGTTTAACCTTCTGGCTGCGGACCGGACGGATATCATTCTCATCACAAAGCTTTGCGGGTATGCCATGATTCAGAAACTCGGGATTGAAGGGGTTCGGTTTGTCGAACCGCCGTTGGCCGTGGTGCCCAACTATCTATACCTGCATAAAAGCCATGAAAAACTGGCATCAACCTTGTCACTGACATTAAAAGAGGTTAAGCAAGACGGCACATATAAGCAGCTTTACGCTGAAATGATTATTCCCTACCTGCCCAATTAAAAAGATGAAACAATTTTTTTCCATTTTTCCGGCAAGCATCATTGCAAAACGATTAATATGGGGGGTCATGCTTTTTGCCGCGTTGGCAATTGTCCTGTTCACGGGGATCATCGGAAGTATTACCTGGTTTAATGAAATACAGGGGTTGGAAAAAAGGTTTGATGAGATAGAAAAAAGCTATTCGGATGTCATTCGAAGAACGCTGTGGGTGGATGACAAAGAAAATCTGCAGGTGATATTGATGGGCATCTGCAGGTTGCCGGGCATCGAATATGCGGATATTCATGGGAAAAATGATATGGTGTGCATGGCCGGCAAACGTGTGGCACACAAAAAGCTGGCCCGTGTCTTCCCCATTGTCCAGGCCTATAACGGCAAGGAATATACACTGGGCCATTTGCATGTCATCGGGAGCCTGGATTATGTCCACCAGAAGATTGTCAAAGCGGTAATCTCCACCGCAGTATCACAGGCGTCCATCATTCTCATGGTCTGTCTTCTGGTCTTGTTTTTGATTTATCGTATCGTCATCGGGCGCTTAATAAAAATAACGGATTATGCCTCTTCTTTATCCTTGGATTCCCTGGGCATGCCCCTGGGCATGACGCCTGAAAAAGGGTCTGCTGATGAACTGAATCATCTGGCTGATGCCATTAATTATATGCAGGCAAATCTGTACCATGCGTTTACCCGCCAGAAAGAGGTTGAGGACAAACTGAAACAACACCGTGAAAATCTGGAAAAGCTGGTGGCGCAAAGGACATCATCCCTTAATTTGACCAATGAAAAGCTCCGGGTGGAAATTGATGAGCGCAAGAAAATCGAAACGGAACGGGAGAAGGTAATTGCGGACCTGAAGCAGGCCCTGGCAGAAATCAAAACCTTGAGGGGAATTATCCCGATCTGTGCCAATTGTAAAAAGATTCGTGATGACCAGGGGTATTGGGAGAAAATTGAGGTGTATATAGAAGAACATTCAAACGCGGATTTCAGCCATGGCTTGTGTCCAAAGTGTGCCGATGAAATTTACGGCGACCAGGATTGGTACATCGAGATGAAAAAGGATCAAAATAAGGAGGATTGAAAGTTCCGGTGCTGCCGGATGAATGGGCGCGGCAGCACCGGAGGGGGAACCGGCAGGGCGCCGGCCGGAAGGACGGCTGTTTTATCCGGCCGGCGCTCGTTGGGTTTTACCTGTCGGGTTGCCCCGTTTAGCTCTCAATGGCGCCGGCGCGGACCCCTTTGAGGTATTCCATGCAGAACTGATCGTGGCCCAGCA
The DNA here is from genome assembly GCA_028768525.1 of Desulfobacter sp. Classification (NCBI taxonomy): domain Bacteria; kingdom Pseudomonadati; phylum Thermodesulfobacteriota; class Desulfobacteria; order Desulfobacterales; family Desulfobacteraceae; genus Desulfobacter; species Desulfobacter sp. The sequence goes on along the minus strand of CP054837.1, from coordinate 2,207,958 downwards.
GCATGTCGGCTGTTTTGATGGTGGCCATGATCTTTTTGTCCAGCGGGTCAATAATGGCCGAATCCATTCCCGCATCCATCATCAGGGTCACAAAGGTCCGGTTGATGATGTGGCGCTGGGGCAGTCCGTAGGAAATATTGGACAGCCCGCCGGTGATGTGGACTTCCGGGAATTGGGCTTTTATGGACCGTACCGCATCCAGAACCATCATCCCTTTGTTGGAGTCGGTGGAGATGGGCTGGACCAGGGGGTCCACATAGATATTGGCCGTGGGGATGCCGATGCCGTTGAGCTCCTTGACCAGGGTTTTGGCCCGGTCCAGGATGTCGTTGCTGGATTCGGGCATGCCGGCATCGTCCATGCACAGGGCAATGATCTTGCATTCTTTTCCGTCCAGAAAGGGCATCATGGCGTCAAACCGTTCCTTTTCCAGGGAGATGGAGTTGACCATGGGGGTCTGTTTCACCATGGAAAAGGCCATTTCGAGGATGGCTGGATCTGGACTGTCCAAGGCTAATGGGATTGTACAAACGGGTTGTATTGTGTCCAGAAGCCAGCGCATATCCTCTTCCTCATGGCCGATGCGGGCACCGGCATTCACATCTATAAATGTTGCTCCTGCTTCCTGCTGTTTTTTTACATCCTCAATAATATAGTCTGCGTCCCGGTCGGCCACTGCCGCCTGGACCAGTTTTCTTGAGGTGTTGATTCTTTCGCCGATTACTTCAAACATTGTCTCTTCCTTAATTTAAAAAACGCGAGAGGGGGGCAGTGAGGCCCCAAAAGGGTCTCACTGCCCGGTACTCACAACTCATAACTCACGTCTTTAAGTCTTTGTTGTGTAGGACCAAATGGTTTAGTTAATAAAGGACTTGGCCAGTTTGGATGCGGAGCCGGCATCGGCGGCAAAGCCGTCGGCACCGATTTCATCGGCAAAGGCCTGGGTGACGGGCGCGCCGCCTACCATGATTTTAACCTTGTCTCTCAGGCCGGATTCCACAATGGCGTCCACGGTCTGTTTCATGGCCGGCATGGTGGTGGTCAGAAGTGCAGAAAGACAGACGATCTGGGCGTTTTTCTTTTCAATTTCAGCCACAAAGTCTTCCGGGGGAATGTCAACACCCAGGTTGTGTACTTCCAGGCCGGCGCTTTCCATCATCATGGCCACCAGGTTTTTGCCGATGTCATGGAGATCGCCCTTGACGGTGCCGATAATCACGGAACCGGCTGAAGCGCCGCCTTCGTCACCCAGCATGGGCTTGAGAATTTCCACACAGCTGCCCATGGCCTGGGCGGCCATGAGAACTTCGGGGATGAACATGTCGCCGGATTCCATTTTTTCACCGACAATGTCCATGCCGGCAATAAGGCCGTTGTTGAGGATTTCCTGGGCAGGGGTGTCCGCTGCCAGCGCATCGTTTACCAGGGTGGTGAGTGTGGCGGCATCGCAGGATACCAGGGCTTGAGTCATTGCATTAAAATCTGTCATTTTATTCTCCTTATCCGTTTTTACGGTTTTCTACATACTGGGTGAGGGCTTTTTCAATTTCCGGATCAATTTCCGGTTTCTCATAGGTGGCCAGACGCTGGGCAACACGGTCTTCGGCAATGGTGTCAATGGATTTTTTGCCGGCTTTCATCCAGGCTTCGGGGTTCATCCGGCTCATCAGCGTCGGCATGAAAAATTCGGTGCGGCAGAGCTGGAAGGTCTTGGGATGGGTGAGATACTGGCCGCCGATGCCCACTGTCTTAATCACATCCAGGTCGATGGTGTCGTCGGTGAGGGCCAGGGGTTTCTGCATGGCCCGGATCATGCCGCAGGCCTCTTCGTCCACCAGGAATTTTTCAAAGCTCATGGCAATATAGGAGCCCAGGATACCGCAGGCGTGGAGGATGAAGTTGATTCCGCTTCTGGCGGCCGTGGACAGGGCAAGGGCCGATTCGACACCGGCCTGGGCGTCGGTTGCCAGGGCGTCTGTGAGGCCGCCGCCGGAGCGTGAGGGCAGGTTGTAGAACCTGGCCATCTGGGCCACAAGATGAATATTTTTGGACAGTTCCGGGGCACCAATGGACAGGGCGCCGGTTTTCATATCCATGGCAGAGGAGGTGGAACCGTAAACCACGGGGGCACCCGGGCGGACCAGCTGGGCCAGGGTAATTCCGGCCAGGATTTCCGCATTCTGCAGGGCAAGCACCCCGTCCAGGGTTACGGGGCCGGAGCCGCCGGCCATGATCAGGGAGGCCACCACACAGGCCTGGTTGTTCTTGGCCAGCTGGATCAGGGAGCCGATCATTTCGTCGGCAAACTGCAGGGGTGACAGGGAGTTGATCAGGGAGACGGACACGGTCTTGTCCATGATTTCGTCTTTGATACCGAAAAGGATTTTTGCCATTTCAATGCCGTCTTTGGCTCCCTGCTTGGAAGCGGGACTGCCCATGAAGGGTTTGTCGCAGAGCAGCATATTGGAAAGGTTCAGGTCCAGGTGGACGGTCTCGTGGGGCATGTCCGACGGTTCCACCATCATCCAGCCGTTCATGTCGATGAAGGGAGAGGTCTGGATGAGCTTGCAGAAGTTGTCGTAATCTTCCATGGTGGCCTGGCGCTGGTTGCCCTTGGCATCCATGACAAATGGGGCGCCGTAGCCGGGAAGGAATACGAAATCGTCCTCTCCGATTTCCACGCTTTTTTCAGGGTTGCGGGCATGAACGGTAAAGCGCTTGGGGCAGGTTTCCAGGGCCTTTTGGATCTGGGCCTCTTCAAAGAATACCGTTGTCCCTTCCACTTTAAACCCGTTGGATTTGAAAATTTCCAGGCCCTCGTCATCGTTAAAGGCTACGCCGGTGTTTTTTAAAAGGTCCATAGCGGCGTCATGGATTTTTTCCATCTGGGACTGCGTCAGTTCCTGCATGCGGTCATACATAATTTTGTCTCCTTTGAGTCAGCATTAGCGGGGGTGGGAAGCCCCCGCCTTTCCGGTATTTATTGGTTGTTTTCTTTTTTATACTGGTTCAATCCCTTGAATGTGCCGTAAAGGACCATGAGCAGCAGGAACATCAGGGGAAAGGCCGTTGCAATGGATGCGGTCTGAATGGCCTTGAGGCTGCCTCCGCCGGCCAGCACGGCGGCCACGGCGCCCAGGGCAATGCCCCAGAAGGCCCGCAGGTTCCGGCCCGGGTTCTCATGGCCGGATACGAACATGGCCAGGGAGATGGCGGCGGAGTTGGCGCTGGTCAGGAAAAAGGTGCCGATGAGGAAAATAAGGGCCACGGCCAGGATGCCGGTCATGGGCAGGTTCTGGGCAATGGCGAAAATGGCGCTTTCCACACCGTGTTCGTTAAGGGTTTTGGTGACATCATAGTGGATGCCGGCGCCGCCCACCACCCCGTACCAGAGGAAGTTGCCCAGGGAGGGGAGAATCAGGCTGGCGGCCACGGTTTCACGGATGGTCCGGCCCTTGGAAATACGGGCGATGAATACGGCCACAAAGGGGGCCCAGCTCATCCACCATGCCCAGTAGAATACGGTCCATGAACCGATCCAATTGCCTTCGTATCCGGGGCCTGTGAACAGGCTCATGGGGATGAAGTGGAGCAGGTACTGCCCCAGGGAGTTGGTGGTCAGGTTAATGAGGAAGATGGTGGGGCCGAAGATAAGGACAAAAAACCATACCGCAACAAATACGTACATGTTGATGTCGCCGATGAGTTTTACCCCTTTTTCAATCCCCGTGTACACGGAGACGGTGAAAATGGCGGTGAGGACGCCGATGATGATGTAGGTGGCACTTGGCCCCAGGGCCAGGCCGTACTGGAATTTGAGGCCGGCGGAGAGCTGGAGGGCCACAAAACCGGTGGTGGTGGCCAGTCCGCCCAGGGTGGCGAATACGGCGAAGATATCCAGGACCTTGCCCCAGGTGCCGTGGATTTTATCCCCGATCACATAGTAGAAAGCAGAAGAGAACCGCAGGGGCAGGTTTTTGGTAAAGCAGGCATGGGCCAGGGCGATGGTGAGCATGGCATAGATGGACCAGGCGCTCAGTCCCCAGTGGAAAAAGGAATAGGTCATGGCATTGGCCCCGGTCTGGGGGGTCAGGGCCTCTCCGCCGAAATAGGGCGGCGGGCTCATATAATGGTAGGCCGGTTCGGCAGGGCCCCAGAAGACGATGCCGGCGGCGATGGCTGAGCCGAAGAGCATGGCGAACCACGAAAAATTGGAGAATTCAGGCTTGTCGCCGGGAAGGCCCAGCTTCATATTGCCGTATTTGTTCCCCATAAGGGCAAAGCAGCCGCCCACTAAAAGAACGACGGTGAGCAGGTAAAGCCATCCCCATTTGGTGGTGGTCCAGCTGAAAACGGCGTTGATAACGGTTGTCATATTCTCGGGAAAAATAACACTCCAGAGAACAAATAATACGGTAACTGATGCAGAGACCCAGAATACCAGCGGGTCAAAAGGTTTGGTTGGGGCGGTTTGGTTCAACGGTCTAACTCCTGTGCAAATGATGTTTACTCAAATGCCGGTCGGCTTGTCTGCCTTCCCGGGGTTCCGCCATAAAGATTGCAGGTTGCATACCATCATCAATGGGATAAGACGAAAAAATGTATAACCATATAATATTGTTATGGTTTATTGCGGGTTTAACCTGGCCGGGGCATCCGGTTCTGATCGGTTTATCGTCGATATGAAAAAAAATTTTCGGTTCCCCCTTAGGGGAAGAGACAAAAAATTTTCATTAGAAAATAATTTGTCTCTCCGGCCGGGGGGATCGACGAAAAATTATCTGTTGAACCTGCCTGGCATGAAAAAAATTGATATTTTTTCCTCCTGGTATAAAATGGAATCAGGTTGAGAATGTGATCGGAACCATGAGGAGACCCTATGATACCTGTGAGGGATAAGGTATTGGCCTTATCTTTTTTATTTATATGTATTGCCTTTGGCCTGTGTGCCTGGATGACCGCAAAGACCTTGGCTGCCGAGGGCAGGACCCTGGCCGTGTTGATGCTTTCAGGATTTGGCATTTTGATGTTCCTGGTTTTTGGTGCGATTCTGATCCGGGATAACAGGATCAGGGCCCGCCGGGCCACCGCCTCAGAAACGGCCGAGCCTGAAACGGCCGCCTGCCGTGACGCCGAAGGTGCCAGCCGGACCCTTTCACACGATCTGGCCGTTTTGCCCGGGATGCTGGCCGGGATACAGAATACGGCGGAGCACAGCCGGAACCGGTCCAATGATATTTTTTCTTCAGCGGAAATCGTCCACGGCAACATCCGCAGGGTCTCCGAATTTATGCGGCAGGCGTCAAAAAATCTCATGTCCATCTCAGGGGCGGCCGACGGAATCACAGAAACCATTGATAATATTGCCGGGAATTCGGAGCACGCCAAAGCCGTTACCCAGGAGGCCGTGGCCCAGACCCTGAATACCACTGAAAAAGTGGCGGAGCTGGGGGCGGCCGCCAATGAGATTGAGACGGTGGCCCATACCATTAATGAAATTTCGGAGCAGACCAATCTTCTGGCATTGAACGCCACCATTGAGGCGGCCCGGGCCGGGGAGGCCGGCAAAGGGTTTGCCGTGGTGGCCAACGAGGTCAAGGCCCTGGCCGGGCAGACCGCAGAGGCCACTGAAGATATCCGGAAAAAAGTGGATCATATCAATGCCGTTACCGCAGAAACCGTGGCGCAGATCGAGCAGATTTCCCGGATTATCGGGGACGGCAATGAGATGGTAACCTCCATCGCCGATGCCGTTGATAAACAATCCGTTTCCACCCGCAAGATTGCCGAAAATGTCGGGGAGACCTCCCAAGGGGTGTCAGAGGTCAGCGGAAAGGTCAGCGCCAACCTTGAATTTGTTGCCGGCATACTTGAAGGGATCCGGGAGGTGGAAAACCAGTCCCGGGACCTGGCCCGGGAGACGGACCGGGTGATCCGGTTCAGTGAGGACCGGATGGCCCAGGCTGAAGAATTAATAAAGATTCTGGCACCCGGCCCGGGCCGGTCTAACGCATAAAATCGACGCGGCGCAATCCCAGCTTTTTCAGCTTGTAGTGGAGGAGCTGTCGCGAAATGCCTAGTATTTCTGCTGCCCGGGTCACATTGCCCGCAGCCTTTGTCATGGCGGCTTTTACGGCGGTTTCTTCCCGCTGCTTCTGGGTCCGGGTAAAGTTTTCGGGCGGTTCTGCCGCCTCGTGGACCGGGAGTTGGGGCGGTTGGGTTATCATGGTGATTGCCGGGTCCATGCATTCGGTATCCATGTGTTCCAGGCAGTCCAGCCCCGGGCCGAAATGCTGGATGCCCATGGCTTCATCCTGGCCCGCCATATTCATGGCCCCCTCAATGAGATGTTCCAGTTCCCGTATATTTCCGGGCCACCGGTAGGCCATGAATAATTCCATCACTTCCCTTGAAATGGATTTTACATTGGTACCCAGGCGGGTATTGTATTTTTTGATGAAATGACCGGCCAGTTCCTCCATGGTGTCCAGGCGCTGCCTCAGGGGCGGCAGCTTCACCATGACCACCCCCAGACGGTAGTACAGGTCGGTGCGTAATTTTTCTTCCCGGATGGCCGTTCTCGGATCCTGGTTCACCGAGGAAATTATCTTTACATCCACCCGGGTTTCCTTGAGAGAGCCCAGACGCCTCACCCGTTTGTCCTGGAGTGCCCGGAGCAGTTTGGCCTGGAGATCCACAGGCATGGCCAGCAGTTCGTCCAGGAAAATGGTGCTGCCGTGGGCCATTTCAAAAAGGCCGGGTTTATCCAGGGCACCGGTGAACGCCCCGCGGCTGGTGCCGAAAAGCATGCCCTCCAGCAGGTCATGGGGGATGGCCGCGCAGTTGACGGCCACAAATTTCTGGTCCCGGCGGGGGCTGTGGTTATGGATGGCCTGGGCAACCAGTTCTTTGCCCGTGCCGGTTTCCCCCTGGATCATGATGGGGGATGCCGAATCCGCTGCTTTTTTGGCAATGCCGATCACCTTTTTCAGCCAGTGGCTTGAGCCGATGATATCTGAAAACCTGAACCGGGTGCCGTTGCCCAGGTCCGTGTGAAAGGGCTCTCTCGGGGGCATGGGGGTGGAGCGGCGCAGGCGTTCGTAATCTTTGACAAAGCAGATGGCCCCGTTGACTTTTCCGGTTTTTGTATACAGGGGATAGGCAGAGGTAATGGAGTTGACCACCTTGCCCGCGGCGGTACGGTAGAAAAAGGTTTTGTTTTTGATTGAGGCATTGTGAATGATGCTTTGCATCACCAGGGAGGTGCGCCGGTTCAATTCGTAGATCTGGGTAACCTTCATGCCCATGGCCTCTTCGGCGGGAATGCCGTCGATTTTGGCCTGGGCACGGTTGTAAAAATGGATGGTGCCCCTCCGGTCCGTAATCATTACCCCGTCGTCCAGACGGTCCAGCACCGAAAGAAAATCAATCCCCTCCACATCCAGCAGCGGCGGGGCAGACGGGTTGTTTCTCAATACCATGGCAATTATCCTGAATTAAAACATCGTTTTTCGGCTGAGCATAGCACAATCTTCCCGAAGGGCACAATGCCAGGTTTATTCGAGGAACCGGCCCGCCCTGAGGCCGGTGTCAGCCCTGCCCCCTTCAACCACTTTGGTGCCGTTGATAAAAACAATTTCAATGCCGGAGGGGCGGGCGTCGGTGCGGTCCAGGGTGGTGTTGTCCCTGACCTGCTCCCAGTCAAAAACGGTGATGTCGGCTGCCTTTCCCTTTTCCAGGGTTCCCCTGTCCCTTAGATTGAACCGGGCGGCGCTGGCCCCGGTCATTTTGTGTACCGTTTTTTCCAGTGTCAGGGTCTGTTTTTCTCTGGCGGACTGGAGGAACCGGGGGAAACACCCGTAAACCGCCGGGTTCTGGAGGCCGTCGGGCTCGGCCCAGGCATCCGTCATGAACAGCGAGGCCGGGTGGGCGGCCAGGGCGTCGACAATTTCGGGATTGGTGTATTTGTGCATGATCACCCTGGCATTTCCGCGGCTTTCCCGGACAAAATCCATATAATTCTTGAAGGGGGATACCCTGCGGGCCTTTGCAATGTCCGAGAGGAACATGCCGTTGAACTTTTCAAAGGGCGGGTGAAGGGCCGATGCGATCTGGATATCCTGGAATCCGAACCCCAGCAGGCGGAAGGAGAGGGCGGCCAGAATGCGTACCCGGAAAATCATGGCAGGGTCTTCATAGCTGCCGGGGGCTTTGGCCATGAACCAGTCCGGCAGCAACACGGTGATCACCGAGGCGCCGCAGTGATAGGCGTAGGTGTCCAGGCCCACATCAAGGCCCTGGGACCGGGCCTGGTCAATGAGGGCCATGGCCCTGTCAAAGGTTTTCCAGCTTTTTTGTCCCACAAAGATCATATGGGAGAGCTGGAGTTTCACCCCTGTTTCCCGGGCCAGGTCCAGGGCCTCTTCCAGGGCGATGAGGTTGTGGGGTTTGCCCAGGGGGATGACCGGATATGTGGCCGAAACCGAGGAATAGGCCTTGAGGTGGATGGTGACAATTTTATCCTTAGACCGGACCCGCTCGGCAATTCTACGGATCTCTTCTTTTTGGGAAAAGAGTCCAGGGGCGTACTGGAGACCAAAGGAGACCCCCTTGGCCCCCTGGTCCATGGTTGTTTCCAGCAGCCTGAGAAGCCGGTCCATTCTTTCCTGGGAAAGGGGGGCGGGGTCCCAGGCGCACAAAGAGGCCCTGGCAGTGCCGTGTCCGGCCAGGACGGCCAGGTTGTGGGTCATTCCCCTGGATTCCAGTACCTGCCTGTAGCTGGACAGGGAGTCCCACTCCAGTTCCGGCGTACCGGCCCGGAATAGGTTGTTCTCTTCAATGAAGGGTTTATGGGGGGAGCCCGCTTCAAGGCCGGCGGCGGCAAATCCGCAGTTGCCGCCGATGAAGGTCGTGATGCCCTGTTCCGTGAAGGGGGTGGTGAAGCCCGGGCGCTCCTTGGCCATGAACCAGTCGTTGTGGGAGTGCATATCGATGAAGCCCGGGGCAATGATTCTCCCGGTGCAGTCTATGCAGTCCGCGTCTGCAGAAATGGCCGAAGGTGAGACGGCCGCGATCCGGTCTCCTTTGATGAGCAGGTCGCCTGTATATTTTCCGGTGCCGGTACCGTCCACAATGGTACCGTTTTTCAGCAAAATCTTCTTTTCGGACATTTTTGCCGCCTCCTTTCGGGTGCCGGTTGGGATAGAATCTCCAATATTGATAAAAGCAGCAAAACCTGTCAATAATGAATTCAGCCGGAATATAAAATTCAAATCTGATGATGAGGAAACGTATGAGTGAAAAAACAATTGGATTTATCGGGCTGGGGGTGATGGGGCATTCCATGGCCGGCCATCTTTTGGATGCCGGATACAAGATGCAGGTCTACACCCGGACAAAGAAAAAGGCCGAGGCCCTGGTCGCCAGGGGAGCGGTATGGGCCGATTCCGTGGCCGGCCTGGCCGCGGCATCGGATGTGGTGGTTTCCATTGTGGGATACCCGGCCGATGTGGAACAGATTTACCTGGGACCGGAGGGTGTCCTGGAAAACGCAGGCCAGGGCACCCTGGCCATTGACATGACCACCTCGGACCCGGCCCTGGCGGAAAAGATATGGCAGCAGGGCAGGGAAAAGGGTGTGGCCGTGCTGGACGCCCCGGTTTCCGGCGGGGACCTGGGGGCAAAAAATGCCACCCTTTCTATCATGGTGGGGGGGGATGAGGCTGATTTCACTGCGGCATTGCCCGTGCTGGAGGTTATGGGGAAAAATATCGTGTTCCAGGGCAAGGCCGGTGCCGGGCAGCACACAAAAATGGCCAACCAGATCGCCATTGCGGCGGGCATGGTGGCTGTTTGCGAATCCCTGGCCTATGCCAAGCGGTCAGGCCTGGATCCGGAAACCGTGCTGGAAAGCATCGGCCAGGGCGCCGCAGGCTCCTGGTCCCTGAACAATCTGGGGCCCCGGATTATCAATGAAGATGACCGCCCCGGTTTTTTCATCAAACATTTCATCAAGGATATGGGCATTGCCAGGTCTGCGGCCAAAACCATGAAACTGGAAACCCCGGGCCTGGATCTGGCCTATTCCTTGTATAAGAAATTGGAAGAGCTGGGGCTGGAGGACAAGGGCACCCAGGCCCTGTATAAATTATTCGAGTAAACGGGCGCTTTTTCAGGGCCCGCCGGACTGTTTTGAGCGGCTGTTATGGCCGGTGGCTTTGTTTGAACCCTTACGCCTTCTGGCTGATACAGACACCGGCACCCACGATCAGAGCGCCGGCAATCTGACCGGGCCCCAGGGTTTCTCCCAGCAGGGTCCATCCCAGGAATACGGCCACGGCAGGGACCAGGTTGATAAATACCGAAGCCCGGGTGGCCGGCATGCGGGAGATGGACCAGTTGTATAGCCCGAATGCCCCGACGGAGGCAAATACGCCGAGCAGTATCAGTGCACCGATCAGATCCGGGCGACACATGACCTGGGGGGTATCAATGATGTGGCGTATGCCGGGGGAAAAAAAGACCAGGCCTGTAGCAAACTGCATGGCCGTGAGGGTCCAAGGGCTGTATTTTCGGCTCAAGCCTTTGACCAGGAGCATATTGCCTGCCGCGCAGACCATGGCGGCAAATTCCATGCTGTTTCCGAGTATGGGGTCTTCGCCGGACAGCCCTGAATTTCCGCACAGGGTGAGGACCGTCACCCCGGCCACTGAGGTCGTCAGCCCCAGAATAATTTTTCCGTTGATTTTTTCAGAGAAAAAGACCCATGCGCCCAGGGCCACCAGAACCGGAACCGAGGCAGAGATGACCCCGGCCTGGGATGATGTGGTCAGTTTCAGGGCATTTGACTCAAGGAGAAAATAGAGGCAGGGCTGAAACAGGACCATGGGAATTATCTGTTTCAGGTCCCGGCGGTCCAGGGTGGCGGGCTTTAACCGGTGCATAAAAGGCGCCATGATCAGGCAGGCAATGACCATTCGGCAGAACATCACGGCCTGGGGATGAAGCAGCTGTACGGCAACCCGGCTGGCCGGAAAGGATGCCCCCCAGAATACAACCGTGGCCGTAAGTGCAAAATATGGGAGCAGTTCGGCCGTTGCCATGGCCTTTTGGGGTGAAGTATTTTTTATTGTGTTTTCCATTTGTCCTCCTTGGGTGTTGCAGCAATTTGGATCGAATCATACCTCGTCCGTCAGAATGGGTATTGCAAAAAAATGCCCGGTGTGGAGGGGGCGGGTCGGGGCCGGATTAATGTTGTGCCAGGTATTGCTTTGGGGTGGCGCCGAGGTAACGGCGGAAGGTGTTTGAAAAATGGCTTTGGTCGGTGAAACCTGTTTCCAGCGCGACCTGGGCAGGGGGCATGCCGCCCGTCAGCAGGCCTTTGGCCGCTTCCAGTCGTTTGAGGGTGCGGTAAAGGTGGGGGGAGATGCCGGTTTCCCGTTTGAATGTCCGTAAAAAATGGTACCGGCTCAGGCCCACGTTTTGGGCCACTTCTGCCAGGGTGAGCTTTTGGTCCAGCCGGCCGGAAAGCAATTCCCGGGCCTGGATGACAGGCTGGTGTCTCAGGCGGTTTCCCCTGTCGTTCCCGTTATTCCGTCCGTATCTGGAAAGTATAAAGTGACATGCCGATACCAGCAGGGCTTCTTTTTCAAGGGGGTCCCGGCTGGTAAGGAGGGTGGCGAAGAGGTGTTGAAGCAATGCGGTGACAATGGGATTCCTGAGCACCGATGCCGTGAACTCCGGTGCGGCGCTGCCGGCAGGCCCCATCCCCCTGGCAAGGGAGGCCATGGCAGGGAGGGAAAGATAACAATTGGTGTATCCTATCCGTCCGTTGTTCACGGGAATGCCTGAGTGAATCTGGCCGGGGTTGAGCAGGGTGATTCCGCCGGGGCCGGCCACTGCCTCGCTCTGGCCTTCGCCCAAGCAATAACAGGTTCCTGAAGTAACCAGGCTGATAATGTACAGATCGTCGTGGTAATGGAGGGGAAACCTGTGGCGGCTGTTGACGGCACGGCAGATGTCAATGCCGGGCAGGGCCGGATCGCGGTGGTATATGACATCTGTTTTAGGCTTCATGCCTTAATTATAGTAAGTTTTCAGGAAAAGTATTGTAAAAAATTGCGGCGGCCTTTGAAATATTATGGGGAGTCTTTTTTTTTCAGGGCGGCCAACTTGCCCGCGAGTTCTTCGTATTCGTCTTCGTAGTCCATCAGCTCCATCATGATTCCGGGCTTGGCCGAATGGGCCGGGAGCCGGTCCCGGGTCTCTTTAATCCGTGTCTCAAGCTCGGCCATCCGTTTTTTTATCTCAGCGATTTGGTTCATTACAGAAAGCCTCCTGCTGAAAATAAAACATCCCCGGATAAAAATGTATCCGGGGATGTGTTTAGTTTAAACCATTTGGGGAACCCTTGTTATTCCCTTGATTTTGGCAGCACCAGGTTCAGGGTGACGCCAAGGATGCCGGCAAGGCCGATGCCCTGGAGCTGGAACTGGCCGGCGGAAAAACTCATGCCGCCGATGCCGAAGATCAGGATCAGGGCAACGATGGCAAGGTTCCGGGCTTCCATGAGGTCATCCCCGGATTTGACCAGGGTGTTCAGGCCCACCACCATGATGGCACCGAAAAGCAGCAGCATGATGCCGCCCATGACCGGTGCCGGGATGGTTTGCAGCAGCGCACCGAGCTTTCCGACAAAAGCCAGGAGCATGGCAGCAATGGCCGCCCAGGTCATGATGGCCGGGTTGAACATCTTGGTCAGGGCAACGGCGCCGGTAACCTCCGAGTAAGTGGTGTTCGGGGGACCGCCCAAAAAGGAGGCCAGGGAGGTGGCCAGGCCGTCTCCCAGCATGGTGTTCTGAACCCCGGGGTCCTTGAGGTAATCTTTGCCGGTTACCCCCGATATGGCCACCACATCGCCGAAATGCTCAATGGCCGGTGCAATGGCAATGGGCACCACGTAAAAGATGGCCTCCAGGTTCCACTCGGGAAGGACAAAATCCGGCACGGCAAACCAGGCGGCGTTCCCCACCGGAGCAAAATCAACAAATCCGAAGCACAGGGCAAGCACATATCCCACTGCGATGCCGCAGAGGATGGGAATGAGCCTTAAAATGCCTTTGCCCAGAATGGAGACCAGGATGGTGGTGGCAAGGGCGGAGAGTCCCACGGTCATTGCCTTGGCCTGGGGGAAAAGCACAATGGCCCCGTCTCCGGTTTTTCCCATGGTCATATGGACGGCCACCGGGGCCAGAATCAGCCCGATAACCATGATGACCGGCCCTGTGACCACCGGCGGGAGGACCCGTTTGATAATGTCGCTGCCCTGCCATCTGACCAGAAGGCTTAAAAGGATATACACCACGCCGGCGGCGGCCAGGCCGCACATGGTGCCGGGAATGCCCCAGGTCTTCACCCCGTAGATGATGGGGGCGATAAAGGCAAAGGATGAGGCCAAAAATACCGGCACCTTGCCCCGGGTAACGATCTGGAAGACAATGGTGCCAAGACCGGCTGTGAACAGGGCCACGTTGGGGTTGAGCCCGGTGAGCAGGGGAACCAGAACAAGGGCGCCGAAGGCCACAAAGAGCATCTGGGCACCCAGGAAACAGTCTTTCACCTGGAAGTTGTAGTCGGTTGACGAGGGGGAATTCTGCGACATCAGTTTTTTCCTTTTCCTGTTTGGGTTGGTGTTGTATCAGCTCCGGATTATCCGGTGGGTGCTTATTTGGTACCGAATATTTTATCGCCGGCATCACCCAGGCCGGGCAGGATGTAGCCGACTTCATTGAGGCATTCATCCACGCTGGCGGTATAAATATCCACATCAGGATGTTTCTCTTCCACCTTGGCAATGCCTTCGGGGGCAGCCACAAGGAAGAGTCCCATGATTTTTTTACATCCCGCTTCCTTGAGCAGGTCGATGGTGGCGATGAGGGTGCCGCCGGTGGCCAGCATGGGGTCCACGATCAGGGCGGTCCGCTCTTCCAGGGCGCTGGCGGTTTTAAAATAATACTGCACCGGTTTCAGGGTTTCTTCATCCCTGTAAAAGCCCACAACGGATACCTTGGCAGAGGGGATAAGGTCAATGACCCCGTCCATCATGCCCAGGCCTGCCCTGAGAATGGGAACGATGGTGATTTTTTTGCCCTTGATCTTTTCCACTTCAACTTTGCCGGCCCATCCTTCGATGACGGTTTTTTCGGTCTCAAATGATTTGGTGGCCTCATAGGTCAGCAGCCGGGCCACTTCCGAAGCCAGTTCCCGGAAGTCCTTGGTGCTGATGTTTTTTTCTCTCATGATGCCCAGTTTATGCTTAATCAGAGGGTGTTCCTCTACGTATACAGCCATAGTATGCCTCCTTGTTTTATCAAATTGTGCTGTTGGGTATATCCCGCCAATATTATTGAAAATGGGCGTTTTAGTCAAGAAAATTGTCCGGCTGCACCCGGGTAAACGTCCATGTTCTACAAAGGCAAAACAGATTATGAGTCCTTCTCGTGTATGACATGATGGCCACCGGCCCGATGCTGGGCCAGACCATAAAAACAAAGAGAATTCTCCCGCCCGAATTCAGCACCGGTCTTTGAATGTTGCTATTTTGGGATTATCTTTACATGATCTATAGGATTTGATAGGTGTGTCACATGAGTACCTGTGGAGCCAGATAGGACATCATTCAAAATTTCATTTCATTCGGATCTTTTAGGAATTCATGGGTGAATCCCCTCAGCATTTATTGATCAGAAAAAAAGATGGAAAAGGCGGGACTCCATCCTAATACAAAAGAACCTGCGGATGACTGACATTGCCTAGGGGATTTCCCGTGCTTTTTGTAACGTCTTTAAACCTCATTTCGGTTGAAACGGTGTAACGAGGCTTTTGATGGGGTGAAACCTAAGCAAAGCATGAAGGAGGAAAAATGAAAAACAGATCAGTTTTGTGTGCGGCTATTTTATCCGTATTTTTTTTCCATTTATTTTTATCCCCGGCTATTCTCTCCATAGCGTTCTCGGGGCAGGCTTCTTACGATATTCCCACAAAAATAGATCCCGAGGGCAGATATCTTTTTTTTCTTCACAATTATTATGTGGAAAAAAAAGGCCCTGACGGCGATTGCAGGTACAACGATATTCTGAAGGCTTTTTCGGATAGCGGCTTTGTTGTCATAAGTGAGGTGAGAAAGGGAAAAATCATACCTTGCCAATATGGTTCCAAAGTTGCCCAGCAGATTAATTCACTTCTTGATTCAGGCGTACCGTCCCGGAATATTACGGTTTCCGGACACTCAAAGGGGGGCGTAATCGCGCTTTGCGTGGCTTCGGAGTTGAAGAATGAAAAAATCAATTACGTCATCATGGCGGGATGCGGTATAGCAGGCATACAAAAATATAAGATGTATCCGGATTTCTCAAACCTGAAAGGAAGGATACTCTCTATATACGCAGCTTCCGATACCGTTGCAGGCAGTTGCATCACGGAATTCTCCAAGGCTGCCAAGGGCCTTTCCCATACCGAAGTCGTTCTTGAGAGCGCTGACGGGCACAAGCTTTTTTTCACTCCGGACAAAATATGGCTCTCACCTGTGACGACATGGATCAATAACCAGTATTGAAGTATTCGGCGGTTGAGGCTACAGCCTTAATAAAAGCCATGCCGGCAAGTGTCCCTGCCCTGGGTGACACCCCTGCCTGCCGCGCCAGGGCATCCGCCGTCATCAGAGACGCGCCTGGTATCTCCTCCGGGGCCGGAGAAAAACAGTATTTGAAATTATGTTTAATTTATGCACAATAGGCCCATGGTGAATTCAGATTTTATAGAGGTCGGAGTGACGCTTCCTGTGCGGGGCACCTTTGTTTACAGTATCCCTGAAAAGTTCCGGGACCAGGCCTGCCTTGGGATGCGGGTACTGGTCCCCTTCGGCCGGCGGCGGGTGACCGGATATATTCTCGGGGAACAGGCAGACAGCGGACCTTATAAGGCCCGGGATATTATTTCCCTTCTGGATGACCACCCCCTGTTTCCCGAAACTGATATCCCCTTTTTCAAATGGGTGGCGGATTACTACATCCATCCCCTGGGCGACACCATTAAAACCGCCCTGCCCAAGGGGCTGGAGCAGAAGGATATTTCCTGGGTCTTTGTGACGGATAAGGGGCGCTGCGCCATGGCCGAAGGCAAATTGGCCGATGAAGAAATCCCGTTGATGGAGCAGGTCTGCCGAAAAGAGGGATGTGCCCTCAAATCCCTTGTAAAAAGTGTTGAACCGGCCCTGGTCCGGCGGATGGAAAAAAAGGATTTTATTGTTGTTTCGGCGGTGCTGAAAAAGGAAAGTGCCGGAATAAAAAAAGAGAAATTCATTTCTATTTCAGCGGCATTGCCCACTACATCCATTACCATGTCAAAGAAGCGGACCGAAATCCTTGCCATTGTCCGGGAGGCGGGTGAGATTTCCCTCACCGGTTTAAAGGCCAAGGTGCCCAGCGCGCCCCGGCTGATAAAACCCCTGGCCGAATCCGGATATCTTTCCATCGTTGAACGGCGGGTCTTCCGTGATCCCCTGGGGGATCCGGTGGAGCCGGATACGCCGCCTCAATTGACAACAGAGCAGGCCGCCCTGGTGGCGCAGGTCCGGGAGAACCGAAGCCAGGGGTTTATTCCCTATCTGCTCACCGGGGTCACGGGTTCGGGCAAAACAGAAGTATATATGCGGCTGGCGGCAGATGCACTGGAAAGCGGGCTGGGCGCCATTATCATGGTGCCGGAAATCGCCCTGATCTCCCAGACCGAGCGGCGGTTTAGGGCCCGGTTCGGGGAAAAAATAGCGGTGATTCATTCCATGCTCACCCAGGGGGAACGCCTGGACCAGTGGCGGCGCATCGCATTGGAAAAGGTGAATGTCGTCATCGGCGCCCGGTCGGCCCTGTTTGCCCCCTTGAAAAAAATTGGAATCATCATCGTGGATGAGGAGCATGACAGTTCATACAAACAGGAGTCGGGGCTGCGCTACAATGCCAGGGACCTGGCCGTGGTCAGGGCCAAGATGCACAACTGCCCGGCGGTACTGGGGTCGGCCACCCCGTCGGTGCAGTCTTATCGGAACGTGGTTGCCGGCAAATTCAGGCAGCTTGAGCTGACAAAGCGGGTGAATGACAACCCCCTGCCGGAGATTACCCTGGTGGACATGAAAAAGTACAAGGATGTCTACGGCACCGACCGGATCATCACTCCTGAACTGGGACGGGCGATCCGGACCTGCCTGGAAAAGGGAAATCAGGCGTTGATTTTTCTCAACCGACGGGGATTTGCAACCTTTCCGGCCTGCGGGTCCTGCGGCAAGACCCTGAACTGCCCCTATTGCGATGTGACCATGACCTTTCACAAGGGGGCGGATTATTATAAATGTCATCTCTGCGGCCACAGCGTTGCCGGTGATGTGCGGTGCCCGGAGTGCAAAACAGGCAAAATGAAGAATTTCGGATTCGGTACGGAAAAGGTTGAAACCATGCTGAAAACCCTTTTCCCCGATGCCCGGCTGGCCCGGATGGACCAGGATTCCACCGCCAAAAAGGGCAGTGCCTTAAAGCTGCTGCGCCAGGTCCGTAACCGGAATGTGGATATTATTGTGGGGACCCAAATGCTGGCCAAGGGCCATGATTTTCCCGCCATTACCCTGGTGGGGGTGATTTGCGCCGACCTGTCGCTGAGCCTGCCGGATTTCAGGGCCTCGGAACGGACTTTCCAGCTTCTGGCCCAGGTGGCGGGGCGGGCCGGCAGGGGAAAAGAGCCGGGCAGGGTGATCATGCAGACCTATAATCCGGACCACTTTACCATTGAAGCTTCCAGGAAACAGGATTACCTGGAATTTTTCAACCAGGAGTCCCCCTTCCGGAAAGCCTTGATGTATCCCCCCTTTACCCGGATGATTCAGTTGAAGATTTCAGGAAAGGATGAGCATCGGACCGCCGCACATGCCCAAACGGTGGCACAGGTGCTGAACCGCATGAACACGGCCGATCCCCGGGCCCAGATCCTGGGGCCCATTGAAGCCGCGATCCAGAAAATATCTTCCAGATTCAGGTGGCAGATCCTGATCAAAAGCATTTCTGCCCGCCAGATCAATCAAATGGTGTCGGCCATGGCCGAAGATCCGGAAATCAGCCGGGTGAAGTCGGTGACAGTGGGAATTGACGTGGATCCTTACTTTTTGATGTGATGGTGTCTGAAGGGCCTTTATTCGTTGAGTTTGTTAAAATAAAGATAGGGCCCAAGGTTGTCCAGATGTTTTGTCGAAGTGAACTCGGCAGTCAGAAAATGGCGATTTTTGGCGACGGCCCGAACTTTTTTTGTCACCACAGACTGCATGGCATCGTCCAAAACGAACTCCACTTCAAGGAAACTGCGGGCAGGGACCTTGGTTTCCGTATCCAGTCTCATGGTCAGGCCTTCCGCCGTCATCCGGGTAATGACCATGCGGCCGGTGCCCAGAGTTTTTCCGGTTTTTCCCTTGAGGGTAAATGTTCCGGCCAGGCGGATATCTTTTTTTTGTCCTGCGCGGCTTTCAATGGTCGTCACAAAAGTCTCCCCGCAGTTGCAGGTATATTTTACGCGGGTGAACCGCTTGGTCAGCTTGTATTCGGAAAGCTGAAGGGTTTTGCTCCGTTCACATTGGGGGCAGGTGAGTCTGGCTGTTTCAAGTGGTGTTATTTTTACCCGGTTTTCCATTGAGTCCCTTTTTATATTATATTTATTAACCGAAATATCATAATTCATTTTTTGTGCCAACGCTAAAATCAATTTGATGGAATGCTTAAAAGCCTATATAGTAGGATGATTAAATATCGTTGGATTATTACCTGCGCTGTGTTTATATTTAGATCGCCACTGGTTAAATTTAATTAATAATTGTGAGTAACAGGGGGTTCCCATGACCCATGACGGCAAAGGTCAGGCCCGGCAGGAATATGAATTGTTCAAGGAGCTTGACCCCGATGCCCTGCAGAAAAAATTTTTAAATGCCCTGTTGAAGATTCAGAATGTCCGGCGGGGATCCATCTGGATAAAAAAAGACCAGACCTACGTCTGCGTGGAGGCCGCCGGCGCCGAGAGCGAACATATCAAAGGGGTGGTACTGGAGGCGGACCAGCCTTCGGTGGTGGGCTGGGTTATCGAAAATGGGAAGATGACCATTGCGGAAACCGGGAGTGACCTGCGCCACAACCGGGAGGTCGAGGAAAATTTTTCGGTGAAAAGCAGCCAGATCCTTTGCTTCCCCCTGATCCTAATGGAAAAAGAGGTGTACGGGGCGGTTCAGGTGATTGACACCTCCTGTGACAGAACCGCTCTCAATCTGGATACGGCCTACCTGGAGCCCCTTCAAAATCTTGTGGACATCTGCTCCATTGCCATGAGCAACGCCGTTCTCTATTCTGCTGAGCGGAAAAAAGCCCTTCATTTCAAATCAGTACTCTCAAAGGTCAAAAAGGAAAATGCCATTATCGGTCAGAGCAAGCCGTTTCATAAAAGCATGGCCCTGGTGAACAGCTATGCAGATACGGAGTTTAACGTTCTGATTACCGGTGAAAGCGGCACGGGTAAGGAGTTGGTGGCGGAAAAGGTACACATGGGCAGCAGCCGGGCGGATAAGCCTTTTCTGGTTCAGAATTGCTCTGCCATCCCGGAAACGCTGCTGGAAAGCGAATTGTTCGGGTATGAGAAGGGGGCCTTTACCGGGGCCACCCGTTCAAGGGCCGGGCTGTTTGAGGCGGCGGACAAGGGCACTGTTTTCCTCGATGAGATCGGTGACATGCCCATGAGTACCCAGGCCGCATTGCTGAGGGTGCTCCAGAAAAATGAGATCAAACCCCTTGGATCCAACCGGATCAAGCATGTGGACGTCAGGATTATCGCCGCCACCAATAAAGATATAAAGCAGATGATCCATGAGAATTCATTCCGCCAGGACCTCTATTACCGGCTCTCCGTACTTCCGGTTCATCTGCCCCCCCTGCGGGAGCGGCGGGAGGATGTGCCCCTTCTGGTGAAGCATTTTCTGGCCAAGGAGGCCATGAAGGCGGAGGTCCCTGAAAAGAAAGTCGGCCCCGACACCATGCAGTATCTGGTGTCCTATGCCTGGCCGGGCAATATCAGGGAATTGGAGAATCTGATGCGGTATCTGATGGTCACGGCCCCGGGGGAGGCAATCGGACCGGAGAACCTGCCGGAGCACATCCGGGAGCAGGCCCCTGAAGGAGATGGTCTCGCAGAGATGATACACGGTGAGGACAGTGAATTTTTAATGGATCTCTCCGCCATGACCTGGCCGGAACTCGAAGGCGCCTATGTAAATACGCTGTTGCAGAAATACAATTGGAATATCACATGGGCGGCCAGGGCGTCGGGCATCAACCGGTCGACATTTGCCTCCAGGATGCGGAAACTGAACATCCGCAGGGACCGCCCCTGATACCCCCAGGCGCTTTGAGTTATCCGAGAAGGTCTACGATCTGCTGGGTTGAATCATTGGCATGGTTCAACGCATAGGTGGCCGCCTGGCGCAGCAGTTGATTCCGGCTGAGTTCAATTGACTCCTCTGCCAGGTCTGAATCCCGGATCTGGGATTCTGCTGAAATCAGGTTGACCCGGCTGGTGGAGAGGACTTCGATTTCAGAAAGTGACTGGTTCTGGCTGGACCCTACATCAGACCGGATTCTGTTAAGCTGCGTCAGGGCCTGGTCCACCGTTCCCAAGGCGTTCTGGGCGCCCTCGGCTGTGGTGATATCAATGTTTGAGAGCATGCCGGTTTCCCCTGATCCCAGCTGGGACGGGGCAGCGGAGCCGATGGAGAGCCCCGCTGTGCTGAAACTGCCGTCCAGAAGCGTCTGCCCGTTGTAAGAGGTGTTGGATACAATATCATTGAGGGCGCCAAGGGAACCGTTTATCTCCGACTGAATGGCAGCCAGACTCTCTGCCGACTGGGCCCCGTTTCCGGCGGCAATGGTTTTGGTCCGGATATCCTGAAGGATATCTGACATCTGCCCCAGGGCACCGTCGGCAACCTGGGCGATGGCGATGCTGGCATTTGCATTTTCGATCTGCTGTTCGGCGGCCAGGGATTGGCTTTTGAGACGGTCTGCGATGGCCATTGCCGAGGCATCGTCCGATGCGGAGTTGATCCGTTTGCCCGTGGCAATGCGTTCAAGGGTGTTGGTTAAGGCGCTGTTGGCTTTCCCTGCCTGGCCAAGGGCGATGAGTGCGGCGCTGTTGCCGGTTATATTTAAAGCCATGATCCCTCCTTGCTTCATATCATTCTCGATGAATCACCTGATATTGTATCAGTGATTCTGAATGAATTCAAGGGGTTGTTTTTTGTGCTGGCGTCAGGCGTTTTGGCTGTGCCAGGCCACCACGTCCAGGTAGGGGATACTGCC
The DNA here is from genome assembly GCA_028768525.1 of Desulfobacter sp. NCBI lineage: Bacteria > Pseudomonadati > Thermodesulfobacteriota > Desulfobacteria > Desulfobacterales > Desulfobacteraceae > Desulfobacter > Desulfobacter sp. The sequence goes on along the minus strand of CP054837.1, from coordinate 2,186,530 downwards.
GCCGAAGATGTCCAGGGCCGAACCGATGGTCAGATCCACCCGGTTGCCGCCTACTGTTTTAACCCGTTCCAGGTCTGAGAACCGGGAGACGCCGCCGGCATAGGTGGCGGGAACGGGGGAATGGGTGCCCAGCAGGGCCACCAATTCTTCCTGGATCCCCTGCATTTTTCCTTCCACATCCACCCCGTGGACCAGAAATTCGTCACAATACCCGGCCAGATGGCCAAGGGTCGCCGGGGTGACGGGCACATCGGTGAAATTCTGCCAGCGGTCGGTGACGATCCAGAACTGCCCGTCCCTGGACCGGCAGCTCAGGTCCAGCACCAGCCGTTTTTTCCCCACCGCACCGACCAGTGTTTCGAGTTTGCCCATATCAATTTTTCCCCGGGAAAACACATAGGAGGTGACTATGACATGGGAGGCGCCGGCATCCAGAAATTTTCCGGCATTGTCCGGGGTGATGCCGCCGCCCACCTGGAGCCCGCCCGGATAAGCGTTGAGGGCGGAGAGAACGGCATTGGTGTTGCCCGGGCCCAGGGCGATGACATGGCCGCCGGTGAGCTGGTCCTTTCTGTACATCCGGGCAAACTGCGCCGGTGAGTCCGGGCTTTCGAAATTGGTGACAAGGGTGCCGCCTGCTTTTTCCTTGAGGGTGGAGCCGACGATCTGGACGACTTTACCGTTTCTCAAGTCGATGCAGGGTCTGAATTTCATTAATATTATCCTTGTTTAGATTTTAAACCGTCCGGCCATCTTCTTCAGATCGGAAGCAATCCCGGCCAGTTCTTCGGCATTTTCATTGACTTTTTCGCTGTTTTCCACCAGGGACTCGGACATCCGGCTGATGCCGGAGACATCCTCGGATACACTGCCGGCGGCCTCGGATGCATTGCCGATACCTTCGGTGATATGCCGGCCGGCCTCGGATGCGGTGTTGATGTTGGTTGAAATCTCCCGGGTGGCGGCCGACTGTTCTTCTATGGCAGCGGCAATGGCGGAGGAGAGTTCATTGACATTGCCCACAATCTCGGTGGTGCGGGTGATGATATCCACGGTCTGCCCGGTTTCTGTCTGGATCTGTTGGATTTGTCCCCTGATTTCCTCGGTGGCTTTGGCGGTCTGGGCAGCCAGGTCTTTGATTTCAGTGGCAACCACAGCAAATCCTTTGCCGGCTTCCCCGGCCCGGGCCGCCTCTATGGTGGCGTTCAGGGCAAGAAGGTTGGTCTGCTCCGAGATATCGGTGATGGCTTCGGTGACTTTGCCGATGGCCTCGGCGGCCTCGGCCAATTGATTGACCTTGTCTCCGGCGGTTTTTGTCTGCTCCACGGCCTCTTCTGCGGTCTGCCTTGAGTCGGCGGTGTTCTTGGCCACTTCTGAAATGGTGACGGTCATTTCCTCTGCGGCAGCTGCCACCATGTCCAGGTTGTCGGCGGTGGTCTCCATGCCGGAGGCCACAGCGGCCATGCTGTCATTCATGCCCGCAGCCGCATCGGCCACACGGGACGATTTTTCCGAAGCTTCCCTGGCCCCGTCGGACATGCTGCCGGATACCGATGAAAGGCTGCCGGCGGCATCGGTGAGGTGGGTGATGCCCAAGGACAGGCTTTTGATCAACTCTCCGACATTATTGGATATCCGGTTCAGGTATTGGGCCAGATCTCCCAGTTCGTCATTCCTGACAATATCCAGTTGTGAGGAGAAGTCCCCCTGGGACAGGCCCTGGGCAAAGGCAAAACTTTTATTCAGCACCGATAGGATCTGGCGGATGATGATAAAGGCAAGAAACGTTCCTGCAAGGATACCGCAGATGGCAATGGCGGCCAGGAGGGTGCGGGCGGTGTTGAAATTCTGGTTGGCCAGGTCACGGTCGGTGGCCAGCCCTTTCTGGCTGGCGTCCACCAGGCCGGCCATGATGCCGGCGGCCTGGTCCAGGGCAGAGCGCCCCTCCTTCCTCGACAATTCAAAGGCCCTGGCGTTGGAGTTCTGGGCGGCCAGGGCCATGATTTTTTCACTGACCTGGGTGAACCGGGTGAAAAGATCCCGGGCCGCCTTGAAATCATTTTGGGATTTTTCATTGATTTTGGATGCCAGATCCTCGAATTCCTTGGCAATGGGCCCTTTTAGTTTATTACTCTGCTGGATCAAGGACTGAGTGTTTTCGGTCTCCCTGGACAGGATAATGGCCTGCTGGGTATTTTCCAGGGTCCGGATCGCTGTCAGCAGCCTGGCCGTCTGTTTCATTAATTCCCCGACTTCGGCCAGGTACATGGCGTCGAAGAGCTGGGTGGCCTCCTGGAACTCCTCCTCGTAGTTGACCACCACGGTTTCAACATGGTCGCCCAGTGCCGTGATCATGGGGCCGGCCTCTCCGGCGGCCATCTGGGCGGCCTTGAAGTTGGTATTGGCTGTTGTGAGGGCCGCGACGTCTTTGTGGACGGACAGGAACTGTGAAAAGGCCGATTCAAATTGTTCCAGTTTCTTTTTTTCATCTGAATCAATGAGGGCTGCCAGTTTGCCGCTGGCCTCTTGTATTTTTTTCTCCGCTTCGGCAATGATTCCGGCATAGGTGTTCATTTCATCCCCGTCTTCTGAAATGAGCATGTTTTTTTCCGCCCCGGAGATGAGCAGAAGGTCCTTCTGGATACGGGTGGCCAGGATAATTTTTTCAGCCGATACACCCACGATCCGGCTGATCTGACTCCGCATACCGGAGAGGTTCCATAAGCCCACCGCCCCGATGACCAGGGCGATACATATGAAAATTAATACCACAGAGTAAAATTTAATCTTAAGGCTGATTCTTTTCTGTTCTTTTGCCATGGGAATCTCTCCAGTGACGGGTTAACGGATACCGGCCGTGCCGGGCGGATACGGTTCTTGTTACTTGTGGCGGACGACCATTGCCACCCACTCATCGGTAACAGTTTCGGCAGCCAGCTCAAGGTTGCTGGCTGCCAGGGCCGCCAGAACATCTGCCCGGCGCTCTTTGATGATGCCGGAGAGTATGGCCAGCCCCTCTGGTGCCATCCGTTTTTTTATATCCTTTGCAATATCCACGATGACCTGGGCAATGATGTTGGCCACCACAAGATCATAGGCGGTTTCCGGGGTTCTGTCCAGGGTTGTGGCCTCCAGAGTATATAGGGCGGGATCGATTTTGTTTTTTTCAAGGTTTTCACGGGTGATGTCCACGGCCATGGGATCGAGATCAATGCCGAAAAGGCGCAAGGCCCCCAGCTTGGCCGCTGCAATCATGAGAATGCCCGACCCGCAGCCCACGTCCAGAACTGTCTGACCCGGCTTCAGGTGAGTTTCAATGCGTTCAAGGCACATGGCCGTTGTGGGGTGGGTACCCGTACCAAAGGCCATTCCCGGATCAATATGGATCACCACCTCGCCTGCCTTCGGGGTGTGGGGCTTCCATTCGGGCTTGACCACTATGCGGTCGGTGATCCGGGTGACGTGGAAATAGTCTTTCCAGGCATCGGCCCAGTCTTTTTCATCCACGACTTCAATGCCGACAGCCACCCCGATCCCCATATCCCCAAGGGCCGCCAGCTTCCCCTCTATTTTTTCGATAATGATATCCGAGGCGTCCATGTCCGGCAGGTATCCGATGATGGCATTCTGCTCGGGCTGGGGCAGGGTGGATGTCCCGAATCCTTCATCGGGTTCGGGGATGGGGACATTGCAGACCACCCCCTTGAGGTTGAAGGAAAAGAAAACATGGCAGATCATTTCTTCTGCCAGAGCAATATTGTCCGCGTTGAATTCCGCGGTGAGTTTTTTGAATTTCATTGAGTCTTAAGTCTTTCTTGAATTTTTCATAAAAAAGAATTATTTTGCATAAATTTGATATTGTCAAACCTTTTATTGGGGCAGGCCGCATTGGTTCATCCATCCAATCATCAGTCAAAAGTATTCCGCCAATCCCATCGATTCTTCTTTTGGCAGTTTTTCCTTTTTGGCAGTTTATTTGTTCTCTCCGCCGGGCAGGCGCTGTCGTCACCCGGGGTGAAAATGGCAGGAACCGGGGACGGGGTGTTTCAGTTTAGGGCTCTGGGAGTGCACGCAATGGAGCCCCATGCAGAGACATTTAATACCCTGGATATCAATTTCAAGGAAGACGGCCCCGCCAGGTTCACCGGAATCCGGCTTTCCCGCCTGGCAAAGATGGCCGGCATGAACCCCCATCACCCCCTGACCGTTGTCGGCTCAGATCAATATGTGGGGTACCTGCCCGGAGAACTGCTGGGCAAGGGTTTTCTGGTCTGGGAAATAAACGGGAAAAAAATCACCGGGCTGAAGGGCGGCCCCCTGAAGGTGGTTTTTCCCCAACAGTTGGGGGTACATCCGGCCTGTTTCACCTGGTATGTTGAGGCCATGGTCGCCGGCAGCGGGACCGAAGCAAGGCTTTCCCTGGTGCACAGGGATACGGTCCGGCAGTATTCCCGGAAGGAACTTGAGGCCCTGGCCACCCCCCTTGATCCTTCTCTGTTTTCCATTGCCCAGGGGTGCCGTAATTCATTTCCTTCCCTTCCCGGTGGCAAAGAAATCCTGGCTGTTCCCCTGTCCCGGCTTTTGGCGGAAACACTTGCAGAGAAGGGCGGGGCGAAGGTTGCCGTGGAACTGGTTCCCTTTGCGGGCCCTGTGGTAACGCTTCCCCCGGATATTGCGCGTTCTCCGGCCTATGTGGTCATCTCCTGTGACGGCCGGCCCCTTCACCCGGCCCTGGGCGGCCCTTTTTCGGTGATATTCCCCGTTGAAACCCATCCGGAAATGGCGGATTTGGTGCCTGAATCCGGTGCACTGTTTTTCATTGAAAAGGTCATTATTCAATAGCATGTTTTCTGTCCATACCCTCCAGGCCAAGCTCATGGTCTCCGTTTTTTTGATTGTCATCCTGACTGCCGGGTCCATGACCGCATTGGTCATCTATACTGAAAGCAATAAGCTCCAGACAAATGAAATGGAGCGGATTTTTTACAAGGCGGATGCCATGCGGGCCCGCCTGGGGCATCTGATGTATGGAAAAAACTGGCGGTATTTAATGATGACCCTTTCCAATGCCAAGGCCGCCGATCCGTCAATGCTTTATTTTTCCATTATAGACGACCAGGGGAGGGTGCTCATTGCCGATGATGATTCCCTGGTGGGGCAAAAATGGGGGGGGCATTCCACCCCCATGGACCCGGATCGTCCCCTTTACTCAAAGGAAATGGTAAAAAAGCGGGGTCAGTTCCGTATTTTCCTCTCCCAATACCCTGTTGGTGAACAAAGCGGGGACAAGGTGATCTTTGAGGCGGTTTATGAGATCGTTTACCTCGGACAGCCCATGGGAACCTTCAGGGCCGGATTCTCCAGAAAGGGGATGGTACGCCACCTCCAATTTTTAACCCTGGGCATGGTGGCCATGGGCGGCCTGGTGCTCCTGGCTGTCCTGGGCATCATGTATCTTGTGATCCGCAGGCATATGGTACCGGTTGAATCCTTTACAAAACATATTTCAGGACTGGATCTGGGGGGAGACGGCAGGGGGCTCAGGTCGGGCCTTGCTGACCTGCAACTGGAAGAAGGGCAGGGCGAGACCCGGGATGTCAGGCTGGTGAAGCAGGCCTTTGCCCATATGCGGAATCAGTTTATTTCAGCCTGGGACCAGCTGGAGAACCATAGAGACAACCTGGAACAGATGGTGGATGAGCGTACAAAGGCCCTGAACCGGAGCAATGAAGAACTCAGCCGCCAAATTAAAGAGCGTAAGGAAATCGAATCCCGGATACTGACGGTGCAGAAACTGGAAGCCATTGGCACCCTGGCCGGCGGGGTGGCCCATGAATTCAATAATCTGTTCATGGCCATTACCGGATATGCCACTTTGATCCAGAAGCGGAGCGCCCCCGGGCATCCCAATATTGAAAAGGCTGAAAAGATCCGTGACCTGGTTGAAAACGGTTCCCGGTCGGTTCAGCAGCTTCTGGGGTTCGCCCGTAGCGGCAAATTCAGCCCCGGGCCGCTGAGTCTCAATGAGATCCTCAGCGTCAGTCTCGCCATTCTTTCGGCCGGCAAAAAATCCCTTATCATTGAGGCCGGGTATGAAAAAGATCTGTGGATGGTCCAGGCGGACCGTTCCCAGATGGAGCAGGTGTCCATGAATCTTCTGCTCAATGCGGTGGAGGCGGTAAAGGAGGGCGGTACCATCCGGGTCTCCACAAGGAATGTTGAACTGGAGAAATTCCAGGTTTCCATGGATAAGCAGGTGTCGGGCAGGTATGCCGTTGTTGAGGTCCGGGATGGGGGCACCGGCATTGATCCTGATATCCTGCCCCGGATTTTCGACCCCTTTTTTACCACCAAGGCCCCGGGGCAGGGCTCGGGCATGGGCATGGGACTGGCCTCGGTCTTCGGAATTGTTGACAACCATGGCGGCTTTACAACAGTGGACAGCAAACCTGGAAGGGGCAGCACCTTTTGCGTATATCTTCCGGCAATGGATATGGAGAAACCCGATGAATAATCCGGCCCAAAATATAATTAAAAACCCCTATGAACACCTCTATATTTATAATTTTGACCGGATTCCCGGGGCCAGCGACGGGGTGAATTCCCATCCGTCCTACCTGGGAACCTGGGAAGAGGACGGTACGGCTTTTTTGTTTTTTTCCGCCCCTGCCGATGATGTGATCGAGGCCGTGGCCGCTGCTGAGCCCGGTATCTCCCTGGAAGCCCGCTACGAGATGAGCTGTGAAGAGTGGCACGGTGACCGCATTGAACCCTATTGGGTGGAAAACCTCTGCATTGCCCCGCCCTGGGAACGGCCCGATCCCGGTGAATTAAAGGGGAAGGGCCGGGAGGTGCTCCTGGATCCGGGGGTGGTCTTCGGCACCGGACGCCATCAGACCACCGAGGACTGCCTGGCCCTGATGTGCAGGGTGCTTAAAAAGGAATCCATCGGGCGGGTGGTGGACATCGGTACGGGAACCGGACTGCTTTCCCTGGGGGCGGCGGCTCTGGGGTGTCCCCAGGTGCTGTCCTGTGATTTTAACCACCTGGCCGTCCAGACCACATTGAAAAATATCCGGCTCAACGATTTTGAAGACCGGGTGCTGGCCTTCCAGGCCAGGGGGGAGGAGATGATCGCCATTCCCTGTGATCTTATGGTGGCCAATATCCATTATGATGTGATGCGCCATATCATTGCCCATCCGGGATTCCTGGAAAAACCCTGGTTTATTTTGTCGGGGCTGCTGAACTCAGAGACCCGAAAAGTGCTGAGCGCACTCGGTGACCTGCCGGTGCATATTGTTGAGCGACGCTGTCCCGACGGAATCTGGAATACCATCCTGGGAAGACGGTTGTAGAACCAGAAGACCAACGGGCCGGGCAGGCCGGTGGCCGCCTTTTTAACCTGCCTGAAATCAATTCCTGACAATCCATTCCCCCCCCTGCATCTTCCGGAATAGGTGATTTTCTTAAAATCACCGGGTGTTCTGCCTTTTCAGGCGCTCAGTGAGGGTGTGGTCCGGCAGAAAACGGATCACGCGCAAGGAGGGAAAGACCCCGGCCCAGCAGGCCTGTGCCGGGACAGAATCACTGGAAATTTTAATTTTTAATTAAATATCTGATCAGATTTTTCTTGACTTTGACCCTGTTTTTCTGTTTCATCCAATATGAATGATGTGATATTGGCTAAAATACATAACGAGGAATCCGGAGGATACAATGGATTTTCAACTGTCCACCGAACTGAAGATGCTCCAGAAGGAAGTCAGGAAATTTGCAAAAAAACAGATTGAACCCTATGCGGACCAGTGGGACGAAGACCATTACCTGCCCGTTGAAGAGGTGATGAGGCCCCTGGGCGAACTGGGGTATTTCGGTACGGTGATCCCGGAGGAATACGGGGGGGAAGACATGGGATTCCTCGCCGCCATGATCGTCACCGAAGAATTGGCCAAGGTCTCTTCCTCCCTGAGGGTTCAGGTGAACATGCAGGTGCTGGGCTGCGCCTATACCATCTACAAGTACGGCAGCGAAACCCTTAGAAAAAAATATGTGGAGAAACTGTGCACGGCCGAGTATATCGGCGGCTTCGGCATCACCGAACCCGATGCCGGCTCCGATGTCATGGCCATGACCTCCACGGCCGAGGACAAGGGGGACCACTGGCTGCTCAACGGGTCCAAGACCTGGATTTCCAACGCCAATGTGGCCGATGCGCTGCTATATTACGCCTATACCGACAAATCAGCCGGTACCAAAGGGCTGTCCGCCTTCGTCATTGAGCCCAAAAACTTCGAGGGCATCAAGACCTCCTCCCTGGAAAAGCTGGGCTCCCATTCTTCTCCCACAGGAGAACTGTTTCTGGATAACGTCAAGGTGCCCAAGGAAAATATCCTGGGCAACCCCGGTGACGGCGCCAAAATCGTTTTTTCTTCCCTGAACCAGACACGGCTCTCTGCTGCGGCCGGCGGCGTGGGCCTGGCCCAGGCCTGCCTGGATGCGGCCCTTAAATACTGCAACGAAAGAAAACAATTCGGCAAGAAGATCGGCGAGTTCCAGATGAACCAGGACATGATCGCCCAGATGGCCACCGAAATTGAAGCGGCACGGCTTCTGGTTTACAAGGCCGCCTGGGCCAAGGACCAGGGCAAGCTCAACAACGGACTGGACGTGGCCATGGCCAAATACTTTGTGGGCGAGGTGGCCACCAAATGTTCCAACTTTGCCATGCGCATCCTGGGCGCCTACGGGTACTCCACCGAGTACCCCGTGGCCCGGTATTACCGGGACGCCCCCACCTATTCCATGGTGGAAGGTTCTGCCAATATCTGCAAGTGGATCATCGCCCTTGACCAGTTGGGAATCAGAAAGGCCAACAGATAACAAAATCGATACCCCTAAGCATCGAATGAATAATAAAGGAGAATAAACCATGTCTGAAAATGTCATTGCCCCCCTGTCCGGAAAAGTCGTCAGCCTCACCCTCAACCCCGGCGAGGCGGTTGAAGAAGATGATGAACTCATGGTCATTGAGGCCATGAAAATGGAAACCCCCATCTTTGCCCCCTGTTCCGGCACGGTTTTAAAAATAGAAGTCAAAGAGGGGGATTCGGTGGAAGAGGATGACGTGATCGCGGTCATAGACCCGGCTTAACCCTTACAGCAGCAGTAGTTTCCGGAGGTTTGCATGAAACCCTATTTTGAAGCCATGGATGCTTTTGGGGATGCCCTGAAAAAAGGGACGATCAAACGGACCCAGAAAAATCTTGAAGCGGTAATGGCCGCAGAAGCCGGGCTGGACAAAGCCGTTGACGGGGTAAAGACGGCCGGGCTCCCCGAAGAAAAGATCAATGCCAGGGGACAGATGACCGTGTGGCAGCGCCTGGACTATCTGGTGGACCCTGGCACCTGGACGCCCCTGCACACCCTTTATAACCCTGCCGATAATGTGGAGGGCACCACCAATGTGGTGGACGGCCTGGGGAAAATAAACGGTAAATGGGCCGTGATCATCGGTTTTGACAACAAGGTCATGGCCGGGGCCTGGCTGGCCGGCCAGTCCGAGAACATTCTGCGGGTCACCAATCTTGCCAAGCGGCTGAATATCCCCCTGGTCTGGCTGGTGAACTGCAGCGGGGCAAAGCTTACCGAACAGGAAAAATTTTATGCCAACCGCAGGGGGGCGGGCACGCCCTTTTTCCGGCACGCTGAACTGGAACAGGCAGGTATCCCCGTCCTTGCCGCCATCTACGGCACCAACCCCGCCGGCGGCGGCTACCAGTCCGTCAGCCCCACCATCCTCTTTGCCCATGAAAAATGCAACATGGCCGTGGGCGGTGCCGGCATCGTCAGCGGCATGGCCCCCCAGGGGGGATTCACCGTGGAGATGGCCGAGGACCTGGTGACCCGGGCCAAGGAACACCGGGCCAAACCCCCCGGATCCGTTGCCACCCATTATGATTCCACCGGTTTTTTCCGCTATGTATACGAGGACGAAAAAGAGGTCCTGGACGGCATCAAAGACTATATGAAGGATATGCCGGCCTATAATCCCAAGTTCTACCGGGTGGCCGAACCCAAGGCTCCTGCCTTTGAATCCGAAGATGTCATGCGCCTTCTGCCCATGGCCTCTAAAACGGTCTATGATTTCGACCAGATTCTGGCCCGGCTGGTGGACGGCTCGGAACACCTGGAGTACCGGCCCGACTACGGCCCCGAGGTCTACACCGGGTTGTGCAAGGTAGACGGGTTTCTTGTGGCCTGCATCGGCAACCGCCAGGGGTATCTGGGCAAGGGATATCCCGAGTATGCCGACTACCCCGGCATCGGGTCCAAGCTCTACCGCCAGGGCCTGATTAAGATGAATGAGTTTGTTACCTTCTGCGGCAGGGACAGAATTCCTGTGATCTGGTTCCAGGACACCTCTGGCATTGATGTGGGAGACATCGCTGAAAAGGCTGAACTGCTGGGGCTGGGCCAGTCCCTGATCTATTCCATCCAGCAGACCGATCTGCCCATGATGCTGGCCGTGTTAAGAAAAGGAACCGCTGCGGCCCACTATGTCATGGGCGGCCCCCAGGGCAACCGGAACAACGCATTCACCGTGGGCACCTGCGCCACGGAAATCTGCGTTATGCACGGTGAGACCGCTGCTGTGGCCACCTATGCCCGGCGGCTGGTCAAGGAAAAGGAAGCCGGCCGCGACCTTGAGCCGGTGGTGGAAAAAATGAACGATCTGGCCCAGAAATACGCGGATACCTCCACCCCGCTTTTCTGCGCCAAGCAGGGCATGGTGGACGAAATAGTGAAACTGGCCGATCTTCGCAAATACATGCAGGCCTTTGCCGGTGCCGTATACCAGAACCCCAAATCCATCTGTCCCCAGCATCAGATGATCCTGCCCAGGATTATCAGGGACCAGGCCGCCTTAAGGGAAGGAAAATAATCATGACGGATGCGGTGATGGTCTTTCTGACAGGAATTTTCGGCGTATTTTTCGGAATGGCGTTCCTTTATATCTCCATTAAAGCGACCGGGGCGGCTGTTATGGCGCTGGAAAAGAAAAAGGAGGCCTAGGTGCTTGATTCCATTTCCATGCTCTTCCGGACCTCGGGCTTTTTTTATCTCACCCCCGGCATGGGGGTGATGTGGGTCATCGGCCTGGTGCTGATTTACCTGGCCGTGGCCAAATCCTACGAACCCCTGCTGCTGCTGCCCATCGGTTTCGGCATCATCCTGGTCAACCTGCCCCTGGCAGGGCTGATGGAACCCAACGAGGGGCTGCTCTGGAAATTTTACCAGTACGGGATTCACTGGGAGATTATTCCGCCGGTGATCTTTTTGGGGCTGGGGGCCCTGACAGACTTCGGGCCCCTGATCGCCAATCCCCGGCTGATCTTTCTGGGGGCCGGGGCCCAGGCCGGGGTGTACATCACCTTTTTTGCGGCCCAGGCCTTTGGTTTTGACCTGAAGGAGGCGGCCACCATCGGCATCATCGGCGGGGCCGACGGGCCCACCACCATATTCCTGGCATCCAAGATGGCGCCCCAGCTTTTAGGGGTCTGTGCCGTGGCCGCCTATTCCTATATGGCCCTGGTGCCCATAATCCAGCCTCCGGTGATGAAACTGATGACATCAAAGGCCGAGCGATGTATCCGCATGACCAAGGGCAGAAAGGTCAGGCCACTGGAAAAACTGCTTTTTCCCATTGTCTCCACCTTTGTGATCATCCTGCTGGTGCCGGCCTCTGCCCCTTTGATCTCCATGTTTATGCTGGGGAACCTTTTCAGGGAATCCGGCGTGGTGGAACGGCTGAACCATGCGGCTCAGAATGAATTGATGAATATCGTCACCATTTTTTTGGGGGTTCCCGTGGGCGCCACCATGAATGCGGAAAATTTTCTGCGCCCCCAGGTGATTTTTGTCTTCTGCCTGGGGTTGTTCGCCTTTGTGGTCTCCACCATGACCGGGGTGCTGCTGGCCAAGCTCATGAACCTTTTATCCAAAAACAAGATTAATCCCCTGCTGGGGGCGGCCGGCGTATCTGCCGTGCCCATGGCCGCCCGGGTGGTGCACAAGGTGGGCATGGAGGCGGATAAGAAAAATTATCTGCTCATGTACGCCATGGGACCCAATGTGGCCGGCGTCATCGGCACCGTGATCGCTGCCGGGATTTTTCTCACCCTTCTGGGCGGGTAAAGCGGCCGCTTGAGAATAACACCTGACCAGGGGGGCTGATTGACGGCAATCAGCCCCCCCCTTAATTTATGGAAACCGCTTTTTGACGGGGCCTTAATCCCTGTCCCTTTCCTCAAGGACCTCTTTCAAGGCGGAAAGGGCGGTATTGGCCGCTGGGACGCCGCCGTAGATGCTGGTCTGGAAGATGACTTCCGCGATTTCTTCGCTGGTGCAGCCCACGTTGAGGGCGGCGTGGATATGCAGTTTGAGTTCCTCGGGTTTGGAGAGAACGGTGAGGGCGGCCACGGTGATAAGCTGGCGGGTGGTGTGGGGGATTTTTTCCCGGGCGTACATCTGTCCTGTGATGTACAGGGACATGTCCTTGGCCAGTTCCGGGTCAAAGTGGCGCCAGAGGTTGTAGGGCTTGTCTTCGTCCTTTACTGTGGAAAAATAGAGGTTGGCGGTTTTTCCGGTTTTTTTGGCGATTTCTTTGAAATCCATCTCTCCTCCGTCTTCTTTTTGTTTAGGGGGCAGTTTCTCTTTCTCGTTTTTCCTGGTCCAAGGACAGGGAAAAGGCATTTGCGGCCCGGCTCAGGCTGTTGATACAGGTGTCCGTGTGATCCCGGCCGGTGATGCGCATTTCCGGGATGGCCAGGCTCAAGCTGGCCAGGATATCTCCTTTGAAATCAAATACCGGGACGCTCAGGGAGCCCAGGCCCGGTGTCCGTTCTCCCAGGCTGAGGGCGTAGCCCTGGGTTCTGATTGTTTTCAGTTCCATTTCCAGTTCCCCGGATGTCGTAATGGTGCTGCCGGTCAGGGGGATGATCCGGGTGGTTTTCAGGTATTCTTCCCTGAATCGCCGGGGAGAAAAGGCCAAAAGGCATTTGGCCGAGGCCCCGGCATAGAGGGGGGACTGATTGCCGATGGGCATGCCCGCCTTGAGCGCTCTGGGGGATTCAATGGTATGGATGCAGATTCTCAGGCAGCCTTCAATCACGTTGAGGTGGACGGTTTCTCGGGTCTCCATGGCCACCTGCTTCATGAAGCGGCGGCCGATTCCGGTAAGGTTGTTGGTGCTGTTCAGTTTATCGAGGAACCGGTAAAATATATTGCCGATGTAATATTGGCGGGTAGCAGGATCCTGGCGGATGAAGTCGTAGGATTTGAGAACTTTGATGATGCGCTGGACCGTTGCGGGGCTGAAGTCCAGTTCAGTGGAGAGTTCGCGTATTCCCCATGAGGGCTTCGACCCCCTGAATTTGAGCAGGATCTCCAGGGCTTTTTCAACGGCGTTCAGTTTTTTTGGGGCGGGATGGGTATCAAACATGATTTGTTCTGTAAGAGTGTTTTAATTTAGAAGGGAGAATATCGGAAATAGATAGGGGGGTCAATAGGGATCTGATTAAATTTATGATTAAAAATGGATGCTCTTATTTTATTATTCAAAAATTACTAAACCCTGTGTTGGATTGCGGGACCGCCTCGGCAGAAACTAAGGCCGGCATGGGCGCAGGCGTCTTTCCGTGCCCTGCCGGTCATCGGGGGATTTTTATCTAAAGCATTTTGATCGGTGACCAATTTTATTTGCCGGTTTATTGATCAGGATATGGAGGCAAGCCAGTTCAGTTCGTCCATGTCAACGGCATCAATATGATACCCTTTTTCAAAAAGCCGGATACAGATATCCACAATGTCCCTGTTGTAATGTATGCCGCTTTTCTCCCTGATGTAGGCCAGGGTGTCATTGAGGGGGTAGGCCGGGCGGTAGGGGCGGTGGGCGGTAAGGGATTCTACAATATCCGCCACACTGACAATCTGCGCCTCCAATAATATCTGGTTTCCCCGCAGTCCCTTGGGATAGCCCGAACCGTCAAGATGCTCATGGTGCTGCAGGGCGATCTGGGCCACCGGCCAGGGGAAATTAACGGGTTTCAGGATCTCATATCCTTTTTGGCAGTGGATTTTCAGATACCCGATATCCTCGGGCATCAGCGCACCGGGCCGCGAGAGGATCTGGGAGGGAATGGCAATTTTGCCGATATCGTGGATGAGGGCCCCCAGGAATATGCCTTCGGTGCGTTCTTCCGATAGGTCCGATTCCCGGGCGATGCTGGCGGCCAGATGGGCCACCCGCCGCTGGTGGCCGGCGGTATAGGGATCCCGGAGCTCAACGGTGCGGGATATGGTCAGGATGGTCTGCAAAAGGGTCTTTTTGATATCCATGGCATAGTGAAACCGTTCTTTTTCAGCCTGCTTCTGTTCTGAGATATCCCGGATATAGGCGATAAAAACCCGGGACTTGTCCGGGGTTATGGAGATGACTTCAAGTTCCGCAGGAAATTGGGTGCCGCCCGCCCGCATGGCCGTTATTTCAATGCGCTGGCCGATAATCCTTTTTTCCCCGGTGGCAAGAAAGGCATTCAAGCCGCTGGCATGGGCCTTGCGCAGGGCGGGGGGGATCAGCTTGTCGGCAACCGTTGAACCGATCACCTCCGAACTGGAATAACCGAATATCGCTTCCCCGGCAGGATTGAGATCAAGAATACGGCCTTTGTCATCCATGATGACGATGCCGTCGAGGTTGGATTCCACAAGGGCGTGGAACCACTCCGAAGAAATATCCCTTTTTAAATTTGATGGATTGGCCTTTTCCATTCTATCTCCAATGGCGGGGCATGGAATGACGCATTTGAAAAAGAGTATAGACCTATCACGGGCAAAAAGCCAATTGGTCCCGCAGGCCTTTGCCGGGGGAATCAATACCGGATTTTACACCAGGCAGGCGCCGTGCCTGGCTTCCCCCGGTGTGGTGCCGAAATGTTTTTTCCATAACCGCCGCAGCTGCCTTCCGTCATGGAAGCCGCATTGCACCGCCACCGCTTCAACCGATTGGCCGGGATCCTGAAGAAGGGTCCTGGCGTGTTCGAGTACCAGCAGGGTGGCGTAGGCTTTGATGGTGATGCCCGTGGCCTTTTTGAAGGTCCGGGTCAGGTTCCTGGGACTCAGACCGAAGCGGCGGGCCAGGCTGTCAATGGTATAGGTTTTTCCGGGGTTGGAAATCAGCCAGTCCTGAATCCTGTGAACGACGGGCTGGATGTGGTCCCGAAAGCTCAGGTAGATGGATTGCTGATGGTGTCCCCCGTCCCGCCTCAGATACACCACCAAATCCCTTGCCACCCGGCAGGTTACATGCGGGCCCCAGTGCTTTTCAACCAGGGCCAGGGCCAGGTCGATGCCCGAGGCAATTCCGGCACTGGTGTAGATGCCGGCATCATGGACAAAAAGGCAGTCGGTCCTGACATTAAGCCGGGGAAAGTCCCGTTGGAGGGCCCGGGTGCGCTGCCAGTGGGTGGTACAGCTTTTTTCGTCCAGGAGGCCGGCATGGGCCAGGGCAAAGGCGCCGGTGCATACCGAGCAGAGTTCCGCCCCCTTGTTGTAGGCCCGCCTCAGCCAGTGGAACACCTCGTCCGGCACCTTTTCCATACCGTTTCCCGCATATTGATGGTAGGGAAACCCCGGAATGACGAGGATATCGCCCTGTTGGGGCCTGATTCCTGAAAAATGGTCCAGTCGGTTGATGAAAACCGAGTGGGAGGACCGGATTTCCGTCTGCCACGAACAGCAGTCAACCGTGAGGTCGCATCCCCGGTTCCTGGCCTCCATAAAGGTTTGAAGGGGGCCTGCAAAATCAAGGATTTCAACTCCGGGAAAGAGGAGAAAAATGACCTGTTTCATTTTTCAGGCTCCCCAAGTCCGTTCAATGCCTCCTGCACCGTAGCAATCCGGGCAAACCTGCCGTGGAGAACCGTTTCTGTCCGTTCCTGGATTTCTTCCACGGTGAGCAATTTTCCTGTATTCGGGTGGGAGAGGGGGAAGGTGAGGGTGGCCTGGGTCACAAAATCGACCTCAAATCCCAGGTCCGAGGCCACCCGGGCCGTGGTTTCGCAGCATTGTTCAGTACGGATCCCGCAGATGGCCACCCGGGTGATGCCCTCTTGTATCAGAAGGGGCAGCAGGTGGGTGCCGGTAAAGGAGTTGTGGACCTGCTTCACCAGCAAGGGCTCGTTTGGCTGGTGTTCGAGGAAGTCCATCACCCTGAAGTAGGGAGAATCTGCGGCAAAGCCTGGATCCCGGTCGGTATGGAGAATAAAATATACAGGCCGGCCCGCCTTTCTGAATCCCGTGACCAGGGCCTGGATATGATGTTCAAATCCAGCCGGCCCCCGGCGCTCCCACAGTCCGTCCCGTGGGGCTTTAAATGATTCCTGGGCATCCACGACGATGAGTGCGGTCTTTTTTTTATTTTTGCGTGTCATTTTTTGTCCTTTCGGTTAAAGTGGGTGTTATCACTTTTGGTCTATAAAAGGCCAGGCGTTTACACAAGGACAAGTTTCGGTCATTTTGGGCCAAAGGGCGGCTAAAGGATGAGCCTTTGTGGATCGCAGTTCTCCCGGAGCTGTTTCAGTTCCTCGTCAGTGGGGGGCTGGATTTCAGCCGCCCTGTCCACCTCGATGTCAAATTCCATATTGGCCAGGATATCAGCAGGGGTGATGCCGGGGTAGCATCCGATGAGGTACATCTGTTTGGTCTCTTCATCAAATCCCATCACCCCCATGTCGGTGATGACCTTGTCCGGGCCGCCCGGGGGGAGGCCGGCTTTGATGCGGCCGTCAGGCCCGTCCAGGTAGCCGGGGCTGGTCAGGTAGTCCAGTTTCTTCTTGAATTTCCGTTTTTCCTGCTTCATGAAGATAATGCTCCGGGAGACGAAGGAGGCCACGTCGCAGGCGCCGCCGCTGCCTGAAAACCGTACCTTGGGCGCTGTATACTCCCCGATCACCGTGGAGTTGAGGTTGCCGTAGATGTCAATCTGGGCCGCCCCCAGGATGCCCACCACCTGGGGGCCGGTAAACCGGTTCTGCATGGTGCCGAAAGCGTCCAGCAGCCCCCCGTTGGATGAGGTGTGGTACATCACCCTGGAGTCGCCCACGGCCAGGGGCAGGTCGGCCAGTTCGGCGTCAATGGCCCCGGTCTCGAAAAAGATCACGGCGCCGGGGGCATTGATGTTTTTGGCCGCCATGGCCGCCAGCATGGAGATGCCGGTGCCGCAGAAGACGATGTCGCCGTTCCGGATTTCCCGGGCCGCGCAGATGGTCATCATTTCCTTTAATGTGTATTCCATTGGAATTTCCCCTTTATTTCCGGTCCAGATCTTTGGCGTAGCCCCGGTTTCTGTCTGCGGTGATCCTCTCCAGCCGGGCACGGCCCACATGGTCCAGAAGGGCATGGTGGTCGGGTTGGCCCAGTATCATGGTTTCCAGGTAGCCCCTGTAGGCGGCTTCGTCTTTGGCGGCCCTGGCATGGTCATTTAGATAGACGGGGTCGTAATCGTAATAGTTGTAGCAGGCCGTGGGGTAGGCACCGAAGGGAACGTGGACCACGGCGTCGGCATGGATAAAGGGAATCTGGTTCCGGTCGGGCTCGTTTTTCAGGTAATCGTCGTCCACCATCGATTCACAGGTGATAACAAGGGTTTTGGAGGCTTTGGCCTGTTCCACATCGGCAAAGGTCAGTCCGTCGATGCGGCAGTTGCCGGTGATGTCGGCGGTCTGCACATGGATAAAGGTGACATCTGGATTAATGGCCGGCACCAGAACCACCTTTTCGGTGTTGCACCAATTTTCAAAGGGGTTGTCCATGATGACCAGTTTTTCGTCGGGAATGCGCTGGTTTTCTTGGCGGAACTCCCTGGAAAATCCCCATTTGTGGACGATATCCGTCCCCAGGGCAGAGCGGGTAGGTAAAAAGGGCACCCCCATGGCCCCGGCCAGAAATCTTAGGGTCATCTGGTAGTTGGAATAATCCTCCACCGTTATGGCCTGGTCCTGGACGGCTTTTTTAAACCGCAGGCCGGTGGACATGAATTTCCCTGTGCCCCCGTAGGCGATTTCCAGGTTGGCCACACAGCCCGCCCCCACCAGTTCATCCACGCCCTGGCCGTTGGAATGGGCGTAAAGGTGGAGGTCTTTTACCCCCTGCCGGATCATTTCGTATATGGCGGCCATGGGGTTCCTGTTGATGGTAAAACCGCCGATGGACATGTGGCACCCGTCGGTCACAAATTTTTCTACAGCGTCCTTCAGGGCCATGACTTTATTGCCGTTTACGTTCATTTGCATTCCTCTCAATTAACCGGATCCGGTTTCCGCCTTCAGGGTTTTTTGTGCCTCTCTGACGGGGTGCAGCGAATTGTCAGTTACAGCAATGCCGTTAGGGGGCATTTTACAGGGCGGTGCCGAATTTCTTTCAGTTCAGATCAATTGGCTGAAACATCCCGATTGCTCCTTGGCACAAAACAGGTTGATGGGGTTCAGTTTAAAACCACCATCTTATGGGTATTTTTTGAATTCAACAAGTAAAACTGTGGCGGGTGGGACGGAAAGGAAGGGAAAGACGCAAAAAAGCCCCTGGACTGGATGTCCAGGGGCTTTCTTATAAACTTGTACAGCCGATGGGCTAAATTACGGTCACGTTGGTTGCGGCAGGCCCTTTCTGGCCTTCTTCAATGTCAAATGTGACGCGGTCACCTTCGTTCAGGGATTTAAAACCTGTGGCGTTAATGCCGGAATGATGAACGAATACGTCTTTTCCGCCGTCTTCCTGCTCAATAAATCCAAAACCTTTTGTGTCGTTAAACCATTTTACGATACCATTTGCCATGTCGGCACTCTCCTAAATAAAAAAATAAAAATTTTGCTTCGAACTTTGGGGGGCAAATCACATTAGACAATTGGGATGTACACCTTAAGAAGAAACACATGCGCTTTCTTACGCAATTCTATCTATCATACAGGTATCTTGGAAGAAGTCAAG
This sequence comes from Desulfobacter sp., assembly GCA_028768525.1. Classification (NCBI taxonomy): domain Bacteria; kingdom Pseudomonadati; phylum Thermodesulfobacteriota; class Desulfobacteria; order Desulfobacterales; family Desulfobacteraceae; genus Desulfobacter; species Desulfobacter sp. The sequence goes on along the minus strand of CP054837.1, from coordinate 2,167,483 downwards.
TGTTTTGTTAATTTTTTTTGGGGATTGAGGTTCGGTGCCAATGACAAATGATATAGATGGCTGAACCTGTATTTATTTTTTTGCTGTTCTTTTTTTCAGCAGCCTTGATTTTGCAGTCAGGGCCAGGCAGATGAAGCCGACGGCGAACAGGGTGGGGAAAATGAAAAAGCTTTCTTTGAAAACCAGATTGTCCAGGGCCTGGCCGGTGAGATCGGTATCCAGTCCCTGGCGCTGGAGTTTGAGCACCAGGGCGTAGGCCGTGCCGTAGAGTCCATAGGCCAGGTTGTAGGACAGGCCTTTGAAACTGAGAACCGTTGCCCGCTGGGCCGAAGGGGTTTCACGGTTGGTGTAGAAACTGACAAAAAATCCGTTGAAATACATGGCACTATAAGTGACCAGCGCCGGAATCATGCCCAGCCAGGGCCAGAAAAAGTTCATGGATACCAGGCCGGTGGTTGCCAGACCGGCGGTGAGATAGAGCCCCCATTCCGGCGGCCTGTTTTCGGCCAGCTTCCTGGCCAGTGACGGGATGAAAAAACCCAGCATGGCCACCACGGCGCCGATGATGCCGAAGATGGATTCGGGCAAAAGGATCATCCGGTAGTACTGACTGGACAGGGTGATGACCATGCGGATGCTGCTGTCAAAGAGCATGCCGAAGAGGATGACGCCCAGGACAAAGGGGGTGGCCAGGATCCAGCGACCGGCTTTAAAGGTCAGGGCGAAGGCCCTGATGAGGTCCGGCGGCTGCCGGTCCTTGCCGTGCGGGCCTTCTTGCGCCTCCCCGGAAATATCCTCCATGCCGGCGGTTGCCGCACAGGCGCCCAGGGCAAGCAACAGGGTGCCGTATAGGGGAAATCTCATACAGGTTTCCTGGGTAAGGGAGAGGGAAAGACCGAAAAAATCGGCAAGAGAGGTCATGAGGGAGGCGTCGTAGATGACGGCGCCGGTTGTCATGGCAATGATAAAGCCCATGGACTGCCATCGGGTGAGCAGTTCAAGGACCCGTCCCCACTCGTTGGGATCTCCGTATTTTTTCAGTGCATCGTAGGCCAGGGCTTCGTCGGCGCCCGAGGCTGCCGCCTCGGCCAGGCCGCTGAGGATGCGGTTGATCAGGAAAATCCAGAAGACCAGTGTTGTATTCTCCGTGGGCACAAAGGCGATGAGCCCCACCTCCAGGACCATGGTCAGGGTGGCGAAGACAAGCAGCCGTTTCCTGCCGATGGTGTCGGCCAGGGCGCCGGAGGGCACTTCGGCCAGGACTATGGTGGCGGCCCAGACGGCATTGAGAATGGAAAACTGGGCCACGGTGAGTCCGAAGTCCAGGAACAATATGGTAAAGACCGGGTAGTAGAACCTGGAGTTGAACAATACCTTGAAGGCGATATACCGCCTGATATTGGGGATGGAAAAGGGTGACGGCCGGTTCAGGGGCCTTGGTGTCTCAGGGTTCATTCACACCGTCGGTATCGTTGTCTGGGCCTGCTATCATGGTTTTCAATATATCTTCCTTTCCGATGATGCCCACCAGTTTTTTGCCTTCCACCACAGGCAGGGTGTGGAAATGCTTTTCCACCATCAGGCTGGCGATTTCGGATACCGGGGTGTCCGGTGTTACCGTGACCACCCGGGTGACCATGGCATCCTTGACCTTGGAGGCGGATATCTTCTGGAATTCATCCTCCAGTTTTTTGGAGGAGCTTAGGGGGATGATGCCGTCCAGAATGGTGAAAATGGGCGGGATGGGCATTTCCTTCTGCTGGAATATCAGGTCGCTCTGGCAGAGGATGCCCAGAAGTTCGTCGTGGCTGTCCACCACAGGCACCCCGTTTATGTGGTTGTTGAGCAGCATTTCCACGGCACGGGTGATTTCCGTATCCGGGTTGATGCAGATGATATTGGTTTCCATGATGTCTTCGGCCGTTATCATCTTTCTCCTCCTTTTCATTGGGGTGGTTGTGTTGTTCCAGTATACATGAAAGCCCGGGGCGGGTAAAGGCGGTGGGGGATTCCAAATGCCCGGCCCTGACTGCTGAACCCCGGCCTTTTATAATTGTCACTGTATTCGGTTAATTCCCCGGCCAGGAGGGGGGACGGAACATCCTGACCGGGCGGGATTGCCTGCTAATGAGAGTGGGCGTGTTTGTGATCATCACAATGGGTGTGGGCGCTGTGGGCAAATCGGTTATACAGGATTAGGGTGGTCAGGATGACGGCGGCGGAAACCTGGATCCATTGGGGGAAGATTTCCCCGGACTGGCCCACCACGGCCTGGGGGTTGATGCCGGTCAGGGTGTAGATGCCGTCCACAATAAAGCCCATGCCCAGGGCGCAGATCGCAATCATGGACAGGTAGATGACCAGGGCCCGTGTGTTGAATATTTTTTTGACGATGGTCATGGTGGCCGCATTGGTGGCAGGGCCTGCCAGGAGAAAAACCAGGGCTGCGCCGGGATTCAGACCCTTTAAAATCAGGGCGGCGGCAATGGGGGTGGAGGAGGTGGCGCAGACATACATGGGAATGCCCGCCGCCAGCATGGTCAGCATGGAAAGCAGGGGGTGGGCATTGGCCCAGAGGGTCAGGTCTTCGGGAAAGAAAAAGGTGATGGCCCCGGCAATGAGGATGCCGACTAAAAAAGGTCTGGCAATGTCCGTGAGCAGTTCTCCGTAGGCATATTTGAGTCCGGCGGCCAGGCGCTGCCCCAGGGGGGCGGAAAACCGCTTGTCTTCAGAATTCTCACCTGCACCGCAGGTGGTGGATGCACAGCCTCAGCCGCCGCCGGATTTCGGCTGGATCGAATTGGATAGGGGGGTGTCCGGTTGTTCCCTGCCGAAAAAATTCTGGGCGATACCGGTGCTGACAGCGGTGATAAATGCCGCCACCGGACGGACCACGGTCATGACGGGGTCCAGCATGGCCCAGGATATGGCAATGGAGTCCACCCCGGATTCAGGGGTTGCGATCATAAAGGAGAGGGCTGCCCCGGAGTTGGCCCCCTGTTTTTTCAGGCCAGTGGCCACGGGGACCACCCCGCAGGAGCAAAGGGGAATGGGAATGCCGAAAAGGGCGGAAAAGAATACCGGCTTTACTTTCCCTTTTCCCAGGTAATACCTGATTCTATCCGCTTTGAAAAAGACGTAGAGGATGCCGGCCACAAAAAAGCCGAAGAGCATGTAAACGGCAACATCCAGGTAGAGGTACCAGGAGGCTTTGAGAATTTCGATAATGGTGGTCATGGGTGTCCTTAATTCTTAAGTATAATTTTCTTCATCTGAAGATTTGCTCATATATTAAAACTAAATAGTTTGACTGTCAAGATAATATGTGAGGATTGTTTGATGGTCAAGATAAAATTTTAAACCTTCACTTTTTCAATATTGCAAGAGCGGGAAAAGGGCCTGGGTCAGTCGGCGGTCAGATGGTCCACCACAGTTTTCGCATCGGCAACCGCAGTGTAAATCAGGTTGGAATGGCGTTTTTCCCTGATTACCCCCTGGGCATCGATTTCCATGTAGGAGGGGCTGACAGCGCCGCCGATGGCAAATATTCCCTTTCTGCTGGTTTCCAGGGACTGGGAGAGCATGAGGAGCCGTTCCCCTTCCTTGGCGATTTTGCAGATGGCGCCGGTGCAGGTGATCTGCTGGAGGTCCAGGCCGTCGAAAATGGCGGCGGGGCCGTGGTGGCCGATACAGGCAATGACGTTTTTCATGGGAAAACTCATGCCCTGGTAAAGGTAGAGGTCATTTCCCATGGACGTGCCGGACGTCTGGTGGATATAGAGGCGATCGATCCCGTCGGCATCCACCTCGCCTATTTTGGGCACTGCCCGCTGGAGAATTTTAATGTGGCCGCCCAGCAGCACTTCTTCCCCCAGGTCCCGGGCTGTGTCTTTATTGATTTCGAATGTTTCCTTGATATGGGCCCAGTAGACCGAGGTGTCGTCATCTGCCTCCCGCTTGATCCGGGAGAGAGAGGCCACCACATCGGCGGCGGCATTTCCCCCGCCGATGACCAGGGCGTTGATGCCGATGTAGTCTTCCCCGTTTTCGATATTCCGGGCAACGGTTTTTGCTTCCCCGTAAATCCCCAAATCGTTGGGAATGTTGCTGCCGAAGGCCAGAATGATATTTTGGGCCAGGTAGGTGGTCTTTTCAGTTTTTACCAGAAAGCCCGGGTGTTCTCCCTCCATGGAAATAAAGGCTTCATTGAATTGAATGTTCAGTCCCCGGTCCTGCACGGCGGCCCGGGCCTGGTCGATATAGGCTTCCACGGGAATCCGTGAATCGGGCGGCCGGACCTCATCCACGGGAAAGGGATCCGTATACCGCTTGGGGATGGTTGGATAAACTTTTTTGCCCTTGGGATAGGTATCAATGATCCCCTGCATGGGGTTGCTTCCCTTTTCAATGATGAGGTAGGCCAATCCAGCGTCTTGGGCCAGGATGCCGGCAGCCAGGCCGCCGGGGCCGGCCCCTACAATAAGGATATCCAGTTTTTCCGCCATGATCACTCTCCTGAATTTCTTTCATTGGCTAAAAGTGAATCAGTTTATCATGGGGGTTTATCAAAAGTCTATTCAATTTCCGGTTTGCATCCCCTGGAATTGCGGCTATAGTCCAGAGACTGGATTGCTTGATGATAAAGGAGCTGAATATGGAACAAGAGATATTGATATGCAACGGTATGCTGCTGACCATGGCGGAGGGACTGCCTGTGGTGGAAAACGGGGCGGTGCGGATTAAGGATAGCAAGATTATTGACTGCGGACCGGCTGAGAGCGTGGGCAAGGGCGGGGATGCACAGATCATTGATGCCCAGGGAGGCATCATCATGCCGGGGCTGGTCAATGCCCACACCCACGCCCCCATGTCCATGTTCCGGGGACTGGCCGATGATCTGCCCCTGGACGTCTGGCTGAATGAGCATATTTTTCCGGCGGAGGCGGCAGAGGTCACCCCTGAATCCGTATATGAATGGACCCGCCATTCCTGCCGGGAGATGCTGCTGGGGGGGATTACCACCTGCTGCGACGGGTATTTTCACGAGGTCCATGTGGCCCGTGCCATGGCCGACAGCGGGATCAGGGCGGTGGCCGCCCAGGGCATCATTGATTTCCCCGCCCCAGGGGTGCCGGATCCCAAGGAGAATATCCGGGCGGCTGAAGCCTATGTGGCGGCGGTGAAAGCGCTCTCTCCCCGTTTGACGCCCTCGCTGTTCTGCCATTCTCCCTACACCTGTTCCGCAGGGACCCTGACGGCGGCCAAGGCTGCGGCCAGAAAAAACGGGGCCCTTCTTCAGATCCACGTCAATGAAACCCGGAACGAACCGGAATTGATCCGGGAGCTTGGGGACAGCTCCGTGGTTGCCTGGCTGGACAGCCTCGGAATCCTGGATGAACAGACCCTGCTGGTCCATGCGGTATGGGTGGATGAAAAGGATATCGAGATCATCCGGGAACGGGGATGCGGCATCGTGCACTGCCCGGAGTCCAATATGAAGCTGGCTTCGGGGATCGCCCCGGTGCCCGGAATGCTGGATGCCGGCATTACCGTGGCCCTGGGCACGGACGGGTGTGCCTCCAACAATGACCTTGATATTTTCGGTGAGATGGATACGGCGGCCAAGCTGCACAAGGTGGCGGCCCTGGATCCCTGTGTCATGGATGCCCGGACCTGCCTGAAAATGGCCACCGTTAACGGCGCTCAGGTTCTTGGGCTGGGGCTCGTCACCGGCACCATTGAGCCGGGAAAGCTTGGGGATATCATTATTATCGACCGGTCAAAACCCCATATGACCCCCATGTACGATCCCTATTCCGCCCTGGTGTATACGGCACGGGCCTCGGATGTATCATGGGTCCTGGTGGATGGCATCATTAAGGTAAAAGAAGGAAAGCTCGTCTGAGGCCTGCGTCAAAAAAAACGCCGCCTGTCCGTTAGGGTCGGAACGGACAGGCGGCTGGATAATGTTTGCCAAGGAGATGGGGTTTGTTTTGAGAAACAACATCCTTCATTATCCGAAACTCAATGGTGACCTTCTATCGTCATGGTTATTCTTTGTCAACTTAAATGTTTTGAATTTATTGAAAAAAATCTAAAAATAACCAAAAATAACTAACGATGACAATTCTGCAATGAAAAAATCATAATGCTCCGGTGCTTTTGGGTTTGTTTTCCCCTTTTTCAGTTAAAAAGAGTCGGTCTTGTCTTGAACAGGATAACCAGATATAAAACGGTATGAAAACAATGACCTTTATATTATGATTTTCAGACAGGGCTGATTCCTTAATATGTATACACAAATCGCCGGTATTTCCGTCTTTCACGAATCCCTGGGGCAGGGTCTCCCCCTGGTCTGCCTCCATGGTTACGGTGTGGATCACCGGTCCATAAGGTCCGGAATGGAGTCGGTACTGGCGGATGTCCCCGGACTGGAGCGGATTTATTTCGACCTGCCCGGCATGGGGCAGTCCCAGACCCATCCCGACATCCTCAGTTCCGATGATATGCTTGAAATGGTCCTCAGGTTCATCGACCGCTGCCTGGGGCCAGACAGGGCCTTTGCCATTGCCGGGTATTCCTACGGCGGTTATCTTGCCAGGGGAGTGCTCGCCCAGATGCCCGGGCGGGTAAAGGGGATGATGCTGCTATGCCCCGTGATCCGGTTCCGCCGGTCCGCCCGGACCCTGCCGCCGTTCAAATGCTGTGAGCGGGATCCCGGGTTTATAGAGGCCCTCCCCCCTGAGGCGCTGACCGCCATGGAGGGGTTCATCACCGTACAGATCCAGGCGGTCTGGGAGCAGTATCTCACCCATATCCATCCCTCCCTGGATTTAGCGGATCAACGGCTGATGCGCCGGATCAGGGATACGGAGTTTTCCCGGGATCCTGACCGGGGATCGGCCTACGACGGTCCTGCTCTCATGCTTCTGGGCCGCCATGATGTCTCTGTGGGGTATGAGGATGCGCTTCGCCTGTCTTCCCGGTTTACCGACGGGGATGTGGTGGTGGCGGGCCGTGCCGGGCACCTGCTTCATATGGAACAGCCCGGGCTTTTCCGCTTCCATGTCCGTACCTGGGCCCGGCGGCTCCTGAATCATTGACACAAAAGGAAAAACAAAATGAAAGACAACTGGCAGCTGAGGCGTTTCAGAGAGCTTACAACAAAGGAACTTTACGATCTGCTGCGGTTGCGCACAGACATTTTTGTGGTGGAGCAGAATTGCCCCTATCCGGAACTGGACGGCAAGGACGAGCATGGGGAGACCCGTCATCTATGGCATTATGTGCCGGACCGGATCATGACCGCCTATCTGAGAATACTGCCGCCGGGGCTTTCCTACGACGGGGTCAGTTTCGGCAGGGTGGCGGTGCATAAAGAATTCCGGGGCGGAGGTTTGGCCCACAGACTGGTGGATAAGGCGGTTGAAATTGCCGGCCTCACCTGGCCCGGAATGAAGATCGAAATCGGGGCCCAGGAGTACCTGACTTCCTTTTATAAATCCCATGGATTTCGCGTGGTTTCCACCCCCTATATAGAGGACGGCATCCCCCACATTGACATGGCTCTGAACCCGTCTTAGCTTGTTGAATGGTATCATAGGACTCCAAAGACAGGAAAAGGCGGCAGGTCGCATCTATGTTGAGAATTTCAAATACGGTATCCATTCCAGAAAGCCAGATCACCATCCAGTCCATCAGGGCTCAGGGGCCCGGGGGGCAGAATGTGAACAAGGTCTCCTCCGCCGTTCATATCCGTTTTGATATCACGGCCTCGGATTTGCCCCGGGTCTATAAAGCCAAGCTCATGGCCCTCAATGACCGGCGCATTACCCGGGACGGGGTGATTGTGATCAAGGCCCAGAATCACCGCACCCGGGAGAAAAACAAAGCCGAGGGGCTGGCCCGCCTTGCCGTTCTGATCCGGGAATCGGTGAAGGAACCGCGAAAACGCAAACCGACCTGCCCCACCCGGGCCTCGAAGAAACGGCGCCTGGAGTCCAAGGCCAGACATTCAAAGACAAAGGCCTTAAGACAGAAAATAAAATTTTAAAAGGAGAGAGTCATGACCGATTCATTGTTCTCTGAATATACCATTAACGAGTTTACCTTTAAAAACCGTATAGGGGTGGCTCCCATGACCCGGATGTCCGCCGCAGGGGACAGCATCCCCCGCCAGGATGTTCTGGATTTTCTGGTGACCCGGGCGAAAAACGGGGCCGGCCTGGTCTATACCGAAGCCATTGTCACGGACTATGAAAGCGCGCAGGGCTACCCGGGCCAGTCCAGGATCCTCAACCAGGACCAGGTGGATGCCTGGAAAAAGGTCACCTCAGAGATCCGCAGCCACGGGGCGGTGTCCCTTTGCCAGGTCTTCCACTGCGGCCGCATGGCCTATGAAGGGGTGAACCCGGCCAACCGGATCATCGCCCCCAGCCCGGTCGCCCCAAAGCAAATCAATCCCATGACCGGCAATGCCTATGACCAGCCTAAGGAAATGACCCGTTTCGACATGGACCATGTGATCGCCGGCTTTGTGGAAACGGCCCGGGGCGTTGTTGAAGCGGGATTCGACGGCATAGAAATCCATTGCGCCCACGGTTACCTGCTCAACCAGTTCCTCTCCGCCTATTCCAACCAGCGCAGGGACGACTACGGGGGCAGCATGGAGAACCGCTTCCGTTTCATCCACGAAGTGATCCAGGCGGTTCGGCCGGAAATCCCCTTTGATAAGCTGCTGGTGGTCCGGGTTTCCAACTGGGGCATTGCCGACATGGATGTCTCCCTGTTCAAGGACAAGGATGAATGGCAGGAAATGATCCGGCTTTTCTCCCAGGAGCCCATCGACGCCATATCCGTCTCCTGCTACGACGCCGCGCAAAAGGCGTTCGGCACCGACAAAACCATGGCGGCTTTGACCCGGGACGTGACGCAACTGCCCATAATTGTCTGCGGCAAGGTCCACGACAGGGCCTCGGCAGAGACTGCCATGGCCGATGCCGACCTGGTACTTTCCGGCAAATCCATGCTGTTGAACCCCAATTGGGTGGGCGATGTGCGGGACGGCAAGCCACTCAAACTCTATTCCTCCGAAGAGGCCGGTGTGGCCTATACCGATACCCCTCTTCCTTAATCTTTGCTTTTAGGTTTTCCGGGGCAGGGCGGTCTGTCCCGGAAAATCGATTTTCATCCCAAAGGTGACGGCGCCCCTGGGCCGGATATTCAACACCTGAATCAACGGAAGCCCTTTGGGGTTTCATTCAAGTTTAGCATTCCTGTAACACCTTTAAAACAAAACGGGTGCATAGTGTTTCCATTGCAAACGGCCTTGGGCCAACCTGAAAGACAATGGAAATTTCATGATAGCCGCATTAAGTAACCACCGGGAAAACTGCCCGCCGTCCATGGACGACGGGCGCCGCATTGACCATATTTCGTCCGCACTGGGCATTGACAGAGCATCTCCGGACCAATTCCTCCGGACCCTTCCTTTTTGCTGCGGCGATGCCACGGCAGGGGCGGAAAACGAGTTCCAGGCCGTGGTTTCCGGCCGGCGGCAGGATGTGGACCTGGCCCGGCGGATCGAATCTTCAAATTACTATAAAAATCTGATGAAACAGGCCGACGCCGGTGATACCCCGGAATCCCGGGTAACGGCCCTGGAACGGTTTCTCAAGGAAAAAGACGGCCGGGTCTGGGAAAATTCCTGGGTGAGGTTTCCCCGCCATGTGCTCAATCCCCTTGCCAACCAGGTTTTCAACCAGGACCTCAAGGCGGACAAATCCAATCCCGGCTCAGGCTACCGCAAGGATGCAGCGGATTTTGTCTTTGACCGGGCCGGGGAACCCCAGGTCAGAATTCCGGTCTCTTATCTGTTGAAACTTGCCCTGGCCCAGGTGCTGGGCGAGGGTGACCATATCCCGGCCCAGGTCCGGCACTGGGGCGGGAAAATGCTGAACCATTTTTCCAATGACAATACGTCCCCTGAACTCTTTTCCTTTTATCCGGTGAAGGCTGATACCTCCGGCGGACTGGGCTCAAAACTGGCCGGAGAAACCCTGATTCGGTTTTTGCTCACCCAGGCCCTGACCGACTATGCCGGCCAGGTCTTTGAACTGAAAAAAAACGGGCAGGAAGTCAACGTCTATTTTTCCGCCACCCCGCCCCGGGACCAGAAGCGCCTCAACGACCTGGTGTCGGATGCCTTTTACCGGGAGCTGTTCATGAGCCCCTGCCTGTCAGGATGGGACCGGGGGGAGGATAAAAAGGAATATATGAGCCTCTGCCATAAGGTGCTGTCCCGGAGCCAGATTAACGGGGTGAGCCGGCTAAAAGAGGCCGGTATCATTACCTCCAACCTGGTGGTCATGCCCAATACCTCCAATGTGAGCCTGGCCAACAACGGCACACACGTGAGCATGGGCAGCATGAAGCTGGGCCGCCTGATGGCCGATCCGGACGCCGCACTGACCGCCGGGGATGAAAAATTTTCAGGCGACCTGGCCATAAAGATCTGCGAGCATTTTCTGCCCCTGTTTGCCGGGACCTATTCCGCCGCCCCCACCCGGATGGAATTCCAGGATTTCCATCCGGAGAGGGTGCTGGGCTTTTTGCCCCATGAACTCACCCACACTCACCTGAGGATGATCTGGCGGCGGTGGAAGAAAAAGGCGGATATCCAGGTCATGGGCAAATCCGTCACCCCCTTCGGCCCGGTCTGGCTGGATAAAATGCTCAGCCGGATTTTCCGTTTAAAAGGGGATTTTATCCCCGACGGCCGGCTCATTGACTATTTTACCTCGGTGATGAGCACCTTTGAGAGCCCGGCCCTGAACGGGCGCCCGGACAGTGAAGACCGCCTCAGAAAAGACCTCACCGAAATGGGGGTGTTTGATCTTCGCATGCCGCTGTACCAGCTGGTCCGCCTGAGAAAATTTCACCAGATGGGGTATTCGGGATTTGAACACCGCTATTTCTCGGTTTTTGAAAACATCATGGCGGATATGGGCGGTGCCGCGGATCTTCAATTGCTGATTACGGCCCTGGCCCAGAAATACATCTTTTCAAAAACGGTGGGCCACGGGATTATTCCCGATGCCCCGGCCGTGGAGAGTGAGCGCCGGCAGGCATTTTTCTGCTCGGCCATCGGGAATCCGACGTTTTTCGTCAAAACACGGACCCGTAACAAATTTTTGATGCAGATCCTCAAAAAAACGGAAAAAACAAGAGCCAGCCGCCGGTATCCGGGATACACCCGGGTCATTGTCAACGAGTACCGGCTGGCCCTGATCCGGATGATCCGGGCCGACGGTGCCGACCTGCTGGAAGCCTTTAAATTCGGTCCCCTTCTGGACGACCTGGAAAAAAGGCTGGCCAGCCCCGAGGCCAATACGGCCTGGGGGCGGCTCACCCGGGGCATCATGGCCCGGGGCGTCCCGGCGGCCCGGCAAGCGGGCCGTCCGATGTCAGTGAACGGCCGGGTTTTTAATGCCCGTGCCGAGGAGTATTACGCCCACACCCTGAGAAATGCCCACATCCGCCAGGGCTTTGACCGTCTGGAAAAGGTGTTTGAAGAAATGGACCTCTGGGCCAGGTACAGGGATACGGCATTGGGCCGGGCCATGGAACAGATTCTGGGTACCGGGGATATCCTTGCCTTTTTAAAGTCCGTACACCGGGCCTTTGTGGACGGCACTGCCGGGCCGCCGGATCTGCAGCGGCTGATCTGTTTAATTATTCTTGCTGCGGGCCGGGGAATGGATGCTTGGGACCGGTCCCTTTGATAAAGAGGCTTTATTATGGAACATCAATACATTCACCGCGCCACCAGGGCGGTCTGCACCGAATCCCTGAAAGGGGACCCCATTGTGAATGCCATCTATTCGTCAGTCCGGGAAAATGCCGGAATTCTTTTCAACATGCTGGTCTCCCCGAGAATGACCGCCTTGGTGGGCGCCGTTTCCTACGATCTGCCCTTCAGGCGTCCCCCCAGGGACCCGGCTGTATTCCTGGCGGACTACGGCATTGATTTGACCGAATCTGCCCAGGGGATTGACAGCCTGGATACCTACCGCAAGATTTTTGAGCGCCAGATCCGGTACTGGGAATTGCGGCCCATGCCAAAGGCGGCCTCGGCCGTGGTGGCCCCGGCCGATGCACGGCTGCTCTCCGGCTCCTTTGCCAGGGACCGCGCCCTGTTCATCAAGGATAAATTTTTTGAGTTTACCGAACTGCTGGGGGCGGATAAACCCCAATGGCTGGACGCCTTCAGGGAAGGGGATTTCTCGGTTTCCAGACTCACTCCGGATAAGTACCACTACAACCATACCCCGGTGGCGGGGCGGGTGGCGGATATCTATGAAATCGACGGCTGTTTCCATTCCTGCAATCCCGGTGCCGTGGTCCGTGCCGTGAGTCCCTATTCCAAAAACCGGCGGGTGGTCACCATTATTGACACCGATGTTCCCGGGGGAACCGGGGTGGGGCTGGTGGCCATGGTGGAGGTGGTGGCCATGATGATCGGCCGCATCGTCCAGTGTTACAGCCGTAACCGGTATGAGGCGCCTGAGGATGTGGTGCCTGGACTGTTTTTGGAAAAAGGATGCCCCAAAAGCCTTTTCCGGCCGGGCTCTTCCACCACCATTTTGGTTTTTCAGAAAAATAGGGTGGGGGTTTCCCGGGACCTGGTTGAAAACCAGCAGCGGACAGATGCCCGCAGCCGTTTTTCCATGGGATTCGGCCGTCCCCTGGTGGAAACAGAAGTCATGGTCCGTGAGGTCATCGCCACCGGTACGGCAGGAGGTCAGCCAGCAGGGCTGCCTGCCGGGGCGGAGCGGGACAGGACGGTACCGGAAGTATTTTAAAACAGACAGAGGAGAGCAAGAATGGATATTCCGTCATCAAATTTATGTTTTGTTTCAAGCCTGGGCCTGGCCGTCTCAATTGTACTGGGATGGGGGTTTCGGACCCTCCCCAGGGAACGGTGGCAGATGGTGGCGGCCCTGCCCATGGAAAAATGCGGCCGCGGCCAGTGGACGGGGCTGAACCTGACCTGGTACGGCCTGCTCTCTGCAAACGCCTATACCCTGGGCGTGGTTATGGCCGTTGTCCTGGCGGCCGCCGCCGGGATTCCCATGCAGATTCTGCTGCTCATCACCGTGCTTCTTCTGGCCGTAACCATACCGGCTTCAAAAATCATCGCCAGGATCGTGGAAAAAAAGACCGGCACCTTCACCGTGGGCGGCGCCGTATTTGCCGGTGCGGTAACGGCTCCCTGGATCATCGGCCTGGTGAATTATTTTCTGGGGCCGGTGGTGGAATTCCATGTGCCTGTAGCCGTGATGATGGCCTGCATCAGCATCGGGTATACATTCGGCGAATCCCTGGGACGGCTGGCATGCCTCAGTTTCGGCTGCTGCTACGGCAAGCCCCTTTGTCAGTGTTCCCCAATGGTGCAGAAACTCTTTTCAAAGTTCAATGTGGTATTCACCGGTGCCACTAAAAAGGTTGCCTATGCCGCCCATATGGAGGGGAAAAAAATGATCCCCATCCAGATCATTACTGCCGTCCTCTATGCCCTGTCCGGCCTGGCCGGGACCTGGCTTTTTCTGGAGGGCATGGCAGGCGCTGCGCTTATCGAAACCATGGTGGTCACCCAGGTCTGGCGGGTGGTCTCCGAGTTCTTCAGGGCCGACTACCGGGGCGACCGCAAGTTTTCCATTTACCAGATCATGGCCCTGGTTGCCGTGGGATATATCGGCCTGATGCTGGTCTTTTCACCGGTGTCGGTTACGGCGGCGGTGGATGTGCGCACGGGCATCACGGCCCTGTGGACCCCCTGGATGATCCTTTTTGCCCAGGGGGTCTGGATGGTCTCCTTCCTTCACTGCGGCAGAAGTTCCGTCACCGGCTCCAGGATCGCCTTCCATGTGGTTGAGGATAATATATAGGTGAATTTCAGAATCCGGCGGTCCCATGAACTCGGCGGGGTTATTCTCCTATGGATCTATGACATCCTCAAATATCAGATTTTCGGGGACCTCCTGGAAAGCCGGGGAATTGATGCCCAGATCTTTCTCTTTATGGACATGGTGACGGTGCCCGCCTTTGTCGCTGGTTCCGCCCGGCTGATCAACTCCCTGGCCGGTCGGGCCCTGGCCTGGCACAAGGTGATGGGCTGGGGCCTGGTGGTATTGTTTAACACGGTTCTGCCCTATGCCTATGCCGCCGCCGCAGGAAAAGCGCAGTTCGATGCGGCAGCCTGGGGGATCCTGGGGGGGATCATCCTCCTGGTCCTGGCGAATATGATCCGGACCATCTGGTTAGGGGTGGTGAAAAAGAAAAAGGGCCTTGTTGATGGGAAGAGACATCCGGGTGAACTGGAAAACGACACCACGCCAATAGGCTAACCCCCCGCCTTTCCGCCGTGGAAGGTTCTTGATTTCCCATTTTCCACCATGTAGACTCTGCCCAATATATATATTCTTTTTTGCGGAGGCGGTTATGTCTTTGGTTTCCCCGGTATTTGAGCAGCATTATAAGGAATATCTCCGGCAGGTGGGCGGAATGGATTTTAAGGCCCTGGCTCCCCTGACCGGCGGCCGGGTGGTTGCCGGGCCGGAAGGTCAGGAAATTGAAATTCAGTATTTTAACCGGCCCTGCCGCATATCTGCATCAGGCATTGTTGACGGGGACGGCCGGAAAGCGGAATACGATACCTGCGCCATTCTCTGCCGGTACCTGATCATGGCCCGGGACCGGTCCGCCGAAGGCCCCGGGCCCCGAGAAAAAAAGGATTGGACCGGATTCAGGGACCTTAAGGATTCCGGCCCCCTCACCGTTTATTTCAGGGACAATGTGGAAATGGTGATTTCCCAGGCGCTGGCCGGCCGCCTGCCACTCGGGCCGGAAGCGTTCCGGTCCCTCAATGCCGCTGTGCCCGGCATCTCCCTGAACTACGATCTGGCCCTGGAAATCAATGCCCTGCCAAAAATGCCCATGCTGGTACTGGCCAATGGTGCCGAAGAGGGGTTTCCCGCCACCTGTTCGGTCCTCTTCCGGCCGGATGTGGAAAGAATTCTGGATGCAGAGTGCATCGCCATGGTCGGTTACCGGCTGGCCCGGCTCATCCGCAGCCAGCTTATCTGATCACCGCATGGGTTCAGGATTAGTCTAAACGCCGAAGCAGCCCCTCCTGGGCCACGGACGCCACCAGTTTGCCCTCACGGGTATACACGGCGCCGAAGTTAAGTCCCCGGCCATTGTCGGCGCAGGGGCTGCGGGTGGCGTGCAGCAGCCAGTCGTCCATGCGGAAGTCCCGGTGGAACCAGATGGCGTGGTCCAGGCTGGCCACCTGCATGTCCGGAGACCAGAAGGTTTTGGCATGGGGGTAAAGGGCGGTGGACACCAGGTGGAAATCCGAGGCATAAGCCAGCATATACCGGTGGACGGCTGGATCGTCCGGGAGCTTTCCGATGGCCCTGAACCAGACGTATTTGTTGGGGGGCATGGGTTTGGGGTCAAAGGGGTTTACCGGGTTGGCCACACGGATTTCAATGGGTTTGTCGCAGAGCAGTTTTTCCAGGATTTTTTTAGGGATATGCTTGGCCAGGCGGCGGGCCATTGCAAGTTCAGACTCCAGGCCTTCGGGGCCGGGGACATCGGGCATGGGGTCCTGGTGGGAGTATCCGGCTTCGCCTTTGTGAAATGAAACGGACATGGAAAAAATGGCCCGTCCCTTTTGCACGGCCTTGACCCGCCGGGTGGAAAAGGTCCGGCCGTCCCGGATGGGATCCACTGAATAGACAATGGGCAGGGCGGCATCACCGGCCCGCATGAAATAACCGTGGATGCTGTGGGCGGCAAGCTGATTGTCAACCGTCCGGGAGGCCGCAGACAGGGCCTGGCCCAGGACCTGGCCCCCGAAAACATTGCCGTAGCCCAGGTCCTGGCTTTGGCCCCTGAAGATGTTTTCTTCGATTTTTTCCAGGCTCAGCAGTCCCAGCAGCTCTTCCAGTACATTCCCTTCGACGCAGACATTCATGGTTTCCCCCCGTTTTCACTAGAAAATGAACGTTTCAAAGGTCAGGTGTAAACCAAAATCCGGCCAAAAACAATAGGGCAATTGTCAGGCTGCCGACCGCGCCGGGGTCCTGAACCGGCTCATCCGCTTTTCCGCCAGGGAAAGAATAAAGATAAACACCGTGGACAGGATCATGTAGATGCACCCGGCGATAAAGAAGAGCTCAATGGGCATAAAGGTCTCTGCAATAAGGTTCCGGGTGATGCCTGTGATCTCCAGCAAAGCCACGGTGGAGGCCAGGGATGTTCCCTTCATCATGAGCACCAGTTCGTTGGAATACCCGGGCAGGGCGATGAGGGACGCCTGGGGGCCGATGATCCGCCTGTATATCTTGAATCTGGACATGCCGACGGAAACCGCCGCTTCAATCTGTCCCTTTTGCACCGAAAGGATGGCCCCCCGGATGATTTCTCCGGCATAGGCGGCTGTGTTCAGGGTAAAGGCGATGACCGAGCACCAATAGCTGTCCCCCAGAAAGGTCCAGAGAAACGATGCCCGGATCCATTCAAACTGGGAAAACCCGTAATAGATGATAAACAGCTGGACCAGGAGCGGGGTCCCCCTGAAAAAATAAATATATCCGTAGGCCGTCAGGCTTAAGAGTTTTGATTTTGCATTTCGCATCAGGGCCAGGGGAACGGCCAGTATGATGCCGGCCACCATGGTCACCGCCACCAGCTTCAGGGTCAAAAGGGTGCCGTCAATGAGCTGGGGCAGGCATTCTTTGATCAGTTCAATATCCATTATGACACCGTTGCCACACCGCGGTTGGCCCGCTGTTCCAGGAAATGGAGCACCACGGTGGTGATTGTGGTTATGCCCAGGTAGATCAGGGCGGCAGTGATGTAGAAGGTGAAGGGTTTGCGGGTATTGGCCACGGCCTGGGCCGCATTGCGCATGAGTTCATTCATCCCGATCACCGATACCAGGGCCGTATCCTTTTGCAGGATCATAAACAGGTTCCCCAGGCCCGGCAGGGCATACCGCCAGATCTGGGGAAATAGGATCCTGAAAAAAACCTTGGCCCGGCCCATGCCGATGGCCCGGGCCGCCTCCAGCTCCCCCTTGGCCACAGCCAGAATGGAAACCCTGAAAACATCGGTGGCATAGGCCCCGTAAACCAGGCCCAAAGTAAAGACCGCTGCGGCCAGGGGATTGATGTCAACATAGACCTCATATCCCATCAGGCCGGCGAGCCCGCTGATGAGGGTGGAACCGCCGAAATAGACAAAAAGGACGAGAATCAGTTCGGGCACCCCCCGGATGACAATGGTCCAGGCATCGGTGAACCAGGCAAGGAGCCTGACGCCGGAAAGTTTGGCCCCGGCTCCGGCCATACCGGACACCAGGCCCACGGCCAGGGACATCATCATTATTTTTATGGTGCCTGCGGTGCCGGCTGCCAGTGCACCGCCGTATCCGTAAAGATCAATCACGCGCAACCTCCCTTGTGGGATGGTGCGGTCCATGGCTGCCGGGCCGCACCTTTAAATCTTATTTAAACCATTTGGTGTAAATTTTATCGTAGGTGCCGTTGGCCTTGATTTCGGCCAGGGCCTTATTGAAGGATTCGAGAAGTGCTCTGTCTTCTTTGCGGATGGCAATGCCAACCCCCTCACCGATGTATTTGCGGTCGGTGACCGGGGTGCCCATCTGTTTGAGGCCTTTGTTTTCGGGATCGGCCAGGGTCTTGTTTACGAAAATGTCCGAGGCCAGCACCAGGTCGATCCGCCCGGATTTAAGGTCCAGCACCTGGCCGGCCGGGGTGTCGTAATACTTGATCTCCACGGATTTTCCGTAAACCCCTTTGATGTAGTTGGCCCAGGTGGTGGCCCGCTGTACCCCGATTTTCTTTCCTTTGAGGCCTGCGGCACTGAAGTTGAAATTATCTGCTGTCCGGCCGATGAACAGGCCGGTTTCATCGTAGTAGGAGCTGGAAAAATTGACCACCCGTTTGCGTTTTTCCGTGATGGACATATCCGAGATGATGGCATCGAATTTTTTGGATAAAAGGCCTGGGATCATCCCGTCCCAGTCCTGGATGACATCTACTTTTTCAACACCCATGACATCGCACAGGGCCGCGGCGATCTCCACGTCAAAGCCCTGTATCTTCCCGTTCCCGTCCACGAAATTAAAGGGCGGGGTGGCGGTTTCATTGGCAATTTTCACCTTGTCCATGGACATGGCGGAACCTGCGGTCATCAACAGTACGAACATCAGATAAGCAACAATCTTTTTCATGATTTACTCCTTGTGTTTGTGTTATGGGTGTCTTTTTTCTGCGTCTATGCTTTGCCCGGATTTCCGGGCCCTGCCTCCTTGCGTTCCTATCCGGTGAAAGTTAGGTGTTAGTTCAGTGCTGAGGGGTTCATGGTGATGAACTGCCGGAAACGGTCTGTGGCGGGATGGGTGAAAACCGTTTCCGGCGGGCCGTCTTCGGTTATTTCTCCTGCGTCCAGAAAAACAATTCTTGATGAAACCTCCCGTGCAAATTCCATCTCATGGGTGACGATAAGCATGGTCCGGCCTTCTGCGGCCAGGGCCCGCATGACCTGGAGCACCTCCTGGACGAGCTCCGGGTCCAGGGCCGAAGTGGGCTCGTCAAAGAGGAGCAGCGCCGGGTCCATGGCCAGGGCCCGGGCGATGGCCACCCGCTGCTGCTGGCCGCCGGAAAGCTGGCTGGGATAGGCATCGGCCTTGTCGGCCACCCCCACCTTTACCAGGTATTTGAGGGCGGTGTCCCTGGCCTCGACCTTTGTCCGGCCCAGCACCTGGACCTGCCCTTCCATGACATTCTGGAGAATGGTCATATGGGTCCAGAGGTTGAAATTCTGAAATACCATGCCCAGCTTGGCCCGGATCCGGTTGATCTGGGCCTTGTCCCCGGCCCGGCGCTTGTCGCCTTCCCCCTGCATGCGGATAAGCTCCCCGGCGATATATACATCCCCCTGCTGGGGGATCTCCAAGAGGTTGATGCTCCGCAGCAGGGTGCTTTTCCCCGAGCCGGAACTGCCCAGCAGGCAGATGACTTCCCCTTTTTTAGCCGCAAAATTGATGCCCTTGAGCACCTCAAGGGGGCCGAAGCTTTTGTGCAGGTTGTCAACGGATATGGCATAGTCGCTGTGGTTCATCTGGTTTCTCCTCCCCGGGGGCAGCTTATTTTTCTGTTCGGGTTTCTGCCGGTAATTCTGGGTATCAGGCCAGCCCGCCGCCATCCACCGTGAGATTGGCGCCGGTGACCCACTGGGACATGGGGCTGGCAAAAAAGAGGACCGCATTGGCTACGTCAACGGGTTGGCCCACCCGTTTCAGGGGGCGGTCCGCCGCATCTTCCATAAAGGCGGCGTCATCTTCGCCCAGCTGCTTTGCTTCGTCGTGGAGCAGCGGTGTGTCGATGTCGCCGGGGCTCACGGAGTTGACCCGGATATTCTGGGGACCGTGGTCGATGGCCATGGCCCGGGTCATGTTCACGATGCCGCCTTTTGCCGCACAATAGGAAACCGCCTGGTTGCCGCCCTTGAGCCCCCATCCGGAACCGGTGTTGATGATGCTGCCCCCGCCGTTCTCTGCCATGACCGGCACGCAGTATTTGGACAGCAGAAAGGCGCCTTTGATGGTGACGTCAATGACCAGGTCCCATTCATTTTCTTCCAGGTCTTCCACGGTTTTTCTGCGGATGACCCCGGCATTGTTAAAAAGCACGTCAATCCTGCCGTGGCGCCGGGTGACCTGGTCGATGGCTGATTTGCAGTCCTTTTCCGAGGTGACGTTGCAGGCAATGAATTCGGCCTTGCCGCCCAGGGCGGTAATGGAAGCCACGGCGTCATTCCCGTTGGCCTCGTCGATATCCAGGATCACCGACACCGCCCCCTGCCGGGCCAGCAGTTCTGCCGTGCCGTAGCCGATGCCCGAGGACCCGCCTGAAATAACGGCAATTTTTCCGCTCATGTCTAAAATGGAATCTGTGTAACTTTTATTCATACTGGATGCTCCTATGGGGTCTTTAATTGTTTACGTGGCAATTGCCTATGGGGGAATAGCAACGAGTGTGCCAGGAAAGGGGGGCGTGTGTGGAATGTTTTGAATATTAGGGGGTTAAGGGCGGTGTCCCGGTCCGGTCCGCTGCCCGGGCGCCCAAAAAAGGGGGATTGGGCCGGCACCGCCAGCCATGTATATGGCAAATCCATTTGATATGCCTTGTGAATCAATCGGATAGGGTGTTGTCAGGGGTGGCATGGGAATGCCAATTCTGGCAAATCGAGTGTTGCCCTCTCTCAAAAATTCATGGCCCTGGTATTATCTTAAGTATGGTTGCAGCAAAAAATAAAGGAAAGGCTTGCCAAATTTAATGGCCTCAGTTTATTCTTCATTTACTTTTTGACTAAAGCCAATCTGATCCAAAAATGATTGGATATTGTTTCTTTTTTGGGGTTTGATATCGGCTACCCTGGAAATCATTTCAGATCTAAGGTTCTAGAATGTAAATCTTCCAGTTATTACCATAGTTCTTTTCTAATTTAAGGATAACCATATGGAATGTCACAAGTGTGAAGCCAGTATTCCTGAAGGTGAGGAACGAAACCATAAGGAACAGGTTTTATGTGAAGATTGTTATATTGACAATCTTTACGACGCCAGGCCTGTTTGCAATCCCTGGGAAGAATATTTATCAGCAAGATCTGCATCAGAGGATGATAAGAATGTCCTTAAACTAAAGGATCGAAAAACTTTTGAAGTGTTATTGCAAACTGCCCATCGTTTAGGCGCAACCGATGCGGCATCCATACCGACCAATAAAATTGAAATCAGTGATGAACTGGCGATATTATGTGGCAATCCAGCATGTGAAAATTATGGGGCATCATTCAGGTGCCCCCCAAATGTGAGCGGCCCCAGGGGGTTCCGCAAACGGATTCAAAATTATACTGATGCAATCGTATTTAAAATTACACTGCCTTCAGAAATGATGTACTCTCATCAGCGAATCGAGATATTCAGGCTGCTGCATGAAATTGGATCATCCATTGAAAAGAAGGCAAAGCAGATGGGGTATGAAAAGCCCAGGGCATACGCGGCAGGCTCTTGTAAAAAATTATTCTGTGGGGAGCACCTGAAATGTAATCTGCTGTCAGGTGAAGGCGAGTGCAGAAATCCTGATACGGCAAGACAATCCATGTCAGGTTTCGGAATAAACGTAAAAAAACTGATGGAGCTTGCAGGATGGAAATCTGAAACGTCTGAAATGAAACCCGCCTGCGGGATGATTTTAATTGATTGAGCGGCTTAAATTAAGAACAAAGCGCTGTCGCCGATCTGCCTTTTTATACATGATTTTTGAAAAAACGGAGCCAGGGCAACGCCTTCGTCAGTTTGCCCCGGACGGTTGAAATACCCTTACACAGGACACTCTATGAAATCATATTTTGTAGTCGGAGCAAAAATTTTAGGGATCTACTTGGTTTATCTTGGTTTACTCAATTTATTCCAGATTGTTACTGCCTTAATGGTTTTTTATTCAGCGTCATCAGAGCCGTTTCCAATGCTTACCCTGGTCAGTTCCACTGGATCTCTGATTCTTCTGTTAATTTTTTCAATGTTCTTACTTTTTAAAACTGATAGTGTGGCTTCGTTCCTTAAGGTTCGGGAGGTACACGAAGGCCCCCACCCCCAATTATCTATTCAAACAGGGATAATTCTAATCGGAATTTTTATATTTTCAACAAGGATAGGAAGTTTCCTGGCGAATCTATATATCCAAACAAAGGAAGCAAATGCAGGTATCAGTGGCATGGGTACCT
The DNA here is from genome assembly GCA_028768525.1 of Desulfobacter sp. Classification (NCBI taxonomy): domain Bacteria; kingdom Pseudomonadati; phylum Thermodesulfobacteriota; class Desulfobacteria; order Desulfobacterales; family Desulfobacteraceae; genus Desulfobacter; species Desulfobacter sp. The sequence goes on along the minus strand of CP054837.1, from coordinate 2,145,601 downwards.
GCCCCAATGGGCCTGTGTTATCAAAAGACTTGTTGATTTCAACGATTACAATCATTTTTTCGTTAATACTCATTTTAGGCTCGAGTGGGATTGAAAACGTAATATCTAAATTCAATCAGAAACGAATATAGCCGTCTGCAGTGGATGGCACTGGCTAAACGGTGCGGTTTTTGCGGGTCATGAGTGCCAGCGCCAGGGCCTTTGTCTTGTCCGCAAGTGACGGCCGGGCGTCTATGGTCAGTGCCTCAAGGGTTTCCGGTGCTGATGTCAATGTCATGTTGCCGGTTTCCGTGACCAGGATCGTATCCGAAAACCTGAATCCGCCAAGCCCCTGGATGTAAATCCCCGGTTCAATGCTGAAGACCATATTGGGCCGGATTTCCCGGTCATATCCTTCGGCCAGGAAGGGGGCTTCATGATTGGTGACGCCGAAACCGTGGCCGGTACGGTGGAGAAGATGGGGGCCGTACCCCTTTGATGTGAGGAATTCGTTCACTTTGCGGTCCACCTCGGACATGATATTGCCCGGCACGGTCAGGTCAAATGCCAGACGTCTGGCCGCCAGCATATCCTCAAAGGGCTGCCGGGCCTTTTCAGGTACCCGGTTGAGGAAAAAGGTCCGTTCGACTTCGGCCCCGTATCCGTTGGCCGTGCCCGATGAGATGGATACATGGGGGCCGCCCTGGGTGAATTTCATGAACACATCGGTGAAATTATGCGGGTCGTGGGATACCTCGGGGGGCTGGGCAATGGCGGCGAACTTGGTGTTGAGCATATTGGCGTTGGGGCAGTCCAGGAGCATTCTTTTGGTGACGGCGGCCGTGGCCTTGGAATGGAGTTCCACGGGCATTCTGCCGGGGCGGGCACCGGCCAGCAGCATGGCATGGGCCCGGCTGACCAGGTCGCATGTATAGGCGATTCGCCCGATCTCATAGGGGGATTTGACCAGACGCAGTTCATCCACCAGGTCCACGGCCCGGGCGGTGCCGGGCACGGCTTCGGCCACGGCCAGGGGGCAGTGGGTTTCAATTCCCACCCGCTGCCCCGGGGAAAGGATTTCCCTGAGGCGGTCCGACCACCCCATGGTTTTGGGGGCGGGGAATTCAAAATAGTGGACAAACTCAAGCGCTCCAACGGCCCGGGTCCGGACATGGGGGGCTTCCAGCTTGGGCATCAGGAATACCGGCAGGCCTTTGACGGGGATAATCAGGATAAAGGGGCGTTCATGGACAAAATTGGCAAAATTGGTCAGGTAGAAGATATTGTCCGGGCAAAAGCAGAGGTAGGCATCCAGTCCCTGTTCCCGGATGCTGGACTGCAGGGCCTTGAGCCGCCTTGATATTTCGTCTGCCGTAGGGTGTGCTGAAACCGGTAAAATGCGATCCGTCTGATCCGTCATGGGGTGTCTCCTGTATGGGGTTGTCGTCCTCCGGGATTACTCTTGTCCCGGCACCATTCCCTGCCCTTTCATTATTTCCCTGATCTGATACGCGTAAAACGTTTCTCCGTCACCGGCCAGCCCCTTGAGCCTGCCGGAAATTTCCATTGAAATCATGCCGTGGACCATACAGGCGGCGCAGACGCATGAATCAATAAGTTCAACCGGAAGGCCCCGGGTAAGGTCTTTGTGGTGGCGGGTGAGCCCGGCTGCATAGTCCGGGGGCATTCCTTCTTTTTTTTCAGGGGGAAGGCGTCTTCCTTGTTGCCAGGCGTTCCGGTACAGCTCAATGATGAAACGGTATATGTCGCGGGCCCGGTCTTCCACCTGCGGATCACAAGGATCAAACCCGTAGACTTTCCGGCCGGCAAACAGGCCGAACATATTGGGGTTGTCAACGGCCCATCTCCTGTAACCCAGGTATACCCGGTAGATCTGGTTCTCCGGGCTGGCCGGGTAGGCGGCGTCACGGGCCGTTTCCAGAGCCGATAAAAAAGAAGTGTATGCCTCAATAACCAGCGCCTTAACGAGTTGGTCCCGGTTTTTATAATACCGGTAAAATGCCGGGGGGGTCATTCCCATCTTACGGGCAATGCCGTTCACTGTCAGGTGCTCAATGCCGTTTTTTTTGACCATGTCCCAGGAAAGGGACTTGATCTCATCCAGGGTCATCTGCCTGACCCGCTCACGTCTGGTTTTCATGTTCTGTTAGTGTGTTTTATTAAAGTTAATAGTATTAACTAAAAAGAATATGTTTTACTGTTTTTGTCAAGATAAAAAATCATTGCCTTGCCCTTTACCCCGGGAATTGGTAACTATTACAATTCACGGATGTAAACACAAAAAGAGGTGTGAGAATGGTGTTTCAAGGTGTGTCGGATGTTCAGGCGCGGCTGGAGGAGGCCGGATATATCCCGTCTTCGGAGATTGCCACCATTGTTTATCTGGCCCAGGAAGCAGATAAGCCGGTGCTGGTGGAAGGGCCGGCTGGCGTGGGCAAGACGGAACTGGCCAAAAGCATTGCCTGCTGCCTGGGACGGGAGATGATCCGGCTTCAATGCTACGAGGGGCTGGATGAATCAAAGGCATTGTACGAATGGGCCTATGCCAAACAGCTTCTTTACACCCAGATGCTCAAGGAAAAGATAGACGAGGTGGTCTCCGCCGCATCCAGTCTGGCCGGGGCCGTGGATGAGATCTCCCGGCATGAGGATGCGTTTTTTTCCGACCGCTTTATCCAGACTCGGCCCCTGCTGGCGGCCATCTCATCTCCGGACCCGGTGGTGCTCCTGGTGGATGAAATTGACAAATCCGATCCCGAGTTTGAGGCGTTCCTCCTGGAACTTCTTTCGGATTTCCAGGTCACCATCCCCGAGCTGGGCACCATACAGGCCAGGACCCAGCCCTTTGTCTTTTTGACCTCAAACAATTACCGGGACATGAGTGACGCCCTCAAGCGCCGCTGTTTGCACATTTATATTGACTATCCCCCCATGGAAACGGAAAAGCGCATCGTGGCCAAGAAACTGCCGGGCATAGGGGACCGTCTCCTGGACCAGGTGGTGGCGACGGTGGCCGGTATCCGGGAGCTGGATCTGAAGAAAAAACCCTGTATTTCCGAAACCCTGGACTGGGCCCGCTCCATGATGATCCTGGGCAAGGATACCCTCACCCCCGAGGCACTGGACCAGACCCTGAACACCCTGTGCAAGAACAAGGCCGACTACGGGGTGGTCCGCTCCCGGCTCCGGGAACTGGTCACGGCCTGATTCCCCTTTCGATCTGATATGGAAACTCTTATTCTGGAATTCGCCTCCTGCTGCCGGGCCGACGGCATGCGGATTTCCACGGCCGAGGTGCTGGACTGCCTGAACCAGCTGGATCTGGCCGGTCCCCAGGATGAGCCGGTATTCCATACCATCCTTCGGGCCAATTTCGCCAAAAGCCGAAGGGAACAGGCCGAGTTCGAGCGGCTTTACCGCCTCTTTTTCCATGAAATGAAAGGGGGAGGCGGGATGCCGGAATCCGGCACCGGGGGGACGGAACAGGACAGAATTACCGCCGACGGATTTGAACTGCTGGCCCAGCTGGAAGATACGGCCCCGATGGAGACGGATCTGGACCAGGCGCTCATGGATTTCATGAAGGGGGATCCCGAAGCCTTTATCCTGGCCGTGCGGCAGATCCAAGACCAGGAGAGCGAGAAGGTCCAGGCGGTAAAATCCAACCTGGGCCAGCTCACCGGCCGCCTGGAGATCATGCTGGCGGTCAATAAGATGCGGCAGCGGGTGGCGCAGTTTTCAGGCAGTCCGGATACCCCCGTGGTGAACGGGGAGCGGGCCCGCCTGGAGGAGATGGCCGGCCGCCGTCTGGACCGCGCCCTTGCCTTTCTCAGCGAAGACCCCCGTCCGGATAATGCGGGCCTGCGCAGCGGCGGGGCCGGAGAAAAACGGTATGGGGGCATTGGCGAGGTGCCCTTTTCCAACCTGACCCAGGATGAGATGGGCCGGGTGGGGGAGGTCATCGACCTCTGGGTGAAAAAGATGGAAGAAATTTCCACCCTGCGCTTTGCCGCAGCCCGCAGGGGAGCGGTGGACGTGCGAAAGACCATCCGCCGTTCCGGCCGTTATCTGGGGGTGCCCGTGGAAATTATCCGCAAGGACCGGCCCCTGCGAAAGGGAAAAATCGTCACCCTCTGCGATGTGTCCGGATCGGTCTGGTCCACGGCAAGGTTCATGCTCAATATCCTTTACTCCCTCCAGGAATGCTTTGCCCGGGTGAAATCCTATATTTTCATCGACCAGCCCATTGACGTGACAGGGCTTTTTCTGGCCCATGATGCCAATACCGCCGTAAAAAAGATTCTCAAGGACGGCCGGATTAACCATAATGCAAAAACCGATTACGGCCTGGTCTTTCAGGAATTCAGGGACCGCCATCTTCAGGACCTGGACAAGAAAACCACCCTCATTATCATGGGTGACGGCCGCTCCAATTATTTTAACCCCCGGGAACCTGTGCTGGAAGGGCTGCGGGACCGGTGCCGGCGCCTGGTCTGGCTGAACCCTGAGCAGGAACGCTTCTGGGGCAGCGGGGATTCGGAAATGCTGCGGTACCGCCATCATTGCAACGAGGCCCGGGCCTGCGGCAATCTCAACCAGCTCATAGATTTTATCCAGGATCTGGTGCTCTAAACCTTTGTGGCAAGGGGAGGACAAATGGAACCGCATCATCGTTTGACCGGTAAGATAAGGGCCTTTGCCCGGGAGTATATTCTGAACAGATCCGGATTGGGGATTGATGCGGATTTTCCTGAAGATATCTGGGCGGCCATGGGAGAGGCCGGGCTCATGGACCCCGGATGCCTGGATAATGAACACCCCTGCCGCAGCATCGCCGCCGGTGCCCGGGCCATGGTGGACACCGGCGGGAACCTGGGGCTTGCCCTGTCCTGGATGATCCACCAGCTGACGGCCAGGTACCTGGTTTATCCCCACCTGTCCTGCATCCTGGATAATGGGTTCTGGGAGGGGGTAAGGTCCGGCAGGACCACCGTGGCCTTTGCCGTGTCCGAACCCGGGGCCGGGGCCCATCCCAAATTCATGTCCGCCGCGGCTGAGAAAAAAGAGGGGGCATGGCTGGTTTCCGGTGAAAAGGCCTACCTGACCAACGGCCCGATTTCCCATTGTTTTATTGTCATTGCCGCCACCGGCCGTGAACCGGACGGGCGAAAGGCCTTTTCCGCCTTCCTGGTCCCGGGCAATCGCCCGGGGCTTTCTCCCTGCACACCCATGGAGATCCCTTTTTTCAGGCCTGCCCCCCACGGGAATATCCGCCTGGACAACTGCCGCCTGGGCATGGACCGGTTACTGGGTGAGGAAGGCCGTGCCTTTTCCGATATGGTGCTCCCCTTCCGGCGGCTGGAAGATGCGGCCATGACCGGAGCGGTTTCCGGGGCCATGGCCTTTGTCCTGTCCCGGGCGGCCGCGGCCCTTACCGGTTCTGGCCGGGACAGCGGCCCAATGCTTGAGCGCCTGGGGGAACTGGGGGCAGGGGCGGCGGCGGCCGCCTACCTGTCGGACCACATGGCCGCCATGGCCGACGGGGAGGGAACAGTCCTGGAGAGTTTAAATATCCATTTTCGGCAGACGACGGCCGGGTTCCTCAGCGGCCTGGAGCAGCTTCTGGCGGAGAATGATGTGCCGTTGCCTGGACGGGCCGCCATCCTGGTCAGGGACCTTGTCTCATCGGCTAAAATCGGCGGTACCGTGGCCGGAATTAAAAAGCAGAAAATCGGCCGCCGCCTTCTGGACAATAGTCTCTGAATTTTGTCTAAATAAAATATGAACGTTCGTTCTATTTTTCTTCTTGATATATCTGATTTTTCAATATATGGTATCTGTTATGGATATTCTTGTATGTGTCAAGCCGGATATGTCGGGGCAGGAAATCGGCCCCTTTGAGGCCCTGGCCCTGGAGGCGGGGTTGCAGCTGCGGGACAGCGGCGGCAGGGTGGATGTGGTTACAGCCGGTCCCGGGGAATGGGAGGATATCCTTCGCCGGGCGCTGGGCATGGGCGCGGACAGGGGATTTCACATCCTCGTCCCTGACCATGACGGCCCCGGGGGACTGGTGCCGGCTTCCGTGACGGCCGGCATCCTGGCCCGTGCCCTTTCCGGTCCCGAATTCCAAGTTAAATACGATCTGATTCTCACCGGCGTCATGTCCCAGGACCTTATGGCCGGCCAGACCGGGCCCATGCTGGCCGAATACCTGGGGCTTTCCCTGGCCACGGCCGTGGTCGGCATGCAAATCGGAAAAGACGGGATAACCGCCGAAAGGGAATGGGAAGGGGGAACGAGGGAAAGACTTGGGCTGCCCCTGCCGGCGCTGGTTTCTGTCCAGGCCGGCGGGTATGTCCCCCGGTATCCAAGCCTTTCCAATATGCTCCGGGCCAAATCCGCGCCCATCCACACCATTTTCCCGGACGGCGACGCCAAGTCGGTTCCCCGGGAAATCTTCCTGGATACGGCTGTTCCGGAAAAGAGCCGGGCAGGGGTAAGGGCCGCCGGCGGCATCCATGACCAGGTGCGGGCATTTACCGCATTCATAAGGGAGAGGGGGATAATATGAGGCTGCGGATATTGATCGTTGCAGAGGCGGCGGACGGCGGGCTGCCGGTGTTTTTGGAGGATCTTTTTTGTGCTGCCCAAAAAATGATGGCATTGGCGGGGGGCAGCAACGGGTGGATCCGGATTTATGTGCCCGGCAAAAATCCCCTTGCCGCGGCCCGCAAAGCCGCCGCATTGACGGGCTGTCTCACCGAAGCCGTGGGCTGGCCCCTGGAGATGACACCCGAATCCCTGAAACAGGGATTGGCCCGGGAACTGGACCAGATGCCTGAAGCGGCTTTCCCCGACTATATCCTTTTTGCCCACAATACCATGGGCCGGGAATTGGCACCGGCACTGGGGGCCCGCCTGGGGGCCTGCACGCTTTCCGGTGTGACGGATATAAGACAGGATGGGCAGGGGCTGGTTTTCTGCCGGCCTGTCATGGACAATACCCGCCTTCTTTCCCTTCGGCCGGCACCGGGCAAGCTCTGTCTTTTGACGCTTGCGCCGGGGGGAGGACGATTAAAAGCCGCCGCCCGTACCGGGGGAAGGGTGGTGGAAAGAAAAATTCCGGAAGCGTGGATAGAACCGGCGGTTCAGCGGCTGGCCGTCATGGCCGGGGCGGCGGGCGGCGGGGAAATTCAAGATGCCAACATCGTGGTGGCCGCAGGCCGGGGCATCGGCGGCCGGGAGAATCTAAAAAAAATAGACGATTTTTCCGCCAGGCTGCCCAATGCCTGCACCGGGGCCTCCCGTCCCCTGGTGGACCAGGGCTGGGTGGACTACGGCAGGCAGGTGGGCATCACCGGGGCCACGGTGTCGCCGGACCTGTATATCGCCTGCGGAATTTCCGGCTCCTCCCAGCACCTGGCCGGCATGGCCAGGGCCAAATGGGTGGTCAGCATCAATAAAAATCCTGACGCCCCCATCTGCCGTCATTCGGACCTGTGCATCCCGGCGGATGTGAATGAATTTATAGATGCCTATCTGGAGTCGGAATAACGAACATTCGTTCGAGTATTGCCTTGACTTCCATTAAGATACCGGCATAGTATACCTTTACTCTTTAATGAAGGAGATCGTTGTGGACTTTCAGATATCAGACCGGATTCAGACCATTGTCTCCATGATCAATGAATTTGTGGACAAGGAACTCATCCCCCTTGAACCGGAGTTTATGACCCGGTCATTTAAAGACATGCTGCCCGTACTGAAGGAAAAACAGGCCCTGGTGAAGCAGATGGAACTGTGGGCGCCCAATTTCCCCACGGAGTGCGGCGGCATGGGGCTCTCCCTCCTGGAACACGGCCTGGTCTCCGAGGCCCTGGGCCGTTCCCCCCTGGGCCACTATGTATTCTGGTGCCAGGCCCCGGATGCGGGCAATGTGGAGATCCTCCATGCCCACGGCAATGAGGAACAGAAAGAACGCTGGCTGAATCCCCTGGTCCAGGGCAGGATCCGCTCCTGTTTCGCCATGACCGAGGTGGACATGCCCGGGTCCAATCCCGTGATGCTGGAAACCACGGCGGTAAAGGAGGGCGACGATTATATCATCAACGGCCATAAATGGTACACCACGGCGGCCGACGGGGCGGAATTCGCCATTGCCATGGCCGTGACCAACCCGGACGCCCCCACCTATCTTCAGGCCTCCATGATCATCGTGCCCACGGATACCCCGGGGTTCAACCTGGTGAGAAACATTCCGGTCATGGGCCACGAAGGGGACGATTATTTCAGCCACGGGGAAATCCTCTTTGAATCCTGCCGGGTGCCCCGGGCCAACCTGCTGGGGGGCGAGGGTCAGGGGTTTGTCATGGCCCAGGACCGCCTGGGGCCGGGACGGATCCACCACTGCATGCGCTGGCTGGGCATCTGCAAACGGTCCTTTGATCTCATGTGTCAACGGGCCAATTCCCGGGTGATCTCACCCTCGGGCAAGACCCTGGCCACCCGCCAGACCATCCAGAACTGGGTGGCCGAGTCCGCGGCCGAGCTGGAAGCGGCCCGGCTGCTCACCCTCAATTCCGCCTGGCAGATCGATAATGTGGGGGCGGCTGCCGCCCGGGATTCCATCTCCATGATCAAGTTTGTGGTGGCCAACACCATGGGCCGCATCGTGGACCGGGCCCTCCAGGTCCACGGGGGGCTGGGCATGACCGACGACACCATTCTGGCCTGGTTCTACCGCCACGAGCGGGCCGCCCGGATCTACGACGGGGCCGACGAAGTACATAAAACATCATTGGCAAAAAGGATATTGAAAACCTATGCCTGAAAGCAGCACAACAGGAAAAATGGATTATTCCGCCTTTAAAAAGCGATACGCTCCAAGGGCGGCGGATATTTCCCGGCAGGTCTACCTGGCCAACCAGGAGACCATGCGGATCAAAAAGGAAAAAACCGCCGTGGCCAACCTGGACCGGATTCTTTCCGCCGTATTCAGCATCTCCTATAAAAAGGGGTTCCAGGCCATGAGCATGCGGGACCTGAGCGTGAAAACCGGCATGAGCCTGGGGGCGCTCTACGCCTATTTCCCGGGCAAGGATCAGCTTCTGGCCATCATCCAGGACCAGGGCCGGGCCATGGTTTACGAAATACTGGAGATATTTGCCAAGGAGCAGCCCCATCCCCTGGAGCGCCTCAGGGCGGCCATCAAGGCCCATATTTATCTGTCCGAACTCTTCCGGCCCTGGTTCTACTTCACCTTTATGGAGGCCCGGAATCTGAAACCGGCCGGATTCGAAGCGGTGAAGGCCATGGAGGAGCATACCCAGGACATATTGAGCGATATTCTGGAGCAGGGGGAATCCCAGGGGGTGTTCAAGCCGGGAAACCACGCGCTCACCGCCTGCATGATCAAAGCGCTTCAGCAGGAGTGGTACCTGAAACGCTGGAAATATACCAAGCAGAAAATCACCGTGGACCAGTTTGCCGGCCATGTATTGGAGATGGTCGAAAGTTTTTGCTGCATACCCGATAGCAGTGAGGAGGAAAAAGATGACGGTTGTTGACCAGGCCACAAAGGTAAGACAGGGAGAGGAAATCAATGCCGATGCCGTGGGCGAATACCTGAAACAGGCGGTCCCGGAACTGGAGGGCGGGATTGAAATCAGCCAGTTCCCTTCCGGATTTTCCAACCTGACCTATCAGATCAGATCCCGGAATCTTGACATGGTCCTCAGGCGTCCGCCCATCGGGGCGAAGGTTGACAAGGGCCATGATATGGAGCGGGAGTTCAAGGTCCTTTCCGCTGTCCATCCTGTTTTCCCCAGGTGCCCCAGGCCCCTGGCCTATTGCGGGGACCCTCAGATCATTGGCGCCCCTTTCTTTGTCATGGAAAAGATGTCCGGCATCATCCTGAGAAAGGACCTGCCGCCGGGGCTTGAATTTTCCCCGGACCAGGCCAGGGGGCTCTGTGAAAATCTCACCGATACCCTGGTGGAGATTCATTCCATCGACATGAAGGCCACCGGCCTGGATGCCATGGGAAAACCCCAGGGCTATGTCCGGCGCCAGGTGGAAGGGTGGTCCGGCCGGTACCGCAAGGCCCGGACCGATGATGCTCCGGACTGCGAGGATCTCATGGCCTGGCTGGCGGAAAACATGCCCGAGGACACCCCTGCCCCGGCAATGGTCCACAACGACTACAAGATGGACAATCTGGTTCTTGACCCCGCCGACCCCGGCCGGATCACGGGTATTCTGGACTGGGAAATGGCCACTTACGGGGATCCCCTCATGGACCTGGGCAATAGCCTGGCCTATTGGGTGGAGGAAAAGGATCCCGAGGAAATGCAGATGATGCGGACCATGCCCACCAACCTGCCCGGCGCCCTGACAAGGGACCGGATCATCCGGCGCTACGGGGAAAAAACAGGCCGGGATGTGAGCAATTTTGACTATTATTATTGTTTCGGGCTCTTCCGCCTGGCCGTTATCGCCCAGCAGATTTACAACCGGTATTATCACGGGCTGACTAAAAATAAACGGTTCGGCATGCTGATTTTCGGCGTTCATGCCCTGGAGAAAACGGCCATGAAGATTGTGAACAGATAGATCGAAATTTATAATTAAGGAGATACAGGATGAAAGAATTCGATTTAAGCGGAAAGGTAGCGGTGATTACAGGCGCCAGCCGGGGTATCGGACTGGCCGGAGCAAAGAAACTGGCAGCCTGCGGGGCCGCCTGTATCCTGGTGAGCCGGAAGGTTGAAGGGCTTGAGGCCGCAGCCAAAGAGATCACCGATGCCGGGAACAAGGCCGAGGCCATGGCCTGCCACATGGGCTACCCCGAGCAGATCGAGGCCCTATATGACCGGATCAGGGAAAAATACGGGCGCCTGGATATCCTGGTGAACAATGCCGCCACCAACCCCCATTTCGGCGAGATGATCACCGCAGATGCCGGCATCTGGGACAAAACCCTGGACGTGAATATCAAAGGCCCCTTTTTCATGACCAAGTATGCCGTGCCCCTGATGACAGAGGGCGGATCCATCATCAATGTGTCATCCATCAATGCAGTCCGCCCGGGGCTCTTCCAGGGGGTGTACTCCGCCACCAAAGCGGCCCTGGCCAACATGACCCAGAGTCTGGCCAGGGAGCTTGCGCCTAAGGGCATCCGGGTCAATGCCCTGATGCCAGGCCTCACCGACACCAAGTTTGCATCGGCCATCATCGGCACCGAAGAGATCTGCAAGCATGTCCTGCCCCAGATTCCCATGGGCCGCTATGCACAGCCCGAAGAGATGGCCGGCACCATTCTTTATCTGGCATCCGATGCCGCATCCTATACCACCGGCTCCTGCGTGGTGGCTGACGGCGGCATGCTGATTTAAACCTTATTTTTAAAGGAGGCGTCTTTCCATGGCACAGTTCATTGCCGACCAGCGGGATATCGATTTTATCCTCTATGAACTGCTCGCTGCCGACAGCCTTGCCGGCCGGGGGCCCTATGAGGATTTTTCCAGAAAAAGCTTTGAGATGATCGTCAAGGAGGCCCGGAAGATTGCCCTCAAGGAAGTCCTGCCCACCCTGGCCGAGGGCGACCGGGAAGGGGTAAGCTTTGAGGGCGGAAAGGTAAGGGTGCCCCAATGCTTCCACCGGGCCCGGCAGGCCGTGCTTGAGGCGGGACTTACCTCCATGATCGAGGACCCGGACAAGGGGGGGCAGGGCCTGCCCTTCCAGATTTCCATGGCCATCATGGATTATGTGGTGGGCGCCAACTATTCTTTGAGCGCGTACACCCACATGGGCCACGGCACGGGGAAAATGATTGATCTTTTCGGCACAAAAGACCTCAAAGACCGGTTCCTGAAAAAACTGTATACCGGCGAATGGGGGGGCACCATGCTCCTTACCGAGGCCGAGGCCGGATCCGATGTGGGGGCCCTGACCACCACGGCAAAAAAGAATGATGATGGCACCTGGTCCATTTCCGGCAACAAGATTTTCATCACCGCCGGTGAGCACGATATGACCGGAAACATCATCCACCCGGTTTTGGCCCGGATCCAGGGGGCCCCGGCCGGCAGCCGGGGGATTTCCATCTTTGTGGTGCCCAAGATCTGGGTGAAGGAAGACGGGAGCCTGGGGGAGGCCAACGATGTGGTTTGCACCGGCGTGGAGGAGAAGATGGGCATCCACGGCTCGGCCACCTGTTCCATGGCCCTGGGATCCAGGGGCAACTGCCGGGGATTTTTGCTGGGAGAGGAAAACCGGGGGCTTGAAATCATGTTCCACATGATGAACGAGGCCCGGATCAACGTGGGGTTCCAGGGGATGAGTGCCGCTTCCATGGCCTATCTTTACGCCCTGGACTATGCCCGGACCCGGAAACAGGGCAAAGCCCTCAAGGAGATGAAAAACCCCGAGGCCCCGGCCATTGCCATTGCCGGGCACCCGGATGTCAGACGGATGCTCACCTGGATGAAGGCCCACGTGGACGGGATGCGCACCATGATCTATTACACGGCCGGCCTCTTTGACCGGCAGACCATGGCCGGATCCGAAGAGGAAACGGCGGCAGCCGGCGATCTTATCGAACTGCTGACCCCGGTGATCAAAGCCTATTGCGCCGAGCGGGGATTCGAGGTCTGCGTCCAGGCCGTCCAGACCTTCGGCGGGTACGGGTATACCCGTGATTTTCCGGTGGAGCAGCTGCTCCGGGATGTGAAAATTGCCTCCATCTACGAGGGTACCGACGGCATCCAGGCCATGGACCTGTTGGGCCGGAAGCTGGGCATGAAAAAAGGCATGGTATTCAAGTTGCTGCTGGATGAGATGGGGAAAACCGTTTCTCATGCCAACGGCTTTCCAGAGCTGGTTCCCCTGGCAAAAGCGGTTGAAACATCGGCGGCAGCCCTGGGGGAAACGGCAATGGATCTGGGTATGGCGGCCCTGTCGGAAGGGTTTGAAACCGCCTTTGCCCATGCCCATCCCTTTCTTGAGGTTACCGGCGACGTGGTCCTGGGCTGGATGCATTTGATGCGGGCCTGCGCGGCCGCGGCTGCTGCCGGAGGCAAAAAGAAAGATCAGGTCTTTTATTCGGGCGTTGTCACCACGGCCCGGTTCTATATGGAAACTGTCCTGCCGGTCACCGCAGGAAAAATGAAATCAATCCGGGGGCTATCCGATGCCGCCCTGGTTATGGAGGATAAGGCGTATGGCTGATATTAAAAAAGTGCTCATTCTGGGCGCCGGCACCATGGGGCTGCAGATCGGGGTGCAGTGCGCTGCTTTTGGGTTTGATGTAATTGTTTTTGATGCCTTTGAACAGGCCCTTGAAGGGGCGGCACAGCGGGCGGAAAAGCTGGCCCGGCGGCTGGCCGCCTGCAATCGCTTCCCCGGTGAGAAGGTCAGCGAAGCCCTCTCCAGGATGTCCTTTACCGCTGATCCCGGGACGGCGGGAAAGGATGCGGATCTCATCAATGAATCCGTGCCCGAGGATCCCAGATTAAAGGCCCGGGTCTTTTCACAGTTCAACGAAATCTGCCCGGCACATACCATCTTTACCACCAACACCTCCACCCTGGTGCCCTCCATGATCGCAGAGGCCACGGGCCGGCCGGACCGGTTCCTGGCCCTGCATTTCCACGATTGTTCCGTGACCAATGTGGTGGATATCATGCCCCATCCCGGCACCTCGGCCGGAACCCTGGATGCGGTGCGGGACTTCTGCACGGCCATTGACCAGTTCCCCATTGAACTGAAAAAGGAACAGCACGGCTATGTGTTCAACACCATGCTCTCCGAGTGGATGGCCTCCGCCCTGAGCCTGGCTTCCAAGGAGGTGGCCACGGTGGAGGATATCGACCGGGCCTGGATGGGGATCATGCGGTCCATGACCGGCCCCTTCGGGATCATGGACTCCATCGGCCTGGAAACCGTGTACAAGGTAACCGATTACTGGGCAGAGAAAAAGGACGATCCCCAGGCCCGGCAGAACGCGGCTTTTTTAAAGGCCTATGTGGAACGGGGGGACTTGGGGATGAAAACCGGCCGTGGCTTCTATGAATATCCGGAGCCGGCCTACCTTTCCCCGGAATTCCTTAAGGGCATCCATTAAAGGAGGTGGCCATGGCAGATAAATTCATGAGCATGCAGAACCTTAAATTTACCCTGGACTCACGGCAGAGCCGCCACCGGGACCGGGCCGGAGACATCTTTAAGGGGCATCCCTCCAAAACCATGGACATGGTGTTCAAGGCCGCCCTGGACATCGGCAATAAAATCATGCGGCCCATGTTCGAGGAGATGGACCGGATGTCCCCGGCCCTGGAAAAGGGCCGGGTATTGGTTCATCCCGGGGTGCGGCCCATGCTGGAAACACTGGGCAGGGACGGGTGGATATCCGCCCCCTTCCCGGAAAAATGGGAGGGGGAGAATATGCCCGCCTCCCTCCTGCACTGCATTAATTTTATCTTTGCCTCGGCCAATTATTCGGCGGCCGTATACCACGGCCTGACCATGGGGGCGGCAAAGCTCCTGCACAGCTTCGGGTCGGCGGAACTCCAGGAAAGATTCATCCCCCCCATGCTGGAAGGACGGTGGCAGGGGACCATGGCCCTGACCGAGCCGGAGGCGGGCTCTTCCCTGGGGGATATCGTCACCACCGCCGTCCTTCGGGAAGACGGTACCTATCATATTTCAGGTGAAAAAATTTTCATCTCCGCCGGTGACCACGACGGGGTGGACAATGTGGTCCACCTCATGCTGGCCCGGATGGAAGGGGCCAAACCCGGGGTGAAGGGGATCTCGCTTTTTGCCGTGCCCAAGCTGCGGCCGGCAGGGGACGGAAGCCTGATTCCCAACGATGTTACCGTCACCCAGGTTTTTCACAAGCTGGGATACCGGGGCGCCCCCATCACCGGGCTGCGCATGGGGGAGAAAAATGACTGTACGGGCTGGCTGGTGGGGGAGCCCCACCAAGGGCTTTCCTATATGTTCCAGATGATGAACGGGGCCCGGCTGGAGGTGGGCATGGGCGCCACGGCCATTGCCTCGGCCGCCTACCATGCCGCCCTTGAATACAGCCGCACCCGCTGCCAGGGCCGTCCCCTCACCGCACCCAAAGGATCGGAACCGGTGCCCATCATCCGGCACCCCGATGTGAAGCGGATGCTTCTGCTCCAGCGGGCCGTGGTGGAAGGGTCCCTTTCCCTTATCCTTCACTGCGGCATGTACGAGGATATCCATCTCCAGAATCCCCAGGCCAGGGACTGCCACCTGCTGCTGGAACTGCTCACCCCGGTGGCCAAAACCTATCCGTCTGAGATGGGCATACTATCCACCTCGGCGGCCATCCAGTGTTTCGGAGGATACGGATACTGCGAGGATTTCCCGGTGGAGCAGCACTTCAGGGACATGCGCATCCATCCCATCCACGAAGGCACCACCGGGATCCAGGCCATGGATCTTTTGGGCCGGAAACTGGTGATGGAGAACGGCAGGGCCCTTCAACTGCTCAAAGAAGAAATCTCAGATGCCATTGACGGTGCAAGGGGGGCGGACCTGCCCGAAGCGGGGGCTGACTTTTCCCTGGCGGCCATGGCCGATGAACTGGAAACCGCACTGGCCCGGGTGGAAAAGACCGCCATGGCCCTGGGTGGAATCGCCATGGAAAAGGGGCCGGAACCCTTCCTGGCCGACGCCACCCCCTTCCTTGAGATGTTCGGGATCACGGTGATTGCCTGGCAGTGGCTCACCATGGCCACTGCCGCTGCCGGGGCCCTTGCCACGGGCAAGCCCGGGAAAAAGGAAAAACGCTTCCTTGAGGGCAAGCTGGCCACGGCCCGGTATTTTTATACCTATGAACTGACCAAGATAATTTCCATTGCCGTCACCCTTGAAAAAAGCACCCAGATGGCCTGTACCCTGGCTGACGACCTGTTCACCGATTAATAATAAGGACATATAAAATGACTGAAAATAACACCGGAGACGCCCCCTTTCATTTTAAAACAGAGAACGGCATCGGCCGAATGACCCTGAACCGCCCCTCATCCTACAACGCCTTTGACCATCCCATGGTGGAGGCCTTTGAGGCATTTTTGAGGGAGCGGCGGTATGACGAGGAGACCCGGGTGATCATCCTGGACGGCGGCGAGGCCAAGGGGTTCTGTGCCGGCCTGGACACAAACACATACGCCCCCGAGATTTTCAAGATGAGCCCGGTCCAGGCCTATAACGCCCAGGTCCGCATGAGCCGGCTCTTTCTGGGAATGCGCCAGATTCCCCAGCCCGTTATCTCCTGTGTCCACGGCGCGGCAGCGGGCATCGGCTTTTCCCTGGCCATGGCCTCGGATATCCGCATCCTGGCAGAGGACGCCCGGTTCTCAGCAGCCTATATCAATATCGGCCTGGGGGGCGCGGACATGGCCTCCTCCTATTTTCTGCCCCGGCTCATCGGCGCCGGCCGGGCCTACGAATACCTGCTCACCGGCAATTGGATGGATGCAAAGACCGCCCTGGACCTGGGGTTCGCCTCACGGGTGGTCCCCAAAGAGGAGATGATATCCACGGCCCAGGCCCTGGCCACAACCATGACCGAAAAAAATCCCATGGGCATCCGCATGACCAAGGAGGCCATCAACGTCAGCCTGGACTGTCCGGGACTGGAAGCGGCCCTGAATATGGAAGACCGCAACCAGATCATGATGACCTATACCTACCGGATGAAATAGACCCTGCCATTAAAAATGCCGGCCCGTTTCCAGGGGCCGGCATCAATGGGGGGGCAGGCGGCAGATCCGGCGCTGGCAGGGCAGGACGTCTCTTAAAGATACCTGCCCGCCGGAAATGTCCAGACCGCTCTTTTTGCGGTCTTATAGTTTAAACTGGGCAACCATTTTATTCAGGCTTTCTGCCAGATTCGTCAGTTCGGCGGCACTGGCGCTCACGGTCTGGCTGCCGTCGCTTATTTCTCCTGCGGCCTGGCTCACCTGGGCAATATCCTGGGAGACTTCTCCGGACACCGCCGATGTCTGGTTGACGCTCTCATTGACTTCCTGGACCCCTGCGGCGGCCTGGCTCACGTTGTTTGAAATTTCCTGGGTCGTGGCGGACTGTTCCTCAATGGCCGTGGCCACGGTTGTCACGATGTCATTGATATCATTGATTACAGTAACAATGGCTTCGATGGCTTCAATGGATTCAGCCGTAATGGTCTGCACGCCTGTAATTTTCTCATTGATCTCACGGGTGGCCTCGGCGGTCTGCTGGGCCAGCGCCTTTATTTCTCCGGCCACAACGGCAAACCCTTTTCCGGCCTCTCCTGCCCGTGCCGCCTCTATGGTGGCATTCAACGCAAGAAGATTGGTCTGTTCCGAGATTTCGGAAATGGTTTCAGTCACCTTGCTGATATCCGAAGCGGAACTGCCAAGCCTGTCCACTTTGTCGGAAACCTCCTGGGCCGTTTTAACCGCCAGGGAAGTGGTTTCACTGCCTTTGGATGTATTGTTGGCAATTTCATTGATGGTGGCTGTCATTTCTTCAGATGCAGAGACAATCATCTGAATATTGGCCGTTGTCTGTTCCGTTGCGGCGGCAACGCTGTTCATATTGGTTGTCATCTCCTCGGCTGCGGCGGCAACACTGGTTGATTTTTCAGCGGTCTGGGTGGAGTTGGCATTGATCTGCTCCGAAACCGATGACAATGCGGTGGACGATGAGGTCAGGGTGTGGACCCCTGTTGAGATATCCTGGAAAATCTGGTGCAGGCTTTTGGACATTGAGTTCAATGCGTTTAACAGCCTTCCGATTTCGTCCTTCTGGTCGATTTCAAGCCGTTGGGTGAGGTCCCCTTTGGCAAGGGTATTGGCAAATTCCATGGCGGCGTTGATGGGTTTTTTGATAATTAATGAAATGATAATCCCGAAAAAAATACTGACACAGACGCCGACAATCAATAGGGCGCCGATAACAATACGGGACCTTTTTCCCTTGTAAACAATACCCTCTGAAACATGATGCACCATTTCGCGACCGGCGGTGGATAACACCTCGACGCTGGACTCAAATGTATAGATGTAATCCTTAAGGGGTTTCATCAGCCCGTTTGCCTTCTGGGGGGTGATTGTATCATCCGCCAAAATGGTTTTTGTCAGCCCTAAAAATCCTGTTGCATATTTTGTATACGATGCCTGGGCATCCAGGACGGCTTTCTTTATTTCATCGGAAAGGTGGGGATCGGTTTTGGCCATCCTGTCCATTTCATCAATAAGGGCGGAGGTTTTTTTCTCAACACCTTGGAATTTTTTTATGTATCCGTTTTGTTTCTCTTTTTTTCCGATATTCAGGAAAAAATCCTTTTCGTATCGCCGGTGCTGCAGTGCGAGGATTTTCAGTTCCTCCGCTTTTTCAAGAAATCGGATATCATCTTCGACCATGTCGGTCACCTGGAAAATGGTGCTAGATATCCGTATAAAGCCGATGCCGCCGACCAACACCACAATCAGGGATACGAACATAAAACTGCCGATTAATTTTTTTCCGATTGACAGATTTCCCATCCATTTTGAAACCATAATGCCCCCATTTTTTTACGATCGTTTGACCTGTATTAAATTAAAATAAATAATTCAAATGGTTCTGCACATTATATGCCAATAATTCTATTCCGTGAGCTTGGATAGAATCCCGGGCGGGTATTAATTAAAATACCATGCTTTTTGGAAAAGAGACAGCGTTAAGGAGATGTTTCATGGGACAGAAATGTTTGTATCAAAAGGATACAGCTATGCCTCTCTGGCTATGGTGGTCAAATTATGGCTTGCATTTTTATATGGGCCGTATAGAATACGCCTGTTATTGTACATAGAAATATACAGTGATTGCTTAATAATCTGAGGAGGATAATTGTCCTGATGAAAAAAATAATGCTGACAGCGGCGGCCGTCCTTTTGTCCGCAGCCATGTGTTTGTCCCCTGTGCAGGCTGAAAAACAGGTATATATCGGCATTTCAAAGATTGTGGCCCACCCGGCCCTGGATGCCCTGGAACAGGGGGTTCAGGACGGGGTGAAGGAAACCTTTCCCAATGCCCGGTTCGACCTGCAGAACGCCAACGGAGAGATGTCCACGGCCGCCTCCATCGCACAGAAATTCAAGGCGGAAAAGGTGGATATTGCCGTGGGCATCGCCACCCCCACGGCCCAGGCCCTGGTGAATACCATCAAGAACCGGCCCGTGCTCTTCTGCGCCGTGACCGACCCTGAAGGGGCGGGGCTGGTGAGATCCGTGAAGCACGGGGAAAAGGGCGTGACCGGCACCTCGGACATGACCCCGGTAAAGGAGCAGATCATGCTGCTCAACCGGATCAAGCCCATCAAAACCCTGGGCCATGTCTACTGCTCCGGCGAAGCCAATGCCGTTGCCCTGGCCGGGATTGCCAAGGCGGTCTGCAAGGAGCTGGGGATTAAATTCGTTGAAACCACGGTGACCAACTCCGCCGAGGTGAAACAGGCTGTTCAGACCATCGCCCCCAGGGTGGACGGGATCTACCTGAGCAACGACAATACGGTGTTCTCCGCCCTGGCCGCCGTCACCGCCGTGGCCATGAAGCATAAGATTCCGGTGATGTCCGCCGACCCCAGTTCCGCAGAGAGCAACGATGTGCTGGCGGCCTGGGGATTCGACTACTATAAAATGGGGCGGGTGACAGGCCGGGTGGCCGCCGATATCATCAACGGCGCCAAACCTGAAGAAATCCCCACCATTTATATGACAGACCCCTCCGACGTGGACCTGCTCATCAATCTGGATGTGGCCGCCAAACTGGGGCTGGTCATTCCTGAAACGATTGTGGAAACCGCCAATAAGATCATCGAAAACGGCAAGCTCACGTCCAAATAGTAACCTTTCGGCGGCGGGCCGGATAAGGGCCTGCCGCGTCTCAATATAAAAGCTGCGAAAAATGATAGAAGGAATTTTTGTAGAAGGGCTGATTTACGCCATCATGGCCCTGGGGGTGTTTTTTACCTTCAGGGTACTGGATTTCCCCGACCTCACCGTTGACGGCTCCTTTCCCATGGGGGCGGTGATCATGGCCGCCGGCCTCCACCAGGGAATCAGCCCTGTCACCTGCCTGGTTCTGGCTTTTGCCGGCGGGCTGCTGGCCGGATTCATCACGGCCGCCATTCACAACAAGCTCAAGGTCCCCCACCTGCTGGCCGGGATTTTGACCATGACCATGCTTTATTCGGTGAATATCCGGATCCTCTCCAACAAGGCCAACCTGCCGCTGCTGCGCATTGACACCCTGCTGACCAAGGTCCACGGACTGGCCCAGGGGGTTATGGCCCCTGAATACGCCTCCCTGATCTTTTTTATCCTGGTGGTCCTGGCCATCAAATTTCTCCTGGACCTGTTTTTTTTAACGGATATGGGCCTGGTTTTCGGGGCCCTGGGCAACAACGAGCAGATGGTCCGGGTCCAGGGGGTGAACCCGGCCACCCTCAAGCTCATCGGCGTGGGCATCTCCAACGGACTGGTTGCCCTGTCCGGGGCCTTTGCCGCACAGTACCAGGGCTTTGCCGACGTCAACCTGGGCCAGGGTATCGTGGTCTCGGGCCTGGCCTCGGTGATGCTGGGTGAATTTTTGCTCAAATCCAACCGGATTTCCATTCTCACCCTGAGGGTGATTCTGGGAGCCATTCTTTTCAAGGGCATCATGTACCTGGGCCGGTATTACGGCTATTACATCAACATGACCCCCAACGACCTGAAACTCATCACCGGCCTGCTGATCATCGTCTCCCTGGCCGTGGCCAATTTCAAACGCATACAGCAGAAGGGGGGCGCATGATTGAACTCAAGAACATATCCAAGACCTTCCATCCGGGCACACCGGGGGAGAAAACCGTCATCAGGGACCTGAACCTTAAACTGGAACCCGGGGATTTCCTCACCATCATCGGATCCAACGGGGCCGGCAAGACCACCCTGTTCAACCTGATTTCCGGGGCCCTTTCCCCCAGCCTGGGAAATATTTTTATCAAGGGAAAGGATGTCACCGGCCTGCCCGAGTACAAGCGGGCGGCATATATCGGCCGGATATTCCAGGATCCCCTGGCCGGCACCGCCTCCAACATGACCCTGGAGGACAATATGATGATCACCTCCCAAAAGGGATTTAAATGGCCCTGGATCAGTCTGAACCGGGCCATGCGGGAGCGGTTTAAAGATGAGGTCCGCTGTTTGAATATGGGGCTGGAAGACCGGATGAAGGAAAACGTTTCCTCCCTCTCCGGCGGCCAGCGCCAGGCCCTGACCCTTTTGATGACGGTGATGTCCAAACCGGATATCCTCATGCTGGACGAGCATACCGCGGCCCTGGATCCCAGGAATGCCGCCATGGTCATGGAACAGACCACCCGGTTCATTGAGGAGGGGCAGCTGACTTCCCTTATGATCACCCACAACATGGGCCATGCCATTGAGTTCGGAAACCGCCTGATCATGATGGACGGGGGCCAGATCATCATCGACGTCCGGGGGGAAGAAAAAAAGAAACTCACCAAGGACCGGCTGATCCGGATGTTCACCGAGATCAAAAAGCAGGAATTTGAGACCGACGAGGTCCTGCTGACCCCTTAAACCCTATTCGGGTCAATCCCCAAGCCCTGATACCGGAACCGGTATCAGGGCCCAATCCCCTCCAAAGGTTCAATCCATCAATATTCGTCGCACTATACCCCATTTTTGACGTGTAATGACCAACGGCCCGGATGGGATGGCAGGCCTGATTGAACAATTCTAAGCGGGTCTAATTCCTCTGCGCGGAAAAGCCTGCAACTGCGGCCTTCGGTCCTCAGATAAAAAGGCTTTTCTCGCTCCGTTTCATGAGACCCGCTAAAAAATCGCAATCTGATGGCACAGCCACCCCACCCGGGCCAGGCAAAAAAGGATAGATCCGATATTCAAATGGCTTTACGCAAGACAGCAAATGGTCTTTCTTACCATAGCTGACTGTCAAACCCCATTAATGGCATAATGTACTGGGTCCATGGAATCAGCAGCAGACAGACGGTTGTGAGCATGATTATTCCGTATTTGAAGGATTCCCAGCTGGAATAATGATTACTCAGGTAGCAAATCGTGGCAGGTTTGCTGTTGAAATACAAAACATAAACCTGGTTGATGAGAAAGGCCATGGGCAGGCCAAATCCCAGAACATCCCATCCAAACTTCTGGGCGATACCGATGATGATGGGAAAGAATATGATTGTTCTGGCGGTCTTGCTCTGATTGAGTATTGAGCTGAAGGCAAACAGAATGCTCAGCAGCAGAAAAATAAGGAGTTTAGGGGCATCCTGTCCAATGCCAAAGGCCTCAAAAAGGTTGGTAATGCCGATGGCAACAATATTGGTGGTTTTTATCCCCCCGCCTAGTACATATGCACCAAAACTGAACAATAGGAGATGCCAGGGAATATCGGTGTCGTTCCAATTTATGGATCCGATTTTTGGTAATCCTGAAAAAGCGGGCATCAATGCGGCGATTGCACCGATCAATGCAGCCGCGGTGGCGCTGATTCCGTGGAGTTTATCCGTGGCCCATAGCGCGAGAACGCATAGAAAGATAATCGCGGATTTTATCTCATTTACCGAAAACGGTCCCATGCCGTCCAATTCTTCCTGCAAGCGGTTTAGGCCGCCCTTGATGGATGGCGATTTTTCGGTTTCTGAAAGGGGAAAGACAAAGTGTGTTCCCAACCACCATCCAAAGGCGCAGACGATCAGCGCCAAAGGGGCCAACGCCATGAACCAGTCCATGTAATAAAGATTCGCCCCGGCGCCGATGAGCATGCTCGCCGCAACCAGGTTTGCTGCAGACCCTGTCATATAGGCGCTGCAGGAAACATTGATGCCAAGCAGGTTCTGGAGTACAAGGTTTCGTCCGAAATTATTGCGGTTGTCACCGCCGTTGGCGCCGTAAATGGCGCTGATCACCATGAACAGGGGCATTAAGAGTGCCGCCTTTGCGGCTGTTGCGCTGACAAAGGCCCCAAGGATGATGTTCAGGAGCAAAAAGCTCCAGAAAACAGGGGTTGCCTTGTGGCCTGCCTTGAGAATGAATTTCAGCGCGATGCGTTTTGCCAGGCCGCAGGAGACAAGCATGCTGGCCAGGATAAAGCTTGCAATGTTAAGTATCATTACCTTATGGCCGAAATAGGCATAGGCTGTCTTCTCTTCAACAATGCCGGTGGTGACCACCAAGACGATCAGGATGAGGGAGGTCAGGTAGTTGGGGATTGCCTCTGTGATCCAGAGAATCAATGATGCACCGAAGATGCCGAGCATGGTATAACAGCTTTGGGGCGGCACTTTTGTCTGCACCTCAAAAGACTCGAATGATCCGCAAAATTTGAAATGAAAGAAACAGAAGAATAACACTGCCATGGGCAGGCCGATTTTTTTTAACAGTGCCATAATCGGGCCTGTCGGCAGCACGGGAAGCCTTTCGAGGGTATAGTTGCTCATGTCCAGTGGATCAAATTGTCTGGTCGCCGGTGTATCCGTTATCATTTTCGGACCCATTTTTTCTCCTTTGGGCGGCCCTTGAATAAATGGGCCTGTAATTTCATTACGCTTATGGTGTTTATATGCTTTGAGCGCGCCACGGCTGTTTTTTTATCCGTTTTATCTCGTATATGACCTGCAAATACAAATAATAACCTATTGTAGAATATATAAGTATATCTTATGAACCGCTCCCTTCATTGGGAATGATGTGGTCTATGCGTTTGATGCCGTCTCTGTTGAATACGATCCTGAATCGTTTGCAGATTTTTTTATTCCCGATCCTGTGGCAACGGATCATGTTCATGTGGTAAACCTTATCGATTGACAGCTTTTGGTAGGAATCTTTATCAGGGACATACATGGTATGCTTGGGGTCGTCCATATTATTGAGAAAGTCGCTGATATTCAGGCGGGTGATATCAATAAGACCGTCCCAGGCCTGACCTATTGCCCTGGGTTTCATCAAAATTTCTTTTCGGTAATACATAATGGTTTCACTCCTAAAGGAATTTTCAATATCCACCAGATGGGTTTTGTTTCTGAGCTTCATTATGGATTTGGGAATTTGGGAATCCTCAATAAAATAAAAATTTTCACGGCATCTTCCGATGAGGGTTGAAAAATTCTGATAGACAAATTGCTGCCGGTCAGAGAGGGTTCTTTTCAGTTTTGCCGATAAAAAATTCCGTATGGCCTCTTTCATCCGATCCTTAAACACATATCCGATGACAAGGGCCAGGAAAAGCGGTGGGCTGAGTGCCCCGTAGGTGTCCTGCCAAATAAATGCCACGGCAGTTGCAAAAATCATCGCCAAGGCAGCGGCCAGGCTCGAGATCAGCTGGAATAGGAGGGTGCCTTCTTTTTTATGCCTGATTTCTAAATGAAGCGGGCTGCTGACATATTTTTTTAGTATATTCCACTTATAGATCAGCGTTTCGCTGTCCCTATTGGTGGCTTTTCCCGAGGTGTCGCCGAATAGTTTTTGGTAATCCAGCTCGCTTTGGATCCGGCTTAATATTTTTTCCCTAAGATTTGCGTGATCTTCATCTTCACAATTCCAGGAGGCCAGATCAAGAAGCCGAAACAAATAATAAGCCAGGCACATGCTGATATATTCGTTGCAATAGGTCAGGACCCTGCGTGAGTCATTATCCAGTTTATGACCATGGGTTGTTTCATGGGTTCGCAGAAGATCGGCGCCCAGGCCTGCCTTATTCAGGGTCTCATGAACCTGGGGGCTCAGCTCCTCGGCAGGCAGTGCCTTCCCTTTAATGACATCCATTCTCAATTGTTTTTTTACCATCAAGGCATATATTTTTACGGCATGGCGGTAGGTGGTCCGGGTGGCCCTGCTATCTTTTTCATTGATCCGGTCCAGGGCGGAAATGACCTTTGCCATGAAGATGTTGGGGGCAGGTGCAGAGCCGGGCATGTCAGGGATTCTTAAGCGAATATAATTTTTCAGCCGGCTGTAAAACATTTGCTTGGTATAGTTCCGTTCATTTATCCCCAGAGAATTGGGTATGAAAAAAAGCGTCTCGATTTCATACTTCCGCTTCTTCTCTGACGGACGGAAAAACAGTTTTTGTTTGATTTCAAACTGAAACTTGCCGTGGATGGTTATAAATTCATGGATCATTTTTTCGTGGGAAAGGATAGCATATACGGAATAGTGAGGTGTCCAAGATTGAAAAAAGGCCACCGGACAAAGGTCGTCCGGAGGCCTGGCGGAGGCTAAGCCGTGAAGTGGTCATCCATCATAGGGGACAGTTTTTTTCTTGATATTCCGAGATTTGCCTGGGAATAGAAGGTGATTTTGCCTTCCAGGCAGGGCTTTTGGCCGTCAAAAACGAGGTTCTTCAGTTCCAGCCCCTTTTTCTGGAGAAATGAGATCAGCTTGTCATGGGCACTCTCATCAATACAATAAACGGCAAGATCCCGGTTAAAATCCGGATCTGTATATGCATTCATGGACAGGAGTACGTCCAGATTCCGGCGGCGTGCATAGCTTTCAAATCCGATGCAAAGTTCATTGTCTTTTTTTGTCCATTGGGCCATGGACAGCAGGGCAGAGGCAATGCCGCATCTGATATCCCCGAATTTAAATTCCTTGTAGTCCTTTCGCAAAAGGTCGGTTGTCGTCAGGCTGGCGGTGTCGAATTTGGCTTTCTGAACCCCCTCAAAATACGGATTCTGGTCCAGGGTGCAATGTTTCATGAGGGTGAGGGCGATCTCAGTATCCTTATTTGTAACCCGCCCGGCTTCCGGAGCCAGATTCACTGTATCCAGAAGAATGGTGCCCGTAAGAAGCATGGCAATCTGGGCGTCCATAAGCTTGGGAAACTCTTTGATCAGCATTTCACCCACCAGGGAGGCTGTCGAGCCTACCGGTTCAATGACGCGGATCTCAGCATTCTCGTAAAGCCCTTCTTCCTTGTGGTGGTCCACGATCATCTGTACTTTGTCTCCGTGGCCTTCAAAGGCGCCGGGCAGTTTGTTGTGATCCACAATGGCCATGCGGTTTACGTGGTCCATGAAGGTCTGGGGCATTTCATCCAGGAAAATGAGACAGTCAAGATCAATTTGAGCCTTTTCAAATACGTATACGGCTTCAGTCCTGAGTTTGAAATCTTCTCTCACGATGGGCATGAGAGGGACAATGGTTTTATCGGGCTGTGCTTTTGACCGGATATAGGCAAAGACAATTGCAGATGCCATAGAGTCGAGGTCTGCAGCCTCGTTTCCCATGACCAGAAGGTCAATGGGTTTGTCCTTGATGTTGGTTCTCGCTTCGAGAAGATATTGGTTGATTGATTTGGGCATATTTTCTCCTGTTATATCTTTATTGTTATATTTAAAATTTGTCATAGCTGATTTTACGAAATATAAAAGATCCGTATCTGTCGGGTCAAATTCGAATCCCCTATGGAAGGTATAATCAATTCTTATGATTCAGGTAGGAATGCCTGGCGGCCGTACCCGGTTTTGATGCTTTAAATTTAAGGGAGAACCATATGCGGCCCCGGGAGTGTCTTTTCACCCCGGGGTGCTATTTTGAAGATATGTCCTTCCGGGCAGGGATGTTTAATTTTGAAGCCAGGGTCTCCTCACAGTTAAACATTTCCGGCAGCATGGATAAAAAGGTTTTGGCGGCGACGGAAAGGTTCCTGTACTTGTGGTAGAGAAGGTAAAAGGCCGCATTCCCCTCGAATCCCTTTAAGTTGACCCGGGCCAGCCGGCCTGAGGCCAACTCCCTTTTTACCGCGGATTCGGGGATAACGGTGATACCGAATCCCTTTTCAACGATCCGCTTTGCCGATTCCACATTTTCAAGCTCTATGAATTTCAAATGGGATTTATCCGTTTTGTACTCTGAAAACCAGGCGGAGACAATCTGCCGGGTCTGAGTGCCGTGTTCCCGGGTGATAAAGGGTATGCGTTTGAGGTCGGATATGGAAACCTGAGATTTCTGAGCCAGGGGACTCTTCCCCGATACCACGGCAACCATCTTTTCCTGGTGAACACAAACCGCCTCAACTTCAGGATACCGGCTGGCAGGTCCTGCGGCAAACCCGAAATCCACCTGTCCCTCAAGGACCATAAGGGTGGTCTTGTGGGTGTTGCCCCCCCGAAGATTCAGTTCAATATCCGGGTAGGTGCTATGGTAAAGACCAATGATGTCGGGGAGCATATATGCGCTGATCACGGCGGATGAAGCAATGTCCAGCCGGCCCCGGCTCATGTTTTTCATGTCCATGAAAATGGTCTCCACTTCCTGGAATTTCATAAGCAATTCTTCTGTCTGTTCGAAAAGAATTTCTCCATGGCGGGTCAGCATAATTTTTTTCCCGGTCCTGTCAAAGAGGACCGTATCGTAGAAATGTTCCAGGGCCTGGATATGCTGGCTCACAGCCGGTTGGGTCAAAAACAGGGCATTTGCGGCCTTGGTGAAATTGCCGACTTTGGCCACCATGAAAAAGGATTTCAGGTGATCAATGTTCATGAGATTCATAATGAATGCTTATGGCCTCCATTTTTAATGATGATTTAACATTGGGGAGTGGCGCGTGGTAGACAATGACCGTTTGTTTGCAACTTAACATAAACGCTCTGCAAGGGTCAATTGAAAGCCTGGGTCAGAGTCATGTCAAAAGGGACCACCGTTATGAAATTCAATATTATCAGCCGGGAAACCGGTATTGAAAAGCAGATCAATGACTTCATGGACCAGGTCAGCCGGTCCGGGCTCGTTTTTCAAAAGGGTGCACGGTGTTATCTCACGGGAGAGTATGAAAATTTCGACAGCGTGCTGGCGGATATCTCGGTTATAGAACACAAGGGGGACGAATTGAAGCGGACCATCATCGAGCACCTCCACACCAAAACCCTTATCCCCGAATCCAGGGGGGATGTACTGGAACTGCTGGAGAACATGGATTCTCTGCTGGACCGGTTCAAGGGTGCGCTGTGGCGGTTTGAAATCGAACGCCCGGAAATAAACCTTGAGTTCGTCAATGACTTTAGCGAGCTGATTGATGGGGTCGTGGCCTCTGTGGAGGCCATTGTCAAATCGGCACGGGCCTTTTTTGCCGATATTTCGTCCGTAAGGGACCATCTGCACAAGGTCTCATTCTGGGAAACGGAGTGCGATAAGATATCAACACGTCTGAGGGCCGCACTTTTCAGGAAAGAGGACTTAAGGTTAAGCCAGCGTATGCTTTTAAGCGATCTGGCCCGGCATATCGAGAAAATTTCTGACCGGGCGGAGGATGTCGCTGACCGGATGAACATTTACGTCATTAAACGGACCCTCTAGGAAAATCCCATGTTTTCATTCTTCTTAACCTCCGGCCTTTTCTTAGGGTGGTCTTTGGGGGCAAACGACGCATCCAATGTGTTTGGTACGGCAGTGGCTTCCAAAATGGTCAGGTTCAGGACGGCCGCCGTCTGCTGCAGTATCTTTGTGATTTTAGGCGCCGTGATGAGCGGGGCAGGCGCTTCGCATACTCTGGGCAAGCTTGGGGCCGTGAATGCCATTGCCGGGGCGTTTATTGTGGCGTTTTCAGCGGCTTTGAGCGTGTATTTGATGACCAAGGCCAGATTCCCCGTCTCCACCTCCCAGGCCATTGTGGGGGCCATCATCGGATGGAACCTTTTTTCGGGATCGTCCGTTGATCAGGCCGCCCTGACCAAGATTGCCATGACCTGGCTGGTCTGTCCGGTGCTTTCCGGGATCATAGCGGTTGTCCTGTACCAGTTGTCCGCCCTTTTTATCAATACATGCAGAATCCACATGTTCCGGCTGGATCTGTATACGAGATGGTCCTTATTGGTTGCCGGCATATGCGGATCCTATGCCCTGGGGGCCAATAATATCGCCAATGTAATGGGCGTATTTCTGCCGGTATCCCCCTTTGAAACGCTTTTTATCGGCCCCTTTTCCCTATCACCGGCCCAGCAATTGTTCCTCATCGGCGGCATCGCCATTGCCGTGGGGGTATTCACCTATTCCAGACAGGTAATGATGACCGTGGGGGAAGGCATTGTGGAGCTTACCCCTGTTGCGGCAAGCGTTGTGGTGTGGGCGCATTCCATCGTCCTCTTCCTCTTTTCCTCCCAATCCCTGGAAACCTTTCTGGCCAGCAACGGCCTGCCCTCAATTCCCCTGGTTCCGGTTTCCAGTTCCCAGGCTGTGGTGGGCGCTGTTATCGGCATCGGCCTGCTAAAGAAAGGCTTTTGGAGCGTGAAATGGAAGATCGTGGGAGGAATTGTCAGCGGATGGGTCACCACCCCTGTCATTGCCGCAGTGGTGAGTTTCATATCTTTATTTTTTATTCAAAATGTATTTCAGCAGGAGGTGTATACGTCCCAAAAGACGCTATCCCCGCCCCCTGCCCTAGAAAAGAAACTGGCCCGGGCGCAAATGCCGGAGGGCCTTAAAAATAACCCCATAACTAAAATAACGGAGTAAGAATCATGGTAGATGTATTTGAGAAAAACGCAGCCACCTCAGCGGAAGATGCAGAAAAACTTGTGCCCAGGGCTGAATTCAGAGTATTTGGACAGAACATTCTGGACATTGTGACCCAGTCCATGTGGAAAGCCCAGGCCAAGCTGTTCAAAATCAGAACCAGCAGCGAAACGTATATTGTTTCCCGGCTCACCAATGAGGCCAATGTCAAGATCCGCGACGGGCTGCTGGATATTAAAACCAAAGTAAGCGAAACCCAGGACGGATACGAAGTCTTCCAGCCCAGGGGAAAATTCCAGTTCCCGGTGAACAGGGAAGAGTTGGGAAAAATCTTTGAAAACCTTCTCGTCGAGGTTGTTCTGGACAAGGCAACATATACCCTTGATGAATTTATCTCCATGGTGGATACCAATGCAGATCTTGCCGCCGTTGACGTTCAAAAAGAAAGATACGGCTTTTCCGTGGACGGCATGATCTGCGAATACGGAAAAGTCCTCTTTAACGGTGCCCTCATCGAAACCGCCTGTGTGGAGAGTGAAGATTATGAGGGAATGAAAAAAGCCATCAAGGCCCTGGAAATTGGTGAACTGGAAAACGTAAACTACCTGAAAGCTGCGAAAAACGTATTGAAGATGTAGTTCACGGACCGTTCCCTCCGCCAGGCAAGCTGCCCAATGGTTTCCTCCTTGGGCCGGGCAGCTTGCTGCCCCTCCCTGCCAGCATGTTCCCCCCGCCGATCTGTTCCAAAATTTCTGTCTTCAATAAAGAATTCAAATAAGGCGGAGTCGGACTGGTCCTGTGCGGCCCTGTGAAAATAATAGTAATTTTTGAGAGGTAATATGTTCGGAACGCTTAAACGCCGGATGTCCGGGAGTCTAAAAATAAGGTTTCTCATTATCCTGATCCCTGCCGTCATCATCGGGTTTGTTGTGTCCTCCTTTTTTGTGACCCACAGCAGCCTCAAGGCCCTGACCCGGGCGGCAGAGAGGAAAATTGCAGGCAGCGGCGCCTTTATGGGCATGAACGTCAGCCACTGGAGGGAATTTCACGAAAACCTGCTGTCCTCCATTGCTGCCAGCCCTTTTGTCGCAAAAGCCATATCAGACCCTGCGGCCAGACCCGATTTGAATTTGAATTGGAAAGAGATGAAATCCCAGTTCGGTTTCAGGAACATTGCCCTGCTGGATTGGAAAGGCGTTGCCATTGCCGGAAGCAATGAAAACCGGATCGGAAAAGAGTATTCAGACATGCTTTTTTTCCAGGAGGCCCTCCACCAGTCCGGGGTGGTGATCTCCAAGCCCCGCAACAGCCGGGTGGACGGCAAGCCCCTTGTCACCTTCGCCCTGAAAGTGGCGTCTGGAAAAGGGGTGATCTTTATCAGTATTCCGCTGGGTGAATTTTATGAACAATATGTGGATATTACTCGCAACGATCCCAACTCCAATGCCTTTATCTTAACCCGAGAGGGCAAAGTCCTGGCCCACCGGGCCCTCGCCTCTGGAAAGCCTGTGGAACTGGACCTTGATAAATTTCTGGCTGAAACCGACGGGCCGGTTACCTTTTCCGAGTATGGGCAAACCTATTTAGTATATGTCCACCAGGATCCCAAGACCGGCTGGTATATTGTCAGCGCCACGGATAAGGAAGAAATTCAAAGGGCCGCCAATGTACTGGTGCTCACCAATTGTATTGTGGCCCTGGCGGCCATCGGCTTGGTTTCCGCCCTGATACTGCGTCTGGTCCAGTCCGTTACCCGCAAAATTGATACCGTTGTAACCGCCATAAAAGATCTTTCTTCAGGCGACATAGAACTCAGCGGGCTGGATGACCAGGCGCGGACCTCGCTTACCCGGGGGCAGGACGAACTGAGTGTGATGGGACAGGCCATGGACAGACTGATACAGATCCAGAAAGGGCTGGTGGAAAATGTCGGCGCCATTGCTTCCGGAGATCTGTCCAGGGGTGTGATACCCGCCGGCCCCAGGGATGTCCTTGGCAATGCCCTGGCCGGGATGGTTGACAATCTCAAGGTGTTGATTCAGGCCATTGAGTCTGCCGCCACCACGCTTTCCGATATAATCCCGGTCATTCTATCGGATGGGGATAACCTGGCCCGGGGCGCTTCGGAACAGTCCGATGCCATTGCATCTATTGGCGATGCCATCCATAGGATCGAAGACCAGACCAGACAGACTGCCCAGGCCTCGTCAAGTGTGAACGACCGGGCCGCCACCGCACTCCATGTGGCAGAGGATGGAAAACAGCAGATGCGCGAATTGGTCAGGGCCCTGGAAGCCATCAGCGTTTCGGGGAAAGATATTTCAGCAACCATGCAGGATATTACCAATATCGCGGATCAGACCAATCTTATTGCCTTGAATGCCACCATAGAAGCTGCCAGGGCAAGAGAACTGGGCCGGGGCTTCGCCGTTGTGGCACAAGAAGTGAAAACCCTTGCCGCCTCCAGTGCCAATGCCGCCCAGAAAAGCAACGCCCTGTTTAAGGTTTCACTTGAAAAAATAGCCGAGGGAAACCAGGTTTTAAATTTGACGGAAAAATCTCTATTGTCCATTGTTCAGCATTTTAATGCCACTTCGGACGAACTTACCCTTATTGTCGGCGCAACACGGGACCAGGCCCAGTCAACGGCCCAACTCGTCAGGGGGGTAACCCAGATTGAAGGGGTGACCAAGGATAATGTCCGCATTGCCGAACAAGTGGCACAACACTGCCATCAACTGGCCTCACTTTCTTCAAAATTCGATAAAGCCTGCTCCAAGTTCTCTTTGTAGGGCTGGCGGCAGTCTTTGGGTGTTTAGAGTCAAGGGGATCGCTGCGGGGCTTTGAACCGTGATTTTTTTTGAGATCTTTAGAGACACCTTCTTTGTCAAGTCTCAAGACACCTGACCTAGACCTGTATAATAACCAGTCATAACGAAATCTTATAGATATCATCAGGGCTCATAATTAGAATCCCGGTCCAATTCATTATATAGATCCTGACAATATGGGTAGAACGTTTTTTTTAAACCAAAAAAGAAAAGGAACGCGAGATGAGAAAGCTAATTGTATTATTTGCATCCATTGCAATGCTTGCCCTTGGCATGCCTGCCGCAACATACGCAGGCGTACCGACCAACGAACAGTTGCACAAGATGATTATTGATTTGGGGAACCAGCTTAAAGTCGCCCAGCAGGAGGCCCGGGACGCCAAAAAAGAGCTTGCCGAAATTAAGGGTAGTGAAGCGTATGACGAAAATGACGCCCTCGGCACCCAAAAGGTCGCACTGGATGCAAGTCATGAAAAAAGTTATCTTAAAATGACATCTGCCGATGGTAATTTTGAATACAAAATTGATGGTAGAATGATGCTGGATACAGGTGCTGTAAATAACAGTAAAGAAGAAAATAATCTTTTTGCCAACACTGAATTCCGCCGTCTACGCCTGGCGTTGAAAACCAAGATGTACAAAGACTGGGCGGGTGAATTTGATCTTGATTTTGCCGATGAAGAACTTGATATCAAAGACATGTGGATTTCCTACAATGGGTTGCCCAACACCATACTGAAACTGGGTAATCATAAACCCAATTTCAATATGGACGAAGTGACCACCTCCCGCTGGATAACTTTCATGGAACGATCCATGGTTTCCGATGCCTTTTCACCTGGCAGGCGCATTGGATTCAGTGCCACGAACTGGGACAAGTATTATTTTGCAGGCCTTTCCATCTTTGGCGATGAATTGGACCAGGACAAAGAATACGCCTCAGAAGCAGAACGCTCAGAACCCTATGGTTATTCAGCCCGTTTGGTGGGACGCCCCATTGTGACGGATGACAACAGCACCATTTTGCACATTGGTTTAAACTATATGAATCATGAACCGGCAAAAAGTGATGGTGACGAGTATAAGATTAAAGTAAGACCGGAAGCCCATTTTGTAGATTATAAATTCCTTGATACCGGTGATATTGATGCGGTTGAGGATATTACTACCTACGGGCTTGAACTCGCCGGTAAATGGAATAATTTTTCCTTTCAGACAGAATACGTGAAGAGTGAGCTCAACCGCTACGCCGGCAATACTGAACCGGAATTTGACGGCTGGTATGCCATGGTCTCCTATTTTATCACAGATGACCAGCGTCCTTACAATCTTGATGATGCCGAGTTTGGCCCCATTGTACCCACCGGCAAATGGGGGGCATGGGAAGTTGCCCTGCGTTATTCAAATCTTGATTTGAATGATCTTTCTGCAGGTGTTGAGGGTGGTTCCGCCGATGCAATTACCATTGCGCTCAACTGGTACATTAACAATAATTTTATGATCAAAATGAACTATCTCAATGTTGATTACGACGAGTATGCGGATAGTGATGGCGATCTTGCCGGTGATGACGACCTCGACATCGTGGGTGTAAGATTCCAGTATCTCTTCTAATAAAAAAATAGCAGTAAATACATTACAAAAAACAGCCGGTAAAATAAGGAACATCCTTTCCCTTTTTACCGGCTGTTTTTGTTTATCACAATCCTCAAAATATGAATCTGACGGTTGAACCCGAATTCTATGTGCGGCAGCCTAAGGGAAATTGTTATTCCCGGATCACCTTCAGGGCCAGTCGGACGATATCATCAATGTCGGTTTTTTTGACCGCCAGCTGGGTCTGGAGGATGAAACCGTCCACCACCGCCACCAGGAACCGGGCCTTGGCTTCCCTGTCGGTTTTGGGGCCGGGCATTTTATCGTAGGCCCGGTCCACCATTTCAAACCATTGGGCGTAGGTGGTCTGGAACCGCTCTTTGATTTCATCATTGCCGGAAACCGCCTCCCTTACCAGGTAGAGGTGGAGGCGGCTTCGGGCCTCTGAACTGAGCAGGGTGTTGAAATAGGCACAGAGCAGTTCCTCCCAGGTGATGCCCCGGGCCTGGTCGATCATGGAGAAAAGGGTGGTGGTGATTCGTTCCATGTGGAGGTCGGCAATGTCAAAGACCAGGTCATTTTTGCTGGCATAGTAATAATAGACTGTTCCCTTGCTCAGGCCCGCGGCCCTGGCAATGCCGGACAGGCTGGTCTTTTCCACCCCCTTTTCCCCGATCAGGGCCATGGCCGCATCCAGAATTTTCCTGCGGTTGTCCCTGCCCGTTCCCTTTGCTGTCCTGGCCATTGTTTACGCCTTTTCAGTCTCCTCGGTCCTGCTCTCCCGGTTCCGGGGGACCATGGTGACGGCGTCGGCCGGGCAGTCCCCTGCGCAGAATCCGCAACCGATGCAAAGCGCCTCATCTGCCAGAACAGGGAAAAGGTGGGGATTCCCCTTGAGCAGGAGTGCCTGTGAGATGGCGGATACCGGGCAGGTGTCCAGGCAGATGGTGCAGGACATGCAGGTTTTCAAATCGAATTGGGGGCAGTCCCACTCCTTTTTGGGGATCCGTTCAAAGGCCAGGCCGAAATGGTCCAGCACGGCCCTGGAGGGGCAGACCCGTCCGCAGGCCCCGCATTCAATGCAGGCTGCAGGATCAATGGCGTGGATTTGTTTTTTTTCGCCGGTGACGGCGTTTGTGGGGCAGATTTTTGCACAGGCCATGCAGCCGATGCATTCATTTGATATGGTGTATGCCATCTTGAATTCTCCTTTCCGGGCTCATGCAATGGATGCAATACGGTTGACGGTCTCCTCCGTGGGCCGGCCGGTTTCCCGGTCCCAGCCGAAGAGTTCCCAATAATCTTTCATCATGGTTTCCACGTCCACGGTGCGGCCCTTGTTGGCCCCCCGGGTCTGGACCGGTCTGCCCAGGAGCCGGTCCGGCACCCGGCAGGTTTTGGGGTCCAGGCCCTGCTTGATATTGAAGGCCTGTTTGAGCACCTGGATATTGGCTCCGATTTCCATGTAGTCTTCCGGAGTGAACTGCCAGCCCGTTGCCCCGTTGAGCCAGTCGAATATCCGTATCCGCGTGGCCCCGATGAATCCGCCGAAAAGACAGGCCCCGGCGCCGTTCATCACGTTGAGGTAAACGGAATTGGCCTTGCCCACCCTGGCGTGGTGGATATCCTTTTTATACTTGGAGGATTTCATATAGGCCGGGCCCATTTTGGGCACCCCTTTCACCTTTTTCCACAGCTGGTACATTTCGTAATAAAGCCCGGCCCCGTTGGTGTGGCGGCCCGGCGCCGGGTCCACGCTGTAGTGGAGGGCAAAGCCCGGGTCATTGCGGGAATCGTGCATGGCCGGCTCCTGGCCGGCGCAGTGCAGGGCAATGGCCTCGGCTTCGGGCCCTATGCTTTCCGCCGCCCGCTTCACCCCGTCGGCCAGAAGGTCGCCGATGCCGTCCCGTGCCACCATGGCTTCCACCAGGAATTTAATATCATCGGGATCCCCCCATTCCAGGGCCCGGCCGCCGGTGTGGCCGGTGGTGATGATGCCTTTTTCATAGCATTCCATGGCAAAGGCCACGGCATGGCCGGCGGAGATGGTATCCATGCCGGCCCGGTTGAGCAGTTCGTTGAGGTAGAAGATCAGGTCCACGTCTTTGTTCATGATGAAGCCGCCGAAGGAAAGCACGGTTTCATACTCGGGCTTGTGGGTTTCAGGGAATCTGCCCTTTGTTTTGCAGATGCCGCCGCAGCCTAAGGGGCAGGAATAGCAGTGGAACTTTTCGGTTTCCTGCCTGGTGAACCTGTCGGGCTGGGAGGAAAAGGATTTGAAAAATCCCCAGTCAGCAGAGGATCCCATCCAGTTTTTGATGGGAGAATCCCCCATTTCCACGGAAATCTGGTTCATGGAAACCGTGCCCCATTTTCGCAGCATGATCTTATAGAGCAGGCCGTCCTGGGTGGCCACAAAGGGAAGTATCCGCATCAGCGCCCCCACAGGTGCCGTGAGCCAGCCCGGCACAAAGGGGGGCTGGAACTGCACCCATTTGTTGCAGATTTTGCTCAGCCGTTTCATTTCCTCCCGGTTGTGGACGCGAATCCGCTTTTTGCCGGCAAGGACCAGGGCCTTGAGGTTCTTGGATCCCATGACCGCGCCCAGGCCGGACCGGGCCGCCAGCCGTCCCTTGTCCGTGGAGACCCCGGAGATCAGGGACCGCTTTTCACCGGCCTGGCCGATACAGGCCACCCGGGCATTGGGATGTTTTTCAATGAGCGCGGTTTCCGCTTCCACCGCATCCTTACCCCAGACTGCCTCTGCCGTCTCCAGCCGGGCCCCCTGGTCGTCCACGCAGAGGTAGACCGGTTTCTCGCTGATTCCCTTGAAAAAAATGCCGTCCACCCCGCAGCGCTTTATGGCCGGAGAAAAGGAGCCGCCGCAGTTGGCCTCTCCCCAGCCGCCGGTCAGCGGCGAAAGCCCGGTCACCATCCACCGCCCGGTGAACAGGGAGCCGGTGCCCGTGAGCAGGCCGGATACAAAGCCCAGGATATTTTCCTGCCCCAAAGGATCGGCCCCGGCAGGGATCCGGTGGTAGAGGATGTGGGCGGCCAGGCCCATACCCGATAAAAAGGACTGGTATACCTTGGGGGAGATTTTCTCCGTTTCTATGGCCCCCGTTGTAAGATCCACCATCATGATTTTGCCCATGTACCCTTTTGGTGTGGTCATTGCTTTATTTCTCCTTGGCAGTTAGAGTCGTTTACCCTGTTGTATTATCCTTTTCTATTACCCCTTTTTGATTTTGGAAAGGTCCAGGGGGACGCCTTCCCAGGCTGCTTCGGCCACCATGAGAAAGTCGTCGTAGTCCATCTCTTCGGGATTGTAGGAGATGGCGCCGTCGCCCAGGGCCGTGGCCGCAATTTCCGGCAGTTTTTCCCTGGGCACCATGGGGGCCCCTTCACGGGTTTTCAGGTCTTTGAGGCGGACGGCATGGGTGCCGCCGGTGGCCCGGTTCAGGTCAATGTTGAACCGCCGGATCCAGTCGATTACGGCTTTGGCCCGCCCGGGTGCCGGGGTGGATACGTAGGCTTCGGGACCTGCCAGGGGCAGCAGAAGATCGGCGATTCTGTCTTCAACCCGGTGGAGGTTGTACTCCAGGCCGTAGGGCAGGAAAATGGCCATGCAGGTGCCGTGGGGCACATGGCAGACCGCTCCCACGGAATGGCCCAGGGCATGGACCATGCCCACCATGGCGTTGGAAAAGGCCATGCCCGCCATGGTGGCGGCGGCGGCCAGGGCCAGCCGTCCTTCCCTGTCCCCGGTGTTTTCAAGGACCCGGGGCAGGTGCCGGGCGATCATGGACATGGCTTCATAGGCATGGCTGTCGGAGATGGGATTTTTGGCCAGCATCACTGTGGCTTCCACGGCATGGGCCATGGCATCCATGGCCGTGGCCGCTGTGATGTGGGGGGGCAGTGTCAGGGTCATTCTGGAATCCACCACTGCGGCGTCGGGGAGGAGGTAATAGGAACCGAACAGCATTTTCCTGGCCGCTTCGGGATCGGCGATGACAGCCGCCTGGGTGACCTCGGAGCCGGTGCCGGCGGTGGTGGGGATGGCGATGAAGGGGCGCAGGGGGCGTTTCAGGGCGCCGACCCCGGTGAATGCCAGAAGGTCGTCTCCCCCTTCCGAAACCAGGATGTTGATGCCCTTGGCCGTATCCAGGACCGATCCGCCGCCGATGGCGATGATGGCGTCGCAGCCCTTTTCCCTGTATACCCCGGCCAGGCGGCCCACCAGGTTGATATCCGAATCCGGTGGGACATCGTCTTCAATAGTGCGGATGTCCAGGCCCCCGTTCAAAGCGGTGACCAGGATCTCCACAAGGCCGGCCCCGGCCACCCCCTTGTCCGTCAGTATCATGGGGGATGAGGCGTCCATCCCGGCCAGAAGACCGGGGATCTTTTCCAATGCGTCGTGGCCGGCCACAAGGTTGACCCGGCAGCAGAATTCATAATAGTCAGGCATGTACATGTTTACTCCTTTTTCCCTAATTCTTGTTTAAGGGAAGCCAGTGCCTCCTGGTTCCATCCGGCCTCGGCCGGGGTTCTGGGCAGCCGCCCCCGGGAGAGGAGGTGCAGGTCGTTGAGCAGATTGCGAATTACCTGAACGGCGGCTGTGGCCCGCTGCTCCGGCGGCGTGGCACTATAGGCCGTCGGACCGGCCAGGGGCTGGAAAAGGGCGGCGGCATCCGGTGCCGGTTCAAGCAGGCCGGGGAGGAGGAGCACCATGGCAAGGCCGGGGGTGAGCCGGCTGTTGGCCGCCAGGGCGCGGCCCAGGGCGTGGAGCCCCGGGGCACCGGGGGAACCGGAGAGAAGGTATCCGGCCAGCACGGCGGCCTGGACCAGGTCCTGCTGCCAATGCTTTTCTTCTTTTTTCCTTTGGGTCAGGTTGTCCTCCGGGGCCAGGCCCGAGACTTTAATGGACTCCAGCACCGGCATAACCAGCCGGATCACGGCGGCGGCATAGGCCCTGGCCGGGGGATTCCAGGGGAGGGCGTAAACTTGGCAGGCGGCGGCCAGGCCGGCCAGGGCCGCATCCAACAGGGATTCCCGGTCGTCGTCCAGATAGAGGGAGGGATCCATGAGGGCCTGGTCCGGGGCAAGAAAGGGGGAGTGGAAGCGACGTCCGTTGAAGCTTGCCCTTCCGGCGGTGGCCGTGCCCGGGTTCACCCCCGTGGGCAGATAGACCAGCGGGGTTAGGGGCCCTGGGATGGTATCCCCGGACAGGGCTTCGGGTCCCAGGGTGACGGCAATGTTCAGGGCCTTTGCCCTGTCCGCGGCCCCCTGGCCTCCCAGGGCGACAATGCAGTCATACCCCTTTCCTTTGTATATTTCATAGATGGATTTAATGAAGTTCACCCCTTCCTTGTTTTCTCCTTCTGGAAAGGGGGGGGTGATGCCCAGGGACATGCCGGAATCGGAAAAGGCTTTGGCCAGGGTTTTGGCAAGGTTGGCCCGGCCGGCGGCAGCGTCCTGGATCACCATGGGTTTTGATCCGCCCATGGCAACGAAGTCAAAGGGGAGATGGGCAAGGGCCTGTTTGCCGCAGCCGGTTTTGGTCCGGCACTGAAAGGTGAAATCAGGCAATGAAAAATCAGTCATAGGGTCTCCTCCTCTCTTAAAAACCGGTGACGGTCCTGACCAGCACCAGGGTCCGGGTAAAAATATGGCGACTCAGGGGCCATTGGGGATAGCGTTTGATGGCCAGTTTTGCCACGGGTTTGGGCAGCAGGTAGACCTGGACCGCATCAAGGATCCTTATGGCGGCGCAGGCCTGGGGCACGTCCCCCGACACATAGAGCCGGTCCCTGGCATTGGCCGTGGGGGTGCTTTCCCTAAAGGTGAAAAGCGTAAAGAGACCGGCGGCACTTTTCAGGCCCATTTCCAGGTGGACCGGGTGCTTGTCCCTGTTCCATCCCAGGTATTTTCCCCTGCCGCTGTCGTCCCTTCCCACAATCATCCAGGGGCCGGTGGGAAAGGCCCCCAGGCAGAAGGTATAGCCCTCGGGCATGGCTGAAAATTCGTCTTTGACGGCCTGGTCGGTCCGGGA
The DNA here is from genome assembly GCA_028768525.1 of Desulfobacter sp. Classification (NCBI taxonomy): domain Bacteria; kingdom Pseudomonadati; phylum Thermodesulfobacteriota; class Desulfobacteria; order Desulfobacterales; family Desulfobacteraceae; genus Desulfobacter; species Desulfobacter sp. Next base: position 2,105,567 of record CP054837.1, on the reverse strand, counting down.
GGCGGCCTGGACGGCCCGCCCCACGAACCAGAGCATGACGAACAGATAGATGCGCCTGAAGATTTGTTTTTTGGGTTTGATTTCCTTAAATTTTTCCATGACCCTCCCCATCAGAAATGTTAAGTGAAAAGTTCAGTCGGCCGGTTGGCCGACACTAATATACGAGTGAATGCTTTTTTTTGTCAATATGTTTTTTTCTCTTATTTCAAGAGGATATGAAATCCCTGGGCGGAAACGCCGGATACGGGTTGCGAAGGAAAAACAGATGGGGTAAAACGATGTTTACCATTTGAAAACAGATTTAAGGAGAAGGAGCATCCATGCTGAAAAAAGAGATTCAGGATAATATCGTTATCGCCCAGCTTAGCGACGGGGCCACCAACGCCGTCACCCTTGAGACCTTAAGGCAGCTCAAGGAGATCGTGGATGAGGTCAATGAAAACGATGACCTTAAAGGGATTGTTCTCACCGGCGACGGCCGCTTTTTTTCCTCCGGATTCAGTTTACCCATGTTCATCGGGTTTGAGAGCGGGGAAGAGGCTGTGACGTTTTTTGAGGAAGAAGAGGATATCCTGGTGGATTATTTTACCTGCAAAAAACCTGTGGTCTGTGCCATGAACGGGCATTCCGCGGCCATGGGGCTGATCCTGGCCATGGCTTCGGATTACAGGATCCTCGCCAACCATCCTAAAATCAAAGTCGGCATGAGCGAAATCAAGATCGGCCTGGCCCTGTCCGTGGCCCAGTCGGCCATTGTCCGTTTCGGCCTGGATTCGGACAAGCGGTACAGGGATGTCATGTATTTCGGGGAAATGGTGGGGGTGGACAAGGCCCTTGAGATGGAAATGGTGGATGAGGTGGTGGACAGCGATAATCTCATTGCCCGGGCCAAGGAGATCATCTGCCTATGGATCGATACCCCCAACCGGCCCTTTATCCAGATTAAGGAAGAATTAAAGTCCGCCGTGGCCGGAAAAATCCGCCGGGATCTGGCAACGGGCGAATGGAAACCCTTTATGGCGGATACCATGATGAGCAAAGAGGTCAAAGAGACCCTGTCTTTTGTCCAGGCCATGATGGAAAACAAAAAGTAAAAATGGCTTTTTGCTCCGATTTCCGCGCCTTGAACTCGGAACAAAAATCGTATGTTTAGGAAATGGAGTGCAGTTAAAGGCTGGTGAGACCGAGGAAAGAGGATCTTATCCGCTCCAGGTGTTTGAGCAGCTGCTCTTTCCTGGCCTGGCCCACCTCTTCCGGGGTGCCGCTGCCCAGCAGGTTCCCCAGGATGACCAGGTCTTCCTGCACCGCTTTTACCTCGTTGTTCCAGACCCGGTTGTCCATTTTCAGCATGTTGAAATACCAGAGCCTGAAGGTCAGGGAGTAGAGCCGCTGGGACATTTCCGTGAGAAAGGGATTGCCGGCGGCGCCGTGGAACAGCTCTTTATTTTCCATGTCCACGGCGGCCAGGGCTTTGGGGTCTTTATTATCCTTTAGCGCCCGGCACCGGGATTCCAGTTCCTGGAATTGGAGGATGTCGTCACGGGTCAGGCGCTGGGCCGCCAGGGTGCCGATGACCGCTTCCATTTCCAGCCGGGCCTGGAAAACGTTGGTGATGGTGCCAAGTTCCAGTTCCATCACCAGAATCCCCGTCCGGGGAAGGATTTTGACCAGGTGTTCCCACTCCAGGCGAAAGAGTACCGTGCGAAGCGGGGTGCGGCTGACCCCGAATTCCTGGGCCAGTGTCTGTTCCTTTAAAATGGCGCCGGGTTCGTATTCCAGATGGATGATCCTGTCTTTCAGTGTATTATAGATATCTTTATTCATATGATTCCGGTTCTGGTGGATGGTTATATTGGTATACCTTAATAATACAAAGGGCATGGGAATGCAAGGGCAGGATCCGGACAGATACCCTATCCCTTTTACCAGCGAAGGAATGCATGGGAAAAACGTTGTGAGGTTATACTAGGGCGCTGCTGTTACTGGCGTCTGGTCCACCCTTTCCCACGGGCAGTCTGACCAGAAAACAGGCACCACGGTCTGCCATGGGGACTGCACGTATCTCTCCGCCGTGGTTCCGGGTGATGATGAAAAATGAGACAGAGAGTCCCAGCCCTGTTCCCACCCCAACGGGTTTGGTGGTAAAAAAAGGCTCAAACACCCTTTTGCAGGTCTCAGTATCCATGCCCGGCCCGTTGTTTGCCAGCGAAACAGATACCATCCCGTCTTCTTCAAGCATGATGTCCAGAGTAAAACAAGGTACAATTCCACTATGCTTATTTTCGGCCATGGCCTGGGCACCATTCTTTAATATATTTAAAAAGACCTGCTGAATCTGGTTCCCCTCGCACCAGACCTTGGGAAGATCTGCCTGATAGTTCCGGATGATTTCTATCTCTTTGAAGTCATACTGTTTTTTCAGGTTGTAATCGTTTCTGGCAAGTTCGATGGTCCTGTCAAGAAGGTCGCGGATGTCATGTAACTCTCTCAGGGGTTTTTCCCTGCTGAACGAGAGCATGTTTTCCACAATACGGGCCGCCCGGTCCCCGGCACTCCGTATGGAAGACAGATGCTTGAGAATTTCCCTTTGCTCCGCATAACCCCTTATGGTGTCAATGGAGGTGCCGAGTTCTTCAGCCAATGCCTTATTTTTTGGCAATTCCCCTGACAGACGGTTCATAACCACCTGGGCACCCTGAATCATTCCTGCCAGTGGATTGTTTATTTCATGGGCCATTCCTGCGGCAAGCCCGCCGACGGACATCATCTTTTCAGACTGAATCATCATCTCTTCTATTTTTACATGCCCTGTGACATCGTCCATCCGAATGACAGCCCCGTCAATCTCTTTTGTTTTCAAAGGATAAATAATTATATCCTCGTAGATCAGTCCGTTTTCAGTTTTATGAAGGGTTTTGAGCGCTTTTTGTATCTTTCCCTGATCCATGGCTTTTTGAATCTTTTTTTGCTGTGCTTCAAGGCGCGGCATCACTTCAAAAAGAGGTGTTGCTGCGGCCTTGTACTGTCGTATTCCGGTTGTTTTTTCCGCCATACTGTTCCAGAGGGTTATACGCCATGACCTGTCCACAACGATCAGGACTGAGGGCATGGAATCAATGATATTGGAGAGGTAGCTTCTGAGCCGAAGAAGCTGTTCTTCATCTTTTTTGCGGTGGGTGATGTCCCTTATGGCCGCCAGGATCATGGGCTTGCCGCCGACCTCCATTGTGCTGAGCTGAACTTCGGTAAAAAACAATTCGCCGTCCATCCGGGTGTGAAGCCATTCAAACCGGCTGCTGCCTTGAACCAGGGTCTGCTCGATCAGCTCTTCCTCCCTGGTTTTTGACAGCATGCCCAACGGCTGGTGTTCCGGAGACAATTGATGGGGCTCTTTGCCAATAATATCGTCCTGGCTGCCGGCGCCGAAAATATCAATAGCCGCCTTGTTGCAGTCAATGAATTTTCCATTGAAAATGAGCAGCAGGGCGTCTCTGGAAAATTCGTACAGGGTCCTGAAATCCTGTTCTGCCTGACGGCGTTCCTCAAGTGTGGATTTAAGTCTTTCAGACATGGTATTGAGGCTTTGTCCCAGACATCCGGTTTCGTCGGACGACTGGATATCAAGGGGGGACGGAAACTCCCCCCGGCTGATGGCATCGGCAAAATCAACCGCCCTGTCCAGGGGCTGGGAAATTTTTTTGCCGAGAATCCAGCATGCAGCAGCGGATACGATCAATACGAAAAGGCCCGTGGCCAGTACCTGGAAGATGATGTTTTCCAGGCGTTTGCCGAGGCGTTGGGCGGTGTCTGTGAAATCCTCCTCATAGGCGGAGGCGCCTATGATCCAGTCCCATGGTTTAAAATATATCAGGGCGGCATATTTCTTTTTGGGCGGTTCATCAATAGCGTTTCTCCAATGGTAGGAATACCATACCACTTTACCGGCGGGCTGTTTAATGGTCAGTGCAAGGACTTCCCTGGCCGGAAACCTCCCGTCTTCAGTTTTCACGTCCCAAAGGTTTTCGCGGTCCCGCAATCCTTTCCGGGAAAGGATATACCGGCCTTTCTGCCTGCCCTTGGCGCCAATGATAAAAAAATATCCGGATTTTCCAACAGGGGTATTCATAAACGCCTGTCGCAGGTTTTCCATCAGGTCCTGGCGGATGCCCGGGCCGTACAGGCCGATGATCCGGTTTTCGGCGTCCCGGAGGGGCAGGGCGGTGGAAACAAAGACATAGTCATCCACATAGGTCCGGCCTATTGCCGTTTTCCCCTGGATGATGGCCTGGGAGAAAGGGTTGGGCTTTCCATCCGGGTTCACGGCCGGTAAAACCGTCCCGATTTGGCGTTTCCCTTTTTTGACGACGGAGGTGGCTATCCGGACAAAATCCCCCTTCTCGTTGATCCGAAGCATAATTGAGGCATGGTATCCTGTCAGTTTCATCATTTCGTCAACCACGGGGGTGGCTGCGTCTGGGGAAACATTCAATCCCAATGGCTTGTTTCCCAATAATAGCCGCGGGAGGTTGATTTCTTCGGTTTTCCCCGAGGGGTATGTGACCTTCATCGGCACCCTGTTAGAGGACAGGCTTGGCAGCCCCTGCTTTTCCATCAGCTGTTTCATAATGGTCAGGGCATGCCGCCGCTGTACTATTGACGCCTGGTGCATGGATTCACAAAGGTGGTACATTGTCCTGGCCAGCGGTTCGACCTCCGAATGGATCCGGTTTTCCCCCTCTTTTTCCAGTTCTCGCCGGTAATCGGCCATGCCGGAAAGAAAAACAAGAATGACAGTCACACTGGAGATTGCCACCAGCATCACGGCCAACAAGGCGATTTTCGATCTGATTTTAGTTGGTCTGGGAAACCTGCGCCTGCACATTTCATTTCCTTTGCCGTTTTTCGGCTTATAAAAAGTGGCCTGGCAATTATTTTTCGGGCCTGTTTTTTATCTAAGGTTGAGTGGGTACGGCAGGGAAGGAGTATATTACAATTATAAATAATTGGAAAGTCCGGAATCAGGGCCGGGGCATGAGAGTTAATGGCATAAGGATGATTCACGGCGGCGGATGAATCGCAGCCGTCACCGGGGCAGCGGCCATGGCAACGGGAGCGGGGGCGCCCCCGTTGCCATGGCCTGATTTTCCAGGGTGATCCGGCTTTGGATGGCCGGGTTAGTGTCTGGCTTCCCGCTGCTTTTCAAACCCGATAAAAAATGAGAGCAGGGCCGGCACCACAAAGAGGGTGAACAGGGTGGACAGGGCCAGGCCTCCCAGCAGCACGCTGCCAAGCCCCCGGTACAATTCGCTGCCCGCCCCGGTGGACAGGGCCAGGGGCAGCATGCCGAACACCGAGGTGGCCGCGCTCATGAAAATGGGCCGGATCCGGGTCCGCACCGATTCCGTGATGGCCTCCAGGCCCGCATATCCCCCGTACCGTACATTGTTCAATGACTGGTGGACGATGAGGATGGCGTTGTTCACCACCGTTCCCACCAGGATGATGAATCCCAGCATGGTGAGCACGTCAAAGCCCTGGGGGGCGATGTATGCATCCACCAGGCGAAGGCCGATGAAGCCGCCTGCCCCGGCCAGGGGCACGGTGAACAGGATGATGAAGGGATAAAAGAAATTTTCAAACAGGGCAGCCATGAGCAGGTAGGTGATAACCACGGCCAGCAGGAAATTCCACTGCAGGGCCTGGCGGGTCTGGGTGAGCTTGTCTGCATTGCCGCCCAGGGAAATCTCCACCCCTTTCAGCCGTCCCTGATCCTGCATGGGGCGGACCACATCGGTTTCAATGGTTTCCATGGCCGCCTGAAGCGGCAGGGTTTCCGGCGGGGTAACCTGGAGACGGATGTGGCGTTTGCGTTCCAGGTGGTTGATCTGGGTCATGCCCCGGGTATAGGCCAGCCGGGAGATATCCCCGATGCGCACCGGGTCCCCGAATCTGTTGACAATGGCCGTGTTGGCCAGGTCTTCCGGGGTGCGGGCGGCATCGGCCGGACCACGGAGCACCAGGTCCAGCTGCCGTTTCCCCTCGGGCCGGAACTCGTCTATTTTCCGGCCGTCCATGAGGACGTCCACCCAGGTGCCGAACCCGGATTCCGTCAGCCCCGAGGCGGCCAGTTTCTCCCGGTCCGGAATGAACCGGGCTTCGGGATAGGTGGTTTCCAGGGAGGGAATGGGGCGGATCTGGCTGCCGGGCATGGCCCCCATCAGGGCGCCGTAGAGCTGGCCCCCGGCGGCAATGATGTTCTCCAGCCGTTCCCCGGTGATGTCCACGTCAATGGTCCGGCTGCCCGCAATATCATTCTGGAAGATCCCGGCCTGGAAGGCAAACCCGAAGACATCGGGCAGGCTGTTGGCGATGCGGTTGAAAAGGGGCAGCAGGCCGGCGGCCTGGGTTTCGTGGATACAGGTCCCGCCGACGAGGTTGAAGCCTTCGGTGGAAACGTACCAGGTGTCCTCAATTTTTGGGATGCCGTCCTTTCCGTCTTCCCTGTGGTAGGGGGCGATCATGGCGTCTAAAAATTTCCCCATTTCCTCGCGTTTTTCCACGGAACTGCCCGGGGTGGGGATGAGGATGGACAGGACCAGGTTCTGGTTGCCCTGGGGCAGGTACTCGGTTTTGGGCATGAGCTGCCAGGCAATAAGCAGGGCCGCAGATGTAAAGACCAGTACCGAAGTAATCCGGGTGAAGGGGGTTTTAAGGGAGAATCCGGACAGGGCCATCAGGGTGTTGTGGAGAAAGGAACCGAGTTTGTCAATGGGGCCCAGGGCCTGTTTGCGGCTGTTTTTCCGAAAGGCGTATAGCTTGTGAAGTATGGTGGGAATGACGGCCACCGACACAAAGAGGCTGATGAGAATGGAAAAGGTGATGGCAATGGCGATATCCCGGAAGAGCTGTCCCGCCTCCTCCTGGATAAAGATCACCGGTACAAACACGGCCACGGTGGTGGCGGTGGAGGCCAGCACCGCCCCCCAGACTTCCGATGCCCCGCCATAGGCGGCTTCAAAGGGCTTTTTCCCCAGGTTCCGGTGGCGGTCGATGTTTTCCAGGACCACAATGGCGTTGTCCACCAGCATGCCCACGGCAAAACTGATGCCGGCCAGGCTGACCACGTTGAGGTTCCGGTCCAGGACCCAGAGGAACAGAAAGGTGCCGATGACGGAGATGGGGATGGATACGGCCGTGGTCACCGTGGCCGACACCGACCTGAGGAAGAGCAGCAGTACCATGACAGCCAGCGCCCCCCCCACCATCACGTTTTTCTTGACCAGATCAATGGCGTTGAGGATATACGGGGCCTGGTCGTATACCCAGTCCAGGACAAGGCCCTTGGGCGCCAATACCTTTTCGTTGATCCGGTTGATCTCCCTTTGCAGCCGCGCCACCACCTCGATGACATTGGCCCCCTGTTCCTTTCTCACGCCGATGGCGATAACCGGGGAACCGTTCTGCATCACCGCCCCTGTGGCCCGTTCATACCCGAATCCGGCCGTGGCGATATCGGACAGGCGGATGCGCTGGATGCCGTCGTTGTATATCACGGTGTCCAGGGCGTCCGCCGGGACTTCAAACTGGCTGACGGTCCGGATGCGGTAATCTTTTTTCCCGATGCCCATAAGGCCGGCGGAGGTGTTTTTGTTGGCCCCCCGGATGCCGGCGATGACCTGGTCGATGGTCAGGTTGAACCGGGCCAGTTTAACGGGATCTATTTCGATGTGGACCTCTTTTTCAGTCCCCCCGCCCACAAAGAGGGAACCCACGCCCTGCACCCTTTCAATGTGCTGCCGCAGTTCATTTTCAAAAAAGGTCCGGTACTGGGCAATGGGCGCGGGGTTGTCCGGCAGGGTGCGGAACATGATCCAGATCACCGGGTTGGACTGGGCCCCCGAGGCCTCGATGGCCGGCTTGTCCACATTTTCAGGGTAGTCGGCCACCTCGTTCATTTTATTGGAAACCTTGAGCAGGGCGGCATCCAGGTCCGTGCCCACGGGAAAGGTCAAAGATACTTCACCATAATTGTTAAAGGCCGCACTTTCCATGGATTCCAGGCTTTCCAGCCCCTTGAGGGCCTTTTCCTGTTTTTCGATGATCTCCTGCTCCACCTCCGTGGGGGTGGCCCCGGCCCATACCGTCCGGATGGTGATTTCCGGGGTTTCCACGTCCGGGGTGAGCTGCTTGGGCAGGTGCATGAGGCCGATGGTGCCGAAGAGCACCACCAGGATCACGCCCACGGCCACGGTGATGGGTTTTTCAATGGCGTAGCGGATGATGTCCATTATTTGGTCTCCCCCTGGGTCTTGGGGCGGCCCTGGATCATCACGGGCTGGTCCGGCCGAAGCCGCTCATTGCCTTCAATGACCACGGCCATACCCGGGGCGAGCCCCTGGGCGGCCACGCCGATGCGGTCTCCCAAGGAATACCGGACATCAACGGGCAGGGGCTGTGCCTTGTTGTCAATAATGGTATATATCATGTCCCGGCCCCGCTGCTGAACAAGGGCGTCCCGGGGCAGGATGATGAGCTTTTGCGGCTCAGAGACCGGCACCATAGCAGTCACGGATAAATTTTCGGCAATGGATTTTTTCATGGATGCTGAAAGGGATTCATTGTAATCCAGGCGTATTTTCAAAGAGACATTTTTGGTCTTTGGGTCGGCCGTGGGCCGGATGCCTTCCACAATGCCTGAAATTTTACGGTTAAAGGCGTTAAGGGTCACCTCCAGGCGTTCCTTTTCCCGGGTAAAGCCCATGAGGTGTTCGGCCACCGGAATCTCGGCAAACAGGCTGTCCACGGCTCCCAGGCGGCAGAGCAGGGTGCCGGGCTGTACCCATTCCCCTACCTCTGCGGTTTTTTCCAGCACAATGCCGTCAAAGGGGGCTGTGACAATAAATTTTGAAAGTCTGATTTTAAGGATTTCAGCCTGCTGCCAAAGCGCTGTCCGTTCCTGCTGCTGTTCTTCCAGGGTCAGGCGCAGGTCGTCATAGCCGGATTCCGTGGCCACATCCTTTCTATACAATTCTGTATAGCGGTCCAGGTTGAGTTTTGTCTTTTTGATCCGGATTTCAGCCTGGGCCAGCCTGGCTTTTTGCAGGGCCAGTTCGGTTTGAAGAATGCGGCTGTCCAGGCGGATCAGGATATCCCCCTTGCTTACCCGGTCGCCTTCCATGAAGTTGACTTGGATGGCTCTGCCCGCTTCTTCCGGAGATACCCGGCTGGTTCTTTCAAAATAGAGGGTGCCGGTCATTTTTGCACGGGTGGCCTGCTCCTGTTCAACGGCTGTGGCCGTTTTCACCATTGCAGGGTGCTGCTCCGCAGCCATGGCCGCGGCGGGGAAAAATAAAAGCGCCAATGTGGTCATGATGATGTACTTAATCGGGATGTGCTTTTCCATATGTGTGTCCCTTTTTTATTTCCGCTTTTTTATGTGGTCCGTTTAAAATTTTCCAGTTGATATCATTTTCACTGGATTCCTGTCCACTGTTGTTTGGCTCCGGCATGCCGCACCGGCCGTGGTGGACTCTCTGTCTCATCACGGCCGGTGCCGGTAAACATGCTGGTGTTCAGTCTTCGGCTTAAGGGCGTTAAATGGAAATGGAATGGAAACCGCCCCCTTAATTTGCCCTTCGACCCCATCAGGCAACGGGTTTCAGCGGGATGCAAATGTCAAACATCCATTTGCCCCGGGGGGTGGACACGCCAACGTCATATTCTGTTCGGAACCTGGTCTTTTTGTAAAATTGGGTGGTTGACATTAGCATTTTAATGGTATACCAATAAAATATTATGTGAATGTGATTGAAATATATAATTATATCAGGAGGGACACATGAGCTACTCGGATAGGACGCACGGTCTGTGGGCGGCCACTGCCGCAGGGAAACCTGAACTTGGGAGCCTGGAAGGGGAAAAACAGGCTGAGGTGGCTGTTATCGGCGGCGGGTATACCGGTTTGTCGGCAGCCCTCCACCTGGCAAAGGCCGGGCATTCATGTGTACTGCTGGAAGCCAATGATGTGGGCTTCGGCGGCGCCGGCCGTAACGTGGGCCTGGTCAATGCCGGGCTATGGCTCATGCCCGAAGATGTGATTTCCCTGGTGGGCAGGGACCACGGGGAAACCTTGATCCGGGTGCTGGGGGCCTCCCCGGATCTGGTCTACGGCCTGATTGATGAATACGATATCCAGTGTGAAGCCTGGCGCTACGGCACCCTGCACTGTGCCGACTCCGGCGCCGGATACAAGGCGCTCCAGGAACGGGAACGGCAGTGGCAGAGCTTCGGGGCCCCGGTCCGTCTCATGGAAAAGGATGAGGCATCGGAAAAACTGGGGTCAACGGCATACCGTGCCGCCCTTTTGGACGAGCGGGCCGGTACGGTGCAGCCTCTGGCCTATGCCTTCGGCCTGGCCCGGGCCGCCACGGCCGAAGGGGCAGAACTCTATGTGAATTCCCCGGTCATTGAACTCGACAAGGTGGCGGAGGGGTTTATCCTGAAAACCCCCACGGGCCGGGTCCGTGCCAAAAAGGTCATCGTTGCAGTAATGGGATACCCGGAACAGGTGTTCCAGGACCAGATCCGGAATCTGGTCCCCTTTAACTATTTTCAGTTTGCCACCCGTCCCCTTTCCCCGGAGGTGCTGGAAACGGTTCTTCCCGGAAAAAACGGGGCCTGGGATACCAATTTGATTCTCTCCTCCTTCCGTCTGGATGCGGCCGGCCGAATGGTGGTGGGCAGTGTGGGGAATGTGGAAGGGATGGCCTGGGATCTGAACCGGGCCTGGGCAAAACGGACCCTGAAAAAAGTTTTCCCCCAGATCGGGGAGGCAGACCTGGAATACGGCTGGTACGGCAGGATCGCCATGACCACCAACCATATCCCCAGATTCCACGTCATGGACAAGGATATGGCCATGGTCACCTGTTACAACGGCAGGGGGATCGGACCGGGATCCGTATTCGGCAAACTCATGGCAGCATATATGACCGGCGGCTCCCAAAAGGATATTCCCCTGCCGGTCTCTCCCATGAAGGCGGTAAACTTCAGGCGGCTGAGGGGACTGTTCTACGAGGCCGGTTCACGGGTTTACCACTTTGCCCAGCGCAGGACGGCTATTTTTTAACCCAGGTAGATCTCAAGGGGGCGGTCAATGCCCTTGGCCCTTACGGGTTCGGGATGGCGGGCCAGCCCTTCCGGAAGATCGGGGAGGTGCCGGACCGTTTCCCTTGAAAGAATGAGCCGGGCACCAAGTTCCCGGGTCATGGCCTGGAGCCGGGAGGCTATATTCACCGTATCCCCAACCAGCAGGTAGGAGAGGCGTTCAGGGCTGCCGATGTTGGCGGCCAGCACCCTTCCTGTGTGGATGCCGATGCCGTGGGACAGGACCGGCAGGCCCTGGGCGTTGAATTCAAGGTTAAGCGCCCCCAGGCGCTTTTCCATATCAACGGCGGCGGCCACGGCATGGCGCGGATGGTCCGGATCTGTGGCCGGCGCCCCGAATACCGCATAGATTTCATCCCCGAGAAACTGGAGGATCAGCCCCTTATTGGCTTCAATGGCCCCGGCCATGGTTTTGAAATATCGGTTGAGTACGGCCACCGTTTCCTTGGGATCACGGGAGGCCGTCAAAGGGGTGAAATTCCGAAGATCGGCGAAGAGAACCGTCACCTCCTTGTATTCCCCGTCCAGGGGGATGCGGCCGGAAAGGATTTCATCCCTGACCCTGGGATCCACATACCGGCCGAAGGCCTCCCTGATCCGCTGCCGGTCGGCCAGCCCCTGGACGGCATGGTTGAATGCATCCCCCAGGATACCGATTTCGTCGTTGGACACCACCTGTACCCGGGCGGTGTAGTCCCCCTTTTCGATGGATTTCACCGTTTGCACCATTTCATTTACCGGAGTTGAGATGGAGTGCCCCACCAGGCGTGTGAGAATACCCGACCCGATGAAAAAAATGCAGAAGATAACCAGGGAAAAGATCAGTGCCGATCCGGCAAATTCCCTGGTGGACATGGGGTTGTCATCCACCTGGAGATAGAGGACAAAAAGGGTGAGGACGATATGGGCCAGGGGGATCAGGCTGCTCAGCCGGTAGAAGGCGCGGATTCTCCGGCTGATGGATGAGCGCCGGGTCCGGTCCAGGTCCGTCAGCCTTCCGTGTGGAAAAATAACCGGGATAAGGGTTTTCCGGGCATAGGCTTCCAGGCTGAAAAAGAGGATGGCCGAGGACATGAGACCGACCATGAAGGAACGGACGGTAAAGGTGACGGCGGTGGTGTTGTCCATTAGGTTGAATTCGAACATCAGGGTGAACAGGGTGGCGGGGACCAGTATCCACAGTCCCAGGTTCACCGGTACCATAATAAACGGCAGGTTGATGAGACAGCGGCCGGCATTTTCCCTGAGTGCCGGATTGGGGCCGGCCAGATATCTGCGTACCGGTCGGAGTACCCGGCGCATCACCGCGATCAGGGGCAGGCTGGATAAGATGGTTGCCAGAACCAGCCGGCCGAGGCGCAGGCCCATACCCATGATCCACCCTGAATCCATGAGTTCGCTGATCCGGTCCCGGGAGAATTCAAAGGGGGTGGACAGGTTGATGATGATGATGACCAGCATGGCCATGAAGGTGGCGACCAGTGCCACCAGGTAAAACCCGGTGAGGGCGGAAGCGGGGTTTTCCCGGTCCACGGTTACCTGTCCTCGAGGGTGGCGACCACTGCGGTTTTATTGTGAAGTTCCACATACCCGGCCTCCATTGAGGAAATTTCTCCGAAGGTGAGCACCCCGAAGGGAGAATGGGCTTTGCCCTTCTGGTCCCCGGCAATGATTTCAAACTCCGTGGATACATAGTCCTGTCCCAGTTGTTCAATCATCTGTTTCCGTCCAAAGCAGTCCATGACCAGCACCCGGGGCTCGGGAATCTGAACTGGAAAAAGGCGGAGGCTGTCCAGATAGGCAATCTGGGCGGCTTCCCTGATATTCAGGCATTGGGCTTTTGGGCTGTTTCCCTTGAGGTGGAGAATGCAGGCCTTGGTACCCTCGGGAATTTCCGCTGAAAACTGCAGGGACCTGTCCGCCCCCACAGAGACCGGGGTCCGGTCAATGATCTGTTCCCCGTCCTTTTGACGCCGGATCAGGCCCAGGGGATACCGGATGGCCACCTCGGTGAAAATAAGGTCAGAATCCCCTGACATCAGCCGTCGCTTTTCTTTGGCAATGGTAGGGTCAAACTGGGAGATGAGATCCAGGTAAAATGCCAGGGCCGGCTTATTGTTTAATGTTTCAACGTAACAATGGTTGGTGGCGGTGATGGTGCACTGGGACTTGGGAAGGGGGATCCAGCCGTGTTTGACCCCGATGCCGCTTTCAAGGTCTGTGAAGGCCAGGACGGCGCCGTTTTGGATGGCCTTGTCCGGGGTAAACAGATTGTAGTGGCTGGCCTTGAGTGTATTCCGCCCGGCCAGGCCCCCCACCACCTTGAATGAATGTTTTTTTATGAGACGGTTCAGGGCGTTGATCAGGTTCAGGTTTGATTCGCCGAATCCGTCCCCGAAAACAAAGACTGTTTTAAAGGGGAAGGGGCGGCCCGGGGCCGTTTGGAGTTGAAGCTGTTTTTCAATTTCCGTTTCCAGGCCCTGCCTGCCCAGGCTGTCCAAGGTGACCACATGGGTGTGGCAGCCCAGGCCCGCCATGATGCTGCCCCTTTCCATGAGCCGGCCGTCATCCACAATTCCCGGGAATATGCCGCCGAAGATTTGTATCCCTTGTTTGGACAATTTCTCCAGCAGGGTATCGCATTTTTTCTTATAGGCAGGGTCCTTGTCTATGCCCCCTTCGGCGTGAAAGAGCATGATGGTTTTAAACCCTTTGCGGGCCATGATTCCGGCATTGGCTTCAAGCCCTTCAAAATCGGTGCCCTGATCAACAATGATTTCCATAAGCTGGTTGCCCCCTGAAAAGGCTTTGACGGTTCACTACCGGGCCGGTACGACCTCAAGCCAGTAACCGTCGGGATCATTGATGAAATAGATGCCCATTTCCTTGTTTTCATAGCAGATGCATTCCATTTTGCTGTGCCGGTCATGGGCCGCTTTGAAATCCTCTGTGGTGAAAGCGATATGGAATTCCTCATCCCCTAAGTCATACGGTTTTTTCTGATCCCGCAGCCAGGTCAGTTCCAGTTTTGTGCCGGAAGTGCCGTCGGTCAGGTAGACAATGATAAAACTGCCGTCATCCGCTGTTTTCCGGCGCTGTTCAGTGAGGCCCAGTGCCTTCTCGTAAAAGGCAAGGCTTTTATCCAGATCAAGCACATTGATATTGAAGTGATCTATGGTAAATTTCATTGAATGGATTTCCTTAAATTGTATCGGTGAATGGGTTTCTTAAACATAGGCCTCTGTTATGGCCGGGTCAAGAAAAAAAAGGTTGTTTTCCATGGCAGGATTCACTTATGTTTATCCATGGATAAATAATAGATACTTTAGTTGAAATACAGTCTAAGGGCGCCATGGAAAAAAGGAAAAATCAGTATTCGGCAGCGGACAGGAGACTCCTGGCAGCCAGGGGAACGCCAAATTTTGATCCGGGGGGCATTGACCTGAACCGCCGGGATGTCGCCCGCTTCATCTTTTGATACCATGCGAACTTTATCCTTTTTTATTTTTTTGTCTATTGCTGTTCCAGCTTTTCTCATGCCCGGTCCCTGCCCGGCCCATACCCGGTCCCAATTGGATCGGTTCCAGAGCCGTATCACAGACCACCGCCACCGGATTAATCCCAGGTTCAGAAAAATTGCCAGGTCCAGGACGGATTTTGTAATTGTCCACACCTCCGAACTGGGGCTTGAGGCGACCCTGCGGGTGGTGACCCGTGGGAAACGGCTCAAAAGCGGACGGACCACACCGGGGGGGCATGCAAATTATGTCATTGCCAGGAACGGAAGGGTATACCGGATTCTGGATAAAAAATACCGGGCCGACCATGCCGGGCTTTCAATGTGGAACGGCACCCGGAATCTGAGCCGGGTCTCCGTGGGCATTGAGCTGGTGGGTTACCACTATGCCCCCCTGACATCGTCCCAGTACCGGTCTTTGGGGATGCTGCTGGATATTTTAAAACGGGTGTACCGTCTGTCGGACCGGGATATCCTTACCCACAGCCAGGTGGCCTATGGGCGGCCCAATCCCTGGTTTAAGTCGGACCACAGGGGACGGAAGCGGTGCGCCAAAAATTTTGACCGGGTAAAGGCGGGGCTGGGGCCCACCTGGTCCTATGATCCCGACGTGAGGGCCGGGCGCCTGGCGGCCGACCCCGTACTGGCATCGGTATTTTACCGCTCCGGCCCGGCTGCTGGGGCCGGAGCGCATCTGATCGCCGTAAAGCAGGGATCCAATATTATTTCCAGGGAAAATTCCGCCTGGTCCATTGCCGGGGAGGATTATAATGATGCCGCCACCGCCTATATCCTGCCCGGGGGACGGATTCTGCCGGGAACAAGGGTCGGTAGGGTGATCGGCTGGGACAAACTGCCCGCCGGCACCCGGGTGCTGCTCAGCCAGGAAACGGAAAAGGTGACCGCCCAGGCCAAAAATCCCATCAAGGAAATTACAGGCCGGATGACGGCCTGGTCCCACGCCGGAAAGGATTTCAGGGCGGACACCACCATTTATTTTTTACCCTCGGGCAAAATCTCCCCGGGCTCTTCCATCCGGGACTGGGACGACCTGCCGGCCGGCACAAAACTAATGGTGGGGTACAGGGGGCCTTATTTTATTACCCGGGAGACAACCGCATACCGGATTGCCGGCCGAAGGTACAAGGACCGGTCCGTGATCTACCATATGCCCGGGAATGGGCTGGTTACCGGGGATAAAGTACGGGATTTCAACGATCTGCCCAAGGGCGTCTCCATTTATCTGCCCGTCTCCGCCGGGGGCTGACCCGGATATGGCAGTTTACATGGAATATCCCGGTTAATACTGGTAAAAAAGGTCCTGGACAATTTGGGGGCTTCTTGCCTTTAACAGGGCCAGCATGAGCAGTATCCTGGCCTTGGCCGGGTTGAGTTCGTCCGAGGCGATGAATCCGCCGGCATCGTCATCCACTTCCACGTTTCTGGACACTGTGCCTGTGGGCACCCGGGAGGCCCGGACAATGTATATCCCCCTGGCGGCGAATCCCGACGCGGTGCGCATGGCTTCCTTGCTCATGTTCCCGTTTCCGTCTCCTGCGATGATGATGCCTTTGGCGCCCAGGGAAACCGATGCCTCGATCAGGTCCGGCGGCATGCCGGAACAGGCGTAGACAATGTCCACCCGGGGAAGGGGCAGGTGGTAGTCCGGCCGGAATTCACTTTCCACTGTATGCTTCCGGAAGGGGCCCCTGAAGAATTTTACGGTGCCGAACACCGTAGTGCCCATGAGCCCGTTCACAGGAGACAGGAAGGTCTCCACCGAGGTGGTGTTGCTTTTGGTCAGTGAGTGGGCCCCGTGGATCCGGTCGTTCATCACCACCATTACCCCCCGGTTGCCGGCATGGGGATGGGCGGCCACGGCCACTGCGTTAAAGAGGTTGAGGGGGCCGTCAGCGCTGAGAGCGGTGGCCGGGCGCATGGCACCGGTCATGACCACGGGTTTGGGCGAATCCACCACCAGGTTGAGGAAAAATGCGGTTTCCTCCATGGTGTCCGTGCCGTGGGTGACCACGACGCCGTCCACTTCGTCTGCGGCCAGCAGTTCATTGATCCGTCTGGCCAGGCCGGTCATGATCTCAAAGGACATGTCCTGGGAGCCCACACTGGAAAATTGCTCCCCCTGGATCCGGGCCAGGCGGTCCAGGTTGGGCACTGCGGTCAGCAGTCCCTGGACATCCAGCTGACCTGAAGAATAGCCGGCCTGGGTGGATGAACCGGCAGTCCCTGCAATGGTGCCCCCGGTGCCCAGTATGCAAACTCTGGGTAAATGGCTCATGGATACCTCCTTAACATGATACGCAGCAGACCGCCAGCCCGCCCAGGGCGGTTTCCTTGTACCGGGTGCACATGTCCCGGCCGGTCTCCATCATGGTTTCCACCACCTCGTCAAAGGTGACCTTCTGCCGGGCGGGATCGCCGGTCTGGGCAAGGATACAGGCGTTGACCGCAGTGACGGCACCCACGGCATTTCGTTCGATACAGGGAATCTGCACATAGCCGCCCACAGGGTCGCAGGTCATGCCCAGCTGGTGTTCCAGGGCGATTTCAGCGGCATTTTCCAGGCGCTTGATGTCAAATCCTTCTGCATGGGCCATGAATGCAGCGGCCATGGACGAGGCCACCCCCACTTCACCCTGGCAGCCGACCTCTGCCCCTGAGATGCTGGCGTTCTTTTTGGCGATAAAGGCGATGGCGGCGGCGGCCAGCAGCCCTTTGCGAAGCTGGTCCCGGTCCAGGTGGTGATGGTGTTTGAGCATGTAGACCACCCCGGGCATGACCCCGGCGGATCCCGAGGTGGGGGCGGTGACCACCTGTTTGCCGTCGGCGTTTTCTTCGGAAGCGGCCATGGCATAGGCATTGAGCATCCCAAGAAACCGTCCGTGTTCCCGGGGCATTTTTTCTGCGTTTTCCATGAGCACCTTTGCCTTGCGGAGCAGGCCGATGGACCCGGGCAGCAGGCCGTCCGCTGAAAGGCCCCGCTCCACACACCGGCACATGGCTTCAAGTATGCCGTCAATGCCCTCAAAGATTTCGGCTTCCGTTGCCCCGGTGAGGGCCTGTTCGTTTTCCAGTATGATCCGGTCCAGGGTGAACCCGGTTTTGCGCATGAGTTTACGCAGGGAATTCATATTCCAATAGGCATGGGGGGGGCAGGGCGGAGGGGCCGGGACCTCGCCCCTGCACTGGATGAATCCGCCGCCGATGGAATAATATTCTTTTTCAAGGAGAAGGCGGTCTTTTTCCATGAGCCGAAACCGCATGGTATTGGCAAAGGGAAGGTCCTGGACATCCCTGCCTTCAAAGATGATATCTGCTTCGGTAAAGGAAAGCGTCCCGTTTTTAAAAGGGATTTCGTAAATTTTCTCCGGTTCGCCCAGTAGCCGGCCCAGGGCATCGCAGTCACAGGTTTCCGGCGTCCAGTCCAGAAGGCCGCCCAGCACCGCCTTGTGGGTGCCGTGGCCTTTTCCCGTCAGGCTCAAAGAGCCGTAAAGATGAACGGCCAGTTTCAGTTCCGGATTCCCGGGGGAAATATCAAGCCCGGCCATGGCCTGTTTGAACATCAATGCCGCTTTCATGGGGCCGATGGTGTGGGAACTGGACGGGCCGGGCCCGGTTTTGAAGATGTCAAATATGGATGTGGTGATACAATGGTCTGGTGTCATCATGGTTCGAATTTCAATTGTTATGGGGTTACTTAAGGGGTTAACGGTATCGAGGCAAGGCCGCCGGTGAACAACTACTGCCCCAAAATAATCGGAAACCCCTGGGAAGTCAAAAGGTATTTTCAGGGCCGGGATAAGGATTTTCCTATCTTCTTTGGGGCCGGCGAAAACAGGTTGACACCCGAAAGGCGAATCGGTATTCTTTTATGAAATGCCTACATTTTAATTTACAGATAATTTGTTCCCCCAAAACAGCGTAACTGTAGTTAGTTTAATACAATGCATGTCGAGGAGATCCCATGGAAACAAAATCACCATCCCTGAAAGACAGTATTGCTTTTAAAACCTCTTTCGCCAGCGGAATTATCATCCTGATTCTTTTGGCCGTCAGCAGTTTTATCGCCGTTCGGCTGGAATCCGGTCTGGCGGAGAAGATGATCGATCGTTATGAGGCCACCCAGAAGTCCGCCCTGGAAGAAGAATCCGGGAAGATGAAGCAGGAGCTGGTGGAACATATGAAAATTAACCTTGAGCTCTGCACCTCGGTGACCCGGTCTTTTTTGTATAATTTCGACCAGGAACAGCTTTATAAGCTTCTGGCCTCCTACCTTAAGATGAGCGGGATTGTGGCCATCAAAGTGCTGGATGCGGAAGGCAATCCCTTCGGCGCCGGATGGAAGAACCCGGAGATCGCCACCGGCCAGGCCCTGCCCGATACGGTTAAGGTGGACGAAAACCTGTCCATCGTCTCCGATGCCATGCATGAAGGAGAAAAGGTGGGCAGTGTCAGGCTGTATTATACCAACGACCTGGTCAACAAAGAGATTGCCGAACAGGAAACCCTCACCCGTAAAAGTATAGAGAGCTTCCAGTCCATTGCGCAGCAGAATATCAATCAGGCCGTCACCACCCAGATTATTGTGGCCGCTGTTATCATCATTGCATTGATCATAACGCTGGTGATCTGTCTTCAGATTTTCGTCACCCGGCCCATTAAAAGCACGGTTGCCATGATAAAGGATGTTGCCCAGGGCGAAGGCGACCTGACCAAGCGCCTGGAGGTGAAAACCAAGGACGAAATCGGTGAATTGTCCACATGGTTCAACCAGTTTATTGAAAAACTTCAGGATTTGATTCGGGAGGTATCTGAAAACGCTAAGACCATTAATAAAGCATCTTCGGACTTTACCCAGCTTTCCGCCGTCATGAATTCCGGGGTGGAGGACCTATCCGGCCGGTCGGGTTCGGTTGCCGGGGCGGCCGACAGCATGAGTACCAATATGACCTCAGTGGCGGCGGCCATGGAAGAGGCCTCCACCAATATCAACATGGTGGCCACGGCCTCGGAGGAAATGTCGTCAACCATTAATGAGATCGCACAAAATGCGGAGAATGCAAGAAATATAACAAACAATGCCGTGTCCCAGACCCAGGATGCTTCCCGGCAGGTAAACGAGCTTGGCGATGCGGCCAACCAGATCGGCAAGGTGGTGGAAACCATTACGGATATTTCCGAGCAGGTGAACCTTCTGGCACTCAATGCCACCATTGAAGCGGCAAGGGCCGGCGAAGCCGGCAAAGGTTTTGCCGTTGTGGCCAATGAGATCAAGGATCTGGCCAACCAGACCGCAGAAGCTTCCGGGGCCATCAAAACCCAGATTCAGGGGATACAGGCATCCTCCGCAGGGACGGTGGAGGTGATTTCCAGTATTTCCGAGGTGGTCACCGAGATTAATACCATTGTTGCCACCATTGCCACGGCCGTGGAGGAACAGTCTGCCACCACCAGCGAAATTGCCCAGAATATTTCCCATGCCTCCGCTGGGATCGTGGAGGTCAACGAGAATGTATCCCAGGGCTCTTCCTCCTCCCAGAAGGTGGCCGGGGAAATCACCGAAATCACCGAATCGGCCAACGGACTGGCCGCTTCCAGCCAGGAGGTCAAGACCAATGCAGACCGGTTGTCGACCTTGGGTGCACGTCTGGCAGACCTCATGGGGAAGTTCAAGGTATAAAACATAAAAAAAGGAGAACTGAAATGAGATCGTTGGTTAAAAATTGTTTTCTGGCCCTTGCCTGCGTTTTCTTCCTGGCCTCCGCCGCACCGGCAGAGACATTCAGCATCATGACCGAGGAGTACCCTCCCTTTAATTACACTGAAAACGGAAAACTGACCGGCCTTTCCTCAGAGGTCATGGCTGAGCTTATCAAACGGCTGGGCCATCCGGATGAAATAAAAGTACTGCCCTGGTCCAGGGCCTATAATTTCATTCAGCACAAGGACGGGATGATACTGTTTTCCATGACAAGAACCGAAGCGCGGGAAAACCTGTTTAAATGGGTGGGGCCTGTGGCGCCCAATAAATGGGTGTTTTTTGCCAAAAAGGGAAGCGGCCTGCAGATCAACTCCCTGGAGGATGCAAAGAAGGTAAAAAAGATCGGCACCTATAAGGACGATGCGGCAGAGTCCTTTTTGAAAGCCGAGGGGTTTTCAAATATTGAAAGTGTGGTGAACGATGAGGCCAATGCGAAAAAGCTGGCTGCAGGCCGGATTGATTTATGGATTGTCGGCCAGCTGCAGGGGGTGTTCAAGGCCAAAAAAGCGATCGGAGATGCCGCTGCCCTGGAAAATGTCTTTGACGTTAAAGAGACCCAGCTTTATATCGCCTTCAGTAAAAATACGCCAGACGAGGTGATTGCAAAATGGCAGGCCGAACTGGATAAGATGAAGGCCGACGGCACCTATGATGCCATCATGAAAAAGTATATGTAAAATTTCGATTGAAGCGCTAATAAAACACGGCCCGGGCCCGCTGCCCGGGCCGTGTTTTTTATTGGTAGTGTATCCGTTTTTCCACGAAGACAAACTGCACCAGGGTAATCAGGGCCAGGATGAGTACCAGAATAACGGTGAGGGTGGCCGCATAATTGGTATCCCAGAAGCTGAATGCGTTTTCATAGATATAGTAGAGGAGGAGGGAGGAGGCATTGTCCGGACCGCCCTTGGTCATGATGACCAGGTGGTCCACCAGCTTGAATGAGTTGATCACCGCATTGACCGTGACAAAAAGGGTGGTGGGCATGAGCAGCGGGAATATCACCCGCCTGAAATAATACCAGGCCCCGGCCCCTTCCACATCTCCGGCCTCCCTCAGCTCCGGCGAAAGCTGTTGCAGGGCCGCCAGGTAGAATACCATGAAAAATCCCGCCTCCTTCCAAATGACCATGATGATGAGGCAGAAGAGTACCGTATCCGGGTTGCCCAGCCAGTTGTGGGTGCCGCCGCCGAAAAATTGGGAGATCTGGTCAAATAGCCCGTATTCCGGGGTATAGAAAAAGAGCCAGATATTGGCCACGGCGATCATCGGCAGCACCGTGGGGGTGAAAAAGGACATCCGGACCAGGGCCCTCCCCTTTATTTTCCGGTTGATGAGCAGGGCCATACCCATGGCAATGGCGATGCTGGCCGGCACCGTGCACATGGAGTAGATCATATTGTTTTTCAGCACCTTCCAGAAGTATTCGTCTTCCAACAGGTATTGGTAGTTTTCCAGGCCGATGAAAACCTCTGGTTTTACCGCGTTCCCGGTGGCGAAAAAGGAATGGTAGAGATTGGCCCCGATGGGGTAATGGGTGAACAGGGAAATCATGGCCACGGCCGGCAGCACCAGAAGCCAGCCGTTGACCTGGTGGCGGAGATTCAGGTTCATCATTCCCCTCCTTTCCCCGGGGCGGGCAGGCGGTGGCCGTCGCCGGCGTCAAAAAAGTGAAGGTCGTTGCCCGACCAGTCCAGGCGGACGGTATCGCCTCCGGTGAGGCCGGTTTTGCCTTTGACGGCGGCGATAAGGGACTGGCCCTTTCCATCCCTGCCCGGTATGGTGCAGGACACCAGGGAATCTGCGCCCAGGTATTCTATGGCCGTGACCCGTGCTTCCAGCCCCTTGTCCCCGGAGAGGCGGATGTTTTCCGGACGGATGCCCATCAGGGTATTTGCCGGAAGGGACTCGGCTCCCGGCACCGGCCCCAGGATATTCATGGGCGGATTGCCGATGAAGCCTGCGGTAAATGCGGTGGCCGGTTCGTTGTACAGCGCCTCCGGACTGCCGTGCT
Source organism: Desulfobacter sp. (assembly GCA_028768525.1). Taxonomy (NCBI): domain Bacteria; kingdom Pseudomonadati; phylum Thermodesulfobacteriota; class Desulfobacteria; order Desulfobacterales; family Desulfobacteraceae; genus Desulfobacter; species Desulfobacter sp. Next base: position 2,083,091 of record CP054837.1, on the reverse strand, counting down.
GCTCAATGCCGCCGTCTTTCATGAGGATGATCCGGTCCGCCAGGGTCATGGCTTCCACCTGGTCGTGGGTCACATAGATCATGGTCATGCCAAGGCGCTGCTGAAGACTTCTGATTTCCTGCCGCATTTCCTGGCGGAGCTTGGCATCCAGGTTGGACAGGGGCTCGTCCATGAGGCAGACCTGAACCTGGGCCACGATGGACCTTCCCAGTGCCACCCGCTGGCGCTGGCCGCCTGACAGCTGGGCCGGTTTTCTGTCCAAAAGAGTTGACAGCCCCAAAAGAGCGGCGGCTTCCTTTAAACGCTTCTGCTGTTCGGCCCGGCTGACCTTTCTGGCCTTGAGCCCGAACAGGATATTTTCCGCCACGGATAAATGGGGAAAAAGGGCGTAGTTCTGAAAAACCATGGCGATGTTCCGTTTGACCGGGGGCAGGCGGGTGACGTCCTTTCCCCCGATTTCAACGGTGCCTGTTGTGGGTGTTTCCAGGCCGGATATCAGGCGCAAAGTGGTGGATTTACCACAGCCCGAAGGGCCCAGGAGTACCAATAGGCTGCCGGCGTCGCAGGTGAAATTCACATTGCCCAGGGCTTGGTTGTCGCCCCAGGATTTACTGATGTTTTTTAGCACTATATCTGTCATGGTCGGTGTTTCATCTTTTGTTGTTTATTTAATTCCTGAATGCATAAAAGACTGCACAAATTGTCGCTGAAAAAGGATGAAGGCCAGCAGCAGGGGCAAAATGGTCATCACCGTGGCCGCTGTGATGATGGACCAGTCCACACCGGACTCCGGCGCCCCGAAAATGGCCAGGCCCACGGTGAGGGGCCTGGAGTTCACCGAAGAGGTGATAACCAGGGGCCACAGGAAGTTGTTCCAGTGGTAGCTCACCGAGACCAGGCCGTAGGCGATGTAGGTGGACCGTGCCAGGGGCACGTAGACCCGCCACAGGATTCCCAGGGCGGAAAGCCCTTCCACCTGTGCCGCCTCCACCAGTTCCTTGGGAATGGTTTTAAAGGACTGGCGCAGCAAAAAGATCCCGAAGGCGGAGGCCGCATAGGGCAGGCCCATGGCCGGAATGGTGTCCAGCAGGCCCATGGCGGATATGGTCCGGTAATTTTCCACCAGCAGAACCTCGGGCATGATCATGAGCTGAAGCAGAACCAGGGCAAAGAGAAGGTCTCTTCCCCAGAAGGTGAACCTGGCAAATCCGTAGGCTGCCAGGGTGCACAGGATAAACTGGGCCGTTAGGATCATGGTCACCAGCATGAAGCTGTTGACCAGGTATCTGGGAAAAGGGGCATGGGACCAGGCCCGGGTGAAATTGTCAAGGGTCAGCGGGGCGAGCAGATCAAACCGGGTGGAGAATTCCGGTGGATGAAATGCGCTCCAGAATGCAAAAAAAACTGGCAGAAGCCAGAGGATGCCCAGCATCCAGGCGCCGGCATGTTCGAGGGCGGCACCGATATTCCGGTGGGTCATGGGTACTCCAGGTGCCGGGCGGCTCCGGCAGGGGGCGGCCCCCTGCCGGAACATGCCCGGATTTAGGTTGGGGTTAATACCGTTTCAGGATTCTTTCGGCCTGTTTCTGGGCGTCTTTCATTGCCTTTCCAGGTGCTTTTGCATTGGTTAAAGCCGCCTGGATATTGTCGTTTAGGATCTTATAGATCCGGCCGTTTTCATGAACGGAGAGTTCGGCCGTGGCATACTGAAGCTGGTCCCTGGCAACGGCGGCTGCCGGGAATCCGGACACGTACGCTTTCAGGGCTGCGGTTTCATAGGCGTCGGGGCGGGTACCCAGGTAACCCGTACCGATACTCCATTGGGCGGTGCGCTGGGGCTGGGTCATCCACTTGATGAAGGTCAGGGCAGCCCTGCGTTCTTCGGGGGAGGTCTTTTTGAAGATAAAAAAGTTGCCGCCGCCGGTGGGGGTGCCCCGCATTTTCATGGCCGGCAGCATGGCCACGCCGAAGTCGAATTTGGCATTCTTCTTAACGGCGGTGAGGTTGCCTGTGGAATGCCACATCATGGCGGTTTTTCCTTCGAGGAAGGCTGATCTTAGCGTTCCCCACTCAATGGTACCCTGGGGCATGATGCCGTGGGTTCTGCCCAGGGCTTTCCAGAATTCAAGGGCCTCAACCACGCCGGGGTTGGTAAAATAGGTTTCAGTACCCAGGGAGTTCATCAGGACCTCGCTGTTCTGTTTGCAAAGGGCGCCGAACATCCAGTAGGGGTACCCGGTTGAGGGAATTTCGATGCCCCATTGGGTCACCTTGCCGTCCGCATCCTTTTGTACCAGCTTTTTGCCCATGGCAACCAGTTCGTCCCAGGTGGCCGGGGGCTTATCCGGATCAAGGCCGGCTTTGCGGAAGGCATCTTTGTTGTAGTACATGACGATGGTGGAGCGCTGGAAGGGAATGCTCCAGGTTTTACCGCCCGTTTTGGAGTTTTCCATCAGGGCCGGATAGAAGCTGTTGAGCCAGGTTTTTTCTGCATCGGTGGTCACCAGTTCGTCAAAGGGAACCACGGCGTCGTTGTCAATGAGGGTGAAAATTTCCGTGGACAGGATCACGGAAAGATGGGGCGGGTTGCCCCCCTTCAGGGAGGTCATGGCCTTGGTCATGGTGTCGGTGTAGTTGCCCGAATAGATGGCCTTGATTTTTATATCCGGGTATTCGGCCTGGAAATCGTTCACCAGCCCGTCCACAATTTTGGTCAGGGGGCCGCCGACGGCCACCGGGTAATACATGGTCAGTTCAACACAGAATGCCGTGGATGAAAACAGCAGCAGAAACAATGCCGCCGCCATCAGTTTCAGGTGTTTCATTTTGCTTCTCCTTTTAGTTTTATTTTGGGTGATTCCCACCCGGTCGTTTTATTTTACAGGCCGGGGCGGGTGACTTCTGCCCCGGGCCTCGGATTTTGCCTCAGAGCTTTGCCGTGGATTCCCGCACCACAAGATTGAAGTCCAGCATCTTATGGCAGGCCTTGTTTTCCTGTTCCGATTGCCCCTGGATATGACCAAATAGAATCTCTGCCCCCAGGCGGCCCATTTCATAGGCGGGCTGGCTGATGGTGGTCAGTGCCGGGGAGATATAGGAGGCGATTTGTATATCGTCAAATCCAATTACAGACAGGTGCCCCGGGATATCAATTCCTAATTCCCTGGCCCCTTTCATGGCACCGATGGCCAGGTAGTCGTTGGAGCAGAACACCGCCGTGGGCGGGTCTTCCTGCCCCATCAGTTTTTTGATGCAGTCCCGTCCCCCGGTCAGGGAGTATCCTGTCTGGACAAGGAGGTTCGAATCATAGGGAATGCCGTGGTCCCCCAGGCATTTTTTATAGCCGTGCCACCGGTGAAAGCTACGGTCAGAGATGGAAAATTTGCCGGCCACCATGGCGATGCGCCGGTGGCCCAGGTCCACCAGGTGGCGGCAGGCCGCATACCCGCCCTTGTAATTGTCGATGCCCACGGCGGACACCGGCCCTTTTTTAATGGTGGAGTAGAGCAGGACAAGGGGAAGATTGTCCCTTACCAGGGCGCTGATTAATTCCCCCTTGGGGTTGGCAGGGGTGAGGATCAGCCCGTCCACCTGCTTTTCCAGAAAGGTTTTCACCAGGGATTTTTCCATATCCCTGCTATAGTAGGAGTTGCCCAGGATCATTTGGATTTTATTCTTTTCTGCATAGTCCTGGATGCCCCTGGTGGATTCCGCAAACACCGGGTTGTTGATGTTGGGGATGATCATGCCGATGGTATTGGTTCGTTTGGTGGCAAAGCCCCTTGCCAGGGCGTTGTATTTGTAATTGCACATTTTCATTGCCCGGAACACCCTGTCACGGGTTTGGGTCCGGACCCGTTCCGGTGTATTGATCACCCGTGATACGGTTGCCGTGGATACCCCGGCCAGCCTGGCAACATCATTAATTGTACTCATATCTTTCCTGTGTATGTAAGCGTTTACACGTCTATAGTCATCCACGCGAAGGCCTGTCAAGGTTTTTTCCGGTATAAACCAAGTCCTAATCATATGGAAACATTGTTATAATAGGCTATAACATATTTCTAACCATTGCTTTAGGGGGGCTATTCTCCTTGTCTTTTTCAGACAAAATAGATAATAGATATTTATGTAATCGTTTACATAATTGGAGGCTTTTTTGGAAAACGGATTGATGCAATTGGATCCGGCAACGGAACGGCTGGTGTGGAACGGCATGTCAGTGGATTTTGTCACCACCCCGGCCGGGCGGATCCGTATCGGCAGTATGCCGGATATCTCAAAGCTTTGCCGCAGGTTCGGCATTGACGCCGGCCTGGTGGTTGTGCCGCCCTGGCAGGGTTCCATGGCCGGTGACAACTACACCGGCGAAGAATTTGTGCTCTGGGACTGCCAGGTGTCAGAAGGGCAGGGCCGAATTTATGTGGGGCGGCCCGGAGATATGGCTGTCATGTACGGCAATTTGGACCATACTTTTTCCTGGTTTTTCGACCCGTCCTGTACCCGGGTGGAGAAAAAGGGGTGGCTGAGCCGGTGGTTCCGGAAAACGACAGTGGAAAACCAGTATACCACCGGCGATGTGACCATTTTTTTTGACCGGGATTGTATCCGGATCCTTGACCGGGGCCGGGTGGTATACGACGGAGGTGAACTTGACCCGTTTAACGGAGACGGGGTGGTGGAAGATGTTCTGGGAACCGTGGCCCCGGACAGGGCCCGGCGGCGGGAGATGGAGATCACCCCCGTGGGCACGGGCAACGGATTTACAGGAACGGTATCCTCCTGCCTTGTCCGTTTCGGGAAACGGGTCCTCTGGATTGATCCAGGGGGATATCCCGCCCATACCCTCGCCTCCCGAAAGGTACATTGGGACGATATCACCGACCTGTTCATAACCCACAACCATGAAGACCATGTCCAGGGCATATCCGCCTGCCTCTCCAGGGCGGCAGCCCTTAACCGCCCCCTTCATCTGATTACGGCAAAACCGGTTTACGATGTGCTCCGGCAGCAGTTTTTGGGGCTTTTCCCGGATTTCGACGGCCTGGTGCGGTTCACCCCCGTTGTGCCGGGAAGACCACTGGTTCTGGGGGGGATGGAACTGGCCACGCGTTGGAACCACCATATTCTTCCCTATGGTACCCTGGGGCTCAAAATCACTGCCGGCGGGAAAACCTTCGGGTTTTCAGGGGATACCAAATTGGATGACACCATTAATGCCGTGCTGGGCAGGGAGGAGTTGCTTCCCCAATGGTTCGAAGGCTGCAGCCTGGTTTTCCATGAAGTCAGTTTTGGTCATCCAATGGGGGTGCATACCCATTGGAAAGAGGTGAAAAAGCTTCAGGGCCGGCTGGACTGTCCGGTGCTGGGGTACCACACGGCCCCATCCGACGCCCCGCCTATTCCCCTGGCACGGGGGGGCCGAACCTATTGCCTCTGACATCGGTCTTTTGTGCGCCCGGCATCAATCTGTGCAGACTGTCCACTAGGGCCTTGCAGCCTATAAAGGTGTGTGCTAATTTTTATCTTGTTAAATTTACAATGAATTTGCGTGGAGATATCTATGGCATCGGGCAATTCACCCATGAAAAACAGGATGGCACGACGTTCAGTATATCTGATGGCCGCCTGTTTGTCTCTTTTGTTCAATTTAGCCTGGGCCGGACAGGCGGATAAGGTGTCCGGGGCCCTGATCAACGGATTCAGGGTGCTCAATGCGGAGGAACTGGCCAGGGGAAACGGATTTTCGGTTTTCAGGGGGGATTATATCAAATTCGACCTGGGGAGCGGCAGGCCCGTCCTGTTATCCATTCCGGCACTCGGCATTGAAGGGCAATTGGCGCCGGATCAAGGCCGGTCTCCGTATTTTAAGATGAAACAGACCGGCATTTTTGATATTTATATCGGCGATACCGCCGGTACCATCAGGGTCATTGAATATGCCGGAGCCCATTACCGGGCCGTATCGGCCAAAGATGCCCAGGAGGTGATCCAGACCTTTTCCCCCCTCATCCTGGATGTCCGTACGCCCAAGGAGTTTAACCAGGCCAGGATTAAAAATGCAGTGCTGATTCCCGTGCAGGAACTGCAAAAACGGTGGACCGAGCTTTCAGCCCGGAAGGACGATCCCATTCTCATTTACTGTGCCACCGGGAACAGGAGCACGGTGGCGTCCAAAATTCTGATTGACCGCGGATTCACACGGATATTCAACCTCCGGCACGGCATCGTTGACTGGTACAGGAAAAAATATCCCGTTATCCAATGACCAGAGGTCACGCGGCAACCAGAGGTCACGCAGTAACCAAAGGCCACATGGTAAACAGAGATCACAGGGTAACCAGAGGCCGCACGGTCTTCGGGAGTCACAGGCAACGGGCGGCAGGGGATTGAAAATTCAGTGCAAAAGATATATTAAAGCTGTAAAATAGATGTTTAAAGGCTATAATATCGATAAATAATGGCTTCAACAGAGCAGGATATCAAAGACTGGACGTTCAGGGGGAATTTCCAAGAACCCCGGCTATCGGAAATCAAATCATTATATGAAGATCTGGGATTCTCGGTGCGGCTTGCGCCTTTTACGGCTGATCCGGGGGACAGGTCCTGCCGGAAATGTTTTGAAGGGGCGCCGGGAGGGGTTACCGCATTGTATACCAGGGCGCATCTCCCTGAATAACAGGGGGAGATATCCTGCCTGGTCTTGCCCGGAACAGGAATAATTTATGATGGAAGACAGGGATAAAAAAAATACGGAACTAAGGCCCAGGGCCCGTGTGAAATTTGAGGTGTACGGAGAGGAAATGATTGAAAAGGAAGTCAAGGCATCGGGCAATAGCGGACGGATTTACCTGCCCCCCAACTGGGTGGGGCATACCGTTAAAATCATAAAGGTGGAGTAGTTCGGAAACTTCAGGCCGGTCTGCCTCCATTTTTTTGCTGGTCATCATAACCAAGGAGAAATGCCGTGGACACAGGTAAAACATCGGATACCGGCATGTTGCCGGTGAAAGTCGAACTTTTGAACACCCTGATGGACCTTGCCGGTGAACTGGTGCTGGGCCGGAACCAGATGCTCCAGGGAATCGGCCGGCAGGACATGAAGTCCATTGAGGCGGCAGGGCACAGAATTGACATGATCACTTCTGAATTCCAGGAGGTGGTGATGAAAACCAGGATGCAGTCCGTGGCCGGTTTGTTCCGCGGGCTGAAGAATAGAGCCGTGGAAACAGCAGCGGCCCTGGACATGTCGGTTGAGGTGTCGACCCGGGGGGAGGAGGTGGAACTGGATACCGCCATTCTGGACGGCATCCGCATCCCATTGGAGGCCCTGACCGAATATTGCATCCGTTTTTTGCTGGATTCTGCCGACCAAAGGGCTGAAGCGGGAAAACCGTCCAGCCCGGGGCTTGTACTCAAGGCCTCCAATGAAGCCGGCCAGATTGTTGTTAGCCTTGCCGATGACGGTTGCGGGCGATTTTCCCAGCCTCTGCCGGAAGCGGCAGAGGCGGAGATCGAAAGCATCGGCGGCAGAATTGAAACAGACTCCCGGTCCGGTGTGGGCAGTGAAATCAGGGTGAAACTGCCCTTGACCCTTGCCATTATCCCCAGCCAGATTGCCTCGGTGGGTAGGGAAAAATATGCCATCCCCCAGGCCAATCTGGAGGAATTAATCCGGATTCCTGCGAATCAGGTCAAAGAGAGAATCGAAAAAGTGGGAGCTGCGGATGTGGTCCGGCTCCGGGGAGAACTGCTGCCGGTGTTGAACCTGTCCGAGATGCTGGGTATCCCCAGGTACTATATTGATCCGGGGACCGGGGACCCCAGGAGGGAGCGGCGCCGGAATATTGCGGACCGGCGGTCCCTAAAACGGCCTGAGGAGGGAGAGCCCTTTGTCTCCGGCCCGGAAGACGCACAGGAATTCACGGAAAGGGGCGCCCGGGACAGGCGGCGGCACCCCTCCAGTGCCCTGAACATTGCCGTGGTCTTTGCCGGCAGTTATCGGTACGGCCTGGTCATCGACACGCTCCATGATGCAGAGGAGATTGTGGTCAAGCCCCTGGGGCGCCATCTTAAGCATTACCGGGCCTGGGCCGGCGCCACCATCATGGGGGACGGCAATGTGGCGCTTATCCTGGATATCCTGAATCTGGCCCAGATGGGCGGGCTGGCCCTGCGAAGGGAAGGGGACAGCACAAGCGGTAAGAATGAGGCGGTTTCGGGAAAAAACGCTGTGGTTGTCTTTAAGAACGGTGAGTCCGAATACTTTGCCGTGCCCTTTGACAGTGTGGCCCGCATCGAACGGGTCCGCACCACGGCAATAGAGGTGGTCGGCAACCGGAAAGTGACCCAGTATCGCGGCGGCTCCCTGCCCCTGTACGAGCTGTCAGGAATGGTCAATGTGGCCCCTTTACCCCAGCGGGAAGTTCACGAAGTCATTGTGTTCAGGGAAGGGGATATGGAATTCGGCTTGATGGCCACCCCGCCCGTGGATACCGTTGAGACAGAACTGGTTCTGGATGAAGGCGCGCTCAAGCAAAAGGGGGTGAAGGGGACCGTCATTATTAACGGCCGTACCACCCTGTTGATTGATGTGAAGGTTATGGCTGGTTATTTTTTACCTAAATTAGAATAAAAGGATAAAAAACTTACCAGAAGAACCAAAAATATACAGAAAGAATCGAAAAAAGTGGGAAAAAATCAGGGTTTCCCTGATTGATTTACTCCTTTCTGCCCTGATATGATGATTTCGGGCTTAAAAACGCCGGCCGATTTTCCCGCCGGCACCATTGCATGAAAGGAGGAAGCCATGTTTAAGTCGATTGAGACACCGGACCAGGATGACTTTTTTGATTTTTTAAGAATGGATGAACTCTCATCTGATCAATCCTGGTTAAAAGAGAGTTTTTCTGAAAAACAATCCGACCAAACTTCCGATTCTCTCCTACATTCCTTTAAGGATTCTGATAAAGATGAGGGTATCTTCTCCTAACCCTCTGAATTAATTCCTATCTTCATTGCAAAACCGGGGCAGTCAGGGCGTCATCCACCGCCGACTGCCCCGGAATCCTTTTGGGGTGAAGGCTACATACCCAGATAGGCTTTTTTAACATCCTCATTGGCCAAAAGATTTTCACCGGTATCCGTCATGGTGATGGCGCCGGTTTCCATTACATAGCCCCGGTCGGCAATCTTCAGGGCCAGGTTGGCATTCTGTTCAACCAGAAAGATGGTTACCTTGTCTTCTTCATTGACCTTTCTGATGATGTCAAATATCTGTTTGACGATGATGGGGGCCAGCCCCAATGACGGCTCATCAAGGAGCAAAAGCTTGGGCTTGCTCATGATGGCCCGGGAAATGGCCAGCATCTGCTGTTCCCCGCCGGAAAGCGTACCGCCCTGCTGGTTGCGCCGCTCGGCCAGCCTGGGGAAGAGTTCAAAAACGTGGTCGATATCCCTTTTGATATTTTCCTTGTCTTTGCGCAAAAATGTGCCCATGTCCAGGTTCTCCATAACCGTGAGGTAGGGGAAAATCCGGCGGCCTTCGGGCACCTGGCTGATCCCCAGGGCCGCGATCTTATCCGGGGCCGTGCCCGTGATGTCCTGTCCCTGGAATTCAATGGTGCCCGTTGTGGGCGGCACCACCCCGCACAGGGTCATCAGGGTTGTGGATTTGCCGGCCCCGTTGGCGCCGATGAGGGTGATGATTTCTCCCTCATTCACATCCATGTCGATATTCTTCAGGGCCTGGATGTTCCCGTAGAAGGTCTGTATATTTCTGATTTTAAGCATCGATTTCCTCTCCCAGATAGGCTTTGATCACAGTGGGATTGTTTCTGATCTCCTCCGGGTTGCCTTCGGCGATTTTTTTGCCGTAGTCCACCACGAAAATCCGATCTGACAGGCTCATGACCAGCTTCATGTCGTGCTCAATGAGCAGGATGCTGATCTTCTCTTCGTCCCGCAGCCGGATGATCAGGTCGTCCAGTTCCTGGGTTTCCTTGGGGTTCATTCCGGCGGCCGGCTCGTCAAGGAGGAGGAGAAAGGGATCTGTGGCCAGGGCACGGGCGATTTCCAGCCGTCTCTGGGCCCCATAGGGCAGGTTTACGGCCAGTTCGTCCACATATTGGTCCAGGCCGATTTTTTTCAGGATCTCATAGCTTTTGTCCACAATGAACTGTTCCTCGTCCTTGGTGGAGCTTCCCCGGAACAGGGCCCCCAGGATGCCGGCACCTGTGATCGGGTGGCAGCCGATCATCACATTTTCCAGAACGGTCATGGATGAAAAAAGACGGATGTTCTGGAAGGTTCTTGCCAGTCCCCTGCGGGTGACGTGGTTGGGTTTGAGTCCGTTGAGGCGCTGGGTCTCCCCATCTCCGCCTTTGGGCCGGATGAGCACATCTCCGTTGGTGGGTTTGTAGATGCCGGTGATGCAGTTGAAAAAGGTGGTCTTGCCTGCGCCGTTGGGCCCGATCAGGGCCGCAATCTGTCCTTGTTCGATGGACAGGTCGAGGCTGTCAATGGCCCTGAGACCACCGAAATCCATTGTCAGGTTGTTTACTTCTAGTATTGGTTTCATGGCCTTATTTTGTATGCGCTTTAAACTTGTAGGTTTTCCGGACGTTTTCGATCATGCCGCCGGGCTTGAATACCATCATCAGCACCAGGACTGCACCAAAGCAGATCATCCGGTATTCGGCAAATGCCCTCAGGTACTCGGGCAACAGGATCAGGAGCATGGCGCCGACGATGACGCCGGTGATGGAACCCATGCCGCCCAGCACCACGGTACACAGGATGATGACAGATTCCCAGATGGTAAAGGAGGCCGGGTTGATAAAGGTGGTTTTTGCCGCAAATACAACCCCGCCCATACCGGCCCAGGTGGCCCCCAGGGCAAATGCCCGCAGTTTGGTTTTGGCCTTGTCGATGCCCATGGACTGGCAGGCGATCTCATCATCTTTCAGGGCGATCCAGGCCCGGCCGATTCTGGAGTTTTCCAGGCGGTCAATGAAGAAAATAGTGAAAATCACCAGACCGACGATGATGTAGAACAGGTAGATGGTGTAGGCTTCAAGGGAGAGGTCCATACCGAAAAGCGAGGGTTTTGGGATGTTGGCAATACCGGCCGGCCCGTTGGAAAATTCGCTCCAGTTTTCCAGGACCAGGCGGATGATTTCCCCGAACCCCAGGGTGACGATGGCCAGGTAGTCCCCCCGCAGCCTCAGCACCGGATACCCAAGGATGATGCCGAAAATGGCCGAGAGCAGTCCGCCCAGGGGCAGGGCCAGCCAGAAGCTTAAGCCGAAGTGGGCGTTGAGCAGGGCATAGGAATAGGCGCCCACGGCAAAAAAGGCCACATACCCCAGGTCCAGAAGCCCGGCCAGTCCGATAACAATATTCAGCCCCAGGCCCAGCATGACGTAAATCAGGGCTGAGATCATGATATTGGTCTGGTACATGGAAAAAAGATGGGGAAAGGCCAGGGTGATGAGGGCCAGGGCGATGAGAGCACCTACCTGGTTTTTCTTTTCCGCAAAGAATTTCCTGAGGATGGAAACCTCTTTTTCCTTTTCGCTTTTTGTACCCTGTTCTTTTTTCCGGAGCATATGGCGCCAGAGAATGGAGAAAAAGAAGGATGCCACGCCGATAAGGGCCATGTTCCACCATCTCCATTCAACATTATTTGTCACTGTATTGACCCGGATGACCATCAGCGGAAATGTCAGGAACATGAACCAGATGGCGACCAGAGTCGATTTTTTTATTTCTTGAGTAAGATTCATCGTATTATCTTTTTATGTCTTTATCTATACTTTCTGGGTTTCAGATCTGCCGAGGATGCCGGATGGCCTGAAAATAAGGATCAGGACCAGGAAGAGGAATGCAAATACATCCTCGTAGTCACTGGAGATGTAACCGGTGAAAAAGCTTTCGGTCCATCCCAGGACAAGGGAGCCGAGCACGGCGCCGGGTATGGAGCCGATGCCCCCGAGCACGGCGGCCACAAAGGCTTTGATACCGGCGATGAATCCCATGTAAAAGTTGATCTGTCCGATGTGGGAGGCAATGAGAAGTCCGCCGATGGCCGCTGTTGCAGAGCCCACAACAAAGGTAATGGAAATGATCCGGTCCACGTTGACGCCCAGCAGGGCAGCCATGGTTTGGTCCTGGGAGGTGGCCCGCATGGCCTTGCCCACCTGGGTGAACTTGATGAGAAAGGTGAGTCCAATCATGACCACTATCGTGGTGATGATGATCACCAGCTCCGGTGAGGTCATGATATGGGCATAGGGCTCCCAGAATTCAAAATCAGGTATCAGGCTTGGAAAGGGAAGAAAATCGGAGGTCTGGGCCAGTAATACATAGTTCTGGAGAAACAGGGACATGCCGATGGCTGAAATCAGAGCAGAAAGGCGGGGGGCATTCCTCAAGGGCTTGTAGGCGATTTTCTCCATGGTATACCCGTAACTGCAGGCGTAAATCACTGCTGCGCAGGCCGCCACCACCACCACGGCCAATTGGGGGAAACCCGCCATAGTTAAGACACTGGATACGATCAGGCCGGTGAAGGCGCCGATCATGTAAATTTCTCCGTGGGCAAAATTGATTAACTGGATGATACCGTACACCATGGTGTACCCCAGTGCGATAAGGGCGTAGATACTTCCCCGGGTCAGCCCGCCGAAGAAAAGTTCTAGAAAAAAATCAAACTCCATAGTAACCTGCTTTTAAATGAAAAGGTTCCGGCATGGTCAGCCGGCCAAAAACAAAGGGCAGGTATACTTTTCTACCTGCCCTTTGGGATGTGCAAACGGGCGTTTACTTCTGTTCAGTAAACTTGCCGTCTTTAACTTGGTAAACGGTAAAGCCGATGCCTGTGGCGTCGCCGGCCTGGTCAAATCTGATTTTGCCCAGCGGGGTGTCCACGTATTCGGTCTGCAGCGCTTTTACAACCGCGTCATAATCGGTGGAGCCGGCCTTTTCAACGGCGTTGAGCATGGCCAGGGCTGCGGAATAGGCCGCATCAAAGAAGGCGCCGGGATCTGAACCGAATTCGTCCTGGTGTTCTTTTTTAGCCTGTTTGGCAAGGGGGTTGTTGGAGATGTCCATGGGACCTGTTGCATAAACGCCTTCTGCGTATTTGCCGGCAACCTTGATGAAGGTATCGTCTTTTACGCCGTCAGCACCCATGAAAAGGGTTTTCATTCTTTTCTTGCGCATCAGGGTGACAATTTTGGACGCTTCAGGATGGTATCCGCCCCAGACTACCAGTTCGGGTTTTTTACGGCGGACCTTGGTTACGATGGCGGAATAGTCAACGGCACCCGGGGTGACGCCTTCGAAAAGGACCACTTCAACGCCGGCTTCCTCAAAGTATTTTTTTGCAAGCTCAGCCTGGCCCTTGCCGTAGTCGCCCTTGTCGTGGAGGATGGCCACAGTTTTAACACCCAGGGTCTTGGTGGCGAATTGTACCTGGAGCTGTGCCTGTTTGGCGTCGTGGGGGATGGTCCTGAAAAAGTTGGGGTATTCGCCGGAGAGGGTCAGGTCCGGATTGGTGGCAGACGGGGACATGGCAACGATTTTGGCATCTTTGTAGAAGCCCAGGGCCGCTTTGGTGGCACCGGAGCAGATGTGTCCGAGAATCAGGTTGGCACCGTCGGATACCAGTTTGGTGGCGGTGTTGCCGGCCACTTCAGGTTTACATACATCGTCTTCAACCAGCAGTTCAACTTTTTTGCCCAGAACGCCGCCGTTGGCGTTTATTTTTTTGACTACCAACTGGGCGGCATTAACGGACGGCAGGCCGTAGGATGCCAGGTCGCCGGAATGGGCGCCGGCCACACCGAGCTTAATGGTGTCTGCGGCGAATCCGGGTGCAGCGAGCAGAGCAGTTGCGGCAAATGCAACAGCAAAAGATTTCAGAATAGATTTCATTTCTTTCTCCCCTTCTAAATTAAAAAATTAAAAGTACAGCATACCTTACAATTAAATTGTGAGTGTCGATCACTATAAAAACGTAGGATTATATAGTCAAGCAAAAAAAGAAAGCCCCTTCAATTCAGAGTTTACGCTGCTTAAACAGGTTTAAACCGGCTCAAACCTGCAGGTGAAATGGCGCAGAAAACGGGCCTGGTATGTAATGGCATATCCCGGTATTTTTGAGCGGTTCTGCCAGACCTCCCGGATCACCTCGGTAAGGTAGTCAAAATGGCTCTGGGTATATACCCGCCGGGGGAATGCCAGCCTGACCAGTTCCAGGGGGGAGGGAATTTCCCTGCCCCCTTTGTCAAAGCTGCCGAACATGACGGAGCCCAGTTCCACCCCCCGCACTCCCCCTTCTATATACAGGGCATTGACCACTCCGATGCCCGGATACTGGAGGGGCGGGATACGGGGCAGCATCTTTCTGGCATCTATGAACACGGCATGGCCCCCGGCCGGGCGGACAATGGGTACCCCTATGTCAATGAGTTTTTTGCTCAGATATCTGACGGTTGCCTGGCGGTAGACCTGGTAATCATATTCCAGGGCCTCCATCAGGCCGACCGCAATGGCTTCCAGGTCCCGTCCGGCCATGCCGCCGTAGGTGGGAAATCCTTCCCGGATGATGAGCAGGTTTTTGAATTCTTCTGCCCAGTGGTCGTTGTTGCAGATAAGGAATCCCCCGGTGTTGGCCAGCCCATCCTTTTTACAGCTCATGGTGGCGCCGTCGGCATAGGAGAACATTTCCCGGGCGATGTCCACAAGGCTTTTCCCCCGGTATCCGGGTTCCCGTTCATGGATGAAATAGGCGTTTTCCGCAAAACGGCAGGCATCGATGATCAATGGTATCCCGTGGGAGGCCAGAATGGATTTGACCTCTTTGATGTTGGCCATGGACACAGGTTGCCCGCCGCCGGTGTTGTTGGTCACCGTGATCATGGCAAAGGGGATGTTGTCACTGCCGTTTTCGGCAATGCAGGTTTTGAGCCTGTCAATATCCATATTCCCTTTAAAGGGGGACTGGTCGGCGGTGTCCGTCCCTTCGGGGCAGAGGAGGTTCACGGCAATGCCCCCCACATATTCGATATTGGCCCTTGTGGTGTCGAAATGGGAATTATTGGGGATGAGGTTCCCCTTTTTTATAAGGGTCTGGGCCAGGATGGCCTCAGCGGCCCGGCCCTGGTGGGTGGGCAGCACATGCTTGATCCCGGTGACGGACCTCACCGTGTTCTCAAAATGCTTCCAGGACTTGGATCCGGCGTAGGATTCATCCCCCAGCATCATGGCGGCCCACTGCCGGGTGGACATGGCCCCGGTACCCGAGTCTGTGAGCAGGTCGATGCAGCAGTCTTCGGCATCCAGGAGAAATACGTTATTATGGGCCGTCTCCAGGGCCCGGATTCGTTCTGCCCTGGTGATGATTTTGATGGGCTCGGTGGTTTTGATGCGAAAGGGTTCTATGATGGTTTTCATGGGGCTCCTTTCATGTTTTGCTGATACGATTATGCCGGTTGAAGAGGGCATCACGGGAAATCGGGCGGGGAAAAAGATTGAGAAAGAATCCTAAAACGTGTATGGAACTTGTTATTATTGGAATAATATAAGAACCATAGCAGAATAAGGAGGAGCATGAAAGTATTCAATTTGAAAATGAAGCAGAAAATACTTGGCGTGATCTTATTGGTGGTTGTGCTGGTGATGATTTCCTCCTCCCTTGTGGTCTCCTGGGTGACCTACAATCAGAATGTGACAGCGGTAAATGACGGGTTGGCGGCCGGCGCCAAGACGGTGAAATCAAAGATTGCCGATATCAAGGGCGATCTGATTCTTAAAATTGCCCAGATGGACACCCTGTTCAAGGTCAGTGAAAATGTCAAATTCCTGGGCGATTTTAAGAAGGATTATGACCTGGTCATGACCGAGACCGGTTTCATCGATCTGACCTCTGCCCTGTTTGCGACGGCATCGGGGAATGATCTGGACGCCCTGTCCCT
The DNA here is from genome assembly GCA_028768525.1 of Desulfobacter sp. Lineage (NCBI taxonomy): Bacteria > Pseudomonadati > Thermodesulfobacteriota > Desulfobacteria > Desulfobacterales > Desulfobacteraceae > Desulfobacter > Desulfobacter sp. The sequence goes on along the minus strand of CP054837.1, from coordinate 2,067,111 downwards.
TTACGATGCCGAAGGGGAACTGCTGGCCTTTACCGAAAAGCAGAACGGGGATGAACGGGTGGCCGGTTTTTATTATGTCAACCCGGAGAAGGCGTTTAAGTTCACCCGGGTGGGCAAGGATGCGGACCTGAAAAAGAGCAAATGGGAGAGCCGGCCCGGCATTGATGGCCTTTCAACACCACTTTCCCGGCCCGGGACAGGGGGGACAGCCCCTTGGGGCCGCCTGGGCCGTGACGGCAACCGCCTGGTCCTGGCCATGTATGTTCCCATCATGGTAGAAAAGTACAATAAAAAAACCAAGCAGACGGAACCCAAACAGGTGGGCGCCGTGATTCTGTCCAAGTCTCTGGGCAAGGAATTTGCCGCTGATGTGGCCGCCCAGACCGGGCTTCATGTCAATATATTTGCCGGAAACAGGTTTGCCGCCGGGAATTTAAGTGAGTACAGCAGCCTGGATATGGGAGGGGTTCCCGCTTCAGCCGGCAAGGACTGGCGTCTTGAAAACCAGGAGGTACTGGCCGGCACCCTTGAAACAGGCGGCAAGGACTATTTTCAGGGCCTGCTGCCCATCTACGAAAATACAAATTCCGCCGGGGCCATCGCCCTGCTTGCCCCGTCGGACAGGGTAATGCAGAACACCCTCCAGGTGGTCTATACAATGGGCATCGTTTATCTTTGCTGTATGGTGCTGACCATTCCACTGGCCCTGTTCTTTTCAAGTTCCATGGTAAAACCCATCCTCAGGGTGACCGAAGGGCTCAAGGATGTGGCTGAAGGGGAGGGGGACCTGACCAAGCGCATTGACATTCATTCCAAGGATGAAGTCGGTGAATTATCCCGCTGGTTTAATCTTTTTATCCAAAAACTCCAGGATATGATTTCTGAAATCGCAGGAAGCTCGGCCGCGCTTTCCAGTTCCGTGTCGGTGACCCGGAAGGAGGCTGAGGATATTGCCGGCAGTTCCGGAAAAATGATGGATGTCACCCGTTCGGTGACCAAATCCACGGGTGAGATCAGTGCGGGGATTTCCAATATTTCACAGGTGGTGGGCCAGGCCTCGGATAATCTTGATATCGTGGCCTCTTCCACAGAAGAGATGACCGCCACCATTAACGAAATTGCACGTAATGCCGAGACGGCCCGTGCCCTGAGCAGCGACACCGGGGAGAAGATCGGCAAGGCCGGGGAAAAGGTGAGGCAGCTGGGCAGGGATGCCGGTGAAATCAACGCTTTTACCGAGACCATCAATGAGATTTCGGAGCAGACCAACCTGCTGGCCCTCAATGCCACCATTGAAGCGGCCCGGGCCGGAGAGGCGGGTAAGGGGTTTGCCGTTGTGGCCGGTGAAATCAAGGCCCTTGCCGAGCAGACTGCGGGGGCCACCCGGGATATCAAGGCGAAAATAGAGAATATCATGTCCTCTTCCAGAACCACGGTGACGGAAATGGATACCATTTCCAAGACCTTCGGCAACATGAGTGACGCGGTGAACGATATTGCATCGGCCATTGAGGAGCAGTCCGCCACCACAAAAGAGATCGCAGACAATACCGCCGGCGTGGCCACAGGCATTGCCGATGTAAATGACAGCGTCACCCAGTTTGACGAACTCACAACGGAAATCGCCGGGGAAATGGAGGAGGTGAACCGGGCCGGAATCCGGGTCTCTGAAAATTGCACCCGGATCAATAAGGATACCGGGGAGATGGAGAACCAGACCGGAAAGCTGGATGAACTGATCAACCGGTTTAAAATAAAATAGCAAAACACAGGAAGTCATCATTTGAATACAGCAGAAAAACTTGCTGCCCTGAGGGCGGCGATGGAACAAAACGGGGCGGAGGCCGTGGTTATTCCCAGTTCAGACCCCCACCAGAGTGAATATACGGCGGACCACTGGCATGCCAGGCATTGGCTGACCGGGTTTACCGGATCGGCCGGCATTGCGGTGGTGACCCGCTCCACGGCTGGATTGTGGACCGATTTCAGGTATTGGATCCAGGCTAAATCCCAGATGGACGAATTCCAGCTGTTCAGACAGGGGGAACCTGAAGTGCCTGAATTCCAGGTCTGGCTGGCCGATAATCTGGACAGGGGCAGCCGGATCGCAATGGACGGAAAGCTTTTGTCTTTAGCCCAGTTCAGAAAATACAAAGCCCTGTTTGAAGACAAGGGTATTGAGTTGGACACGTCTCTGGATCTGGTTTCGGAGATCTGGGAAGACCGTCCTCCCATGCCTGGTGCACAGGCCTTTGTCCTGGATCCGGCCTATGCGGGCCGAACCCGGACGGAAAAGCTGGATGAGATCCGCAAGAAAATGGCTGGGTATGGCACAGGTTTCCATCTGATGACGGCCCTGGACGATATTGCATGGACCTTTAATCTCAGGGGGGAGGATGCCCATACCAATCCGGTGGCCCTGGCCTTTGCCCTGGTGTCCATTGAGCAGACCCAATTGTTCATTCATCCGGATAAATTGTCTGCCGGGGTGAGGGATGAACTGGAAGGGGAGGGCATTTCCCTTGAACCCTATCAGGGTATTGACCATGCCCTGGCCGGCCTGGAGGCGGGGGGGCGGCTTCTGGTTGACCCGGAGATAGTGAGCGATTATCTCTGCCGGCAGGTCAATCCCGGTGTCCAGATCATAGAAAAGAAGAATCCTGCCACCGAACTGAAGTGTATTAAAAATAAGGTGGAGACCGGCCATATCAGGGAGACCGCCGTAAAAGACGGCCGTGCCATGGTCAACTTTTTACACTGGCTGGCCCATGCACCCGGGCCCTTGACGGAACGCTCCGTTGCTGAGAAGCTGCTTGGGTTCCGCAGGGAACAAAAAGATTTTATCAAGGCTTCCTTTGATTCCATCATGGCATTCAGCGACCATTCAGCCATGTGCCATTATTCTGCCACGGATGAAACCGATGCCGCCCTGACGAAGGACGGAATGTTTTTGACGGATTCCGGGGGCAACTATCTGACCGGGACCACGGACATCACCCGAACCCTCCACCTGGGCCGCCCCAATGAAAAGCAGATGCGGGATTATACCCTGGTGCTAAAGGGGCATATTGCCGTGGCCACGGCCAGGTTCCCCGCAGGCACCAGGGGCTACCAGATCGATACCCTCTCCCGTCAGTATCTCTGGCAGCAGGGCCTGGATTTCGGCCACGGCACCGGCCACGGGGTGGGCTTTTTTCTCTGCGTCCACGAGGGCCCGGCGAGGATCAGCCCCTTTCCCGTTGATGTTGCCCTGAAACCGGGCATGCTGCTGACCAACGAACCCGGGCTTTACCGGGAGGGGGAATACGGTATCCGGCTGGAGAATATGGTCATGGTGGCCCAGGCCGAAAAAAACAATTTCGGCCAGTTCCTGACATTCGAGAACATGACCCTCTGTCATTTTGAGCGGGAACTGATGGCCCGGTCCCTGCTTACGGCGGATGAGATCCAGTGGATCAACGATTACCACCACGAGGTCTACGAAAAACTGGCACCCGGCCTAACCCCGGAGGTGCAGGACTGGTTAAAGAAGAAAACCCTTCCCCTGTGACAGGAACTGGCCGGTCGGTCCAAGGACCAATGTAAGGGCTGGCCTTCCCTATTGATTGACGGCGGTGGCGCCTTTTGCCCGGAGGAGGGTGATGAGACCCTGGTCTCCGGCCAGGTGGGCGGCACCCACCAAAATGAATTCGGTTGCCGGGGTGGCCAGCATCTGTTCAATGACCGGCATCCAGGCCAGATTCCGTTTGACCATCAGTGAATTGTATATCTCCGGGTATTCCTTTTTCAAGGGCGCCAGGGTCTCTTTGTAGAGGCGGGCGTTGTCCCCGTTGCGCCAGGCCTGCTTCATCACCGGCAGCAGCCGGGGGAGCTTTTGGATATCTTTTAAAATGTAGGTGATCATTTTATCTTCCTTGCCAGCGCCGATGCCGGCAAGGAAACGGATCTGTGCTTCCGGAGATTCAAGGAAGCGCAGGGACCTCTGGTCCTGCCCGGCCTTTTTGAAGTAGAATTCGTCAACGCCGGCCCCGCCGGCACCCAGCCGTTCCATTTCCGCCATGGTGAGGAAGACCATAACCATGCCGGGTTTAAACGGGAGCAGGTTTTCAGCAGGGATGCCCCTTTCCGCCGAGAACCGGCCCAGGGCTTCCAAGGTTGCGGGACGGATAAGGCGTTGAAGGGTCCGCTGGCCGGTATAGCGCATCTGGGCCATTATGGCCTGGGCGAACTGGGGATCCTGGGTTTTGGCAATGTCCGTTTCAAAAACGATAATTTCGGATGCCTGATAGGCCCGGTCAAATTCCGGGGGCAGGGGATAATCTGATTCCCCCAGTACATGGATGGTGCCGCCCAGGTAGAGGGTATTACCGCCTTTGGTGATTTTCCATACGGGTGAACCCGCATGGGCCGTTGCCAGGGCAATGAAAAAAAAGCAGAGGGCTGCCAGCCGAACGTTTATTTTTCCGGTTTTAATTGTCATGACCGCCTCCTGGTCAGGTGTTGTCCCGGTCGATCCATTTATTGACCACCGGCGCTTCGTAGGATTCGAATCGCCGGATGAGGCTGATGGGGTCTGCCTCGGTGATGATCATGGTACGGGATGCGTTATTGACAAACCCCTGGTCCACTGTGTGGTCGAGGAATGCCGACAGGTGGTCGTAGTATCCCAGGGCATTGAGCAGGGCACAGGGTTTGCGGTGGAATCCCAACTGGGCCCAGGTCAGGACCTCAAAAATTTCTTCAATGGTGCCCAGGCCGCCGGGCAGGGCAATGAATCCGTCTGACAGGTCCGCCATCATGGCCTTTCTTTCGTGCATGGAGTTGACGATTTTCAGCTCCGTGAGGCCGGTGTGGTAGATTTCCCGGTCCGCAAGGGATTTCGGCATGATGCCGATGGCTTCCCCGCCGCCGTTGACCACTGTGTTGGCGATCTCGCCCATAATACCGATCTGGGCGCCGCCGTATACCAGGCCGATGCCTTTCTCCAGCATGGCCCGGCCCAGGGCCCTTGCCGCGGCCTTGTACCCGGGGTCCCTTCCCTCGCTGGAGCCGCAGTATACACAAATTCGTTTCATTATATGTCCTTATATTGATTATGGTCAGGGTAAAGCAAGGACTATTCCAGATACAGGGGCGCTTGTCAAGATATGGCGAGGCGCCGGTTAAATCCAGAGTTCCCCCACCGGCGTCTCCGGGGAAAACCGGTCCGCCACCTGGGCCATGAACAGTTCTGCGGTGGCCAGGGCGTCGGTCAGGGCATGGTGGGGGGTATACCGCGGCAGGCCGTAGCGCTCCCGTGAATGGGAGAGGCGCAGGGAAGGGCTGGGCGAAAGGCCCATCCAGCGCTGAAAGGTATTGGGGGTGAATGGGGTATGTATCCTGGCTTCCAGTTCCATGGTGTCCACCACCGGAAATTCCAGGGGCTGGCCGAGCAGTTCGCGGCAGGCCCTGTCGAGGAATCCCCGTTCAATGGTGTTGTAATGGGCCAGGATGATGTGTCCGGCCATTGCGTTCAGGAGGTCTTCGAGTATATTGTCGAATTCCGGTGCATTTTTCAGGTGGCTGTGGGTGATGCCGTGGATTTCGGCCAGCGGATGTTCAGGCGATTCCCCCGGGCGGATAATGATGTTCCGGGCGCTGCTGCAGCAAATCCGGTTGAATTTCAGGGGGATGTAGCCGATACTGAGGATGGCGTCGGTTTCAAGGTCCAGGCCTGTGGTTTCCAGGTCCAGGGCCATGAAGTTTACCTTTTTGACCGGGGTGTGGGCCGGAACGCAGGAGGCCCTGTAAAATGCCTTGAGCCGGGGATCGGTAACATTCCGGGACAGGTGGTTGAACCTGGTCTGCCAGTCTTCGGCGGCGGTGTGGGGGGCCTGTTTATGGTCGCGCGGCCTGGGTCTCATCTTGAATTGCTGCTCCCCCTGCCGGTGTTGTACCTGAATTTCAGAAAATCCTGGGCCCGGGCCACGATCTGGAAGGCATCCTTGAGGTGGCGCCGTTCAAAGGCGGAGAGGGTGGACGGGTGGACATTGTTGTGTGGGGCCTCTTTCCGCTCAGCCTGACGGGCCTGGTTGCGGATGCGGACCATTGAAATGAATTCCAGGGCGTCCAGCAGGTCGTCCCCCACCCCCTCGGCCAGGAGGTCGGTTTTTTTGATATCCTCCAGCCGGTTTTCCGTGTTTAGTTTGGTTGAGCCGCAGGCCAGGGCATGTACCCTTGCCAGGTCACAGATGGGGGCGGTGCCCCGCCGTTTGAGGTTGAAGGTGTTTTTATGCGCCCCGTCGGGTTCCAGAACAAATTGCCTGAAAAAGCCGAGGGGCGGCCGCCTCAGCAGGGCGTTCCTGGCCAGGCAGGTCAGAAACCGGGGGCTGTCCCCGGCCTTGGTCCGGATGAGGTGTTTTAATTCATCTGCAAACCGGGTCTCGCCGAAGATGCCGTCCAGGTCAAAGAAGATGGACGCATTGAGCAGGGCCCTCGGGTCATGGTTGTCGATCCAGTCTGAAAATTGGGATTTCCAAACGGACAGGGGCTGGCGCCATTGTTTATTTGTGGCCATGATATTGCCTTTACAATAATGCAGCCCGCAACGGTGCAGGCCGTCGCTGAGAAACCGGGCCAGGGCTTTGAAGTAGGCGTCCTGGGATTCCGGATGAAAGGCATCGTCCAGGACAAATGCGTTATCCTGGTCCGTGAGAAGGGTCAGTTCGTCCCTGGCCATGGCGCCTAGGGCCAGCAGGCAGTAGGGCACCGGCGGGGGACCCAATTCTTTTTCACCCAATTGGAGAAGGCGTTGGGAAAGGGACACGCCGATCCGGGAAAGGGCCGCACCGATGGTGTGGGCGTTGGCGCCCTCGTTGACCAATTGGACAAATAGGCGTCTGATATCCGGGGCCAGATCCGCCAGTTCGTCCACGGTTTTTTTGCGGAAGATGTCGCCGACGATGAATATGGAACCGTGGGAGGCGTACTGGATCAGGTCGGAGACGGTGACGACCCCCAGGGGGGTGTCATTGTCCAGAATGGGCAGGTGGTGGAGGTTGTGGCGCATCATGGTGAGCATGGCCTCAAAGGCAAAGTCACCGGCCTGGTGGGTAACGATGTTCCGGGACATGATGTCCGACACCGGTGCGGAAAGGGCCATCCCCCTGGCGATGACCCGTTTTCTTAAATCCCGGTCCGTGATCAGGCCGGCAATGGGAGGACCGCTGCCGGTTTCTGCCAAAAGCACCAGGGACGAGACCCGGTTCCGGGTCATGATGCGGGCCGCTTCCTGGATGGTTACCGCCGGTGATGCGGTAATGATTTTACTGTGGAGCAGGGTGCTCAGTTTTGAGAACAGCAGGGGATTGCCCTGGTGCCCTGAGGGACTCGTGGTTTGAATTTCGTTCCCATTCCAGCGCTGCGGTCCCTGTTCCAGCGCATGCTGAAGTCTAATGCTGTTGTCTTCCTCCATGAAATCGGCAAATTTGTCGAACCGGTCGTAGAGGATCTGGAACCGGTCATCGGGGATGAGATAGATCAGGGTATCTTCAATGGCCTTGGCCGGATATCTCACCTTTTTTTTCCGCATCAGGGCGAACTGGCCGAAACACTCCCCCTCTCCCATGCGGGTGAGCAGTTCCCCGGAGCTTCTGAAAATTTCCACGGCCCCTTTGCGGATGAAATGAAGGTATTCTGCGGCCTGCCCCTTTTCAAGAATCATGGCATTGGATTTGAAGTAGGCGACCTGAACGTGGGCAACCAGTTCATCCACCGCTTCTTTGGGCAGATGGCGGAAAGGGGGGTGGGAAATGATGTGGTTCCGTATTTCAAAGAGTTCGATTTCCACGGCGGGAATCTCCTATAGCCAGTCCAGGCATGTCTCCAGCATGCCAGAGAATATCTCTTCCCGTGGCCTGGGGTCTGATTTGGGCAGGCCGAAGCCGTGATCTCCATTGTCAACGACGTTAAGCCTTACCGGAGTGGTGATTTTTTCCAGCACCTTGTCCATCAGCGCCAGATCGCAAAAAGGATCCCGGGTGCCCTCGAAAAAGAGCATGGGCTGCTTGATCCGGTACAAGGGCGCATCCCTCAGTTTGTCCTTTCTTCCCGGCGCATGGAGGGGGTAGCCCAGGAAAATCAGCTTTTTCGGGGCGATGTCGCCGTTGGCCGCTGCCTGGGCGGCCATCCGGGCCCCCAGGGATTTGCCGGCGGCAATAAGGGGGCCTGACCCTATCTCTTTTTTCATCCGGGCCATGGCCTGCGCAAAGGTGTGGATGAGGCGGTGTTCCGGATCTGCGGATTTTTTCTGCCGCTCCCGGTAGAGGAAATTGAACCGGAGGCAGCCAACGCCGTTCTGGGCAAGCCCCCGGGCCATGGCAACGATCAGCGGGTTATTCATGTCATTTGACATGCCGTGGGCAATGACCACCCCCCGGGAATCCACTTCAGGGGAAGGCGGCGGTTCCGGGAGGTGGAGTACGGCCGATACACTGTCCCCCGTGTCCAGGGGGATGGATAATTCTTTTTCTAGGGTCATTGAACAACTCCTTTGGTGTTGAACCGGCATTCAGGTCCCGGCACAATGATAATGCAATGCCCGTGCTTTTTTCAGGTCTTTATTAAAGGGCTGTGCACTGGTATCGGGTATGAATCTGTGGTATATTTTTCAACGTATCCTGCATGGCCTGAAATTCAACGTCCTGTTCGATTTTTATTCTCGGTCCATTCATCATCCAAGATATGCGGGAAATGTCAATACTATTTTAAGTCCAGGCGCCAGGCATGGTTTTTGTATATCATGTTGATGAGCGCGGCGTTTACCGCTAAACATAAAATCGCTCCAAAAGAAAAAGGAGATAAATCATGACAAGCTGGATATGCAATAATTGCGGATATAACCTGGAAGCCGACACCCCGCCCGAGGAGTGCCCCTCATGTAAAAAGGACTGCTCCTTTGTGGACAACACCTGCTATACCCCGGACTGCGCCGGAAAACCCAATGATCCGAGAATCAAGGGCGATAACTCCTGAGCGGATATGAAGGAGGAAACCATGTCTAAGAAAAAATACAGAATCACAACATCCTGCCCCCAGTGCGGGTGCAGCGGCACCTCCCATCTGTCGGAGGATGAGTTGAAAAAGCGGTACGGAGACGTGCCCAATATCGAATTGGAATGCCATGAATGCATGATGATCATGGAGGCTGAGGTTGAGGAAGAGGGAAAAGGCCAATAATCTTTTTTCCCCGGGCGGACATGGGCCCATGCCCATGTCCGCCACCGACTCTCCCCCCATTATCCGGATTTTGACCATTATCCTTTGCCCGTTAAACCCTATGGCAGGGGAAAGCGGATTAACCTTGGCGGGTCCCCAGGCAATGCGGGCCCCCAGGTGCTTTTTCCGACGGGAGGGCTTTCCAGGGAGGGCTTATCCCGCTTTTTGTCTGCCGCATACGGGGTGACCGCAGTGGAAAACCGGGGGCGCATCCCCCTGGTGCAGCGGGTTGTTCCATCGGCCGGCGGCCTTTATCCCTGTCATTTATACCTTGTGATTTCCCGGGATACCGGCGGGCTTGAGACAGGAGTGTATTATTATGATCCCATGGACAACAGCCTGGTACAATTGAGGAGGCGGCAGGGGACAAAAGCGGTCGACGATGGGGGCATGGGGATCATTATTACCGCCGCTTATTTTAACAGTGCCTGGAAATACCGGGGGCGTGCATACCGCTATATGCTTCTTGACGGGGGGCACCTGATTCAGAATCTCAGCCTGGTGCTCGGGGCCCTTGGGACAAGCCATTATATAGATCGGGATGCGGGGGACAGGGACGCGGGAGAACTGCTGGGACTGGACAGGAGTATGGAGGCGGTCCTGGGCTGTGTGGCCGTTGGATGGAACAAAGGTGTGTCTCATGCCCTGGAAGGGGTGAAGAATGCTACGGTATCCTGTTCCCCTGAATTAATTGGCCGTCGGGGGGAGTCCGCCTATATGGAGGGGTTCCGGGAATTGCCGGCAGTTCATGCCGCATGTTCAACCCGCCGGACCGGGGAACAATGCCCCGGGATGACGGTGACAGAGGCCGATCCTGTGGCGGTCATGGCCCTGCCCCGGGGCCGCAGCCTGATCAGGGGGGCCGGACCGGAATCTTTTCGTGAATTGGAAGAAATGATTTTCAGGCGCAGGTCCCGGAGAAATTTTTCAAGGGAGCCCATGCCACGATCCCTTTGGCAGGACCTGCTGTCCAGGATCGGGGCGGATGCCGGGAATATGACCGAGGCCCTATCCTATCGTCTCCTGCGATTGGGCATGATCGGCCAGAACCTGGAAGGCCTGGAAGACGGTTTTTATCTGTTCTCCGGGGACTGCAACCGCCTGTCGCTCATCAGGCGGGGAAGGGTTGCTCCGGCCCTGGGGGCCGCCTGCCTTGACCAGGCATGGATCAGCCGCGCGGCTGTAACTTTTTTGTTCATCTCCGACCTTGATGAACTGGAAAGATGTTACGGCCCGGGGGGGTACCGGCAGATGATGATTACCGCCGGAAGGGCAGCACAGAATATTTATCTTGCGGCGGCCGCTCTGGGGCTGGGATGCTGCGGCATCGGTGCCATATATGATTATGAGGCCAAAGCGCTTCTTGGGCTTACGGATTCGTCGGCACTGGTCTATGCCGTTTCCTCAGGACCGGTGAGCGGGCATGGAAATCGAGCTGCCGGCTGAATACGAGCTGCCGGATGAATAGTAGTACGGAATTATCAAATGGCGAAAATTTGAATTTTTGAAACGGTATTTTAAGTTGAGGAGGTATGAGAATGGCAGACCCGAAGGATATGTATCAGTGTCAGGTAACAAATTGCGGCTATATCTATGACCCTGACCGCGGCGACAGGAAGGGGAAAATTAAAAAAGGAACCAAGTTTGAGGACCTGCCTGAAGACTGGCGCTGCCCGGTATGCGGGGCCTCTCCCAAAAGTTTTAAATCCCTGGGCTGATTACACTAGGAAAAAGGAGGCGCTCATGAAGTGGATGCAGTTTTTTACCCCGGCAGAATCCATTGATTTCAACGAGACAAAATCAATCATCGACAACTCCGGTGCCGATAAGGTGACCATTCTGGATGTGCGGCAGCCCAAGGAATACCAGCAGTCCCACATCCCAGGGGCCACCCTGATTCCCTTGCCCCAGCTGGGGGACCGGCTGTCGGAGATTGATAGGGAAAAGCCGGTCCTGGTTTACTGAGCCGTTGGCGGGCGCAGCCGTGTGGCTGCGCAGATGCTGGCGGGCAAGGGATTTAAAAAGGTCTACAATGTGTCCGGCGGCATCAAGGCATGGCAGTCCCAGACCGCAGTGGGTCCCCAGGATCTGGGCGTCCATCTTTTTTCAGATACCGACCTGCCCGAGGAAATCCTTAAGGCCGCCTTTTCCCTGGAGGCGGGACTGGAGGATTTTTACACGGAAATGTCGGGCAGGGCGGCCAATGACAAGGTGCGGTCCCTGTTTGAGAAATTGTCCGCCATAGAAGTCAAACACCAGGAATCCATTGTCAAGGCCTACCAGGACCTGGGCCACCCGGATACCGGCATTGAAGAGTTATCCGCCATGGTCACCGAGAAATCAATGGAAGGGGGGCTGACCACCGAGGAGTACCTGGATCTGTTCAAGCCGGATCTGGGATCCGAGACCGATGTGATTTCCCTGGCCATGTCCATTGAGGCCCAAGCCCTGGACCTCTACCAGCGGGTGGGGGGACGGATTGACTCCGAGGCCTCCAGGGCCGTCGTCCTCAAGATCGCAGATGAAGAAAAGGAGCATTTGGCCAGCCTGGGCCGGCTGATGGATCAACTGTAGCAGAATAGAATCAAGGGAGCGAAGACCATGGGAAAGAATCTTGTTCTGGTGGGGGGCGGCCATGCCCATATGGTCACCCTGGAGAATATTGCGCAGTTTACGGAAAAGGGGATCGGGGTGACGGTGATTGCCCCGTCGGATTACCATTACTATTCGGGCATGGGGCCGGGGATGCTGGGACATACCTACGCACCCGACGATATCCGGTTTGCCACCAGAAAGGTGGTCGAGGCCCAGGGCGGGGTATTTGTCCGGGACCGGGCGGTGAAAATCGATCCGGAGCGCCGTGAGGTCTTTACCCAATCCGGGACGTCCCTGGGATATGATGTTCTTTCTTTTAATGCCGGTTCCTACGTGCCGTTGGATACGGTTTCCCAGGAGATTCCTGAAGCGCCGCCGGATAATCTCTATCCGGTGAAGCCCATCGAAAAGCTCATGGAGGCCTCCCAGCGGCTGGAAAAATTGTTCAGGGAGAAGAAAGCGGTGGTGTCGGTGGTGGGGGGCGGCCCCTCGGCGGCGGAAGTGGCCGGGAACGTCTGGCAGCTGGCCCACAGGATCGGCGCCAACATTCCTGTCATCCGGATTTTCGCCGGTAAAGGCTTCATGAAGCGGTTTGCACCCGGGGTGAGGAAACGGGTGAGAAGAATTCTGGTCCGCCGGGAAATTGAAATCATCGAAACCGGATATGTGGACCGGGTGGAAGCGGATAAAATTCTGATGGGGGACAGGGTAATGTTCCCCACGGATTTTACCTTCATGGCCCTGGGGGTGATTCCCTCCACCATTTTTGAGGCCTCGGGCCTGCCCACAGGACCGGACAGGGGGCTGCTGGTCAATGAATACCTGCAAAGCCCGGACTACCCTGAGATTTTCGGCGGCGGAGACTGCATTTACCATCAGCCCCAGCCCCTGGACAAGGTGGGGGTCTATGCGGTCCGGGAAAATCCCGTGCTCCTGCACAACCTCATGGCCGCCCTTGAGGGAAGGCCCCTGGAAAAATTCGATCCCGGGCCAGACTACCTGCTGATTTTTAATGTGGGCGGGGGCGAGGGGGTACTCAAAAAGCACGGCCTCATATTCGGGGGACGCCTGGCTTTTTTTATCAAGGATTACATCGACCGCAGATTCATCAAACGGTTCCAGGCCATTGAAGCGACCCTGTAACGCCCATTAATTTTTGAGATGATATGAACAACACCGCGAAAACAAAACTGATGCTGGCGGCCGGAATACTTGCCCTGGTGGCCCTGTTTTTTATTTTTGACCTGGACCGTTACCTCTCCCTTGGCGTACTCAAGGCACAACTGGACGATCTGAGGGCATTTTACCAGGCCAATAAAGTCCTCAGTATCGGGGTGTACATGGGGATTTATATTCTGGTCACGGGATTGTCGCTGCCAGGGGCCACGGTGATGACCCTGGCCGGCGGCGCCGTATTCGGCCTGTTCACGGGCCTTGTGGCCATTTCATTTGCTTCCACCATCGGCGCCACCCTGGCATTTTGGTTTTCAAGGTATATGTTCAGGGACTGGGTCCAGACCAAGTTTTCCACACGGATTAACGCCATCAACCAAGGTGTTGAGAGGGAGGGGGGATTCTATCTGTTTACCCTCCGCCTGGTGCCGGCCTTTCCGTTTTTCCTCATCAATCTGGCCATGGGGCTGACCCCCATTTCCGCCCGGCTGTTTTACATCGTTTCCCAGATCGGCATGCTGCCGGGAACCATTGTATACGTCAATGCCGGTACCCAGCTGGGGCAGGTCGATTCTTTGGGCGGTATCCTGTCTCCGGGGCTGATTTTTTCCTTTGCCCTACTGGGTATCTTTCCCCTGGTCGCCAAGAAGGCCGTTGACGTGGCCCGGGCTAAAAAAGCCTATGCCCGATGGGAGAAACCGGCGCGTTTTGACTACAACCTGGTGGTCATCGGCGGCGGTTCCGCCGGATTGGTCTCCTCCTATATTGCGGCAACGGTCAAGGCCCGGGTTGCGCTGGTTGAGGAACAGAAAATGGGCGGGGACTGTCTCAATACCGGGTGTGTGCCCAGCAAGTCCCTGATCGCCTCCGCCAGAATTCTGGCCCATGCGGCCCGGGCAGAGGAGTTCGGCCTTGAAAAAGTGGATGTGACCTTTGATTTTGCAGCGGTCATGGAGCGGGTCCAGTCAAAGATCCGGGCCATTGAACCCCACGATTCAGTGGACCGGTATACCGGGCTCGGAGTGGAATGCATCCGGGGCCGGGCAAAAATCATCTCCCCTTTTGAAGTGGCGGTGGGGGACCGGCGGCTCATTACAAAGAATATCATTGTGGCCACCGGCGCACGCCCCGTGGTGCCGGCCCTCCCCGGGCTGGAGGCGGTGGATTACCTGACTTCGGATACCATTTGGAATATCCGGGAACTGCCCCAACGGCTGGTGGTGCTCGGGGCAGGCCCCATCGGATGCGAACTGGCCCAGGCCTTCCAACGCCTGGGATCCCGGGTCTCCCTGGTCCAGCGGTCCGGAAGGATCATGAAAAAAGAGGATGAGGATGCCACCCTGCCCGTAATTGAAGCATTTGAGGCCGAGGGCATGGATCTGCGCCTGAACCACAGCGCCACATCCATCCGGCAGGACGGGGAAGGGCATGTCCTGGTCTGCGACCACCGGGGGGAGAGGGTGGAGATCCCCTTTGATGCCATATTGATTGCCCTGGGCCGGATCCCAAATACCAGGGGCATCGGCCTGGAGGAATTGGGGGTTGCCCTGGACCCCCGGGGAAGGATACTGGCCGACGGATTCCTGAGGACCAATTGCCCCAATATTTTTTGCTGCGGGGATGTCCATGGCCGCTACCAGTTTACGCACACGGCCGCCCACGAAGCCTGGTATGCCTCTGTGAATGCATTGTTCGGCCGTTTGAAAAAATTCAAGGCCAACTATGATTCAATTCCGTGGGCCACCTATACCGATCCGGAAGTGGCCCGGGTGGGGCTCTGCGAACAGGAGGCGGAGGCCAAAGGGATTCCTTACGAAAAGACGGTCTACGGCATTGGCGATCTGGACCGTGCCATTGCCGATTCCAATGATAAGGGCTTTGTTAAGGTGTTGACGGTGCCGGGCAGGGATACCATATTGGGCGTGACCATCGTGGGGGCCCACGCCTCTGAAATCATTGCTGAATTTGTGTTGGCCAAGACCCACGGCATTGGGCTGAACAAGATACTGGGTACCATCCATATCTACCCGACCATGGCAGAGGCCAATAAATACGCTGCCGGCCAGTGGAAAAAGGCCCATGCCCCGGGCAAGGTGCTGGAATGGGCGGAAAAATTCCACGGCTGGATGCGCAAGGGATAGTGTTCTTACCGAAGACCGTGAAATTATACGGCCTTCGGTTTCATAGTACCATTAACTTTAAGGAGGATGATTGACAATGAAAGTGACCATTACCAAAAATTGTATGGGTGACAGAAACTGCAACGACCTTTGTCCTGAAGTATTTGAGTATGATGAAGACGATCTGCTTTCCAAGGTAAAAATAGATCCCATTCCCGACCATCTCAAGGAGGTGGTTCGCCGGGCCGCAGCGGAATGCGGGGCCGATGCCATTGAAATCGAAGAGTAGCGGGGTGCCCATGGGTAAATTCAGGGAGAGCCAAACCGCCCTCAACCTCCACGCCTCATTTGCGGCGGAGGCCCAGGCAAGGACCCGTTATGATTTTTTTGCGGCCAGGGCCAGGGACGAGGGATTTATCCAGGTTGCCAAATTGTTCAGGGAAACTGCAGACCAGGAGTATGAACACGCCCTGCGGTTTTTCAAGTTTTTCAACGGGGGACATCTTCCCGTAAACTGGTCTTTTCCGGCCGGGGTGATCAAAGACACCCATGCCAACCTCATTTCATCGGCGGAGCTGGAGCATTACGTCAGTAACGACATGTACGCCCGGTTTGCCAGGGAAGCACAGGATGAGGGCTTTGACCGGGCAGCAGATACATTCAATGCCATCATCGTATCTGAAAATCACCATGAAAAGCTCTTTCTGCATCTGGCAGACAACATTGCCCAAGGCAGAAGTTTTTCCCGGGAGGAGGAAAAAACATGGCGCTGCCTGAGCTGCGGCTATATCCATACAGGCAAAACCGCCCCGGATAAATGCCCGGCATGCGTTAAACCCTCGGGGTATTTTGAGATTTTATGTGAAAATTATTAGTTTATTTGGATCGAGACAGTCGGATTGAGACATAAATGTTTCTTTCTGACTGTCTCTTTTTTTGTCTCATACTATTCTGTTTAATTGTTTTCTGGGTATAAGTAACTGGAAATGTAGGTCATATTTACTTTTTATTATTCCGGGCACGCTCTTTGCTTTTAAAGAATCTGCAGAAGGGAAATGCAACCCAGAACCAAATGGAGGGAATATGAGACTTCATGATATAAAAAAGAATTATAACCTGCTGAATTCCGTGGATTGGGATATGACGCCTGAAGAAGCCATTGCATTGCATCTGGAATGGGGGCCCCTGCGTTCCCAGAGCTATTACAATTCCAGGGACAACGACAATGAAACCGTTTATTTTGTTATCAACACCTGGAAAAAGCACCCCATCCTCACCCTGGTCAGGAGAAAGGGGTTTGATTCCGAGGAACTGGGCAATTTTGAATTGCCCAAGGATCTTGAAAAGGAATTCATGCAAAAGGGCATGGGCAAGTACAAAGGGGTCTATGCCGTTGAAGGAAGAATCAGAGACTGGCTGAAAAAGGAACTCAACGTTTAACCATAACCGCCTCCTTTAATGTTCCTTAGCCAAGGCCGGGGCCGGGAATGCCGCCAATAGCATTCCTGCCCCGGTTTTTTTGTCTTTATTTGTCGTTCTTTGCGTTTTTTATGAAGTCTTTGACCATCATTTCGCCAAGCTCTTTTGACCGCTTTGAGGCCGATTCTACGGCATTGATCAGGGTGGTGCGCAGGCCCCCCTGTTCAAGGGTATGGATACCGGCAATGGCGGTCCCCCCGGGTGAGGCCACCCTGTCTTTCAGCTGGCCGGGATGCTCCTTGGAGTCCAGGAGCAGCCGTGCCGCCCCAAGTACGGTCTGGGTGGACAGGAACAGGGAGTTTTTTCTGGAAAGCCCCATCTTCACCCCGGCATCGGCCAGGGCATCCACGATGGTGAAAATATAGGCCGGGCCGGAACCGCTCAGGCCAGTGAAGGCGTCCATGAGCACGTTCTCCTGGATGAATACGGTTTCCCCAACGGAATCGAAAATGGCCCGGGCCAGTTCCACATCCCCCTCCTGGACAAATTCGCCTGCTGCGATGGCTGTGGCGCTTTCCTTGACAAATGCACAGATATTGGGCATTGAGCGGATCAGACGCAGTTCCTTGTCGAGGCCGGCGGCGATGGCGGCCAGGGGGACGCCGGCGGCAATGGAAATAACCAGCTTGGATTTGTCCAGGGCCGGGGCGGTCTCCTTGAGTACGGCGCCCAGGATCTGGGGTTTGGTGGCATAGACGATGATTTCTGCTTTTTCGCAGACTTCGATGTTGTTGGTGGTGGTCTGCACCCCGTATTTTTCCTGGACCTCCGCCAGGAGATCCACATCAATATCCGAGCAGATGATATTTTCCGGTTTGGCTGCCTTGGACAATACAAGACCGCTGACCAGTGCCTCACCCATGTTTCCGCTTCCGATGAATCCTATTTTTTTATCCTGCAGCATGTGGTTTCCTTTGCGTAAATGATTAAAAAAACAAATATTATGGCCATGGACAAGGACCTGTCAAGGAAAAGTTCCCCTGCGAAATACTAATTGCCGCCGGCGGACCCGGGGCGGAATCTGCGGTAGCAGTTCCGTCCGTCCGCTTTGGCCCGGTAAAGGGCCTGGTCGGCTTTGTTCAGCAGGCTGTCCAGGTCCGTCTCCGGATCTGAGATGCAGCCCCCGATACTGACGCTCAGGGACGGAGACTGCGGGTCCGGTACATGGCCGGCAACTGCGGTACAGATCCGTTCGCCCATGAGGCCCAGGGTATTTTCATCAGCCGGCTGCATGAGTATCAGAAATTCGTCCCCGCCCCAGCGGGCAGCCAGATCATAGGGGCGGATCTCAGCGCGGAGGATACCGGCCACGGTTTTCAGGGCCTCGTCCCCTGCGGCATGGCCGTATTTATCGTTGACCTCCTTGAACCAGTCAATGTCCATCCATAGAATTCCAAGAACCGTGTTTTCCCTATATGCCCGTTCAAAGCAGGCCTTCATCTGTTCGGTCATGCCCCGGCGGTTGAGCAGTTCCGTCAGCGGATCACGTCTTGCCAGGCGTTCAAGGTCACGGGTCCGGGCCTTTATTTTTTGCTCAAGGTCACGGCGGGAGGCCAGTACGGCCCGGGCCATCTCGAGAAATCGGCTGATCAGCCGTCCCAGTTCACCAATACCTTCCCGGTCCTCCAGTTCTGAGGGGCTTTCCCCGGCCTTGACCCGTTCCATGGCCCGGTCAAGCCGGCCCAGGGGATTGAGTACAAAGCGGTTCAGGATGAAATTGAAGAGGATCAGGGTGGCCAGCAGGGTGAGAATATATATCAGTATAACCGTTGAAAACTGAGACAGGGGCAGGACCGTTCCCAGATCAATCAGGGTGATTTCATGCCAGTCAATCTCGGGAAGGTAGACGATCCCGGCCAGCTGGCGGCGGCCTCCGGCATGGACGAATGCTACCGCCACCTTTTTTTTGCCGGACTCAAGCCGCTTCATTTCCGCAAAAACGGTTTTCTGTTCTTCAGGATTTTCAAAAATCAGGTCAATGGTTTTTTGTTTCTCGGGTTGCTTGCTGATGGAACCGAAGTCTATGAAATCTTTATCCCGGTGGAGCTGAATGGCGCCGGCATGGTCCACAAACAGGCTGGTAATGCCCGGCTCCCCTTCTGCCACCACCTCGTTGAGAAAATCGGTGAGGTCCAGGCCGGTGCCGGCAATGCCCAATATTTCGCCGCCGTCCCGGATCGGCACATCAATCCAGAGTTTGGTGATCCCCAGTTCAATATCCGGATTCACGTTGATATGGATATCCCTGTCCTGGCGG
The DNA here is from genome assembly GCA_028768525.1 of Desulfobacter sp. Lineage (NCBI taxonomy): Bacteria > Pseudomonadati > Thermodesulfobacteriota > Desulfobacteria > Desulfobacterales > Desulfobacteraceae > Desulfobacter > Desulfobacter sp. Next base: position 2,048,232 of record CP054837.1, on the reverse strand, counting down.
ATCAGGTCGAAAAACCAGGCATCGGATTCTTTCTTGGGGTCCAGGAAATACCGGAATTCCTTTCCGGCATACGCGTTGTCGGCATTGTTGTGGTAGTATCGGCCGTTGCGCCGCAGGCCGACAAAATAAGAGTTGTCCTGGAAATTTTTCCGGAAGTTTTCCAGTTCGCCAAGGGCCGTCCGGGTCAGGCGGGCATCGTCCGGGGAGCTGGCCCATTCCCTGATAAACCGGGATGTGGCCATCTGCCGGGACAAAGCCACCTCCCGCATGATGGGCTGTAGCGTCCGGCTTTTGTCGTACAGAACCTGTTTGATGATATACCGGGAGGCCCATTGCTCGATAATATCTTCGGCCAGGTTGCCCACCGCCCAGGTCACAGCGGCAGCCGACACGATGAATAGCAGGGCGGTGAAAAGGGTGAACCAGAATTTAAGGTTGAGTCCCTGGATGAATGGCCGTTTGTTTTCTGTGCCTGGTGCTTTTCGTTCGTGTTTTGACGCGGCCATGGGGTTGGTAATCCTCCGGGTATGGTATTCTGCAAGGGAAATTGTTGGGAAACGGCATCATATTGGCGGTCTCCCGGTTTTTTGTCAACTGGTATTTTTGCCGGTTATTGACATACCCGGGCATGGATAATAAAAGCATAGCCATATATTGACCAATCGAACCGGTGCCGGCCAAAGCGGTGCGGACCGTTGAAATAAGGAGTAAAAAATGTTGAAAGATGGAGAAAAAGGAGTTATCCGCCAGCGGGGCAAAAAGGACATCAGCTATGCCGTGGCCCCACATCTGCCCTGCGGGCTGGTTAAACCGGACCAGCTGCGCACCCTGGCCGATGTGGCCGACAAATATCAGGTGGCTGAACTGAAGGTTACCTCTGCGGCAAGGATTGCGGTGATCGGCATCAAAGAAGAGGATGTGGACGGGGTCTGGAAGGACCTGGGCATGGATGCCGGTGCCGCCACAGGCCTTTGCGTACGGAGTGTCAAGGCCTGCCCCGGCATCCAGTTTTGCCGCCTGGCACAGCAGGACAGCCTGGAAATGGGAATGAAGCTGGATAAAATCTACCACGGCATGGTGCTGCCCAGCAAAATGAAGATGGGGGTCTCGGGCTGCAAGGTCCAGTGTGCGGAAAACTGCATCAAGGACATCTCCCTTTACGGCACGGCCAAAGGCTGGACCGTGCAGATCGGCGGAAACGGATCGGCACGGCCCAGGCTGGCGGATCTGCTGGTGGAAGACCTGGATTCCGAAGCAGCCCTGGACATGGTGGCTAAGATCATTGATTATTATAAAGAGTTTTCAAAACGGGAGCGCATGGGCCGGATGATCGACCGGCTGGGCCTGGATACGGTACGGGCGGCCCTTCTGGGCTGATGCTGCCGTACGGCTTCCGCTGCCGCTCCCGTTTCAGGTTTAGTAGTCGCAGATGGACTGGTCCACAGAGGTGGGCACCCCCTCATAGGGTGTCCATTTGTTGGAGCTGAAGGATTTGGGATCCCGCATGTTTTTAAGGATTTCAATGCTGGTTTTATAGCCTTTGTACATCCGGCACATATCCATGGCCATGCCGCAGATCAGGCCCACGGCCTGGACCAGGGTGATGTCGTTGAAGGAGAATTCCCAGGGGTCGGCCGTGTATACCCGCAGCGCCCCCAGGATTTTATTGTGGGCGATGATGGGCACTCCTAAAAGGGATGCGATCCCTTCTTTCTTGGCCGCATCCGGATATTCGATCCTGGGATCGTCAAATACATCATAAATGGCGACGGGCACGGCATCCCTTGCTTCCTTGATGGCCTGCATGAAATGAATGGGTCCTTTTTCAAGGTATTCATTGCTTAATCCAGAAGAGGCCACCAGGCCAAGTTCCCGTGTTGCCCTGTCCACTAAAAATACCGAACACCCCTTGGCGCCAAAAGCGGTTTTAACGCTCTCCGCGCTTATTAAAGCCACTTCCTCTGGGTCTCTGCACTGGGAAATGGCAGTGGTAAGTTTGATGATGGTGTCATAATACATGGTGTGATTTTCCATTTTGCCTCCTTAAAAAAATTATAAGGTTCAGCCCCGTCCCGGGTAAAACCGGTTCCGGGTGCAGGTAACGCTTATGGGATGCGCAACAATGGAGAGGACTGACAACAGGGGTATTCTAATTTTATTGTCCAACACTGCCGGGTCAGAATGGCGTTGTATGGGATTCGAAATCTGTCAAAAGCTATGATTAGCATTCACTATATAATATCCGTTCATTTACGTCAAAACGTTTTTTGAAATAAACGGGGGCACCGGCTTGCAAATTCAAATGGGGATATTATTCTTTTAAAATTGACAACAGCCATAATTGGGAGCGGACAAGCATATGAAAGCACTGGTGATTGCGGCACACGGCAGCCGGAAAAAAGAATCGGCTGTGGAAGTGGCGGCTTTAACGGAAAAATTGGCAAAAAAGGCAAAACCTGAATTTGATCTGGTGGTCCACGGTTTTCTTCAGTTTTCAGAACCGTTTCTGCCCGGGGTGGTGGAAGATGCCGTAAATAAGGGGGCGGACCAGGTGGTTATTTTTCCCTTTTTTATTTCGGCGGGGGCCCATATTATGACGGATATTCCTGAACTGGTCAGGGCGTGTGAAGAAAAATATCCCGGGACCGCCTTTATCCTTACCCGGCACCTGGGGGCAGTACAGGGGATTGAAGATATTATTCTGGATGAGGTGAGCCGTGGTTGAGCCCTGTCTCCTTGTAATAAAGGCCGGCGGCACCTTCCCTGAGATGGCCCGGGAACTGGGGGACTTTGAAGACTGGATCATCCGGGGCCTGTGTGTGCCACCTGGCCGCTGCCGGGTGGCGGATGTTGAAAGGGGCGACGCTCTGCCTGGACCGGAAACTGTTCTGGGGGCGGTGATTTCAGGCTCCCATGCCATGGTCACCGAGGAAGCAGCCTGGAGCCTGGCATTGGAGAATTGGACCCGCAGGGCGGTGGCCGGCGGCATGCCGCTGCTGGGCATTTGCTACGGCCACCAGGTCCTGGCCCGCGCCATGGGCGGGACCGTTGACTTCCATCCCCAAGGCACCGAGATCGGCACTGTGGACATTTCATGCCTGGAGGCCTGCAGGACCGACCCGCTTTTCAGCAGGCTGCCTGACACATTCAAGGGCCATGTGGTCCATTCCCAGACCGTCACCGGCCTGCCGGCCGGGGCAGTACCCCTGGCGGCCAACACATTTGAACCCCACCACGCTTTCAGGATCGGCGAAGTGGCCTGGGGGGTGCAGTTCCATCCGGAATTTGATGAATCCGCAGAACAGGGGTATATCCGAAACCTGTCGGAAAAGGCCAGGGCCCAGGGACAGGATCCGGACCAGCTCGTGGCCGCAGTCCGTGAAACCCCCCATGCCGCCGCCCTGCTCAAAGGGTTCGGCGAACTGGCCCTCTGCAATTGATTTACCGCCGGTTTAACGACCAGTCGTAATACAGATAGGTGATGTCCGGCTCCGGGCCTGCCCCATCCAGCTCGGCCCTGAGCCGTTCCCCTGCATACTGCCGGATAAAGAGCAGGGGATTGTCGCTGAAATCCTCTTCAAACCAGTCGAATATTTTGCTGATGAACAGGGTGCCCTCCTTTACAAACGAGGACCGTTTATTGTTGATAAAGGCCCGGGTCTGTTCCTCCAGCTGCCGCTCCAGACGTTCCCCCTGGTATGGACGGTTGAGCAGGGGCGGGCAGCTCCTGGCCGCGCAGTTGATGGCGAAATGAACCCTGGGGTCCTTGAATTCAGGCCGCAGCACCTCATGTTCGATATAATCCAGGGAAACCTTCCATCCGCCCAGGGAAATGAATTTTTTGCTCCAGGGGCTGGAAAAGAATCCGCCCAGCTCCTTGATGGAGTTTACCTCGGGATATTCGCTCAGAATCAACTTGATGGTAAAGGCGTTATAGGCATTGATGTAAAAGGCGAACCTGTGGTTCCGTGTCAGGGCCTTGGGATCTGTGTCGCTTAAAATCTTCAGGTATTGATCAAAAAGGGCTTCCTCCCTTTTAAATCCCCCGTAATCCACCCGCCCCTTTTTCACATGGGCCTTGAGCAGTTGCGCATAAATGCGGTTGTCCACCCCTGCGGACAGGCCGGGGGAAGCTGTTGCCAGGCCCAACGCCAGGCCCAACGCCGTCACCAAAACCATCAGAATATATTTCATCATGCCTCCGTTAACAATTTCAGGTCCTCCCTTTTCTACCATGGGGGAGGCTTTTCGCAAAATCAAATGATCCCGAAGAAATCGAATATTCCCTTTTTATGAGGTAAATGCTAATAATAAATATCATCGATATAAAAAATAAATTGGATGATCGCCCGCGTTGGTGGCGAAAGCCAGAGGAAAAGAGAGATTTGAGACCGGACCCCATTTCTCCTATAAAACTGCGAAAAACCCTTTTTTTATACTCCGCGTTACTTTTTCTTATTTTTTCATTTTCTTTGATCCTCGCAATTACCGTCCCCGTATACAACCGGTTAAAAGAAGCTGAAAACAGCAAGGTGGTTCATGAGGCTGAAACACGGGCAATGGCGGTGAATGAATGGTCAAGAAGAGTGAAAGACCTGGCCTTTCAGGTGACCAGCCGTACCCGGATCAGACAGGAGCTCGAAAAATATAACAATGGGCAGATGTCCTTGAACCGACTGCAGTCTTTCACTGAACCGAAACTCTCAGATGCCATGACATTGTCCAGGGAAATCATCGGCATTATCCGCCTGGATAAAAATGGAAAAGCGGTGGCCCGGTGCGGGGAAATCTTTTCTTTTCAGACATCCCCAATCGATTATACAACCCCCTTTGATATCTCCTTGTCCAGGCCCTTTAGAAAAGACAGCCACTGCCGGGTCATTGTCAGCGCCCCAATTTTTAACCGTGCAAAAGATTACCTGGGGGCCGATCTGGTCCTCATCGATCTGTGTTACCTGAAAGAAATTGTTAAAAACAGGGCTGGACTGAAAACCGGTCATAAAATTCTTCTGGGGGTTGTTTCAAAAGGCGCCGTATCTGTTCTATTTGATGCAAGGGCAGACAACCGAGAGGGACGGGAAAATGAAGTTATCGAATCCTTGTTAACCCAGGCAGGCCGAGGCGGATCCGGAATGGACAATCATTCACTCGACCATGTGGCCGCATACCATGACCTGGATATCGACAATTGGGGGCTGGTTGTGCTGCAGGATAAAAAAGAATTATACAAACCCCTAAACACCCGGTTCCTTTATTGGGGAGTAACCGCTGTTTCAGTGTATATGGCCATCCTTGCAGGGTTTTGGTTTTTAATGAGCCCCCTTGCCAACAGGGTATTGCTCCATACGGATGAATTAAAGGGAAAGATAAAAGAAAAAACAAAATATCTTGAAAAGGAAATCAAGGAGCGGGAACAGGCTGAAAATTCATTGGCCGCCACAATTGCGAAGCTTGAAGATTCAAATGAAAAGTTGAGGGATTTAACCCTTAAACTGGAGGCGGCGCACCAATTAGGAAAATCAGGGTGGTGGGAGTACGATGTTTTAAATGACTCCTTTACGATGGCCAAAGAAACCTATGCGATTTACGGATTAAATCCGGACCGTTTTTCTTTGAACCACGAGACACTGCGCAGCTGGGTTCATCCGGATTCCCAGCAGCATTATAATGAATCAATTGCCGCATTGTATCAAAAAGGAAAGACAGAGTTCCAATATCAAGTATGCCTGCCCAGCAAAGAGATAAAATGGATATGGGCAAAAGGTCACACTGAGTACGATGCCAACCAGACGCCCGTCCGCCTGTTTGGCACTTTTCAGGATATTACAGCACAAAAAAATGCCGAAGAAGGATTGATTAACTCTCAAAGAACCCTAAACAGCATTATTGATTTTTTACCTGATCCGACCTTTGTAATTAACGGCAAGGGCGAAGTGACTCATTGGAATAAGGCGATTGAAAAATTAACCGGAATTAAAGCGGACCGAATTTTAGGGAAAGGAAATTACGAATACGCCATCCCGTTTTATGGTGAAAGAAGGCCGATACTTGTTGATTTTGCGCTGAGTCCAAACCAGGAATTGGAGAGTCGGTACGCGTATGAAAGGAGGGCGGATGATCGGCTCATGTTTTCAGAGACCTGCAATCCAAATTTAAGTGAAAATAGCAGATACTTGGCAGGCTCCGCCTCCCCGCTCTATGACTTTAAGGGCAATAAAATTGGTGCAATTGAAACAATACGAAATATTACCCAAAAGAAAATCCAGGAACAGCGCAGGGAAAAATTGGTGGGGGAGTTAAAACAGGCACTTGAAAAAGTCACCACATTAAGCGGGTTGCTGCCCATTTGCGCGTCATGCAAAAAAATCAGAGATGACAAAGGGTATTGGAGTCAAATAGAATCCTATATACAAAAATATTCCGAAGTCGAATTCAGCCATGGAATGTGCCCCGAGTGTTCAGATAAATTGTATGGGGACCAGGACTGGTATATTAAGATGAAACAAAAAAAAGGCATTGACCATTGATTCTATTGTTCCCTTGAGGGGCAGGGATCATTTTTCATCCAACACCTTGCGTATTTTTCCTGCAATTTCCTCCATCAGCATGGGTTTGAGGAAAAGGGCCTTAACGCCCATGGCTTCAACGGATTCCAGGGATATTTTTTTGCTGAACCCCGTGCAGATGATGATTTTTGCCCCGGGGTTTATTTTAAGCAGTTCCTCTGCAAGGCGGTCCCCCGGCATATCGGGCATGGCCAGATCCGTTATGATGAGGTTAAAGCGGTCCGGCCGGTGCTTAAATGCCTCAAGGGCCTTTATGCTGCTGGTATGGGCGGTGACCCGGTAGCCCAGCCGTTCCAGCAGTTGCTGTTCCATTTCTATGATACCGGCTTCATCATCGACGAGCAGGATCCGTTCGTTTCCTTCCTCCGGGGCCGGCGGGGGCTGGACTGCGGTCAGGTCCTCGGCACCGCTTTCTTCCACCGGAAAATAAATGTAAAAGGCCGATCCCCGGCCCAGACGGCTCTCCACCCGAATGCTTCCCCCCAGTTTATTGACAATGCCGTGGACCACGGCAAGGCCCATGCCGGTTCCCCGGGTTTTTTCTTTTGTGGTGAAAAAGGGGTCGAAAATTTTACCGGCCGTTACATTGTCCATGCCCCTTCCGGTATCTTTTATCGCCAGGCAGGCGTAAGGGCCGGGTTGAAGGTGGGGGCCCAGCAGGGTCACTTCACTGAGCAGTTCTTCTTTAAGGACCACCGTCATTGTGCCCCCGTTTTCCTCCATGGCATGGGAGGCATTGGCCGCCAGGTTCATGATGATCTGGTGGATCTGGGTGGGGTCGGCTTTGATGGGGCGGCAGTCCGGTTCAATCTCCCGGCGGATATTGATGGTCGCAGGAATGGTTGACCTGAGGAGATAAAGGGACTCTTTCAGGATGGGCTGGATATTCATCTGTTTTATTTCGCTTTTCTCCTGGCGCGAGAAGGTCAGGATCTGTTCCACAAGTGCCTTTGCCCTGAGGGCTGAGGTGTAAATGCTGTCAACGCCCGGCCTCAGGCTTGAATCCTGGGGGATGTCTGTCATAAGCATCTGGGTGTGCCCCAGGATGGGGAAAAGAATATTGTTGAAATCATGGGCGATGCCCCCGGCCAGGGTGCCGATGCTTTCCATTTTCCGGGACTGCATGATCTGCTCTTCAAGCATCCGCTGCTCGGTGATATCCGTGTGGGTGCCGACCATGCGGAGTGCCTTTCCGGTTTCGTCCCGTTTCACCGCCTTTCCCCGGCCCATGATCCATCGCCATTCCCCGTTTTTGGCCTGCATCCGGAATTCCACCTTAAACTGGTCGCATTTGTTGTCAATGCAATTCTGGTTTTCCCTGAAGGCCTCTTCTTTGTCGTCGGGATGAATCAGGGAGCGCCAGGAGTCCACATGGGCCGGCACCTTCGTTGAATCGTAGCCCAGCATGGAGGCATAGGCCGGGCTGTAGTAGACCTCATTTAAAACGATGTCCCAGTCCCACAATCCGTCCCGGGTCACGTCCATGGCCATTTTGAAGCGTTCTTCACTTTGATGCAGGGCGGTCTGGGCCAGGGTCTTTTCCCTGAGTTCCTTTTTCAATTGTTCCGTGCTTCTGGTGACCTGGCGTTTCAGGGTCCTGTTCCATAATAAAACCGAAAAGATCACCACTGTCAGCACGCCCACGGCCGAGGAGAGTACCAGCCAGAAGTCCATTTGCGTATAAAAAGGGCCTGCGCCCAGGCTGATCCATTTGCGGTGGATCTCCTGGCGTTCTTCTGGGGATATGGCGGCAAGGCCTTTTTCTAATATGGAATGCAGGACGGGCAGATCTTTTTGGGAGGCAAACCCCAGGTTAAGGACGATATCGGTCTGCCCGGCCATGCGCAGATTGTTTATGCCCCTTGCTTCGATGAGATGGGAGGCTTTGGTCAGGCCGATAATCATTGCGTCCACCCGGTTGAAGGAGACTTCCAACAATCCGTCAATATCCCTTTGAACGGTGTGGATATCAATCCAGGGGTATTGGTGTCTGATCAGCTCCAGCAGAGCATATCCCTGGGTCATGACCACTTTTTTTCCCCTGAGATCCTCCATGGATGCCTTTCCCTTGAAGGCCGTCCCTGTGACGATGATTTCCGGAATCCGGATAAAAGGACGGGTGAACAATAGGAATTTGTCCCGTTCCGGGGTCCGCTGGGCCGTGCAGATGATCTGGACTTTTTTTTCCCGGGCGGCTGCCAGGACTGCATCCCAGGATGGCATCCTCAGGATTTTGAACCGGGCCCCCAGTTTTTTTTCAATCAGCCGAATATAATCGGCAGTCAATCCCCTGTGGGCGCCCAGGTTGTCAAAAAAATCAAGGGGCGGGTCATTGGGGTCCGGTGCAATGGTGATCTTTCCGTTGTGCCGATTCAGCCAGGCCCGTTCCTCCGCAGTCAACAGATCCGTGGCGGTGCTCTGGTTTACCGCTCCCGCCGCAGCCGGCAGGAGTAAAAAGAGAAATGCAAAAAATAAAATGGCGGAACGCATGTTTTATTTTTCCGATTTTAGGAATTATAGAAAGGGGTAAAATGCCCTGCACCGGCAATTTTACTCAGGACCAATTATGATTGGTACAAATCGATAATTTTCAGCTGCACAGATCCTTTGCTTATTTTCAGAAGCTGGAATTTTGAATCTCCCAGCCGGAACGTTTTCCGGAGATCCGCCTTTGAAATATAGTGGGGATAGGCATATTCCGGATCAAGTTCGAGCAGATAGAGGTCCAGGCGGATTTTGTTATCTGTTACGCCCTTGAAAACCAGCCTGCTGTTATTCACTGTGATGCTTTTATCTTTTCTCAACAGAATTCGTTCATCAAAGATTCTGGAGTCTTCCTGGAACTCAGGTATTACCTCTCCCCGGGCGTCGGCCTGGAAAAGACTGTCATTTCGCCAATCTGTGAAATAATAGGCATAGGCAACGGGTATGGAAATCAAAAAAAGAATAATAGCCGTTGAAATGGTGGCCATCTTGTTTGGTGTTGGTTTCATAATCCTTACTGCTGTTAATGTATTAAAAAAAAGGTGAACGTCGTTATACTCCATAATATTCCCGGCGGTCAAGCTGTAAGTTTATGAATTTATTTGATATCGCCTTTGGGGGGATGGGGGCGGCCCCCGGGGTCCCCCAAAGCCGCTTCTGTGCCGGTGCTGGACGTTTTTTTAACGATCAGTAAAATGAGGGAACGGCGTCCTTTTTCAGCCGGGCGATGGTACCGGGGTCCGGTGAAAAGGGCAGTTCCGGTCCATTGGGCCGGGGGAGGCCGCAGGTCTCAGCAAAGGGGGTGCCTTTGAGTTTCATATTATAGGCCAATACCATCAGGTGCTCCAGGTTGACCACGTCTTCGATATTGTAGGCAAGCAGGGTTTCAAGGGCTTTCTCATTGGCGTTCTGCTGGTAATCTGCCCAGAGAAGAATGGCAAAATAGCCGTCCACCCCTTCCAGGTCCCCCCGGCTGATGCCCAGTTCATGTTCACACCGTTTGAGCCCGCCGGCGTAGCCCAGGCTTTTGAGAACATATCTGAGGTCAATGTGGGCATGGTCAAGGCGCACACCGAACTGCCTTTCGATGAAAGGCACATCAAAGGTCTTACCGTTAAAGGTCACAAGGACAGTGTACTGGCGAATATCTTCGATAAAATCCTCCAGGTTCCGGCCCTGTACATAATAGCGGATACCCCTGCCGTCATAGAGGGCGATGGTTGTGATGGTATCCCAGGCCTCGAGCCCTGTTGTTTCAATATCGATATAGGCCGTTGAATTCCGGAATTCGGGGAAGAACCGCCAGTGTTCCTTTGGGGGCAGCAGGTCTGCAAAATACCTGGGATTATTGGTGTTAAGCTGCTGTATGGACTCCCCGGCATGAGCTTTCAGGGTTTCCATCCGTTTGGCAGGGACCGGGTATGGGCCGCCGTTCAAGGCATCCTGCCATTCCCTTAATCCAAAATCCCATAATTGCAGTTCTGTCTTTGTCCCGATGCCCGGTATGTGTTGAAAAGAATTTTTAAGCATAAAACGTTTCCTGTAATTGATTTTTTACCTGATTACCCTTAATCATGGACGGAGATCAAGTCATCTTTTTAATTCAGGCTGGGATTCGGTATTTCCTTGACAAAAAGATAATTGATGCTAATTAATAATAGTTATCAATTAATTTGGCAGAGGGAAGAACTTGGCAGATCATAAAAAAAGATTTGATATTATTATCCGGAAACTGAGGGATAAGGGGCACAAGATCACGCCCCAGCGCCTGGCCATCGTCAGGATTCTGGCCAAAAGCCATGACCATCCCAGCGTTGAGGATATCTACAGTGAGATCAAGGCGGATTTCCCGACCATGAGCCTTGCCACGGTTTACAGAAATATTGTATTAATAAAATCACTTGGTGAAGTTCTTGAACTGGGTTTCCCGGATGGGAGCAACCGATATGACGGAAACAGACCCTACCCCCATCCACACGTCGTTTGTATCAAGTGCAGTAAAATCGTCGATCCGGATCTGGACAGCCTGGACGATATGAAGAAAGAGGTTGCCGCAGAGACCGACTTTAAAATTCTGAATCACCGGCTGGACTTTTTCGGCATCTGCAGCGATTGCATGTCAGAAAAGGCCTGATCTTTTTTTTGCCACCTAATTGATAATGATTCTTAGATGGAATTCATTTTTTTTAACCGAATGAATGAGAGGGGGGAAGATGTCCAATAACGAAAGCAAATGCCCGGTAACGGGAAAAACGGGGAAACGGCCGACCGGCAGGGGAACCTCCAACCGGGACTGGTGGCCTGACCAGCTCAACCTTAAAATTTTGCATCAGCACGCTTCCAAGAGCAACCCCATGGGAAAGGATTTCAATTATGCCGAGGAATTCAAAAAACTGGATTTCCAGGCGTTGAAAAAGGATCTCCATGATCTGATGACCGATTCCCAGGACTGGTGGCCGGCGGATTACGGCCACTATGGCGGGCTTTTTATTCGCATGGCATGGCACAGCGCCGGCACATACCGCATGGGGGACGGCCGGGGCGGGGCCGGCTCGGGCAACCAGCGCCTGGCACCCGTGAACAGCTGGCCCGACAACGTGAACCTGGACAAGGCCCGTCGGCTGCTCTGGCCCATCAAGAAAAAATACGGCAACAAGGTTTCATGGGCCGATCTCATGATCCTGGCCGGCAACGTTGCCCTTGAGTCCATGGGTTTCAAAACCTTCGGCTTCGGCGGCGGGCGCCAAGACGTCTATGAACCCGAAGAGGATATCTATTGGGGGACTGAGACGGAATGGCTGGGTGACAAGCGCTATTCCGGAGACCGGGACCTGGAAAATCCTCTGGCCGCAGTACAGATGGGGTTGATCTATGTGAACCCGGAAGGGCCCAACGGCGAGCCCGATGCCCTGGCTTCGGGCAGGGATGTCCGCGAAACCTTCGCCCGCATGGCCATGAACGATGAAGAGACAGTTGCCCTTGTTGCCGGCGGCCACACCTTCGGCAAATGCCACGGGGCGGCCAGCCCCTCCCATGTGGGGCCGGAACCCGAGGGAACCGCCATTGAGGAGCAGGGACTGGGCTGGAAGAGCAAATACCGGAGCGGCAAAGGGGACGACACCATCAGCAGCGGTATCGAGGGGGCATGGACCCCCAACCCCATCAAATGGGATTCCGGCTATTTCGACATGCTTTTCGGCTATGACTGGAATCTGGTGAAAAGCCCGGCCGGCGCCAATCAATGGGTCCCGGTTACCCCGGATGACAAAGACCTGGCCCCCGCCGCCCATGATCCGTCCAAGCGGGTGACCACCATCATGACCACGGCAGACCTCTCTTTGAGAATGGATCCGGTGTATAAACCCATTGCCAAGCGGTTCCACGAGGACCCAGAGGCGTTTGCCGATGCCTTTGCCCGGGCCTGGTTTAAACTCACCCACCGGGATATGGGCCCCCGTTCCTGCTATCTCGGCCCCGAGGTGCCGGATGAGGAATTGATCTGGCAGGACCCGGTGCCAGCAGTCGACCATGAACTCATTGATGAAAAGGATATCCAGGAGCTCAAGGGGAGGATCCTGGTGGCGGGGCTGACGGTTTCCCAATTGGTCTCCACGGCCTGGGCCTCGGCATCCACCTTCCGGGGTTCGGATAAGCGGGGCGGGGCCAACGGGGCCCGTATCCGCCTGGCCCCCCAGAAGGACTGGCAGGTGAACCAGCCCGAACAGCTCGGGGCGGTGCTGGAAACCCTGGAGGGGATCCAGAAGGAATTCAATGGGGCCCAGCCGGATAAAGGTCAGTCCGGCGGGAAAAAGGTTTCCCTGGCCGACCTCATTGTGCTCGGCGGATGTGCCGGGGTTGAACAGGCGGCCAAAAATGCCGGCCGTGAGGTTACCGTTCCTTTCACCCCGGGGCGCACCGACGCGTCCCAGGACCAGACCGATGCGGTGTCGTTTTCCGTGCTTGAACCGGTTGCCGACGGTTTCCGAAATTTCCTTAAGACCAAATACAGCGTGCCGGCGGAGGAACTTCTGGTGGACCGCGCCCAGCTGCTGACCCTGACCGCACCCGAAATGACGGTGCTCCTGGGCGGCCTGCGGGTCCTGAACACCAATTTCGCCCAATCCGGCCACGGCGTGTTTACAGATAAACCGGAGACCCTGACCAATGATTTCTTCGTGAATCTTCTGGATATGTCCACTGAATGGGCGCCCAGCAAAGAAGATGAAGATATCTTCGAAGGCCGCGACCGGGCCACCGGCGAGCTTAAATGGACCGGCACCCGGGTGGACCTGGTTTTCGGGTCGAATTCCCAGCTCAGGGCTTTGGCGGATGTCTACGGCGCGGATGACGCCCAGGAAAAGTTTCTCAATGATTTTGTCGGAGCCTGGAACAAGGTCATGAACCTTGACCGTTTTGACCTCACCTGATGGGGTACGGCTGTTTTAATTGAAATCCTTTAAGTATAAAGGCGGCGTTTCACCGGGGTGAAACGCCGCCTTTTTTGGGGACATTTGTTTATAACACAGCGTCCCGGTATTTTCAGGGCAGGTTCCGGGATTTGTGGGCTTCAATGTACTGCCTGACCCTGTCTGCGGGCTGGAAAACACCGAAATGGCCCTCGCAGAGGATATCCGCCTCCAGGTCCAGCAGCCGCTCCATGGAGGCCTGGTAATCATTGAGGTCCGACAGGAACCCCGGGTCAAAGGGGCCGTGAAGATCCTGGCCGAACAATACCTTTTTGCCCTGGGATTCAACCAGCACGGAGATGGAACCGGGGGTATGGCCGGGGGTGTGGATGCATTGGAATTCACAGGTGCCGATGGAAAGGCGGGTATCTCCCTCGAATTTCTGGTGGAGCCGGACAGGTTCATATGTCACCCCGTACCAGGATGCGGCGGTCCGTTGGTCGTGGCCCGGTTCCTCAATGGGCGGGGCATCGGCTTTATGGGCATAGAAACGGATCCCGGGCAGCTGCCGTTTCAGCGCTGCACAGGCATGGATATGGTCAATGTGGCAATGGGTGAGGATGCAGTGCCGGATATGGCCGGCATCCAGTCCCAAGGAATCAATTTAGCGGACCAGATCCGGATCCATGCCTGCATCGATGAGGACCAGCCCCTCCGGGCACTTTGTATCCACCATGAAAACGGAACATCCGCTGTCGCCCAGATGGTAAATATTTTCCGTGATTTTCTTCATGGGCTGCCTCCTCCCCTTGGGTGGTTTTTCGTGATCATACTGCCAGACTGCCGGGTTTTCAATACCTGGTTTTCCCTTCCCTTTTTTCATTACCGCCTGCCTTGAAATTAACAGGGGAAATGGTAGGATCAACCATGTTCAATGTTTCCCCTAGGGTGTTGTTTTGAGTTACCTTCTTTCTGTGGACCTGGGACTCAGGACCGGACTGGCCCTCTATGGCAGGGACGGCCGGCTGATCTGGTACCGCTCCCAGAACTACGCTTCGGTCAAGCGGCTGAAACCGGCGGTGTACGGCATATTCAAGGAAACACCCGGGATATCGGACCTGGTCATCGAAGGCGGGGGGCGCCTGGCCGAGATATGGATAAAGGAGGCCAACCGGCGCGGTATCCGCCTTCACCAGATCAGTGCCGAAACCTGGCGGCGTACCTTTCTCTACCACAGGGAACAGCAGACCGGGAAATCGGCCAAAAGGAATGCCGGCATCCTGGCCAAACATGTGATTGAATGGTCCGGGGCAAAGCGGCCCACCTCTTTGCGCCATGATGCGGCAGAAGCTATCCTCGCCGGGCTATGGGGCGTGATCGACGCCGGCTGGCTGCCGGAATTTCCCGGCCGGCTTGATGGCACCAATATTAATAAAAAATAAGGAAAAAACCATGCAGCTTAAATTGTCCACCTGGTGTGAAGTAAAAGAGTATCTGGCCCATAGAAAAGAGATTATCATCCCGGTGGGGTCGACGGAACAGCACGGCCCCATGGGACATATGGGAACGGATTTCATCTGTCCGGAGACCATTGCCGCCCGGATCGGGGAAGAGACCGGCACCATGGTGGCCCCGACCCTGCCCATTGGCATGTCCCAGCACCACCTGGCGTTTCCGGGCAGCCTTACCCTTCGGCCCTCCACCCTCATGGCCCTTGTCAAAGATCTGGCGGCCTCCCTGGCCGGCCACGGCTTTACCCACATCCTTTTTCTAAACGGCCACGGGGGAAATGTGGATGCCATCAGGGCGGCCTTTTCGGAAATCTATGCGGAATACAGCCTTGCTGGAACACCGGCCGAAATCCACCTGGATATCCTCAACTGGTATGAAGGAAAGCGGGTCCAGGCCATTTCGGACAACTATTTCAAGGGCGCCGAAGGCCACCATGCCACACCCTCTGAAATCTCCCTGAGTTTTTATGCCCATCCCGAGGCCGTCAAAACCGCCGACCTGGATCCGAAAATCGCACCGGACAATACCTTCAGGGACTGCTTTGATTTTGAAACCAATTTTCCGGACGGCAGGATCGCCTCGGATTCCTCCCTGGCGTCGGCGGAAATCGGCAGGGAGCTTCTGGACGCCGCCGTCCGGGATGTACTGGAAACCTGCACCTCATTCACGGGATAAGGCAAAGGGGGCTTTATGACCTATAGGTTGACCGGATTTGATGACCTTGCCGTGGGCCAGAAGGCCTTTTTAAGGAAAACCGTCACCGAAGCGGATCTATCCCATTTCATTGCCATCACCGGCGATATGAATCCGCTCCACGTGGACAAGCCCTTTGCGGAAAAGACCTTTTTCGGCCAGCGCATTGCCCACGGCATGCTGTCGGCTGCATTGTTTTCCACCCTGGTGGGCATGCATATCCCAGGCACGGGTGCCATCTATAAATCCCAGACCCTGGAATTCCTGCGCCCCGTCTTTATCGGCGACACCCTCTGCGCCTGGTTTGAGATTGAGGAAATCCACCGGGACAGGGAGGAGATCATCATTAAAAGCTGGATTGAGAATCAGGACGGGGCCGTGGTGATCCAGGGAAGGGCGGTCACAAGCCTTTTAAGGGCGGTCAGGGACTGATGAATCAGCTGCTAAATGGCATTTCAATCCGTTGAAGGGACGAATGCCATGGTGCCGCTGTCATGGGGAAGTTCCAGATACAGGGTGTTATCCTGAGTGAAGAATGAGGCCACCCGCTGTAAATCAGCGGCAAACCTGAAGTCCAGGCTGCCCGGAGGACATGCCATCCGGGTCGAGATCAGGGGGCCGAAGGAGAGTTTCCCGGCGGAGATTTCAAAAGATCCGCCGCCCCTGTTGCAGTCAAATCGGACCTGGGCCTTGCCGCCGGTTTTCAAAAGGAGGGTGTAGTGTTCTGGCCTGTCAGCGGTAATCTTTTCCACAGGTGTGATGGTTGATTCCCACTGCCATTGTCTGTCCAGAACAGCTTGGGGATCATAATCCCGTTCGCTCCGGGGACTCGTCGAAACGGCGGCACAGCCGCTTAACAGCATTACTGATATCATCAATATAATAAATCGATTCATTTTTCTTTTTCATATTTTTCGTTATTGTAAAGTGCCCGGCCCCAATTATGGTGGGGCCAGGGGCTGAGTTACAAAGCGTTTAACCTGGTGGCCTGAATCTATCAGGTCATCGCGTGTTATACTTTAAACTGGTCAACGGTCCGGTTGAGTTCATCAGACAGGGTCTTGAGATCATCGGCATTTGCATTGACCCTGGAGCTGTTTTCCGACATCTTTTGGGCTTCCTGGTTCACCTCGGTGATATCCCTGGCAATTTCATTGGCCACAGTGGAACTCTGGGTGACGCTTTGGGTTACATCCTGAATCCCCAGCGCGGCCTGATTCACGTTACTTGCAATCTCTTTGGTGGTGATGGATTGTTCTTCAACGGCTGCGGCAACCGTATCGATCATCTCATTGGCTTCACTGATTCCCTGGGTTACCTGCTCGATTTCAGAGACGGTCAATTTTGTGGAACTCTGTATTCCGTCGATATTTTCCTTGATTTCAAGCGTGGCTTTTGCGGTCTGATTTGCCAGATCCTTGATCTCACTGGCAACAACGGCAAACCCCTTTCCGGCCTCGCCGGCCCTTGCCGCTTCAATGGTGGCGTTCAATGCCAGCAGGTTGGTCTGCTCGGAAATATCGGTGATGGTTTCCACCACCTGACCGATTTCCTGGGCCGCCCTGCTCAGGCTATTGATATTGTCTGATGCCTGGTGCGCCCTTTTGGCCGCCTCACTGGCGGTTGCCCTTGTTTTTTCAGTATTTTGGGCAATCTCGTTGATGGTCCCGGTCATCTCTTCTGCAGCAGCAGAGACCATGTTGATATTGCTGGACGACTGCTCACTGGCTGAGGCCACAGCCGTCATGTTTGAACTCATTTCATCTGCCGCTGCAGCAACCGTGTTGAATTTTTGCGACATTTGTTCTGCGCCGCCGGCCATTTCCTTGGAAATGGTTAAAAGCTCTTTGGAAGAACTGCTCAGTTTCTCAGAATTCCCGGCAATGCTTTTGATAATTCCCTGGAGTTTTTCTAAAAATGCATTAAACCAGCGGGCCAGCAGTCCGATCTCATTAGAATTATTATCATCAAGACGATAGGTCAGGTCACCTTCACCCTGGGCAACATCCTCCATGGCATCCACCAGTCTGTTCAAGGGAAGTGAGATTCTTCTTGCCACATAAAGAATGATTAAAATCAAGGTGATTAAAATGCCCAGTACCCCATAACTGGCATGGAGTACAGATTTTTTCACAGGATCGCTTTTGATGGTTTCCGGGATGATGATGCCCGCAATCCATTTTATGTTGGGGGTTTCAAGCATAATTGGCTCAAATCCTACCAGATGGGTTGTCCCCCCCCATCTCACATCCTGGATTCCACTTTTTTTGCTGACCATTTCACTGGCAAGCCGGGCAAAGCCGCCTGAATTTTCTATGACGGCATCCACGTCGGACAGCGTTTTTATATCCTTTGCCTGGCTGTCCTTGGCAGGGAAGAAAATAATGGAACCGTCATGGTTTATGACAAAGGCCTCCCCCTGACCCTGGTATTTGAGTTTTGCTTTGATATCCTCTTGCAGGGTGGACAGCAGGATATCGATACCTGCAATCCCGATCAGTTCTTTATGGTCGTTGTAAACGGTTTGTTTGATTGAACAGACAACTGTTTTGTCATTATAATCAATTTCCGGTTTTGTTACGAAAAGGCCGCCTTTCTTAAGCGCCTTCCCCCACCATGGCCGCTTCGTGGCATAATAATCTGGATTCTCATACCTGCCGCTGTTGTCAAAGTACTCTCCTGTGTGGGCGCTTGCAAAAAAAGAGGCCTTTATGGGATCGTCGCTTTTGACAAGGGTATCAAACATTCGGGTGATTTTTTTGTAATCAGCGTCATTGGACAGGTCCTTTTGTCTCTCCGTGTAATTGTTGAACCAGTCCGTCAACTGGGGATTGGCAAGAAAGGTTTCGACCACTCTCCCCCGGGTCTGAAAAAAGCCCTGGATTTTTTGGACCGCAAGCTGAAGGCTGGCGTGCAGGCCCTGTTCGATCCGTTCCTCGGTATCCTTTGAGAGGCGTATGCTGGAAAAGACCAGGATCCCGATTAAAAGCACTCCGATTGCAGCGGACGAAATGATGACAAGTTCCGATTTGATTGATTTAAATCGTATTCCCATCGCAGGCCTCCTAATTGATTAATCTTTTCGTATTAAAGGCATCTCGCCAGAAAAGCCCTTTAGAGTGATTACGTTATGGGCAAGGATTGAAAAAGAATATCATTCCAGGATAAAAATAGCACCTGTTTTTTGATCCCCCCTTGTTTACAGTCCTGGGTGCCGCAGGTGAAAAGGCGGCAGCCGTCCCGGTGTCATGGCACCTGCCGGGGAACAGATGATGCGCCTGACGGTTGACCTGCCAAACCTGCATTAGGACCTAACTGCCCAAAAAGGCCTGGGTAAACCCGGTTCTTTGCAATTGACCATCGCAATTGGCCCTTGTAATTGGCCCTTGCCTGGCCAATGCACCTGTGATAATTTAATAGTTACTAATTTTTAACCGGCCATACCCTTTACCACAGATAAATAACCTGCGCATCAGCGAAATTGATACCGCCCAACGGGTGAAACCGCTTTCCCGGGAATGAAAGCCTATCTTCAGTCCCGGTGAAAGGCGGTGGCATCATAGATTAACCCTAAGTATAAGGAGTAAGAGATGAAAAAAACAATTCTTGCCGTTATCGCCGTGTTTTTCAGCCTGTCCGTCTGTTTTGCCGGAACAACGGTGATCACGGCAGCCTCGGATCCCTGGCCCCCTTTTGTCGACCCGGATCATCCCAAAATGGGCATCAGCATTGAGGTGGTCTCCGCAGCCTTTAAAACCCAGGGATATACATTGGAGCATAAGATCATCCCCTGGGCCCGGGCAGAGAACGGGGTGAAAACCGGTAAAATTGATATCCTCCCCAATACCTGGAAAACGGATAAGCGTATGGCTTACCTTATGTACAGCACGCCTTACGCCTTCAATCAAATCAAATTCATCAAAAAGAAGGGGGATGGGTTTGAATACAACGGCCTTGACAGCCTCGCCGGAAAAAAGGTCGGCATCATGCTCGGATACGGATACGATGACGCATTCATGAAGTCAACGGCCTTCAAGAGGGAAGCGGTCAGCGAATTCGTGACAAGCATTAAAAAACTGGTCAGCGGGCGGATTGACCTGACCCTGGAAGATGAGATCGTTGCAAAGAATAAGATTTCCAAAAAAGCCCCCGGTATGCTGGACAAAATAGAATTTACGAAAAACTCCCTTTCCAGCAAGGGGCTCCATGTGACAAGCGGCCTTGCCAACCCCCGGCACAAAGAGATCATTGAGGCCTTTAACAAAGGGCTGGAAGCCATTAAGGCGGACGGCACACTGGCGGCGATCCTCAAAGGGTACGGCATTGAGTAAATCACTCCGTAACGGCTGATATACGGATTTTATAAGGTATGCGGCCTGTCCGGAAGGAAACGGGCCGCATACTCCTGCTTTTGGTTTTTTCAGTCCATCAGGATGGGATTGTTCCCAGTCCGGCGTGAAGGTCAAGCCCGCCGTGAAAAAGGGGCATGGGGTCCAGGGGGAGGTTGAGGGCCTTGAGCAGCCTTGTTTCAGGGTAGATGATCCCGGCCCGCCAGCCTTTGAAGTCCCTGGATAGTTTCTTCCCGATTTCCTTGAAGAACCGGTCTATATCCATGCCCTTTCCCAGGCGCAGGCCGTAGGGCGGGTTCAGGACGATGACCCCGGGCCGGGTTGCCGGGGGGGAGATGTCGAAGAAATCACAGCACCTGGCAGAGATCCGTGCAAAGGCCGGGTGGGCGGCGCAGGCCGTTTTGAGGTTTTCCACGGCAATAGGGTCCAGGTCCGATGCAAATATGGTGGAGGATGCGGCCGGTGAGGCGGTTTGGCTGATTTTGTTTTTGGCGTGGGCAAAGGCGGTGGCCTTAAATCCGGGCCAGGCCTCAAAGGCAAAAGACCGGAAAAATCCAGGGGGCAGGGCGGCCTGGATCATGGCGGCTTCCAGGGAAAAGGTGCCGGAGCCGCACATGGGGTCCAACAGGGAGTCCCCGGGGGACAGGCCCAACCGGGTAAGAATGGCAAAGGCCAGGTTTTCCCGCAGGGGGGCCTGGACGACCTTCTCCTTGATGCCCCGCTTGAATAATGGGGGGCCGGACAGGTCCAGTGAGAGTTCGAACCGGTCATGGTCGGCCCGGACCATCAGGGTCTGGCCGGAAAACCGTGATGCGGGTTGCCCGGGCTGCCCGGGTGGCGCAGCGGCGTTGAGTCCGGCCGCGATGGCACTGCGGCATCGGTTGGCAACGGCGTCGGAATGGTAGAGCCTGGATTTGCGGGTGGTGACCCGGATTTCCGGGGTACAGTTTGTGGGCAGGAACAGCTCCCAGTCAATTTTAGTCAGTTCTTTTTCAAGCGCTGGGAAACGCTCGGCCTTGAAGCTGGCCATGCGCATGAGAATACGCACCGGGGTGCCCAGAAAGAGGGCGGCCAGGCAGGCCGTTTCCAGGCGGGCGGTGAATTCCACGCCTCCGGCCAGGGGGGTGATCTCCCTGATTTCGGGGGGCCTGGGCACAAGGGGGGCCAAACGGCCGGGAAGGGCGGCCAGTTCCTTCTGGGTCAACCGGCCCAGGCCCGGGGGGCAGGCGGCGAAAAAGGTGTGGGGCCTGCCCGTAATCCGGCGTTTTACCCTTTTTTCAAAGGGGGATGGTTTGCCGCTTTTTTTAGTTGGCAAGGTTTCTGGCGTGGTGCTCTGCCAGGAGGCGGGCCACCTCGGATTCAATGAAGTTAATGGCCGCTTCCATTTTTGATTCGGAGACCACGGGGATGTCCTTGGCCAGGGCGTCCACCTTTTCTTCGTCCATGCCCGTAATTTTGGTGACGGCAAAGGTGTCGGCTTCGCCTTCCGCTTCGGAGACCAGCCCGCAGCCGCCGGCAACGCCCAGGAATTCACCATCGACAATGATGGGTACAACGACTTTTGAAAAGCCGGCGTCGCATTCCTCCACCACGGTGGCCCCGGTGGCTTTGGCAATGGCATTCATGTTCATATGGGCCACGGAGCAGATATAGCTCTGGCCTTTTTCCGTGGACTTGATGGCCGGGCAGAGCGGGTTGCTCCAGTTCTTTACCTGGGTGATCCGGATCCCGTCGGGATTGAATACGGATCCCTGGAAATTGAATTCTTTAAATATGGCGTTTTCCAACTCTTCCCAGGTGCTCAGGGGGCAGATATCGGTGAGTTCCATGTGGTTTCCTTTCGTGGTTTATGGTGCGCCTGTTTTATCACGGGGCCTGAAACAGTGTCAACCCGGCCCAATTGCGCAGGAATCCTAGAAGGTTCTGCCGCAGCAGGAACCAGGGCCGGCGCAGCCTTCCTTCTGGCCCGGGGAGGAGCCGCAGCAGCCCGTATCTCCGGGGCCGGGAAAGGCGGGTTTGGCACTGCCGGACATGGAGGAGTGGGCCGCCATGAGTTTTTCCAGGTTTTCGCTTCCGCAGGCGGGGCAGACCGGTGCATCGCCGGCGCTGGAAATCACCAGGATCTCGCAGGATTCATTGCAGTCTTTGCATTTAAAATCATAAAGAGGCATGGGATGTCTCCTGAAAAGAAAGATAGCGCTTTGTAGTGGCAACACCTTTTAAATGAGACGGGGGTAAGATAGGGGTAAAAAGGTGCCGCCAGTACAAAGCGCTATCGGTTATTGCATATATCTACCAGTGGCCGTCGGTGTTGGCCGCGTCGGCATATTCGAACTTGCCTGCCTTGAAGGCGTCAATGGCCTCCCTGATAGTGCCCTGGGCGTCATTGGCCACTTTTACGCCGGCCGCGTCCAGGGTTTTGAAGGCATTGGGGCCGCAGAATCCGGTGAGGAGCACCTGAGCGCCTTTGTCCGCAATGCTTGAGGCCGCCTGGATGCCGGCGCCTTTGAAGGCGTTTTTGTTGGTTTCGTTGTCAATGACTTCGAACTCAAGGGTGTCGGTGTCCGCCACGATGATGTAGGCGGCCCTGCCGAACCTGGGGTCCACCTGGGCGTCCAGGTCTGTTCCCTGTGCAGTGATGGCTATTTTCATCGCTTTTATCCTATGATTTGTGGATTAATGACCGCCACCGCCGCCGCAGACCTGGTCGTTGCGGATTTCATGGAGGTTGCCTGCAATCAGGTCCATGACAACCGGTTCGATTTCGGGGCGCTGGTCGTCGTGGAATACGTCGATACCCACCTGGCGGAAGCCCATGAGGGGCCGCATGCCGATACCGCCCACGATGAGGGCGTTGACTCTGTTTTCGGCCAGCAGGTTGACGGGAACCATGCAGCCGCCCTGGACATGCTCCTGGTTGGGAAGGATGGAGACCTTTTCGATTTCCCCGTCTTTTACATCCACCAGGGTAAATACATCACAGTGGCCGAAGTGTCCGGCCCGGGTGCCTTTAAGTCCGCCTTCTCCGTTTGAGGGGACTGCAATTCTTCCGTTTTCCATAATTAAACTATACTCCTTTCTTTATATCAGCAGATCCGGTCCAGCTTCATGGCCGGATTGTTCATAACCTTTGTCCAGATTTCCCTGACAGCATGGCCGGCCGGGGAGTCCGGATGTGTTTCCACGATGGACCTGCCTTGAATCATGGATTCCGTAAATGCCGGATCAAAGGGGATTTTCCCGACCAGGTCCAGGTTTTTCTCCTTGGCAATTTTTTCAATGGCCCGGGCCTGATCGGGGTTTAAATCATATTTATTTACACAGGCCATGGCCTTGATCTTAAAGTGGGCGGCAAGGTCCGCCACACGCTCCATGTCGTGGATGCCGGAAACCGTGGGCTCGGCCACGATGAGCACCGCGTTGGCCTGGCCGATGGAGGCGATGACGGGGCAGCCGATGCCCGGAGGACCGTCGGTGATGAGCAGGTCAAGGCGCTGTGCCATTACCCGTTTGCGGGCCTCTTCCCTGACCAGGGCCACCAGCCGGCCCGAGTTTTCTTCAGCGATCCCTAAACGGGCATGGATCATCTGGCCGAAGCGGGTCTGGGAGGCAAACCACTGGCCGCAGGTTTTTTCCGGGAAGTCTATGGCCTGTTCCGGGCAGAGGTCAACGCAGACCCCGCAGCCTTCGCAGTCAATGGGATCAATGGTAAAGATGTCTCCCTCGGGTTTTACCGCATCAAACCGGCACAGTTCCATGCACTGGCCGCAGCCCACGCAGTCGTCGGGGCGGATGGCCGCTTCGTTTCCCGCCACAAAATCATGGGTCTCCTGGACATCCGGGGCCATGATCAGATGGAGGTCGGCGGCGTCCACATCGGCGTCGCAGAGCATGTTGTTTTGGGCCAGGGCTGCAAATGCCGCTGTCATACTGGTTTTGCCGGTGCCGCCTTTGCCGCTTAAAATCACAAGTTCTTTCATTATGCGGCCCTCCCGTCATTCACCAGCTTTTCGATTTTTGTGTATATGGCCTTGAATATGTCCTTGTATTCGGGCAGGGTTTTGACCAGCAGGTCGCCCCGGGAGTAGGCCATGGCAATGCGCTTGTCAAAGGGGATCTCCATGAGGATGGGGATATTTTCCCTCTGGGCGTATGCTTTTACCTCGTCATTGCCCATGCCGGCCCGGTTGATGATCAGGCCGTGGGGGAGTCCCAGTACCTTCACCGCTTCCACGGCCAGGGTGAGGTCGTGGAGGCCGAAGGGGGTGGGCTCGGTGACCATAACTACAAAATCCGTGCCTTTCATGGCGGTGATCACCGGACAGGAGGTGCCCGGCGGGGCGTCGATAATGGTCAGGCCTTCCTTGGCCTCATGGGTCCGGACCTGTTTGATGACCGGGGGAGCCATGACCTGGCCGATGTCCAGCAGGCCCCGTCCGAATTTAACGCCGGGCAGGGTGGCCAGGGTGCCGGTTTCAACGACACCGATGGACCGGTCCGCTTCTGTTATGCATTTTTCCGGGCAGACAATGGCGCAGCCCCCGCAGGAATGGCAGAGTTCCGGAAAGGTCACCACTTTTTTGCCGGCCACGGCAATGGCCCCGTAGCGGCAGATGTCCATACATTTTTTGCAATGGGTGCAGCGGCTTTCATCCACCTCGGGCACCGGTGCATTAACCGGATCTGTTCTGTTGATGGACGGCTTGAGGAAAAGGTGGGCATTGGGCTCCTCCACATCGCAGTCAAGCAGGGTAAGCGTCCCTCCGAGGCTGGCGCAGAGGTTGGTGGCCACCGTGGTTTTGCCGGTGCCGCCTTTTCCGGAGGCAATACTGATTATCATGGGGCAGTTCTCCTTGGCAAAGATATCATCAGCATGGACCCCATACTTAGATTGCCCCGATTTTTTTCAGGGTGGATTCCAGGGTGTCGGCATCTGCCGTGGAGGGTTTGGGGGCGATCTGCAGGAGCACCCCGTATCCTTCGTAGGTATCGTGAAATGCTTTTTTATCCATGGTACCGGCCACAACACTGTTGGTCATGGGGCTTTGGGGGATGAATTCCTTGATCAGGGCGACCGCGTCGGTATCGGCCAGGGTTTCTTCCACAACCACAAGGTTGATCCATTCTCCTTTAGGGGTATTCGAAAGCAGGGATAAAAGGCCTTTTCCGGTTCCGCTCCACTCAACGCGCATATCATTCCTGGCCAGCATCAACTCAAGTTCAGCAAATTGATCTTTTTCCCTGCTTACGAACACTACTCGTTTCATTCTGATGGTACTCCACATCATTGTATTAATTTGGTTATCATGAAAGCGGGTCGTCCCGGCTTTCGAGGAATCATTATGAGCAAGGGGTGTGCCATGGTATAAATGTTTTGGAAATATTTTTTAATGCGTTGAAATCTTAATATAAAACAATTTTATATGGCCGCCTGGACACCGGCAGGCGGAATAGAGAGATTGCAAAAAAGCGACCCGGTATCGCAGTCGCACCCGAATGGGTGCAACTGTGAGACCGTCACCCGCCTTGATTTGGGTGCAAAGGTGTGGGATATATAAAAAATATTAACCAACCGGCAGGTGCCTATGCCCTATATAAAACTGGAGTTCATGGACCCCAAGGCCTTTGAGAATATTCTGGACAGCATTTCCGACGGGGTGTTTACCGTTGACCACAGATTCCGCATCATGACCTTTAACCGGGCGGCCGAGACCATTACGGGCTTTTCCAAAAAGACGGCCCTGGGCCGGGTCTGCCACACCATATTCCGTTCCAATATGTGCGGGGAAAACTGCGCCCTGAAAAAAACCATGCGGGAGGGCACCCCCCATAATCTGCCGTCAGCCTGTATCCTCAGTGCAGACCACAGGGAAATACCGGTAAGCCTTTCCACTTCCCTGCTTTTGGACAAGGCGGGCCGGATCCAGGGCGGGGTGGAGATTTTCAGGGACCTGAG
Source organism: Desulfobacter sp. (assembly GCA_028768525.1). Taxonomy (NCBI): domain Bacteria; kingdom Pseudomonadati; phylum Thermodesulfobacteriota; class Desulfobacteria; order Desulfobacterales; family Desulfobacteraceae; genus Desulfobacter; species Desulfobacter sp. The sequence continues at coordinate 2,022,266 of CP054837.1, read as the reverse complement.
CCACATTGAGGAATTGCGAAAGCAGATTTATGAAGGCTACAGCATGGATGACATCATTGCCAATAGTGCTGCCATGGTTAAGATTTTCCAGATGCTGCCCCAGATTTCCCAGAGTGAGAGCTCGGTACTGATCTACGGGGAAACCGGAACGGGCAAGGGGCTTCTGGCCCGGGCCATCCACAATCTGAGCCGCCGCAAGGCGGGCACCTATTGGGCCATCAACTGCGGGGCCCTGCCCGATACCCTGCTGGAGTCGGAGCTGTTCGGATACAAGGAAGGGGCCTTTACCAATGCGGTCAAGGACAAGCCCGGGTATTTTGCCCTGGCCGACGGGGGCACCATTCTACTGGATGAGATCGGGGATACCAGCCCGGCCTTTCAGGTGCGGCTGCTGAAGGTGTTGGAAACATCAGAATACCAGCCCCTGGGCGGTATTGAAAAGGAAAGATCCGATGTCAGAATCATTGCCGCCACCAACAAGGACCTGTCAAAACTCATTGCCGATGAAAAATTCAGGCAGGACCTTTTTTACCGGATCAATGTGGTGGAAATCCATCTGCCGCCCCTGCGCCACCGCATGGAAGACCTGCCCCTGCTCACGGAGCATTTTATCCACAAGCTCAACCGGATCCGGGGAAAGGCCGTGTCCGGGATCAGCCAGGAAACCCTTTCCGTCCTGATGACCCATGATTTCCCGGGCAATGTCCGGGAACTTGAGAATATCATTGAGCACGCATTTGTTCTCTGCGGGGACGGGGAAATTCTCCCGGACCACCTGCCCCCCCACCTGGTCCGGCATTCACCCAAAGCCCTGGACCACCTGGCGGCTAAGGACCCCCTAAAAGCCGCAGAAATGGAGGTGATTCTGGCCGTGCTCCAGAAAAACCACTATGACCGCCAGGCCGCGGCCAAGGACCTTGGCATCCACAAAACCACCCTATTCCGGAAAATTGAAAAGCTGGGCATTATTTTGCCTAAAATTGACGGCCGCCATAAAAGAAGAAAAGGTTGACCCAGGCTCATCGTTATCTTCTGGCATACTCTTTGCTGTCGAATTCTTCAGGAATGGAACCAACATCGTTCCTGCCGATTTTTTGCGACCTGTGTCTAAAGGAGATAAATATGAAACAGAAACAGAAAGCCAAAGGTATCATGGACAGTATGCCGGCAGAAGACCCCAATGCCGAAGTCAAGGAAACCTTAAGGCATATCACCCATAAATTTATGATCATGAGCGGTAAAGGCGGCGTCGGGAAATCCAGCGTTTCCGTGAACCTGGCCACGGCCCTGGCCACCATGGGGCACCGTGTGGGGCTGATGGATGTGGATATCCACGGGCCCGACATTCCCAGGATGCTGGGGATCAAGGGGGATCTCCATGTCAACGATGCCAAGAAAATCATTCCGGCCAAGTATTCCCCCATTCTTTCCGTGGTTTCCATTGAATCGCTGATGCCGGATAAGGACGCGGCCATCATCTGGCGGGGGCCGGCCAAGCATTCGGCCATCCGGCAGTTTGTGGGGGATGTGGAATGGGGTGCCTTGGACTACCTTATTATAGACGCCCCTCCGGGTACCGGCGACGAACCCCTCACCGTGGCCCAGCTCATCAAGGATGCCAAAGCCCTCATCGTGACCACCCCCCAGGAGGTGGCCCTGGCCGATGTGCGAAAGTCCATCCGTTTCTGCCGCCAGGTTAATATGGAGATCTTCGGCCTGGTGGAAAACATGAGCGGCTATACCTGTCCCAAATGCGGGGAGGTCCTGGATATTTTCGGCACCGGCGGGGGAGAGCGCACCGCCGGGGAACAGGGAATCCCTTTCTTGGGTAAGATCCCCCTGGATCCCTCCCTGGTGGCCTTTGGCGATGCCGGCCGCTCCATCCAGGTGGAAAACCCTTCTTCTCCCGTTACCAAAGCCTTCCGGACCCTGGCAGAAGAGGTGGCCCGCCGCAGCTGACCCGCCGGTTGAATCGACCCCATGCAGAATTGCAAATTTATTGTGTTGCAATTCTGCAAACCTACCAAGATCCTTTCAGACGCTTTTTCGCTTGTGTTTCCCGTCCTCCGGGGAGCCTGACCCTTTTTCCCTAAAAAAATATCCCTGGCATAATGCTTGCTCCTATTTAGGTGTAGCCAAGGAGGTGACCATGCCCCGATCCACCGAGCCCCGATCCAGGGAAGTTTTGTCGGGCAGCGCGCCCGGACCCGACTGGAAGGTTCTGCTCATTGATGATGAGCCGGACATCAGGGATGTTCTTGGCTTGAGCCTCAGGGATGCCGGATATGAGGTCATCTGCGCGCCCGACGGCACCTGTGGCCTGGAACTGCTTTCCGCCCATTCCCCCCAAATCCTTATTACCGACATTAAAATGCCCGGCATCAGCGGGCTTGAGGTGCTTGAAAAGGCAAAGATCGCCCATCCCGACACCGAGGTTATCGTGACCACGGGATTTGCAGACATTGAAAAGGCCACCATCGCCCTGCAGCAGGATGCCTCGGATTTTATCACCAAGCCTGTGGATGATGCCCGCCTGCACCTGGCCATGGACCGGGCCGTCAAGCGCTACCGCGACCGGAAAGCGCTTGCCGACTATACCCGGCTTCTGGAAAAGGAGAACCTTGAAACCTCTGCTGAACTGATTCAGAACATCAATTACCAGGCCCGGCTCATTGAAAACTCCATGGACGGGATACTGGGCTGCGACGGAACGGACCGGGTCATTACCTACAACAAGGCCATGGTGGCCCTGCTGGGATGGCCCAGGCACGAGGTGGTCCAGGTGAGAAAACTGGATGAATTTTTCGGGCCCGGGGATTTCATGGCGTTAAAGCAGAACCTGGTCCGCCAGGGGTACGGGGGAAAGGACAGGCTTTTTCTTTATGAGACCTTCATGAAGGGCCGGGACCGGGACCGGATACCGGTGCAGGTTTCGGGCTCCCTGGTCATTCAGGAGGACCGGACACGGGGGCTGGTTCTATTCATCCGGGACTTAAGAAAGATCCGGGAACTGGAGCAGACCGTGGAAGGCCATGAGAAGATCCTCCACCGGGAGAAGATGATGTCCCTGGGGCGCCTGGCCGCCAGTATGGTCCATGAAATCAACAATCCCCTGTCCGGAATCCTGAACTATATCCGGCTGATGATCCGGCTCACGGACCAGGGGACGCTCTCCCAGGAATATATTGTCCGGTTCAGGGAGTATCTGGAAATTGTGGAACGGGAGACCGGCCGGTGCTCTGATCTGGTGTCGGGGCTGCTGAAATTTTCAAGAAAAGCCAAACCCGAATTTGCGCCGGTGGATGTGAGCGAATTGGTGCGGTACAGCCTCATGCTGTGCCACCATAAACTGGAGATGGGCAATATTGAGGTGAGGCAGAAAACCGCCCCGGATCTGCCCCGGGTGCTGGGGGATTTCAACCAGCTTCAGCAGTGCCTGATCAATCTGGTCTTCAATGCCGGGGCGGCGATCCAGGCCTGTGAGCGGAATATAGACAGGGGGGGAGGAGCCGATCCCGAGGCCGGTGAAAGCGCCGGCGAGCTTCGGATAGAAACGGAACCGGCAGAGGGCGGAAAATGGGTGGCCATCCGAGTCCGGGATGACGGCAAGGGGATTCTGCCGTCTGATCTGCCATATATATTTGAGCCGTTTTTCACCACCAAACCCGAAGGGTACGGGGTGGGCCTGGGGTTGTCCACGGCCTACGGCATCATTGAGCGGCACAACGGCCGGATCGATGTGGAAAGCATCCCGGGCAAGGGAAGCTGTTTTACCATCACCCTTCCGGCCCTGGAGGAGCCCCGAAACAGTGCCGGCCAGGCCCTGAAACCCGAAACTTAAAGGAGGAGAACCATGGCTGAGGGATTGCGCATCGGTGTGTATATCTGCCACTGCGGGGTGAATATTGCCGGCCGGGTGGATGTGGCGGCAGTTCGGGATTACGCCCTGACCCTGGACCATGTGGTGTCGGCCCGGGACTATAAGTTTATGTGCTCTGAGCCGGGCCAGGCCATGATTGAATCGGATATCCATGAATTCCGGCTCAACCGGGTGGTGGTGGCCTCCTGCTCCCCCCGGCTTCACGGCAATACCTTCATGGATGTCTGCCGCCGGTCCGGACTCAATCCCTACTATTTCCAGATGGCATCTGTGCGGGAACAGGTCTCCTGGGTGACCAGCGACAGTGAGCGGGCCACGGAAAAGGCCAAATACCTGGTCACGGCCGCTGTCCACCGGGTGAAATTCCACACCCCCCTCATTGCGGGCATGTCTCCGGTCCACCCGGCCATGGCCGTTATCGGCGGGGGTATTGCCGGGATGCAGGCGGCCATTGACATGGGCAATGCCGGGTACCATGTCTACCTCATTGAGAAGGATACCACCATCGGCGGCCATATGCTCCAGTTTGACAAAACCTTTCCCACTTTGGACTGCGCCGCCTGTATCGGCACCCCCAAAATGGTGGAGGTGGCCCAGAATCCCAATATCGAACTGCTCTCCTTTTCACAGGTCTCCAATGTCTCCGGATTTGTGGGAAACTTCACCCTGGATATCCACAGGTCCCCGAGATTTGTGGATGAGAACCTGTGCACGGGCTGCGGGGAGTGCGCCAAGGTCTGCCCGGTGACCATTCCCAATTCCTGGGACCTGGGGCTGGCTGACCGGAAGGCCATCGGCAGGGCGTTTCCCCAGGCCATTCCCATCACCTATAATATTGAAAAGGCCGGCAGGGCCCCCTGCGTGGGAAAATGTCCGGCAGGGATCAATGTCCAGGGATATATCCAGCTTATCAGGGAGAAGCGGTATGACAAGGCCGTTTCCCTGATCATGGAAAAGGCGCCACTGCCCGGCGTTCTCGGACGGGTCTGCCCCCATCCCTGCGAGGGGGTCTGCAGAAGGGAAGAGGTGGACCGGCCCCTGGCCATCCGGCAGCTCAAACGCTTCGCCGCAGATATGGCCGGCCCCCTGGCCGTGCCCGAAATCCAGGAACGGAAAGAAAAGGTGGCGGTGATCGGGGCCGGACCGGCCGGACTGGCTGCGGCCTATTACCTGCGCCTGAAGGGCTATGGGGTGTCTCTTTATGATGCCCACGACAAACCCGGCGGCATGCTCAGGACAGGGATTCCCGATTACAGGCTGCCGCCAGAGATCCTGGATGCCGAGATCGGTTATATACTGGAACACGGGGTTGATTTTGTCCCCAATGCCCGGCTGGGAGAGGACATCAGCATCAGCCGCCTCATGGAGGAAGGGGCGGAGGCCGTTTTCCTGGCCCTGGGGGCCCAGGCGCCGCTCTCTTTGAATATCCCGGGCCAGGAGCTGGACGGGGCAACGGATGCCCTGGGCTTTCTGGAAGATGTCAACCTGGGCCGGAAGACAGACTGCCGGGGCCGGGTGGTGGTGGTCGGGGGAGGCAATGTGGCCCTGGATGCCGCACGGTGCGCCCGGCGGATTCCGGGATGCGAGGTGACCATTGTCTACCGCAGGAGCCGCAGGGAGATGCCGGCCTATGGGGATGAGATCCTTCATGCCCTGGAAGAGGGGATTGAACTGATCTGTCTGGCCAACCCGGTGCGGCTGGAAGGGGAGGACGGCCGGACAGTGCGCCTGGTTTGTACCCGTAACGAACTGGGGGCGCCGGACGAATCAGGCAGGCGGCGGCCGATACCTCTGGACAACAGTGAGTTTACCCTGGACTGCGACACCTTTATCTCGGCCATTGGGCAGTATCCAGACATCGGCGGCCTGGACGGGGTGGACACGGATTCAAGGAACCGGGTGGCCGTGGCAGGGGGATCTCTTGCCACCTCCCGGCCCGGGGTATTTTCCGGGGGGGACCTTGTCCTTGGGCCGGCCACCGTGGTCCAGGCCATTGCCCAGGGCCGGACGGCCGCCGGGGAGATTGACGCCTGGCTGAAACTGAAGGCTGGGGAGAGGGCCGAGGAGATGGGGGAAGAAAAGGAATCGGGCCAGGGATATGAGCCGGGGGCCGAATACCCGCCCATTCCAGGGGAAACACCGGTGCTGGACCGGGCCTGTCCGGATCTGGTATCGGTTGAAACCAGGACGGATTCATTCTGCGAAGTGGAGGGGGCGTTCACCGAATCCCAGGCCCTGGCCGAGGCGGACAGATGCCTGAACTGCGGGATCTGCTGCGAATGCATGGCCTGTGTGGATGCCTGCGAGGCCAAGGCCATAAACCACGGGATGCTGCCCGAAGACAGGTCCGTCAAGGTCGGGTCCATCATCATTGCCACGGGTTACGATACCCTGGATCCCTCGGTCATGCCCCAATACGGATACGGCCGGTATCCCAATGTGTTTACGGCCCTTGAATTCGAACGCCTCTCCAACGCCACCGGCCCCACAGGGGGGCAGATCCTTATGCGGGACAGGGAGGGGGGCTTTTCACAGCCGCCCAAGGCCGTAGCCCTGGTCCATTGCATCGGGTCCAGGGATGTGAACCACCATGAGTACTGCTCCCGGGTCTGCTGCATGTATGCGCTGAAGTACACCCATCTTATCAAGGAAAAGGTGGGCCATGACACCGAAGTCTATGATTTTTACATTGATATGCGCTGTTTTGGAGAAGGGTACGAGGAGTTTTACAGGCGGTGCCAGGAAGAGGGCACAACCTTTATCCGGGGCAAGGTCGCAGGGATTACCCGGGAAAACGGGAAGCTGGTGGCTATGGCTGAAGACACCCTGATTTCAAAGCTGGTGCGGGTGCCCGTAGATATGGTCATCCTGTGCACGGCTATCCAGGCCCGGGAAGATGCCGGGGAGGTGGGACGGATCCTGGGGGTGAACCAGGGGGCGGATGGGTTTTTTCTGGAAGAGCACCCCAAGCTGGGGCCGGTGAACACCGCTTCCGACGGGGTGTTTTTGAGCGGGTGCTGCCAGAAGCCCATGGATATTCCGGACACGGTTTCCCAGGCCTCGGGGGCGGCGGCCAAGGCCCTGGCCCTGGCGGCCAAGGGTGAAGTGGCGATCTCCCCCACCACCTCATATATAGATCCGGATGTCTGTGCCGGATGCAAGACCTGTGTGGGCTTGTGCCCCTATTCCGCCATTGAATTTGATTACCGCAGGAACGTGGCCGTGGTGAATACGGCCCTGTGCAAGGGATGCGGGAGTTGCTCCGGGGCCTGCCCCTCCGGTGCCGCTTCCAGCCGCCATTTCATGAAAAAGCAGGTGTTTGCGGAGATCAGCGGGGTGTTGTCGGGATTGCCGAACTGATCGTCTGAATCCGTGAGCGTAACAAAGGAGGAAACGATGGAACATTTTGAACCGGTGATTATTGCCTTTGTCTGCAACTGGTGCACCTATACGGCTGCGGACCTGGCCGGGACCTCCCGGCTGGCCTATCCTGAAAATGTCCGCCTGGTGAGGGTGATGTGCACGGGAATGGTGGATACCCAGTATGTGATCAAAGCTTTCCTGGAAGGGGCTGATGCCGTGGTCGTCTCGGGCTGCCATCCCGGTGACTGCCATTATATCAACGGGAATTATAAGGCCAGGCGGCGGATGAAACTGCTAAAGGAGATTCTGCCCCGGTTCGGCATTGACAGGGAGCGGATACGCCTGACCTGGATCGGGGCCAGCGACGGGATTGAGTTTGCCCATGTAATGACCCGGTTTACGGAACAGGTACGGGAGATGGGACCCTGCCGGTCCCGGTCAACTTTAAATAAAGCGGGGTAGCCATGACATCATTTAGAATACAGCCTTCGGGACAGGGAATTGGGGCGGACCTGAAAGGGATGATGGCCGCCATGATGAAAGAGGGGGGCATGGACGGCCTGCTGCTGCCGCTGGTCCAGGCCGACGGGGTGTCGGTTATGCCTTCCCTGGTCACCTCTCCGGAGGGACTGGAAAGGGGGGCGCTCCTTACGCCGGCCTTCCCGGTGAACACCGCCCGGATGGCGGCCAGGCTTTCCTTTAAACCCGCCGGCCGGAAGACCGCGGTATGGCTGCGGCCCTGTGAGATCCGGGCATTTACGGAGTTGGCCAAGCTTAACCAGGCCTCCCGGGAGGAACTGGTGATCCTGGGGATTGACTGCCCCATGGCCATGGACGGGGAGGCGTGCAGGGAATACGGGAAAGACCATAAAGAGGAGCCGGACCACTGGGCAGGGCAGGTCTATCCGGATCCTTCCCGTGCGGACCTGGCATTCTCCCGGGCCTGCACCCTGTGCACGGCGCCGGTGGCGGAGAACGCCGATGTAAATTTCCTCTTTTACGGGAGCACGCCAGATGAGGGGATTGTTGTGGAAGCCGGCAGCGACAGGGGAAGAGATCTGCTGGACCGGCTCTCACTGGAAAAAGGGGCGGTGCCGGAAAACCGTGACGCAGTGGTCTCCGCCCTGGCGCAGTCCCGGGAATCGGCATTTGAGGCCATGGCCGGAGAGGTCTCCTGTGAGACGGACAGCCTGGAAAAGCTGGACGCCTGGTTTTCCGCCTGTATCAACTGCTACAACTGCCGCAATGTCTGCCCGGTCTGTTACTGCCGGGAATGCGTGTTCAACACCGATGTATTTTCCCATGAGCCGGTGCAATACCACCAGTGGGCAGATAAATGGGGGAAGATCCGGCTGCCTTCGGATACCCTCTTCTACCATCTCACCCGCCTGGCCCACATGAGCCATGCCTGTGTCGGCTGCGGGCAGTGTACCCGTGCCTGCCCTTCGGATATTCCGGTATCAGACCTCTTCGTCACCGTGGCCCGGGTCACCCAGGAGGCATTTGACTACAGGCCGGGGAGCGGGGATCCCCCGCCCTTTACCGAATTCAAGGCCGATGAATACCAGGATGTGGTGGGCATAGAATAAGCAACGGGTCATAAAGGAGGTTGACATGACAGATCAGCTAAAAGGCAAAACACTGGTTGTGGGCGCCGGGGCCGGCGGCATCCAGGCGTCACTGGATCTTGCCCGGGCGGGATATCAGGTGATTCTGGCCGAGGGGTCGGACCACACAGGCGGGCTGATTTCCCAGCTGGACCTCCAGTTTCCCACCACAGCCTGCGGGTTCTGCCGGATGCTGCCCATGGCCGACCGGGATAAGGGAAGCCAGCACTGCCTCCGCCGGGGGCTTTCCCATGAAAACATCGATCTGCGGCTGTCCACCGCCCTAATGAATCTTTCGGGGGAGGCCGGGGCCTTTACCGCCTCACTGGAGCAGGCCGCTCCCCTGGTGGACCAGGAAAAATGTATGGGATGCGGAATCTGTGAACAGGTCTGCCCCGTGGAGGTGCCGGATCCGTTTAATGCGGGGCTGGCAATGAAAAAAGCCGTGGCCCGGCCATGTCCCCAGTCCTTTCCCAATGCCTGGGCCATTGATCCGGCGACCTGCACCCGGTGCGGGGAGTGCGTGACCGCCTGTCCCACCGGTGCCATCACCCTGAGCCCTTCGGACCGGGCGGCCTTTAAGATACTTGTGGTGGATGACGAGGCCATTATTCGGGATTCCATGAAGGAGTGGCTGGGGCTTGAGGGCTTTGGTGTGGAGACGGCAGCCTCCGGGAAAGAGGCCCTGGAATTGATGGAAACCCGGGAGTTTGAGGTGCTGCTCACGGACATCAAGATGCCGGGCATGGACGGGGTGGAACTGCTGGCCCGTGCCAAGGAGCGGCTGCCCGGTATCACCGTGATCATGATGACGGCCTATGCAGAGGTGGATTCGGCGGTGAACGCCATGAAACAGGGGGCTTTGGATTATGTGACCAAACCCTTTGAACCGGAGACGGTGATTGAACTGGTGGAGAAAATCTATGGGGAATTCAAGGCCGGCACGGCGGTGAAAGAGGAGGTGGCGGCCGTGATCCTGGCAACGGGCACGGGATTTTATATGCCGGACAGGGAAAAGGATATCTACGGGTACGGCCGGATTCCCAATGTGGTGACGGCATTGGAATTTGAGCGGCGCCTGAGCCCGGCAGGCCCCGGCGGCATGGACGGGGTCCGCCGTATCGCCTGGCTTCAGTGCGTGGGATCCCGGGACAGAAGCCGCGGGTTCTGCTCTTCGGCCTGCTGCATGATTTCCATCAAGCAGGCCCTGCTGGCAAAAGAGAATCTGCCGGATCTGGACCGGGCCGCTGTGTTTTATATGGATTTAAGAACCCCTGGCAAGGAGTTTGACGCATACCGGGCCGGGGCAGAAACCGCCGGGGTGGCGTTTGTCCGTTCAAGGATCCATTCCATTGTACCCAATCCCTCCGGCAGCGGGCCCCTGTCCCTGCGTTACCTTTCCAGAGCGGGCCAGGTTAGTGAAGAGCCTTTTGATATGGTGGTCCTGGCCGTGGGCCAGGCGCTGAGTCCCGGAGCCGGGACAATGATTGAGGCCTTGGGGCTTGAGACCGACGACTGGGGATTTGTCCGTCCTCCTGAGTTTGTCCCCCACGGGACCTCTCAGCCGGGGATATTTACCACCGGCGGCCTCACCGGGTTCAAGGATATCGAAACCACGGTGACCCTCGGGGCGGCGGCAGCCATGGCAGCGGCCCGGACCATGGATGGACCGGGGGATTCGCGCCGCCGGGAGGCGCCGGAAAGCAACGGGCTTGATATGGCCGCGCCCCAAATACAGGTGCTGATCTGTCCCTGCAGCAGGCAGTTGAACGGTAAAATTAATCTGGACGGGCTGTCACCTGATCCCCAGGTTGCCTTACCGGCGGTGGTGGATGATCTGTGCACCCCAGAAGGCTGGGAAAAGGCCCTGGAGATCCTGGGTGCCTCGGACTGCAACCGCCTGGTGCTCGCTGGATGTCCTGGGTGTACCGGCAGGGAAAAGCTGACTGAGGCGGCTGCCGCCCTGGATATCCCGGCACGCCTGGTCCGGCCTGTGGATATCCTGGGCCTGGCCGGAAAATTATACAGCGGCAATGAAACCCGGTTGTCCGCTGACGCCATAACCGTGCTGGACGGGTTGCTGGCCCGGGCAGTGGGCCGGGCAGTATCGGGGCTCAAGGCGGCCCTTCCCCGTCCGCCTGGGCCTGCCCGGGAGGTCAACCGGGCCCTGGTGGTGGGGGGCGGCGTTGCCGGAATGACCGCCGCCATGGCCATTGCCGGTGCCGGGTTCGGGGTGGACCTGGTGGAAAAAAGCGGGACTTTGGGGGGGAATCTTTCCTGGATCAAACATACCATTGAAGGAAAGGAGACCGCCGGCCTGCTTGCCGGACTGGTTGAGGGGGTATCGGCCCATGACCGGATCAATGTCCACCTGTCAGCCAGGGTGTCCCGGGCCGACGGGCTGCCCGGGCGGTGGCACACAATGGTAGAACGGTCCGGGGAAAACGGGGTGCCGGAGCGTATCCGGGTGGACCACGGGGTGGTGGTGCTGGCCACCGGGGGAAAGGAGGCCGATGCCGGTGAATCCGGTCCCGGGGTCTATACCCAGAAGGATTTCCAGGCCGGGCTGGATGCCGGGGAACTCGATCCTGCGGCCCTCTCCTCCCTGGTTATGATCCAGTGCCGGAACTGCCGGGAGGCGGACAAAAATTATTGTTCAAGGGTCTGCTGCCCAAGGGCCCTGGCCCAGGCCCTTTTCCTCAAGGAGAAGAATCCCGGCATCGCAATCTATGTTCTGTACAGGGACATGATGACCCCGGGCGGGCTGGAGGCGTTTTATACCCGGGCCAGGGAAGCCGGTGTTATTTTTATCCCCTACCAGGCCGGACAGCCGCCTGAGATAAGAACGGCCCAGGGCGAACCCTGCCGGGTGGCCTGCCATGACCCGGTCCTGGACCGGGGGGTGGAGATCAAGGCCGATGCCGTGGTCACGGCGGTGGGGGTGGTGCCGGTACTGCCCCGGGAGTTGGCCCGGATGTTTACGGCAGAGCGGGATGATTTCGGATTTTTCAGGGCAGCGGATTCCAAATGGCGGCCGGTGGATGCCCGCCATCCCCGGGTCCTGGGCTGCGGCCTGGCCCTGAAACCCTGTGACATAGACCTGGCCCGGGCCACGGCCCTGGCCGCCGCCGTCCGGGCCGTGGGGGTGCTGTCGGGAGTTGAACAGGGCGCGGCGGCCCGGGTGAAAACGGCCTATTGCAGCCTCTGCCTGACATGCATTCCGGCCTGCCCCTTTAACGCCAGGACTCTGGATGAGGAATCCGGAACCATTGCGGTGGACGGTCAGGCCTGCCAGGGCTGCGGCATATGTGCCGCCGTCTGTCCCAGCAAGGCCGCCCGGGTGGATGGGAAATCCCATTACCTGGATGTGATTGACAGCGTATTGGCAAATTGAAAATAAGGAGAACACCCATGTCCGTTTCCCAAAAAGAAGATATCAATTCACCCGGTGTCATCCGGGCCCTGGACAGGGTAAAGGGGATGGTGAAAACCTGTATCCAGTGCGGCACCTGCTCCGCCTCCTGTCCCAATGTTCACTTCATGGACCTGACCCCCAGGCAGATGTGGCGGCTGGTGCTGACGGACCGGTCGGCAGACCTGTTTACCAGCCAAAGCTTCACCATGTGTTCGGCCTGCTATTGGTGCACCCTGCGCTGCCCCAGGGGGCTGGCGCTCACCGCTGCCGTGGCCGAACTCAAGCAGATCGGGGCGCGGTTGAATCTGCAGACCTCAAAAAAATCCGATCTGTTTTACCGGCTTTTCCTGGACAATGTCCGGCAGTACGGCCGGGTCAGGGAGATGGAATTGATGGGACGGTATTTTTTGGGCCTGAAAAATCCTGTCACGCCCATTGCGTACACCCCCCTGGGGCTGGCCCTGATGAAACGGGGGAAGATACATCCCCAGATGCCCGGCCAGGGGCCCGGCAAGCTGGACGGCCTGTTTGAGGCGGTCCGGGAAAGGAGGGATGGATGAAATCCTATCTGTATTACCCGGGCTGCTCCCTCACAGGGACGGCAAAGGAGTATGATTTTTCGGTGCGGGCGCTGATGGACGGGCTTGGGGCCCAACTTGTTGAGATTGAGGACTGGACCTGCTGCGGGGCCACGGCGGCCCAGGCTGTGGATACCGACATCGCACTGGCCCTTGCCGCCCGGAATCTGGCATTGGCCGGCAAAACCGGGGAGAACCAGGATATTCTGGTCCCCTGTTCCGCCTGTTACCTGAATCTGAAAGCGGCCCGGGAGACCCTGGCTTCAGATAAGGAAAAAAGGAAACTCATCGGCCATGCCCTGTCCCGGGAGGATTTAAACGGGGAGGTGCCGGTGGCCGTACGCCATCTGCTGGATGTGCTCTCCAGGGATGTGGACTGGGTGCCCGGCATGTTTTCCAAATCCATGGAAGGCATGGTGGTCGCCCCTTACTATGGATGCCAGTGTCTGCGGCCTTATCAAGTGTTTGACAACCCGGAACGGCCCCGGTCCATGGATGCCATGATCCAGGCGGCCGGCGCCCGGGTCCTGGACTGGGAGATGGGGGGGCAATGCTGCGGGGCCTCCAATGCCACCACCAAGCCAGAGGCCGGCCGTTTCCTGGTGGGAAATATACTGGATGCGGCCCGGGGGGCGGACTGCATTGTCACGGTCTGCCCCATGTGCCAGATGAACCTGGAGACCTGCGGGGGGACCCGGGATATTCCCGTGCTTTACCTGCCCCAGTTTTTGGGACGGGCCATGGGGCTCTCCCGGGAGGTCCTGGGCCTGGACCTTAACCTCAGTGATAACCGGGCATTAACACTTTAGGATTTCAAGGAGGGGAATGAACCGGTTCTGGACATATATCCGGTACAGTTTGGTTTCCAAGCTGGTCATCATCGTGGGGCTCACCGTGGTCCTGTCGATTTCCGCCTGGGCCTGGGTGAATATTACCAACCTCAAGGCCCAGAACATGAAGACCCTCACGGCCAGCACGGACCGGCTGAGCAATTCAATCAAGCTGGGCACCCATTACGCCATGATGCTCAACTCCCGGGACGACATCACCCAGATTATCAATAATATCGCCTCCCAGCCCGGCATTGAGAATATCCGGATTTATAATAAGGACGGCCAGATCAAGTTCACCAACCACGGTGATGAAATCGACGAGATCGTGGATATTAAGGCCGTGGCCTGCGATATCTGCCACAAATATGACTCGCCGCCGGACCGGATTTCCTTGGAAGAGCGGGTGCGGTATTTCCAGGCCCCCGACGGCACCCGCCAGATGGGGGTTGTCCAGCCGATCTGCAACGAACCGGGATGTGCCTCCGGGGACTGCCATTTTCACCCCGAGCACCAGAGGATCCTGGGGACCCTGGATGTGGTGGTCTCCCTGGAAGGGGCCCACCGCCAGGCCCTGAAAATGGAACGGGGGAGTATTCTTTTGACCCTGTTTACCATCCTGACCATTTCTGTGATTCTTTTTTTCTCCATTCTGCAGTTTGTGAAAAAACCCATTATCCGCCTTATTGACGGCACAAGGCAGATTGCCAAGGGCGATTATGATGTGCGCATTAAAACGGGCAGGGATTACGAGATCGACCAATTGGGACGGGCCATTGAGCAGATGGGCCATGAAATCGGCCATAACCAGGCCGAACTGAGAAAACAAAAGGACGAGTACCAGGATCTTTTTGACAAGGCCCCCTGCATGATTGCGATCCAGGATAAGAATTACCGGCTGCTCCGGTACAACCGGGTATTCAAGGAACGGTTCGATCCCAAACCCGGGTCTCTTTGCTACCATGCCTACAAGGGCAGGGATGAAAAATGCGAAGACTGCCCCGTGGAAAAGACCTTCAGGGACGGCCGTTCGCACTACGGGGAGGCCGAAGGCATGGGCCGGGACGGTGAATCCACCCACTGGATTTTCATCACCGCTCCGGTACGGGACCAGGCCGGGAATATCACGGCCGCCATGGAAATGAGTATCGATATTACCCGCCGGCGGCGGCTGGAAAGGGATCTTCAGCGGTCCGAAGAAAAATACCATGCCATATTCAATAATATCCATAATCCCGTGTTTGTGGTCCGGCGGGATGATTTCAGGATCCTGGACTGCAATATTAAGGCGGTGGAAGTCTACGGGGCGCGGAAATCCGCCTTCCTGAACCGTCCCTTTTCACAGTTTTTCAGGCCGGAGGAACGGCACAGCCTGGAGGCGCGGGTCAGAAGCCGGCAGGAGATATCCAAGGTGAAACATGTGAATGCCCGGGGACAGGTCATTGATGTGGATATGTGGGTCTCCCCCTCCGAGTATTCAGGTAAAAGAGTATTTCTCATCACCGTCAACGACATCACCCAGCGGCTGGAGACCGAGCAGCATCTTCTCCATGCCAGCAAGATGGCCACCCTGGGGGAGATGTCCACCGGCATCGCCCATGAGCTGAACCAGCCCCTGTCCGTGATTAAATCCTCCTCCTCCTTCTGCCTGAAAAAAATCCGGCAGAAAGAGGAATTGGAGTGGGGAATCCTGGCCAATCTCATGTCAAAGATCGATGCCAACGTGGACCGGGCCGAGAAGATCATCCACCATATGCGCCAGTTTGCAAGAAAATCCGAGGTGCGGCTGGTGCCGGTACAGATCAACGATGTGCTTCAGCGGACATTTGAAATGTTCAACCAGCAGTTGAAAATCCACGGCATAGATGTGGGGTGGGAGAAAAAAGAGGACCTGCCCCTGATCCTTGGGGATCCGGACCGGTTGGAACAGGTGTTCATCAATTTGATCATGAATGCCCGGGATGCCATCGAGGCAAAGTGGGCAACACACGGACAATCATCCGGCGACGGGGATGCCATCACCATTGAAACCCGGGTACGGGGGGAGGGCGATGAAGGGGCTGCAGGCTCCCTGGTCATTGAGGTGAAGGATACGGGGCCCGGCATTCCGGAGGCAGTGGAAGAACGGCTGTTTGAACCCTTTTTCACCACCAAGGAAGTGGGCAAGGGAACGGGGTTGGGACTGTCCATCAGTTACGGAATCATCAAGGATTGCGGGGGCAGCATACGGACGGGCAGGAAGAAAAAGGGGGAAGGGGCGGTGTTTGTCATCAGTTTTCCGGTTCCCCGGAACCTGGAGGATAAAATTGTCTATACCTAGGGCTGCGGCCTTGGGAGAGGAGGGCGCATGAATAAACGAGCGTTTACTGTGCTGGTTGTGGATGACGAGGCCGATATCCGTGAGGTCCTTGAAATCGCCCTCATGGACGAAGGCTATACTGTACTGCTGGCCGAAAACGGACAGCAGGCCATGGCGGTTTTCGATAAAAAACATCCCCATATTGTGGTGACGGATATCAAAATGCCGGTGATGGGCGGGGTGGAACTGCTTAAGCAGATCAAACAGGCCTGGCCGGATACCGAAGTGATTATGATCACCGGCCACGGGGATATGGCCCTGACCATCTCCAGCCTGCATTTCGGGGCCATGGATTTCATTACCAAGCCGGTGAATGTGGACATTCTGACCCATTCCGTGGCCAGGGCCGTGGAGAAGATCATTGCCCGGCAGCAACTGATGGACTATACACACCGCCTGGAGCGCCTGGTCCTTGAAAAGTCCAAGCTTACGGGCCACCTGACTTCCCTGGGGCTGATGATGGGCACCATCTCCCACGATATCAAAGGGGGGCTGACCAACCTGGATGGCGGCCTTTACCTGGCCCGGTCCGCCTTGAAGCGGGGGAAAACCGGGGAGGCGGAGGAGGGCCTGGAATTGCTGGAGCAGGCCGTGGACCGCATCAAAAAACTCATCCTGGATGTCCTCCTGTATTCCAAAGAGCGCAAGCTTAAAATCGCGCCGGTGTCTGTGTCAGCATTCACCGAAGATATTTCCCGGTCCATGGCCATGAAAATAGGTACCCGGCCCATCCGGTTTGAACTCCATACCAGCCAGGCCCCGGAGACCATGGATATCGACCCGGAATCCATGATGTCCGCCCTCATCAACATCCTGGATAATGCCATCGACGCCTGTGTGGATGAGAAGGAGAAAGAAGGCAACCTCATTGAACTAGGCATAGAAGAAAAAAACAGCCGGCTCTCCATATGGATCCGGGACAACGGCTGCGGCATGGACATGGAAACCCGGGAAAAGATCTTTGACCTTTTTTACTCCTCCAAAAGCACCAAAGGAACGGGTTTCGGACTGTTTATCACCCACAATATCGTGGCCCAGCACAAGGGCGAGATCCGTGTGGATTCCCTGCCGGGCAGGGGCACCACCTTCCGTATCGAGTGCCCCTGCCTCTCTCCCAAAGGGGATTAAAGCTTGCCGTAGGCGCAGCGGATAAGGCTTTCGGTGGTTTCCCAGGAGATGCATTCGTCGGTGATGGAAATCCCGTATTTGAGGCAGCCGGCATCACCGTTGCATCTGCATTTCTGGTTGCCCTCAAAAAGGTTGCTTTCCAGCATCAGCCCCACGATCCTGTCATTTCCGTCCAGGCGCTGGTCCACGGCGCTTTTGAATACAAAGGACTGGCCCTTGTACTTCTGTCCGGAGTTGTCGTGGGAGCAGTCAACGATGACGGCATCCAGAAGCTCTTTTTCCCGGAGCCGGTCCTGGGCCTTGCCGACGGAGACCGGATCGTAGTTGGGGGTGGGGCCGCCCCGGAGCACGATGTGGCCGTATGCATTGCCTGTGGTGGAGACCACGGCGGATTTGCCGTCGGGATCGATGCCCAGAAAATGCTGGGGGGCTTTGGCCGCAAGGGTGGCGTTGATGGCGGCGGTGAGGCTGCCGTCGGTGCCGTTTTTGAATCCGACGGGCATGGAAAGGCCCGAGGCCATTTCGCGGTGGGTCTGGGATTCCGTGGTCCGGGCGCCGATGGCCACCCAGGTCAACAGCCCTGCAATATACTGGGGGGTAATTGAATCCAGAATTTCAGTGGCGGCGGGCAGGCCCATTTCGTTGATGTCGATGAGCAGGGAACGCGCCCGGCGCAGTCCTTGGTCCATGTTATAGGAGGCGTCAAGAAAGGGGTCGTTGATCAGGCCTTTCCAGCCCACAGTGGTCCGGGGTTTTTCAAAGTATACCCGCATGATCAGGTTGATTTTATCCTTCACCTCTTCCCTCAGGGTGTTCATCCTTTGGGCATACTCCATGGCGGCCTCGGTATCGTGGATGGAGCAGGGGCCGGCAATGACCAGGAGGCGCTTGTCATCACCCTTGAGGATGTTCTCCACATCCTTGCGGCCCTGGATGACGGTGTTGGCAGCCGGATCGGTTACGGGCAGTTCCTCTTTTACGGCTGCCGGGGGAGTCAGGGGTTTGAACGACTTAACGTTGACATCGAAGGTCTGTTTCATGGCTGTTTTCCTTTTGCAAGTTTTTTTGCCTGAAACTTTAAATAAAAAAAGCCGCAGGCGGTTGCTGCCTGCGGCTTTTGGGGGTTATTAAACTATCAGCGCAACGCAGGCAGGCCGGTATAAAAAAAATACCAAAAATAAAAATAAAATCTGTCTGCTTTGCGGGTATTCATAAAAATCTTCTTTTGATTAGATCCTTTAAATGTTTTCATACCTAAAACATAATTGGAATCGGGTGTCAAGGAAAAAACAAATTAAATTTTGATGTCTTTTCAGACGGTTAGTTTTCCGTTAGCAGCAGCCGCAGGAGGCGTTTTCTTTTCCTTTTATCCAGACCTGGATAATATAGGCGGCTCAGCCCACCCCGGGGCTGACGGCCAGGGCCCCGGAGGGGCAGTTGGTCACACAGGCCCCGCACTCCATGCAGCCGTTGAGGTCTGCGATGCGGGCCCTGTTGTCCACGTCCATTTCAAGTACCCGGTGGGGGCAGACCTGGGTGCACAGGGTACAGCCCACGCATTTGTCCCGGTCCAGGACCAGGGTGGCCACGTCTTCGTAATATCTGAAATCTTTCATTCCTTTCTCCCGTTAAAATCCCGCGTAAATCCAGAGCCCCGTGGACAGCAGCAGGCTGGCCATCTGGACCGGGAGATACCGTTTCATCTCTTTTTCAACCCCCGAAGGGGAGGTGAAGGGGGTGGTGCCGGTGAAATTCATGGCCATAAATGAGCTGACCATGAGGGTGAATAAAAATAAGGCAACTGCCGGGGCAATACCTGTCCCGGGCACGAACAAAAGGAGCAGGGCTGCGGTGATGCTGCCGGTGATGATCCCTTTGAGGGCGAATTCCCGTACAGGAATAAAGGGGAGCAGGGCCGGGGTGATAACCGCACCGGAGACCATGCCCGCTGCCAGGGCGCCAATGGCGTCCCACCCCCTTGTCCAGGCCGCATCCAGGGAAAATATGCCCGGCCCCAGGCCGGACAGTACAAAGATGACCAGGGCCGCAGCCAGGGCCGGCTTTAAGGCGATTTGCACCTCCACCGGGGTGAGCACCAGCCGTTCCCTGAAGTTAAAGGTGACCTGGCGCATGGCCGGCTCCGCCTTTTTACCGTTTGCCAGAAACCGGGGCAGATCCGAGGCCCGGACCGGTCCGTAGATCACCCTGAAACCTGACAGCCTTTTCACCTCCCTTGCCGAGATGCCTGTGGCGCCCAGCTGGGGGAGAATGAGGCGTTTGTGACCCACTGCTTTTTCAAGGCCGGCGCTTTTGATTCGGGATACCAGTTCGCCGGTGCCGAAGGTGCCTTTTCCGGCAGCACACCAGACGTTGATGCCCCTGGTGTCCAGTACCAGTATCCAGGCGCTGATTCCTGAAAGATGTTTTCTCAGGTGGTCAAATGTCAGCTTGAAATTGGCCGTCACCAGAACGTCTGAATCCGATCCCGGCCGGCCCACGGCGTACAGCCCGGGCGCTACGGTGTAATTGTGCCGGCCGATGCCGCACCGGACCCGGACCGTGGCGCGCCTGTCTGCGGGGCCCATGGCGGTGGCGACCCGGGGGACGGGTCCCGCCGGTGTCTCTAAAAAGCCGGTTACCCAGGAGCAGAGAATATAGCCGGGTTTCTCATGGGGGGCTGTGTTTCCCTCCGGCGGTATTTCGCCGTCCATGGACGGCATGATCTGCACCCCGGAGGTGGACAGGCCCCTATCGTTTGCCTTCATCATTTGTTCACCTCATTCATTGGAAATGTATATGGAATTTTAGCGTTTTTCCGGAGGGGAGTCCACACGAAAAACAGATGTGCCGGCCTGTTATGCGTATGGCCAAAAGTAATCCTGCTTTACACAACGGCTAGGGTCTGGTAATAATTTTATTATCTTTATTCTTTAATTATAAATTCGCAGGGTCCTGGGACCGGAAAAGGAGTATATTTCGTTGGGATTGGCAACCGAATATTTTGATGACGGCAGTTCCTTTTTTACCATTGATCCCCTGTCCATTAATCCCGAGTCCCTTGCGGAGTTTTCCCTGTTTGAACGCCAGGCCCATAAAAAAGGGCAGTACCGGTTCCGGTGCCTGCTCATGAACACCCGGTCCATTGAAAGGGAACGGCTGCTGGCGTTGATCGGAAACTGGGATGTCGTCTACATCCACCGGCGGGAGGCGGAGGCCTACAGAGCCTATCTGAGGAAAAATCTTGAATTCATTCTGGACCATGGACAGATCAGCGTCAAACAGAAGACCGAAACCCTGGTGGCCACTTCTTCCGAGGTGATCAAGGAGGCGTTCAGCCGGCAGTTCGCCTCAAAAGAGGACCTGGAAAGCATGGTTCAGAATGTGGAGAAGCTGGTGTCCAGAGCCCTTCATTTTATTGCCGATATCAAATCCCTCAACGGGATCGCCGGACTCATCAACCATGATTACGACACCCATACCCATTCCATCAAGGTGGGGTGGCTCACCGCCGTATTCATCAATGCCAACCCGGCGCTTTTTGGAAACCCTGATGCCGGACAGATGCAGGATTTAATAACGGAAGCCACGGTGGCGGGCTTTCTCCATGACCTGGGTAAAACCAAGATACCGGGAAATGTGATCAATAAACCCGGCCGCCTGGATAACCTGGAATATGTTCTCATGCAGTCCCATTCCGCCTATGGGGCCGGCCTGCTTTTTGACAGTCCCCTGTCCCGGCGGGCCGTGCAGACCATTCTTTACCACCATGAGAATGAGGACGGCAGCGGCTATCCCTGCGGCCTTTCAGGCGATGATATCCCCATCATGGCCAAGATTTGCCACATCGTTGATGTCTTTGATGCCCTGACCTCAAAGCGCTCATATAAAGCGGCCAAAACCCCTTTTGAGGCGTTGAAAATCATGGCAGGGGAAAATCCCTACCTGGAGACTTTGAAGCAATTTGAGGACGAGGTCCGGGAGAACCGGCGGCCGCCGGTGGAAACGGTGGTCCGGGATGACTACGAGGCAAAGCTGCGCCGTCTGAGGGAGCGGGAGATGCTTGAGGCGGAGGCCGCCAAGCGGGTCAAGGCCCGGGTGACCCTCAGGGATAAGGGCATGGCCCATTGCTTTGACCTGGAACTGCTCAAACGGTTTATTGTAACCATGAACCGGAGCGAAAGCTTTGACCTTTCAGGGCTTTTGTAAATGACTGTGGGGCGGCGGATGGGAGGTCTTAATATCCCCTGGCAATCCGGGGCGGAATTCAAAGCCGCGTTGGACTTTCTCGGATACATTGACAGCAAAAGGTACAATGACCTGGGGCCGGTCCGCAGCCTTGCCCGCAGGATAGAGATGCGGTTTCACCGGATGGCGGGGGACCTGGACAGTCTCTGCGCCCGGACCTGTCCCGGCTGCACGGATAACTGCTGCCAGCGGGCGGTTATCTGGTATGATTTCAGGGACCTGCTGTATCTGTATTTCAGCCCTGATGGCGGCCCGGACCGGATGCCCGACCGGCAGATTGTCAAGTCCGGGGACCTGTGCCCCCACCTCGGGGCCGCCGGGTGCCGGCTGCCAAGGGACCGGCGCCCCTTTGTCTGCACCTGGTATTTCTGTCCGGCCCAGAAGTCAGAGGCTGCCGGCCTGGCCCTGAACGAAGCGGTTTTGGAAATCAAGGCCGCCCGGATTGACATGGAGGCCGAATTCTGCCGGATTACAGGCCCCCGGCCAAAAGTTGAAGATACCGGCGGCCTGTAATCTGTCCGGTTTAGAATATTTTTGTAAGGGTCAGTACCGTTGTGTTTCCTTCGGAGCGGTCTTCGGTTTCAAATTCAAACAAAGAGCGCAGGGACAGGAACATTTTGAAAGTGGGGATGAATACGCTGATTTCGGGCCCGGCGGCATATATCTGGTCATGGGTGCCGGGATTGGTCGCGGCAGCGCCGGAATCATCAGAGACCTGCCACTGGCAGTAGCCTGAGATGCCTGCCTCCCATACCTTGGCAAAGGCCTTGCCGATGCCCCATTCAAAATGGAAATCGTCCCCCGGGGTATAGTCCCGGTCTTCCTGGTCCGAGTGGATTTCATACCGGGCGAGGAGGGAAAGGGATAGGGTTTTTGCCGTGTCAAGGTAGAGGGTGCCGCCCAGGGTGGTCATGCTGGTCCAGAATCCCTTGCCCGGGGAGGCCGGCTCTGCCGGGTCAAAGCTGCCGGTGGGCAGGTAGACGGCCTGGCTGATGGCAGCATCGAACCTGGGGCCGTGCCAGGCAATACCGAAGGGTTCAATACAGATATCACCCAGGCCGAATTCGTCATCGTAAATTCCGGCGGCGGATATGCTGAAATCGGTGTAGACAAAGGGGATGGTGGCGTCCATGAAGTAATCGCCCCCCAGGATTTTTGTTTTTGTCACCCAAACAAAGCGGTTGGCCATGGCAAATACATCAACCTCAAATCCGTTGTTCAGGTCATTTCCGTTTTGATCCATTAAGCTGTCGGCCGTATAGAACACATTGTACATTTTGTAGTAGACCCCCGGCGGCGGCACGCTGCCCCCTTTTATCCCTTCGATGCCGTTGGTATAATGGTTGTTTCCCGTTGCAAGCAGGAGCTGGGGCAGCGCCAGGATGAATACCAGGGCCAGTAATGCAGCAGAACGTTTCCTCATGTCTTTTCCTTTCTGAAAATTGAACTTGTTTCTGTTTATAGATACATGTTTCTATGCACCACTACATTGTTTTTTGTGAAATTGCAATTCTTTTTATGGGTGTTTTGTGATAAGATGCCGGAATTTAAATTGATATGTGAAGGATAAAATACGTGATGGAATTAAAAGGATCTCAGCGCAAACATTTGAGGGGCCTTGCCCATAACCTGAACCCGGCTGCCTTTGTGGGGCAGAAAGGGCTGACCGACGCGCTGATGGAAGAGATCGACACCGCCCTGGCGGCTTCGGAACTCATAAAAATCAAATTCATTGACAACAAGGAAAAAGAGGTGAAAACCGCTCTTGTGGAAGAAATTTCCAAGCGGGTTTCCTGCCATGTGGCCGGCATGATCGGGCATGTGGCCGTGCTTTACCGTCCCCATCCCAATCCGGACAAACGCCGGATCAACCTGCCTTGATCCCGGAATTTCTACCAGACAGAAAAGTGAATTCGTGAAAGCGAAAATTAAAGGAGTCCGGCGGTGCCTGACATTACTCTGACTGTTCTCAGCGGCAATGGAATGAAACTGGACGGGGGGAGCATGTTCGGCAACGCCCCCAAGGCGCTGTGGGCGTCCTGGATGCCGGCAGACGGACGGAATATGATTGATATCGCCTCTAAATCCCTGCTGGTGAGGACCCCGTCCCATAATATCCTCTTTGAAACCGGGGCCGGGGCCTACCTTGACCCGAAAATGAGGCAGCGGTTCCAGATCTCCGACTCACGCCATCTCCTGCTGGATGCCCTGGCGGAAAAGGGGCTGGACCACAGGGACATCAGTCATATTGTCCTCTCCCACCTTCATTTCGATCATGCCGGCGGCCTGCTGGCACCCTGGGAGGCTGGCCGGGAGGGCCTTGAATTATTGTTCCCCAATGCCCGGCTCATTGTGGGAGAGACACATTTTCACCGGGCAATGACCCCCCATTCCCGGGACCGTGCCTCCTTTATCCCCGGCCTGGCCGGGATGCTGAAAGAGACAGGCCGGCTGGACCTGTACCGGGACGGTGAGCGGATGGACCTGGACGGGGTTGAGATTGAGTTTACCGAAAGCCACGGCCATACCCCGGGGATGCTGGTTTCCTGGATCCGGATAGGTCACCGCAACTTTGTTTTTACCGGGGACCTCATCCCGGCCCATCCCTGGGTCAACCTGCCCATTACCATGGGGTTCGACCGGTTTCCGGAAGGGCTGGTGGACGAGAAGAAAAAGTGCCTGGACAGGGCCATGGAGGCCCGTGCCCTTCTCATTTTTCCCCATGATCCTGTCTGTGATGCCGCCGGCCTTGATTACGACGCAAACAAGGACCGGATCCTGCCGGCAGAACTGCTTTCCGGTATTTCTATTGAACTATAGATAGCCGTTTAAAACGTCAATGGCCTTCTGTTCCGACCAGTAAAGCCCGTCGCGGTTAAAATCAATAAAGCCGACATGGCCGCCGGAACCCGTGATCTTCAAGCTGACATGGGGGTTGTATTCGGCTTCGGCCACGGGAAAGCATTCTCTGGGCAGAAAGGGGTCGTTTTGGGCGTTGACAATGAGTGTGGGCACCTTGATATGGGGGATGAACTGTTTGGACGCGCATTTCCTCCAATAGTCCTCTGCATTCTTGAATCCGTGGATGGGGGCGGTGTACCGGTCGTCAAATGTTTTGAAATTTTTTATTTTTTCGTATCCCGAATCGTCGATGGCCTGGGGCATGGTTGCCATCTTGTCCCTGATTTTCTGGTGGAGCATGCGCAGGAAACGTTTCATGTAAAGCGCGTTGGCCGGTTTGGCCAGGACGGCGGCGCTGGCTTCAAGGTCGCAGGGAACAGAGAAAACCACGGCTTTGGAGACAATGGGGTTTACCGTATCCCTGCCCAGGTGGACCAGGGTGAGGTTGCCCCCAAGGCTGAAACCGATAAGGGCGATTTCCCTGTACCGGCCCGTGGCAGCGGCATGGTTGATGACCAGGGATAGATCCGATGTGGCCCCGTTGTGGTAGGAGCGCAACAATCTGTTGGGCTCTCCAGAACACCCTCGGTAATTCCAAGCCAGGGCGTCCCAGCCGGCAAGGTTCACGGCCTTCACCATGCCTTTGACGTAATTGCGGGTGGTGTTGCCTTCCAGGCCGTGGGAGATGACGGCCAGGCGGTTGCCGTTGATGTTGGACCAGTCCAGGTCCAGGAAATCATTGTCCGGGGTGGCGATGCGTTCCCGGGTGTAGCCGACGTCGTTTATTTTTCTGAAAAGTACGGGGTAGATGGTCTGGATGTGCCCGTTGCCGAATAACAGGGGCGGGTGATAGTCATTGTCGTTCAACCATGGATCTCCTTTGCAGTTGCATTTATACTGTCCTACTGATAAGTAAATTTGATATATTATTTCTCCTATGAAGTAAATTTAAAATGTAAAAACTAAGGAAAATAAAACGATTATGAAGGTTGGTATCATAGGGCTTCCCCAGACCGGAAAAAAGACATTGTTTCAAATCCTCACGGGCAACGAAATCACAGATCCGGCAAAGGCATTCAAGCCGGTGCCCGGCACCGCCGACATTTTGGATTCCAGGTTCAATGCCCTGGTGAAAATGTATGAACCCAACAAAGAGGTACGGGCCCGGCTGGACCTGGTGCTTCTGCCCAAGATGGAAGCCGAGACCATCGCCAAGGGTGATATTTTCAAGGATATTGCGGATATGGATGCGGTCTGCCATGTGGTCCGCGCCTTTGAGGACGAGGCCGTTTACCATGCCGACGGCTCGGTGGATGCCCTGCGGGATTTTAACATGGTCAACTCCGAACTGGTGATGCATGACCAGATTTTTGTGGAAAAGCGTATTGAGCGCCTGGAGGCCATGGTCAAAAAAATCAAGGATGAGGACCAGAAAAAAGAACTGGCCCTGATGCAGAAGATGCAGGCCCACCTTGAGGAAGAAAAGCCGCTGCGCCAGCTGGAACTCACCGAAGACGAGGATAAGATGATCCGATCTTATCCCTTTATCACCCTGAAAAAAATGGTTATTGCCGTTAATGTGGGCGAAGAAGACCTGGGGGATGATGCACTCCTGGGAAGATTCAAGGAGAGCTGCGAGGCCCTCTCCATTGAGGCCATGACGGTGTCGGCCAAGGTGGAGTCGGAAATCGCCATGCTGGACAGCGAAGAGGAAAAACAGGAATTCCTGGCGGACATGGGAATCACCTCCACAGCCCTTGAAACCCTCACCGGGCTTTGCCTCAAGTCCCTGAGCCTGATCTCCTTTTTCACCGTGGGCAAAGATGAGGTCCGGCAGTGGCTGGTCCGCGAGGCATCCAAGGCGCCTGCGGCGGCCGGTGTGATCCATTCGGACCTGGAGCGGGGATTTATCCGGGCCGAGGTCTTTAAGTATGACGACCTCATGGAATTGGGGTCGGAAGCAGAACTCAAAAAGGCGGGCAAGTTCTATGTGGAAGGCAAGGACTACGTGGTCCAGGACGGGGACATCCTCAATATCCGGTTTTCCGTCTAACAAAGTCGTTTGATGTTCGCTTTTTTTAAAAAACTATTTTCAGGATCCTCGGCGGATGCCGTTCCGGAATCCGGCGTTTCCAGACAAGAGATTGCCGGTCCCCCCTGGTTCGGGGTGGACCTGGACGGTACCCTGGCGGTCTGGGATTCGACTTCCTCCCTGGACCGCATCGGCCCCCCGGTGCCTGAGATGGTGGCCTATGTCAGGCGCATGGTGGACAGCGGCATCCGGGTCAAGATCTTCACGGCCCGGGCCTGCGATCCGGCGCAGATTCCCAGAATACGGTCCTGGCTGAGGGAAAACGGCCTGCCGGATCTGGAAATCACCAATGTCAAAGATTACTATATGGAGCGCCTTTACGATGACAGGGCCATCCGGGTGGAGCGGAATACCGGCCGGATGGGTTCCTGACCGGCAATTGTAAAGAAATACCGGGCCGGTATTTGGCCCGGTTTTGGGGGGGCTAAGGCCTATTCCGGGGCGTTGTCATGGGCCTCTGTGAGGCGGGCCTTGATATAGGCCATATCGTCGGCATCGTACTCGTAAAGGTCAAAGCAATGGGCATCTTCGCCCAGCAGGCCTTCCGGGACCATGTCACCTGCTTCGTCCGGGTCCGTGATCATTTCTCCGTAAAAGCAGACCGAGAGCCATCTTTCATTGGGATCGTCGTCAATGACGTCCACCATGCCGAAAAGCGGCCGTTTGTCCTGGGCGGCATGGCGGGGGCGCAGGGAATAGGTGACGCCGGGGCGGGCGTTGAAGTCCAGGGTGGTATCGGCCATGGCCTCCAGGTGTTCCACCAGTTCAACAAAGGCCTGGCGGGTTTTTGTCTCGTTGTCTTTCCACTCTTCGATGAAGGTTGTCAGTTCGCTCATGGTGTTATTCCTTTATATGTTTGAGGATGTGGGTCAGTTCGGGGAATATCAATGCATTACATGCCAGTTTACAGGCTTTGATGCTGCCGGGCATGCAGAAAATCACGGTCTGTCCGACAATGCCTGCGGTGGCCCGGGACATGATGGCGGCGGAATCAATCTCTTCAAAGCTGAGCTGGGCAAACACCGGCCCGAAGGAGGTCAGTTCCTTGTCAAACATGGGGCGGACCGCTTCTATGGTGACATCCTTGGGGCTCAGGCCTGTGCCGCCGGTCATGATCACGGCATGGGGACAGACCCGGTCCACCACATGGGTGAGCAATTCAGTGATGGCGGTGATGTCGTCGGTGACCACCTGGTGGATCACCACCTCGTGCCCTTCTTTTTTTGCCTGTTTTTTGATCCATGATCCGCTTTTGTCCTCTTCCAGTTTCCGGGTGGTGGACACCGATATTACGGCGATCTTCAGTTCCCGGGGCCCGGATTTTTTATGCAGTAGGGTGCTCATTTACCTCTCATCCTGTTAAACCAGTTCCTTGTATACACAATCGTCGCCGTCGTGTTCCTTGACATGGACATGGATCATGTCCGTGGTGTCGGTATCGACACTGATGCCTTTGTAATCGCCCTGGATGGGCAGTTCCCTGTGTCCCCGGTCCACCAGGATGGCCAGTTCGATGCGGGCGGGCCGGCCGAAATCCATCAGGGATTCCATGGCCGCCCGGATGGTCCTGCCGGTGTAGAGAACGTCGTCCACCAGGATGATATTTTTGTCATCCACGGAAAAGGGGATTTTTGAGGGGCGCACCGTGGGCTGGTGGCTGATTTTGGTCCAGTCGTCCCGGTACATGTTGATGTCCATTGAGCCCACGGGAAGGTCGCTGCCTTCGATGTCCCGGATCTGATCGGCCAGGCGTTTGGCCAGATAATCTCCCCGGGTCTGGATGCCCACCAGGGCCAGGTTCTGCACCCCTTTATGGGTCTCGATAATTTCATAGGCGATCCGGGTGATGATCCGTTTGAAATCCTGGTCGTTCAGGATGTTTTTCTTCTTAGTCATGGTTACCCTTTTTTCTATTTGATTCCACTGATAAATTTCTCTATCATCTTTTGCCGGCGCCATCAATCCTTGATTTTCGGTTCAACTTCCTATAATCATCAGAGGATATTTTTACCCCGGGACTGCCGGGGATGATTCGGACAACTGCGGAAGAGAACACCTTGAAAAAAATTGAATGTACCGGTGTCATTCTGGCAGGCGGGACAAACAGCCGCCTGCCCGGAAAGAAGAAAACCTTTTACCGGGTGGGGGAGGCCTCCATGCTGGAGAAGCTCTCCGCCCTCTTTGAGACGCTCTTTGATGAAGTGATCCTGGTGGTCAACGATCCCGGCGCCTTTGCCGGAGCCGACGCCATGGTCGTGAGGGATATCATCCCTGCCCGGTGCGCCCTGGCCGGCCTTCATGCCGGGCTGTTTTACGCCTCCAATCCCTGGATCTATGCCACTGCCTGCGATGTGCCCTTTGCCAATGAGAAAATTATCCGCCACCTCTGGGGGGCCAGGGCGAAAGGAAAGGAGATTGTCATTCCCAGAACCCGGGAAGGTCTGGAACCTTTGTCCGCTTTCTATAACAAATCCTGCATCCCCAGGATTGAAAAAAGTCTGGCAGACAATATCTTTATGATCAAGCGGTTTTTCAAGGCCAAGAAGGTAAGAGAGATTGCGCCGGAAGCACTTGAAAAACTTGATCCGCAGATGCGGTTCAAATTTAACGTTAACACCCCGGAAGACCTGGCTGTCGCAAGGGCGATGGCCGGTAATAAAGGATGACGGGCAGGGCCCGTGGGGTGAAAGAATAGGAGAGAGAATATGGATTTGCCTGCAATGATCAATGCAATGAAAAATCATCCGGAGATTTCCAAGGCCGGGATGGTGCTGTACCATAACGGGATTGTCCGGGCCACCGCCAGGGACGGCCGGGAGGTCACCGGTCTTGAGGTGAAGGTGGACGGCGGGAAGCTGGAGGAAATTCTGGCCGAAGCCAGGGCCGTGCCCGGCATCGTGGATGTCAAGGTGCATATTAATGCGGACAGGCCCCTGACGGTGGGGGACGATGTCATGTTCCTGGCCGTGGCCGGGGATATACGGGAAAATGTACTTGAGACCCTTACCACTACCCTGAACCGGATTAAGGCCGAGGCCACATCCAAGACCCAGGTCTTTGCCTGATACCCGGAGAGATTATGACAAAAAAAGAGTTTACCCACCTGGACGACCAGGGCCGGGTCCGGATGGTGGATGTGGGGGGGAAGGCCCCCACCAAGCGCGTTGCCGTGGCCCGCGGATCCATTGCCATGTCTGAACAGACCCTGGCGTCCATTCTGGATGAGCGGGTGAAAAAGGGCAATGTCCTTGAGACAGCCCGGATCGCCGGGATCATGGCGGCCAAGAGAACCTGGGATCTGATTCCCATGTGCCATCCCATAAATATCACCCATGCCCGGGTGGATTTCACGCCGGATAAGGAAACCCATAAAATCCACATTGAGGCCGAGGTGTCGCTGACGGAAAAGACCGGGGTGGAAATGGAGGCCCTGACTGCCGTATCCGTGGCCGCCCTGACCATTTATGACATGTGCAAGGCCTATGACAAGGCCATGGAGATTTCCGACATCCATCTGGCCACCAAATCCGGAGGCAAGAGCGGCACCTATATTTCGGACAGGGCAAAATGAATCAATTGCAGGCCCTGATTACCCTGGACCAGCTCGCATTCCTTGCAGCGGGGTTTATGTTGGGCGTGTTGGTCTGCCTGGCCCTGGCCCGGTCCGGGGTGCTGTTTTTTTCCGGGCGGCTAAAGGATTTATCCAGCCAGGCATTATATGAAAATTCCAGGGCCTTCATGGACCTGGCCCAGTCCCATTTCAGCGGGTATGTCAGGGAGGCCCGGCAGGATTTCAGGGCCAAAGGGGATGAGATCCGCCAGGCCGTGGACCCGGTCCACCGGGTCCTGGATAAATACGAACAGCGCCTGGGACTCATGGAAAAGGACCGGGAGCGGGCCTACGGGGCCATCAGCCGGCATCTTTCGGAAATGGCCCAGACCCAGCACCTGCTCCACAGGGAGACCGGCAATCTGGTCAAGGCATTGCGGGTGCCCCATGTCCGGGGGCGATGGGGGGAGATTACCCTGAAACGGGCGGCGGAGCTGTCAGGCATGGCCGAACACTGCGATTTCTTTGAGCAGGCGGCATCGGGCGCAGGCAAAGGGGCACTGCGGCCGGACATGCTGGTCCGCCTGCCCGGGAACCGGAATATCGTGGTGGATGCCAAGGTGCCGCTGATGGCCTATCTGGATGCCCTGGAAACCGAAGATCCCCAGGAGCAGAAAGACCGCCTGGCCACCCACGCAAGCCAGGTGCTGGCCCATGTGGCCCAGCTTTCATCTAAAAGATATACGGGGGCTTTCAGTCCCAGCCCCGAGTTTGTGGTGCTGTTTATTCCCGGGGAAAACTTTTTTTCAGCGGCCCTGTCCGCCCGCCCGGACCTCATTGACAAGGGCATTGACCAGGGAGTGGTCCTGGCCACCCCTACCACCCTGATCGCCCTGCTCAAAACGGTCTCCTATTCCTGGGTACAGCAAAAGGGGTATGAAAATGCCGAGGAAATACGGAACCTTGGAGGGGAGTTGTTTACCCGCCTTTCCACCATGGCCGGACATATGAACCGCCTGGGCAAGGACATTGAAAAAACCGCCGCCACATTCAACCGGACCGTGGGAGCCATGGAGACACGGGTGATGGCCTCGGCCCGGAAACTGGACCGTCTTTCCGTTTCAAGGACGCCGCTGCCGGACCTGGCGGATATTGACGAGGAGAAGGCGGTGGCAAGACGCCTGGAGGAAAATCAAAGTGATGAATAAGGGGATGATGGCGGCGCTTGCCATTGCTGCAGTGATTTTAATCTGCGGGTGCGGTGACAAGCGTCCGGCCGAAGATCCTTCCCGGCTTCCCATGGAGCGGCTGTCAAAGGGGGATGTCCCAGAATTCAGGGACACCCTGGGATTTAAAGACCTTGAAGCTTCGATCCTCCAGAGCCTGGTTTATTTTACCCGGGTGCCGGCAACCCGGGTCTTTGTCTACGGGAAGGACCGGTACGATGCCGCGCATATGATCCGCTCCCTTGAGACCTTCCAGGCCTTTATGGGGAATCGGCCTTCGCCTGCTGAACTTTCCCGGTTTATCCGGGACCGTTACCATGTCTATAAAAGTGTGGGCAACACCGACGGCGAGGTACTGTTCACCGGGTATTTTGAGCCCACCTACCGGGGGAGCCTCACCCGGGGGGGGGCGTTTGCCTATCCGGTTTATTCCGTGCCGAATGATCTGTTCCAGATTGACCTGTCGAAGTTTTCCGAAAAATACAAGGGGCATAAGCGCCTCATGGCAAGGGTGGATGCTGACGCCGGCCGGATTCTACCCTACTATGCCAGAAAAGAGATCAACAATATGCAGGGCTTTCATGACCGGGCCGAGCCCCTGGTCTGGCTGGCCAGCCGGGTGGACCGGTTTTTCCTTGAAATCCAGGGGTCGGGCCGGGTGGCCCTGGATACCGGTGAGATCATGCGCATCCACTATGCCGGGACCAACGGAAATGCTTACAGGTCCGTGGGCAAATACCTCATTGACAAGGGCGAAGTGCCCCGGGAAAAGATGTCCATGCAGGCCATCCGCCAGTGGCTGGAGGCAAATCCCGACCGCATGGATGAGGTCCTTCATTATAACGAGAGCTTTGTGTTCTTTAAAAACGGCAGGGGCGGCCCCTACGGCAACATCGGGGTGACCGTGACCCCCCTGCGGTCCATTGCCACGGATGTGAAGGTCTTTCCCAGGGGCGGCCTGGCATTTGTAGACGCGGCCCTGCCTGAGTATACCGGACAGCCCAAAGAGGGCTGGGAAAAAGCCTCTTTTTTTGTACTGAACCAGGATACGGGCGGCGCCATCAAGGGGCCCGGCCGGGTGGATATTTTTTGCGGGAACGGCGAGTGGGCGGCTTACACTGCCGGGCATATGACCGCACCCGGGCAATTGTACTTTCTGGTACTAAAGCCCTGAGGCGCAACAGGGTTACCGCCAGTTGATATCCGAAGAATTAAAGGTAAGCACCACCTCCTTTCCCGGCTGAAGAGAACGCCGGGCTACCTGGTCCCTGTCCAGGCTCAGGGTGATGGAAAATCCATTCATTGAAAATGAGGTCAGGATGTTGCCGTTTCTTTTATCCAGGATCATTTCAATAATCCGGGCATTGACCCGGTTGTTATCATCCCCTCCCGGGTCACCGGTCCCAGCGATACGGATGCTGTCTTGGGGGATGACGGCCGTGTCCCCGGTGGGCGGCGGCAGGATGATATACCCGTCGTTCTCCGTCAGCTTAAGGGTTTGGCCCGATTTCTTTGTATAGGGCGGCGGGATAATGCTCTCTTTTTGGGTGGAGAAAATCCGTCCCTTGTGCATGGAAATCCGGGTGTCGCTGCACTCGTTGAGCCAGATTAAATCATGGCTGACGATGATCAGGGTGCATCCCCAGGCATCCCGGGCCGCAAGCGATGCCCTGCGGATGAGCCCTGCGCTCTGGGTGTCCACACTGGCCACGGGTTCGTCCAGCAGAAGGGCCCTGGGGTGGAGGATGAGCCGGGCGGCCATGGCCACCCGCTGGGCTTCGCCCCCGGAGAGCTGGTGCCATGCCCTGTCCTTGAATTCGCCGAAGTTCAGGCCCACGGCATCCAGGGCCTCTGCCGCCCGCCGGTGAAGCTCTTTTTTATCCTTCCTTATCTTAAGGCCGTAAACGACGTTGTCCAGCACCGTCCGCTTGAGCAGGTAGGGCCGCTGGGTCAAAAGACTGACCCTCGACCTGACCCGGGGGGACATGGGGTGTTCCGGTCTTCCCTTAAAATAGATTTGGCCCTGGGTGGGGGACATGGCAAAGGCGAGCAGCTTGAGCAGAGTGCTTTTGCCGCTGCCGTTGGGGCCTGAGAGGCCCAGAATCGCCCCCTGGGGGATATCCAAACGGTCGATTTCCAGCACTTTTTTATGGCCGTAAAAATGGCTGACACCGGTGAGTTGGTAAAGGGGGGCGGCCATTATCGTTTCCTTAAAAAAGAGAGGCTGAGGTTGACCCCGAAGGCAATTGCCATGAGAACGATTCCCAGGGCGATGCCGTCGGCGAACATCCCCTTGTTGGTTTCAAGGGCGATGGCCGTGGTAATGGTCCGGGTATGGTATTTAATATTTCCCCCCACCATCATGGATATCCCCACCTCGGTAAGTACCCGGCCGTAGGCTGTCACCGCCGCCGCCAGGATGCCGTACCGCACCTCCCACAGACAGGTGAGGACGATGTCTTTTTTGCCGGCGCCCAGGGAGACCAGGGTCAGTTTCAGGTCCTCGTCTATGTTTTCGATGATGGAGGCCGTGATGGCCGTAACAATAGGAAATGCCAGGATGGCCTGACCGGCAGCAATGCCGGGCAGAGTGAAGAGCAGGCCGAATTGTCCCAGGGGGCCCCGGGATGAAATAAAGGCATATACCAGAAGGCCCACGCAGACAGTGGGCAGGGCCAAAAGGGTGTCCACCAGGGTTCTGACCTGGCGTTTGAATCTGAAATCAAAATAGCCCAGGCAGAACCCGCAGGGCAGGCCGGCCAGCAGGCTGACAGCCATGGACCAGGTGGAGGCCTGGACCGTGGCGGAAACTGCCGACCAGGTGGAGGCATCTCCCCTGATCAGCAGTTCAATGGCTTTAAAAAAGCCTGAAGCAAGAAACTCCATTAAGGCTGTGTCTTATTTGGCATTGGGGATAAACAGCTTTTTACCCAGGAGCCTGAATTCAGCGATTTTTTTCTGGGCAGCATCCGAGGCCATCCAGTCGGAGAATTTTACTGCCAGTTCGTATTTTGCGTTGGGGCAGTTCTTGGGGTTCAGGGTCAGCACCGCGTACTGGTTCAGTAGGATGTCATCCCCTTCCACCAGAACGGTAAGGGGGGCATTCCCGCCCTGCTGGTCCTGGTATTTGATGTAGGTCCCCCGGTCAGTCATGGTGTAGCCTTTTCTTTCCTGGGCCACGTTGATGGTGGCCAGCATGCCCTGTCCGGTCTGGACATACCAGGCCTCTTTATCGGGAAGGGGGATGCCTGCGTTTTTCCAGAGGAGCTTTTCTTTTTTATTGGTGCCGGAGTCGTCACCGCGGCTCATGAAAAGCGCCTCTTTTGATTTAACCGCAGCAAGTGCGTCGGAGATATTTTTGCCTTTGATGCCGGCAGGGTCGGCTTTGGGGCCGATGATCACAAAGTCATTGTACATGATTTCCCGGCGGTCCTTGCCGAATCCGTCGGCAATGTATTTTTTTTCTGCGGGCGGTGCATGGACCAAAAGCACATCCACATCGCAGCCCTTGCCCAGTTTCAGCGCCTTGCCGGTGCCGGTGGCGGTCCATTCGATGGTAATGCCGGTATCTTTTTCAAAATAGGGCATGAGGTAATCCAGCAGGCCCGTGTTGTCGGTGCTGGTGGTGGTGGCCATCATCAGGTCCTTTTTTGTACCGGCCTGGGCCGCTGTCATAAAAAACATTACCATTAGGGCGGCCATTAAACCAAACATCAGCTTTTTCGCATTCATTCGTTTTCTCCTTTAAATTGAATTTAGGGATTACCCAAGTATAAATCCGGAGATATGTTAAACTGCTGGCCTTGTCAAGGATGTTGAATGGCGCGGGGAATATACTGACCAAGAATAACTCATGGCGACACTGGCTGCCCTGCTGTTAATCCTAAAGTGCGCTAACGGTCTTTTAGGAAAAGCCCGTGGTATTCATCCTCGGAGATATGTTTTTTCAAAAAATTGTTTACCCAGAGATATATCTCTTCCAGCTCCGTGTCGCTGAGTCTGGGCAGAAAGGCTTTCATGAAGGTGTCTTCACTGAATTTCTGCAGGTAGAACATAATGGTTTCCTCGTCGGTGTCCCGGCCCATGCCGAAGGCGGCCAGGCCCTTGTATTCCTGGATAAACTGGTGGCTGTCTTTTTTCATGGTTTGCTTTTAGGTCTGGTGGGTTAATGTAAGTTAGAGGGACTGTCTGTCAGGCATCGGGATCCAGTCCCCGTTCGGTAATCATATAAATGGCGCAGGAGGGCCTGTGTTTACAATAGAGTTTGGGGTCCTTGCATTTCAGGCATTCCCTGCACTGGTAGACATTGTATTTCGCACAGCGGTATGGGGTCTCACGGGAGGGGTGCTTTTGGCACGGTGCCATGTATCTTCCTTTATGATTCTGTTTTTCGCCTCTTTGGGTAAATATGGCATTGATCCATGATTTGTCAAACCAAGGTTTACAATGGATGCCTTTTTTTTTATACTTTTCCAGTTACGATTTCATTTCTCTTCAACTTTTAAGGAGCCTCCATGGATTTTGAAGCACTGGCATCACGGCTGGGCATCGATATGGAAGATTTTCTGGAACTGGCGCAATTGTTTTATACCACCACCAAGGCGGACATGGAAAAAATACACAGCAGCATGAAGGGAAATTCCCCGGAAGATGCTGCTGCCGCTGCCCATTCCATTAAGGGGGCGGCCGGGAACCTGGGATTTGAAGAGATGGCATCCCTGGCCAAAAAAATGGAATTCAAGGGAAAAGAGGGCAGTTTTGACGGGTTTGAGGGGTGGATGGATGAAATGGACCGGTTGCTGGACCGGCTAAAGGAAGAGATCTAGGATGAGGCATATGGGCCCGGACAATGCACAGCCATACTCGGTGCTGGCCGTTGATGACAACCTGCTGAACCTTCGCCTCATTGAAAAGACGCTGACCAAGGAAGGATACCGGATCTATACGGCGGACAACGGGCCGGACGGGCGCATGGCCGCCCTGGAAAAACAACCGGACCTGATTTTGCTGGATATAGAGATGCCCGGAGAAAACGGATTCGATGTGATCCGGCAGTTAAAGGACAATCCGGCCACCACGGCCATTCCAGTTCTTTTTTTGACCGGTGTCTCCGAGGTGGATGCCAAGCTGAAGGGTTTTGAACTGGGGGCGGTGGATTATATCATTAAGCCCTTCCATCCCCAGGAGGTACTGGCCCGGGTAAGGATTCACCTCAAGCTTTCCATTGCCACCAATTCCCTTATACAGGCCCAGGCGGGAAAACTCCGCCAGGTCACCGAGGCCCAGGCCGCCATGCTTCCCCGGCCCGAGGATTTTCCCGGGGCCGGTTTCAGCGTCTACTACAGGGCGCTTCATGAGGCAGGGGGGGATTTTTACGATATTCTGGAAATTTCCGAAAACATTACCGGATATTTTGTGGCGGATTCATCGGGCCACGATATCGAAACCTCATATATGACGGCCTCGGTCAAGGCGCTGCTGGCCCAGAACTGCACCCCTGTCTACTCCCCGGTGGAAAGCATGAAACTGATCAATGATGTGCTGGTGGAGATTTTGCCCTCGGGCAAATACCTCACTGCCTGCTACATGCACCTGAACCGGAGTACCATGAGGCTGACCATTGTGAATGCCGGCCATCCCCCTGTGGTGTATATGCCCAAGGGCGAACCGCCACGGCTGATCCGGGCGGAAGGGGATATTTTGGGCATCTTTCCCGATGCCGGTTTCGGCCAGGTTCAGCTGCCGGTGTCCGTGGGGGACAGGCTTTTTATTTATTCCGACGGCCTGGTGGAGTCTGCCGAAAACAAGGTAACCTGGGTGTCGGGTGCCGAAAGCCTGCTGCCCGTATATGAAGGGCTCAGGGATATCCCCTTTGACACGGCGCCCGAGGTCCTGGTCAATCAATTGTTCGGGGAACAGGCCCGGCCCGAGGATGACATTGTCCTTCTCTGTGTGGAGGTATAGGGGATGGCGAATGCCGGGAATATCTATGAATTAAGCCGGCAGGGCAATGGCCTGGAGATCCGGTTCTCCTCCTCCCTGGCTAAGATTGACGATGCCTGTAATGCCGTATCCGGATTCCTTGAATCCATGGGGCCGGATCTGTCTTCCCAAAAGTTTGCCGTCAACCTGGTTCTCCGGGAAGGATTGACAAATGCCGTGCGCCATGGAAATAAAAATGATCCGGCCAAGGTGGTGAAGCTGTGCTTGTCCATGGCCACGGGCAACAGCCTGCAGATCTCCATTGAGGACCAGGGGGCGGGGTTTGACTGGAAAAGGATCTGCCGGACCCCCATGGACGAGGCCGCGGACCACGGCAGGGGAATGGTCATCATGGAAACCTATTGTGACCGGTGCCGGTATAATGAAAGGGGAAATACCCTATACCTGGAAAAAGTGATTCTGCAGCCGGGCAAAGATATCCATCCTTGAAAAACCGTTCAATAAACGCCGGGCCGGTGCCAGGTTTAATTTCCCCTTAACCTAAATCTAACAGAATTCTAATGAAATCAGGGTAAAAAAATTCAATTATTTTTATTGAATTGATATATCGGGGGATACAGATGACAACCCATTTGACACGCGCCATGCACCGGATAAAAAAAGAAATACTTTCCCTGGGTGCGATGGTGGAAGACCGGTT
The DNA here is from genome assembly GCA_028768525.1 of Desulfobacter sp. Taxonomy (NCBI): domain Bacteria; kingdom Pseudomonadati; phylum Thermodesulfobacteriota; class Desulfobacteria; order Desulfobacterales; family Desulfobacteraceae; genus Desulfobacter; species Desulfobacter sp. Next base: position 1,984,449 of record CP054837.1, on the reverse strand, counting down.
TAAAAAGGCCATCTATGCCATCAAAAAAGAGGACCTGGACCAGGCCCAGGAGATCATTGATACAGATTATCTGGTGGATGAGCGGGAGGTTGAGGTTGAAGAAGAGTGCCTCAAAACCCTGGCCCTGTACCAGCCTGTGGCAACGGACCTGCGCCTGATTACGGCGGTGATAAAAATTAACAATGACCTGGAACGGATTGCCGATTATGCTGTGAACATTGCCCAGCGGTACAAGACATCTGCCAAGCATACGGCAACATTCAAATATGATTACACCGCCATGGCCGAGCAGGCTGCCAAAATGCTTAAGCTGAGCCTGGACGCGTTGGTGAGCATGGATGTGGATCTGGCCTATACGGTCCGTGACATGGACAAAGAGGTCAACATCATGAGAAACGATGCCTACAGGATCATGAAGGATGATATCCAACGCCATCCTGAAATGGTGACGGAAATTATCAATATGTATCTGATTTCCAGGCATATAGAGCGGGTGGGAGATCACACAAAAAATATTGCAGAAGAAGTGATTTACCTCATTGAAGGGGAAATTATCAGGCATTCGTGATAAAAATGACCATAAACAAGACCGAAAAATCAGGATAGGATTATGTCCAAGGAAACCATACTGATTGTTGATGATGAAGAAGATATTCTTGAGCTGATTAAGTTTAATTTAAAAAGTGAAGGTTACAATATCGTTCAGGCCATGACCGGGGAAGAGGCCATCAAGATTGCCAAGCAGTCCAGCCCTGACCTGATGGTACTGGACCTCATGCTGCCGGGCATTGACGGCCTTGAGGTGACCCGGTACCTGAAAAATAACGAGACCACCGCCGAAATTCCCATTGTCATGCTGACGGCCAAGGGCGAAGAATCAGACATTGTCACCGGACTTGAACTGGGGGCCAACGATTATATGTCCAAGCCCTTCAGCCCCAGGGAACTGACCGCAAGGATCCGCGCCATCCTGCGCCGGCGGCGCAAAAATTCGTCCGACGCACCGGTCCGTGTCCGCCAGGAAGGGGACATGGTGATCGACCGTGCCAAACACCGGGTCACCATAGAGGGGGCTGTGGTGGAACTGACCCTGTCCGAGTTCGAGCTGCTTTCCTTTCTGGCAGAAAAAAAGGGCTGGGTATTCACCCGGGGGCAGATCGTGGATGCCATCCACGGGGAAAACTATGCCGTGACCGAACGGAGTATCGATGTCATTATTGTGGGGCTGCGCAAGAAGCTCAAGCATTATGCATCCTGTATTGAAACCGTCCGGGGCGTGGGCTACCGGTTCAAAGAAGACGCCTAATCCGGAACAATATCCATGCGCCGAAAAAAAACCAAACTGATATGGCGGATTTTTCCGTCCTTCCTCATTATTATCCTTCTCTCCCTCACCGCTGAAGCCTGGTATGCCACCGGGTATTTCAAGGATTTTTTTCTTGAAAGTTCAGAAAAGGAGCTGAGCGTCAGGGCATCCCTTGTCAGGGACCGGTTCGTTACCGCCCTTTACGGCGACCGGCTGGACAGGGCAGGTATAGATGCCCTGTGTAAAAAAGTTGGCGGCGGCATCAATACCCGTATCACCGTGATTCTGCCCACAGGGGAGGTGGTCGGCGATACCTTTGCCCGTCCCGAAACCATGGAGAATCATAGGGCCCGTCCGGAGATTGCCCGGGCCCTGGCGGGCAGCAAAGGGGTGTCTGTCCGGTACAGCTCCACCCTGGATAAAACCATGATGTATATTGCCCTGCCCATGTCCCATCAGGGCGGGGAAACGGCAGTGATCAGGACGGCGGTCTCCATTTCGGACATTGATACCAAAATTTACGCGGTGAGGAACAGCATTCTTTTTGCCCTGGTCATCACCATTGCCGCCGCAGCCCTGGCCAGCCTGTATGTGGCGGGCCGGATCACCCGGCCCCTTGAGCAGATGCGGAAAGGGGCTGAAGCGTTTTCAAAGGGCAACCTGGCCAACCGCCTGCCTTCGGCCGATACCCGGGAATTGTTTGCCCTGTCCAGGTCAATGAATTTCATGGCCCGGGAACTGGACCGGAAAATCACCGATGCCAGAAACCGGAGCCGGGAACTGGAAGCGGTGCATACCAGCATGCAGGAAGGGGTGATCGCCGTTGACGGCGATGAAAAAATTATCACCATCAATACGGCGGCGGCCCGGATTTTCGATTTTGCACCGGAGACCCTCAAGAACAGAAATATCCTGGAGGTGGCCCGGAATTTTGAACTCCAGAACTTTATCCAGCGGGCCCTGTCAACCCATGAACCCGTGGACGAGGATATCGTGATAGAACGGGACCAGCGCCTGGTTCTCAATATCCACTCCACAGTCCTCTACGATACCAATGAGCAGCGGATGGGCACCTTGATCATCTGCCACGACATCACCCGCATCCGGCTGCTGGAGACCATGCACAAGGATTTTGCCGCCAATGTTTCCCACGAACTGAAAACCCCGCTCACCACCATAAAGGGGTTCATTGAAACCCTGATGCAGATGGCGGCGGACGAATCCGGGGGCGGAGATACCGGCCCCCAGTATCAACGGTTTCTGAGCATCATAGATAAAAACGTCAACCGGATGATCGGTCTTATTGATGATCTGCTGGCGCTTTCCCGCCTGGAGCGGCTCAAGGGCACCGATATCCAACTGGAATCCCACCCCCTTTCCTCATTGATCCGGGGGGCGGTGGCCTATTGCCGGGAAAAAGCACAGGACAACGGGGTTGCGCTGTCGATTCAGTGCCCGGAAGATCTATCGGCCTTGGTGGATCCCGTTCTCATGGAACAGGCTATTTTTAACCTGGTGGATAATGCCGTGAAATACAGCGGGGAGAACACTGGGGTCAGCGTAGCCGCCGTCAAGGGGGAGGGAAGCATTTTTATCCGGGTCAAGGACTCTGGGGCGGGCATTGACAGGGAGCATCTGCCGAAACTGTTCAACCGTTTTTACAGGGTGGACAAAGGCCGCAGCCGGGACCAGGGCGGCACAGGCCTCGGCCTTGCAATTGTCAAGCACATTGTCCAATACCACAACGGCCGCATTGAGGTGGAAAGCGAAAAAAACAAAGGCACCTGTTTTACCATTTCCATTCCCGCCTGATCCGCAGGCGCCGCCGCCTTTATTGGTATAGGGCCGCGGCGTTGCCCCCCAGCACCATATCCTTTTCTTCCGGGGAGAGGGAAGAATTGTCCAGGTCTTTATAGTAGCGCGCCGGGGTGAGCAGCGGGAAGTCCGTACCGAAGAGGACCTTGTCGATTACCCCTGCCGCTGCCGCCATGTCATAGACAGCGGAATCATAGAGAAATACCGAGGCGGCCGTATCGTACCAGATGTTTTTCAGCCTCTCTTTCATTTCTTTTTTCATGATGTGGTAAAAGAAAATGCCACCGCCCCAATGGGCCAGGATGATTTTATTGTCCGGAAAGGCGGCGGCCAGGCCGTCTATCTGCTCCAGGGTGACCGGGGTCTTGCCCGGATAGGGATGGCCCAGAGGCTCGTTGGTGTGGATCATGCAGGGCAGATTACCTTTTTTTCTGAGTACTTCCATCACCGGTGCCAGGAGGGCAATGGCACCCTGGTCAATGCCGGAGAGGTAAAAGGCCAGCTCCCCCACCCCCGAAAGTCCGGCGTCTATGCAGCGTTCCGCCTCGCATGCCGCACCCTCCCAGGCCGCATCAAAACAGGCCAGCCCCCGGATGCGGTCCGGATGGGCGGTGACCGCTTCAATCACGGCATCATTATTGGCTTTTGCATATTCCGGGTTCCGCCACGGAAATCCGCTGACCACAGAAATGTCTACCTCATGGCGGTCCATGGTTTCCAAAAGGGCGTCCGTCGTTGTTATTTTTGATTTGGGTGAATCGTAAAGGAGTTTGAATTCCGGTTCCTTGTCGAAAAACGGGGTTCTGTCCTGTTCCACTGATGATTGGAATAGATGGGTGTGGGAATCGATAATCATGGCGCCCTTTCAAAATGAATAAATATTGAAAAAACTCAAAGGGCAATATATATTAAATCCCTTGTTCAAACAAGGAATGATTAATAAGGATGGCATGAAATACTATCCCATATTTTTGGATGTGGCCGGCAAAACCTGCCTGGTGGTGGGCGGTGGAAAGGTCGGGGCCCGCAAGGCGCTGGGGCTGGCAAAGGCCGGTGCCCGGGTCCGGGTGGTCAGCCTCGGGTTCTCACCGGAGCTTGCCGCAGCCCCACATGACAACATCTGCCTGGAGAAAAAGGCCTTTGCCCCCGGCGACCTGGACGGGGCATGCCTGGTTTTTGCGGCAACGGATAATCTGTCCCTGAACGCCGGGGTGCGGGAAGCGGCCCGCAAGGCCGGGGTCCTGTGTAATATTGCCGACGGAAAAGACAAGGGGGACTTTATCCTGCCCGCCGTGGTGGACCGCGGGGAACTGCAGGTGGCCGTATCCACCGGCGGGGCCAGCCCGGCCGTGGCCAGGCGCCTCCGCGTGGAACTTGAATCCCTGTTCGGCCCGGAATATGAGATCATGCTCACCCTGATGGCCAATATCAGAAAAGAACTGCTGGCCCGGGGCCATGATCCCCAAGGTCACAAAAAAATATTTACCGCCCTGGCCGGGGCCGGTCTGCCGGACCTGATCGCCGGGGGAAAGATTAAAGACATTGACAATCTCCTTGCCCGGCTCCTCGGGGAGGGATTTTCCTTTGACAGCCTGGCCGGCCAGGCAACTTAAATCGGGAGTCGTGATACAGATGGAATTTTCAGATATTCTCCTGAGGGCATCGGCCGTACTTTACTTCATCAGCATGGCCGGGTACGGTTGTTATCTTTTTCACCAGAAGGACCGCATCCAGCGGTTGTCGTTGGGGCTGACCGCCCTTGCCGTGGCCATTCATCTGGTTGCGGTGATTGTCCAGGGCATCGGCATGAAGGGGCTGCCCATCCATAACCTGGTGCAGAGCCTGTCCATGGCGGCACTGGCCGTGGGCGGGATGTTTCTTTATATCCAGTACCGGTTTAATCTTAAAATCCTGGGGCTGTTTGCCACGGGACTTCTTTCCCTGCTCATGCTGGCGGTGGTGATTATTCCGGATACGGCCGTTGAACCGGACAAGGTGATCCGCGGGTTCTGGTTCTTTGCCCATATTATACTGATTTTTACCGGAGAGGCTGCCCTGGGTCTTGCCTGCGGGGCCGGTATCCTCTACCTGATTCAGGAGCAGGGCATACGGGGGAAGAATCCCGGATTCTTTTTCAAGCGCCTGCCCTCCCTGGATTTCCTGGATATGGTTTCCTATACCTGTATCACCACCGGATTTGCCCTGTTAACCTTTGGCCTGGTTACCGGCTTTATCTATGCCAAGGCCATCTGGGGCAGCTTTTGGGGATGGGATGTCAAGGAGGTGTTTTCCGTGGGGGTATGGCTGGTCTATGCGGCACTGCTTCACCTGCGACTTTATTCGGGGTGGCGGGGGCGGAAGTCGGCCATTATGTCCATTGTGGGGTTTGCCATGCTTGCCTTTACCTTCCTGGGGGTCAACCTGATCCTCGGCGGACATCACCAGGATTTTACCCGGTAGGAAAAATACAGCAGCAAAACAGCGAAACAGCGAAGCGAAATATGTCAAAAATTATACTGATTGGTGCCAACCATAAAACCGCGCCGGTGGCGCTGAGGGAAAAACTCTCCTTTTCCGGGGATGAAACCCTGGCCGCCCTTGAGCATTTTAAACAGGATGACCGGATTAAAGAGGCCTTGGTGTTTTCCACCTGCAACCGCATGGAAATCCTTTATATCCCGGAAACCGGTGATCAGATCGATGCCGTGATCCAGTTTATTTCCGATCACAAACAGCTGCCCGTATCCGAGTTCCGGTCCTCTCTGTATGTCCATGAAGGGGATGCGGCCATCCGGCACATGTTCTGTGTGGCGGCCAGCCTGGATTCCATGATGGTGGGAGAACCCCAGATTCTGGGACAGGTAAAGCAGGCCTATAAAACCGCGGTTAAGGTCGGGGCCTCGGGGGTGCTGCTCAACCGGATGATGCACAAGGCCTTTTCCGTGGCCAAACGGGTGAGAAAGGAGACCGGCATCGGAGATAATGCCGTTTCCATTTCCTATGCCGCCATTGAGCTTGCCAACAAGATATTTTCGGATCTGTCCACCAAGAGTGTGATGCTGCTGGGGGCCGGGGAAATGGCGGAACTGGCCGTAGAGCACCTCATGAACCACAATGTTAAAAATATTGTGGTGGCCAACCGGACCTTTGAAAATGCATTGTCTCTGGCCCGGAAATTCAACGGCAGTGCGGTCCAGTTTGAAGAGCGGGAGGCGGCACTGGCTGACGTGGATATCATTATCAGTTCCACCGGTGCCACAGAATATGTGCTGACCCGGGACCAGGTGAAACGGGCCATGAAGGCACGGAACCACAACACCATCTTTTTTATTGATATTGCCGTGCCCAGGGATATTGATCCCGGGATCAACAAGGTCTCCAACGCCTATGTCTATGATATCGACGACCTGAAAAATATTGTGGAGACCAATATCCAGCAGCGGGAACAGGAGACGGTAAAGGCCGGCCGATTTGTGGAGGAAGCCCTGGTCTCCTTCAGAAAATGGATGGGCAGCCTGTCCATCGTGCCCACCATCAAGGCCATTAACGACAAGATGACCGCCATCGTGGACATGGAGTTCGAAAAAACCCTTTCCCGCCTGAACCACCTGGCCCCTGAAGATGTGGATGCCATCCGCCGGATGACCCGGGCCATTGCCTCCCGCGCCATCCATGATCCCGTTTTGTTCCTGCGCAATACCGGTGACCACCGGGACGATTCCCTATACCTCAACGTTGCCCGGCAATTATTCAACCTGGATTTGCCTGACCCAAAATAAAAGGGGGGGGGAGTATATCCTTCTCCTTTGCATTTGTTTCGTTTTATCCTAAGGTTGAAATTGATTGAGCCATTCTGCAATGGCATTCATGGCGGCTTCATCAAATGTCGTGTCGATCCAGGCATATTCTTCGGGTAATCCTGTTTTTGCCGGTTGGAACAGATGGTTCAGCCCCTGGAATACCATTACCTTGGATGCCCCATGTCCCAGCACTGCTTTCATGGCGGGCACATTCTCTTGAGCTGAAACCTGCAGGTCCTTGCTGCAGAAAAGCGCGAGTACGGGGCCTTTAAAATTTTGAAGCCCGGGCATGGGGTCGTGGCGGCACCCGAACATCAGCCAGGCGGGCGGAGCTTGGCCGAGGAAGGTTAGTAGGTCTTTTTTCTGAAGCTTGAGACCTTTGCTGTACCTGTCAAAGGCAGCAAGTACCTTCCGGCGGGCGGTTGCCGGATCTGGCGCGGATTTGAAGATATGGACAAATTCATTGATCCATGCCTGATCTTGTTCAATCCAGGCGTTTTCTTTTTTTTGGGCCCTGGCGATATCATGGTGCTGCCGGATCAGGGGCTCCCCAAGATCCCGCGCGGGTGCAGCAAGCAAGATGAGAAAAGCCGCATCGTTTATTTCTGCTGCCATCGGAGCGATATAGCCGCCGCTGGAATGCCCGGCAAAGCCAATCCGGTTCGGATCGATATCCTTGTTTTTTTGCAACCATTCCCGGGCGGCTGCCGCGTCGGCGGCAAATGCTCTGAACGTTGCAGAGGTATACGCCCCGCTGCTTTTTCCAATTCCCCGTTTGTCATATCTTAATACGGCCCAACCGTGTCGGGTCAGATAGTCCGCCAGAACCAGAAGCGGCTTGTGTCCTGCTATGGTCTCATCCCGGTCATGGGGGCCGGAGCCCGCAATAAGGATAACGGCCGGGAAAGGCCCCCCGTGATTTGGCATTGTCAGCTCCCCGGCCAGGGAAATTGTTTTATCTTCCCCGGGAAAACGGACTTCCTTTATGATATAGGGGCGGTTCTTTGGGATTTGTGGCCGGGGAAGAAAACTGAGAAACAGTGAGTTTCCCCAAGGGGTGAAAAGAAGGAGGGTTCCGAAAACGATCAGAATAAATAAAATTAAACCGCAAAATTTTAAAGAGGTCATGGCTGGCTTTTTTAAAGGGGAATTAAGGGTTATAATCCGGAATGGCTATTTCTCTGCAACTTATGCATAAAATCTATATCACGGGGGCGCTTTCTGTTATGCAGTTTTTTTGTGGGGTTTTGTTACAAAAGGTAATTCATAACCAGCCATGGTGAAGTGGGCGGGGAATAAGGGGGGGTAAATAAAGCTTAAAAACGATACGAATGTCTAAATATACGCCCATGCCGGGGAACAAACACAACAGGTGTTCATATTTTCAATGAGAATAAAAAAGAATCCTTTGTTTTCTCGACGGTAAACCCCATGTGTTTGTGCCAGTTCATGGACGCTGTATTGATAATTGCGGTGCTGGATGTTACCCGGGTTTTTCCGTGGCTGCGGGCAATATCGAAAAACCGCTCGCATAAAAGCCGGCCAATTCCCCTGTTGCGGTGGGCCGGGTGAACGCCCATCCAGTTTATAAATCCTTCGTTCTCATGGGTTTGACTCAAATAGCCTAGAAGAAAAGCCACAAGGGCCCCCTCTTCATTTTCCGCAAGGAAACTTGTGTTTGTAAAGTGGATGAAAAGGCCTTTATAGACCTTGTTCCGCAGGTCACGTCCGCCCCACCAGTTTACCATTACACCGAGAACTCTGTCATAGTCAGACACATTGGGATGTCGAATATTCATATCTTCATTGTTTTTTTTGTTCATCCAGAACGGTTCTTACCATTTGAGCCATTTCCAATTTAGCCACCGGTTTCATTAAAAATCCTTTAATCCCAATATGCTTGGCTGTTTTTTCATTCATTCTTTCGCTGAATCCGGTGCAGATGATGACCGGGATGTCCTTGCGTATTGAAATCATTTCCCTGGCCAGTTGGTCTCCGGTCAGATTCGGCATGGTCATATCGGTGACAACCAGGTCAAAGGCATCAGGGGCCGCTTTGAACGTATTGAGTGCATCGGTACTGCTTTCTCTTGCCGTGACCCTGTAGCCGAGCCGTTGAAGTATCTGTTTTTCAAGCCGGGCAACGGGGGCCTCGTCATCGACCAATAGAATCCTTTCATTGCCAGTTTTTAACTGTTTTTCCGGCTCAGCGGCTTTTTGTTCATGGCTGGTTTCAATTATTGGAATGTGGACAGTAAATTTTGTCCCGGTGCCAAGGGTGCTGCGGACTTCAATATCTCCCCGGCATTCTTTGATAATGCCGTAAACGACGGCAAGACCCAGGCCGGTGCCTTTGTTTTTCTTTTTGGTTGTGAAGTAAGGGTCAAAAATTTTATCCATTGCTTCAGGGGCGATTCCGCATCCCGTGTCGGAAACGGAAAACAAGGCATAGCGTCCTGGTATAAGCGATTTGTTTCCTTGATTTTCTTCGGGCAGTTCGGTTTCCCTTAGCGTGACAGATAATTGTCCCCCTGATTTTTCAACGGCATGATAGGCATTGGTGATCAGGTTCATTGCAATTTGATGGATCTGCACAGGGTCTGCCATGACCTGTCCGCAATCCTGCTGGATGTCACTGATGATGTCGATGTCTGAGGGAATCGTTGACCGGCTGAGTTTGATTACCTCTTTTAATATCTGCTGGATCTGGACCGGTATCAATTTATGGGCGGACCGGCGGCTGAATGCCAGGATCTGCTTGACCAGTTCACTGCCCCTTTTTCCTGCTGTAAATATCTCTTGAATATTGTCATATTCCATGCTGTCCTGGGGAAAATCTTCCAGCATCATTTCAGAAAGCCCGATGATCGGGCACAATATATTGTTAAAATCATGTGCAACACCGCCGGCCAAATTGCCTATGGATTCCATCTTCTGGGTCTGCCGGAGCTGGGCTTCAATTTTCTTGTATTCAGTGATATCTTCCGAAATGCCCAATAAATATTCCGGATCTCCGCAGTCGTCCAGTATGGGGATTTTTTTCGTGTGAAGCCGCCGCTCCCCTTTGGCTTTTGTTTGTATGGGTTCATCGGGGATATCCACCAACTGCCGTGAGGCCAATACTTCCCTGTCTTTTCGGGTAAAAAAGTCCGCCTCGTTTTTGGGAAAAAAGTCATAATCATTTTTTCCAATCAGTTTATCCCTGGAGAGCCCGAGCAACTCTTCGCCGGCCTTGTTAAACCTTATAAATCGAAGCTCCTCGGCATCTTTTACAAACAGCATATTGGGAATATTCTCCACGATGGTGTCAAGAAACCGCTCGCTCCGTTTTGTCTGCTCTTCTGCCCGTTTGCCGACAACCGTTTCCCATGCATGGTCCGCAAGCTGTTGAAGTGTTTCAACATCATGGATATGGTAGTCAGACGGCTTGTTGCCAACGCCAAGAATCGCCATCACCTTTCCCCCCCGAATGACGGGTACGACAAGTTCGCGCACTACCGGGGCATGGCCTTCGGGCAGTCCTTTTTTGTGCTGCAGGCTTTCATAGTCGTTATGGATGATAGGGCCGCCGACGTTTAAACAGTCTGCCCAGACGCCGGCCTGGGATTTGGGATAATGTTGTCCCCCGCCTTCGGCCTTACAAATTTTTTCAAGGGTGTTTGTCGACCAGGCCTGCAGAGACAGCGTCACCTGGTCATTCTCGACAAAATGGAAAAAACCGATTTTGCTTTCAGTCAGAATTTCCGCCTCATCTAAAAATTTCTGCAGCAATTCTTTGATGGAATGATCTGCAGCATATTCTATAAGCCGAAATTGAGATTCCTGCAGTTTGTTTTTAATACTTCGTTCGGTGATGTCCCGGCAGAGGGATAAAATTCTGACCCCATCATCTGAATGGACTAGTTTGGCGTTAATCTCAACAGGAAGCCGTCTGCCGGTTTTATCCATGTAGTCGATCTGCAGGCTCTTTACGCCCCCTTTTTTGCAGCATTTTTTGACCTCCTGTTCATTTTTTTTCCTGTCATGGGGGGCCGTCCACTCAACCACGCTTCTGCCTAAAATTTCTTTAACAAAATTATGCCCGGAAAGGCGTGCATATTCCTGGTTTGCGTCAATTACCCTCCCGGCTTTGTCGAGAATTAAATAGCCGGTATTGGTTGTTTCAATCAAGGCACGGTATTTTTTCTCTGATGCAATTAAAGCCGCGGTGTGTTGTTTCCTCTCGGTAATATCTTGGCCTATGGCGTGGAAGAGAAAGGCTTTTCCCTGGTTGTCGAACACTGCCCTGTTGGTCCACTGCTGCCATCGTATGTTGCCGTCGGGCGCATGGGCCCGATGCTCATGTATCTGAACCGGAGACTGAGGGGTTAAATTCGAGATGCTTTTCATCACTTTCCCCCTTTCTTCTTTGGGGATAAATGACAAAAAGTTGGTACCGATTAATTCATCCGGTTTTTTGTCAAAATAGTCGCAGTAAGCCTTGTTTGCGAATGTTATGTCACCGCCTTGAACATAGCTGCAGATCAATACGGGCAAGTTCTGAATAATCGAAAGATACTGCTGTTTACTTTTCGTCAGCGCAGATTTGGTTTGGAGGTATTTTAATTTAACGCCTTCCAGTTTTCGAACACGCTTTTCCAGCTCATGGTAGGTCGGCCTATCCGTCATGATGCTTCCCCTTAACTTTTGTATTCAGTTTTAGATTGTGAATACTGGCTGTATTTATAAACAGTCAAAGATCATGAGTGACTATAGGGAACAATGGACACGGGCAGTGTTTCGCCCAAGACAATTTAAAACCATGGTATCATGAATTATTCCCTTTGTCTTTTATTTTTGGCGGGTGGCCCGCAAATGGCAGCAATGAACCGTCACTGCAGTCAATGAGTATTAAATGAGGCGGGCGGTGGGGGGGCTTTTCGTTAAATGCTTGTGTCCAGTGAAAACGAATATATTTGCCTTTCTCGGGCAAATGATTAAAAGCCGTTTTTCATATTTTCTTTACTTTATTTGAATTTCGGGTATAATAATTGTTTCTGATGTGGTTGCAGTTGTATACTTTAAGTCAAGGACAACGCCATGAAAAAAGAAGAACTCGAATATTTTAAAAACCTGTTGACGGACCGGCTCAATGAACTGCTTTCCCATGCGGACAGCACGGTGACCGGGATGACCAAGCCCAAGGAAAATTTCGCCGATCCTACAGACCGGGCCTCCCACGAAGCGGAGAGAAGTTTTGAACTTCGTATCCGGGACCGGGAGCATAAATTGATTAAAAAAATTAAAAAAGCCCTGGTACGGATTGAAAACGGGAGCTTCGGCTATTGCGAGAAATGTGAAGAGGATATTTCCATTGAGCGCCTCAAGGCCAGACCCGTGACCACCCAATGCATTGAGTGCAAAACCCGGGAAGAAGATATGGAGAAGGCCCTGGGCATCTAAGCGGTGTTCATGGCGGTAGTTTGATTTTTGATTGACCTTCACGTACATTCGACTGCGTCGGACGGTTCCTGCTCGCCCTTGGAGATCCTCGAGCTGGCGCATAAAAAAGGAGTCAGGGCCCTTGCCCTGACCGACCATGATTCCCTTGGGGGAATCAAAGAGATTCAGGCAAAGGGTCATTCCCTTCCCCTGGAGGTTATCACCGGGGTCGAAATATCCTGCGACCCGCCTCCGGAATTCAAATATTTGGGCAGTATCCATATGCTGGGATACGGGTTCTCCCTTTTCGACAGGCCGCTTAACCAGGTGCTGACCCGGGCAGTCCAGGCCCGGGAGGAACGAAATCCCAAAATTATCGAAAAACTTAATCAGCTTGGCTTTGACATTTCCATGGCAGAGGTGGAAGCCCGGTTCGGTGCCCGCCAGACCGGTCGTCCCCATATTGCAGAACTGATGGTCGAGAAGGGATATGCCAAGAATTTCAGGGCGGTTTTTGATCTGTATATGGGCAAGGACAAGCCAGCCTATGTGGAAAAATACAAAATCTCCTGCAAGGATGCCGTTCAGTTAATCCTGGATGCCGGCGGCGTACCGGTACTGGCCCACCCGGGGCTATTGGAATTTAAGGATGATAAAGGGCTGGCACTCTTTATTGATTCGCTTGTTGAAGACGGGCTCCAGGGACTTGAAGTGTACTATACAGACCACGATGCCAAACAGCAGAAGGCGCTGGCCGCCCTGGCCGGCAAAAGAAATCTTGTGGCCACGGGCGGCTCGGATTTCCACGGCAGTTTCAACAAGGGGGTTGACCTGGGTGTGGGGAAAGGAAACCTCAAGGTGGGGATGGGCGTGTTTAAGGCCCTCACCGAACGCCTGGCAGACCTGAGGTCCCGCCCCCGTCTGGATCTGTTGGAAAAAAACCTGGACTACCGGTTCAAGGACCGCTCCCTCTTATCCAATGCCCTTTGCCACCGTTCTTATCTCAATGAAAACCAGAGCAGCTGCCAGACCGATAATGAGCGCCTGGAATTTTTGGGAGATGCCGTTGTGGGACTATGTGTGGGACAGATGCTCATGGAGGGCGACCCCTCAAAGCAGGAGGGGGAATTGTCCAAACTCCGGTCCAACCTGGTCAGCGAACCGGGCCTGGCCCGTATGGCCCGGAAGATTGACCTGGGACGGCATATTAAGCTGGGCAAAGGCGAATTCCTTTCCGGCGGCCCGGATAAAAATTCCATTCTTTCCGATGCCTTTGAGGCGGTGGTGGCTGCCGTATACCTGGACGGGGGATTTGATACGGCCAGGGAGATTCTCAAAAGACTGTTCGATAAGCCGGTAAACCAGATCCTGGTTTCCTCCAGAACCGTGGATTATAAAAGCTGCATCCAGGAATATGCCCAGGAACATTACGGGACCACGCCGGATTATCATGTGACCCGGGAAATGGGACCGGACCATGATAAAACCTTTGAAATCAGCCTGACCCTGGACAGCATTGAGGCCAAAGGACAGGGCAAAACAAAAAAGGCGGCGGAACAGGATGCCGCACGGAATGCCCTGACCGTTCTGGCACCGGAATCCTTATAGGCGGTGACCCATCATGTCCGCCCCTCTGGTGATTCCTTATTTCATTCCCCACCAGGGATGCCCCCATCAATGTGTATTCTGTAACCAATCCATTATCACCGGCCGAAGGGGCCGGATTGATCTTGATGAAATTGAGACCCTGATCCAGGAATACCTTTCCTTCAAAGGACAGCGCCGACGGGTGGAATTTGCCTTTTTCGGGGGTAATTTTTTAGGCCTTCCCCGGGAAAGGCAGATTGATCTGCTTGACCGTGTCAAGCCCTGGGTGGACCGGGGGGCGATCCAATCCATCCGCTGCTCCACCAGGCCGGACACCGTCAGCCGGGAGACCCTGGATCTGGTGCAGCCCTACGGCCTTGACCTGGTGGAACTTGGCGTGCAGTCCATGGATAACCGGGTGCTGGAGCAGGCAGAACGGGGACATACCCGGGAGGATACCCTGGCGGCGGTCAGGGTGCTCAGGGAAAGAAAGATGAAGATCGGGGTTCAGGTAATGGTCGGCCTGCCCGGGGATACCAGGGCATCGGTCCTTGAAACGGCCGGGGTTCTGGCGGGACTGAAGCCGGACCTTGCCCGGATTTATCCTCTGCTGGTCCTGGCCGGGTCAAAGCTGGCCAGATGGTATGCCAGTGGGGCGTATCTCCCCCTCTCCCTTGAGCAGGCCGTGGTTCAGGTTAAGGCGATGCTGGAAATTTTTAACGGGGCAGGGGTCCCCGTAATCCGCATGGGGCTCCAGGCCGGGGAGATGATGGAAGATCCCGGACAGATGCTGGCCGGTCCCTGGCATCCGGCCTTCGGCCACCTGGTCCACTCGGCCCTGATGCTTGACCGGGCCTGTAACGCCGTTGACACCCTGATCCGGGAAGGGCGGGGTGCCGGGTCAATCCAACTGAGGGTTCATCCCAAATCCCTGTCCAGGCTCCAGGGAAATAAAAAAGGCAATTTTGAGAAACTGGCAGCCCGGTATCCCGGGCTTGTGCTGGGGTTTTCGACGGATGCCTCCCTGGCCCCGGATGAGATTACGGCTGCCTTCGCCTGAGGCCTCTGTCTTTAAATCCCTTCCTTGAACAGATCCTCGGACCCTGTCACTTCATCGCTGCGAGGGGTGTATTCCGTGGGGACGGTGCCTTCCTTAAAGCATTCGAAAATGGTTTTTTCGCTCTCTTCAATGGGGAGCAGGCCGGTCTTTGCATCTATTTTTGCGAATACAATACCCTCGGGGACGTTAAAGGTTCTTGCGGGTTTGCCTTCAAGGGCCTGCTGCATATAATCCAGCCATATGGGGCTGGCCGCTCTGGAGCCTGTCTCGCCTCTGCCCAGTGGGGATTCCTGGTCCAGGCCCACCCAGACGCCGGTGGTGTATCTGGGGGTATAGCCCATGAACCATGCGTCGTATAGGTTGTTTGTGGTGCCGGTCTTGCCCGCAACCGGGCGCTTGAGGGCCTTTACCCTTCGGCCGGTCCCGTCTTTGACCGCGCTTTCCAGGATACTGGTCATGATATAAGCGGTGCTCATATCAATGACTTTTTTTCGGACCAGTTTAGAGGATTCAAGCAGGTTGTTGTCCCTGTCGTATATCTTGGTGATAAACACAGGCTCGATGAGGTAGCCCAGATTGGAAAATACCGAATAAGCATTGGTGAGTTCCAGAAGAGAGACCCCGGATGACCCAAGGGAGATGGAAAGATCCCGGTTGATTTCCGAGGTGATTCCAAGTTTTCGGACATAGTCGATAACATAGTCGATACCGATATCCTGGAGGATCTTGATGGTAACAATATTTCTGGACTTGGCCAGGGCTTCCCGGAAAAGGGTGGGGCCGTAGAATTTTTCCTTGTAGTTGTGGGGCTTCCACACAAAGTCCCGCTCGGTATCCTCGAAGACGACAGGGGAATCGATAATGACCGATGCAGCCGTATACCCTTTGTCCAGGGCGGCGGCATAAAGCAGCGGCTTGAAGGCGGAACCCGGTTGGCGCCGGGACTGGTAGGCCCGGTTGAACTGGGAGTTCCGGTAATCCCTGCCCCCGATCATGGTTTTGACATGGCCGGTTTCCGCCTCTATGCTCAGCAGGGCGGCCTGGGCCACGGGCTCCTGGTGGAGGGCGAACTCATATGCGTTGTCCTCCATGATTTCGTTGAGCACCTTGACATAGATCACATCGCCTGGTTTGAGTACCTGGGAGGGGCTTTTTACCTTGGTCTGGTAATAGGCCACCTGGGGGTTGGGCTTCCTGGCCCAGGTCATGGTGGCCAGTCGGATCAGCCCGTAGGACTCTCCCACCCGGACCTGGGTGACCTTGTTTTCGTCGTCCACTTTCAGGACCACGCCCTGGTAAATGCCGTCTTTCTGTGGCAGGCTGCCCTTGAGTTCTTCACTGATTTTCCTGCAGAATCCTTCGATTTGCAGCGCCGTGATATTTTTTATGGGGCCCCGGTATCCGGTCCGTTTGTCCAGATCGGAGAGTCCTTTTTTTACAGCGGACCGGGCCATTTTCTGCAGTTCGATATTGACGGCGGTGTGGATGTTCAAGCCCTGGTTGTAGAGCATTTCAGCACCGTATTTTTTTTCGACGTAGCGCCTGACATGCTCGGTGTAGCAGGGGACCCGTTCGATGAACCAGTTTTTCCTGGGCTTGATGTCCAGCTTGGTATTGATGGCATCGGTAACATCCAGGTTGGAGATCATTCCTTCTTCCTTCATCCGGTTCAGGGTATAGATCTGCCGTTGTTTGGCCCGGTCCGGATACCTGAAGGGACTGTACTTGCTTGGGGCCTGGGGAAGGCCTGCCAGCATGGCGCATTCGGCCAGGGTAAGGTCTTTGGCGTGTTTGCCGAAATAGTTTTCAGCGGCCGCCTCTACCCCGTAGGCACCGTGGCCCAGGTAGATCTGGTTCAGGTAAAGGTAAAGGATTTCATCCTTGGTGAATTTCTTTTCAATCCGATAGGCGAGAATCGCTTCTTTTAGTTTGCGTTTGTAGGTCCGTTCCGGGGTGAGCAGAAAGGACTTTGTCACCTGCTGGGTAATGGTGGAGCCGCCCTGGACAATGCCTCCGGCCTTTAGGTTTTTGATGAAGGCCCGGACAATGGACTGGATATCAATGCCGGGGTGCTCCCGGAATCTGGAATCCTCTGCGGCAACAAAGGCGTTGGTCAGATTTTTGGGCATCTCGTCCAGGGGAATGACAATGCGCCGTTCCTTGTAGAACTCGCCGATTTTTCTGCCGTCATCCGAGTAGACATTGGTAACCGTGGACGGCCGGTAGTCTTTTAGGGTGTTGATTTTAGGCAGGTCCTGGCTCAGGTAGAAAAACAGTCCGGCAATGCCGGCGCAGCCGGCCAGGGCGGCAATGAATGAAAGAATAAAAACCCATTTAAATAGGGTTCGAAACAGGCTTCTCTCTTTTTTCTTTCCACGTTTCTTCAGAATTTCAGCGCGGCTCTTTTGGGTTGTCATAAGGTCCCGAAAATTTATATGTTTTGGTAAAAAAAATACCTGCTTTTACCAGATTCCCCTTGAGATGGCAATATATTGGGGATGAAATCCAACGGGAGATTAACAAAAAACATACAGTATTTTTATTTTTATTTCATATATACTTTATATATAAATTGACTTTTATATGCCAAACTATTAAATATAAAGGTTTTAATACTCTTTGTTTGGTTTGAATCGATACAATTAAAGGACGATGAAACAACATGGCAGAACTTGATTTTGAAAAAACCGGCGGGCTGATCCCGGCAATTGCCCAGGATGCTGAGACCGGCGAGGTCCTGATGATGGCCTATATGAACCGGGAAGCCTGGGAAGAGACCCTGGCCTCGGGCGTGGCCGTTTATTACAGCCGCTCCAGAAGCAAATTATGGAAAAAAGGAGAGACCTCAGGCCATGTTCAGCATGTGAAGGAAATCCGGGTGGACTGCGACCGCGACACCGTACTCCTGAAGGTTGAACAGGTGGGCGGGGCTGCCTGCCATAAGGGGTACAAGAGCTGTTTTTACAGGGTTGTTGAGGGAAATGAATTCAAAATTGTTGAAGAACGGGTCTTTGATCCGGAAAAAGTATATAAATAAAGGTAAATAACCAATGGAAAAGATTTTAAAACTCGGCATCCCCAAGGGGAGCCTTCAGAATGCAACCATCAACCTGTTTAAAAAATCCGGCTGGAAAATCAACGTGGAAGGCCGCAGCTATTTCCCGGATATTGACGATGACACCATTGAATGCGCCCTTTGCCGGGCCCAGGAAATGTCCATCAACGTGGAATCCGGCATCATTGACGCCGGGCTCACCGGCCTGGACTGGATTGCGGAACACGAATCCGATGTCCATGTGGTCAGCGACCTGGTCTATTCCAAGGTGTCCGCCCGCCCGGCCCGGTGGATCATTGCCGTGGCCAGCGACTCCCCCATCAAGACCCTGGAAGACCTGGAAGGCAAGACCATCTCCACGGAACTGGTAAAGTTTACCAAGCGGTTTTTCAAGGAGCGGGGCATTAACGTCAATGTGAAATTTTCCTGGGGGGCCACCGAGGCAAAGATCGTTTCCGGCCTGGCCGATGCCATCGTTGAGATTACGGAAACCGAAAGCACCATCCGGGCCCACAACCTGAGGGTGATCCACGAGGTGATGGAGACCAACACCCAGCTCATCGCCAATAAAAAGGCCTGGGAGGATCCGGCAAAAAGGGAAAAGATCGAACAGATCGCCATGCTGCTCAAGGCGGCCCTTGTGGCGGACAAGCTGGTGGGCATAAAGATGAACGTCCATGAATCCAACCTGCAGGCGGTTGTGGATCTGCTGCCCAGCCTCAAGGGCCCGACGGTGGCCTCCCTCTACCAGTCCGACTGGTTTGCCATTGAAACCATTATTGAAACCAGTGTGGTCAGGGATCTCATCCCCAAACTGCTTAAGGCCGGGGCTGAAGGTATTATTGAATACTCGTTGAATAAGGTGATTTAAGATGACAGCGGCCAGGAGATGTGAAAAGATTACCCCCTTTATTGTGATGGATGTACTGGAAAAAATCCACAAGATGGAGGCCCAGGGCATTGACGTGGTGCACATGGAAATCGGAGAACCGGATTTCAATGTACCCGAATGTGTCAACAAGGTCTCTGTTGAGGCGCTTTGCCAGAACGAGACTTCCTATACCCACAGTTTGGGGGATCTGAGGCTCAGGGAGGCCATTTCCGACTACCACCGCCGGACCTACGGCACCCGGGTGGACCCGGGCCAGATCCTGGTGACCTCGGGCACATCTCCGGCCATGCTGCTGCTTTTTTCTGCCCTGGTGGACCCCGGTGATGAGGTCATCATCTCCGATCCGCACTATGCCTGCTACGCCAATTTCATCCACTATGTCCAGGGCGTTCCCGTGACCGTAAAGGTCCATGAGGAAGAAGGGTTTGTTTATACGCCGGAGGCCATCCGGGAAAAGATTACGCCCAAAACCAAGGCGATTTTTATTAATTCTCCTTCCAATCCCACCGGGAATGTCATTCCCGAAAAGCGGATGAAGGAGATTGTGGCCGTGGCTGAGGAGCATGGGCTTTATATCATTTCAGATGAGATTTACCACGGGCTGACCTATGTGGGCAAAGACCATTCCATTTTTGAATTCACCGACCGGGCCTTTGTGCTCAACGGTTTTTCAAAGCTATTTGCCATGACCGGGCTGCGCCTGGGCTACCTGATTGCTCCCCAGGAGTTTATCCGGCCTTTGCAGGTGCTCCAGCAGAATTTTTTCATCTGCGCCAATTCCGTGATCCAGCTGGCCGGGGCCGCCGCCCTTACCGGTGCCGAGAAAGAGACGCAGATGATGCGGGATACCTATAATGAGCGCCGCAAATTTGTGGTGAAGCGCCTGAAAGATATGGGGCTGGGCATCACCGTGGAGCCCACCGGCGCCTTTTATGTCTTTGCCAATGCCAAACATATTTCCATGGATTCATATGCCCTGGCCTTTGATATTCTGGACAAGGCCCATATCGGGGTGACCCCGGGTATTGATTTCGGGGCCAACGGGGAGGGGTATCTGCGGTTTTCCTATGCCAATTCCATGGAAAATCTTAAAACCGGCATGGACCGGATGGAAGGATATTTAAAAGAATACGCATGAAGATTAACGGGGTGGAATTTGTCAAAAGTGCCGTAAAACCGGAGCACTATCCGGAGTATGATTTCCCTGAGATTGCCTTTGCCGGCCGGTCCAATGTGGGAAAATCCTCTCTGATCAATACCCTGATCAACAGAAAGGATATGGTCAAGACAAGTTCAAAGCCGGGCTGCACCCAGCTTATCAATTTTTTTATGGTCAATGGGGACCTATCCCTGGTGGACCTGCCGGGGTACGGGTATGCCAAGGTCTCCAAAAAGGTGCGGGCCCAGTGGCAGCCCATGGTGGAAAGATATCTTTCTTCCCGGGAGAACCTGCTGGGGCTGATTCTTTTAATTGATATCCGCAGGGATCCCAGAAAAGAGGAATTTGAACTGGCCCAATGGCTGGAGTCCCATGAAATGCCCTATCTTGTGGTGCTCACCAAGGCGGATAAATTGTCCAAAACCAAAAAGGCCAAACGGCTGGATGCCATCTGTTCCCAGCTCAACCGTGACAGGAACGGGGTGATCCTTTTTTCCGCCAAGACCCGGAAGGGAAGGGAGGCGGTATGGGAGGAAATCAATAATCTTATTGAATGGTACGCTGACGCTGCCGAAGCTGCTGATGGTGCCGACGCTGCCGAGGGCACTGAGGAAGGTGAATGATGAACGATAAAATAACCCGGTCCGGATTCGTGGGAATCATCGGAGCCCCCAATGCCGGCAAATCCACCCTGCTCAACCATGTGCTGGGACAGAAGATTTCCATTACCTCCAAAAAACCCCAGACCACCCGTGACCGGATTCTGGGGATCATCAACCGCCCGGCATCCCAGATTGTATTTTTGGATACCCCGGGTATCCATAAGAGCAGCACCCTATTGAACCAGCGCATTGTGGACCAGGCCATGCAGGCCATGGAAGATGTGGATCTCATCCTGTTCATGGTGGATACGGCGGCCAGGAATTATTCTGCGGAAAAACTGATTATCCGGCGGCTTGAGTCTACAAAAAAGCCGGTGGTCCTGGGGTTGAATAAGATCGATATTTCCCAGAAATCCGATGTGTACAAGCTGGTGGATGAGTTCAGGGACCTTTATCCGTTCAAGGCCATTGTGCCGGTATCGGCCAAAAAAGGGGTTCAGGTAGACGACCTCCTCGGCGAGCTGGAGGCCTGTCTGCCCCAAGGCCCGCCCCTGTATCCTGAAGAGACATTCACCGATGTATCGGAAAAATTCATGGTCAGCGAAATCATCCGGGAAAAGGTGTTCCGGCTGACCGGTATGGAAATCCCTTATTCCTCAGCCGTTACCGTTGATGCCTTTGAGGTGGAGAAGAAACTTATCGTCATCCATGCCAGCATTCACCTGGTCAGGAAATCCCAGAAAGGCATCATTATCGGCAAAGGGGGCGGAATGCTCAAGCGCATTGGTTCCAGCGCCCGGAAAGACATTGAGGATATGCTGGGCACCAAGGTGCTGCTTAAACTCTTTGTCAAGGTGACCAAGGACTGGGTATCAAATGAACGTCGCCTCAGTGAGTTTGGTTATTAACTGAGTATCGCCTCAGCGCGGGGTGGTGTAATTCCGGGGCAGGGACGAAAAAATGGATCATTATTTTACATTCACCGATGAAGCGGTGCTGAAAAAGGAGCGGGCCAAGGCCAGGCAGCTGAGGGCCAGCCAGTGGTGGAAAAGAAAGCGCTCAAGCGGAGTCTGCCACTATTGCAGGGGGCAGTTCACGGCCAAGGAACTGACCATGGACCATGTGATTCCCATCGCACGGGGCGGACGGTCTGAGAAATTTAATCTGGTGCCCTGCTGCAAGGAGTGCAATACACGAAAACGGCAGATGTTGCCGGCGGAATGGGATGAATATCTAAATTCACTGAAATCTTGAGCAGTTAGCGGGCAAAAACAAAAAAACCGGAATACGGGGAAGGGCTTCCCTGTATTCCGGTTTAATTTTTAGTGCGGAAAGGCTTACTTTCTGCTGCAGAGCCTGTGGATGGTCTGGGCGTGCCATTCACCTCGGCCGGAAAATGTGGGCTGTCCAAGGTCGATCAGACGCTTGGCAACCTGGTCGTAGGTGGCGCCTTCTTCCCGCATGGAGTCGATGATTTCCATGATTTCTTCACGGGGCATCAGCTTGCCGTCGGCTTTGGGCTGGGCTGCCTTTTTAGCGGGGAGCGCTGTTCTGGAAACTACTTTTCTCCGTTTTCTCAATACGGGTTTGGGCTGGGAGGCGGCCTCTCTTTTGCGCCGCTCTTCTTCCATTTCCGCCTTGAGCAGCTCCTCAACGGTGCCGTCCATCTCGTCTTCCGGTTCCTGGGAAGATACGTAATGGTTCTCAAAATTCGGTTCGGCCAGTCCCATGTCCGGTGTCATATTAAGGTGGGCCATGACCATCTCAATGGCATCGGCCTGGCGCTGGAGCAGGTCGGCGGTCCGTTCCTGCACGGTGATCATGTACTCCTGGTTTTTGACCAGGGTATCAATCTGGGTATTCAGATTGTCCAGAACATCAGCCAGAAGCGTGGTGTTGGGATCTTCAGCCGGCATTTGATTTCCACCCTGGGGCATCCCGGTCATCTGCTGGCGTTTCATCTGGGGGGGCCTGGTATTTCCGCCGTAGCCGCTGCCGCCGTATGAATGGAATCTCGGACCGCTGGAATACTGATATGAATTGTCGTAGCTTTTGCGCGTTTTAGGGGTGCGCGGTTTTTCTGCCTGGTTATTGCGCAGGCTCTGTAAAAAATCGTTCATTTGTTATGTTTCCTCCTTAGGAATCCAACCCAATGCCGCACAACTTAAAAATTATTTTATTATAAAAACAAGACTTTGAATTAAGGGAGCCTTGATTAAATGCGAACATAATATGGATATTTTTAACCACATTCTAACAGAATGCAGGGTATTTATCTATTGTTTTGGTTGCAATGTCAAGTATTATTTACGATTTTTATTTGTTGCGATACACGGGTATTTTTCGCGCATCCTGTCCTTAAATTTTATTGAGCCCGGATTCAAATTCATTGATTATCTGGAGGGTCATTTCCCGGCTGTGCAGTTGGGACAGGGATTTTCTGAACGCCGATGCCCCGGGCATGCCCCTGACGAACCAGGATAGCCTTCCCCTGAGCATTTTGCATGCGGTTTCCTCTCCGAAATAGTTGACGTATAGACAGGTCAGTTCTCTCATTTTTCTGAAAATTTCCCGGGGGGCCGGCCGGGTATAGCCTCCTGTTGATATGAATTCTTCGATCTGGGAAAGGATAAATGGGTTGGCCATGGCTGCACGGCCGGCCATTACTGCATCGCATCCGGTCTCATCCATCATCCGGGCGGCGTCTTCAGGTGAGTTGATGTCTCCGTTACCGATAACCGGGAGCCCGATTTCCTGTTTCAGCCGTTTGATAAGAGGCCAGGCTGCCTTTCCCTTGAACCCCTGGCTGGCAGTGCGCGGGTGCATGGCAATGGCATCCACGCCCTGGTCTTCCGCAATTTTGGCCAGGGTGATGGCCTGGTCTCCGGAATAGTCCCATCCGGAGCGGATTTTAATCGTAAAGGGAAGGCTGGTGGCGCTTCTTACGGCCCGGATAATCTCCCTGGCCAGCCCGGGTTCTTTCATCAGGGCCACCCCGGCCCCCTGTTTGACCACTTTTTTGACACTGCATCCAAAATTGATGTCGATGATATCGGCCGTGCCGAGCTGGTCGATAAATGCGGCGGCCCGGGCCATGGACTCGGGTTCCGCACCGAAGATCTGCACGGATAGGGGGCGTTCGGCGTCATCGGTCTTTAGCAGGGTGATGGTTTTTTCCGAATTATAGAAAATGCCTTTGGCACTGACCATTTCGGAGCAGACCACAGCGCAGCCGCAGGATTTGACCAGTTGCCTGAAGGGGAGGTTGGTGATGCCGGCCAAAGGGGCCAGAAAAGTGATGCCGGGTATGTCTAAATTTTTTATTTTCATGGTGCTTTACTATATTGATTGTTGCATGGCGTCAAATTGGGTCCTTGCATAGCAGAACAGGCAGTTGTGGGGGCAGGGATGGAGGTCATATGATCCCACATCAACGGAGGTGGTACACCGGCACCCCTGTTTGCGCCGCTGGCCGTAATCCCCGGAAGTTTTGGGTGTGCCTCCGAAAAGGTCCCGGTAAAGACTGCCGTCAATGCAGGCGCTGGCCCGGAGGTTTTTGATTTCGCCCATGGCATCCATCACTCCCGCCTCGCAGCATAGATAGAGGCCAATGGACTTCTCCCCAAGGTGTTCTGCCATTTTTTCAACCACCCGCTTTCGGGCGGAAAGGGGGGGCTGGACGAATTCGACCCGGTTCCCTCCAAGGCGGGAAAGGTGTTTGGTTCGCCGGTCCACTTTTTTATAGGGATCGTAAAAACTGGTAATGCAGCGGGTGATGCCCATATCCGCCATACGGTCGGAAATGGCTGCAAATCCCTTCAGGTTGTTGCCCGGCTGCCCGTTTATTTTAAAAAAACAGATGGGGTCGAACCGCCAGGCAATTTGTTCGGGTGAAAGGGCCTTTGCCAGGGTCTCTGCCTGTTGCAACCGGCTTGCCAGCGCCGGTATACCGGGTTCCAGCACAGGGTTGTCTGCATTGACGGTGAAATTAAAAAAAAGGTTATATCCTTTGTCGGCCAGAATTTTGTGGGCGTTAAGGCCAATAAAAGGGCCGTAGTTTTTGGACCAGAAGACGATGGTATGCACATTTTCGGGCCTTGCCGGTACGGTTCTGGATTTCCTGTTAAATGGGTTGGTGACCGTAAATTCACCTTTGCGGATACATGACAGGAACCAGGGGGTAAACCCGCCGGGGATATCAGTGCGCCTGGAGGCTGATATTACCAGTTCGGGCCGGCCCCCAGGACGGGAGGCCGGCGCCGGCTCGTTTTCTGTGCATGGATTGGTTGCCTGGCTTTGACCGGTGTCTATGCCCCGTTGCCTATCCGATGTCGGGTTCCGGGTCTGATTTGCTGCTTTTAAGGTCTGCAAAGGAGATGATCTTTCCCTTTTCTTCTGTTGCGCCGGAGGAGGGGGCAGGGTCGCCTTTTCCGGCGTTTCCGCCGTCCAGGTTTTTCATGGGTTCCGGGGATTCCTGGTCCGTAGCGGGGCGTTCGTCGACCGGGCATTCCACAAGTTCCAACCGCATCTTTTTCCCGTTCATGAAAAAATCCCCGCCATTGATGTATTCGTCTTTTAGTATCCAGGTCACCGCCTGCAGCGGAATCTGGAGCATGAGCAGTTTAATCTGGTACCAGTCCTTTTTATGGTCCGGCAGTATGCTTTCAATCCGGGCAAAGGAGACCGGTGTGTCCTCAAGGTGGATGAGTACGATATCCTTGATTGTTGCCATTGGCTTTTTTATATCCTTAGGGGGTTTGTGGCCTTTTTTTTCTTGTCCTATCCTCTTGTTAATTGTCAGGATATACCATAATCTGGCAATTACCGGAAGTTGTGAATTGCCGGGTGCATAAATAATGTAACGGGGGGACATGTGGATAGGAAGTGGCAGGTCTTTATTCTTGTGGCGGTATCTGTTTTCATGTCCACCCTGGATTCCAGCATTGTGAACCTGGCCCTGCCCTATATCATGGCAGACCTGTCCGGGGACATGGGGTCGGTGCAATGGGTGGTTACGGTGTATCTTATGGTGGTTTCCTCCCTGCTGCTGACATTCGGCCGGCTTTCGGATATTCTGGGCCGCCCCAGGGTCTACCGTCTGGGGTTTGGGATGTTTACCCTGGGGTCGTTTTGCTGCGGCCTGTCCGGCACCCTGGGATGGCTGGTGCTGTCCCGGGCGCTTCAGGCTGTCGGGGCATCCATGCTCATGGCCTGCTCCCCGGCCATTGTTGTGGATGTGTTTGAGCCGGAGAATCGGGGGAAGGCGCTGGGGCTTGTGGGGGCCTGCGTGGCTTCCGGCCTCACATTGGGACCGGTGACCGGAGGGCTGTTACTGGAGTATTTTTCCTGGCCAATTATTTTCTATATTAATATTCCCGTTGGACTGGCCGCCCTGGTGTACAGCCGGAAAGTCTGGAATGGCGGTATATCGGATGCCGGCACATCCCCCGGCCGTGGCGGATGTGAAAAACTGGATCTGTCCGGCAGTTTTTTCATGGTGGGGATGGTGGCCGCCCTGGTGATGGGCCTGATCCGGTCGCCTGAGTGGGGTTTTTTTTCCCTGAAGGCCATGGGATGCTGGGGGGCGGGGGCCGGTGCCGGCGCAGGACTTTTCAACAGCCTTGGACGGGCCGCACAGCCCCTGATTGACCCGGGCCTGTTTCGCATAAGGCTTTTTATCTTTCCCCTGGCCGCTGCCGTGATTTTATTTATGGCCCTGTTTACCCTCATTTTTATGATGCCATTTTACCTGACTCTGGTCTGCCGATTTTCTCCGGCCCTTACCGGGCTGGCCATGATCGTGCCATTCCTGGTGCTTCTGGTGGTTTCCCCCCTGGCGGGCAGCCTGGCCGACCGGCTGGGATCCCGCAGGCTCTGCCTGTGCGGAATGGGATGCCTTGCCCTGGCGCTGGTGCTCTCCGCCGGCCTCTCTCCTTTGACGGATTTTTCAGCGGTGGCCATGCGCCTGGCCCTGGCTGGTCTGGGGACGGCCCTGTTTATTTCCCCCAACAGCATGGTGCTGATGGGGGCGGTGCCGGCAGACCGCAGGGGGATTGCCTCCGGGGCAATGGCGACTGCCAGGAATATGGGGATGGTGGCCGGGGTGGCCCTGGCGTCGGGAATCTTTTCACACACCTTTACGGGCCTGACCCAGGGCATGGGCCTTGACCGGTACACACCGGAGATGGCCCCGCTTTTCATGGCCGGTTTCCGTCATGTGATGGCCGCCGGGGCAGGGGCGGCAGTGCTGGGCATGGGAGTAACCCTGGCCAGGGGGGACGAATCCGGCTGGAAACAAAGAGGGCATTCAAATCAGGAGGATAAAAGATGAGTGAACATACGCGGTATGCGGCACTGGATCAGCCCGGTGTGCTGGAATATCTGTTTCATCCCAGACCGACCTCCCCGGGGCGCAGGGAGGGGGAAGAGCGACGGGATATGATGATTCCGGTGGCGGAGGGCGCATCGCTCGGTGCATCCTTTCACATTAAAGATCCCAACGCGCCGGTATTGCTCTTTTTCCACGGCAACGGTGAAATCGTCCAGGATTATGACGAACTGGGCCAGGCGTTTACCCGGTGGGCCGGGGTTAATTTTTTTGTGGTGGATTACCGGGGATACGGGGATTCTTCCGGCAGGCCGTCAGTATCCTCCATGATGGCAGATGCCCACAGGGTGCTGGCCTTTGTTAAAGAGGAGATGGTTTCCCGCCAGATGGCCGGCCCCTTGTCGGTGATGGGGCGGTCCCTGGGCAGCGCCCCGGCTCTGGAATTGGCATCGGCCTGTGGTGGTGAATTTTTCAGCCTCATCATTGAAAGCGGATTTGCCTTTGCCGGTCCTCTGCTCCGGGTGCTGGGGCTGGATCCTGACCTGCTGGGGTTCAGGGAGGAAAATGGGATGGGGAATCTTGAAAAAATGGGGAAGGCATACTGCCCCTGTCTGGTGATCCATGCGGCGTCGGATATGCTGATTCCTTTTTCCGACGGCCAGGCCCTTTTCGATGCCTGCCCGTCTCACAGAAAAGAATTGCTGAAAATCGAAGGGGCCGGCCACAATGACATATTCATCCGCGGCATGGGCCCCTACCTGGAAGGTGTAAAGCGGTTCTGTTCTGCGGCCGGCTAAGCCGTCCTATCTTTTGCCCAAGGGCACGACAACCACAGGAACCGATGTCCGCTTCAATACTTTTCTGACCACATTGTCGCCCATGGCTTCGGCCAGAAGTCCCTGCTGCTTGCATCCCATGACGATGGCGTCGCAGTCCTCTTCAACGGCGGTCTGTACGATATCTGCAGCAATGGAGGGACTTTCGGTCACCAGGATCTTGGCAATGGGGGATTTTTCATCCATTTCCGGTGCTTCGCCGCCGCTGTCTGCAAGAAAACCTGCAATGGCCTGGCGGATGCGGAGGGCGTCTACGTTTTTACCTGTAAGCAGATTCCTGGCCCCGGCTTTGTGGTCGCTTTTAATGTTTTGATACAGGGCTTCGCCAAATGCCATGCGCACCAGTTTCTCAGAACTTTTGCTGGCTTCCTCCATGACGTGGAGGACGATGATTTCAGCCCCTGAATAGGCTGAAAATGAGGCGGCACGTTCAAATACCTCTTTCATGTCTGTGGATAAATCGGATGCAAACAGGATTCGTTCGGTTTTGCGGATCATTATGGATCTCCAATGGGTTAGGTTGCTGTTAAGAAAAAGCGAAAACAAAAGGGGGCGTTTCGGGAGGATCAGGCATACGCTTTTTCATCATTCAATAATAAATTAAACAGGGTGAGATGCAAGTTAAATTTCGGCTGCGCCGACCGGCGCAGTGCGCGGTCAGCTTGCTCATGAAAAACCTGAACCGGCGCCGGCCGTCCCTGAGGGACTGCATTTGCCGCTGCCGGTGAGGCTTGCGGCACTCATTTTTTTTGTCACCTCAATGCTGTGGCATTTGGGGCACTCAATTTTTTGATCGTCCCCGGTGAATACCAGTTTTTCAAATTCAGCCTCGCATTGGCTGCATTTGTATTCATAAATCGGCATATTTTTCTCCCTCTCCTGCCTCCATTTTTTTCTCCCACTGGAAAATGGTGCAGGCGTTATTATATTCTTGAATATATGCGGTCTTGACCGCAGGTATTATACCAATTTTGCCGAGGAGAATTCAAATGGAATCATTATTGTTTGCCGGCGGGTTTATCGCCGTTTACCTGCTGCTGCAGATTTATATCCTGCCTAAAATGGGGGTCTCCACATGAATGCGGGAGGCCTGTCAGGAGACAGGCAAAAAAAAGGATCAGGCCCCCTTTAAAATGGATACCGATAAGAATAAAAAACAGGGGGAATCCTAGGCGATCCTTCACGCCTTTCTGGGTCGATAAATCTATTGACAGGGGCGAACCAGGCTTTTATAGTGCAATGAGAAGTGCAAAGTGTCGGTTTTTACTTTTCGTTGCGTGGAGGATAGATGGGAGGGAAAGAGAGCAGGCCCAGAACCAAAGCCGGTGAGCCCATGATCAAGATGAAGGAACTGGCCGAGGCCACGGGGGTGGCCAAGTCCACCATCCTTTTATATGTGAACAGGGGCCTGCTTCACCAGCCCGTTAAAACCAGTCCCAATATGGCCTATTATGATCCGGGCTGTGTGGCACGTATCCGTTTCATCAAAGATATCCAGGCCAGCCACCGACTGCCTCTGGACGCCATCAAGGGGCTGCTCAGGGAAATGGACCGGGGCAGGGATATCGCTCCTCTGCTTGAACTTCAGTCCACGGTTTTTGGAAGTGCCACTGAGAAAATGGACAAAACATCCTTTCTGGAGGCCACGGATCTGAGTGCCGCCCAGCTGGACGAACTTTGCAGCCTGGGGCTGATCATGCCCCTGGAGCCGGATACCTTCGACGGCCAGGATCTGGACCTGGCCCGCCAGTTCAAAATCTGCATGGACCGGGGCATGGCCCTGGACGACTTTTCTTTTTATCCTGAATTTGCCGGAAAAATCGTAGCCGCCGAGATTCGCCTGCGGGACAAGTATACCCGGGACCTGGGGTTCCGGGAAAACGCCTCGCTCACCCTGGAAATGACCCGTATGGCCAGGGGGCTCAGGGCATATGTTATAGACCGGACCCTGCAAAAAGAATTGATCCGATTCAAAGGACTTAAAAAAAACAATTAGGAGGGCAAAATGAAGGACCCCAACACCAATGATCAGTTGTTCGACCCCATCCGCATCAACACCCTGGAAATTGCCAACCGGATCTATCTGCCGGCCATGCATCTGGGCATGGCCCGGGAATTTGATGTCACGGATCAGATTGTCGAGTTCTACGCCCGCAGGGCCAAAGGCGGCCCGGGGATGATCTGCACGGGGTATGCCACCGTGGACGAATATTCCGGGAACACCACCAATATCGGGGCCCATGACGATAAATTCATCCCCGGCCTTGCCCGCCTTGCCTCAGCAATAAAGGAGAATGGGTCCCGGTCCTGCGTCCAGATCAACCATGCCGGTCGTTATAATTTTTCATTTTTCATTGAGGGCAAACAGCCCGTAGCCCCTTCTGCCATTGCTTCCCGCATGACCCGGGAGACCCCCAGGGCCCTTGAAACAGAAGAGATTAGGTCCACGATCCAAGCCTTTGGCGCTGCAGCGGCCCGGGTCAAGAAAGCCGGGTTCGACGCCGTTGAAATTCTCAGCGGCACGGGATACCTGATTTCCGAGTTTCTGTCTCCCTTGACCAACCAGCGCACGGACGAGTACGGGGGCAGCCTGGAAAACAGGATGCGTTTCGGCCTGGAGGTGGCTGCGGCGGTGCGGGAGGCGGTGGGACCGGATTATCCGGTGATGGTGAGGATGAACGGCAACGATTTCATGCCCGGCGGCAATTCGCGTTCAGATCTCATTGAATATGCCAGGGCCCTGTCCCAGGGGCCGGTGGACGCCCTGTGCATCAATGTGGGATGGCATGAGGCCCGGGTGCCCCAGATCGTTGCCCAGGTGCCCAGGGGAGCCTTCGGCTATCTGGCCCGGGAGATTAAAGCCGCCGTGGATGTGCCGGTAATCGCCAGCCATAGGATCAATGATCCGGAAACGGCCAGGGAGATGCTCGGCGAAGGATACTGCGACATGGTGGCCATGGGCCGCAGCCTCATTGCAGATCCGGATCTGCCCAATAAGGCAAAGGACGGCAGGGAAAAGGAAATTGTCCATTGCATTGCCTGCGCCCAGGGCTGTTTTGATAATCTTTTTAAGCTCAAGCATGTGGAATGCCTCTGCAATCCCCTGGCCGGCCACGAGCATGAGGCCATTGGCGCGAAAGCCGCCGTTCCCAAAAAAGTCATGGTCGTCGGCGGGGGGGCCGCCGGCATGACCGCGGCCCTCACCGCCAAACGCAGGGGCCATGAGGTGACCCTCTATGAGAAATCAGGGCGCCTGGGCGGTCAGCTTTATCTGGCTGCCGCCCCTCCGGGCAGGGAGGAGTTTGCCCAGCTTGCCGTTGACCTTGAAAACCAGATGAGTGCAGAAAAAATCCCTGTGGTGCTGAACCGTGCCGTGGATAAGGAATTACTGGCCGCAGAAAAACCCGATGCCTTAATACTGGCTACCGGAGCGGTGCCCCTGAACCCGCCCATTCCGGGAGCAGAACTCCCCCATGTCGTGGGGGCCTGGGAGGTGCTTGAAGGCAGGGCGGTCACAGGAAACAAGGTGGCCGTTGTGGGCGGCGGGGCCGTGGGGGTTGAAACCGCCCTGTTTCTGGCGGAAAAAGGGACCATGCCGGCGGAAACCATAAAATTTTTACTTGTCAATAAGGCTGAACCGGCCGAGACCCTTTTTGAAATGGCCACCAGGGGCAGCAAGCAGATCCGCCTCATCGAGATGACGGACAAGATCGGCAAGGACATCGGCAAATCCACCAAGTGGGGGATGATGCAGGACATGGGCCGGTTCGGCGTGGAGTCCATCACCGCCGGCAAGGTGGTAAGGATTACGGAAACCGGCCTTGAAATCGAACAGGAGGGAAATGTGAGTGAAATGGTGGCGGACACCGTTGTCATTGCCGCCGGGTCCGTTCCTTTCAACCCCCTGGAGGAGACGGTGAAGGAAATGGGCATGGATTACCGGACCATCGGCGACGCCGCCCAGGTGGGCATGGCCTTTGATGCCGTCCATGCCGGATTCAAGGCGGGAAACGAAATCTGAAACCCGTTACAATCCGGGCCGGCCTCCGGGTTACATGGGCCGGTCCGGACCGAATTTCAGGTTCAAATTGAAAAAATCGTCTACCCGGTCTGAATAGGCCTGAATGGTGGTGGCCTTCAGGATTTTTTTCAACGGTTTTTTATAGCCTTGAAATGAGGGGCCAAGGTAGCTCCAGAATCCCTTCATCCGGCCGGTGAGATGGCCCGGCCCGGAAAAGACCTGTTCGTATGCGGCAAAGAGGTCGTCGTGGAAGGCTTTGATGCGTGCCAACCGGATTGCCTGGCCTTCCGTTGCCCTTCCTCTGATCTCCTCGGCCAGGAAGGGATTGGACAGAATGCCCCGGCCGATCATGATTCGGGTGACTTCAGGGAACCGTGCCCTGACCCGGTTGTATGAGGGCAGATCTACGATATCCCCGTTGTAGACCATGGGAATGCTGCAGGCGCTGAGGGCTTTTTCAAAGGCATCCAGGTCTGAGTCGCCTGTGTACATCTGTTCGCCGGTCCGGGGGTGGAGGATAATTTCGTCGATCTTGTGGCAGTGGAACACCTTCAGCAGTTCATCAATTTCGTCCTTGTTCCGGCGGCCCAGGCGGATTTTAACGCTGAGCGACGGTTTCATTCCGGGGATGATCTTTGAGAGCATGGCATCGATTTTCTCCGGATAGAGCAGCAGGCCTGATCCCCGTCTCTTTTTGGCGATTTTGGAGTGGGGGCAGCCCAGGTTCCAGTTCACCTGTTTGTGCCCCATCTCGTAAAGACGGTCGGCCAGGAAGATAAAATCTTCGGCCACATTGCCCAGGATCTGGGGAATAACGAACAGGGACCGGTTCCGTTCCAAATCCACGTCTGCCAGCCTTGACGGCTTGAGGCGCTGCTGCCCCATGGTGGAGATGAAGGGGGCCATGGCCAGGTCCATGCCTGAAAAGTGCCTTGCCCAGGCATTTCTGAAGGTAACATCGGTAAACCCCTGGAGGGGGGCCAGTATAAGGGTGGGGGTATTTTCTGTCATCAGTTATCTTGGCTGCGGGTTGCCCCCGGGAACTGTCAAAATAATTTTTGACAAACCCAAAGGGTATTTACTATAGAATACTATTTTGTGACCACCTATACATAACATTAATTCGGATTGCAAGGAGTGTTTGCGGGTATGAGAGAACTTTACAAAGAGGTTATTCAGATCAACCAGATGCCGGATAATGCAGAAAAAGAAGCCAGAGCGAAATCATTCTTTGAAAGTTTGAATGCCATGACACTGCCGCCTAAGTTTAACTGGGTGAAAGAGGTGTTCGAGGGAATCCATGTGGCCCGTACCCCGGATAAGCCGGCATTGGTTTTCAATAATATCCATACCCTTGAATCCCAATCCTTTTCATATCTTGAACTCTCCCAAAAGGCCAATCAGCTGATTAACCTCCTGGCAGACAAGGGCATCGGCCAGAAGGCCAACATGTACATGATGAGCCCCATCTGTCCGGAAATATGGTTTGCCAGTCTGGCCTGCATTAAAGCCGGGATGGTCACCGTGCCCACGGCAACCACCATGACGAGCAGGGAACTGGAGTTCCGGTTTGAGACCTATCGGCCGGATGTGATCCTGGCGGACCAGGACTCTGTGGAGATACTGGAGAGGGCCATTGGGGAAACCGGTATTTCTCCCAAGGTGAAACTGGTGCTGGGGGAGGCCGAGGGCTGGATTTCCTTTGACGCCATTTACAATGAATCCGACCAGGCCGAGGCGGCTGATACAGCCTCCGATGAGATCCTGTTCTGCTTTTTTACTTCGGGCACCACGGGCCTGCCCAAGCGGGTGGGGCATACCGCCGCCTCCTACCCCATCGGCCATCTGTCCACCACGGTGATGATCGGGGTGCAGCCCGACGATATCCATCACAACCTCAGCGCCCCGGGCTGGGCCAAATGGGCCTGGTCTTCATTTTTCGTCCCCTTTAACGTGGGGGCCACGGTGGCGGGGTTCCATTTTGAGGCCCTGGACGGGGAGGCCTATCTCAATGCCGTTGCCAGGAACCGGGTAACCACCTTCTGCGGTCCCCCCACGGCATGGCGGATGTTTGTGAACATGGACCTTGAAAAATACGACCTGTCCAGCCTGCGCCAGTCCATTTCCGCAGGGGAACCCCTGAACCCCGAGGTCATCACCCAGTGGAAGAACCATACCGGCACAGAAATCCGGGATTTCTACGGCCAGACCGAATGCACGGCCATGATCGGAAATCCGCCCTGGCTGGCCGGGAATATGCGGTCCGGTTCTTTTGGCATGCCCTCTCCCATGTACGATGTCGCCCTGGCCGATGATGAAGGCAACCAGATCACCCGGCCGGACCAGGTGGGGCATATCGTGGTGAAACTGGACAAGTGGCGGGCCATCGGCCTTTTTGCCGAATACATCGGCAATCCCGAAAAGATGAGTTCCGTATTTGTGGACAGCTATTATTATACCGGCGACCGGGCCTCCTTTGACGCGGACGGTTATTGGTGGTTCGTGGGCCGGGCCGACGACGTGATCAAGTCCAGCGATTACCGCATCGGCCCCTTTGAGGTGGAAAGCGCCCTGCTGGAGCATCCCTCGGTGGCCGAGGCCGCCGTGGTCGGTGCCCCGGACCCCAACCGCTACCAGCTGGTCAAGGCCTATGTTATCCTTAACCAGGGCTGCACCGGCGACAGGGCCCTGGCCCTGGACCTGTTCAAGCACACCATGAACATCCTTGCCAAGTTTAAAATTCCACGGATCATTGAATTTGTCGCAGAGGTGCCCAAAACGATTTCCGGCAAGATCCGCCGCATCGAACTGCGGGAGATCGAAGTGAGCCGCATGGATACCGAAGAGGCGGAAGACGAGATCAAGGAATATTTTTACTGGGATTTCCCCGAGTTGAGTTCAAAGCATAAAAAATAAGGGTATAGACCGAAAAAAAAAAGCGCCCTCATAGGACACAGGCCTTATGAGGGCGCCTGTTTTTCTGCCCCGATTGTTATGGCGGCGACTTAAAATGTAGCTTTACATTTACTATCATCTGCTTATAATTATCCATAGCTACCAAGCGGTACGAAATTTTCAATTAAAAAAATCGGGGAGAAAACTATGAAGCGATCTATCGTTGTATTTATCTGTGTCTGGTTTTGCTCTTTATTGACCACACAGGCCTGGTCCGAATCCATGGATGTGGCCTGTGACGAATGGCCGCCTTATCAGGTTGTGGAAGATTCGGGGAAGGTTTCCGGTTTCAGCACTGAGGTGGTAAAAGCCGTCTTTGAACGGATGGGGGTTACCCTTAACTCCCTGAAAGCCTATCCCTGGAAGCGGGCGCTGAACAATGTACAAACCGGAAAGGTCCATGCCCTTTTTTCCGCCAATTTTACCCAGGAACGGACCGCCTTTGCATGGTATCCGGAAGAACCCCTGATAGATTCCCCCTGGGTGATTTGGGTGAAAGAGGGCAGCGGCAACACCTATACCTCTCTGGAGGACCTGAAAGGAAAGACCGTTGGCGTCGTGAACGGATACAGTTACACCGAAGAATTCTGGGATTTCGTCAAGGCGAATAAGGCATTCCAGGGCGCCAATTCAGATGAAACCAATTTTAAAAAACTATCCGGCGGCAGGTTCGAATACGCCGTTGCAGAATTGGGGAACGGATACCATATTCTTAAAAAGCTGGGCATCAAAGGCATCGTGCCGGTCAAGGCGCATCCGATCAAATCCGCAGGGCTCTTTATCATGTTTAATAAGGAGAAGGTCTCCAGGGAACTGGTTGAGAAATTTTCCCAGGAACTCAAAAAATTTAAAATGGAAACCGGATACCAGAATCTGGTAAATAAGTATTTTTCATAGCGGGGTGCAAGCCGGCATGGTACCGCGTTTGA
This sequence comes from Desulfobacter sp., assembly GCA_028768525.1. NCBI lineage: Bacteria > Pseudomonadati > Thermodesulfobacteriota > Desulfobacteria > Desulfobacterales > Desulfobacteraceae > Desulfobacter > Desulfobacter sp. Next base: position 1,948,683 of record CP054837.1, on the reverse strand, counting down.
ACGACGGATAAAACTTTTTGCCTGTGTAAAACGGATATAAAATACAGAAAGCGACAGGGATGGACATGGGGGCAGCCGGGCCTCAGGCGGCTGCCCCTATGTCTATTTTTTAAGAGAGTAAAAACGCAGAATATCCCTATCTGCTTCATGAATTGCCATTATTATTCGCCGCGAAATGGCTTGAGCCGTTCGGCCATCCGGGGGTGGGTGGAAAGGTAGCTGGTCCATTTTTTCCCATTGCCGGCGGTGTTGCGTTTCTGGCGCATCTTTTTTTCGATGCGGTCCATGAGATCGGCGAACCGGTGCAGGGGGATATCCGAGCGGCGCAGACCGTTGAGGGCGTATTGGTCGGCTTCCAGTTCAAATCCCCGGGAGTAGGCCATCTGGGTGAGGAAGAGGGGCAGTCCCATGAAGAGTTCTGCCGAGCCGGACACATCGCCGGTGAAGGCCAGCAGGGCAAATCCCAGCAGGGAGTCCTGGATTACGGTTCTCAGGCCGTGCCGGTGGATGATGTGGCCGGTTTCGTGGAGGAGGACGGCCAGCAGTTCGTCGTCGTGCTGGGCGGTTTCTACCATTTCATCGGTGAATATGACGGTGCCGTCCGGCAGGGCAAAAGCGTTGGGGCCGATGCGGCCGCCTTGGCGGAAAATGATCTTGATGCCCTGGTCCATGTGTGCATCCAGCACCGGCTGAAAGTGATTGAGGATGCGGTCTTTGGTCTCTTCATCCAGTGTTGAGGGCTTGAAAACGGATTTGTCCAGGAAGTCAAGGGTCCGGACTCCGGCATAGCTCAGGGTGGAGGCCGGGAGGCAATGGGCGATGGCATTGGATGCTGCGGGAACGCCGTAGCGGACCGTTCCCCAGATAAAAACAAGGAGGACGGCCAGGGCAGCGAGTACGTAGGGCATCCGGCTTTCAAGGAAGTGGACCATGTCCGTCCACGACCCCCGGCCGGCCTCGGCCATGATTCCGTCAACTCCTTCATTGTCATGGGTTTCGAATTTTGCGCCCCCGGGAAAATAAAGATACCGGGGGGTATGGGCCAGCCGGGGGCTGATGTTTATCCGGCTGAAATTTTCGGTTTCCATTTTTGTGCCGTCCGGTGTGAGGACGGCACAGCGGCGGCCGTCAGCCGATATGGTGAGGGCCGCTTCCACTGTGCGCGAGGTTTTGCCGTCGTAGTATCTGCCTTTGATTGAAATCACAGTCCGATGTCCAGGTCAAAAAAATCACCGGCTTCTTCGCCCAGGGCACTGACCTCTTCCTGCTCTTGGGCAATGAAATTATCAAGGTCTCCCTTTGCCATGAAGACGAGGTGGTCCAGCTTGTACCTGACGGTCCGCACATGGGCCCAGGGGTAGAAAATACCCAGGGTCACCACCGATGCCAGGGTGTTGACGATGATCAGGCCCAGATATCCCTTGATTTCCAGATCGGCGTCAAAACTGTGCCGGCCCAGCAGGGTGGAGTTGAAGATCAGGTTGGTGGTCTTTACACTGAAATAGGCAAAAAGATAGAGATAGAGCACGATGGCGACCAGGCTGGCAACCGGTGGGAAAATAACACTGGCGATGCCCATTAGGACCGCACCGATAATGATGGGGATCAGGGCCCAGAGGACCATGGCGTAATAGTCCCTGTGGGTGGCGGTGAATTCAAATGAGGCGGTGCCGTAGCTATAGTTTTCCACAATGAATTTTTTCTGGCGGAATATGGCCCAGGGGGACAGGATGCCAAGGGTCAGGCCTGCCAGGAGGGGGAATAGAATAAATACCTTGGCGGCCTCTCCGACACTGCCCTGGAATCCGAAGCGGATATTTTTATAGGCGCTGTTCCGGGCATTAAAGGCCAGGGAGCGGACCACAAGCCAGGGCATGATAATGACGAACAGAAGACTGAGTATCGTTCCGGCCAGGGGAAAAATTTTGGAGACCACGGAATAGCCGATGAAGAATGCGGCGACGATGATCCGTCCTTTGAGGATGTTTTTAGGATCGGCCAGGTATTCGAAGCTGGAGCCGTTGAGCAGGGTGCTGCCGTAAAAGTATTGTTTCCGTCTTACCTTGGCCCAGGCCGAGTATATGCCCAGGGTGAGGATGGAAAGGATGAGGTTGACGATCCAGATTTTGAAATATTCAGAACCCGTACCCATAAATTCAAAGGGTAGGGCTCTGGTTTGGACGGTTCTTGTAATGGGGGCACGGCCGCTTTCGGGCGGCGCCTGGCCCGTCTGATCCATTGGGGACTTTTCCATGACAGGGGCGGCCAACTCGGGTTCAGGAGATCTATGGGGTGCAGGATCGGTCTCCGCTGGGACGGACCGGGTCAAAACCACATTTAGCCCGGCTTTTTTGAGGGCAATGCCGTATTCCTTTGCCCGTTGGGGGGGGAGGTCTTTTTCTATATAAACCCGGCCGCTGTTTAAAAGCTGGCTGGCCTTTTCAACCGTGAAATCGAAGTTTTCCACCAGGGCGGCTTTGACACTCTCTTTGCTATAGCCGTCAAGAATGCGTCCCTTGTAAACAATGTTGTAATTTGCCATAAATATCTCTCTGAATGAATTGTGATTAAGCCCGGGTATTACGAAAAGGGCATTTCTACCTCGACTTCCCCGGTACCGGAGCGGATGAATCTGGCCTCGGGGTATTTTTTCTGGAACATATACAGCATTTTTTCATTTTCCGCCAGCACCGTTGCCGTGAACCGGGTATAATTGTTTTCCCTGGCGATTTTTTCCAGGGCATCGAGAAGGAAGGAGCCGATCCCCTGGCCGTGGAGTTCCTCCCGGACCAGAAAGGCAACTTCCGCAACATCCGGGCCGGCCTCGGCATAGGAGCCGATGGCCACAATCTGTTTGCGCTTGCCCCTTTGCATCAGGGCGATCAGGCTCATATTCCGCCGGTAATCAACCTCCGCCCATTGTTCCTGGAGCATCTTACGGGAAAACACCTTCCGCTTGTTAAAAAAGCGGTAATAGATGGAATCTTCCTGGAGGGAGTAATAAAAGTGCCTTGATTCGAATTCATCCGAAGGCAGCAGCGGCCTGACCTCAAGACTCTTGCCGGCGGGCAGGGTGAGGGTATCCTTATAGGAATCCAAAAAGAGCAGGTCCTGTTGGCTGGGGGGCAGCTGGTCACCGAAAATATAATGGCGCTGTTTGGCCTGTTCAATGAGTTCTTTCCGGAATTTGGGGTGGGCAATCTGGGCCAGTTCCATCACCCGCTGGGAAATGCTTTTGCGCCGGATTTCAGCGATTCCGTATTCGGTAACCACAATATCGATGTCCCCACGGGTGGTGGCCACGCCGGCGCCTTCGCTGAGGTGGGGGACGATGCGGGAGACTTCCCCGTTCTGGGCCGTTGAGGGGATAATCACAATGGAGAAGCCCCCCCTGGACATGGCCGACCCCCGGATAAAATCCACCTGGTCCCCGATGCCCGAGTAAAAGAGATACCCCTTGGAATCTGTACATATCTGGCCGGTGAGGTCCACTTCCAGGGCAGAGGAAATGGAGATGAAATTATCATTTTTTGCAATTACATTGGGGTCGTTTACAAATTCCGAGGACCTGAAATAAAACATGGGGTTATCGTGGACAAATTCGTAAAGTTCCCTGGACCCCATGCACAGGGAGGTGACGGCCCGGTCCGTCAGGTAGTTTTTCTGGGTATTGGTGACGGCCTTGGCTTTGAGCAGGGGGAGCAGCCCGTCTGTGATGACCTGGGTGTGGATGCCCAGTTCCTTTTTGCCGACCAGGTAGGGAACCACGGCATCGGGCAGGTGGCCGAACCCGATCTGGAGGGTGGCACCGTCGTCAACAAGCTGGCTGACGTAATGGCCGATGCGTTCAATGACCTTCTGGTTCTTGGTCTCGGGCAAAGATTCCACCAGGGGTTCCTCCCAGGGGACCAGATAATCGATTTCATCAATGTGGATCAGGGAATCCCCCCAGGTCCTGGGCATGTTGGGATTGACCTGGGCAATGACCATGTCCGCATTTTTGGTGCCTGAGAGGGTGATGTCCACTGAGATGCCCAGGGAACAAAATCCATGGGGATCCGGAGGCGAAACCTGTATCAGGGCCACATCCAGGCCGATTTCATTGTCCTTGAATACCTTTGGGATCTGGGAAAGATAAATGGGGATATAGTCGATCTTCCCTTCAAAGGCAAACCGCCGCATTTTGGGGGAGATGAAGAAAAGCTTGATGGAAAACCGGGAAAGAAAATTTTTGCTGCTGACATATTCGGAAAGGGTGGAGGAGAGCATCTGGTAAACGATGATGTCCTGAATGGCCGGGTTCTCGACCATGGCCCGGATGAGCTTCTGGGGCTCACCGCAGCCCGTTCCGATAAAGACCCTGGATCCATTATGGATTTTTTTAACGCTTTCTTCCGGTGTGAGGAGCTTTTCCGGGCAAATTTCCTGTAAGTTCATATATTCTCTCCTGCCGAACACAGACTACCGGTTGAGCAATTTCGAACAATGATGATACCCGGGACCAATTATTAATCAAATCCCGGGTAAAAGTACAGGAAAAACAAAGCTCATGGTCGGGCTTGACGTATTTCGGCCGTGTCCAGGTGGTGGATTTCCCGGTGGCGGTGCGGATCCCATCCCTTTAGCCAGGTTAAAAAAATCTGGAGGGTATCCCCGTGGGACACCAGAAGGATATCTTTATTTTCATACTGGTTTTCGAGGTTCAGAATACAATTCTGCACCCGATCCAGGACGGCATTTACCCCTTCAACCCCCTGGGGCGGCGGGTCCAGTCTCTGGGCATCCCCCTCCCAGACCCGGGGGTAATTTTCGTCGCCGGTCAGTTCAAAGTCACCGAAAAAACGTTCCCTGAGCTGGGGGATACAGGTGACGCCGCCCCGGGTACTGAGGTGGTTATCCACAATCTGGGCCGTTTCCCGTGCCCTTTTGAAATCCGATGAAACGATGACGGTCTCTTCATCCAGTCCCTTGAATGCCTCTATGGCGCCGGCGGCCTGGGCCTTCCCGGTTTGGGAGAGTCCGTAGCCCGGAATACCGTTTTCCGGGCTGGACACGATGATTTTTTCAACGTTGGCCAGGCTCTGGCCGTGGCGCATGACGTAATACCGGTTTTTAACCGTGGTAAAATCCATTATTTTTCTTTTTCGATGAGGCCTTTGACAAACCACCGCTGCATAAACAGCACCACCAGTACCGGCGGCAGCATGACCAGAAGTGCACCGCCCAGAGCAATATTCCATTCCGGCAGGTCGTCGGCCTGGGGAATGAGGTTCTGCAGACCGATGACCGCAGTGGTCATTTTGGTGTTGGTGGTGACCAGCAGGGGCCACAGGTATTGGTTATACCCATAGACAAATTCAATGACCACCAGAGCGGCGATATTGGTTTTGGACAGGGGAAAGAGAATTTTCCTGAAAAAGGTCATGGGTGAGGCACCGTCTATTTTTGCCGCCTCGCAGAGTTCTTCGGGAATGGTCAAAAAGAACTGCCGGAACAAAAAGGTACAGGTGGCCGAGGCGATCAAAGGAAAGATCAAGCCGGAGTAAGAGTCCAGGAGGCTCCAGTTCAGGGTGAGGCTGAACTCGTTGCCCGTGAACCAGGAAACCACTCCGTTGAGGTGGAGGACATCCCAGACGGCCTGCAGGGGGGATAGCACATTGGCCGCCATTTCATAAGTGGGCAGGATCCTCACCTCCACGGGCAGCATCAGGGTGCAGAATACCGATGCAAAGGCCAGCTTTCGGAATCTATAGTCAAAGTAGACGATGGAAAAGGCACCGATCATGGAGACGCAGATTTTCCCGACGGTTATCCCGGTTGCCATGATAAAGGAGTTGGTGATCTGGGTGCCCAGATCGCCCCGGGTCCAGGCCTCTTTCATGTTCACCATAAACTGGTCGCCCGGTATCAGGGGCATGGGCACCCGGGATACCTCATCCAGAGGCAGGGTGGCCGCAATCAGACTGTAGATGATGGGAAAGCCCACAATGAGGATACCGATCATCAAAAATGCATATGTCAAAAAATCAAGTATGGGGGTTCGTTCAACCATAATATTTATCCGCTGTATTGCACCTTCTTTTCAACAAATTTGAACTGAAGGAAGGTGATAATAATTATTAAAGACATGAGCACCACGGACTGGGCCGATGAAGAGCCCAGGTTCAGGCCCACAAAGCCGTCCTGGTAGACCTTGTACACCAGGATGTTGGTGGAGCCGCCCGGCCCCCCCTGGGTGACGGTGTGGATGATGCCGAAGGTTTCAAAAAAAGAGTAGATGATGTTCATTACCATCAGAAAGAAAAAGGTCGGGGAGAGCAGGGGCAGGGTAATGGTCCAGAACCGCCTGAAGGGGCCGGCACCGTCAATGGCCGCCGCCTCGATCAGGGATTTGGGAACGGCCTGCATGCCCGCCACAAAGAATACGAAATTATAGGAGACCTCTTTCCATGCGCTGGCCATGACGATCATGATCATGGCGTCGGTTCCGTAGAGCACCGGGTTCCAGTCCACGCCCATGCTTTTTTTAATGGCAATGGCCACAATCCCGTAGGAGGGATGGAGAAGAAATAGCCACATGATACCTGAAATGGCCGGGGCCACGGCATAGGGCCAGATGAGCATGGTCCTTACCAGGGCCTTGGCTTTCAGCGCGCGGTTGGCCATGGAGGCGATGAACAGTCCTAAAGAGATGGAAACCGCTGCCGTGGCCAGGCTGAAGATAAAGGTGATGAGGATGGATTTCAGGTAGAGGGGGTCGGTGAACAATTCAATGTAATTATAAAACCATACAAAGGTGGATTTTCTGCCAAAAGGGTCGCTGAGCAGAAAGGATTGTATGATGCCCTGGATCGCCGGCCAGTAAAAAAAGGTCAGAGTGACCAGTATCTGGGGTAAGATCAGAAGGTAGGGCAGATACCTGGATTTAAAAAAGGAACGTTTAATCATAATCCTAACAGTTTATACGATGCTAAAATGATAGCAGTGGTCGCGTAGAAAAGCCGGACAGATGTGCTGTGCTGCAGGATCTGTCCGGCTTTTTACTCTAAATGCTATTTATAAGTTTTGGCAAAGGTTTTCAGTTGGGCGTTGCTTCTGGCAGTCGCATCATCCAATGCCTTCTGGGGGGATTTCTTCCCGTTCCAGACCATCTCCAGTTCTTCGTTGATGATGTTCCTGATCTGGACAAAATAGCCCAGGCGCAGGCCCCGGGAAATCTTGGTGGGGATGGCCCGGTTGAGCTGGCTGATGCCCACTTCCTGAAGGGGATCGCTGTCATAGTATCCTTTGGCTTTCAGGGATTCGTAGGCGTCAATGGTGATGGGGAAGTAACCGGTTTCCTTGTGCCAGAATTCCTGCATCTCGTTGGAGGCCAGGAATTTCAGGAAGGCGGCAACGCCCTTGTATTCTTCTTTGGTGTGTCCGTTAAGCACCCACAGCGATGCCCCGCCGATGATGGAGTTCTGGGGGGTGGTACCGGCTTCGATGGGCAGGGGCGCCGCATCCCATTTAAAATCCTTTACCGCTTTTTTCAGCTTGGCAATGCCGGAGATGGAATCGATGTAGATGGCGGCATTCTGGGCAATGAATTCGGATTTGGGACCCTGGTATTTCTGCCCGCCGTACATGAACCGCTTGTCATCGGCCCAGGATTTCAGGCGGGTGATGTGTTTGACCACCATGGGATTGTTGATTTCAAGCTCGCAGTCCAGTCCTTCGTATCCATTGGCTTTGGAGGCAAAGGGGGTGTTGTGGATGGCGGAGTAGTTTTCGATCTGGGTCCAGGACTGCCATGCAGTGACCATGCCTGCGGGGGCGATCCCTGCCTGGACCAGCTTTTTGGTGATTTCACCCAGTTCGTCCCAGGTGACGGGCTCGGTTTTGGACAGGGGAGCGATGCCCGCCTTTTTAAACATATCCACATTGTAATACATGATGGGGGTGGAGCTGTTGAAGGGCATGGAGACAAGATTCCCGTCGGCGTTCATATAGTAGGAGAGAACGGCCTGGAGGTAACGGCTCCAGTCGATGTCATAGCCGGTGTCCTTCATCAGTTCAAATACAGGATATACGGCGCCGGAGAGCATCATGGTCTGGGTGCCGACTTCAAATACCTGGAGAATGTGGGGCTGTTTTTTTGCCCGGAATGCGGCCACGCCGGCATTCATGGTTTCATCATAGTTGCCCTTGAAGGTACCGACCACTTTGTAGTCGGACTGGGAGGCATTGAACTCTTCAATCATTTTTGCAACCACTTCACCGCGGGCGCTTCTCATGGCATGCCACCAATTGATGGTGACGGGTTTGGCAAATACCGATGCCGGCAGGGCCAGGCACAGGGCTGTCATGACCAACAGGGCTATCCGAGTCAGTTTCATGGGATATTTCTCCTTATCCTATAGTTAAATATGGTTCCGGGGTTAATTTAAGTGTTGTCTGCTTCACATAAAACTTTTTGGGTTAGCCCTGATTTAGTTGGATATTGTTAAGGTGTCAAGATTTAATTGGATTTTTAAAAAAAGATTTGCTTATTCACCTGTTTTATTGTTTATTGGGGCAAAATTTTAAAAATTCCCCGAATAATTAATTTTTTGGAAGTTAAATGGCTGAATTAAAGTTTAAAAAGGTTGTAAAGAAGTACGGTAAAACCCAGGTGGTCCACGGACTGGACCTGGATATCAAGGATAAGGAGTTTCTGGTTCTGGTCGGGCCGTCGGGCTGCGGCAAATCCACATTGCTGCGGATGGTGGCCGGCCTGGAAGAGATCTCCGGCGGCACCATTTCCATCAACGGCAAAGTGGTCAATGATATCGCCCCCAAGGACCGGGGGCTGGCCATGGTGTTCCAGAACTATGCCCTCTATCCCCATATGAACGTGTTCGACAACATGTCCTTCGGACTGAAACTGAGCAAAACCCCCGGGGAAGAGATCCGGCAGCGGGTCCAGGATGTAGCGGAAATCCTTGGGCTGGGAGACCTGCTGAAAAGAAAGCCCCACGAGCTTTCCGGCGGGCAGCGCCAGCGGGTGGCCATGGGCCGTGCCATGGTCCGGAAACCCTCTATATTTTTATTTGACGAACCCCTGTCCAACCTGGATGCCAAGCTGAGAATCCAGATGCGGGCGGAAATCAAGATGCTCCACCAGCGGGTGGATTCGACCATTATCTACGTCACCCACGACCAGGTGGAGGCCATGACCCTGGCCGACCGCATCGTAGTACTCAAAGACGGCTACATTGAACAGGTGGGCACCCCCCTTGAACTTTTTTCCAATCCCGCCAACACCTTTGTGGCCGGCTTCATCGGCACCCCGCCCATGAATCTGGTGGACTGCACCATTACAAAAGAGGGGGATGCATTTTTTGCGGTATTTGAATCAGGCCTGAGAATCCCCGTTCCCCCAAAAGAGGGGGTGCTGCTTGAAGGGGGCACCAACGCCGTGATGGGGTTGCGGGCAGAGGAAATCACCCCCAAGGAAACCGGAAAAGCGGTCCCGGAAGACTGGCAGTTCGAAGGCCGGGTGGTCGTGGCCGAGCCCCTGGGCAGCGAAACTTACCTGCACATGGATATCAACGGAGTGAATATGATGTCAAAGAGTGAAGGCAAGCAGGTCTATGCCCCCGGCGACACCGTTTGTCTCTCAATGAACCTGGAGGAGCTGCATCTCTTTGATGCTGCAACCACAAAGGTCATTTACTAGACATTGTTTTATTCACCCATCGAATAAAGGGCCGGGACCTTGCCCGTAAAACCGGACAGGTCCGGCGCCACGGCTGCTTTTCAGCCCCGGCCCGGCGTTTCCATGAAAAATTTCTTGTGCAATGATTAACTCCGCCAGGAGAAGAAACGGCATGAACGGCACATTGACATTGCGTCCTGCCACCATGGCGGATGCGGATATCACCATGGAATGGCGAAACGATCCAGACACCAGGAAATCCAGCCGGAATACATCGCCGGTGGAGCGGGAAGAACATCTGGTCTGGCTGGCCTGCGTATTGGCGGACAGCAATCGCCAATTGTTAATTGCCCAGGAGGCCGGTGTGCCCGTGGGTACGGTGCGGGCGGACCTGTCCGGAGGTGTATGGGAGCTATCCTGGACCACGGCCCCCCAAGCCAGGGGAAGGGGGGTGGCCAAGCAAATGGTGGCTTTGGCGGCAGGGCGGATTTCAGGGCCTGTCCGGGCGGAAATTAAAAAAAATAACCCGGCGTCGGCGCGAATTGCCGAGTATGCGGGCATGGATTTTATAGGGGAAGAAAATGGTGTTCTTCATTACCGCCGGAACCAATAGGCGTAAACCCGTACAGGAGAATGAGACGTTTGGGTACAGGTGCTGAGATTCGTTTCAAAAGAGGATTTGGGGCGGCAGCGGTTGCTGCCGTTTTGATATTTATGGCCGGCTGCGCCTGGTTTGAGTCCGACACCGAGGCGATAACGCCTCTCCGCTTCGGGGTGATGAACTCCCTCCCCGACCATGCCTGTTTTTTCCCAGGCAATGGGGATGCCGCCGGAGCCATCCAGGGACTTTCCCTGAAAATAAGGGTGATGGAGCGTGTGGGCCGGTACCTGGAAGATCTGGGATATGAGGTGCTGGCGGTTGAAAATGAATCCTCCCTTTTGACCGGACGGGTGGACATGCTCCTTGAAATTGTCCCGGAAGGACTGCCCGGTTGCCCGGCAGCGGCAGGATACGGGTTTGACGGCGGCCGACTTTCCCCGGGGCACTCTCCCCGGTCTTTTGTCTCCTTTTACCTGGCCATGCGCCGCCAGCACAGTCCCCGGGTGATCCGCACCAATCCCCTGGTACAGTTTTCCTTTTTGCCTGTCCAGGGGCTTGCCCCAACATGGGATGAATTATCCGGAGAGGATAAAGAGACGCTGGATTTGAATTTGAGGGAGAATATGGATGACGCCCTGGATATCCATTTCAGCCGCCTTAAAATTTGAGGCGGCTTCTATCGGCCTTGGGCCTGGTTTGAAAACTCGCTTATCGGGTATGCTCATCCATCCAGTTTAGATAGGATGGAAGTCCCTGTTCAATGGGGACGCTGATGATCTGGGGCACCTCATATCCGTGGTGCCCGGCAATGAATTTTTCAATTGCAGGATAGAGTTCTGTCGTTGTCTTGATAACCATTCGGAATTCAGGATCGGTGTGAACCTTGTTTTTCCAGGTATAGATACTGGTCACCGGGTGGATCTGGACGCAGGCGGCCAGTCTTTTCTCCAGCAGTTTCCCGGCCAGGCCATGGGCCTCGGCCTGGCTTTCACAGGTGACCAATACCATACAATAGGACATGGGGCCTCCTTTAGGGGGTCATGGTTTTGGGGGTAAAGTTCAGGGTGGCAAAATAGTCGTCCATGGTTTCGGCCCTGCGGATAAGCGCTACGCTGCCGTCTGTTTTCAACAGCAGTTCCTTGGGGCGCAGGTGGCCGTTGTAGTTGAATCCCATGGCATGGCCGTGGGCGCCGGTGTCATGGATGATGAGGATGTCCCCCTCGCTGGTTTCGGGCAGGTCCCGCTGAACCGCGAATTTATCGTTGTTTTCACACAGGGCGCCGACCACATCCACGGGCTTTACGGGCAGGCCGGATTCTTTGCCCAAAATATGGATATGATGGTAGGCATCGTACATGCCCGGCCGCATGAGGGCGGACATGGAGGCGTCTACGCCCACATATTTTCTGTAGATTTCCTTGTGGTTGATCACGGAGGTCACCAGGGCGCCGTGGGGGCCGGTGATATAGCGCCCGCTTTCCATATACAGCCGGGGGATCCATCCGTTTTTCTCTTTAAAGTCCTTAAAGGAGGCCACAATGCCGGCGGCCATGGCCTGGATATCGAACCGGGGGGCCTCGGGCAGGTAGGGGATGCCCAGGCCCCCGCCGATGTTGATAAATTCAAATTTGATGCCCAGTTTGCCGTGGATTTCCCCAATCAGTTCCAGGAGCATATCCGCCGTATCGATCATGTACTGGTGGTTCAGTTCGTTGGAGGCCAGCATGGTATGGATGCCGAAGCGTTTCACCCCTGCGTCCCGGGCCAGCTCATAGGCCCGGACCACCTGGTCGTTGCTGACGCCGTACTTGGATTCCAGGGGGTTGCCGATGATGCTGTTGCCGTTCCGTTTTGCCCCGGGATTGTATCTGAAGCAGAGCAGCTCCGGCATCTGGGGAAGCTTGGGCAGCAGGGAAATATCGTCCAGGTTGATGATGCACCCCTCCTGGTCCAGGGCGGCGGTGAACTGGGCCCGGCTGGTATTGTTTGAGGTGAACATGATGTCATCTCCGGTGCTGCCGATTCGTCTGGCCAGGGTGAGTTCCGGTACGGATGAACAGTCAAATCCAAACCCCTGGGATCTCAGGATTTCCATGACAGAGGGATTGGGCAGGGCCTTGACGGCAAAAAATTCCTTGAATCCCTCAATGGGTGAGAATGCCGTGTTCAGTTCTTGACATGTACTGAGGATCCCGGCTTCATCGTAAATATGAAAAGGGGTGCCGAAGGTGCTGACAATATCCTTTAAAATGGGGGTCAATCTGCTTTTGAATTCGGTTGACATGGGCATGGTGCTGTTTCCTTATCTATATTTAGGATGCCGGCTAAATCTGATCCGGCAGTTTTATCTTGGCGCTTTCCTTAAAGGAGGAAAGGGCAATGGATGTCCGGGTACCTTCAACGGCATCTATGGCGGCGATTTTTTTGCGTATCACCTCATCCAGCTCCCTGTTTCCCGATGTTTTGATCTTGGCCATGAGGCTGTCTTCCCCGGCCAGATAGTGGACCTCCTGAACCTGTTCAATGGCGGCCAGTTGTTCGCCCGCATTCTGGATCATTGAGGGCGGGCTGACCCTGACATGTACAAAGGCCGTCATGGCGCAGTCGAACATTTCGGGGTTCAGCCGGACCTCATATCCCTGGATGACCCCCCGGGCCTCCAGTTTTTTAATGCGTTCAAGAACCGCGGACGGCGCCATTCCAATGGTTCTTGCCACTTCTACGTTGGGTATTCTTGCTTTTTTCTGTAAAATTTTGAGAATCTGAAGGTCTGTTTTATCCATACGCTTTTGTCCGAAGGTTGTACTGCTTTTGTTTCTGGTTGACTGTGTATTCTATGTTGAACCGGTCGCTTTTTGTAAAATATTCATTTTTATAGGCTGTGTCAAGAATTTTGCACTATAAAAAAGAAAGATAAAAGAATTATATTCTCAATATTTCAAATATGCCGCATTTTGATTTTTGTTGCTAAAAATAGTGCTTTCATATACATTTACCCTTAACTTTCAGAAGCGATTAACAACAGGTTGATTTTCGATGGATAAAGAAAGCGTCAAAATTCTGGTGGTGGACGATGAAGAAGGGATTCTGGACGTCACTGAAGGATATTTTCAAAGAAAAGGATATGAAGTTTACACCGCCGGTAACGGGGCCGAGGCCCTGGAGATTATCAACCGCATCAATATCGGCTGTATTTTCACTGATATCAATATGCCGGTTATGGACGGATTGGAACTGGCCGAGCGGGTCCGGCAGATTGAGAGCACCCTCCCCGTTGTGGTCATGACGGGATACCCTTCCCTGGAGAATTCCATACAGACCCTTAAAAACGGGGTTGTGGACTACCTGATCAAACCCGTTAACCTGGAACAGATGGAACTGACCCTCACCCGGATCCTGCGCGAGCGGGAGCTTTTTGTGGAAAATCTTATCCTCAAGGAGGAGGTGGAACGGCAGGAGCGGCTTCGCAAGCTCAACGAGGAACTGATCCGGCGGGTGGAAGAGGTCAATACCTTGAACCGGGTCATGGAAGACTTTGCCGCCACAGATTCCAGTTACGGCATCTTTAATAAGGTGGTGGACCTGGGGGTCGAGGAACTCAAGGCGGACAAGGTGTTTTTTCATATTTATTCGGAACAGGACCGGTCTCTGGTGCTGGTGGCAAAATCCAGTTCCGGATATGAGGACGACCTGGTGCTGAAGTCCTACAGCAGTGATATCCCCGAACAGGCCAAGGCCTTTATCGTGGAATCGTTGGAGGGGGATGAGAACCCCTGCCTGATCGCCGGTGCCGGGAGTACCAATGCCCTGGGAGAGCCGGTGCGTTCTTTCATGGGGGTTCCCCTCAAGATCAGGGATAAAATATTCGGTGTTGCCTCGGCATATATATTTGAAAACGGGCGGGCTTTCAGCGAGCAGGACATTTATTACATGAATTTTATCACCCAGAAAGCCGCCTCCGCCATTGAGAATATCGCTTTATATGAAAATATTTATGAGAATCTGTTTTCAACCCTCTATGCCTTTGTTACCGCCCTTGAGGTAAGGGATTTGTATACCCGCAAGCATTCTACGCGGGTGGCCAGGTACGCCCATATGATTGCCGAGGAAATGGGGTGTACCGAAGAGGAGCTTGATGTCATTAATTTTGCCGGTAGTTTGCATGACATCGGCAAGATCGGCATCCGGGACGATATCCTGCTTAAACCGGGACGGCTCACGGAAGACGAGTATGAGAAAATAAAGGAGCACCCGGTGATCGGTGCCGATATCATCAGCAAGCTGGGGCTCTGGGACCGGGAAATGGAAATCATCCGCCACCACCACGAGCGGTTTGACGGCAACGGATATCCCGACGGGTTGAAGGGGAACCAGATTCCAAAGCTTGCCAGGATTATGTCCGTGGCGGACTGCTACGACGCCATGGCCTCGGACAGGGCCTACCGGAAAAAAATGGACAAAAAGGATGTGCTGGCCATTATCGCCGAAAATTCGGGTACGCAGTTTGATCCTGAGGCGGTTGACGCATTTCTGCGCATTGCCGATCAGGATATGCCCGAGGACTTTTAATGGCTTGAGACTAAAATTAAAATATGCTAATTTGATTTCCAGGCAAAACCTTAGGTATCTGACGATTTCCAACATGGAGTAAACCGGCTATGGATGCAGTAAACAACGATGACAGACGAAAATATGCCAGAGTGGGATTTGCTACCAGAGTTGAAATTATATTCGATACCGGTGACAGCCGGACCGTTTTAAATGCCAGCTCCAAGGACTTGAGCCAAAAGGGGGTTTTTGCCAAAACAGATGATGCCTTTTCACCGGAAGCGCCCTGCACCGTGAATATTTTTCTCACCGGCGGGATTGAAGAGATTTCCCTGGAGATCCGGGGCCGGGTGGCCCGTCAGGGCGATGGCGGTGTGGGCATTGAATTTGAATCCATGGACGTGGACGTATATACCCATTTGAAGAATATTGTCCGTTACAACAGTGAGCAAAGCTGGGATTAAAGGGCCTGGAGGCAATCGGCTGTGGATGTAAAATTAATCAACCCGTTTATTAACGCAACCATAAATGTCCTGGAAACCATGGCCTTTATGTCGGTGGAGGCCGGGAAACCCTATTTAAAAAAAGGGACAACCGCCGTGGGGGATGTGACCGGTGTGATCGGGTTGACCGGCGTGGCCCACGGCACCATAGCCGTTACCTTTGAAGAAAGCTGCATTTTAACGGTCGTTTCAAACATGCTCGGAGAAGAAATGGAAACCCTTAACGAGGATATCTCCGATGCCGTGGGCGAGTTGACCAATATGATTTCAGGCCAGGCCAGAAAAGAGTTGGATGAGATCGGCAAGGTATTTAAGGCTGCCATTCCGTCTGTAATTACGGGTAAGAATCATACCATCAGGCATTATGTGGACGGACCGAAAATCGCCATTCCGTTTAAAACCGACGGTGGGGAATTTACTATTGAGGTGTGTTTTGACAGGTAGACGAGGGGCTTCAACCCGATTAAGGAGGAAAATGTGGCAATGGACACATCCATCAAGGTTCTGATAGTTGACGATTTTGCAACCATGCGCCGTATTTTAAAGAACATCTTAAAACAGCTTGGTTTTAAAAATCTGGTGGAAGCTGATGATGGTACAACCGCATGGGATGTCCTTGAGAGTCAGGATATTGACCTGATCATATCCGACTGGAACATGCCTAAGATGACCGGCCTTGAATTGTTGAAGAAGGTTCGTGCCAGCGCCAAATATAAAACCGCTCCCTTCCTCATGGTGACGGCAGAGGCCCAGAAACAGAATGTAATTGAGGCGGTGCAGGCCGGCGTTTCCAATTATGTTGTCAAGCCCTTCACTGCCGAGGCCATTTCCGACAAGCTGACAAAGATTCTCAAATGAGCCTTGCTTCGACGGTCCGAACCGGTGAGTGCCCTGCCAGGGGAACGGAAAAAAATGCTGACGGCTTTGACCGCACAGGCATTGCCGGTGTCAGCAACGCATTGGCCAATGTGCTGGATACGGCCCGCAAGGTAGCCAAGTCGGATTCCTCTGTGCTGATCACCGGTGAAAGCGGCACGGGCAAGGAGTTGATCGCCCGGGCCATCCATAAGAATTCCGCCAGAAGAAACGGCCCCATGGTGATCATAAACTGCGGGGCCATCCCCGGAGAACTCCTTGAAAGCGAATTGTTCGGCCACGAAAAAGGGGCTTTTACCGGGGCGCACCGGTCAAGGACAGGCCGGTTTGAAATCGCCGACCAGGGTACTATTTTTCTGGACGAAATCGGGGATATGAGTCCGGAGCTCCAGGTTAAACTGCTGCGGGCCCTTCAGGAGCGGCAGTTTGAGCGGGTAGGGGGCAGCCAGACCATTGAGGTGGATATCCGGGTGATTTCCGCCACCAATAAAGACCTTCCTGCGGCCATTGAAACCGGTACCTTCCGGGAAGACCTCTATTACCGTCTCAACGTGATTCCCATCCGTATTATGCCCCTGAGGGAGCGGACCGAGGATATCATGCCCCTTGTTGACCATTTTCAGGAGGTGCTGGTCCGGCGCTCTGCCGATTACCGCCCAAAAGAATTCACGGCTGAGGCCCGGGACATGCTGATGCGGTATGAATGGCCGGGCAACATCCGGGAACTTGAAAATCTGGTGGAGCGGATCTCCGTTCTGGTGGAAGAGGATCTTGTACCGGCCCATGACCTTCCCACCTGCATGTCCGGCGCCACGCCCGGTCAGGGCTCTCCTTCAGTGGTCTCGGTGTTCAAGAACGGTGTTGGGTTTTCGGAGGCAGTGGAGCTTTACCAGAGGGCCCTGATTGCCCATGCCCTCAACGAAACCGGCTGGGTGAAAGCCCGGGCGGCCGAGATGCTGAAAATGAACCGCACCACCCTGGTGGAGAAAATCAAAAAGCTGAACATTGAGCCTGAAGACGAAATGCCGGTTTTTTGACGCGTTCCGACGGATTCCCCTCCTTTTTACATTCTGTTTGCATGCTTTCCCGGGTTGTTAAGACGGTCTCCGGGCTTTTATTTGCCGGTCTGGTCTGATATGATATGCGTGTAAGGGACATGGCATATTATTTGCTTTCTTAATTCTCCAACTATTAACCCACAGGGATAAAAATACGTTATGAGAGAATTAGCAACCACGTATCGGGGTGTATTTTTCAGGGCGGTGCTTCTTATGGCGCTTTTCTGGGGCTATCCCGGTGCAGCCATGGCAAAATATCCCCTTGTTAAAACCATGCTGATTAAAGGTTCCCCCCTGTCCGTGGAATTTGAAGTCACCGGTAAAGCCCCGGTCAAGGTGATACGCATCAGTGAAAAAGAAGTGCTGATTGCCCTGAAAAATGTGGCCCTGGCCAAGGGGTTCCAAGTGAAAGGGAAAAACAATCCAGCCTTAAGCGCCGTTAATGTGGAAACCCTGGATGGAAATGTGGTGGCCGTGGTTCTGGCAGCCAAAAAGGCCTATGACAAAATCGAGTCATCCTTTAATTCCTCCAATACCCGGCTGACCGTGGGCCTGGAAGCGCTTGCCCCGGCCCCAATGCCGGTTCCGGAGCCAGAGAAGCCCAAGGCTGTACCGGCACCCCAGGAAACTGGGAAAAAACAGGTCCCGCCGCCCCCGGAAAGCGAAGTCTCAGAAACCTCTGCTGCCCCGGAGCCGGCCGAGAAAGCGCCTGCACCCAAGCCGGCGCCGGTAAGGGCAGTTGAAAAGCCTGCAGCACAGCCGGCCCCACCCAAGCCCAAAGCCAAACCCAAACCCAAACCGGTGCCCAAGGCCGTCCCGAAAGCCAAACAGGCTGCTGCGCCTAAGGCGCCGCCTGTGTATGTGCCCCCAAAACGGACGCGGAGCGAGTTCCGTGGAGATATCAGCGATATCCACAGGGGGAAGGATCCCATGATGGGCTGCGATTCAAAGGCCGTTGACCGGGCCGTACTGCTCATTAAAAAGGATTTGTACAAGGATGCATACAAGGTCCTGGACCAGTACATGTTCCAGGAGAATTTCGCCTGCCTGGAACAGGTCTATTATCTTAAAGCCTATACCTACTATAAGAGCATAGAGGATGAAGATTTTGCCAAACTGATCAGGGCGGAACGGATGTTCCAGGATGCACTGGTTTCCTATTCCCAGTCCAATTATGTGCCCTTTGCCTATGCCGCCATGGGGATGATTCAGTCCCGGCTGAAGAACAATTCGGCCGCAGAAGGTTATTTTAATATCGTGCGCAAGGCCTATCCCGATTACACCGGCATGCCGGAAATCGAATACTATCTTGCAACCATCTATGATGAAAAGGGATATACGGACAAGGCCCTGCGGATGTATAAAAAGGTGTTCCAGTCCCCCCTGGACAATAGCTATATCACCGATGCCGGCGTGGGATACGGCAAGGCCCTCTTCCGCAAGAGACAGTATTTTGATTCCCTGAGCGTGCTTAACTATGTGGTGAAAAACGACATCAAAAAGGTGTATGAATCTTCAGACCTGCTTCTCTATACCGGGGATGCAAATTTTGAACTGGGGTTGAGCCGCGGGGCCCGGGAAAGTTATATGCGGGTGATGAACCTTTTTCCGGACATCCCCAACCGGGATATGCTGCTCTCCAAGGTGGGGGATGCATTCAGCATGGAGAATAAGGATAAAAAGGCCCTGAAAATCTATGAGCTGGTCCGGGAAAAATTCCCGGATACCCCGGGGTTTATCAATGCTTCCATCGGCATCGCCCGCTACCTGAAAACCGATCCTGAAAAAATAGAAATCTACCAGATGGTGAAAACCCGGTTTCCGGACAATACCTATGCCAGAATCGCCATGATGCGCCTGGCGGAAATTTATCAGAAGCAGGGGGAGTATGATAAATGCATCAAGGAAATTGAAGACCTGCTTTCCACCCACCCGAGGGGATTGCGCTACGAAGCGGTGAAGCTGATGCAGCGTGCCTATGAGGCCCTTTTTAAAGAACAGCTCAAAAACGATGAATATACCTCGGTGTTAAACCGGTATGAACAGGAATCCGTTAAGCTGGACAAGATGAGCAGCCGACTCATCGCTTTTAGGGTGGGCATGGCTTATCTTAGGGCGGACCTTTATGAAGAGGCATTCAACCAGCTGATTTCCGCCTATAAAAGGTATAAGCGGGCGCGGCGCCCTGCGGAACTGCTCTACGGCCTGGGCGTGGCCATGGATGAGTCCGGCAGGGATGAGGATGCCTTGAAATTGCTGTCCTCCTTTTCCAAGCGGTTCCCCAAGCATAAAGACCGGGCCGCCGTCCTGACCCGCATGGGGCGTATTTATATTGAAAAAAAGAATTTGAGCAGGGCCGACGCCCAGTTTAAAAAAGCCTATGTCGCTGCTAAAAATTCCTTTGACCGGGGCGGCATCCTCATGTATCACTCTCAGGTGTATGAGAAAAAAGGGGACCTGAAGACCTCTTCAGCACTTTTGGAACGGGCGGTGAAAGCCTATGCTTCGGCCAAGGGCAACCATTATGAAGAACTGACCGATTCCTATAAAACCCTGGGCAATACCTATCTGGATATGAAATCCTATGTAAGGGCGGCCGAGGCCTATGCCAAGGCCCTGGATTTTTCTCAAGGGGACCGGGCCAAGGCCAATATCGGTTTTTTGCTGGGGGATGCCTATCAAAAGGGAAATGTCCTGGATAAGGCAAAGCAGACCTTTGAGCATGTGGCCCAGACCTATGATTCAGTATGGGCCCGGCTGGCTCAGCAACGTCTGAGCACCCTTGACCTGGCCGGAAAGATGATCAACTCCTAAAGGATAAGAAAAGGATAAGATAGCCCGACAATGCCTGGACAGAGAGTATTCCTCATCATTGAAAATCCAAAAGACAGGATGAATTACACGGCCCTGCTGGAGGGGTTGGGCTTTCTGGTGGATGCCGTGCCCGACGGCGGTTCTGCATCTGCCCTTCTTAATGAGAACAAGCCCCGGATCGTGGTGGCCGATGACGCCACTCCGGATTTTTCAGCCCTTGAATTTTTAAAGGCGGCGGATGCCGCCCATCCGCAGTGCCGAACCATTATCATCACCCCCGAGCCGGATGTGGATTATGCCGTGGCCCTGATGAAAGCCGGGGCCGTGGATTACCTTATTAAGCCGGTGGATCCCCGGCAGCTTGAACTCAGTGTCCGCAAGGCCCTGACAATGGGAGGGGCGGAGGCGGCCCCGGCACGTGAAAAAAAATCCTCTCAAAAAAAGAAAAAGGTCCGGATTATCACCAGCGATACCAAAATGAAGCAATTGCTGGGCCTTGCGGAACGGGTGGCCGATTCCAGCGCTTCTGTCCTCATCCAGGGGGAGAGTGGTACGGGCAAGGAATTGTTTGCCCGGTTCCTCCATGAAAAAAGCGGGCGCAGGGACCGGCCCTTTATTGCAGTGAACTGTGCGGCCCTGCCGGAAAACCTTTTGGAAAGTGAATTGTTCGGCCATGAAAAAGGAGCCTTTACAGGCGCCCTGTCCAGAAAGATAGGCAAATTCGAACTGGCGGACAAGGGCACCCTGTTTCTGGATGAGATCACGGAAATGCAGTTCCATCTGCAGTCCAAGCTGCTGCGGGTTCTCCAGGAAAAGGTGGTGGACCGTGTGGGCGGCACCCAGTCCGTTGATGTGGATGTCCGTGTCATTGCCACCACCAACCGGGATGCCAAATCCGCAGTGGACAATAAAGAGTTCAGGGAGGATCTGTTTTACCGGCTCAACACCATCCCCCTGGTAATTCCTCCCCTGAGGGAACGGTTCGGCGATATGAATCTGCTCTGTGAGTTTTTCATTGAGAAATACTGTCGGATTGACGGGCGGGACGTCAGAGGATTGACGCCGGAGGCCGTGGCCCAGCTGTCGGCCCATGGATTCCCTGGCAATGTCCGGGAACTGGAAAATATTATCCACCGGGCAGTGCTGCTGGCCCAGTCCGACCGGATCACCCCCCAGGATCTGCTCATGGACGGGGTGGCTCCGGCGACGGGACTGACCGCTGAAACCCACGAAGAACAGGCCTTTGAGGTTCCCGCCGGCTCCTTGAAAGAGATGGAGCAGAAGATGATTTTCAAGACCCTTGACACCACTGAGGGCAACCGCACCCACGCTGCGAAGATTCTCGGTATCAGCGTCCGCACCCTGCGAAACAAACTCAACGAATATAAAGAAACTTCCTGATTTAAAACCCGGCATGTAAATTGCATTTTGTCTTTCCAGTAGTTTGTTTATGATGTTTTGATCTGGTTTGCCCTTTTATCTCGGGGCAGCCACAGGAACAAGGGAGCATTGGAAAGATGGCAGATTCGAGAATCTTCGGTCGTACCCACCAGATGATATCCAAAAGCCTGGATATCTCTGCCAAACGGCATAATTTGATTTCAAGCAATATCGCCAATATGGATACCATCGGGTACACCCCCAGCGACCTGGATTTCCAGAGCGCCCTGAAGCGGGCCATGACCGGCTCCGAACCCGACTATATGGCGAAGACCCATGAAAAACACCTTTCCTTTAACGATGGCCGCCGTCCCTATGAGGTGCGGGGGGAAGACAGCGAGGATGTGGATATCCACCATCTGGATTCGGTGAACATCGATACCGAGATGATGCACCTGATGGAAAACAATATCAAATATAAATCAACCGCGGAGATGCTGCTGAGAAAGGCGGCCATCCTCAATTACGCCATTGAAGAAGGAGGTAAATAATCCATGGATTTGATGAATGCGGCAAAAATCAGCGGCACAGCCCTGGCGGCCCACCGGACGAAGCTCAACGTGATTGCCGAGAACCTGGCCAACGTGGATACCACCCGCACTGAAGAGGGCGGGCCCTACCGCCGGAAAATGGTGGTATTCAAGGGCTCCTCCATTGATTCCTTTGAAAGCGTGATCGAAAAAAATATGAAGAAAAAACAAGTCGGCGGGCCCATTGAGTTTTCCCCCATTGAATTGGACGGAGAGGTGAAACCGAATAAGGGCGACGGGGTGAAGGTGGATCAGATCGTCCGGTCCCAGGAAGATTTTGCCCTGGTATACAATCCGGCCCATCCCGATGCAGATCCGGATACCGGATACGTGAAAATGCCCAATGTGGACCATCTGACCGAAATTGCGGATATGATGGTGGCACGAAGGAGCTATGAAGCCAGTGTTACGGCCTTATCCACCACCAAGGACATGGTGGCCAAGGCTCTGGAAATCGGCAAATAAGGACCAGCAGATAAGTTTAGGAGATGGACATGGCCGGTATAAACAAAATTAATTCGGGAATGACCAACCTTCACCGGGAACCGGTGAACAAGCGGGTGGAGCGGCGGAATCCGGAATTTTCCCAGCGGTTGAAATCCGCTGTCCTCGAAGTAAATGACAAACAGCACATTGCCGACGATTCCGTGGAAGCCGTAATCCAGGGCCGCATGGGTATCCATGAAGGGATGTTGGCCTTGGGCAAGGCAAGCACCACCCTCAAAGTGCTGGCCCAGGTGAGAAACAAGGCCATGACGGCCTATAATGAAATCATGCGCATGCAGGTATAGTAAGGAGCAGCCGGTTTTATGAACCCCGTAGTCGAAAGAATCATAACGACCTTAAAGGAATTGTCCCTGGTCCGTAAAATCATTCTGGGGGTGCTGGTACTCTCCGTGATTGCCGGATTCACCACCATGTTCATCTGGACCAACAAGACCCAGTTCAAGGCCGCATACACCGGTTTGACCCGGGAGGACGCCGCTGCCGTGGTCGAGCACCTCAAATCCGCCAATACCCCCTACCGGATCACCGGAGACGGCACCACCATCATGGTGCCTGAATCCATTGTTTATGATGTCCGGCTGTCCATGGCCAAGGAAGGGATTCCCAAAGGCGGGGGCGTGGGGTATGAAATTTTTGATAAGACTGAATTCGGCACCACCGAGTTTGTCCAGAAAATCAACAAGAAACGGGCACTTCAGGGAGAACTGGCCCGGACCATCAAGGCCTTTGACGAGGTGAAAAACGCCAGGGTGATGATCGTGCTGCCCAAGGAATCGGTGTTTGTGGAGGAAACCAAACAGCCCTCGGCCTCTATCCTGCTGGAACTCAATTCAGATCTGGACAAGGAAAAGGTGGCCTCCATCGCCCATCTGGTGGCCTCTGCGGTCCAGGATCTCACCCCCAAGTTGGTCACCATCGTGGATACGGCGGGGCGGATTCTTTTCGAGGGCAAATCCGAAGAAGAGCAGGCGCGGATTGATGCGGAGAACCTGGCCGATGCCCAATACCAGTACAAGGTCAGGTTTGAGGAAAACCTCACCCGCAGGATCCAGACCATGCTGGAGCGCATCGTGGGCAAGGACAAGGCCATTGTCCGGGTGACCACGGAGATGGATTTTTCCAAAAATAATATGAATGAGGAGATCTACGATCCCTTTGAACGGGGCGGGGAGTTTATCAGAAGCCGGAAAAACAAAGCGGAAAAAGTGGTCCAGGTCACCGAGGATATCGGTATCCCCTCCAGCGTCAATCCCATTACAGATGAAAATCCGCCCGGAGAGCAGACCAACGAGCGGGTAAACAAAAGCGACGATACGGTCAACTATGAAATTTCAAGGCGGGTTCGGGAGACCCAGAAGCCCATGGCAACCCTGACCCGGGTTTCCGTGGCCGCCGTGGTGGACGGCCGGTACGAATTCAAAACCAATGAGGCCGGAGAGACCAGCCGGGCCTATGTGCCCAGGTCCGTTGAGGAGATGAACCAGTTCAAGAATATTGTGGTCAATGCCATGGGCTACAATGAAGACCGCAGCGACCAGGTGTCCATGGAATGCTTCCCCTTTGCTCCCATCGGCGAGCTGGACGGGGCCGCGCCCAAGCTCACGGGCTGGAAAATGGTCCAGAAGGAATATGGCCGGCTTATTGCCAACCTTCTGCTGGTTCTGGTATTATTCCTCTTCATTATCCGTCCCATTATCAAGACGGTGAAGGATATCAAGGTCACTGTGGAACAGGAAGCCCTGCCGTCGCCCGAGGAACTGGCCCTGCTTGAGGAAGAGGAAAAACAGCCCAAGTTCGAGGAAATGGATGCGGATCAGCAGCGCGAATTCCTTGAAATGATGACCGAAGACCAGAAAGAGGAATTCATCAGAAAGATGACGGTCAGCGAGCGGGCCGCTTATCTGGCCAATATGCCGCCAACGGAAAAGGCCAGATTCTACGCCAACCAGGATCTGTTCAAGACGGTGAACATCATCAAGGGATGGGTCAGCGAAACCACAGAGGAAGAAGAGGACTAAACCATGGCAAAGGATTTTGATCCGAAAAATTTGACCGGCTGCCAGAAAGCCGCCGTGTTTCTCATGGTCATGGGGGAGGTTTACGCCACCTCGGTGTTCGAGAAAATGACGGAGCAGGAGATTGCGGATATCGCCTTTGAAATGTCCAAGATCGATCACATCACCCCGGAAATGCTCAAAGGGGTATCCGAGGAATTTGTGGAAAAATTCGAAGGGGATACCAAAATGATCGTGGAGGGGGATACCTTTATCAAGAACGTGGTGTCCAAGACCCTCAAGGAAAACGAGGCCAAAGCCATCCTGGAAGACCTGGAAAAGAAAAAACAGGACAAGCCCTTTATCTGGAGCCGGAATGTCAATGTCGGCACCCTGGCTGCCTATGTGGAAGGGGAGCATCCCCAGACCATCGCCATGATCCTGGCCCACATGCCGGCGGAAATCTCCTCGGAAATTTTGATGACGCTGCCCGACGAGCAGAAGGGTGATATTGCCATGCGTATTGCCAAACTGGGACAGATATCCGAGGATGTGGTCCGGGATGTGGACCGGGCCCTGAAGTATGAACTCTCCGGAGCCGTAGGTCCCGGGGGCAAGGCCGGCGGCCTGGAAGTGCTGGTGGATATCATCAATGGGGTGGATAAATCCACCGAAGATTCGGTCATGGAATATGTGGAAGAAGATGATGCCGAAATGGCCAACGAAATCCGGAACCTCATGTTTGTATTTGAGGATCTCACCGGTATAGACGATACGGCCATGAGGGAAATCCTCAAGAAGGTTGAAGGCCAGCAGCTTACCTACGCCCTGAAGACCGCCACCGAAGAGATGAAGGACAAGATATTCTCCAACCTCTCCCAGCGGGCCGGTGAAATGCTTAAAGACGACCTTGAGGCCATGGGGCCTGTCCGCCTGGCCGAAGTTGAAGAGGCCCAGCAGGCAGTGGTCCGGGCAGCCAAGGAGCTTGAGGCCGACGGCACCATAACCCTGGGCAAAGGAAAGGATGATGTCCTTGTCTGATAAGAATACACCCAATACGGTTCCGGACGATGGGTTCAAGCCAATGGATCTGGGGGCCCTGGAGAGTTTTGAAAAGGAAGTCTCGGTAAAATCCCCGGAAACCGAACCGGATTACGACAGGTTCAAGCTCCTGTTCGATCCGGAGGAGGAGGAAAAAGAGGAGGAAGTCTCCTTTGAGGCGCTTTATAAGGTAACCCGTGAAATCAAGCAGGAGTTGTTCGAGCCCCTGATAGAGGGGACGGATACGGAAGAAAATGGTGCACCGGACACGACGCCGGACCCGGAATCGGATTCGTCAGAGGGTCGGGATGCCCCGCCGGAAAAAACTCCGGAAGAGCTGGGATTTGAACAGGGATACCAGGACGGGCTTGCCCGGGGACAGGAAGAGGGCAGGGCTGCTGGGGAAACCAAAGGCTTTGAGGAGGGCTTTGCCAAGGGAGAGGCCCAGGGCAGGGAAAAAGGAGAGGCCGACGGGTTTGCCAAGGGCCAGGAAGAGGGCTTTCAGCAGGGCCTGGAAGAGGGGCTTGAGGCCGGCCGAACTGAGGTCCGTGCCCAGACCGAGGATGTCCTGGGGCCTTTGAAAGAGAGCCTGGAAACCGCGGACGGGCTGTTGGACCGGATGCTGGTACGGTATGAGGGGCAACTCATTGAACTGGTATATAAAATTGCAGAAAAAGCTGTGGCCGCCAAGGTGGATACCGATGACGAAATCGTCCGTCACACCATTATTGATGCCATGAAAGGCCTTGTGGCCCCGGAAGAGATCACCCTCAATGTCTCCACTGAAGATTATGAGTATGTGGAAATGGTTAAAGAGGTCTTTTTCGAATCCATCCGCTCGTTGAATCATGTGGCTGTGAATTCTGATCCCATGATTCCCAAGGGGGGATGCCGCATCGAAAGTGCCGGGGCCGTCATTGCCACGGATCCGGAATCAAAGCTGGCCGCAGTTTATGATGCGGTGGTGGGGGCCTCCCGGTCATGAGAGCGGATCTTTTTGACCGGGTGGATTTTTCCCGATACCTCAGGGCGGTGGCGGGTGCCAGAACCGTTGTGCCAGAAGGACGGGTTTCACAGGTCATCGGCCTCATCGCCGAAGGGGACAGCTTAGGCCTTGGCGTGGGCGGGGTCTGCAATATCATCAATGACCAGGGCCTGGCCGTCATGGCTGAGGTTGTCGGTTTCAAGGGCGAAAAAGCCCTGTTCATGCCCTTTGGCGATATGCGGGGCATCAGCCTGGGTAGCCGGATTCTTCCCGTGGCCTCCTCCCCCATGGTGGGGGTTTCAGACGCCATGCTGGGCCGGGTGGTGGACGGCATGGGCAATCCCATTGACGGGAAAGGCCCCATTCCGGCGGACCACAGCTACTATCTCTACGGCAAGCCCCTGGGGCCCCTGGAGCGGAAAACCATTAGAGAACCGCTGGATGTGGGCATCGGCGCCATAAATTCCATGATTACCCTGGGCCGGGGCCAGCGGGTGGCCATCATGGCCGGTTCCGGTGTGGGCAAAAGTGTGCTCATGGGCATGATGACCAAGCATACGGCTGCGGATGTGGTGGTCATCGGACTTATCGGGGAGCGGGGCCGGGAGGTCAAGGATTTTGTGGAAGATACCCTGGGGCCCGCAGGGCTGCGCCGGGCCGTGGTGGTGGCCGCCACCTCGGATTCCCCGCCCCTGACCCGTATGCGGGGGGCCTATCTTGCCACCACCATTGCCGAATATTTCAGGGACCAGGGAAAGAATGTCCTGCTCATGGTGGATTCCATCACCCGGTTTGCCATGTCCTCCAGGGATGTGGGCCTGGCCGCCGGCGAACCTCCCACCACCCGGGGATACACCCCTTCCTTTTTTGTCCAGATCCCCATCCTTCTGGAGCGGGCCGGATGCCTTGAAAGCGGGGGCTCCATTACCGGTATTTATACCACCCTGGTGGAAGGGGACGACATGAATGATCCGGTGGGGGATACGGTCCGTTCCATTGTGGACGGCCATATCGTCCTTTCCAGGGATTTGGCCAACCGGGGGCATTATCCGGCCATCGATGTGATGGCCAGTGTATCCAGGGTCATGCGGGATGTGAGCACCCAAGACCACATGGCCGTGAGGGATAAGGCCGTGGCAATAATGGCGGCATATAAAAGTGCCGAAGATATGATCTCCATCGGGGCCTATGTGGACGGTTCCGACCCCAATGTGGACCAGGCCAAGCGGCTCATGCCCAGGATCAACCAGTTCCTGCGCCAGCAGATTGAGGCCGGCATGGACCACAAGTCCAGTGTCGCAGGACTCAGCGCTGCCCTGGAAGTTTAGGGGGATGGCATGAAACGGTTTGAATTCAAACTTCAGTCCCTGCTCAATTACAGGAAACACCTGGAACAACAGGCCCGCCAGGATATGGCCAGGGCCGTGGCGGATGTCACCGCCTGCGAAAAGGGCATTGCAGACATGAAGCAGAATCGGCTGGATGCCGAAGGCCGCCTTGACCGGCTGGTGGAAAAAGGGATTCCCTCAAATGAGTTCCGCAGCCACTACGCCTATCTGTCCGGCCTGGACCAAACCATTGTCAGCGAACGGGACCGCAAAAGGTACCTTGAAAAGGTGGTGGCGGAAAAAAGAAAAATTCTTAAGCAAAGAACCATTGACAAAAAAGCCATGGAACGGTTACGTGAGAGGCGGGCTGAGGAATATACCCGTGAAATGCTCAGGGAAGAGCAGAAGGGGCTTGATGAGATCTCAGCCATAAAAACCGCAAGGGAGGCTTTGAATGGGCAGTCGTAAATATATCTATCTGATGGTTGCTGTGGTGATGCTGGTAAGCTGGGGCGGGAGTGGCACCGGCGGTAATCCCTTCTTTGACGGGGGCTCCACTGCCTTTGCCGCCGATGAGGAAAAAAAAGAGACCGCCAAGGAAGGGGAGAAAGCAGAAGAAGAGGGAAAGCCTGCCCCCTGTCCCGAGTGTCCTGAATGCCCGGACCCGGCCAAGGTCGTACTCAGGGGGCTTGAAGAGAAGAGGCTGGCTGTTGACGCTGAATCCCAGCGTCTGATCCGGGAAAAAAAAGAGCTTGAAAACTATGAAGCCCAGATCGATGAGAAACTGGCTGCCCTGGCCGAGCTGAAAAAACAGATAAACGACGATCTGGCAAAGCTGGAGCGAAAAAAGAGCCAGGCTGAACTGGATAAGGAAGCAGCCTTTGAGGCCAAAATGAACCGGCTGGTAAAAATGTATGCCGGCATGAAACCCAAGGCCGCGGCATTGATCGTGGATAAGATGGCACTTGAGGTGGCCCAGGAAATCTTTGTACGGATGCGGGAAGCGTCGGCTTCCCAGATTCTTTCGTTCGTGGATTCTGCAAAAGCGGCAAAGATCAGCGAACGCCTCGCCTTTAAACGCAAGTAATCCCTCCCCCAATACCCTTTGTCCTGCCTCGTCTTTTTCCGGGCATTCCGGCATGGTCATAATTTGCCGGAATGCCCGGTAATTTTTTCCAAAATTCGGTGCCGGGTATTGGAGATGAATCGAAATGTTTTTTATCCAACTATCTGAAAATTATAGCAAAAACTCTCTTTAATCCGATTTGGCATGATCATTGCCTCTTTAGGGAACTGATAATTTGTTTTTACAGGATTTTAAGGATAGGTGCCCTATGGACATGATGTTTGCCTTTGCCGATATGAAATCAGCAGTTTCCAACCTGGCGGCCCGTAACGCTTCAAATTTGGGGAACCCGTCTGCCGGGACAGGATCGGCTGGCCGGGCCGTTGAAGACACCGGCTCAAACCTGGATGCATTTGCGGCCAGGTTCAAAAAGGCCGTGGGGAAGCTTGAGGCGGTGGAACAGTCTTCCCAGGGGGCGGGCAAGGCGGAAAAACTTGTCGAAACCGGGGAAAATACCGAAACGACGACTTCGGCCGTTAAAAGCGGAAAGGCCTTTTTGGCCAGCCTGGAGGCCGCCCTTCTGAAAATTTCCGGGGGGGATCTCAATGGCGTCACCATGGATAGGGAGGGGCTGGATGCCCTGGAAAAACTCCTGGTCAAGGCCGGGTTCGACCCGGATGAGGTGGCCGAGGCCCTTGCGGGATTCAAAGAAAAGCTCGGGGCAGGGGAAAAGGAAATCAGCCTCGGTGATGTGATGAAAAGCCTTGATTCCCTGGAACCCGTGGACGGGGAGGATGCCGATGAAGATGTGTTCTTGGAAACCTCTTCCCTTCCGTTTATCGCAGCCCTCCTGGAGGAGTACCAAATCCCCAAGGATGTGGCGGCAGGCATCCTGGAAAAAGCGGACAGCGGCCAGAATGGGATCAACCTTAATACACTGGTGCAGGCACTTGAAAAGATGATGGAATCCGGCAGCCAGAGCGGCACTCCGTTGGAAATAACGGCGGACAGGTCTAAGGTAACGGAGCTCCTGGCCAGTGTAAATATGGCCTCAGCGGCAGAGGCGGTGGTGCAGGATATCGGCGCCGGGGCATCTGAAGGGGAGACCGTGACCCTTAAAGATCTGATTTCGATTTTTGATACCTATGCCAGATCCAAAACCAAAGATGTGCAGTCGATACAGCATGCTTCCCAATTGCCCCTGGCAGGCGGTGCCGGGGAAAACGGGGGAAAAGAATCGGCAGGTGCCTTGGTTGACAAGCTGTTCGCCTCCTTTACCCTGGCCAGTGAGGATCAAGACCTGTCCGGATTTTCCTTCCGTGAGGTCCGGGACCAGTTCAAAAATGATTTGCTGATTCCGAAAAAGAACGGGAAAAATAAAACCAGCCTCTTTGCAGCGGAACAGACGGGCGATACCTCCCGGACCGATACCGGCCTCAAGGAGATCAGCACTCCCGTGGCAAAGCAGGTGGCATCCGGGCTTTCCGGCCAGGGCCATGGCAGGCATGCCGCCGGAACGGAACATAAATCTGCGGACGCACAGGCGGACAAGGTCGATGTGCAGTCCGGGGACACAGCCGGGGCAAAGGCCGATACCAACAGCCCCTTGACCAGCCTTAGAACCAAATCCTCTGAACGGGCACTGCCCTCCTATGTGACCAACCAGGTAAACCGGAGTATTGTCCGGGCGGTGAACAATGGTGAGAGTACCCTCAAGATCCAGTTGAAGCCTGCGGAACTGGGACGGCTGATGCTCACCATCGATAATTCAGGCAACAGCATCAAGGTGAGCATCCTCACCGAGAACCAGGCGGCCAAAGATATACTGGCGTCCAATGTCAATGAACTGAGGACAACCCTTGCCTCAGCCGGCATCAGCCTGGACAGCTTTGATGTGGACATGAGCAGTGATTTCAGGCAGTCCATGGCCAATGCGGGCGGGCAGGCCGGCAACTTTAACCGTAAAGGCGGCAGGAATGCCGGCGGCGGATTGGGTGGTTCCAATGCCGAGGGCAGCGATGAGCCCCTTCCGCTTGCGCAGGAATCCGACCTGGACGGTTCATATCATTTTGTAGCCTAACCCTTTTTCCCCCCCTTAAAATTTCCCCAATAATCATCCGGTAATATTTTCCCATGGGCCGGGCCGCCCATGGGGAAATTTATTCCAAAAACAGGCTGAATCAAGACGAAAAATATCAAACTCTAATGATAACTTATTGAAAATAAAGCATAAATTTAAGAGAGGCGTGGCTGGCACAGACATTGCTCAATTAAGTTTGAAATTATTACCTGATTTGGAGAAAAAACAATGGCGGTTACATCAACTGGAAATGCCGGACTGGACAACATCGTATCATCATACACGCCGAGGGAAGACGAAACGGCCCAAAAGAATGATGCGCTGGGGCGGGACGCCTTTTTAACCATGCTGGTGGCCCAGCTTAAAAATCAGGACCCCCTGAATCCCATGGACGGTACTGATTTTTCAGCACAGCTGGCCCAGTTTTCACAATTGGAGCAGTTGATGAACCTGAATGAAACCATGGAAGGTGTGGCCGGCAATTCCGGAGGCGGTTCTTCCTCTGATATCATGGACTATATCGGTAAAGAGGTGGCGGGCAAGGTGGACACCATCGCCCTTCAGGACGGCACGGCTTCCAGCGGCTACTTCAGCATTGATACACCCGCAGAGGTGAAAGTCACCGTCACCGATGCCAAGGGAAATACCGTCAGGACATTCAACCTCGGCCAGCAGGAGGCCGGCGGCCACACCATTACCTGGGACGGCAAGGACAGCAGCGGGAAGATGGCCGACGACGGCACCTATACATATACGGTCAGCGCCAACTACGGGGCCGGGTTCACGGACCTTTCCTCAACCGTATCCGGGGAAGTACAGGGCGTTTCCTACAGTAACGGCAATGCCTTCCTGGTGGTCAATGGGGTGCTCATGGATCCGGCCTCTGTGGATGCGGTGCGGGACAAGGCCGAAACCTCCACTGAAAAACCCGAATCCCTGGTGGGCTACCTGGGCAAGACTGTTACCTCGGAGCAGCCCATTGTCCAGGTGGAAGACGGGGCCGTGGCGGGGACCGACCTGAGTTTCAATCTGGATCAGAAGGCCCTGGCCGTGCTCAATATCCTTGATGCCGCCGGCAACCTGGTCAAGACAGTGCAGATCAGCGAAGACCAGACCGTTGAAGGGGCCAATACCTATGAGTGGGACGGCACCGACAATTCCGGCGACAAAGTGGCCGACGGCCTTTACCAGTACCAGGTCATGTCCAGGGGGAAACTGGCCGACACCCCAGTCAATGAAGAGGTGGCCGGTATTAAGATTGTCAACGGCCAGCAGTTCCTGGAACTTAAGGACAGTTCACGGCTGCTGACACTGGACAGTGTGACGGGAATCAAATAGCGCTACAGGTTGCAAAAAAGATAAAATAAACAAAGAGAGGAAGTTATGTCTTTATCAAGTTCGCTTTTTACAGGTACCAGCGGGTTGAAAAACATGGGAAATGCCCTTCAGGTAACGGGTAACAATATTTCCAATATCAACACCGTGGGGTTTAAAAAGGGAAGAATGACCTTTGCGGACACCCTGTATGAAAGTGTGGCCACCCAGGCCGGGGCCGAACAGCTTGGCCGCGGCATGGCCGTAGGGGATGTGGCCCAGAATTTCAACCAGGGGTCTTTTGAGTCCACGGGCAATGCAACCGATCTTTCCATTGGCGGCAACGGTTTTTTCATCATGCGCCAGTCCAATTCGGAAAACCTGTACTATACCCGGGCGGGGAATTTTTATTTCGATAAAGGCGGGCAGCTCATCAACCCCGAAGGGTATATCGTTCAGGGGTGGGAACTCAACGATGACGGAGAGGATACCGGTTCCATCAAGGATATCGTGCTGCAGGCCTTTACCAGCCCCCCCAAGAAAAGCTCCCAGATCACGGCCATCACCAACCTGGATGCCGATGCCGCCAGCAAAGCCATTGTACTGTCCAATAACTGGGATTCCGGTGAGGATACCTACCTGCCCTCCAATAATTATGAATACCAGACCGTGACCAAGGTATACGATGCCCTGGGGTCCACCCATGACGTCAGTATCTTTTACGATAAAAAATCCGGCACTGAATGGGAATATGTGGTCACCTGCAATCCCGAAGAAGATAAGCGGGACCTGGTCCAGGGCACTGATTCCAAGGGGCTTCTGGCACGGGGGACCATCACCTTCAGCCAGAGCAGCGGTGACATCCTCGATTTCACCATGGATGAATTCACCGGCCGCCTGGGGAATTTTACGGCCAACGGGGTGAACACCGTCGACAATATCGAGTACAAGATCATGAACAGTGAGGCCATGGCCAAGGACGGATACGGGTTCAGCTTTGAATATGACGGGGCTGTCTGGCAGTTTGAAGACAAGGACAGGGACGGCTCCATTGATCCGGCCACTGAAAAACCCTCCAACTACCCCAATGCGGAAATCATCTACTCCGATAATGATGAGATCCATCTGGTCCTTGACCAGACCAGCCCGCCCAAAACCGATCCCGACCTTAAAATTCAGCTGGCCCAGGCGGCGGTGGCTACGGATTCCCTGGGATTTGACATCAACGACCCCAACAACCTCCATGTCCAGGGGATCGAAGGCACCCGGTATTTCGGCGAAACCGCCAACGACAACACCAAGCTTGAAATTAATGATCCCGGGGTGATGGATAAGGACTCCAAGGGACTGGGCATTATCTGGAATCCGTACGGCGGCACCGGAAACAGCGGCCAGTGGTATTGGTCCAATCCCGAGGTGGCTGCACAGCCCGCCTCCGCCCAGACACTGGTAACCGGTGTGAACATCACCGACGGCGGCGGCGGTGCCGTCACCACCACCACCTCCACCACGGCCATCGTCAATGCCCAGGATGTCTCCATGGTGGCATCGGGCATCAAACTGGCATATAACGGGACAAACTGGGAATGGAATGACGATATCAAGTCAGAGGATTTTACCTCCACCTTTACCTTTGTA
Organism: Desulfobacter sp.; assembly: GCA_028768525.1. Classification (NCBI taxonomy): domain Bacteria; kingdom Pseudomonadati; phylum Thermodesulfobacteriota; class Desulfobacteria; order Desulfobacterales; family Desulfobacteraceae; genus Desulfobacter; species Desulfobacter sp. Next base: position 1,914,681 of record CP054837.1, on the reverse strand, counting down.
CCTAAAAACGATCCCAAGGTAACGGTGACCAGTGCGGGGAGCCAGGGCGCCTTTTCCACCACGGCCGGGCCCCAGCCCGAACTGCACTGGACCGGCAGTGTCTGGTCCACCATCACCACCGGTGTGTCCAATACGGCCAATATCGGCGGTAACGGCGCAGGTCTGGGCCGGATGGAGATTGTACCCTCCGCCTCAAATAACACCACAGTGGTATTCAGAACCTGGTATCTGGATGGCACGGCGCCGCCTTCTGCCAATCCCACAACGGTTCAGTATTCATTTTCCAGTGCCCTGAACACGGCCGCCGGACAGAATATCAAATTCGACATGGACCCCACCCCGCCCAGGGAATATGCCGACGCCGCCATCATCAATACCGGCGGCAGCGCAGTTTTCTCCATTGATTTTGACGGGGACAGCAGCCCTGACCTGACCTTTAACCCCTCGGCCGGCGGCGCCATCAATGCCAACAGCCATTTTGCCTTTAATACCGACCCCAACGTGCCCCCCGAGGAATATCCCGACGCCACCCTCAAGGGTGACCATGAAGAGGCGGTCATCGACCTGGACGGTTCTGGCAACGACGATGACAACGACGATATCCGGTTTACATTTACCAATGACCTGAAGTACGGGACCTCCACCCATCCCTATAATGACAGGAGCGAAATCGATTTTGATATCCTTGGCTCCACTGCCTGGACCACGATTAATAAGTCGGATATCGCCACCACCGGATATTACGGGTTTACCACGGATTTTCTGGGCGGTGATTTCGGTGCCACGGAAACCAAGATCGAGATGAATATCGGGACAAAATATGTGAACAATGCATTTGTTAACGATTCCCTGTCCACCACCCAGTATTCCAAGGCCTCCTCCACGATATTCCAGGATGCTGACGGCTATGCGGCCGGGGATCTGACACGGGTGCAGGTGGCCTCCGACGGGATAATGACAGGAATTTATTCCAACGGTCAGCTCATTCCCCTTTTCCGGGTGGGGCTGGCCAATTTCAGGAACAATTACGGTCTCTCCAACGAGGGGAGCAACCTTTTCATGGAAACCCGGGCCTCGGGTACGGCCATCACCAATAAGCCCGGTGAAAACGGCCTTGGCAATATTTCGCCCAACTCCCTTGAAATGTCCAACGTGGATATCTCAGAAGAGTTCGTGAATATGATCACCAACCAGCGGGGGTTCCAGGCCAACTCTAAAACCATCACCACCGTGGATGACATGATGCAGACCGTTATCCAGATGAAACGTTAGCCGATTCACGGCAGCCGTTCCCCCGGCTGCCCCTTTCTTTACAGCCGGAGCGGGCAGGTGCCCGCTCCGGCTGTTGCCGTCAAAACCATGACGGTTTTCTGCTCCTTTTGACGGCCCCGGCCTTGTCCGGGCCTGGGACGGGGACAGGAATAAAAAAAATATTTCCAAATTATTCCGGCCCATTCTATAATTCCTGCAGTACTGCACAGGTTCTTCTATCCATATCAAATACCGTGGCACAGGGTTTGCTGTATCAGTTAAAAACAACAAAGAATCACCGGAGGTATTGTGACTGAAGATCTGCTGGAAGAAATAGACCGGGAAACTGGCGGCCCGGGGCAGGATGCGGCCGATTCAGACAAGCCGGCCGGGAAATTTGCCTTTTTAAGAAAACTGCTCTTTTTCAAAGGGCTGACCGGGAAAAAAAAGCTGATCGCCATCATTGCTGCGGCTGTATTCGTTCTGGTGCTGGCCGTGGCAGGGGCATGGTTCTTCTTTTTTTCCGGAGAAGAGGAAAAGGCCGCGCCTCCTGTCCAGGAAGTTGAAAAGAAAGAGGAAATCGTTTTTGAGGATATCGTGGTCATGGAACCCTTTGAGCGCATCCCGATGAAAACAGGGTCTGCCATGAATTTTATATCTTTGGACCTTTCTCTGGAATTGTCGGACCACAGGTACCGCAGGCAGGTGTATACGGTACAGGACCGGCTCCGAAGGATTGTGGAGGTCCAGGTCAAGAACGCCTCCTGGCTTGAGTTGAGAACCCCCGAGGGAAAAATTAAGCTTAAATATGAGATGCTCAGGCAGATGAACAAAATTTTCCCCAAGGTAACCATACGGAATATCTATTTTACCAATTTTTTAATGCAGTGATGGTGTCATGAGTGAAATTCTATCCCAGGACGAGGTTGACAGTTTATTAGACGGTCTGGATTCAGGCGAGGTAGAGACCGAAACCGATGTGGCGTCGTCTCCTGAGCCCGTCGAAGGGGTTGTTGCCTATGATTTCACCAGCCAGGATAAGGTGGTCCGGGCACGGATGCCCACCTTTGACGTTATTAACGAGCGGCTGTCCAGGGAAGTGCGGGCCACCCTCTCCTCCCTGCTCCAAACCAATGTGGATGTCAGTGCCAATCCCTTTGATACCCTGAAATTTTCCGAATTTGTGCGCAGTCTTCCGGTTCCCACCAGTCTCCACGTCTTCAGGATGGAGCCCCTGCGGGGGCACGGGTTGGTGGTTCTGGAAAGCCAGCTGGTCTACAATCTCATCGATACCTTTTTCGGCGGTGAAGCTTTAGGCAAAGCGCGGGTGGAAGGCCGGGAGTTCACCACCATAGAAGAGGTGATGATTAAAAAGGCCGTTGTGGCAACGCTTAAAAATATTGAGGCGTCATGGGCCCCCATTGAGCCGGTGAAGGCATCCTTGATCCGCTCTGAGATGAATCCACAGTTCACAGCCATCGTGCTGCCCACGGACCTGGTGATTGTTACCCGGTTTGAGATCGAACTGGAACAGGCCGCCGGCAACCTGGTGGTCTGCTACCCCTATTCCATGATTGAACCCATGCGGCACAAATTGTCTTCCGGTGTCCAGGCGGAGACCGAGGAAATTGATTCCAAATGGCGGCAGATGATCGAAGAAGTGATCCTCAATTCCGAGGTGGATTTGAGGATTCAGCTGGGCAAAACGGAAATCACAGGGGAACGGCTGCTGTACATGCAGCCCGGCGACGTGATCCAGCTGGATAATGACGCCTCCGAACCCCTCTCCTGTTTTGTGGACGGGCTGGAAAAACTCACCGGTTTCATCGGGGTGCAAAGAGGGTTCCAGGCCTTTAAGATAAGAGATAAAATCATAACGGATTGTGAGAGTTAACCATGGTTGATGAAAACGGCATTCCCGGCGGAGACCCGGGAGAAGATCTGGAAAGAACGGAAGAGCAGGGGGCCAGGGAACTGGATTTTATCCTGGATATCCCCCTGGAATTGTCCGTGGAACTGGGCAAGACGAAAATGCTGGTCAATGACCTGCTTCAGCTGGGCCAGGGTTCCATTATTGAGTTGAACAAGCTGGCCGGCGAACCCCTGGAGGTGTATATCAACCGCAAGCTTATTGCCCGGGGGGAAGTGGTTGTGGTGAATGAAAAATTCGGGGTGAGGCTCACCGACGTGATCACCCCCATCGACCGGGTCAAATCCCTGGCGGCAGAGGAAGAATGAGCACGGATGCGGACATGTGGCTGGCCTTTGCCCGGACCCTGGGCATGCTTTTTGTGGTGCTGGCCATCTTCCTGGTGGCCTTTTACCTTTTCCGGCGCTTTTCCGGCACTGCAGGTGTCAGAGGCGGCGAGGAACTGATCCGGGTGCTGGCCGTGCGCCACCTGGCCCCTAAGGAAAAGCTGGTGCTGGTGGCGGTGAAGGATAAGGCGGTTCTGGTGGGTGTGACCCCTTCGGGGATGTCGCAACTGGCCTGCATGGACCATGATCCGACCACCGAGCCTGAAAATCAGCAGCCGGCCAAAGGCTTTTCAAAAGCACTGGGCCGGGCCATGGCCCGTCGGAGCGGAACCGGGGAGAGACCCAATGGCTGAAAAGAAGATATGCCGGTCACGGGTCCGTTTCGGGCTGGCCTTTGCCGTGGTAATGATCGTCCTGGCCCTGGGGGCTGAAGCGGCCCAGGCCGCCGTCAATTTCCCCATTCCCTCCCTGGAACTGAATGTCACCCAGGCGGCGGAGCCCGAAGAGGTGGCGGTGGTGCTTGAAATAATAGCGCTTCTGACGATTCTGGCCCTGGCCCCGGCCATCCTCATCCTCATGACCCCCTTTACCCGGCTCATTGTCACCTTTCATTTTCTGCGCCAGGCCATCGGCACCCAGTCCAGCCCCCCCAACCAGGTGCTTGTGGGGCTGGCCCTGTTCATGACCTTTTTTATTTACCGTCCCGTGGGACTGGAAATTTACAATACGGCCCTCAATCCTTACCTGGAGCGGGAAATCTCCTATGAGACCGCCTTTGAGATGGCCCAGAAACCCATCCGTAAATTCCTTCTCATCAACACCAGGGAGTCGGACATCGCCCTTTTTGTCAAGGAGGGGGCCATGGAAAAGCCCGAGACCCGGGATGATGTCTCCCTGCTGGCCCTGATTCCGGCCTATGTGATTTCGGAGTTGAAAACCGCATTTATTGTGGGCTTTATCCTTTACATCCCCTTCCTTGTCATCGACATGGTGGTGGCCTCGGTGCTGCTGGCCATGGGCATGATGATGCTGCCGCCGGTAATGATTTCCCTGCCCTTTAAACTCATGCTCTTTGTGCTGGTGGACGGGTGGCATATGATCTGCGGTTCCATGTTAAAAAGTTTCGGAGTGTGACCATGACCCCTGAATTCGTAATCGAGTTTGCCAAAACCGCCATCATGATGACCATCTACCTGTCCATGCCCATGCTGGGACTGGGGCTCATTGCCGGGCTGGCCATCAGCATCTTCCAGGCCGTGACCCAGATCCAGGAGATGACCCTGACCTTTGTGCCCAAGATCATCGCCGTATTTTTGGGGCTGCTCTTTGCCGCCCCCTGGATGCTGGAGGAGATTACCTCCTTTACGGCCAATATTCTGGCCAATATTCCCATGTACATCCGTTAGGAGCCTTTGTGGAACTGCTGGATATCCTTCAACCGGACCGGTTCAGGCTATTTATGCTGGTCCTGATACGGGTATCCGTCTTTCTGTTCACCTTTCCCATATTTTCCTCCAACGTTTTTCCTGCCACCCTGAAATTGGGGTTTGCCCTGGTACTTACCCTGCTGCTCTATACGGTGGTGCCTGTTGATCTGGCCCGGTTTCCAGAGGATGTGATCTCCACGGGACTGCTCATTGCCGCCGAGGTGATGATGGGGATGGTGCTGGGCCTGAGCTTGAGGATTTTTTTCGGGGCCGTGCAGCTGGCCGGCCAGGTATTGGGATTCCAGATCGGATTTGCCATGATCAATGTCATTGATCCCCAGACCGGGTCCAATGTGTCCATCATGGACCAGATCGGATATCTCTCCTGTGTGACCATATTCATGATCCTGGACGGCCACCACATTGTCATCATGTCCCTGGCGGACAGTTTTGATCTGGTGCCCATGGGGTTTTTCGTCATGCCCGGGGCCCTCATGGAAAAAATCCTGGAAATCAGCGCCGGTATTTTTGTCTTTGCCCTGAAAATCGGTGCCCCGGTGCTGGCCGCCCTGACCTTTGTCAATGTGGGGTTCGGCCTGATTTCCAAGTTTTCACCCCAGATGAATGTCATGATTGTGGCCTTTCCCGTGAAAATTGCGGTGGGCCTTTTCCTGTTCGGCCTGACCATTGAGATCATTGCCATGGTTACGAGAAATTATATTGAGCCCTTCAGGAAACTGATGCTGTATTTACTCTTTTATATTGGCGGAGGATAAGCCATGGCCGAAGATCCTGAAGGCGGCGGCGAGAAGACCGAGGACGCATCGTCGAGGAAGCTCAGCAAGGCCAGGGAAGAGGGGCAGGTTGCCAAAAGTATGGAAATCCCCTCTGTCTTTGTCCTGCTGGGCGGCATACTGGTGCTGTACTGGACCGCCTTTTTCATGTACGGGGAATTTACCGAGGTGTTCCTGTATAATTTCCAATTTGAGCGGGTGCCCGAATTCAATCCCCTGGATATGATCCATATACTGGGATACCATTTTAAAAAGATTTTCCTGCTCTGTTTTCCCGTATTTGCAGTGGTGTATGTGGTGGCCCTGCTCACCAACACGGCCCAGGTGGGGTTCGAAATTTCCTGGAAGGCCATTGAGCCCAAGCTTTCCAAGCTCAATCCCATCACCGGATTTAAAAACAAGTTTTCCTCCCGTTCCGTGATGGAATTGGTGAAGTCCCTGCTTAAGCTGGCAATCGTCTCCATCGTTGTGTACTGGGCCGTACGGGGAAAAATGTCGGAAATTTTAAGGCTCTATGACAATGACGTTGCCCAGATCCTGCTTTTTCTTTCCATGGAATCCTTCTGGGTCTTTGTGAAGGTCTGCCTGGTGATGATCGTTGTGGCCCTCCTGGATTTTGCCTTCCAGAAATGGAAGTTTCTGGAAGACCAGAAGATGACCAAAAAGGAGGTGAAGGATGAACTCAAGCAGACCGAAGGCGATCCACAGATCAAATCCAGGATCCGCCAGCTCCAGATGGAAGCGGCCAGAAAAAGAATGATGGCCGAAGTGCCCGGGGCCGATGTGGTGGTCACCAACCCAACACGGCTGGCCGTGGCCCTGAAATACGATAATATGACCATGGAGGCCCCGGTGGTGGTGGCCAAGGGTGCCGGCCCCGTGGCCGCGAAAATCAGGGAGATAGCCCGGGAACATGATGTGCCCCTGGTGGAAGATAAGCCCTTGGCCCGGAATTTGTATAGATTAGTGGATATCGGCGGAGAAGTCCCCATGGAACATTACCAGGCGGTGGCGGAACTGCTGGCATACGTGTACAGAATGAAAAAGAACAGGTAAACAAATGGCGTCGGATTTTTGACGGCGCCGCCAAAATAACGGGGTTTAAATGGCAGGAGAGGCTGCCGGTATCCTTACCGGCCTGAAAAAAGAAGCATCGGATATTATGATGATCGTTGCCTTTATCGGCATCCTCATGGCAATGATCCTTCCCCTGCACCCCATGATCCTGGATTTTTTCCTTGCCTTAAATATTTCCCTGGGGATCGTGGTGCTTATCACCACCATGTATACGAGAAAACCCCTTGAATTCGCTATTTTCCCCTCCCTGCTTCTGGTGCTCACCCTTTTCAGGCTGTCGCTTAACGTGGCATCCACCCGGCTGATCCTGCTCCACGGCAGTGAGGGCCCCATGGCCGCCGGGGCCATCATCATGTCCTTCGGCAACTTCGTTGTGGGGGGCAATTATGTGGTGGGCCTGGTTATTTTTGTTATTCTGGTCCTCATCAATTTTATGGTCATCACCAAGGGTGCCGGCCGTATCGCAGAGGTGGCGGCCCGGTTTACCCTGGACGCCATGCCCGGCAAGCAGATGGCCATTGACGCCGACCTCAACGCCGGGATGATCGATGAGCAGGAGGCCGGGGAACGGCGGGCCGCCATTGCCCGGGAATCGGAATTCCACGGGGCCATGGACGGCGCCTCCAAGTTTGTCCGGGGGGATGCCGTGGCCGGCATTGTCATCACCCTGATCAATATTGTTGGCGGATTTGTCATCGGCGTGGTCCAGCAGGGCATGCCCATGGGCGAAGCCCTGACCAATTATACCCTGCTCACCGTGGGGGACGGGCTGGTTTCCCAGATTCCGGCCCTGCTGATTTCGGCGGCCGCAGGCCTCCTGGTCTCCCGGTCAGGCGCCGAGACCAAAATGGGCAAGGAATTTGCCAAACAGCTGCTTTCCAGTTCCACTCCGGTGCTGGTGGGGTCCGTGATCATATTCTGCATGGGCCTGGTGCCGGGGCTGCCCTCCATCCCCTTCATGACCCTGGGGCTGACCATGGGCACCCTTGCCTGGTATTTTCTCAGGGATCAGGAACGTGAGGAAGAGACTGCCCTGGCCGAGGCAGAAGCCGCTGCCGCCCAGGAAGAGGCCCCGGGCCAGCCCGAAGATGTGGAGCACCTCCTTACCCTGGACACCATCGAGCTGGAAGTGGGCTACGGGCTGATTCCCCTGGTGGACAAACAGCAGGACGGCACCCTGCTGGGACGGATCAAGGCCATCCGCCGGCAGTTCGCAACGGAGATGGGCATCATCATCCCTCCCATCCACATCCGGGATAATTTGAATTTGAACCCGGCCCAGTACCGGCTGATGATCAAGGGGGTGGAAACCGCAGGGTGCGAGCTCATGGTCAACCATTTTCTGGCCATGGATCCGGGCGGGGTAGCCCAGCCCATTGAAGGCATTGAAACCGTTGAACCGGCATTTAACCTGCCGGCCCTGTGGATTCCCGAAGAGCGGGAAGAAGAGGCCAAATTTGCCGGATATACCGTGGTGGACAATTCCACGGTCATTGCCACCCACCTCACCGAGATCGTCCGTAACAACGCCTATGAGCTGCTTGGCCGCCAGGATGTCCAGCACCTGCTGGACAATCTGGCCAAAACCAGTCCCAAGGCCGTGGAAGAGCTGGTGCCCGGCCTCCTGCCCGTGGGCATCGTCCAGAAGGTACTCCAGAACCTGCTCAGGGAACGGATTTCCATCCGGGATCTGCTGACCATTGTGGAAACCCTGGCCGACTTCGCACCGGCGGGCAAGGATCCGGACCTGCTCACCGAATATGTGCGCCAGCGGATTGCTAGGGCCATGCTGGCGCCTTACCTCCAGCCGGGCAAGGTGCTCCAGGTCATCACCCTGGATGCCCAGGTGGAGGAGATGCTGTCCAAAAATATCAAGCGGACCGAGCACGGTGCTTTCCTGGCCCTGGACCCCGTGCTCATCGGGGAAATCATCGGGGCCGTATCCCGGCAGGTGGAACAGCTGGTGGCCATGAATATCCAGCCCGTTCTGATGACGGTGCCCACCCTGCGCCGCCATGTGCGCAAACTGATCGAATCTTCCCTGTCCACGGTTTTTGTGGTATCCCATGCGGAAATTGTGGATGATATTAATTTACAGGCGGTTGGAAAGGTAAGTTTGAAAGATGAATAAGAAGATTTTCCGGGCGGCGAATATCCAGGATGCCCTGGCCTGCATTAAAGACGAAATGGGCCCTGAGGCCATGATCCTTTCCACCCGGAAGCTGCCCCGGTCCCCCAGGGATCCCTACGGCAAGGAGATGTTTGAGGTGGAAGCCGGCATCAAGGACGAGGGCCGGGTACCGGAGGAAACGGTAAAACAGGCGGTGCCTGCCGGGGCATCCACGGACCTGGATGCCCTGCGTTCGGATTTAGCCGAAATTAAGGATATGGTCGCTCTGGCAGGCATGGGCACCGGTGTTGACGCCGTTCTGGGCAACCACTTTGAATCCGTGGGGATCCTGGCGTCGATGATCCGGGCCGGGGTCAGTGACGGCCTTGCCGCCGCCCTGATTCGGGAGGCCGTGGAAAAAACAGAAACAGCGGCTCCCTGGCCCGACCCGGCACAGCAGGTAAAGGCGATTAAAAAAAAGGTGATGCAGCTCTGCCTGGAACGGCTGAAATGCGAGGACTTTTTCAGCCGTTCCAATAACGGCATCGGCGGCCATCCCCATGTGGCTGCCTTTGTGGGGCCCACCGGCGTGGGCAAAACCACCACCATCGCCAAACTGGCCGCCCTGCTCACATTCCACCGGAAGATGAAGGTGGGGCTGGTTTCCATTGACAACTACAGGATCGGTGCCTTTGAGCAGCTTAAAGCCTATGCCGGGATCATGGGGCTGCCCTGCGTGCCCGCCTTCAGCGGGAAAGACCTTTCCTCTGCCCTGGACCGGATGGGGGGCATGGACATGGTGCTTGTGGATACGGCGGGCCACAGCCATTACGACAAGGAAAAGCTGGACGAGATACTGGGGCTGATCTCCAAGGCCTCCAGGATCTCCATTCATTTAACCTTGAGTGTTACGGCTGAATTGATTAATATGAAAGAGGCGGCATCGGCATTTTCCGTATTTAATCCAGATACCTATGTGTTTACGAAAATTGATGAAACCAGACGGTGCGGCAAAATTCTTGACCAGGTCGGCAACTTCAACATGCCTGTGTCCCTGGTGACGAACGGGCAGAAGGTTCCCGAAGATTTGATTGTCCCGGATAAACCGGCATTGCTTAAAATTATTCTGGGGACCGGCCCAAAAGGAGATTAGGTGGATCAGGCAAAAGGACTTCGACAGATGGCGAAAACAACGGCCATGGAAAAACTGGATTCGGTAAGAATGAAAACGGGTGGCGGCAATTCAACAGCCTACCCCAAGGTGATTGCCGTTACCAGCGGCAAGGGCGGGGTGGGCAAAACCAATATCGTGGGCAATATGGCCGTTGCCATGTCCCGCATGGGAAAGCGGGTGGTCATCATTGATGCCGATGTGGGGCTGGCCAATATCGATATTGTCTTCAACCTGCGGCCCAAATACAATATCCGTCATGTGGTCAGCGGGGAAAAGAGCCTGGACGAGGTGATGCTAAAAACCGAGCACGGCATCAGTATTCTGCCCGGAGGCTCCGGGTTTGCCGATCTCACCAGTCTCAAAGAAGGGGAAAAACTGACCCTGCTATCGGAGTTCGAGACCCTTGCAGACCGGGCCGATGTCATTTTCCTGGACACCGGGGCCGGTATATCCTCCAATGTATTGTATTTTAATGCCGCATCTGACGAGTGTGTGGTGGTGGCCACCACCGAGCCCACCTCCATCACCGATGCCTATGCATTGATGAAGGTCATGTCCCAGGAATACGGGACCCGGTATTTTAAGCTGGTGGTGAATATGGTGGACAAGGAGGCGGATGCCAAGCGGGTCTACGGCTCATTGAGCAATGCTCTGGGCAAGTTCCTCAAGAGTGTGGTGCTTGAATACCTTGGGTGTATCCCCTTTGACCGGGAATTGCAGAATGCGGTGCGGCGCAGAAGTATATTGCTGGATGTTGCCTCCGGTGCGCCTGCCGGAAAGTCCATGGCGTCCATTGCCCGGAAACTGGCCGAGGGACGCGGGCGGAACCATGCCGGGGGAAATATGACCTTTTTCATGAACCGGGTTTTTGAGGCGGCGCAATAAAGAGATACCACAGGAAACGGATGATAAAAAAACAGACAAAAGAGGAAAAGGAAAGACTGGACTGGCGCCAGGAAACCATTGTGGAATACGCCTATCTGGTGAGGCATATTGCCTCCAGGTTTGCGGCCCGTCTGCCGTCCAGTGTACTCTTTGATGAGTTGATGTCCGCAGGTTCCCTAGGGCTTATTGATGCTGTAGACAAATTTGACCCCTCCAAACATGTCAGCCTGAAGACCTATGCCCAGTACCGTATCAAAGGGGCCATACTGGACGAATTGAGAAGTATGGACACCTATTCACGGTCCATGCGGAAAAAAATCCAGGATATCAACGATGCCGTCAGGAAGGTGGAGGAAGAAAAGGGCAGCGCCGCAGATGACACTGAAATCTGCAAGGCCCTGGGTGTGGACCTGGAAACCTACCAGAAAATGCTCACGGACATCCATGGCGCGGCCGTGCTCAGCCTTGACGAGTTCATTAAAACCAAAAAGAATGATACCCACTCCCAGACCCGGTTCCAGGCCGGTATAAAGGGAGAGGACAACCCGGCCGATCATTTTGACAGGGCGGAAATGAGGCATGTGCTGGCCCAGACCATTAAAACCCTGAGTGAAAAAGAGCAGATCGTCGTTTCTCTCTACTATTACGATGAATTGACCCTGAAGGAGATCGGGGAAGTGCTTTCCCTGACAGAGTCACGCATCTGCCAGATTCACACGGCGGTTTTGATTAAATTAAAGGCCAAACTCGAGGATTACGGACAATAGGGGGCGATCATGGCGGATCCAGGTATAGAGGAAGAAAGCTTAATTTCCCAGGATGACATTGACAAGCTGCTGGATGCATCCTCCATTGAAGAGGCGGAAGAACGCATCAGCGATGCGGACGGGGATGCCGAGATCGATGATCTGGGTGAATTATCCCAGGACGATATCGACAGCCTGCTCAACGGCGGTGCCCTGAACGGTGACGGGGTTGACGACGACGCCGGAGAACTCTCCCAGGATGACATTGACAGCCTTTTGGGTGGCGGTGCAGATGATGATGAGCCGGAGGAAGATGAGCCGGAGGCAGATGAGGGCGGAGAACTCTCCCAGGATGATATCGATAATCTGCTCTCGGGCGGTGATGCGCCTGAAGAAGATGCGCCTGAAGAAGATGATGGGGATGAAGATTTGGAACTCATTTCCCAGGATGATATCGACCGGCTCATGAACCCCCCCGATGATGGCGATGAGGCGGAGACTGAGGGTGAAGACGACGCTGCCGCTGCCTCCGCTGCTGCCGCTGCCTCCGCTGCTGAGGATGACGATGATGAACTGATCTCCATGGATGATGTCCTGGAGGCCATGGGAAACGGGGCGGATGATGAACCGACCCGGGGCGAGCAGGCGGCTGAAACGGGTGAGGATGAATCCGGAAGCAGCGGTGCTGGGGACGATGCCCCTCCCGATGCCTCCCTGGACGATCCTCTGGACATTCCCATTGATGATGCCGACGCAATGGCTGTTGCCGACTGCCTGATTACCCAGGAGACCATGGATGAGTTGATCCGGAATGCCGGGATCACCGATGCAGAAGAGGCACCCGGCCCGGAGGATGACGCCGTAACAGGGATGGACGTATCGGACATGGGCGGAGATCCTTCCGATATGGATGCGTTGCTAACGGAAGATGAAGACGATGAATCAGACGAGGACCTGGACACCATGTCCGGGTCAGATGAGGGGGATGTTGTCGATCTGGGCCTGAATGAGGACGATGAGGTGGATGACGTCACCCAGGAGGACATTGATGCCCTGCTCCAGGACTCCGATGATGAAGATTTTCTGGACGATGACGATATCCTGATTTCCCAGGATGACATTGACACCCTGCTCATGGCTGCAGACCAGGAGGATGAAGATGTGCTGGGGGATTCCCTTATGGATGACCTTGAGGGGGACCTTGAAGATGAGTTCGATACCGATGCGTTCATGGATGAGGAAGAAGACCTTGGGGACGAAGACGACGGTGCCGACCAGGTGCTTCTTGAAGAGGGGGAGGATGCCGGCGAAGAGGCAGAGGAATCCGCGGCTGAAAAGCGCGGAGCGTTTGCACGGCTTTTTAAATCCAAATTGGTTCTGGCCGCAGTTTCTGCGGCATTGGTCCTGGGCATATCCGTTCCAACGGTTTATTTCATGTTTTTTTCGGAAAAACCGGCCCCCCTGCCGGAGAGGGCGACCGTTCCCACGGCTGAATATCTCCCCGAACTGGATCCGAGCCCGGCTGTGGAGGTGGTCATTGACGAGGCACCGGCACTGCCGCCAGTAAAACAATCCGGTAACATCGTGCTCACGGATTTCATTGTTCTGACATCGGACAGAACCGACAAGATGACCTATGTTTATGCGGATATCTCTATTGATTATTCAGATCAAAGGGCATATCATGAAATAAACAACAACCTTTCCTTTTACCGGGACCTGATATATGAATCAATCCAGTCCAACATGGCCTCGGAAAAAGGAGATGAGGTGACGGAAGCCGATCTGTTATGGGGAATTGAGACCTCATTGAAAAAAGTGTTGCCGCCCCATTACATCGGAAAGATCAGCTTCAAAAATTTACGAACAAGCTGATGGATTTTAAAAAGGGGGGATCATGACCACAGTACCGGGACATAATCAACTCCTTCAGCAATCGGTTATGACCCAGGAACTGGGTCAGCAGAGTCATTCGGCAAAACCGAGTCCGGGCCAGGCCGCAGCCGTTCAGCAGGCCCAGGAGGTGGTCCAGAATACCACCGTTCAGGTCAGCGAGGAATCGGAACGGCTAAAAGAGCAGAAAGAAAAAAGAAAAGAGCGGCTGCGGGCCATGAAAGCCCGTAAACACCGCAAACAGGAGCGGGAGGAAGAACTGGCAATGGATCCTGAAGCCAAAGGTCGGTTGCTGGATACACGGGCATGATGAAATTATTCTCACTGGAGTTTCTTGTTGCGGTTCTTTTTATCATTGATCTCTTTTTCTTTTTTCTGATTTTTCTTGTTGTCCGGCGGGTCAACCGGCTTATTTCTGCAGCCCGGAGCCGGGAGAGTGAACCTGGGTCAGAGGGAAGCGGGACCTTTGCCGATGCCGCCCAGGTAGCTGCAGCAGGCGCTGCGGAAACGGCGGCCGGTGATGTAAAGGCCCGCCTAATTCCCCTCATTGAGGCCTCGGGCGATGCAGCAGAAGAATTCGACCGCCTGATCCGGGAGAAAAAAAAGATCTCACGACAACTTAACGATGCCCTGGACGATAAAATCATCAGTATCAACCTGCTGTTGTCCCGGGCTTCCGCCCTGGAGAAAAAGCTGGAAACCTCCCGGCAGTCCCTGCCTGCTTCCGGCGGTTTTATTCCGCCCGAAAGGGGGAATACGGTGCTGGACCAGCAAAGCCGGATTATTGAAATGTATTATAGAAATGTGGATATCGATACCATTGCAGAACAGCTTTCCATCCCCAAGGGAGAGGTCCAACTTGTCATTGACCTGAAGGAAAAATGTACTGCAATGGAGAAGGCCAGATGATTTTCGGCATCCGCATCGCTCCCGTAGAATTTTCCCTTCTTAAATCTGAAAAAGCCTTGATATCCCTTCCCGGGGTCAAACATGGACAGGTCATCAAGGCCGATGTCATGGAACTGCTGCCCCAGGGGCGGGTCAAACTGATGATTGCCGGCCGGATGGTGACGGCAAAAACCGATCTGCCCGTGGCGCCTGGATCAGATCTTTTTTTGGAGGTCTCCCGTGAAAAAGAGACGATTTCCTTAAAACCGGTGACGGCCAGGCCGGCAGAACCCTTAACTTCTGCATCCCGGGGGGGGACGCCCCGAAGCGCCCTGTCTGCAGCCCAGTTGTTTTCCAGAATCAATGACAGGTTTCCGGAGATCGGCCGGACAAAAGAACCGGCGGTAAAACAGATCCTTCATAGCCTCGCATTGAAATCCGGGGAGAGGGATGAGGGGTTTCTGCCCCGGCTTCTGGAAAATATGGGGCTGGCCCTGGAAAAAAAAATATCTAAGCTTGCCGCCTCTCCGGATAAACAGGCGGTCAAAATCGGGATGGATAATCTGGTTAAAGAGGATTTAAAGGCGGCTGTGCTTCATTTCCATTCCGGGGAAGAAGATGGCGCCGGAAAACAGGTGAAGGAGAAGGCCGCACCCTTTGACCATCTCCAGCAGTTCAACCTCCGGACCGGAGAAACCGGCAGATACCTTCTTCCCTTCCCCGTACCGGCCGGTGAGTTTTTTGATTTCGGCCAGTTGTTCATCAATACCGGGGAGGGTGGGAAAAAGGATACGGCAGGTGATAATAAAACCGTTAAGATCGCATTTCTGATGAATTTAACTGCCCTGGGCCGCCTCAGGGCGGATTTTTCCATATTGAAAAAGGAAATTGCCGGCAGGTTCATCCTGGAAGATGAGGCTACCTGCGGGTATATCAGTCGCTTGATACCTGAATTAAAGTCGCGGCTCTCATCCATCGGCTACCGGGCCGGCAGGGTGGAGTGCCGGGTGGCTGATCCCCGTGAACTGGCCCCCGATGCCCTGGTCCGGTCCGTCACCCTTCGGGATAACGGAGACGGGCTGAATCTGGTGGTGTGATATGGCCGGAAAAAAGAAAGAGATCAAAACGGCAGTTGCCTTAAGGTATGACAGGCTGAGGGACGAGGCACCCACGGTAACGGCCAAGGGCCGGGGGCAGGTGGCTGAAAAGATTATTGAACTGGCAAGGGAACACGGGGTGCCGGTTAAAGATGATCCCGATCTGGTGGAGGTGCTTGCCTCGCTGGACCTTGACCAGGAAATCCCGCCGGAAATATACGTGGCCGTGGCTGAATTGCTGGCCTTTGTATATTCGGCCAATTCAGGCCGGTCTTGAAAATACTTTTAGATGGCCGGGCAGCATCAGTCCCGGTCATCGCCTTCGTTTTTTTCTTCTGCTGTATGGGTTAGCTTCTTGCTGTCAACCAGACGGTTGCATTCGAGGCAGACCATTTTGAATTCTTCTACTTTGCCCCTGAATAATTTGCTGTTGCAAAAGGGACAATAATAGTCTTTCAGCTGGCCTGTTTGGGACTGGTCATTGGTGGTCATTTTATTTCAACTCCGTAAATCCGACAAAGAGAGTATTTTTACCGTGAAACGCGCGGGAATGCAAGGATAATGTGCAGCGCCCGATGTGAACCGTCCCGCAGAAGGGCAGGCGCGCCCGGGAACCGGGGATTTCTTTAAAGGGCGGCATTTTTTTCTGGCGGTGTCAAATTCTCCGGGGGAGGGATGACGGATTTTTGGCAATATTTTTATCCGGAGTCAGGAAATGATGAAAAAAAAGATGGCGGGTTTGCCTGCCGTTACGGGTTCTTGGCCCATGTGAGGGGCTTTGCTTTCTGGCGTATTGGGGGGCGTGGCATTTGTTTTGCTTTAGATATGGGACAGTGAAAAGGACCCAATGAAACCGCGAGGCAGATCTTATGATTTTGGAAATGACACGGCCGGTGCAGGGGGGGCTGCGGCAGGAGAGAAAACTGGAAGCCGTATCCAACAACCTGGCCAATGCCGACACCACGGGCTACAAAAAGGATGTGGTCAGTTTTGACAGGCTTTTCAAAGCCCGGCTCAACAAGGATTATTCCCAGGGGGATGTGGTGCAGACAGGCAATCCCTTTGATGTGTCCCTGAGCCGGTCCGGCTTCTTTAAGATCGAGACGGAGAACGGCATCCAATACACCCGGAACGGGAATTTTACCCTGAACAGCGAGGGGGTGCTGGTGGATATGTCCGGCAATCCCGTCCTCGGACAGGGGGGCGCCATTATACTGGACCTCCAGAATACCCAGGATCCCGGCGCCGAAATAAATGAACTCGGCGAGATCCGGGTGGGCGGAGATGTCGTGGATACCCTTGATGTGGTGGATTTTCAGGATCCGGACAAGCTTGAAAAATCGGGAGAGAACCTGCTGAGCTATACGGGGGAACCCGCCGATGAAATCCCGGTGAACAATCCCGGAATCAAGCATATGGCATTGGAGAATTCCAATGTCCAGGTGGTGGATGAAATGGTTAAGATGATTGATTACCACCGGATGTTCGAAACATTTACAAAATCAATGCTGACCTTTGACGAAGTCGACAATAAGGCCATTTCCGAAGTAGGGCGGCCCAGGTAAGCTAAAACAAGTTTCAGGAGAGAATAGATGATCCGATCCCTTTATTCCGCAGCAACCGGTATGGGGGCCCAGCAGATGAAAACCGATGTGGTGGCCAACAACCTGGCCAATGCCAGCACCACTGGGTTTAAAAAATCCCGGGCCAATTTCGAGGACCTCATGTACCGCACCCAGCTCATCGCCGGCCAGACCACCCCGGGGGGCGGCCAGGTGCCAACGGGCATCCAGGTGGGCATGGGGGTCAAGGCTGCCGGGATTCAAAAAGTATTTACCCAGGGGGATTATGTGGAGACCGGAAACGAGTTGGACTTTGCCATCCAGGGCAAGGGGTTCTTCAGGGTAACCCACGGGGCTGAAGACCTTTATACCCGGGCCGGTAATTTTACCCTGGACAGCGAGGGGTTCATTACCACACCCGGCGGAGACCGGCTTCAGCCGGAAATTTCCGTTCCCCCGGAAGCCATTACCATCAGCCTTCAGGAAGACGGTACCCTGACCATTTTCGGCGAGCAGGATACCATCCTGGCCAGTGAAAATGTACTGGTGAGCACCTTTATCAACCCGGCCGGGCTCTATGCCGTGGGGCAGAATCTTTTTCGTCCGACCGAAGCTTCCGGAGACGCCCAGGAGGGCACGCCCGGGGAAGACGGGGCCGGTACCACCCTCAATAACTGGGTTGAGATGTCCAATGTCTCGGTGGTGGAGGAAATGGTAAATATGATTGTAGGCCAGCGGGCCTATGAAGCCAATTCAAAATCCATCCAGACGGCGGATTCCATGCTCAGCACCGCCAACGGGCTGAAACGGTAATATGAGATGACGCATCGGGACCACATAACCGCCGTCATATTTCTGGCGGTTGCCGTTTTTTTTTCAAACGTGGGAACCGCGTTGCCAAAGGCGGCCCCCCAGGGAATTTTTTTCCATGAATACAATACGGTGGACGGGGAGGATATCCGGTTAGCGGATATCGCCGAGATCAAGGCGCCGGCTTTTATAGCGGAAATGATAGCATCCCTGTCCCTGGGCCGGGCACCGAAACCGGGCCGTATGGTTGCCCTGGAAAGATCCCGCCTGCTTTCCCGCCTTCGGAATAAGGTCCCCGGCGATCTTTCCCTCAACTGCCCGGACCGTATCTATGTGAAGCGAAGTGCCCAGGAACTGGATGAGGACAGGGTTGCCGAAAAGGTGGGGGAGTTACTGGCGGTATATTTCAACGGCAGGGCCTTTAAAATAAAACAGCTGAGGCTGCCGGGCACCGGCCGCTATCCCAGTGGAGATGTTCAATTGACCGTTACGGCACCGGTGGAAGTGGATGCAAAGGGAGGCTTCCGGCTGGCAATGGATGTGGGGGTGGACGGAAATAGAGTGGATAATATCCGAATTCGGGGACATGTTTCGCTATTTGAACCCGTTGCCTGTGCGGCCCGGGATATCAGACGCGGAGAAGCGGTTTCC
The DNA here is from genome assembly GCA_028768525.1 of Desulfobacter sp. Taxonomy (NCBI): domain Bacteria; kingdom Pseudomonadati; phylum Thermodesulfobacteriota; class Desulfobacteria; order Desulfobacterales; family Desulfobacteraceae; genus Desulfobacter; species Desulfobacter sp. Next base: position 1,896,060 of record CP054837.1, on the reverse strand, counting down.
CAGGCAGATGTCATCCTTGTTGAAAGGGATATATTCACCCTCAGGGGAGCGGTGGTCAGGGATGCGGCCCAGCTGAACGGCAAAATGCTCCGGTCGGCAGTCAGGAAAAATACCCCTATCCAGACCCGGTTGCTGGAAAAACGGCCGGTGATCAAAAAGGGGGAGGTGGTGGCCCTGACCGCCCGGGCAGACCACCTGAAAATCGTCACCTCGGGCATAGCCCGGGAGGATGGATTCCGCAACGAGCCCATCCGGGTGGAAAACCTGGGGTCCGGCAAGGTGGTCCGGGGGATCGTCCGGGAAGGAACCACCGTGGAAGTGATTTATTAATGATAAGGAGAGGGCCGTGGAAAAAAGATTAAAAAGGACGGGTCTGGGAATGGCCGCCGTATTGATGCTGTTCTGGATGGGGACCGGTTGTACTGGATCCGGTACGTCAGGCTCCGCTGTTGTACCCCAGGGCACCCAGGTGCCGGCGCCCCCCATGCCCCCGGCCGATTATACATCGGGACGGGTCTCGGAAGGCTCTCTTTGGAACGACAGCCGGGGCTCCCTGTTTGAAGATACCCGTGCCAACCATGTGGGAGACACGGTGATTATCGATATCGTTGAAAATTCAAGTTCCAAAATGGATGTGAATACCAAGGCCTCGAGACAGAGCGGCATGAATATCGGGGTGCCGACCCTGAATTTTCTGGGGAAAACCACTTCCTTTGGCGGGAGCGGAACCAGTGCCCTGGTCAATACAAGCATGAACAATACCTTTGACGGCCAGGGGGAGAGCGACCGCACCGGCCAGGTTACGGCTTCGGTGGCGGCCCGGGTGGTGGAAGTCTTGCCCAACGGCAACCTGAGCCTTTTCGGCCGGCGGGCCATGAAGGTGGACAATGAAGTCCAGTATATTGTGGTCACCGGGATTACCCGGCCCCAGGATATTTCTGCCACCAACCGGGTGCAGTCCACCTATCTGGCGGATTCCAGGATTGAGTATTACGGCAAAGGCGCCCTGTCCGACAAACAGAAACCCGGGTGGGGCACCCGGCTTATAGAAAATATCTGGCCCTGGTAAATAAATGATCGCCAAGGAGGGCAAAATGAAGTTGATCAGGAATATGGTTTGTTATATTGCAGCGGCGGCCCTGCTGCTGCCGGTTGCCGCCCAGGCCGCCCGGATAAAGGACCTGGCCGCGGTCAAGGGGATCCGTTCCAACCAGCTGACCGGTTACGGCCTTGTGGTGGGCCTCAACGGCACTGGAGACAAGGATAAGGTCAGTTTTACCCGGCAGTCCCTGATCAATATGATGAAAAAGATGAACATCTATGATGACGGCACCTCCCTTAAGGTCAAAAACGTGGCGTCAGTTATGGTCACGGCGGATATCCCCCCCTTTGCCCGCATCGGCGACCGTATGGATATAACGGTGTCCTCTTTGGGGGATGCCAAAAGCCTGAAAGGGGGCACCCTGCTCATTACCCCAATGAGAGGGGTGGACGGCAGGGTTTATGCCGTTGCCCAGGGGGCGGTGAGCCTGGCCATACCGGCGGGTGCCGGTGACCGGGATAGCCATCTTCTAGTGGGACGGATCATGGATGGGGCCACCGTGGAGCGGGAAATTCCCTTCAAACTGGATGGGAAGCGACACCTTACCCTTTCCCTGTTCCGGCCGGACTTTACCACGGCAAGGCGCATGGCGGATACCATTAACATTGCCGTGGGCGAAGGCAGCGCCAAGCTCACGGACGGCGGCACCCTGCGCCTGACAGTGCCCGAAAACATGAGAGAGAGCCGGGTGGCGGAATTTATCGCTGATATTGAAACCCTTTCCGTGATACCCGACACCACGGCCAAGGTGGTCATTAATGAAAAGACCGGCACCGTCGTCATTGGCGCCGATGTGACCATTTCCAGCGTGGCCGTTGCCCACGGGGACCTTTCCGTGACCATTGAACCGGATCCCGGTGCGCCGGCCGGAGCGGCCCCCGAAGAGGAGAGGGTGATGATGCTGGAGGGCAATTCCACCATCGGCGAACTGGTCCGGGGACTGAACGCCATCGGGGTCAAACCCAGGGACCTCATCGCCATCCTCCAGGGCATTAAAACGGCCGGGGCCCTCCAGGCCGAACTTGAAATTCTGTAAGGGAGCCAGAGATGATAAACGATTTCAATGTGGTCAAAAGCCGGCTGGCCGCCGCCCAGACGGCCCAGGTAAAGCAGGCGGATCCCAAATCCGAGGAAGAACTGAAAGCCGCCTGTGAGGGATTTGAGGCCATCTTTACCAAAAAATTGCTGGAATCCATGCGCGATACCCTGCCGGGGAACGGCCTGTTTCCCAAATCCAATTCCCTTGAAATTTTTGAATCCATGCTGGACCAGAACCTGGCGGAAAATTCCTCCCGTGGCCGCAGCTCCATGGGGATAAAGGATTACCTCTTTGATCAGCTGAAAGCCTCATTATAAAGCCCTTTCAGGTTTTATCTCCGATCCTAAAAACAGGTGGCACAGAAGTTGCTCAAATTATCAGGTAACGGTAATTTGCAGCAGATAGACAGCCGCAACCAGGAAAAATTTTCCCCGGGCCTTTCGGCCGGCGGAAGACAGGAGAAACCAGATGGAAAATATTACCCGGATGATCCCGGAACTGCTTAACAAAAAGCTGGGGTTGTATGAACAGCTAAGGATGGTGGTTGAAGCGGAAAAAGCATACATTGTTGATATGGACATCCAGGGGATGTGGTCGGCCACCGAAGAGAAAAAACGGCTGGTCGCCGCCGTTGAAACCGTCCTAAGCACATTGAGGGAAGGGTTTGCCCACCGCATTTCAGGCCGGGACAGCAAAAAAATGGGAATTTCCGATATGGTGGATTTTATGCCTGTTTCCCTGGAGGAAAAGGCGTCCCTGAGACATATTATTATCCGGATCAGGGCCCTGAAAAGGGAAATCTCAATATTGAGCCGGGAGAACCAGCGGTATGTTACCGAATACCTTTCGGTGATTTCAGGGATCTTCTCCACCATAACCAATACCAATGCCAAAAAGCAGTACGGCCGCTCCGGGGTGATGATGCCGCCCCAGGAGACCACCCGGATTCTGCACGCAGAGGTGTAAGTCATGGCCGGCCTTTCCTCTGTACTTAACATATCCAAGACCGCCATTGCGTCACAGCAACAGAGCCTGAACATCAGTGGCCAGAATATTGCCAATGTCAACAATCCCAACTATTCCGTCCAGAACGCCGACCATATCTCGCGGCAGCCGGCGGAGTACGGTGGATTTCTTTTCGGTACCGGCGTCAATATCAACCAGGTCCGCCAGAGCGTGGATAAACTGCTGGAGGAACGGCTGACCACAGAGATATCCGCCCAGGCCGCCTTTGAAGAGCAGGAATCCTATATGCGGGTTCTGGAAAATTTTTTTGATACAGGCTCCCAGACCAGTCTGACCACGGTGATGAATGAGTTCTGGAATTCCTGGCATGAAATAGCCAATAACCCCCAGGGATCGGCGGAGCGGGTCAAGGTATTTGAAAGCGGTAAAAAACTGGCGTCCCGGTTTGAATCGGTGTTCCAGGATATGGACAGCCTCGTGACGGATATCAATTCCGACATCCGGGCCGCCGTGGGGCAGATCAATGACCTGGCCACCAAAATCGCCGATTTGAATCAGGAGATTATCGGCAACGAGAACAACCGGACCTCCAATGACCAGCGTGACCAGCGCAACGGGTTGGTGGATGAACTGGGAACGCTCATAGATATCGATGTGATCGAGCAGCCCAATGGGTCTTTTATCATCAATGCGGCCAACGGTTTTACCCTGGTCAACGGGGTAAGTACCTATCCCCTGGGCACGGACGGAACTGATGTGGTCTGGGGCGGGACGGTTGGAAAGAAGCAGCCCATCACCGATAAAATAACCAAGGGTCAGGTGGGGGGACTGCTTGAGATGCGGGACCGGGTGATTCCCAAGTACCAGGCCGAGATCAACGAACTGGCCCGGGAGATGATCTGGTCCATCAATTACCAGCATTCCCAGGGGGCCGGTCTGGGGTATTTCAATGACCCTGTCACCGGCCACTACGCCACGGATGAGTCCCACTGGCTCACCAGTTTTCCCTTCGGCAATAAAATCGACAGCACAAAGGATTTCACCATGTGGGTGGAAGACAAGACCGACGCCGATGTCCAGTACAGCAAAATCAACATGGACATGGGGATTTCAAGTGCCGGTATTTCCAATTTTTCCGGTCTGGCCCCGGGCGGGGTCCAGTCCATTTACCGGCTTACTGTGGTGGACGAGGGGGATCTGGGGGACAAGGAGGTCATCGAGTCCGACGGTGACGGCCTGGCAAGGGTGCTGGCCTCTTCAGGGGCCAATGTCTCTGCCACGCTGGATGCTGCCATTGCCGAACAGACCATCACGGTGTATGACGGGCCGGACGGCACTCAGTCCGTTAAAATCAAAGATGCCGGCGGCAATGCCAAGCGGTCCGCCGCCTCCATCGCCGAGGCATTGAATCAGATAGAAGGGGTGAGCGCCCATGCTTCAAAGACCTCCTTTACCCTGAAAATTGATGACGGCGTGCTGCCGGTTCCGACCAGTTACCTGCCCAACGCCCATGACGGTGACGAGGTCTCCTTTAATATCTATGTGGACGGGCTGCTCCAGACCGCTTCCTTTATCCGGGATTCCAGTTCCGGCACCATGGACCAGCAGTTTGAGGACGCCCTGCTGGCGGCTGCCGAAAAGGTTAACAACATCAATGAGGATAAAGATCTTGCCGTCAATGGGCTGACCCTGGAAAGCGCTTCGGGCAGGACCCTGGGCGTTCAGGATTTTGATGTGAAGGACAATGCCGGCATCCGCCTGGATACCTTTGCCGATTTCAATGCAGGAGACCAGGTGACCTTTAGTGTGGATGCCATGGTGCCGGGGGCCGGCACGGTGGTCAGCACTACAAATGTGACCGTGGATCTGGGGGATGTGGGAACCCCGCCCGATGAAGCCAAGGTGGCTGAAGCATTCAGCGATGCCCTGTCCGCTGCCCTTGACAGTGGTCAGTTTTCCGTCAGCCATGATCCCGCCACCAATTCCGTGGTCGTCAGGACAAAGGACGGCAACGGGGTGAGGCTGGGCAACGGCGCCAATGACACGGGCAGCAATGCAACCATCAATGTGACAGCGGAACCTGCAGGCGGATCAGCTATTGCGGCAGGTGATGCCAGCTTTTTATTCAACGGTGCAGATGTGGTCCGTTATGACCCTGTGCTCTCCACAGGAGACCAAGTTGTTTTTTCTGCCAAGGATACGGACCAGTTCCTCGTGGAAGCCGGCGCTGCGGCGGGAAACAAAAATGCCGTGATCACCGGTACCCTTACCCTGACCGTGGATGAAGGCATGGTGGTACAGTCGGATATTGCCGGGGCCGGTACCGGGGGGATTTTTTCCGTGAACCAGCCGGAGCGGGGACGCTCCATCCTGACCCTGGGCGGGGAAGGGGGCTTTTCCGGTATTACCGCCGGTGAAACCATCCAGTTCAATCTGGACGGCCAGGCCATTACGGTTAATATACCGGCGGGCGTTGTCACCGACGATGTCATTGCAACAGCCTTGGATGCAGCCCTATCGGGGACCTTGAGTGCGGATTATAATGTCATCCGTACCGGCAATGCCGTGTCCGTCCTTAAAAAGACGGATCAGGATGAGCCGATTAAAATTACGGATTTTGTGGACAGTGCGGGAAATGATGCCGCGGTCCAGGTGAGGACGGGCACGGGGACCGGAACCAATCCGCCTGAAAACCAGATGCTTTCTGCGGACATTACCCGGCCAGAACGGCAGTCCGCCACCTCCACCCTGTACAACGATCCGGGCACCATCATGTGGGAGCGCCTGGATAAAGACGGGCTGAGGACAGGGGTTACAGGCATAGTGACCGTGGAAGACGAAGGACCGGTGGTCATCAATGAAAGCGGGTCTGACACCATCAAATTTGATATCTCCAAGGGCAAGCTGGTTGCCGGAAACGTCATCACCGTGAACACCGATGAAGGCGGCGTCCCCGATCCGCTGGATTTCAGGGTCACTGGCCGTGCCAACGGGGTGAATGAGCTGTACCAGTTCAAGGTGGTTTCCGGGGGCAAGGTGGGCCATGAACCCAAGGAGGGTGAGGAACCCCTGGTGATCGAATGGTCCAACAGCGTTAAAACAGGAACCTTTACCATTGAGGGTGAGAATCCGCCCCGGGTGCCCCAGGTGCCGGTGGAGGTGCAGGTGGACGGGATGAATCTCAAATTTGCTGCAGGCACCCTGTTCACTGACGATGTCTTCACCATCACCACAGGGGACAACGGCATCCCCAAAACCTTGGATGAAAACGGCTATCCCACCGGGGAAACCGAGTCCCGGTGGCACTGGACGCTGGATTCCTTTGCCGGCCAGTTCAACCGCCAGGGCCACGGCATGGAGGCCATTGTCACCAACGACCATCGCCTGCAGTTCCAGGCTTCGGATGAATATTATACGGTCCAGAAAATAGAATATTCCGGCGAAAACGGGTTTGCCGAGGAAAATGTCTCCATCCAGGTCAAAGACTGGAGCAACGTTAACTTCGGAGCCTCGGACTTCGGGTTTGTGCGGTCGGCCTCGGGGGTGTGGGGGGTGGTGAACGATCCCACCGGGGGCACCATGACACTGATCCCCGAAGGCGGGGACGATAACGGATTTGAGTTGGATTTTAACGGGGATGGTCTCGGAGATATCCGCATCGATTTCAAAGAGGCGGTGACCGGGGCCGGTCAGGTGGAGTTTGATCTGCGCCAGCGGAACACCAATGATATCGGGTATGCATTCTCCGATGATGCCTCCCAGGATTCGGGCCTCATGGCAGCGGCCGGTATCAACACCCTGTTCAAGGGAACCGATGCCATCTCCATGGAGATCAACGAGGTGCTCAAAGATACCAAATATGTTGGTGCGGCAAAAATCGATTCCGAGACCGGCATCATCAGCCAGGGAGACAACACTAACGCATTGGACCTGGCCAGTGTCCAGTTCCAGTCTAAGGAGATGAAGATCTGGACCTACACCCGGGGGGAGGAGGCCAAGTCCAATACCACCACCGCCTCCATAGACAATTATTTTAATACCATTATCAGTTCCATGGGCATTGAATCCCGGAGCATCAAGAGTTCCAAGTCATTTTCCGATACCATGGTACAGAATATGAGCGAACAGCGGGACGCGGTGTCTGCGGTTTCCCTGGACGAAGAAATGATCAAGCTGATTAAATACCAGCATGCCTTTTCAGCCGCATCCAAGCTGATCACCGTATCCGATGAGATGCTGAGCACCCTGATCAGTGTGAGGTAAACCGGAAAAGAGGACAGGAGATATACCATGAGGGTTCCCAACATAAACACCTATTATACATCCACCTACCGTCTGGGTAATCTCACCGAAGATTTGAAAAACGCCAATGAGGTGGTCAGCACCCAGAAACGGATCAATGAGATTTCCGATGATCCCCTGGGGCTGAGCCAGGTCCTGTCCCTGAAAAATTCCGTGGGCAACCTGGAGCAGATCAAGGAAAATGTCACCATGGGCAAATCCTGGCTGGAAGCCGGGGAAGCGGCCATGGACAGTGTGAATAAGCTTATTCTCGAGGCCAAGTCCAATGCCGCCAAGCTGGCCAATGATTCGGTAACGGCGGACGAACGCCTGGATGCCATCGAACGGATCGACAGTATTATTGAACAGATTGTCTCTCTGGGGAATACCCAGGTCAACGGAAGCTATATTTTCGGGGGCACGGAAACCGATGTCCCGCCCTTTGAAGTGGTTACGGTGAACGGCGAGGAGAAGGTGATCTACAAAGGCAACGACACACGCTTCCAGATCCGGACGGACAGGGGCGCCGAGGTCCAGGTGGGCCGGGACGGCCATGAAACCTTCTGGGACACCAAAATTGCCATCAATACCACCAACAACACCATTGTGTTCAGAGAAGACAACGGCCACGGAACGGCATCGGAAAAGGTCCTGAGGGCCACCATCCCCGACGGGGAATATTCCACTGAAGACCTGGAGACCGCAGTCAAGAACGCGTTGAACGAAGCCTCGGCCAATGACGGCTACGGGGCGAACTACGTGGTGGATTACGATGCCGATACCCAGACATTTTCCATCCGTGAGGACGGCGCCTATCCCGGGTATCTGAGGACGGAATTCATGTGGGAAACCGGGGAGGATGCCTATCTTACCAATGTGAAAACCGCTGGAGTGGATCCCGATGATGTAACAGTGACGGTCTTGAACAAGAATGCCATGACCATTGATACCCCGGAGCCCTTCGGCACCGAACCCTTTACCCTTACATGGCAGGGCAACGATACCTGGAAGGTGGATAACAATCCCGGGTACCATATTTTTCCGGAAACCATTTCCGGTAAACGGGATTATGTGGCCGTGGATCTGGATAATAACGGCTCTCCCGACATTGAACTGAAATTGGATACGCCGGTTGCCCAGAGGGGGCATAGTGTATCCTTTGAAATCGTCAGTGCCAAAGGGGATCACAGTACAGGGCATGAAATTGGTTTCCCCGGGGACAATACCGTTCATGCCCAGCCCACATCGGATCAGAATGCCACCTTTGTTACGGAACTGACCATTGGGGTGAACGATGAGATTGTGTTTGTGGAAACGCCGGATTCCACCTTGCCGGGAACCACAAGGACCGCCCAGCTGAATACCACAGGCTTCCCCGTGGTGTGGACGGATATGGATGCATTGGCACAGCACATCGAAACCCAGATGGAGGCTGCAGTGCCCGCCAGCACCGTTAATTATTCCGTTACCTATGATAAAGAGGAAAGCCGGTTTATTCTCCGTGAGGACGGCAGTTCCCTGGATGAGCTTCAGGTGCTCTGGGATCAGAATGCCAATACCAGAGCTGCGGCATCTACCCTTGGGTTTTATCAACAGACCGATACCTCAACCCAGCCGGCCAGCAATATCATGACCCAGATGAACATCACCCTGACCAATGATAATAATACCATTGCATTCAGGGAAACCAACGGGGTCGGCGTTCAGGGCGGGGCCCTGACGGTAAAGGTTCCCGAGGGGAATTACAAAACGGCTGCGGATCTGGAAACCGCCATTGAGACGGCCATGAACAATGAATCGGCTATCAGGGGCTACGGGGTTACCTATGACGCCGCCTATGACCCGGTGTCACACCGGTTTTCCATCCAGCGGGCAGGGGGGGCGGCGTTGAACGGCCTGGACATGTTGTGGAATTCCGCCGGGGTCACCTCCATGGCATCCACACTGGGATTTGATGCCGTTGACGATTCTGTAGCCGCGCCGCCTGCCAATGTCCACACCGGGGACAAGGATATGGTTCTGCTGACCTTCGATACCACCAATAATGCCGTGGATTTCCAGGAAATAGGCATTGACGGAAAGGTCTCCGATGAAATTCATATCCGGATACCCGAAGGGGAATACACGGATATGACCGACGTGGCAACTGAACTCCAGGCTGAATTGCGGAAAGCCTCGCCCAATAATGTGGACTATGTGGTTGAATACGATTATACGGCCGGACAATTTCAAATCAAAGGCAGCGATGAAAATATTAAGGGATTTAACCTGCTCTGGCTGAACGGTGGGAACTATGATGAAAACGCCCGGAATATGCTGGGATTTTTTGGTGATGCTTCCGTATCCGCCCCCCAAAGCGATGCTCCGGTGGTTAATATCAAAATCGACGGCACCAATAATATAATCGATTTTATGGAAATCAAAACCGGCAGCAGCGGGAAGAAGACCAGTATTCTGGCCGCTGAAATAGAACCGGGGTATTATACCAGCCACGAACGCCTGGCAAAGGAAGTGGAAAAAGCCATAGAGGCGGAGTCACGGTCCCACGGGCAGAACATCGACTACACGGTTACCTGGGACAGCGAAACCAAAAAGTTCACCATTAAGGAAAACGGCACTGAGCTGGATGAATTCCACCTCATGTGGAATTCCGGGGACCATGCCGCTGCTTCAGCTGGCGGGACCGGCGAGAGTGCTGCCGGGATTCTGGGATTTGATTCGGCCTCTGACGACATATATTCGCCCATGGAAAGCCAGCGGGAGGTGGAATGGGGGATTTTTACCACCCTCCTGGACATGAAACAATACTTGTCAGAAAATGACAGGGATGGTATTGAACGAACCATAGGACGGCTGGAAACCGATTATGACAGCATGACATCCAAGATTGTGGACTCGGGCATGAGGTTCAGCCGCCTTGATGTCAGGGATAATATCACCAATGAGGTCAAGCTGAGCCTGAACGAGCGCCGGTCAAACATCGAAGACGCCGATATGATTGAATCGGTGATGAAGCTCCAGGGCATTGAGACCGCATACAAGGCTGCCCTGTCTGCCACATCCAAAGTATTGAATATCAGCCTGGTGGATTACCTGAGATAGGGATAAAATCATTTATGCTTGTATTGTCCAGGAAAGTTAAAGAACAGATAAAAATCGGAGACAATATCGTCGTCAGTGTCCTGGGAATTGAGGGGAATAGTGTGAAGATCGGCATTGAGGCCCCGGGTAAGATTTCTATTCTGAGGATGGAAGTCTTCGAGCAGATCCAGAAGGAGAATATCGGGTCTGCCGCCGGAGCGCCCGAGGATATCTCCCAGGCTGCTGCGCTGGTTAAAAAAAGGTTTATCAAGGAGCAGAAAGATTGAAGCTGGCAACTTTAAAATACGGTGAAATAGAAATCGATGATGCAACCATACTCTCAATGCCCGAGGGGCTGCCCGGATTTGAGGGGCTTGAAAAGTTTGTCCTCATTGAAGACCCCCAATCGTCACCGTTCTGTTGGTTTCAGTCTGTGGAGGACCCCAATCTTTCCCTGGTGGTTATGGACCCCCTGGTGTTTAAGCCCGATTACCGTATCCAACTCAACGGCGTTATCCGGGATATGGGATGGCAGGGTGTGGAAGAAAAAGACCTTTACATCTACGTGGTCATCAATATTTTCGGCAATAAAGAAAAACGGAAAATAACCGCAAACCTCATGGGGCCCCTGGTCATCAATCTCAATGCCGGCCAGGCGGTTCAGGCGGTACTTCCCGATTCAGGCTACGAGAGCCAGTATGTAATCCTGGATACCTCTTCAGCCAAGGAATAAAAAATCCAAGATAGAAATAGTAGAATTATTATCAGGCTTTTTGGTCAAACAGAAGGCCTGTAAATTCATCCATTTTTTCCTTGATGGCCAACAGTTCTTCGGACGGGATCTGTTTGATCAGTTCATCGGTGTTCCTGTCCTTGACCTCAATAACCACCAGATGGTTCATTTCTTCTCTAATGGAAAAGCCCAGGCTGGTCTGGAGTTCATCCATGACCTCGTTCATTTGTTCGGTCAGTTCCTTGACATCATCGGCGGATAAAACAGACTCTTTTTCCTCGCGCACTTTTTCTTCGGCTTTGGTTATTTCTTCCACGACATCAGGTCTGTTGGGCGGCGGCGGATATGCCACTTTGGTCTGGGTGGCGGTATCCGCCACTCTTTCCGCGCCGTTGACCGGGTTTATGGTTTGGATATTCATTCATTCCTCCTTTAGTTCGCTATGCTTAGCACCCTGTTAGCGGCACCCGGGGTTCTATATGCCCCTATGGCGTTTCTGCCCCTTGTCACCCGGGCCATCTTTTTCTGTAGTTCTTTTTTATGGGCCGCAACCTTGCGTTCAAGGGTCTTGTTTTTTTCAAGGATATCTGCGATCCGGTCATGGAAGCATTTAAGCATGGATTCGGTATGTCCCTGGGTGTTGGTTTCGGCAGCTTTAATAAAACCCGAAATTTCAGCCATGAGCCTTTTAAGTTCCAGATCGCGCACCCGGGTCTGCATGTCCAGGTCCGGCAGCTCATCTCCTTTAAAAGAATCCAGGTGGTCTGAATAGAGACATTCCAGCCGGTCCAATATCCCTGTTATATGTGTAAATTTTTTTTCCATATTCTCACTTACTTGTACCTCTTCCATTTGTCAAACGGAAATGGATCTAAAGTCTTTGGCGTTCCCCCCTGAAGCGGCATAGGCCGACGCTGCCGGCGCCGGTTTGGCTGCCTGGGTATTTTCTTTTGATTTTTTCTCCATGCACATGACATCGCTTTCCCAGATTTCCTTTAAACGGGTGATATACCGGTGGGCCCGGCCCAGGGTGGTCAGGTCGTTGTTCAGGGTTACCTTGGGCAGTTCTGTCAAAATAGCGGTGTAGAGGCCGCGCAGAAAGATGGTGGACTCATCTTCCATACTGGCATCCACAGAGGCGTTTAACTCTGAAATAATGGCAATGGCCTTGGAGAGGTTCTCCCCTTTTTTCTTCGCGTCCTTTTCAATGATCCCCTCTTTGGTCAGAGTCAGGCGGTTTAAGGCCCCGTTAAAGAGCAATAGGATAAGCTGTTCCGGGGTCATGCCCTCATAATAGTTTGTCAGATAATTGTTGACCTGTTGATACGCTGCCATTGGATCTCCTGGGGTTGAATTAAACATCTGGTTATAAAATCGACCCGTTTTGTCTTTTCCTTAAGTCAAATTCTGTTCAATTCACCGGTCAACTGCCGGAATTTGAATTACTGGTCTGCTCAACCAGCATGTCCAGGGCCTTGCCCTGGGCCTGAATCTGGTTGATTACCTTATCCATTTCAGCAAACTGCCTGGTCATGACTTCATATTTTTTGTCAAGGCGTGTTGTTTCTTCTTCTATATCGTCATTCAGGCGCTTAATCCTGGCTTCCCCCTCATCAATTTCAGTGGAGGCAATGCCTGTGGTGCTGACCATGTCTGTAATGGTGTCATTGAAAAGATCTCCCAGCCCCGCCACCTCTTTGGAAGAATCCCCAAGGAAAAGGGCCTTTACGGCATCCGGGTCGGAGGCTATGGCGGAATTGAGTGTGTCTTCATCAATGGTGATGGTGCCGTTCCTGTCAATACTCAGGCCCAGGTCGGTCATGCTTTTGTATTGGGAGTCCACATCTATGACGGTGGATACCAGCGCCTGGAGTTTGGACACAATTCGTTTTGCAGAGCTTTCATTTTCCAGGGGATTGGTTTCGTCTGTCTCCTCCGAGTCTTCGGTGGAGGTGTCGTCTTTCCCCAGAATATATGCGACAAGGTCGTTGAAGTCCTCGATCATTTCGGTGACTTCCGATTTTACCGTATCCCGGTTGATTTCTACATTCAGAGTGGATGTGCCTGTGTTTTTCAGTTCAAGGGTTACCCCGTCGATAACATCCTTGATACTGGTGTTGGACTGCCGGGAATAGGCGATCCCGTCCACGGTGAATTCGGCGTTGAGGGAGTCCCCCCCGGCGCCGGTGACCTCGGTGAGACCATCCAGGTTGGTCAGGGTCAGTCTGGCATCTTCTCCGGTATCCTTGGAGGTGAGGGTGAGCTGATAGGGGTTGGTGTCGCTGCCGTTGTCGATCATTTTTGCCGTGACCCCGGGATTGTTCTCCGCCCCGTTAATGAGGTTGGCCATGGCCTGGTAGGAGGTCCCGGGGGGCACACTCAGGAACATGGTTTCCGTCCCCTGGGCAATGGAAACGGTCTCGTCGGCTGCAATCCAGTCGAAACTGTTCACCGTGATCTGTGAGTCTTCTGTGTTTCCGCCGTTTTCAGCAGAAAGACGGATATAATAATCCCCGTCCGCCGCTTTGGTAAAAGCTGCCTTTACCAGTGGATTGCCGTCATCTCCCTTGTTTCCGGAGGCATTGTTCACTGCATCGGTGATCTCTTCCAATGTCATGCCGGCGGTGAGGCTGACGGTGATATCCTTCTCCTCCCCAGGCTTGCCGTATTGGATGGTCAGGGTTTCAGGCTGGGTAGTGGCGGCTGTGGTATCATGGTCTGCAATCCCTGCAGGTTCGCCAAACATCACTTCTGTTTTGCTGGCCAGTCCCGCCGATTCCCATGAGTTCCGCCTGGCCTTTTGGGTCACCTCAAGGCTGTAGTTGGCGGCGTCATACCCGTCCCCCACTGTGGCGGCCACCACATTTTCATCCGTCACCGAAACAGAGTTATTCAGAAAATTGGACTCCAGGGAAAGGTTCAGGGCATGGGATTTGATGTTGAACAATTTTGCATTTACCGTATTATAGGCGTCCACCCGGGACTGAATATCCGTCTTTTGATTTTTCTTAGTGGTGATGACGGCCTCATCAGCTTCCCTAAGCTGATCAAGAATATTCTGAAGGTCAAGCCCTGAGCCCAAACCCAATGAAGTAATTGATCCTGTTGCCATCTTAAAATCTCCAAATAATTGTTCTTATAATATAATACGGTTAAATACTATATCGGATTGCCAGAATAAAATCTGAATATAATAATGAAATAAATATGAATTCAGGAAAAAAATACACCTGAATTCATATTTTTTTTAAGTTCTTTCCGGCCTGGTCGATAATAGATATCAGGTTTACGATATTCCGGCGGCAAGTTTCTGTTACGGCTGAATCCAGCCCGGGAGGAGGTGGAAAGCAAAAGAGGACTACCTGCCGGATACGGATAGAAAAATCGGGGAAAGGACTCCCCGAATGTTTAACTCTCAAGGAGGAATTAACACATGGCATTAAGAATTAATACCAATATCGCGTCAATGAACGCCCACAAGCAGTTGATTAATACAGACAGCAAGCTGTCTGATTCCCTGGAACGCCTGTCTTCAGGCCTCCGGATCAACAAGGCCGCAGATGACGCGTCGGGTATGGCTATTGCTGACTCCCTGCGTTCCCAGGCACTGGGCCTGGGTCAGGCCATCAGAAACGGCAATGACGGTATCTCCATCGTTCAGACCGCTGATGCTGCCCTGCAGGAGTCCATCAATATTGTTAACACCATTAAACAGAAATCCATCCAGGCTGCCCAGGACGGCCAGACCACCGAATCCCGGAAAGCCATTCAGTCGGATATTTCTAAGCTCAGGGAAGAGCTGGACACCATTGCCAAGACAACGGCATTCAACAATCAGAAACTGCTGTCCGGTAATTTCACCAATAAAAAATTTCAGATCGGTGCCTATGCCGGTGAAACAGTGGATATTTCCATTCAGTCCACCGAAGCGACTAAAATTGGTCATATCACCACGTCTGATCTGACATTTGCCGGTGAAGGAACAACAGAACTGAACATCTATTCCAATCTTCTGGATCAGACCTTCAGCCTGAACACCATTGATATTCAGTACAACAACAGCCGGGAAAACAGCCTGGGTGCAGTTGCTGATGCCATCAATAAACTGAGTGATGTCCTCGGTATCAGTGCCACGGCTTCGGTCGAAAGCAAAACCGAGAGTAATATTGTGGCCGGTTCCACAGATGCCAGTTTTGCCATCAACGGGATCACCATCGGCGCCCTGAATGTTGCGGAAAATGATGCTGACGGCGCTCTGGTTGCGGCCATCAACAATAAAACCAGCGAGCATGGTGTAACGGCATCCGTTGACCAGGCTGGTGTGTTGACACTGACATCCACTGATGACCGGGCAATTGAAGTCACCATGGGCGCTGATACCCAAGCGGTTATGGGCGGTACCGAAGATATGTCCACGCTTGGAAAGGTTGAGGTCCGTCAGGAAGGCACCAGCCAGATTACCATCACCGATGCCAATGCCGAGGCCGGCATTGCCGTATCTGTTGGGGGCGACGGCCTGTTGAAGGTCGGAGCAATCACTAATACCGGCGAAGTAATGGAACTTGCTTCCGGTACGCTTCTGGATGCCGGTACAACAATTGCCTCGGGTTCAAACCTGCAGGGCAGTTTCAAGACCACGCTGGATACCACCATGGCCAGCGGCAGCAATATCGTTGGTGAAGGGACCATCATCCAGTCCGGGTCCACCATCGGTTCCGGTACCACCATCCAGGCGGACTTGAGGATTGATCAGCTGGGCGCCGTAACTACGGATAATAGTACTTTGGCTTCTGGTTCCTTGCTTAAGGCGGGTGCAGCTGGTGGTGATACCATCATTGAATCTGGTTCCAGGTTTGAGGGTGATGTCTCTGCCCACCTGTCTGGTAGTGCCTCTGGGGCAGTTGTTGTTAGTGGCGGTTATACCTATATCGCTGCCGGTGAAACAGCACAGTTGACATCTGATTTTACGACTACTGGCACAACGCTGCTGGCAACCGGTTCGGATCTGCATACGGATACTGTTATCGCAGCAGGTTCAACGGTGTATGCGGATATGACCACCAACCAGATCGGCACCACCGTGGCGGATATGACGGTTCAGGGCGGGTCTGTGTTTGAAACGGGAACCACCTTTAAGACGGGAACCGAGCTTAAAAACAATGTCATGGTCGGGTCCGGTGAAATCAGCGGGGATTCCATGACGCTGAGCAAGGCTTCCACCATCGGGGCCAACTCTTCCCTTGCCACGGGATCTTCCCTTGGCGGGAATGCCACAACCGTGGATGACGAAGTCGTTGCCGACGGCAAGGATATGCTCCTGGCACGAAACAGTGATATTGCCTCAGGTTCCACACTGACAGCCGGTACGGTTCTGACAAATGACATCATTGCCACAGGGGGCGAGGTCTACAAGGAAGGCATGACCCTTGACAAGGATATTGTCACCAGCGGTAACGTGGCCCTGACAAAGGCGATGGTTATCAACTCCGGCTCTATTCTGAAATCCGGAACCATACTGGGGCAGAATACAACGGCAGCAGATGATCGGGTAGACTCCTTTACGACTCAGGGGGAAGCCTATCGTCTGTCCGATGTTGATGTGACCACCCAGGAAGGGGCACAGATAGGCATTGCGGTGGCCGATGCGGCCTTGAAAGCATTGGATAAGGTCCGGTCAGACCTGGGTTCAGTTCAGAACCAGTTGACCTCCACCATTGCCAATATTTCAACCACCAAGGTAAATGTCTCCTCCGCTGAATCCACCATTCGTGATGTGGATTTTGCCGAAGAATCAGCAAACTTCACCAAGATGCAGATTCTGAGCCAGGCAGGTACATTTGCAATGTCCCAGGCCAATTCCAGTGCACAGCAAGTGCTGAGCCTGCTCCAGTAATTTATTGGAACGGACTAACTAAAAAAAACCGGGCAGCGTCTGCTGCCCGGTTTTCTTTTTTTGGGGGTGAATAACTGAGTCTGTTTTATCTTGAGTATTCTAAAAAATCCTGGGCATAATACCAGTTGCCGGGACAGAAAAGAAATCTGGTGTTGCCTGTAATAGGCTTGTGAGCGGTTTTACTGCCTTAAATATATGGAGATGATATGAACCTGAAAACAGTGCTTCATGTGGGATGCGGTCCCAGGCAGTCGGGGATACTTCACCCGTCGTTTGGGAAAAGTGACTGGAAGGAGATTCGTTTGGATATAAATCCAGATGTTGAGCCTGACATTGTGGCCTCCATAACCCATATGGACAGTGTGGAGAATTCTAAAATGGATGCCATCTATTCATCGCATAATTTGGAACATCTTTATCCCCATGAGGTTGATCTCTGCTTGAAAGAGTTTTTGCGGGTTCTCAAATCGGATGGCTTTGCCCTGATTGCGGTGCCGAACTTAAAGCATGTTGCCAAGCTTATCGCGGAAGATAAACTGGAGGTCCCGGCATACCAGTCGCCTGCCGGTCCGATATTTCCTTTGGATATGGTGTACGGGTTCAGGCCGGCGATTGCAGCAGGGAACACATACATGGCCCATAAAACCGGTTTCACACCTAAAAGCCTTGGGCAGGCCCTGATTGATGCTGGATTTGCCTGGGCAAAATGGGCGGAGGATATTAATTTCGGATTGTGGATAAAGGGATACAAAACCCCTCCGCCAAAAGAAATCGCAGACCAGCCGTTATGGTAGCATTCCGTCAGGGAACTCAGGTCCCATCTCAGCATTTAGGCTGTTGCTTTTGGTAATCCTCCCATATCTTGAGGTAGCCCGACTCAAGATCGTTGACAAATTTTTTGATATTAAAAAGAGTTGATCTGTCCCTGTTTTCAGCGAGCGTTTGCCTGATTGTTTTCAGCTTGTTTCTATCGGTTGCCAGTTCAATGCATCGTGCTTTGTATTCGTTTAGGGAATGGGTTATCATTTCAGGTATTCCAATGGCGGTCAGGCTGCTTGAAGACATTCGCGCCACAAACTGTCTGCCTTGGAGTGTGACAACGGGTACACTGGCCCACAGGGCGTTGCTGGTGGTTGCGCCGGAGTTGTAAATCAATGTGTCAAGGGCAATGTCTGCCAGGCGCAGTCGCTCCAGGTGGTCTCCAAGTTCCATTCTGGGGGCAAAAATCAGTCGGTCCGGATCCACGCCTGTGTTGCCGGCTTCCTTTTTCAGGTTCTCCATGGCAATTTGCGACAATTCTCTCATCCAGAGAACCGATCCCGGAATCTGTTTCATGATTTCCATCCAGGTATTAAACATCACAGGATCATATTTATATGCCTGGTTAAAAGAGCACATGATAAATCCATCTTCTGGGAGCCCCAGGTCTTTTCGCCGGAAATTTTTTCCTGAAGCATAGTTGTCATATGTGGTCACCTGATAGCAGTCGAGATGGATAACTTTTTCAGAATAATTCACGAATTGATCCTTGGGTATGACCACAGGGTCTGCAATGATATAATCCATGAATTCTGCGCCGGAAGTCCCCAGGTAACCCAGGTAAGAAACCTGTACCGGCGCGGGGCGCAGGGCAAACACCCCCATTCGGTTGGAGCGTGTATATCCTTTGAGGTCAATGAGGATATCTATCCGGTCATTATGGATTTGTCTGGCACTGTCATAAATATTCAGGCCGCTAATGTCTATGAAACGGTCAAATCCTTTTTCGATGCTACTTGTAAAGCTGCTGCCATCTCCCTCTCCATAGGTATAGGCGGTAACTTCGAATTTTTTCCTGTTATGGCGTTCAAACAGCGGGGCAAGAATATGGCCCACTGCATGGTCCCTGAGATCGTTGGAAAGATAGCCCAGTTTAATTTTCCGGTTTCGGCCGCACCTGTTCTCAAATGAAAAGCGGCCTTTAGCAGACAATAGTGTGTCCTGTTCGATGGAGCGTGCATAGCTTTGGGCGATGGCCAGGTGCCTGGCCGGGTCATCATGATGGGTAATGGCCGAAAAGGGAGGTTCTTTGGGCAGCCTCCTGTTTTTTAACGCCTCATCTGTTTTCCGGTCGAGCAGATTTCCGAATCTTTCAAGTTCGGACCAGTCACAGGCGTATCTTAACCGGGCCACAAGATTGGACAGCACATCTTCATTCTCCGGGGCCATATTAATGCATTTTTTTAAATTTTCAACGGCCTTTCCCTCTTCACCGATATCACCGTACAAGGTGGCCAGGTTATTGTAGGCGGCAAAGTAGCCGGGATCCAGACGGATTGCTTTTTCATAGCTGTCCACGGCTTTTTCAAACTTGTTTTGCTGCTGACAGGCAATGGCCAGGTTATTCCATGCCTGGGCATCGTCAGGTTTCAGGGTGATGCATCTGTCAAACATGGTCTCACATTGCTGGGCGGCCCCTATGGCTTCGAGCACAACGCCTGCGTTAAACCAGGCGTTATAATTGTCAGGACTGGCATTGATGGCTTTCTGGAAGCATTCCAGGGCGTTTCGGGCGTCGCCCTTGTCCTGCATGATTTTACCCATGCAATTGTATGCTTCTGCGTGTCCCGGATTGATCAGTATTACCTTTTTATAGCAAATCATGGCTTCGTCGAGGTTGCCGTCTGCCTGGTATATGAGACCGAGCTGCATATGAAAGTCGATATTGCCCGGAGAAAATAAAAGGGCCCGGTGGATATAATAGGCCCCTTTTTCGTACATATTGTTTTCCTTGAAAATGATGCCGATGAGATAAAATATATCCGGGCCGGATTGTCCATTTTTTATACAGGTTTCGCAAAGTTCCAGGGCGGCATTGTAGTCTTTATTCTGGTAATGCCGTACGGCGCGGCCATACAGGGTGTCTTTGTTTTCAGTCATCTGCGGTCCAGGGGCTGTGGGGTTGAAGGGGGATCCCAATAATGGTCCCCACTTTTCGTTTATATTTTTATTTCGGGTCACGTCGGATTTTATTTATCCGCAGCGGCCGAGTCAAATAAAACCTTTTTTTTATTCCCCTTATCTTTAAATCGCTTAAACCATATCGGTCCCAGGCCGATATGTATGTATATTATGGCCTGCTGGATTCCCGGCCGTTGACCTTGGCGGGGGGAGTTGATAAAGTCCGGGTACAGGTTCACGGAAACACTGATCAACCCAGACGAGTGAGGCTGCACTTCATTTGTTAAATAACGTATTGATAACGGGGAAAGGATAAGTCGCTTGAGAGTATTATTGGTTGTCTATGATAATGATTCCTATATTCACTGGTTCCCCCAGGGATTGGCATATATTGCGGCCGTACTGAAAAAACAAGGGTGTGAGGTCGAGATATACAGCCAGGATGTTCACCACTTCCCGGATGACCACCTGACCCAGTATCTGGACCGAAATAAATTTGACATCATCGGTGTTTCAATCATCGCCGGCTACTATCAATACAAAAAGCTTCTGTCAATTTCCCGTGCCATCGAACGGTCAAGGCAGCGGCCGGCACACTACATCATCGGTGGCCACGGCCCCTGTCCGGAACCGGAATATTTTCTGGGAAAGACCGGCGCTGATGTGGTGGTTATGGGTGAAGGTGAAGAAACAATCGTGGAATTGTGCCGGGCCTTTGCCAACCATGCACCTTTGAACGATATCAAGGGCATTGCATACAGCGACGGCGGTAAGGTGAAGATTAATCCGCGGCGGGAGCTGATTCAGGATATCGATACCATCCCATGGCCTGCCTATGAATTGTTTCCCATTGAGTATTACAGGCTACTGCGCATGCCCCATTGCAGCCATAGCGATTTTATCATGCCCCTGCTTTCGGGAAGGGGCTGCACCTTTACCTGTAATTTTTGCTATCGGATGGATAAGGGCTTTCGTCCGAGATCGGCCCAGGCTATTGTTGAGGAGATCTCATTCTTAAAAAAAGAATACGGGATTACCTATATTGCCTTTTCCGACGAATTGCTTATGTCCTCCAAAAAGCGGACTCGGGAAATCTGCGAAGCCTTTCTAAAGGCAAATCTCAATATTAAATGGGATTGCAACGGACGGCTAAACTATGCCGTGCCCGAGGTGCTGGACCTTATGAAACGGGCCGGCTGTGTATTTATCAATTACGGGATTGAAGCTTACGATAACCAGGTGCTTAAAAAAATGAATAAAGCGCTGACGATAAGCCAGATCGACAAGGGAATTGCCGCCACCCTGGCTGCAGGCATCAGCCCCGGGCTGAATATGCTCTTCGGCCATATCGGTGATACCCGGGAGACCCTGAATGCTGCTGTAGAATTTTTAATCCGTCACGATGACGGGGCCCAGATGCGGACCATCCGCCCGGTGACGCCTTATCCGGGCTCTCCCCTGTATGACGAAGCCATCAAGCGGGGTCTGATTGAGGACATTGATGATTTCTACGTGAACAAGCATTTGAATTCAGACCTGTTTGCAGCCAATTTTACAGATCTTACCGAGGATGAACTCTATTTGGAACTGGCAGAGGCCAACACCAGGCTGACCCGGAATTATTTTGAAAATAAAAAACAGGGGATGGTATCCCAGATCAATGCATTATATACCGACCGTGACCCGTCATTCAGAGGATTCAGGCAGTCATAAAAAATGGAGCTTTTAAGTTGAAATTAAGCAATAAGAAGATTCTTGTCACAGGGGCGGACGGGTTTATTGGTTCCCATCTGACAGAAAAACTTGCGGCCTCAGGTGCCCGGGTCAAAGCCCTGTCATATTATAATTCCTTTAATTATTGGGGATGGCTGGAGGGTCTGCCCTGTCTGGATGAGATAGAGGTGGTGTCCGGAGACATTCGGGATCCCCATTTTTGCAGAGAAATAACAAAGGGTGTGGACATCATTTTTCATTTGGCCGCCCTTATCGCCATTCCTTATTCCTACGTGGCACCGGATTCCTATGTGGATACCAACGTCAAGGGCACATTGAATATCTGTCAGGCGGCAAAGGAGAACGGGTGTGAGCGGCTTATTCATACCTCCACCTCCGAGGTATACGGTACGGCCCGGTATGTCCCCATTGACGAAGCGCATCCCCTGCAGCCCCAGTCTCCCTATTCGGCCAGCAAGATCGGCGCGGACCAGATGGCCCTGAGTTTTTACCTGGCATTCGGTCTGCCCGTAACCATTGCCAGGCCATTTAACACCTTTGGGCCGCGGCAGAGTGCCAGGGCGGTAATTCCCACCATTATCAGCCAGATAGCCGCCGGTAAAAAAGAGATTCAGCTCGGGGATTTAACCCCCACACGGGATTTTAATTATGTTCTGGATACCTGCAGCGGGTTTATGGCATTGGCCGGATCCGATGAAACCATAGGAGAGGTGGTCAATATCGGGTCCGGCGTGGAAGTTTCCGTCCGGGAGACCCTGGAGATGATAAAAAAGATCATGGGTTCGGATGTGAGGTTCATCACGGATGAGCAGAGGCTGCGGCCCAAGGGGTCGGAGGTTTTAAGGTTATGCTGCGATAACACAAAAATTCGGAAACTGACGGGGTTTACCCATGGCCATTCCCTTGAACAGGGGCTTGAAAAAACCATAGACTGGTTTACGGACCCAAAAAATCTATCGGGGTATAAGGCAGATATCTACAATGTATGACAGGCTGATTGATTTTATAAGGGCGTGGTATGAAACAGACGGCACAATCCCTTTGCATGAACCCATATTCGGAGAAAAGGAAAGGGAATATGTGCTTGATACGCTTGATTCCACCTTTGTCTCCAGTGTGGGGGAATATGTCAGCCGGTTTGAAAAGGTGCTGGCCCGATACCTGGGCGGCGGATTTGTTGTGGCAACGGTCAACGGAACCACGGCCCTTCAGCTGGCCCTGCAATTAGCCGGAACCCGCGGGGGGGACGAAGTCATCACCCAGCCGTTGACCTTTGTGGCTACGGCCAATGCCATTGCCCATAACCATGCCGTGCCTTCGTTTGTGGATGTGCAGGAGGAAACCCTCGGCCTCTGCCCTGAGGCCCTTGAGCGTTATCTGGACCGCATCGGAGTCCGGTCCGGCAAGGGGTGTCAAAACAGGGAAACCGGGCGGCGGATAGCGGCCATTCTTCCCATGCATACCTTTGGCCATCCCTGCAGGATGGAGGCTATTCTTGACATCGCAGAACACTGGGGGGTGCCTGTGGTTGAGGATGCAGCCGAAGCACTGGGGTCAAAGCGCGGGTCAGGGTACTGCGGTGGCTTCGGGAAATTGGGGGTGTTCAGTTTTAACGGCAACAAAACCATCACCTGCGGGGGAGGGGGAGCCATCATTACGGGGGATGAGGCTCTGGCAGCCAGGGCCAGACACCTGTCCACCACAGCCAAAAAGGACCATCCCTGGAAATTTGCCCACGATGAGGTCGGATATAATTACAGAATGCCCAATTTGAATGCGGCCCTGGCCTGCGCCCAGATGGAAAGCCTGGACGCTTTTTTATTAGATAAGCGTCGCCTGGCAAAGGCCTATAATGCCTTTTTCAAAGAAACCGGTCTGGGCGTTTTTGTAGATGAACCCGACGGTGCCAGGAGTAATTTCTGGCTCAATGCGGTAATTACAGAAAACAGGGCGCAAAGAGATGCGCTGCTCAAAGAGACCAATGGTGCCGGGGTCATGACCCGGCCGGCCTGGGAGCTTATGACAGATCTGGAAATGTTCAAAGATTGCCCAAAAGGCGACCTGACGGTGGCCAGGCGGATTTGCCAAAGGATTGTCAACCTGCCCTCCAGTGCGAGGAAACATGGCTGATATTCCCATCCTTCTTGTGGGCGGCGGCGGTCACTGCCGGGCCTGTATTGATGTGATCGAACTGGTTCCCGGATATGAAATCGCCGGGATTGTGGAGCAGCCGGGAAGAGAAGGGGCTCCTCCGGTACTGGGATATCCTGTACTGGGCAGCGACGGGGATCTGGAAAAATTGAGACAAACCTATGACCATGCATTGGTGACCATCGGCCAGATCGGCCCCCCGGGAGCGAGATATAAGGCCTTTTGCCGGTTAAAGGCGCTTGGGTTTACTCTGCCGGTTCTGGTTTCCCCCCTGGCCCGTGTCTCCCCCCATGCCGTGATTGAAAAAGGAACTGTGGTCATGCACCAGGCCCTGGTCAATGCCGGTGCCAGGGTTGGCAGAAATTGCATTATCAACACCGGCGCTTTGGTGGAACACGATGCCTGTATCGGCGATCACACCCATATTTCAACCAGGGCTGTGGTCAACGGGGGCGCCGGGGTTGGTGCGGGATCATTTATGGGATCCAATGCTGTTCTTGTCCAAGGGGTGGTGCTGCCGGAAAATCAATTTGTTAAGGCCTGCGCCCTGATTACCAAACCCTAAATTTTTTCTGCGATCACCCTTTGATCTCGGCCGGCATCTTTGATGTGCTGCCCAAAAATCCAGCCTGGTCTTCAACGCCGTCCATATTCACCGTATGACGCAGTTTCCACTCACCGTTCACTTTTTTCCACAGATGTGGAGACCTGAATTTGTCTGCCAGTTCGTTTCTAAAGTATTCCGGTGACATTTCCAGGTAGTCCATGATTTCGTTGAAGTACCGGTCGGGAAATTCTCCGTCAAACCGTTTTACCAGGGCCTGCCCCTCCTCCCTGGTGATATGCCTGTTGCGTATTTCCTGGGAGGCGTCATAGGTGGCCCGGCCGATGCCGAATTTGATAAAGGTGGTATAATAGTGAAGGTCATCAATTTTATCATCAATGCTGTTGTACTTGCTGTAGGTGCCCTGGCTTCTGAAGGGGCGCGCCTTGAACCCTGTGTTTTCAACTGCGTAGTAATAGGCTTCCTGGGGAGTCCATTTCAGGTAATACCCCAGGTAGTGGACCTCAATATTGGAGTTCTGGAATTCTGCTGCGTCCGGCGGCAGAAATGACATCAGATCGTTCACGGTTAAATCGTACCGGTCCGTTATCTCTTTGACAGGGAGCCCCCCAAGATAGATATCATTTAGGTTTTTCATGGTATGGTAGGACCTGTCCCTGAGGGATTTTGCATTATCTGCAATGGGATTGCCGTACTCCGCTTCATTTTCCCCGTAAAAAACCAGGGGAATACCGAATTTCAGGGCAAGTTTCGGGGCCAGGTTTTTTTGACCCAAAATAAATGTCTGGAACGGGTGGAACAGGTTCTCAATGGAGAGCCGGGTCAAAATTCTCATTGCCCTGCCGTTCCGGTTGAAACTGATGTTGTCCAGCCCCCCCACATCAATCCAGTTTTTGAAATTCCGGTAACCGTAGTCGGTGTACAAGATTGGCGGCCAGGTGACGGTCAGCGGGTTCATCCCGTATTTGTATTTGAGAATATGGGCCTGGAGGGCACTGTCCTTGCCACCGGATCCTGGGACCAGACAGTCGTAGGACCCGTCTGTTTTCCGGTGTTTTTCCAGCAGTGTTAATAATTCCTCTTCCCGCTTTTTCCAGTCTATTTGTTTGTCTTTATGCTCCGACACACGGCAGGCATCACATATGCCCTGGTCGTCAAAGGCCAGTGTTTGTTTTTTGCTGTTGATGGTGTGTTTGAATTCAACTGCCGATGCCGGCCGCTGGTTGGACATGACACATTTTTTGCAGAAAATGACATCCGAGGGGAGTCCGTATTTGGTTTCAAGCAGGTTGTTCATAGGTTGATGCCCTTTCTTTAACAAGGTTTGCCCAGTTTTTATAAAATAAGATGCCTTTTTCTGCACTTTTTTCGGGATGGAATTGCGTGGCAATAATATTGTCGTGCATCACTGCAGAACAATAGGTGGTGCTCCCGTACCGGGTGGTGGTGAGAATATCCTCCTCCCGGTCGGGGATACAATAGTAGGAATGCACAAAATACATGAATTCATCGTCATCAATGCCTGCCATCACGGGTGCCGGTTTGGCGAATGCCCCCCCTCGTATCCGGTTCCATCCGATCTGGGGGACCTTTACCCGGGCGCCGTTATATCCCGTGGGAAACTTAACCACCTTGCCTTTAATTATATCCAGTCCGTCCGTTTTTTCAAACTCCTCACTGGTGGAAAATAAGAGCTGCATACCCAGGCAGATGCCCAAAAAGGGCTTTTTGCGGCCAATGGATTCTTTGATGACGGAGATGAGATTCAGCCGGGTTAATTGATCCATGGCTTTGGCAAATGCCCCAACCCCCGGAAGGATGACCCCGTCCGCGGCCATGATTTGGGATTGATCCAGGGTCACAACGGGGTCAAGGCCCACATGCCGGCATGCGTTGGTCACACTGAAAAGGTTCCCCATTTTGTAATCAATAATGGCAACTTTCATTTTATCCATTCCTATCCAGGCCGTCACGGCCTGCAATAAACATTTTCATCTGCCAGATACCCTTTCATGGAAATCAGGTCGGTATAGGAAAATTTCTCTGATTTTTTTCCGTAATTTAAGAATTCCGTATTCCCTTCATCCAGAAAGTCCTCTGATTCCCTGATTTCATCAAGGGCATGGTAGTGAAGAATGGAGGCCATGGAAACGGCATCGGCATATCCTTTTTTAATCACGTCGATGACATGCAGGGGGCTGCCCGCACCACCGTGGGCGATAACCGGAACGGTAACCGCTTTTGACACCGCCCGGGTTAATTCAATGTCAAAGCCGGCGCCTGTCCCCTCATTGTCAACGGAGGTGATAACGATTTCACCTGCGCCCATTTCCTCGGCTTTTTCAGCCCAGTCCACCACCTCAATACCGGTGTGCTCACGGCCGTTGTCCGTATAGGCCAGATACCGCCCGTCTTCCTGTTTGATGGCCTCTACGGTGACCACAATGGTGGATGAGCCGAATTCCCGGCTGGCTTTCCGGATCAGGTCCGGATCATGAATGGCCGCAGTGTTCAATGACACTTTATCAGCCCCGGCCCTGAGTACGCCCCGGATATCGTCTATACTCCGGATACCACCCGAAACGGTCAGGGGAATAAAAATTTTTTTTGCCGTTCGCTTTATAATATCATGAAGGCTGTTTCTTTCGTATAGGCTGGCGACCACATCCACGAACATCAGTTCGTCGGCGTGGTTAATGTAGTAATATTCTGCAAAATGTTCGGGTTTTCCCAATACCCTTAACCCTTCAAGGTGAATACCTTTCACCAGGTTGGGTCCTTTGATGTCCAGTCTGGGAATAATTCTGACGGTTTCCATTGGGTGTTATGTTCTCTGGGGGTTATACATGGTTTTTAATGTTCTTCTGTTTAAATTAAAAATCGGTTCCATTGCAAGAGAACTTTAAATAAAGCAGGGTCCGGCGGTTTAAGTTGAAAAAAAGGAAGCGGGTTGGTATAGGATTGATAACGATAAAAGATAAGGTGTTTTCACCAGATGCAGATCCAGAAGATTTTCATTATTGCCGAAGCCGGTGTAAATCATAACGGCAGCCTGGACCGGGCCGGGGAGATGGTCAGGCAGGCTGCGCTGGCAGGTGCGGATGCGGTTAAATTCCAGACATTTTCTCCAGAGGCCCTGGTTACCAGGCACGCAGCCAGGGCAGATTACCAGAAACGGGACCTGCCGGGGCAAAAGTCACAGCTTGAGATGCTCCAAGGGCTTGAATTGTCCCTTGACGCCCATAGGGAATTGATGGGGACCTGCCGGAGGCATGGGATCCAGTTTCTATCCTCTCCGTTTGATCTGGGCAGCATTGACCTGCTTCAGGGGCTTGGGATCAGCCGATGGAAGATTCCATCGGGGGAGATTACCAACCTTCCCTATTTGAGGAAGATTGCCGCCTTGGGCCAGGAAATTATTCTGTCCACGGGAATGTCGGATATCAATGAGGTGGGAAGGGCCCTCGAGGTTTTCAGATCAGCCGGCCTGTCGCCCGATCGGGTAACCCTGCTGCACTGCAATACGGAGTATCCCACGCCCATGGAGGATGTAAACTTAAGTGCCATGCAGACGATGGCCGGGGCATTCCCCGGCGTTAAAATCGGATATTCCGACCATACCCAGGGAATTGAAATCCCCATTGCCGCCGCGGCGCTGGGTGCCGTTGTCATTGAAAAACATTTTACATTGGACAAATCCCTGTCCGGCCCAGATCATAAGGCCTCTTTGGATGTTGATGAGCTAAAACAGATGGTCAAAGGGATCAGGAATGTCGAAAAGGCCTTGGGCAATGGGGAAAAGACCCCCAGCCCGTCGGAGACAAAGAACATTGCTGCGGCGCGTAAAAGTATTGTTGCGGCCTGTAACATCCTGAAAGGGGCAGCATTTACCAAAAGCAACCTGGCCGTAAAACGGCCGGGCACGGGCCTCAGTCCAATGAAGTGGGATGAGATTCTGGGTACAAAAGCCTCAAGAAATTACAATACCGACGATCTAATAGAAGAGCCGGATCTATGAATCCATTGAAGATCAGAGTCTGTGTTTACACCTCAACACGGGCAGAGTACGGTTTAATGCGGCGGCTGATCAAGGAAATCGATTCAAGCGGAGTCCTGGAACTGCGGCTCCTGGTCAGCGGTACCCACCTGGCAGCGGCCCACGGCATGACCCTGGATGAAATCACCAAAGATGGGGTCGAGCCTGATGCCTGCGTGGATATCGAACCCTGCGATGACAGCCCCCAGGGGATATGCCGCTCCATGGGCATGGCAATGGCGCGCTACGGCAGGTACTTTGGCCAGTCCCGTCCGGATGTCCTGGTTGTTCTGGGGGACCGGTGGGAGGCTTTCTGCTGTGCCGCATCAGCCCATGTGCACGGCATTCCCATTGCCCATATCCACGGCGGAGAGACGACATCCGGTGCCATTGATGAGGCGTTCAGGCACAGTATCACCAAGATGGCCCTTTATCATTTCCCCTGCTGTGACGCATACCGCAAACGGATTATCCAGATGGGCGAGGCGCCTGAGCGGGTGTTTGATGTCGGGGCCTTGGGCGTGGAAAATATTCAGGGGATGAGGTTCATGGAGAAAGCCGAACTTGAACGCTCCCTCGGGCTGGATCTGGATACGCCTTTTTTCCTTATCACCTATCATCCCGAAACCCTGGGAAGGGATGGGCCTGCAGCGTCTTTTTCAGCCCTTCTGGGGGTGTTGGATCAATTCCGGGATCACCGGTTTATATTTACAGGGGCCAATGCCGATGCCGGCGGTCAGAAAATCAATGCGCTTCAAAATGAGTTCCAGCGCCGCCATAAAGGTCAATGCCTCATCGTTTCCTCCCTTGGCAGTTTAAGGTATCTGTCTGCCATGAAGCTCTGCCGGGCAGTGGTCGGCAACAGTTCAAGCGGTATTATAGAGGCGCCTGCCTTGGGGGTGCCCACCATAAATATCGGAGACCGGCAGAAGGGCAGGGTGCGGGCACTGAGTGTAATAGACTGCACTGCCGATCACAGGGCTATTTTTGATGCGTTTAAAAAACTTGACCGTACCGGGTTTCAAGCCGATATAAAAGCAATGGAGATACCGTTTAAAAAGGAAGGCACTGCCAAAATGATCAGGCAGATACTTGAAACCGCCGATTTTGCGGAAAACACGAAAATATTTTATGACATAAAGGCCTAGGGTAGTCCCATGAAAGATTGGAAAAAAACCTCTGTTTCACCCGATACCAGCATTAAAGAGACGATGGCTGTTATTGATAAAAGCAGCCTTCAGATTGCCCTTGTTGTGGATGCTGAAGATAAACTCCTTGGCACCGTAACAGACGGGGATATCCGAAGGGGGATATTAAAGGGCATCAGCATAGAAGAACCTGTGAAGCGCATTTATTATGTTTCCCCCCTCACCGCTTCTGTGGATGAGGATGCAAAGACCATGAAACGGATCATGAAGGAGCAGTCCATCACCCAATTGCCCATGGTGGACCACCAAGGCCGTGTGGTCCGCCTGATTGTGCTTAAGGATATCCTGGCTGGAAAAAAAAGGGAAAATCCGGTGGTATTGATGGCCGGGGGGTTGGGCACCCGGCTGCGCCCCTTGACCGAATCCTGTCCCAAGCCCCTGTTGAAAGTCGGTGGAACCCCTGTGCTTGAAACCATTCTTGAGGGGTTTATCGACAAAGGGTTTGGGAATTTTTATATATCTGTCAATTACAAGGCCGAGATGATCGAAGATTATTTTGGCGACGGTTCGAAGTGGGGAGTGAATATTGAATACCTCAAAGAAAATAAACGCCTGGGCACGGCCGGAAGTATAAAATTGATGCCGGAAAAACCGGATGCCCCTTTTATTGTAATGAATGGAGACCTGCTGACAAAGGTGGATTTTGAAAAACTTCTGGATTTTCATATCAATAACAACAAACTGGGCAGCGCAATGGCCACCATGTGTGTGAGGGAATACAATATGCAGATTCCTTACGGGGTCATCCACCAGGAGGGTAACCGACTGGTGCGGCTTGATGAAAAACCGGTGCAACGGTTTTTTGTCAACGGCGGTATCTATGTGTTTGAGCCGGACATCGTTGATCTAATACCAGGAAACGAGTACTTTGATATGACCCATCTATTTGACAAGATGATGGGAAAGGATTTGAAAACCGTTATTTTTCAGATCAGGGAATACTGGATGGATATCGGTCATAAACGAGATTTTGAAACGGCAGAGGGCGAATACGGAGAAATATTCTGGGGATGATAGGGCAGGACACCATCGCTGATGTTTGATCAGATGAAAATACTAGGGGTGATAGCCGCCCGGGGAGGCTCTAAGGGGGTGCCGCGCAAAAATGTCAGGCGGGCTGGCGGAAAACCGCTGATCGCGTGGATGATAGAGGCCGCAGGGCGGTCCAGACTCATGGACCGTTTAATCCTTTCCTCTGATGACTCTGAGATTATCCGGGTTGCCGGGCAATACGGATGTGAGGCGCCTTTTGTGAGGCCGGCGCATTTGGCCCGGGACGAGAGTTCTGTTTCCGATGTGATTGTCCACGCCATGGAATCCGTTCCAGGGTATGATTTTGTAATGCTGCTCCAGCCGACATCTCCCTTAACCCGGGCAGAGGACATCGACGGGTGTATCGAATCGTGCATCAATTCATCTTCAGATGCAATGGTTTCTGTGACCCAGGTGGATAAGAGCCCCTACTGGATGTTCCATATGGACGGAACCGCCATGTTAAAGCCTGTTCTCGGAGAAAGGTATTTAAATAAACGAAGGCAGGATTTACCCGTGTCTTACCTCCCCAGCGGTGCCATATATATGGCCCGCTCAAGCTGGTTTATGGCAAACAGGTCATTTTATTCCGACACCACAAGGGGGTATGTCGTCCCTGCAGAGCGCTCCCTGGATATCGATACAGAGTCTGATCTTAGATATTTTGACTGGATAACAAAAGCCAACCGTCAAAAATGACAATGGGGAGATCAGGCCTCCCCTGAAGACTGCAGATGTTCTTTTAACCTCGTGTATGCAGCTTTTGCCGCTTCAAGCTGATTGGTCTCCATGTAACAGTCCCCAATTTTTTTGAGCAGATTCATATTGTCCGGCAGGTGGATGAAACATTTTTCATAAGCCAGAATGGCATCATCATACTGGCCGCCGTCCTGCAAACTGTCTCCTATGGTTTCCCAATAGGAAGCAAGGGTGCTATCCTTTTTAACTGCTGAATTCAAAGCGTCAATACCGCGGCCGAATTCTCCGGCCATAAATAAGGCCTCTATTTTAGCCGAATAATTGTCCCTGTTATCCGGCTGATATTCAATGGCCCGGTCAAAGGCATCCACGGCATCCAGGTAGTTTTTTTGGTGGCACTTTAGTTTGCCAAAGCAAAGGTGGAGCCTTCCTATTATGGCGGGAGGGAAGGTGGTGAAAACCTTATTCTGGTCTGTCACATAATTATGCCACTCTTCTGTAAGGGCGGCCTGTGATTCAAAATTGCCTTTGTCCTGCTCCTCGCAGATGGCGTCCAGGTCACTTGCCAGGATGGCTTCCAGTTCTTTTTTCAGCCCGTCATGGTCAGGGGTGTATTTAAGGCCTTTTTGTACCATGTACTTTACGCTTAATTCCCGCCCGGGTTCTGTTTTAAAGTATGTGGCATAGTCTAAAAACTCATCGCCGAATGCCTTCAGGTGGGCGTTGACGGTTCGGGCAAGTTTGGGGTTGGCCCTGACAGCCCTTTGGAAATACCGGTTCGCCTCCTCGTACAGGTTAAACTGCATTGCAATACAGCCGAGATGGACGTTGATTTCCGGTGAGTCCGGCATTTTCTTTTGTAATTTTTTCAATAGCGGCTTGGCCATATGATAGTTTCCGTGTTTCATATACAGGCCGGCAAGCTTTAGTTCATCTTGTTTTAGATATTTGCGTTCTTTTTGGAGGAACGTGATAACCATATTCAGGTTGTTCGCAAATATGGCCAGGGTCTGTTTACGGGTCTGGTTGATTAAAAGACGCTGGTTCAAGCTTTTTATCAACCAATCATGGAATGTATCTGAGTCTTTTTCAAGTATGGATATCGCCTGTTTGCGGCGTTCACTTTCCTTGAGTCCTTCCATGGTTATTTCCTCAAGAATTGCCCATACATCTGTTGTGTCGTCCAGTTCCTGGTGGCATTTATCTATTATTTGGATTTTTTTGTTCTGGGCCGTGGAGAGCATGCTAAAGGAGCTTATTTTTGCTTTTTGTTTTTTTAGTTTTTGAATCTCTTTTAGCAGGGCGGCGGTTGCTGCATCGGATTTTTTGATCAGTTTTTGCAGTTTCCGGGTTTTGGCCAGCATCCTGTCGAACACCTGGGTCAGGCCATCGGCGTTCATGGGCGGGGCTGCAGAGCAGTGGTCTTGAAGAATCCGGTCCGGGTACACTTTTTTGCTGCAATGCATGCCGATGGCGTCCTCAAGGTTGAGAATTTGCGTGCCTTCGATATTTGCCCCCCATGCTGTGGCATTGATATGGGTCCTGTCAGATGCGGCAATGGCGGTCTCAAAATATTTTTTCATGCTCAGGAAGGCCCGGTCTGTCCGTAGCGTTTCACCGTTGATACCGATAACAGTCTCCCCTTTTATTGGATTTTTTATCCTGGCGGTGGGATCCGCTCCCTGTAGAATTGTTCCTTTGGCGTGGGAAGCTGAATCTGCATCCGAATATGCAAGGTCCTGCCCGATAAATATGATGGGGTCGCATCCAAGGATATGGGCTGCAATCAGGTTTAAATGGGCGACGGTACTGGCACCCCCGGTGAAAATTTTACCCCCGATAGTAGTGTTGAGCCAGGCCTCTATGGGTTTTCCTGAAAATGTCCAGAATACCTGGGCCGCCGGGAATATTTTTGGTGTTTTGGCTGTCACCCAGGATGCGCAGATTAAAGCGGTATCCTTTGCCTTCGGGGCGATATCGGCAAACTTTTCATAGGTCAAATCCAGGGGGTCGATACATGTGGTGAAATGGGGGGAAACACCCTCGTCTATCAGCGCCGGCAACACCGTATCCACGGCGATAATTACCGCATTCTCCTCCATCTGCTTGAGCTGCTGGATATTCCGGTTCAAGGAAGGGCCGCCGGCAACCAGTATGGCGGGGATACCCTCGAATTTGGATTGAAGGCCTTCCAGCATCAAATGATGGTGGATGGTGGCAATGTTCTTAAAGCGGTTGTCGAAAAAATCCCTTCCCAGGGACCTGATGGTTGCGCCGCCGATATTCAGGCTGTTAATATAGCTGAACAGGTCTTCTTCAAGCTGTTTGTAGCTATCCGGATGCAGGGTGAAAGATGGCTTGTGATGCAGTACACTCGAGCTTTCAAGTTGAATGGTTCTTGAACTGGTTTCTAATACGACGGGTATTTCAGGGGTTGGCCCTATGCCAAGGATAAGCCTTGGATCATCCAAGATAGATGTGAGATCAACATGTCTGAGGGCTTGGACGAAGATGCCCGGTTCCAGTTCAAAGAAGGCCAGCCGCTGGAGGAGGGGCCGTTCTTTGAGGATTCTCAGAGCACCGTACCCAAGGCCCATTCCGAGAATGGCTGCAAACCCCTTAAAGTCCCCAGGAAGGTTTTGCGCAAACTCTTTGCTTTCAGCCTCAGGATCGATTTCATTGTGTAATGTCACCTGAACGCCTTTTTCGGTCATCACCCGGAGATTGGGCTTGCCGTTTGGCGCATAAAATATCTCTCCTAAAGGCTCGGGGGGATTCTGGGTGATCCTTTTGAATAACGGGTTGTGATGTTTTTCTAAAAGTGCAAGGTTGGATTCATAAATATTCGTGGCAGGTGACTGCATACAATATCCCCCGGGGTTGTTTTATTGCTTCTAAGGGCGGGCTTCCTATATTACAGGATAACGAATTTTCCTGCCCCCATCCTATAGACTGGAAAATTGAGCGTCAATCATAAATCTGCCTTTAAGTTTTTCCTGGCCTGCGCCGAATTATTAAGGCAAATCCATGATGCCATAAAGGGTATGATCCATATGTATATTAAAGGAAGGCCCGTTTTTGCTTCTGTGGAATGGAGCGGTAAAGTCCCCAGTCTCGGCAGATCCGGTTGTGGATCCGGCGGAGGGTGTCCGCATTTGTCCCCAGAGAAAGCAGAACCTCCGGGATGGTCCTGTTTTTTTGAAGGGCCAGGCAATTGTGATCCTGGAAAATCTGCGGTTCACTACCGAAAAACCAGAAGGGATAGATGCGGCAGAAATGGGGACGGGCCTCATTGGGAAGCAGGCATCCCTGATCGTCTTTGAAAATACAGGCATCCCCCTGTGTTTTAAGCTCCATGTGATGTCCGCTCATTGGGAAGGCGTGGTGGATATAGTCGGCCATGTCCGGAAACAGCAGGGTCATCTGGTGGGTAAACTGTTCTGAATTGGGGCGGATATCAAGGATCTCTTCTCTTCTTTGATGACCCTGTGCGGCCAGAATTTTGACAACTTCAGGTTCGGATACCGGTGTGGGCATGCCGTCATTGTCTTCGGCCCTTAGTGTGCAGCATGATCTGTTGGTGGCATCGCATTGGGCGCAAATATGTGGATTGGTCAAAATCTCCCCCTTTATCATGAAAACGCTCCGTTTCCGGTAAAAATTTCCTTTTATGGTTAAAAATATCCTTGTTGAAATGAATAAGCAATTTGTATACCATGATGAGAAGGCTTGCAGCCGAAGCCGGGAGGCTCTGGAGAGCGTTTGTAACAAGGTGCCGGCCGGAAAAAATTGCCTAATACCAACCCAATGCTTTAGATCGTTGATGGGGGCTGGTGGGAGCGTATCAGAGAATGCACCATATTGATGGCTTAAGTGCATGTCGCTGCAGACAATAATAGGGGAAAAAAGAATATGAGACGGTTCTGGGATGAAAATATTTCGTGTTTAAAAGAAAAAGATCCGCAATTGTACCGGCAGGTGTGTCAATTTGCCCCCCGGGACATCGGAGAGGTTATACCTACCCGCTCACTTCCCACGCTCAGGTTTGACAGGCCCGGCCCTAACTATGCCTATTTGTACAACCAGAATGATCCGATTAAGACCCTTTCAGACTGGCTGCCCATATTGAAGAATGAAAGCGCGCTTGATGCCACCGTATGTGTTTTCATTGGCCTGGGGATGGGGTACAGCCAGCGGATTGCCCTGGAACAGCGCCAGGATATATACCGTATGGTAATTTTGGAACCGTGCCTGGATATGTTCTGCCTGGCTATGCACTATGCTGACCTCAGACCGCTTCTGGCATCTGACAAAGTGGTGGTGATGGCCGGTGAGATCGATTGGGATACCTTCTATGATACGATCATAAACACCGGGGTGCAGACCGATTATTTAATCAGCGACTACCCCCCCCTTTCGGAGTGGAGACCCGAGCTTTATGCTGAAACAAAGAGTGTGGCAGGGGCCAGGGTCAGCAGAGCACTGTCAGCCTGCGGCGCCCTGACCGAGTACGGGGAACAATTGTTTGAGAACAGGATTTCCAATCTCACCCTTTTAAGGACGGCTGCTCCGGCGGATGCATTGAAAGGCGCTTTTCAAGGATTGCCGGCGGTTCTGGTATCGGCCGGTCCCTCCCTCGGCAGAAGCATGGGGCATTTAAAAGAGGCCGTGGGCCGGTGTGTAATGATTGCGGCAGACTCCGCCGTGGCGCCACTGTTGAAAAACGGCATTGTGCCGGATTTCGTTACCACCCTGGATTTCAGAAATATGAATTCCGAGAAGCTGTCGCCGGACCTTATCGGAGAGGCCCGTTTTTCCCTTATCGCAGGTGCCGTATCCTCCAGTTTGGCTGCCAAGCGCTTGTCGCTGAAACATCTGTTTTTCAGTTTTCAGGAAAATGAAACCCAGGCCTGGATTTTAAAGGCTTTAAAAGTGAAGCACCTGATGGCGCCTGTCAATTCTGTCGCCCTTTTATCACTCAGCGCTGCCCAGATGATGGGGGCGGATCCCATTATTTTCACCGGGTATGATTTTGCGTTTACTTCAGTTGAAAGGGATCATGTCAAGGGTGCTGTCTTTTCACATGACTGGCATGATCAGACTTCAAAATTTATCACGGTGCCGGGTATCAACGGCGAAGGAGTCCCGACACTCCGCCCATTCCTGGAATTCAAGCAGAACCTTGAAAAAATGCTCGGCAACCACCCTGCCGACTATATCAACGCCACTGCAGCGGGGGCACATATTAAGGGCACACAGGTCCGAGATCTGGCCTCTGTCATGGGGCATTATACGGATAAGCGGATTCCCTTAGACAGAATTATGGATTCGTGTGTCCATGGTGTTGATCGGGCACAGGTGCTTTCTTTTATTCGTGCAGCTGAAAAAGAACTGGCTGCCGCCAGGAAAGCCTCAGGACAGGTGAGGAAAATCGGGAAGATATGCAGGCAGTCAAAAGAATTCCTGACCAAACCTTTCACCGAAAAGCTTACCCGATTTTCCCAACTTCCCCAAAAGGCCCGGCAGATTATCCGGAAATTAAAAAAGGCCCGGGCTGAATTGGAATTGTTTATGCCCATGGAGGAGATGGCCGCCAAAAAACTCTATGAAGCAAAAAATATCCAGGCCTTTGAAAAAGCTGATAATGAAATAGAGGTTCTGATAAAGGAAAACAAGATCCTGGAGACGGAGATGGCGGGGCATGCGCACGGGATTGAACTTTTTAGCCGTCTCGTCGGAAACCTGGTGTCATATCTGAGCACTGAAGATCAGATCCTATCCAAGATCCAGCAGGGCCGGTTTCGTGAGACCGACTTTCTCGAACTGGCGGCGCTGTATCTTAAGAATGGGGATAGTGCAAAAGCCCGAAGCCTTTTGGAACAATGCATGGCTGAGTTCCCGGGTTCAGCCAGGTGCAGGCTTCTGCAGGGAGAAGCGTTTGCCCAAATGCTTGATTTTGACAAGTCCTTTGAGGTCTGGGAAGGCGCCCTGGCCAACCAACCGGATCTGGCTCCAAAGATAGAGGAAAAGAGAGCGGCCATGGCCGCGAATTGGATGGAAAGGGCGAAGAATGAACCCGGGATCTGGGAAACATGTCTGAAGCGGGCATTGAAACTGCGCAATGACGATGCTTTTTTCCGGCAATTAAAAGATGCGAATTATTGGTGGTCCAGCAGCCATGCGATTGTCCGGCTGATTGATCAGGGGCGGATCCGGGAGGCCGCCCTATTTCTTTCGGTGTGGCGGCCCATTGAAAACTATACCCCGTCCTGGCGTTTTTTAAAGGCCAGGTTGATGGATCTTGAAGACAAAAAAGAGCAGGCCCTTGAAATGGCGCAGTCCGCACTTGAGGAACGCCCGGATAATGCTGAGTGGGCGGCATTCACGGCCAGGCTTTTAATGGAAACCGACCGGTTCGACCAGGGTGTTGTCAGGCTGGAAGAGGCGGTTGCTCTTGATTCGGGCCAGGCCGTACTCTGGGAGGAATTGGGCGATACATTTTATGGGGTGGAAGATTATGCCAATGCCGTGGGCGCCTATGAACGGTGTGCTGCTGCCTTGCCGGACCGCCTAGTTGTACTCAACAAAATCGGTGACTGCTTCATCCTCATGGAACAGTTCTCCACAGCGGGGCGCATTTATAGAATGGTCCTTGAAAAAGAGCCCGGCAATAGAGAAGCGAGAAAAGGCCTTGGGAAAATACCCGTATGATACAACAACAGATGTTCTTGTCCTAGGTGCAGGGCTGGGAGGGATTCGGGCAGCCCTGGCTGCCGCCGACGCCCGGCCCCGTGTAAGGGTGGTGGTGGCCGCATCTGGAAAAGGGCCCCAGGGCTCATCATTCGCCAATCCGAACAATGAACTGGGTATCCAGGTCTGTATCAATAAAGAGGAAAAAGATTGTTTTGTTAAAGAGGCGGCATCTTTGGCCCCTCCGGGAGAGATAAACCTAAAGCTGACCAGAATCATGGCAGAGGAAAGTCATCGGGCCTTAGAAAATTTGGTTCAATGGGGGGGGCGCCTTAAAAAAGACCGGAAGGGGAAACCTTTGCGGATGCCGGGCTGCTTCAGCCCGGTTCAGCCCAGGGCCTATATCATTGAAGCCCTTGACCGGTTTTACCATCGGTTGGTAGGGGAACTGGAAAAGCGGGGAATCGTTTTGCTGGCCGGATACAGGGCCGTGGATATCCTGACGGTGAACCACTCCTCTGGTTTGCGTGTTTCCGGAGCTGCTCTGGAGAACAGAGAGACCAAAGAACGGTTACGTATCCATTCCAATAGTGTGGTTCTGGCCATGGGGGGAGGGACTGCTGTACATCCCGTCGTCCTTGCACAGAACGGCCGGTCCGCTCTAATCCTCCATGACTGGTGTAGAAAACATAAAATTTCTTATGTGAACAGCGCCTTTACCCAGTTTGTTTGGTGCAAAGCCGAAAAACTGGAATATTGGCGGATTTCAGCCATGGGCGATGCCGGGGCCCGTTTTAAGGACCGGCAGGGAAGAAAGCATCCTTTTCCGCAATCCTTATATCCGCTTTTTAAGATGAGGAGCACGCACGCGCCCATATCCTGGGGAGGAGAAGACAGGGCGATAGATAAGGTGTTGATTGACCACCTGGATGCCCGGGGAGGGATTGAGGTTTATTGCTCAGACCGTGGCTGGGAAAGGGTGGTGATGGCTGCCCAGGTATCCAATGGCGGCATCCGTATTGATGAAAACGGATATACGGGTATGCCGGGACTATTTGCCTGTGGTGAGGCCGCCGGGGGAATGCATGGGGCAGACCGTATCGGCGGGGCCATGGTGCTTTCCTCCCAGGTGTTCGGCAGGAGGGCTGGGAGGGCTGCCGCAGAATTTTCTTTAAAGTATCATTGAGAAGGTAACGATACTAATCTTAGACATTAATTTCCGGGTTTACAGGGAGTGATGCAGGTGGTAATGTCCAGTCAGTGAATGGTTATTATATTCAGGTTGTTTAAAAAATGATAGAACCCTACCAGTCGGAATATTTGGTACCCAGCAAGAATTTTAGGCGGTTTTCCCTGCTGTTGAGCATTAAGAAAAATCCAAATGTTTCCCAGAAACAGTTGGGCTGTGAAACCTGCTTGAGCAGTTCCATGGTAAATAATTACATCAAGGAACTCGTCGGAGACGGGATGTTAACCGTATCGGGGGAATCCAATCGTACCATGGCCTACCACCTTACATCTGGGGGCAGGGAATACGTGGCGCGGCATTTTCTGTCTTTTTCAGCTGAAATTGTTCAATTCTATGCCGGTGTGCGAAGGGAAATAAAGGAATTGCTGGACGAATGCTATCGTGAGGGAATTCGTACAATAGTCCTTTACGGGGCCTCGGATACAGCTGAGGTGGTCTATTCAGCCGTGCAGAGAACAGAACTTGCCGTTACCGGCGTGGTGGACAACGATTCCCAGAAAGTTGGCACCCTCTTCTGGGGCATGGTGATCCAGGCACCCTCCCGGATCAATAAGATCCGGCCCGACGCATTGCTTATCACCTCCTTTGCCAGGCAGAATGAAATACTTGAGGCACTCAAGGACAATGTGGACGAAAATATTCGGATTAAGGTCGTTGCAAGGTTTTAGATATGAAAGTATTGGTAACTGGCATAACAGGAATGACGGGCAGCCACCTGGCCGAGTATCTATTGAACAGGCCGGGGGTAGAGGTCCACGGCACCATACGGTGGAGAGACAGCCGGCGGTTCATTTCCGGTATCGAAGAAGAATTGGTGCTGCACAACTGCGACCTCATGGACGCCCATGGGGTGGACGGGGTGATCCACAAGGTCAGGCCGGACCGGATCTTTCATCTGGCTGCGGAAACTTCTGTTGACGATTCCTGGAAAAATCCCCACCAGACCATTACCAATAATATTACTTGCCAGTTGAACCTGTTTGAAGCGGTGAAACGGCTGGATCTGAATACCCGTATCCTGGTGACCGGCAGTTCGGAGGCGTACGGACTGGTTTCCGAGGATGAGCTTCCCGTGGCTGAAACCCAGGGGTTCAAACCCCTGAGCCCCTATGGCGTGAGTAAAGTCAGTCAGGATATGCTGGGTTTTCAGTACCATAAAAGCTACGGGATGGATATTGTCAGGGTAAGGGTTTTTAATCTCACCGGCCCAAGGCAGAGTACAACATTCGCCCTGGCCAGTTTTGCACGGCAGATTGCCTTGATTAACGCCGGCAGACAGGATCCGGTCCTTGAGGTGGGCAATCTTGAGGCCCGGAGAGATTTTACGGATTTCAGGGATGCGGCCCGGGCCTATTGGATGGCCCTTGAATATGGAAGGGCCGGAGAGGTGTATAACATCGGGTCCGGCCGGCCCAGGCTGCTGAAAGATGTGCTCAAAGAACTGATCGAGATATCGAATGCAGAGGTTCGGGTCGTGACGGACCCTGATCGGATGAGGCCCTCTGATATTCCGGCCATGGTTTGTGACAATAAAAAGTTTTGTTCGGTAACAGGGTGGGTGCCCCGGATCCCCTTCAGCCGGACTCTGGAAGACCTTTTGGAATACTGGGAAAGGACTCTGGAGGAGAGAGTGTGAGCTGCCCAATAATTCATATCAATGGAAGAGAGGTCGGCGAAAACCGCCCCACTTATATCATTGCCGAAATCGGTATCAACCATAATGGCGATGCCGGCATGGCCAGGGAACTCATTTCCGCGGCCCATGAGGCCGGTGCCGATGCCGTGAAATTCCAGAAAAGATGCCTGGAAAGCCTTTACCCCGAGGATATGCTCAATGATCCCGGAAAATACGAACAGCATTTTCAGTACATGATCCCTCTGCTTCAAAAAGTGGAATTGTCAGAATCTGACTATGGGGATCTTAGGGGGGAGGCCACAGAAAGGGGAATGGATTTTTTATGCACCCCTTTTGACAAGGAGAGTGCAGATTTCCTTGAAGCCTTAGGGGTGGACGGGTATAAAATCGCCTCGGCGGATTTGAACAATCTGGATCTTCTCGCCCATGTAGCCCTGAAAAAACAGCCCATGATCGTGTCCACGGGAATGTCCTACCGTGAAGAGATCGAAATGACGGTGGGGCTGCTCAAGGAAGAAGGGGCTGATTTTGCCCTGCTCCATTGCCGCAGTGCCTATCCCGTCTGGCCAAGGGAGGTGAACTTGAAAATGATCACCTGGCTCAAAAAATTTCAGGCGCCGGTGGGATATTCCGGCCATGACATCGGCATTACCATCCCCCTGGTCGCCGCCTCCATGGGTGCCTCCATCATTGAAAAGCATATCACCCTGGACAAAACCATGGACGGGCCGGATCATAAGATCAGCCTGGAACCCTATGAATTTAAGCGGATGGTCCGGGATATCAGGATCGCCGACCAGGCCATGGCCACGGAGGACCGTTTCCTGCTCAGGGGAGAGGTGGTCAACCGGGAGGTGTTCGGTAAAAGCCTTACGGCGGCTTCCTTCCTTTCCAAGGGAACCCGGGTGGACAGGGACATGGTACGGGTCAAAGGGCCGGGCAAAGGGCTTCCCCCTTCGGCCATGGATGACCTTTTGGGCCGGGTCCTGAATCGGGATATAGAAGAAGGAGGACTTTTTCTGGAAAAGGATATTGCCGGGGAAGGGGACGGTGCCTCTGACATTGGGAAGAATTTTAAGAGCCGGTGGGGGCTGATCGCCCGCTTTACCGATTTCCAAGAAATGGTTGGGTTCAACCCACGTGTGATTGAAATTCATCTGGCGGAAAAAGATCTGGAGCAGCCCTTTGTCCTGGAAATGGAGTACCCCCAGGAACTTGTGGTCCATGCCGCCGAATACATGGACGGGGAGCTTATGGACCTTTGCAGCACCGACGAAAGAATCAGAAGGGCCTCAGTTGACCTGGTCAACCGGACCGCAGCGATGACCCAAAGGCTTGCCCCGTATTTTAAGGGGACTCCCAAGCTCATTGCCCATCCCGGCGCCATGAGCCTCAATATCAAGCTGGATAAGGCCGAATTGAAAGAGAACCTTTTAAAGTCTCTGGATGAAATTGACTGCCGGGGAAGCCGGTTGCTTCTGGAAAATCTGCCCCCCTATCCATGGTATTTCGGAGGGGCCTGGAAGGGCAATTATTTCATGGACGCCGAAGGCATTGCCTCATTCTGTGAAGAAACAGGAATAAAGATCGTTTTTGACATCTCCCATGCGGCGTTGTACTGCAATGCCAAACAAAAGGACCTCGGGGATTTTATTTCAATCGTTTATCCCCATATCCGCCATATTCATATGGGAGACGCCTATGGCCTGGATGGTGAAGGGATGCAGATCCATGAAGGCGATATTGATTTTAAACGCATTATGCCTTTGTTTGCCGAATACCGGGATTCCTGGGTGCCTGAGGTGTGGCGGGGGCACCTGAACCAGGGCCAGGGCTTTTTTACAGCCATAAAAAGATTGAGCCGATACGATTTTTAGGATCCCGGCTAATGCCCGGGATAAAATAAACCTGGTATTGGATAATAAATTGTCCATTTAGTGGGTGAATAGTTGAAAGAATGTACGCAGATTGCCTGTGTAACTGAAAGGGCGAAGCTATGCAAATCCTCATGATTGCAGAAAATGATCCGGCCGGTATGGGCATTGCCTTTACCAATGCCATTAACCGGTATACCGACCACCAGTGCCGGCTCATCACGGTGCAGGACCGGTACGGCATTGATTTCGGAAAGGATATCCATCTGCCGGATATCCATGATGATGATTTCGATGAGGTGGCGGATTTGCTTGAGCATTCGGATATCATCCATTTTCATATGCTAAGGGATGAACATTCCCACCTGGGCCCCCTTGTGATCCGGGATTATATCAAGGGCAAAAAAATCATCCACCACCACCACGGGCACCCGGATTATCTCATCAATGCCCAGAGGTTTAATGACAAGTATCGAAAACTGGGGCGGCGGGTGATCGTTTCCACCCCGGATCTGCTCCATGTGGCTGACGATGCGGTATGGGTTCCCAACCTGGTGCCCATAAACGATCCCCCATATCTGCCGCGGTATGAAACCTGTTTAAAAAACGACCGGATACGGGTGTGCCAGGCGCCTACCCGGAAGTTTGACAAACACACGGATGAGTTCGGGAGGGTGCTCACCCGGCTTCAGGCTTCCCACCCACAGGTGGAGCCGGTGATTATCGAAAGGAAGGGGCGGAGGGAGTGCCTGGATATTAAACGCAAATGCCATATTGTATTCGACCATATGCGGGGCTGGTTCGGTATTTCCTCCCTGGAGTCCCTCAGCCAGGGCAAGCCGGTCATTGCAGGGCTTGACGAGTGGAACATCGGCTGCATCAAGGAATTTACAGGGGCAGACCGCCTGCCTTGGGTGGTGGCAAGGAACGAAACCGAGTTGGAAATCCAATTGGAGCAACTGGTTTCAGAACCCGATGCGCGCTTCCGCATCGGTATGGACAGCAGGAAATTCATGGAGGACTGCTGGCGGGAGCAGGATGCCCTGGCCGTTCTGCTCCGTGAATACGACGTCTTGTGATGAAGAATTTAGACTTGCCCAAGCCCCACATCCTTTTTGACGAAGACGGGCGCCAATTTGTTCTGCCCGATTTCCCGGAGCGGGTGACCCTGGAATTGTCCTTTGCATGCAACCTGAACTGCGTCATGTGCCCCCGAAACCATTTGACCGCCACCGGCGGATTCATGGATTGGAATTTATTTGAAAAAATTATCCTTGAGCTTGAGGATAAAGAGATTAAGGCCATTGTTCCCTTTTTCAGGGGTGAATCACTGCTTCACCCGAGGTTTAGGGATATGATCCGGCTGATCCGGGAGAAAACCGGGGCGCAAATTCAGCTGGCCACCAACGGGCTTTTATTGGACGGGCCCATGGCGGATTTCCTTTTGGATGTGGAGATTGATTTCATCTCTTTCAGTATTGATGCGTTCACCGGAGAGACCTATGAAAAAGTACGGCAGAATAATCAATTTGAGCAGGTCATGGACAATATTGAATATTTTTTAAGCAGACGGAACTGCCGGCAGGTGGCCACGACAGTCCAGGCCTCCGCCACTGCCAATGCCGTTAATCGCCATGAAATCGA
The DNA here is from genome assembly GCA_028768525.1 of Desulfobacter sp. NCBI lineage: Bacteria > Pseudomonadati > Thermodesulfobacteriota > Desulfobacteria > Desulfobacterales > Desulfobacteraceae > Desulfobacter > Desulfobacter sp. The sequence goes on along the minus strand of CP054837.1, from coordinate 1,851,507 downwards.
TGCATTCGTCTCTTACTGGAAAAAAAGGGCGGACAGAGTCCGGATCTATCCTGAGCATTCCGCAGACGGCGAATTCGGTGCCCTGCCCCCGGAGCTTGACCGGGATAGGGGCAAAAGGCAACCCTGCCGAAAACTTTTTAGTGATATGGTTATCCTGTGGGACGGACAGATAAGCGCCTGCAACCATGACTGGGAAGGGCGGGTGCTTGAGGCGTTTTCCGGTGCAGGCGAAAAAACTCTGGGGTCCCTCTGGAAGGGGCAGGCCTATGACATGGCCCGCAAAAAACACCTGGCCGGCGCCTGGGGTGAATTGTCTCCATGCGGGCACTGCAGCCATTGGCAGGGCTGGAACGGCAGCAGGGTAGGAGCGTTGATCCAATGAAAATCCCCATTACCCGTCCATTTATGGATGAGATTGAGATGGCTGCGATCCAAGCGCCATTAAAAACGGGGTGGCTGGTCCAGGGGCCTGAAGTGAAGGGGTTTGAAACGGCCGTTGCCCGCCTCTGCCGGGCCCCCTATGGCGTGGCGGTCAGTTCGTGCACAGCGGCCCTTCACCTCGCTCTGACAGCCTTGGGCATCGGGCCGGGGGACAGGGTGGTGGTGCCTTCGTTCACCTATATTGCCACGGCCAATGCCGTAACCCATGCCGGGGCGATACCTGTGTTTGCGGACATTGACCCCATCACCTTTAATATGGGGCCGAAAGAACTGGAAAAGGCCCTGGGTTCATGGGAAAAGGGCAATCCCGCCAGCCCCAACGCCGTTATCCCGGTCCACCTTTTCGGCCTGTGCGCTGATATGCCATCCATTTCGGATATTGCCGGTGATCTGGGGCTGAAGGTAATTGAGGATGCTGCCTGTGCCCTGGGGGCAAAGACCGGGGGGCTTGGGCCTGGAGAATTCGGCGCCCCGGCCTGTTTCAGCTTTCACCCCAGGAAGGTGATTACCACCGGTGAGGGCGGGATGGTCGTCACCCACGACCGGAACCTTGCCGCCGGGCTTTGCAGGCTCAGGGACCATGGTGCCCGGACCAGTGATTTCGAGCGGCATTCGGACGGCACCAGCGGGCTGCCTGATTTTGATCAGCCGGGATATAATTATCGGATGACAGACCTTCAGGGTGCCCTGGGGAATGCCCAGTTAAAAAAATTGGATATGATAATAGAATCCCGGAGGGCATTGGCACTAAGGTACAATGAGATGCTTGGCGACGTCTCCTGGCTGGCACCTCCCCATTGCCCCCCAAATGCATTCCACACCTATCAGTCCTATGTCTGCCGGGTGAAAGCCGGGTGCAATTCTCGGAAGTCGGGAGAGATCCGGAATCGCCTCATGGCCTTTTTGGGAGAAAACGGCATTGCCGCCCGCCCGGGCACCCATGCCGTCCATGTGCTGGCGTATTATAAGAGGAAATACAACCTCAGGCCGGAGCAGTTTCCCGGTGCATGGGAGTCCCACAACGCCACAATCAGCCTGCCCTTGTTTCCCCAGATGTCATCGGCGGAGCAGGAGTATATTGTCCATAAGATCAAAGCGTTTAGGTGGTAGCATGTTCCGGTTCGCTGAATTGATGAGGGAATTTTAATTGCATTAGAATGTGCGGTATTGCAGGCATATTGGATCTAACCCAGGGTGTCGCCGATGAGGTCATCCTGACCCGAATGACCCGGACCCTTGCCCACAGGGGGCCGGACGGACAGGGGATTTTTACTGACGGCGGCCTGGGCCTGGGCCACAGGCGCCTTGCGGTGATTGACCTGAGCCCGGCAGGCGCCCAGCCCATGTCCGATTCCAATGGGCGGTACACCATTGCTTATAATGGAGAGGTGTATAACTATCTTGAACTTCGCAGGGAACTGGAAACCCTGGGACGTACATTCAGGTCTCAGACAGACACCGAAGTTCTCCTGCAGGCCTATGCCCAATGGGGTCAGGATTGTGTGGGACGTTTCAACGGGATGTTCGCCCTGGCCATCTGGGATGCAGTAGACAAAACCCTTTTTCTGGCCAGGGACCGTTATGGGATAAAGCCCTTGTACTACACTTTTTTCAAGGGGAAATTGCTCTTTGCATCGGAGCAGAAAGCCATATTACAATATCCGGGGTTTCAACGGAAGGTGGACCTTGAGGCCCTGGTGGAGTATTTTACGTTCCAGAATATCTTTACCGACCGGACCCTGATGCGGGGCATCCATATGTTTCCTCCGGGGAGTTGCTGTCTGGTGGGCAGGGAGGCTTCACCGGGAGGGCCGTTGCAATTCCTCCGCTTTTGGGACTATCATTTCCGGGAGCCGGAAAAGCCGCTTTCAAAAAACCAATATGTCGAGCACCTCAACCATCTGCTTTCCCAGGCGGTTAAACGTCAGCTTAGAAGTGATACTGAACTGGGGGCATACCTGAGCGGCGGCATGGATTCGGGCTCAATCACTGCCATTGCTGCACGGGAACTACCCTATATCAAATCGTTTACCTGCGGATTCGACCTGAATTCGGCCTCGGGCATGGAGTTGGCATTTGACGAAAGGCAACTTGCCGAGTACATGTCCTATCGTTTCGGTACCGAGCACTATGAGATGGTGCTCAAGGCCGGGGACATGGAGCGGATTATGCCGGAACTGGTTTGCCATGTAGAAGAACCGAGGGTCGGTCAGTGTTATCCCAATTATTATGTGGCCCGGCTGGCCGGCAAATTTGTCAAGGTGGTTTTGGCCGGCACCGGTGCCGATGAGCTCTTTGCAGGATATCCATGGCGATACTACCGGGCAGCCAGAAACGGCGATTTTGAAAGCTATGTTGATAAATATTACCGGTACTGGCAGCGATTAATCCCAAACAGGTCTATCCATAAAGTATTTCAACCCGTTTGGAAAGATGTCTCCCATGTCTGGACCCGGGATATCTTCCATGATGTGTTTAACGGATGCGACAAGCCGCCCAAGTCCCCTGAAGACTATATTAATTACTCCCTATATTTTGAAGCAAAAACATTTCTCCACGGCCTTCTGGTCATTGAAGACAAGATGAGTATGGCCCATGGACTGGAAACCCGGGTGCCCTTTTTGGACAATGACCTGGTGGATTTCGCCATGCAGATCCCGGTGGGGATGAAACTGGGAAACCTTTCCGAAGTCATCCGGCTCAATGAAAATGAACCCGGCAACAAGACAAAAAAATATTTCAATAAAACACGGGACGGGAAACTGATCCTAAGGGAGGCGGCTTCAGAATTCTTACCGGAACGGATCACCAGGAACATCAAACAGGGCTTTTCAGCACCGGATGCCAGCTGGTTCAAGGGCGAAAGCATGGATTATGTGAAGGCAGTTGTATTCAACAGCCGGGCGGCCATCTATGAATTTCTGGACCGGAAAACAGTTCAGGACCTGGTGACGGAGCATCTCAACGGAAAGGTCAACAGGCGTTTGCTTATCTGGTCATTGTTGAATGTTGAAGGTTTTTTAAGAACTTTCATTGATACGTCTTTTGAACCTGTGGGGAATCTGGATGCCTGAAAGAAACAAAGGGAAAATAATTGCCATTATCCCGGCCAGGGGCGGTTCCAAGGGAATTCATAGAAAAAACATTCAGATACTGGGCGGGAAGCCATTGATCGCTTGGACCATTGAGGCGGCAAAAATGAGTCGTGTTGTGGACCGAATTATTGTTTCTACTGAAGATGAAGAAATTGCCGAGGTGGCAAGGGAATGGGGGGGAGAAGTCCCTTTCTTTCGACCGGTGGAAATGGCCAGGGATGACAGTAGCGCCGGCGAGGCGGTCTGTCACGCCCAGAGTCGTTTAATTAAAGCGGGGGAAAATGTTGCAGTTACTATGGTCCTTTATCCGACCCATCCTTTTCGGACCCGGCATATGTTTAAGGCCGCCGTTTCTGCTTTGCTGGATCATAAGTGTGATACGTTTACCACAGTGCGCAAAATAAATACCCCGCCTGGTAAATTCGTGGGATTGAATCGACAGGGATATATCTATCCCCTGTCTTTACCTGGGGCGCCCCAGGTGCATTACCGTCCCTACGGACTGATAACCGCCACGAGAAGGCACCATTTAAACAGAGGTACCTATGTATATCCTGTTTCTGATTTGGCATCTCTGGTTGATATAGATGAACCGGAAGATCTTAAATATGCAGAAGCGGTTTTGAACGCAGGGTTTGTTGATTATTATGGGTGAGAAAAAAATAACAACGCTTGTTCCTGTGTGTTTGGGGGATGAGGAAACGTTTTGGTTATCTTCCGATGGTATGGATATACTGAAGAGGGAGATTGAAGAGCTGAAAAATTGGAGTTGGGTAGGGCGGCTTTGTCTTGTAACAGATAATTCTATAGTCTTTGAGAGATTGAAGGGCCATTGCCCCGTTATGTATATTGAGGAATCTGTCGGTCAGAACAACATTGAATTTTTACCCCGTGGAACCTCACATGCAATTGACCAATTAAAGAAATTCGGCATAAATGGGCCGTTGCTTATTAAAGAATTTAGAATGCCGGGTATTGTTGAAGAACATGCCGGTGAAATTTATAAACAATGGGTAAAGACTCCGGAGAAAATATGCGTTTCTGTCAGTGAACCATTTGATCATCCTGCCCAGATGAAGCAATATATATCCCAATCTCACATTTCTTATATACATCTTTTTGAAAAAAGGACATGCCTTGAGACCAAAAAATATGTGACCCGGCCATGTGTCCAGCCTGTACCGGGAAACGATGTAACATATGCAAGTCAAAGGGTGTGGGATGGAACCAGGTTGGGTGATTCACGGCCTTTATCTTTTGCCTCAATGCAGGAGGTTCCCGAGAACAGCATTGCTGCTGTTTTTGACACTGCCGGTCGATGCGTTTTTCATGTCCCCCCAAACAAAATCGACTGGATTGGCGAAGGGAAACCTGTTGGGGGGGCTTTTCTTCCCAATGATCCTCCCCTAGTGATCTCAGAACAAGACGGAGGCTTTTATTTACGCATAAAAGACGCCATGGAAATGGATGATTGGGATGTTGTCATTCTGTCCTGGGAAGACGGAGAGAAATCGGTGGACAATGTTTTTTATGATTCCCGCCAGATTTACTTGCCGGTTATTCCTGAGTGCAGCGGGGTCTTCTGTATCATGGGGAAGTTTATGAACCCCAACGGTGAAAACTGTGGATTTGAACTGCCTTTTAATGGCCCTAATTGCAGTTGGAAACAGACGGCGACAGGACGGATGCTCAACCTTGAAACCGGACTTGAAATTTATGGGCGGCAAAATATGCCCCAATGCTATGCGGTGGACGGTGCCATAAGTATTGGTTTCCCCTCCGTGCTTCTTGATATTGAAAAGCAAATTGTTCAGGGAAAGGTAAGAGCAGGCATAGCTGGCAAGGCTAAAGTAAAGATCATTGATCGCGAAACATTGGTCCTCTACAGGAAGATAGCAGGATTGAGCACTTCTGATTTCGATAACGCCTATATGGTTGAGTGTTAACTATGCCGTTATTGGAATGTTTGATTCCCCAGGTCGGAACCAACACCTCCCCCTTGCTCAGAGGGGGGGTCGCCAATTTGAATCAAAGGCAGATTTCTGTACCCGAGAAGGGGCATATGGAGATTGAAGAACGGTTCAATATTTCAGCCAATCAATTCGTAATGAGCCTGCTAAGTAATGAAGCTCAATTGCAATATATAACATTTAGAGGTGAAACCTGTTTCCTCCACGGAGTTCAGGGCGCAGGGGAGCCTTTATTGACATTTAAAAAAGGATTTTGGGCGTTTGGCGGCTGCAACAATGGAAATGAACTCCTTTTCCCAGACCTTTTACCAGAGGTGGCTGTTTTTTCACCAGCGGATTCGAGGGTGAAATACACCCAGGTCCGGGTCCTTGGGGAGCACATGGACGGATTGAGTCCAAGGGGAATATGTAATGCGCGAGACGATATTTTTGTAACAGCTATTCATGGTCCATTAAGTTATATTATACGTCTTACTCGCATGACCGACCAGTGTGAGGTAACGGGTGAGATCATGTACAAAGGTCAGGCTCTAGGAGCCATCAGATATTATTCTGGGCGATTTTATGTAATAGGGTTTCAGCCGAGTCCCCACTTGATCATTTTTCAATTCAGCCACGATACGGAACGGCTCATACCGGTGAGGCATATTCCTTTGTGCGGTTATCCTGTGGAAATCATGGCCGGGGATTTTGGTGTTTTCGTTACCCTTTATGGCGGGGTCGCATGGTTCCCAGAGGATTGCTCTGAATGCAGATTTTACAATTTGTCTAACCGTAAAGACATTCGGGGGGATGCTTATTTTTCACTTGCCTACACAGAGGCGGTAGAGCCGGGCCGATTTTGGCTGAGTGCTTTTCACGGCAAAGAAATTTATAAAGTGACATTCAAATGAATATGTTGTCTTACAATTTTGAAACCAGTCAAAGGGTGTTATTAATAAATCCCCAGGCGTTTCCGGGCCAAAGGCCTGAAAAGAATATGGCCTTTTTCCCGTTCAGCATTGTCTATATTGTGAATTACCTGAAGCGGATAAAACTATGTGAAATTGACTATTTTGACCTTGTCATGGAGGATGAGTCCTTGCTGGTTGAGGAACTCCAGTCTAGTTCATATGATTTGATAGGTGTTACCTGTTTGGCCGCCAACCGGTTTATGGCCATTGATCTTATCAAAAAGCTGAGACAGGTTTCTCCCGGGTCAAAGATTGTTGTCGGGGGGGTGTTTTTCGGTTTTTTCCCCGAGGAGACACTTGCCCGGGTGCCGGAAGTTGATTTTGTCATTAGCGGTGACGGAGAATACACCATGGCCGAATTGGTCCGGGCCATGGATGTAAACCAGCCCTATCATGGCATTAAAGGTCTTTCCTTTCGAGACCAGGAGCAAATTTGCCTGAATGAAAAGCGTCCTGTAGAGATGCATTTCGAACGATTTTACGTTGAACTGGATCTGGTCCGAAAGCCGGGGTATGATATCCTACAACCCATGCCGAACCTTGAATGGCGTGACGATATAAGGGCTTTCCCCCTTTTAGTGAGCAAAGGGTGCGTAAATAGATGTGTCTACTGCATGAACCAGAGTGAGGTTTTCAGGGGGATGAGCCTTGAGTTCTTAATGGAACGCATTATTGAACTCAAAGAAAAATATCATACAAAGTACTTTTTATTCACAGATCCCTCATTCGGATCCAGGCCCGCATTTGTCCGCAAGTTATGCCAGGAGTTGATTGACCGCGATATAGATATCGAGTGGTATTGTGAAACCAGGCCGGATATTGACTTGGATCTACTCTCTTTAATGCGGCGTGCCGGTTGTATTTCAATACATTTTGCAATTGAGACCGGATCGCCAAAAATCATGAAACTGATGCGGCGGAAAACATCACTTGCGCAAGTCACCTCATTCGCCAAAAAATGTAACCGTCTGGGGATTGCTTATGGATATTTCACCCTCATATCCTTTCCCGGCGAGACGCTCAAAGAAGCATGGGAGACATTACGGGTAATAGAGCAATTGGCATACCATAAGGGGTTCAGCGGTCTGTCTCCGCTTTTTATAATGCCTAAAACCGAGCTTGAGAATATGGCACATCAAAGGGGCGTGTTGTCCGAGGCGTTCGATTGGTTTGATGATGATTTCAAGGTGGACCTCTGTTATGTTGAAAGCCCTGTCTTGAAAACCATGCCTCCCTATATCGAACATCTCACCGAGAAACAGATCTATAAAATTATAAGGTTCTCGTGGGCCCTCCAGGATTTTATACACGGAAATAAAAGGGTACGCCACCTGAGATGGCGGTTTATCACACGGACCTATTTTTTTGTTCTCAGGGAATTTTGGAATGCCTTTTCTTGTGTAAGTGAGCCGGGAAAAAAGCTTGATGTATTGCGTATGGGAGTCAAAGTCCTACTCTGGTTTCTGATTTGGAAAATAAAAAAGCCGTTCATAGATTTTAAGGAGCGTAGAAGGTGAAAGGAGAGGTCTGTGATGGATAATTTCCCCGGAAAAATGGTTTTCATAGAATTCAGGCACTATCCCGTCACCCCGGAGTTCGGCCTGTATTCATGTTGCTATCTTGCTGACCAAACCGGAATGGATATGGAAGATATGGCCGTGGTGTTTGTCCAGGATGCCGGAGACCTTAAATATGTTACCAGGGCTCTTGATTCGGCCCTTTCTTGCCCTGATGCCAGTGTAAGTGTATTTCTCTGGCATTATTGGCATTGCATGCCGAACGGCACCGAAAAGTTATTTTTTGAGTGTATCGCGCTCCTCAAGGCGGATCCCAGGGTCAGAATCATCACCGGCGGGTTGCATCAGACACTTGTTCCCCAGATATTTGCAAACAGCCAATTGTTCCATTGTGTGGTCAGAGGCTTCCCTTGGGAAAGTGACGGGTGGTTCAAAAAGGATGTGGAGGGCATTGTTGAACCCTGCTATCCAATGGGTTTCGGAGCAGATTTTAGGCTTTCCCGTGCGTACCACCGGCTTTTAAATCCATTAAGCACCCTGAGAAAAGAAGTGGGTGGTATGGGAACTGGATATTACCTGTCTCTGGGATGTTCTTCAGGGTGCCTGTTTTGCCATCAAACAGCGTTTTGCAAGAGAAAATCCGGGCTTGCGGCAAAACCCCTGGATATGATATGGGCGGATCTTGAATTTTTGTATTCAACCCACCAGGTCACACGAATTGATGTCTTAGACGCCAATATCATGGAATTCACCGACCTGAAAACAAGCTTTCTTGCCCAAATAGCTGCCCACCCTTATTTGGCTTTATACAACACATTGGGTATGCGCGTCACGGATATGGATTGTGACACGGTAAATATGGTTCGCCGCGCTGGAATAGAAACCGTATTTTTCGGTCTTGAAACACTGGATCCTGTGATTCAAAAAAAAATTGGTAAACCTTATGATGTGGCACATTTAGGTGATGTCATCGAATATGGCCATACCCTTGGTTTAGGTTTTGAAGGCAACATACTGGTAGGCGTTGATGCTGTTTTGGGGGACCCTGTTGATAGTGAAAAACTTTCCCGATGTATCAGAAATTTAACTGAGTTTTATGGGGCACACCCGAATCTTCGTGTGCAGATGCGACCTTATATGCCCTATTGGGGGACCCCTCTGGGGGATAGACTTTGGCAGGGGATAGGGGCCTCTCCTGAGAGCTTTCAGTTGTCCCAGTACCTTGATCTGTTAAATTGCGTTTTGTTTGGGCTTCCGTTGAAACAGGGGCTTAAACTGCCGCCTTGCTATTCGGACCAAGGGGTATACGATACCGTGTGCAAGGCGCATGAGGCCTTCCGGTCCCTGGCTTGGTTCAAATCTGCCGTCTATGGCTCCCCGCCGAAGAACGAAAGCAAACGGGCCTATTGCCGAGTTGTTCACAATCACTGCCTTTCCATGGCTGAAAAGATGTTTCTGGATTTCAGCGGGTTTCTGGATGAATCACTAAAATTGCTTGCGCACTGGCGTTAGGATAATGGAGACGATTATGGAGAATACTTCGGAATATATCCCTTATTATATCACTGTGTTCGGATCTTGGAAATGTACTTATGCATGCCCGGGTTGCTATCATACGTCTTCTGAAAAGTGGAAGCAAGATTGGAGGAATAAACCCAGATTTATGCCTTTTTCCACGTTTAAGAGGATTGTTGATGAGTTCAAACAGTATAAAACTCAGATTGGCCTCTACTCTCCGGGTGAGAATTTTTTGAATCCTGATGTCTATGCCATGGTTGAGTATGCCGAAACTGAGGGGTGCCGCGTTGAGATTGACACGACAGGGGCATGTGTGGACCCGGTACGTCTGGCGGACACCGGGATCAGTAATATAATGTTCTCAATTGACGGTATGACCCAGGATGTATACGGTGGTTTTCGTAAAAACGGGCGACTGGAAAATGTCCAGAATCGGTTGGAGAGGTTTACTGATGAGGTGGACCGTCGTGGGATGAAAACGAATATCGTTGTCAAGTATTTGGTAAATGCAATTACCGAAACCCAGATGGATGAAGCTGTTGCTTATTATTCGAAATTGCCGAATGTTACTTTAAAATTCGACTTCTTCATGCCACCTGAAACATTTGAAAACATGCAACAATTCAATGGGCTATATACATCATTGGAAAGTTATGAAAAATGGCGGCCTAGGATAAAAACGAATTTTGATATATATGAACCGGATTATAAAAAGGGTGTGGCTGTCCACAAGGTAGTTTTAAACGGTGAGCGAGGTCCTTTTTGCCCGAATGTGTTTTCAGGAATCACCATAGATACAGACGGCAGAGTGATTCCTTGCTGTAAATTGGATTTCCAGGGATTGGGAGAGCATGATCCCATGTATTTGGGCTCTATTTTCGAACCCGGAGGGGCGCTGGGGGCATTTCACAGTGATCGTGCAAAGCAATTTCGGAAAAAATACATGGAAAGCAAAGGAAATTATTACCGATGTGAGTATTGCAGGCATAATTTTAACTTGAAGGAAAAGGCGTCCATGTCGGAAAAAGTAAGGGATTCAGGTTATCAAACAATGCTGTCAGGGATTTTGAAGGCAGAGTAAGTCTATGGGATATATATCAAAAAGGATGTGAAACCATGGCGTTTTCACAATCGGAAATACAAATTCTTACAGAATATTTGTCGGACTACCGGCCCACTCAAGGAAGAGCGGCAACTTTAGGAACTCAGACCCTGCATATCAGTTATCCTGAATTGATTAAACTGATGTTGAAACAGGGGATTACATTTGCCCCTCTTAGCCGAGAAACGAGATATGAATTTTTTGATCTCTATGAAAAACAATCTTCAAAAACCGTAAATGCCAACGTCTTTTTGTTTCTAATGGGGTTTGATAGTGTAATCAACATCGATATTTTAGCCCATACGCCGAAGGCCTATGAATATGACCTAGGCAACCCGGTGCCGGAAGAACTTTGGAATCGTTTCGACCTGATCCTGGACGGGTGCACAGGTCATCATGTCTTTGATAGACTTCAGTTGTTTAAAAATATCAATAACATGCTTGCTGTTGGGGGGCGTGTGGTTCACACCACCATGTTAGATCCTCTTGGACATGTTCAGGGGCTTTTGAACCTTCATGCCATGATGCGTTTTTATGAATCCAACGGATACGGGGATATAAAGGCATTTGTCTGTGACAATTTGAGTCGAAACACCGTCTACGAGATTAAAGGGGATTTGCACAATAGTAGAAATTCCTTTGATTTAAGCCGTTTCAATCTGATGTTCATGGCTACCAAACAGAAAAAACTGCCTTTGAAAACCTCATTTCTCAGTTGGGCATATGAGCAGTATCAAGCAAAGCTTGATGAAAACAGTGTTTCCGTTCAGTCAATCCGTGGACGGAAGCTTGCCGTATGGGGAACCCGGGGACACTATGAACTGTACTATAGAGACCTTGTTTTAAGTCCAAGGGACAATCATCGAATTATGGGCATTGTGGACAGTGACCCTGAAAGATGGGGGACCTTACTGGATGGATATGAGGTGGGGCCACCTGAGAGTCTGCAAACCATGGATGTGGACGCGGTATTGCTTGCATCCAATAAAAAGAATGAATTAATGGATGGCGTCATAGACCTTCTATACGCCAAGCCTGAAGTGGTTAAGAATACCTATAACCTTTATCGCCATACTTTTTTATTTCAGGATAACTTTGATGCCCATAGTGACTATTGGTCAATACTTGGTCGCTGAACGCTCAGGCTTGGATGTGGCTTTCTAAAATGGAAATTGGAACGATCCTGTGTAATTCGAGATGGTTCGGATACAGTGTGAGGATTTTGCTGTTTCGGGGGAGACAACATAAGATAGGATAGCATTTTATGTGTAAAATACTTGGTTTGAGTATAAATGGTGCCCAAACTTCGGCATGCCTGCTAAAAGATGGGTGTGTTGAGTCAGCCGCGTCAGAGGAACGTTTTTCTAGGATAAAAAGGGATAGCTCATTCCCGCGGCATTCCATTGCCTATTGCCTTGAAACCGGGAAACTATCTTCTCTTAATGATTGCGATGCCATTGCCGTGTCATGGAACCCTGGAATGAATATGCGTCATATTAATATGTCAGGCTTTACGCGGTGGCGAAGGTATGATCCTGAATGGCTGTATATCGTGCCGAACAATTTGATGGATTTCCATTCGCCCTCATCCGAGCCTAAGGATGCTCTGCGGCTGCACCTTGGAATGGCAGAAGATCAACCCATTTATTTTGTCAATCACCACTTGAGCCATGCCGCCCATTGTGTGCTTCATGCCCCTTTTGAGCGAGGTGCATTCGCCGTTGTTGACGAATACGGTGAAATTGACTCGGTTACCTGTGGGGTTTTCGGTTCAAATGGAATTCAGATCCAGAAAAAGATTCCTTATCCCCATTCTCTGGGAATATTTTATGCCGCCATAACAGAATTTCTAGGATTCATGCCAAATTGCGATGAATGGAAGGTAATGGGGGCTGCGGCTTATGGAGATCCCAATGTCTTTTCAGATAAATTGGCGGAACTCATTGTGTGGGATGAAGCAGACGGCGAATGGTATATAAATCAAAGGTACATTGATTTTGCCAATATGAAAAAGGGCGGGTACGGCGTTAAAAAACTGGAGAAAGCTATAGGGATACCGGCGCGTTCAAGATGTGAAAAGATGATGCCCCATCATTTTGATCTCGCATCAGGGGCTCAGTACATTTTTGAAAAAATGTTGTTCACCCTGTTACAACGCCTTAATGAAAAGACCGGTATGACTGAGCTGGCAGTTTCTGGCGGGTGTTTTATGAATTCCCTTGCAAATGGCAAAATCACTGGTAATACACCTTTCAATCAGGTGTTTATTCCCTATGCTGCTGCTGACAACGGCGGGGCGGTAGGCGCCGCATTATGGGTGCATAGCCAACTTAAAAAGGGCTCTCGGATAAAGGATTCCCGTCCCCCGTCCCCGTTTTTAGGTCCTCGTTTTTCTACAAAGGCTGTTCGAAGTACCCTGGAGAATTATGGTATCCCCTACTCCGTATGTGACAATCCTTCAGCCGCTGCAGCACAGGAGATATATCAAGGCAAGCTGGTCGGGTGGTTTAGCGGAGGAATGGAATTTGGGGAACGGGCTCTGGGAGCTCGATCCATATTGGCGGATCCTAGACTGCCTGATATAAAAGACAGGATTAATTCTTGCGTAAAGTACAGAGAGCCTTTCAGGCCTTTTGCCGCCTCGGTTATTGATCAAAGCGCGCATCGATATTTTGATTGTGGGTTGAATCAAAGCATCCCATATATGGAGCGTGTGGTCAGTGTCCGACCTGATTTTAGAGAGCGTCTTCCGGGAATCACCCATAAGGATGGCTCATGCAGAATTCAAACCGTTTCCCGAAATATACATTCCGCATATTATGATTTATTGGTGGAATTTTCAAAACTAAGCCAAATTGATATTGTTTTAAACACCTCCTTTAATGTCCAGGGGGAGCCTATCGTTTGCTCTCCTAAGGATGCAATTCGAACTTTTTTTAGTAGCGGCTTGGACGTTCTATTCCTTGAAAAATGTATCATAAGGAAAAAAAATCTGGCTTGAAGTAAGGCAAAGACGATTTTTGAACAGGTCTTGAAGGAGCCTATAAAAAATAGTAGGAGAAATATGTCTGTTCTTCCCTGGTGTACAGTGCCCTGGTATCATCTGACTATACGGCAGGACCATTTTGCTCCCTGCTGTTATATGGTTTTTAATCAGTTACCGGAAATAGAACTGGAATCTCCAGATCTTTTGTCAAGTCTGTTTAACAGCAATGCAATGACTGAGCTACGAAGCCGGCTGGTGAAGCATGATATTAAAGGCTCCCCATGTGAGCATTGTTATGGGCGAGAGAAAGACTTCGGCGTGTTTTTTAGAGATGAACTACGTAGTTTTCCAGCCTTTCAAAAGGCAAGAAATGCATTTCGCCAAGGGGAGGTCCTTCTAAGATACCCTCCATTCCATCTTGCTTTGGGGACTGCGTCGGAATGTAATTTAAGATGTAAGATGTGTTACACCACCTGGGACGATGCTTCGGGGGTCAAACAGCCGGGGGTTCCCATGCCGTCATTTTTTAAGGTATTGGAAAAGAACGGATGGGACAACATTGCTCATATCGGTATGTCGGGAGGAGAACCGCTTCTTACCGGTGAATTCGGCTTTGCTTTAGAGTACTTTTCACGTCACCGCATAAATACGGTTATTTTGGAAGTCACAACCAATGGTATATTGCTCAATCAGTTCTTTGACAGTTTGGAACGATGTAATCTTAGAAAGATGCGATTTACCATAAGTGTGGATGGCGTGGGCCGTGCATATGAAGAAATTCGAAAAGGGGCATCCTGGGAGCGGTTGAATGAGAATTTGGCTCTGCTCTCCGAGTTGGTCGGCGGGCGGGCGGGTTGGGATGTTGAAATCCATTCCCTGGTGATGCGCTCAACTCTTTCCCATATGGAGGATGTGGTGAGCCTTGCCGACGAATACGGATTTGAGCTTGTTTTCAATTCCATTACCGGCATTGAGAATATTGATGAAAACATATTTGCCTTTCCAAGTTTAGTGGATAACCTTCCATGGGATGATTATTTTGATGCGGCGCTTGGCCGTGCCAGGGAGTGTGGCTTTCACAGAGCCTGCCAAAATCTCGAAGATTGTCGTGTCCTTTTAGGAAGACGGGTACGGGGCGTTTCAAACGCCATGCACCGTGCTGATTGGAATGTCCTGTCCAGGTGGGACCGCTATGTTTCGAAAGAGATCGGAACCAGGCCATGTGTTATTGCCGGATTTTCAGAGCAAAGCTTTGGTTTTTTGGAATTGAATCAAAAATTTGACATTCGGGGCGTGGCAGATTTTAAACCCACTCCGAAGGTGTTGGGTAGGTTCGGTGGTGTTTCTGTTTACCCCCTTGAGAAACTGGGCAACCTGGCCCGGGATATTGTTCTGGATACCCAGACCTATAATCAGAACCACCGGGTCGATTTAATTCGGAAAATGTATCCGCATCACCAGGTTCACCTCATCGACCTTTTTGATCAGAATACCTATGAAACCATCAACACCTTGGTATCTCTGTTGGCAGACCGCTCCATAGTTCTGTTTGGTGCTGGTGGGACAGGGCGTCTACTTTATAGCCAAACAAAGCTGGGACAGTTGAATGTGAAGGCCTTTGCAGATAACAACAAGCAGAAGCAAACCAGAGGGTGCTGTGGGTTGCCGGTGATTCCCGCAGAGGCTATTTTCGACATTGCCAAAGATGTAATCATCCTTTCTCCCAGATTTTTTAATCAGATAAGCCAACAACTCAATGGTTTGTTCGGTGATAAGATAAGAGTCTACAACCTTTTTTGAAGCAGGCCCCAATTTATACCCCATAGAGTGTAGTGATTTAATTAATCCACGATTAGTTAAATATACCGTTAAAGTTTAAAGTGGGTTGAGCCATCCATGTTATTGTCCATTTGTATCATTATCGTTGCGGTCAGTATTTATGTACGTGTAATGCTGAGGGTAAAATATCCCTTGGCCATCAGCTACGATGTCTATCTTTACATGACCATTGCCCGGCTGATTAAAGAAAATCGGAATAGGTTTCTTAAATACAGACCGGTGGGGTATCCGTATCCGTACTCTGCCAACCAGGGTTTCCCCTGGCTTCTATCTTTTTTACCTTTATCCTGGCACCCCTTTGTGGAACGGGTTTCTTCCCAAATCCTGGATATGATTTCATCCCTGGCAGTTCTGGCCGCAGGATTCTGGTTGGCCAGGCATATTACCGGCCCGGGTGCTGAAATTATCCCATTGGCATCACTCCTCATTTTTTGCTTTTCTCCTTTAATTCTTAGGGCTGCTTCAGGCCCACGTTCCTACAGCGGCACCCCAAGGGTGCTGGGAGAAACATTGTATCTTTTTCACGCCCTCTCTGCCATGGCCGCGATACATACAGGCTCGATGGCCATGGGAGGCTTTTCTGCCCTGGTCTGCTCTTTTATGGTGGTCTCTTCGGTTTTCGGCAACCAGGTCATGTTGTTTTTCGGACTATTCCTGACCATTGCCGCACCCGCATATGGATTGATACTAATCGCCGGTTTGATTTTATCCCTGCTGATTTTTCGCGGCGCCGCCATTGAAAGCGTAAAGAGCCAGCTCGTACATTCCTATTGGTATTTCAGTTTTTACCGTCATGTTTTTATCGGGTTCTCTCCCAGAACATGGGCCGACTATACCCGCAGCTGGCAAGAGCACGGCTGGCCTAAGCTGAAATCGCTGAAGATCCGGAATTTTCTTAACTGGTGCCTTGACGAGGCATACGCCCCCCATCTACTGGTTGCCTGCGGGACACCTTTTCTGTTTGCATTTTTTGCCCCGCCCAAAGCCATAGATCCCCTTTTTTATCGATTCCTCATGGCGTGGGCAATGGCCGGCTGCTTTTGTTTCTTTGTGACAAAAACAAGGCTGTTCCTATTCCTTGGGGAAGGCGAGCGCTATCTGGAATTTGCCCTGTTTCCTTCTATCGTTCTTTCCGTCCTGGCTCTGGCCCATTCACAACTATCGCTTTGGAGCCTGGTATTTTTAACGGTTGCTTTAGGACTGATCTGCCTTTTTCGGGTGCCGCAGATATTAGCCGCCCATGAGCAGGGGGGGCAGGCCCATAAAGCAGCCGTGGAAAAGTTAAATGATTTACCTGACGGCCCTGTGTTTGTTTTTGGCTACTCTGCTTACCAGGCCCTTTACTGGGGGAAAAAGGAGCTGATCGGCTTCCCCATTGATGCCTTTAAAGCGGTTATGCCCAAACAAGACTATTTAATTTTTGCAGGCAACTATCCTCTGCCGGATGCCGATTTCGATATGGTGATGTCCAAATACCATCCCCGTTATATCTATGGGCAGGAATGGGCCTTTGGGGAATATGCAAAATTGGCCCAAAAGCCGGATGCCTTTTGGTATGGGTTGAAAAAACTGTACGGGCAGCATGGGGTTGTGATTTACGAGGTCCTGCAGTCATAATGGCCGGGCGAAAGATTGACAGTCACGCACTGGCCTGGAAAATAGTATAAGGATGGCAGAGCCGTATAAGATTCAAATTACCCCTTTAAGGGATGTGCCCGGATATGAAGATTTCATAAACGGCATACACCATAGGCTGCTGTACCACTCCCGTCCCTGGATCCGCATTATGGAAAGTATTATCGGGGACACATGCCAGGTTATATCCGCCCATCATCGGAAACGGTTGTGTGGTGCGCTTCCTGTGTTTATTTCCAGGGACAGGGGGGCGGGCCGGGTGATCAATTCCCTGCCTTTTTTCGGCAGTATCGGCGGGATCCTCTGCCAGCCGGGCCAGATTGACAAGGTGGGCCCCGGATTGTTCAACGCATTGGACGGCCTGGCCCATGATCTGGGGGCGGCAACCGCCATGGTCAATCCCGGCCCCTTTGATCCGGATGTCTCCCTCCATAAAAAGTTATGGCGCCCTGATTTTGAAGAAAAACGCATGGCCCAGGTGCTCAAATTGCCTGAAAGCAAATCGGAACTCTTATCCCTGTTTCATCCCGCCAAACGGCAAAATATAAGGAGTGCCATTGCTAAAGGAAGTACCGTCAGGCCGTTTCGTATGGATGACCTGGACTGGTTTGTGGATGTCCACAATAGGGGCATGGCCGCCAAAAATGGAATCGCAAAACCCAGGGCTTTTTTTCACGGCATCATTGATAAGCTGTTTCCCAAAGGCCCATTCAGAATTGATGTCGCCGAATTTCAGGGAATCCCCTTTGCCGGGCTGCTGTATGCATTGTGGGGACATACCGCAGAGTATCTTGTACCGGTATATGAACCGGATCGGGCCAACCTGTTCGGCCTGCCCCTGTTAATACATCACGCCATGGCCCGGGCCGTGGCCCATGGCATCCGCCGGTGGAACTTCGGGGGGACCTGGAACTCCCAAAGAGGCCTTTACAGGTTCAAGGCCTCTTTTGGTGCCCAGGAGAAAGGCTACCCTTATTTCATTAAAGTATATGACAAAAGGATTCTGTCACTGGATAAGGGGGAACTCATGAGATATTTTCCATGGTATTATTCTCTCCCCTTTGATCTCTTGGACAAGGCAGGGTGATAATGGAACGGATCGATCAAGATTAATGATGGTGGCATATGAGGTTATTAAATTTAATTGAGGAAAAGGTGGCCCGCCTGGCAGAAATGCTTAAGGATTGTCGTGTGGGCGTTTGCCCCTCGGATTTTGGGCGGTTCAGTTCAAACCTGGCCGGGAGGCTAAAGGGAATAATCCCGGTCGGCGTTTATTTGCCGGATTCAAGGACATTTCACCAGGGAATGAATCCTGTCCGTGATCCGGATGTATTTCTGTCCATGTGTGATGCGGTTATTGCCATGGGAAGAGACGATGGGACCTTGAGGTTAAAGGACCGGGCAAGACGGGTGTCTCCTGATATTAAATGGGTGGAACTCCTTGACCCCGAGGACCCCTTGTCCGTTCTACGGTTTGATCTGCCTTACACTTTTTTTTATCTCCATTATCAGAATATCAATACCATTGAGAATCAGTTTCGCCATTCAGGCATCGATACCAGGATTATTCTTGATCAGAAATACCATTCCGGCGAAAAACTGGATCCATTTTCCCATGCCATTTTAAAAACCGGGAAGGCACATTACAATTGCCCATTCTGCGGTAAACCCCTTCAAACAAGACACTCCTTTGTGGTACACGGCGAAACACCCATTCAGACTGCGGTGTTTTTTCGGTTTAACTGCTGTGATGAATTTTACGTGCTTTCACATTCCTTTTATTCAACCATGGCCCTGTATTTTCCCGGCAGGGAAATTATCATGGCCCTCTATTCA
The DNA here is from genome assembly GCA_028768525.1 of Desulfobacter sp. Taxonomy (NCBI): domain Bacteria; kingdom Pseudomonadati; phylum Thermodesulfobacteriota; class Desulfobacteria; order Desulfobacterales; family Desulfobacteraceae; genus Desulfobacter; species Desulfobacter sp. Next base: position 1,832,615 of record CP054837.1, on the reverse strand, counting down.
TTATCCGGGGTTAAACCGGAAAAAAATTTCTGGTATCCCCTTGCCGCCCTGGTCAACGCTTTTAAGGAAGCCGCATTTATCTATCGGGATGAAGTGGACGCCTATTTAAATAGTGAACCGGGGAAGGTCAGGTGCATCGTCCAGGCAATGAGGGGAAATATCAGCATTGAGTTCTGGCAGTATAATGCTGCCAGGGTCTGTGCTGAAGGGTCGTCTTTGATTAAAGAGATGCAGGTCATTGATTCTCCAAAAATCGGGTTTGTCCAATCCTGCCTGGCCGATACCGGCATCCAGGTTTCAAAGGTCTTTGGCATGGATGAAAAACGGTTGAGAATACAGCCTTTTCTGGATAGCATCCAAGGCGATGCCGTCAGTATGCTGGCCATATCCGGTGCACCCATCCGAAAAGAGGTGGGAGAAGCCTGGGTGGCTTATTGCCGCCAGGAGATCCCGTACAGGAGCCATTGTGAAATGGAAGCGGTCAAGGGCTGTTCACCGCTGATGGTGATAACCATTAGAGCCGATTACAGCCGGAACTGGGTGGGACAGGGTAACGGTCTGGCTTACCTGGTGAACGGAGTGGCTGAGCGTTTCCCCGGAGCAGGTGTGGTTTTTGATGGGATTCGTCCCCAGCATGGGAAAGATGCCTATGATGAGATGTGCAGGCGGATCGAAGAAAAGATTTCCGGTAACGTTCCGGTTTTCTGGGCCCTGGACCGACCTTTAAACGATACCATTGCATGGTTTTCCCATGGTGATTTGTATATCGGCCCATGCAGCGGCGGGGTGATTTTTTCCTTAATCGCCGATATGCCTAAATTGATTTATGGTCCAAAAGAGTTTTTAAAGGATTCGGTTGAAGAAAAAAACGGCCGGACACTCATCCAGGGAATGCGCTGGGATGCGTCCCCTATACGCCTGGTGGAAGCCGTTGATGAAACGCTGTGCGACCAATCCTTTATGACCTATGAGCTTGACTGCGATGAACTGCTTGCAAATGCCATTGACATGCTTGAAGCGGCTCGCTGAGGCGGGTCTGCATAAGGAGGTGATTGGAACGTGCGCTATATGAATGATCACTATGCTGCCCAAAAGACGTTGAAACTCCACCTGGGGTGCGGGAAACGGTTTATTCCCGGATTTGTGAATATCGATATCTGTCCCCAGGAATCATTGGATGTCCAACATCGTATTGAAACCCTGCCTTTTAACGATGCATCCGTATCCCTGATATATGCGTCCCATGTACTGGAGCATTTTTCCCGCAGGGAGTTCTTGGATGTCCTGGTTGAATGGCGGCGCGTGCTTGCACCCGATGGCATTTTACGGATCGCAGTTCCTGATTTCAGGGCCATTGTTACCTATTATCTGAAGCATGGTCTGGGAGACGGCGACACCGGGCTCCATGGGCTGATATGCGGCGGCCAGCGGGATCAATATGATTTCCATAAAAACATGTTTGATGAAGCCTATCTGACCTTGGTGCTCAAGCGGGCGGGGTTCTCAAAAGTCAGGCCGTGGGACTGGCGGGCCACGGAGCATCGGGATATTGATGATTATTCCCAGGCATACCTGCCACACCTGGATAAGGAGAACGGACTCCATATGAGCCTCAACATTGAGGCGGTAAAGTAAAAAGAGGGAATGGAAGTCATGGAGGAAATTGAAAAAATATCCGGTATCTGTATGGGCAGGGCCCAGGATAGCGCCTCACAACTGGTAAAAGACATCTGGCAATTGAAAAAGGTAAGGGAACTGGCGCTGCCGGATGATATGTTTATCCATCCCATAAAAGCGGCGGAAGCCTTAGGCGGTCAGGGGCGTGGGGGCAATATCCGTGACATTGCATTGTTTTTAAGCTCGGAAAAAAAGGACAGGGGCAGCATCTTCAGCCTGCTGGCAAGCCTTCAATATATTTTGGCCGACCAAGCTGTGATCGTCATTGACCACGCCGATCTCCCGGCGGTGTACCAGGGGCTTTTGGATGTGCTTTTAAGCTGTCCTGGATACCGGTTGCAAAGGATCGTGCTGGATCCTTCCCCCCATGCAAGGCCGGGACAGGGGGCTGCCATCCTTGATTTCTGTCATGACCGGGCGGCTCCCCAGGAATTCGACACCATTCCCAAAGCCGGCAACAGGCAATTGGGTCATAATTTTATCCCCACAATGGATGCCGGAGGTCTTGATGACTGCCTCAGGCTGGTCAGGGATGCGGTGAACCGGTTTCTGCTGCCCGATGCCGAAACCGCAAAAAAGGCATATGAAACGATAAACAATGAGTTCCCGGATCAGTTTTCCCCCTCAGATTATTGGCATAATGCATATGGCAACGGTTTTGTTCAGTTTTTCTGCTGGGGACACAACCAGGATTTCGGCCATGGATATTCCAGGCAGGGGGCCATGGATGACAGGCATTTGGAAGTTCTGGCAGAATGTCTTCAACAGCAATTCCTGCCCAAGTCTTTAGAGGGATTGACGGTGCTTGACGTGGGCTGCTGGACAGGCGGGGATGCCTTGGGGCTAGCCGGCCTGGGCGCAACGGTCACGGCACTGGAAGAACACCCTGTGTCCGCCCGGGCGGCAAGCCGGCTTTTTGAGGTGGTTCAAGCCTCTATAGACCTGAGCCGCCAGAGCCTTTATTCTGATAATGAAAACTGGCAGGGCACCTTTGATATTGTTTACCTGAGCGGGGTTATCTACCATGTCACCGATCCCCTGCTTGCCCTGCGCATATGTTTTGCCTACTTAAAACCCGGAGGCCGTCTCATCATTGAAACCAAATCTTCTGGTATTGAAGGGGCTTTTTGTGAATATGGCGGCACCCTTGAAAAAGGGTGGAACTGGTTTTCCCCCACGGTGGAGACCCTGGGGCGATGGCTGGCTGATGCGGGGTTTGACCGGACAGATATTTCCATTTTTAAAAGACCCGTGGGCCGTCTTCTGGCCATGGCCGTAAAACGCCGGGAATCTTGTTTAAAGGATGATTCCGGATTTTCGCGCCCGGGAACCTGGCTTTGCCGGTCCATTTGAGAGGAAGCCTGATCCAATGAAAAAACTAAATCGGCTCTTAAACGAGATAGAGTATTACGGGAAGCCATTTAAACTTAGACTGGGGGCCCGTGTATTGTCTAACCGCATATTCAGAACTCAATCCGCCCTAACCGTTGATGTTTCAGTGGGGACACGTTGCAACATGAATTGTGTCCATTGTTCGGCAGCCACATTAACGCATCCCGGGCGTCCTTTGATGGGGGTGGCGGATTACCGTTCGTTATCCAGAGCATTTGACCGGATGAATGTGATCCGGATCAATTTGACCGGCGGTGAACCGTTGCTGAATGCAGACTTAAAAAAGGTGATTTCCTACCTTGATCCGGACCGGCGGCATATTAAGCTTCAAACCAATGGCTCTCTGCTGAACCAAAACATGATCGGCAAATTGAAAGCATGGGGCATCAATGCCATCTCAATCAGCCTGGATACGATGGATCCAAAAGAATACGCCCGATTTCGGGGGGTGCCGCATACCTGGCACAGGCGGGTCTTGTCCAATTTAAACCGGATCCGGGAAGGAGGGGTCCAGGTGTCGGCCTCCATGGTGCTGACCCACGATAATTTAAGAACTCCCGCCACTTTAAAGGTGATTCGGTATACCCGGCGGATGAACATTATCCTGTTGGCAAATATTGCCACGGTGTCCGGACGGTGGCAGCATCGCCCCCAATACCTCTTTACCCCTGAGGACAGGAAATATCTTGAGGAATTGACGGCAATATATCCCCATGTCCGTACGGACCATGATGCCGGAGGGTGTCCGGCTGCAAAACGCAAAATCTACATCACACCTTACGGAGATGTTCTTCCCTGTCCATTCATCCACCTTAGCTATGGGAATGTTATGGCGGAGCCCCTGGAGGAAATTCACCAAAGGATGCTGGACCATTATCCTTTTTCAGGCTTGGCTGTCTGTCCGGCTGCGGAGGACCGTATTTATTTCGAAGATTGGCATAGTGTCATCTCAAATGCGCCCAGGCTGCCCATCGCCCTGGATGCATTTAAAAAAAATAAGGAAAGGCGGGAGGTCAAATGATCATCTTGGATGAAAAAAATAATGAAAAAAGGGATTTTTTCTTTGAAATGCAGAAGTATGCCATGCATTTGAGGACCGACTTTGTTGCCCGCCAGATAGCAATAACGGAATTGTACCGGAAAACAATCGATCTGCCGGGATCTGTCCTTGAATTGGGGGTGCGGAATGGGGCGACATTTTTTTTCCTCGCCCGATTAATGGAAATCTTCGGGCCAAAGGGAAGAACTGCACCGGTTGTATCGGATCGCCATCTTTACGGTTTTGATACCTTTGCCGGGTTTCCGGAAATTTCTGAAAAGGATCAATCACAAGGCCAGTGGCGCGACATGAAAAAAGGAGGCGTTGCCACTTTTAATAAAGATCAGTTTTTCCGGGATCTGGATATCTTCCGCTCCCAGTCGCCTGAAGGGGACCGGATCCATATTATCCAGGGTGATGTGTGCGAAACCATCCCCGAATTTGTCCAGTCCCATCCGGGACTTGTCGTGGCCATGCTTTACCTGGATCTTGATTTGTACCAGCCGACCCTGGATACATTGGAGCAACTCTATAAAAAGGTGGTGCCCGGAGGGATTATCGTGTTCGATGAATTCGGCTACAATGAATTCCCCGGTGAGACCCGGGCGGTTCTGGAGTTCTTTAACGGAATGAATTGTGAAATCCGCCGTTTCCCGTGGGCGTACTGCCCCAGCGGGTATATGATCAAACAAACCATGGGGTAAAGGTGTTCCCGTTTTGGACACCGCCCTGGACTGATAAAACGCTTTAGCATTGCATTGGCTCATCCAATGGCAGGAACCGTAAGACTTTGAAGATCAGCGTTATTATTTTATACGACGTAAAAGGCTGGGCCTGGTGGTACCGTGCAAGAAATATTCAGAGATTCATCCATGAAGATATCCGGGTGGATGTCGCCGGTTATAAGGACAGGGTCGATTATGCCCCCTATGACCTGATTATTTTGTTTGAGTGCTCCCTGATCCATTTTGTTCCGGCCCCTTATCGTTCTAAAGTTGTCCTTGGGACCAGCACCACCATCACCGAATACCTTGACGAACTCCTCGTGGCCGTTGAAGCCCACGGCTGCCTGGCGGGCCTTGTGAACAACCTTACTGCCTTTAACAAGGCCAAGGGGAAGGGGCGGTTTTATTGCTGTGAAAACGGGGTGGATGAAACATTTTTTTACCCCGGCGACAAGGTTGAAAAAAGTACAACCGCCTGTTGGATAGGCAATGCCTGCTCCGTCGGCAATAAGGGGCTTGACTTGATCAGGGCTGCCTGCATCCAGGCCGGTGTTTCCTTGATTTTTAAAAATGTGGACGCCCGGGACGGGGACACATCAAAAATCATATCCCACGATCTTATCAGGGACCGCTATTATCACAGGGCCGGGTTTTACATCTGTGCATCAGAAACCGAGGGAACTCCGAATACGGCGTTGGAGGCGCTGTCGTGCGGCCTGCCGGTGTTGACCACCCGGGTGGGGAATATGCCTGAAGTGATATCTCCGGGAAAGAACGGATATTTTATTGATCGGAGCATAACGGGGATCAGGGATGGCATCGAATCAATTCTTAATGCCGATATCAAAAGGCTTGGGGCCAATGCCCGGAAGTCGATTATAGACGGATGGACATGGAAAGCTAAGGTCAAAAATTATGAGGCCATGATTTTTGAGCTCATGGGGACCGGATCGAGATGATTGAACCCATAATGTCAAAAAAGATGAGAATACTGGTGATCGGTCCGGTGATTGCGCCTCATCTTTATGACAGGGTGCAATGCTTTGCCCGGCTCGGGCATCAGGTGGCATTGGTCACCAATACCCCGGACTACACCATCCCCGGCGTAGATAGCCTGATCATAAAAGGCCTGCCGTTGGGCGGGATGTACCGGACCATTGCCCTGTCACGGATGGTTGGGTTTTATTCCCTGGTGAAACGGTTTGATCCGGATATCATCATGGTGCACTACGCAGCCGGTCTCTGGAACTGGATGGCCGCCACCTGCAGCAGACCTCTGGTGGTCAGCGTGATGGGCGGGGATGTGCTCTTTGAACAGACCGGCCCCTCTCGGCTTGAACGCCGCCTCACGGCCAGCCTCCTCAATCGGGCGGACTGGGTTTTGGCTGAATCTGATTATCTGAAGAACGCCGTTGGGAAAATGGGGAGAAAAGGGGGAATAACGACATTCACCTGGGGGGTTAATTCCCGTTTTTTGCCAGGCCGCCGCAGGGAGGATACGTTCAGAAAACGATACAGGATAAAGGAAGATGCCAAAATTGTCCTAAGCCCCAGGGGAATGTTTCCGATTTACAATATCGATATCATTGTCAGAGGCTTCGCGGGAATATGCCGGAGGATTGAAGCGTCGCTGCTGTTGTCCACCGTTTATGTCGATCCCCGGTATAAAAAACAGATTGAGAATCTCATAACAGACCTTGGAATCGAAGACAAAGTGGTCATACTTCCTGAACTGGCGGACGAGGATATTCCAGCTTTATACGGGTGTGCCGATGTGGCCGTATCTATACCCTCGTCTGATGGGATGCCCCGGTCTTTTTTCGAAGCCTCCGCATGCAATACCCCGATGATTATGGCCAACCTTGAAAACTACCGGGATGTGATCATCCATAGAGAAAATGCCTATTGTGTGGAGCTTGACGCCCAAGAGGTTACCGATGCCCTATGGGCATTGCTGGAGTCTAAAGCGCTGCACAAACGGATTGGTGACAATGCGGCCAGAACCCTGGATGAAATGCAGGCAAGGTCCAAAAGGCATCTGAGTTTTATTGAATCAATGTTTTTCAGGTTTGCCGGAAGGGCAAAACATATCTGCTTCCTCAAAGCGGTGATTCATTTTTTCAGACTGGTCATGCTCTTGCTTTTGAGTCCATCCATTGTTTCCAGGACTGATCAGCCTGTATTTGATTCTATTCCCCATTATATTGAAAGCATTGTCGGGAGAGGGCCTTCCAAAAAATAAAGATGACATCGAAATCGATACAATCTTATAGCGAGGCGTTTTCCTTGGATTTGGATTATGTCAATCCTCCTGCTTGGCTGGAGGATTATAAAACCAGAAGCAATGATCTCCACGGGAAATTTGCGGCCTTTGAAAACTGGGTTAAAACCAAATTCAATCGGAATGTCAGCGTTTATATCTATGGTGGCAACATCAGCGGATGCATCGCTTATAGCTTTCTCAGAGCCATGGATATGGTTTGTGTCCAAGGCGTGATAGACCGGAACATCCCTTTTCCTTATTTGGGAGAGATTCCCCATATTTTCCCTGATTCTTTTTCAGGGAACACAGATTTGGTCTTTGTATGCACATGCCCCTTGCACTATGATGCTGTCCGCAGGGCAATTCCTGGACAAGATTTTTGTTATATGTTTAGGGACAATCAAGACCCGAAGTCCCATCCCCCTGTGAGCATTTCATCCCAGGACAATCTATCCGCAGGGTACACCAAACCCGACAGGGGGGGCGCAGGGATAATCATGCTGGGGGATTCGCTGACATCCGGTTTACAATTCAGCACCGGGGGGGATCGATTTCATATTATCAATAAAGGGTGTGACGGGGCTACGGTGATGGATATTCAGGATGGGCTGGACACTGTATTGGGAGCATCTGCCCAAGCCGTTTTTATCATGGCGGGGATAAACGATTTAATCCAGGGCAGAGTTCATTCGGCGGTGCTGAAGGTATACCTTAATATTTTGGATAGACTTATTGGGGCCGGGGCCAAACCCATTATTCAGTCCACCTTGTATCTGTCTTCTTTTTATCAGTCTCTGGCGGGCGCTGCCACCATTAACCGGGAAGTCGATGGGCTGAATGACGGCCTGAAAAAATATTGCTTGGAGAGGGAACTGGTTTTTCTTGATCTGAACCGCATCCTGTCGGTCCAGGGCTATCTTCAATCCGGATTCACCCGGGACGGCCTTCATTTAAACACCAACGGGTATAAGGTCTGGCATAATGCGTTGATGCCTTTATTCCCCTAACTTTTATTTGCACAGTTTCCGGATGTCCTGTGAGAAAAAAGGGCGGTTGGGTATCATACATGATTTTTTTATTCAAAATGGGGGCATGAATCATTCAGGGACAATAAATATGAGGGTGCAGACCAAATTAATTGTGCTTGCCAGGCCAATGGACGAATGTGATCCTTTTTTACTTGAGATAAGCGGCCGGTATGTGTTTCCAGAGATTCTGGACAGGGTTATCAAGGAAAATAATGTAACCGATACCATTATATCCGTTCCCCATTATACCCCCGCACCTGTTATTGAATGTCTAAGGAACTGGCCATTTGAGATATGCATTTCCATGCAGGATTCGCCCCAGGCAAGACTTATGGAAAGTGCGGACCGGAAAGGAGAGGCCCTTTATATTGTCCTGACGCCATATGCCTACCGTGTCGATCCAGGGCAAGTTTCAGCCGCCGTTACAAGAATGCAGAAAAACGGCTATGACATGGTATACCCGGGACAGGGCGTGGAAGCAGAATTTTTTCTGGTTATCAACCTAAGAGCGATACGGTGGTTGTTTTCCGGCACAGCCAAACCCTTGTCTCCCTTTTCTTTCCCAGCGGCTGCCGGCGCCGCTTCCAACGGGCTCCGCGTCCATGCTGTGGATGGGAGGGGCGCTTCAACAGAAGAATTTTTATGGCAGACGCTATATGAGAAAAATAGGCACTTGCCCCCTTCCGGTGTATTGAGGGCGTTTTGCACGGAGGTGTTCAACCGACCGTGTCCCGGCCGGAACCTATCTGTTTCGTTTTTAAGGAAATTTTTGGAGATATCTGATTGGGAAACGCTTTCCGGCGTGCTTGAAAGGATTTTTGTTTTTCAGGATTCAATGACCCTGGCATACCAGATTCTTTTTTTAAAGACGTTGTTGGTCCGCCTGCCCAAAAAACGGGACCGTTTCCTTGAGGTCGGTTTTGGAAAGACACCGGTCGCCTCAGTCGTGATGGGGATGCATTTTTCACAAGGCATCTGCTGCGAACCGGTAAACTATACCATGGAAGGGATAGAACTGGCAGGGGAATTGGCTGTGCATCTGGTGAACGAAACGGGAATGTTCCGGGAGCAAATCAACGGGATGGCGTCCTTAGATGCCATCCTGAAGTCGGTTTCTTTTGTTGAGGCATATGCCGAAAAAACTGATCTTGCCGATGGAACCATAGATTATTGTTTTTCTTTTTCAGTGTTTGAGCATATCCGCCATGTGGCCCGGGTCAGCGATTATCTTTACCGGGTATTAAAACCGGGGGGGAAAATGATCCATGGCATTGGTTTTATGGATCATGAAGATATGACACATATCCATTTTGATTTTTTAAAGTATTCGAGAGCAGAGTGGGCCTCCATGGACAGGGGGACGAACCTCTGGCGCATAAACGATATCTGCTCCCTTTGGGAAGACCTGGGTTTTAAAGTCAATATAATACAAAGGGAGGTACGGGCCGTCCCTCCGGATAGCCTTCATGAATCCTGGCAGTCTTATGAACCCCAAGATTTGTATTGTTACTGGGCTGTGATTGAGGCCAGTAAACCAGAGGCATAATAATGTGCGGCATTGCAGGCATAGTGAGGTTCGGCCAGAGGGAGGTCCCAGGTGAGATTGACCGGATGGTCAGTGCCTTATCCCATAGAGGGCCGGATGCATCGGATGTCTGGAGAAAAGGCCCTGTTGCCCTGGGCCACGCCCGGCTTTCAATAATTGATATTATGGGCGGCGGCCAGCCCATGGTCAATAATGACGGGACGCTGTGCATCAGCTATAATGGTGAGATATTTAATTTTTTGGACCTTCGTCGGGAATTGGCCGCAGAGGGCGTACAATTCTATACCACATCTGATACGGAAGTCCTGCTGGCCGCCTATCAGCGCTGGGGAAGAGACTGTGTCAACCGGTTAAACGGCATGTTTGCCTTTTGCATCGCGGATTATCAAAGACAAGAACTGTTCCTGGCCCGGGACCATGCCGGCATCAAACCCCTGTATTACCGGCGGGAAAAAGATTTCTTCGCCTTTGCCTCGGAATTGGAGGCGTTAAAAATGCCGGAGGCGCCTCTGCCCCAGGGCCGGCTGCAGAGCATTGATTATTTCCTGCGGTATCAGTATATCCCTGCACCCGATACCATATACCGGAATGTGTATAAGCTGCAGCCTGCCCATTCCATGTGCGTATCCTTTGACGGCACGCTGAATGCCCCCCGAAGATACTGGCGCATCCGGTTCTCTGAGAGCAAAATGAGGCGTGATGAGATTCTTGAGGGGCTTGAAAAGATTGCGGGCAATGCCGTCAGACGGGCGATGGTTTCCGATGTCCCCGTCGGCCTGTTCTGTTCCGGCGGAATGGATTCCTCCCTGGTTGCCCACTATGCCAGCCGCCATGCCAAAGGGACCCTGAAAGCCTTTTCCATCGGTTTTGACGAATCTCGTTTTTCCGAGCTGCCCCAGGCAAAAAAACTGGCGGACAACTACGGATTTGAATTCTGTCATGAGGTGCTGGGAGACAGCGCGCTGGATGTCCTCCCGGAACTGATCCTTCAATACGGAGAACCATTTGGGGACAGTTCCGCAGTTCCCACATTCTATCTTTCCCGATTGGCCCGTTCACAGGTCAAAACTGTTCTGTCAGGGGATGGGGGGGACGAGATCTTCGGAGGATACGATCGGTTTTTTGAGTGGGTGAACCGGGGATGGTGGCCGAGGCAGCCACGCCATCAGTTCCGACTGGATGCCCGTGCAGGGCGGTTTAAGACCGTCAAGGCCATTTTGGATGCCCTTGGGGTCGGGCCGGAGGCCTGGAGTTATTATATTTATCTGACCCAGTACCATCAAAGAGCCCGTTTGTGGCGTCCTGAATTCAAAGGGCTTATCGATACGCCTTCGGCGCTTTTCCTGGACACGTGGCACCATGCAAGACGGTACAGGGGCATGGCCTATGCCCAATGCATGGATTTTGAGACATATCTTCCAGGCGCTGTCCTGAACAAGGTGGATATTGCAAGCATGTGCCATGGATTGGAAGTAAGGCCGCCTCTGCTGGACAGGGAACTGGTGGAATTTGCATCCCGGCTGCCCATGGATTTGAAGTACAGTGGGGGGGGGTATGGAAAAATTGCTGTTCAGAAAATATTGGAAAATAGGGCGCCTGACCAATGTATCAAGCGGCCTAAAATGGGATTCGGAATTCCCAGGCAAAAATGGATGTTGCCGGGAACAAGGGGGGGGGAAATGGTCAACGACTATCTCAGGGGGCAGTCCTCCCCTCTCAATGAATGGTTTTCCCCAAGTCATATCCGCTGGCATATTGATATGCATTCCGCAGATCAGGATAATTCCCATCATCTATGGCTTCTGTTAGTCCTGGCCCTGTGGGCGGATTGCAATAAGGGCATCGGTTTTTCATGAGCGAATCAAAAGAGGTGGGAATGGATATTAAGGTGTTGGTCACCGGATGGTCGGGTTTTATAGGCAGGGCCGTGACAAGGCGGCTGGATGAAAAGGGCATTAAATGGGTGCCCTTTGAGGGCAATGTTTTGGCCATGGAGGATTTCAGGGATTACGGCTCATGCTCCCTATTGCTTCATCTGGCAGGGATCAACCGGGTTGGCGACTCTTTTGAGGGGCAGCAAAAGCTGATCAATGTGAATTTGTCGGGCACCATTAATGCCGTTAACTTTGCGCTGTCCCGGAAAATGCGTTTTATATTTGCCGGCACATGCTGTTATGGCAGGACGAATATGATTCCGACTCCCGAGAGTGAGCCTGTGGTCTCCCATGATCCCTATTCATATTCCAAGTGCTCCGCCGAAGCACATATTCAAGCCTGCCACAGGTTTTTCGGCCTGGAAGGAACCATATTGAGAATATTTAACGCTTACGGGCCGGAACAGCCTGCAGGGTATCTCATTCCGGATATCATTCAGAAAATTCAGGATAACCGCCTGCGGCTATTTAACCTGACCTCGGTCAGGGACTATATTTTTGTGGAGGATATTGCCGATTTGACGGCGGCAGTCATTCAGAATCCAGCTAAAGGACTTGTAACCATTAATGCTGGATCAGGAACCGGATATTCCGTAAAAGATGTCCTCGGTATCATGTTCCGGCTTATGGGGCGGGAGGTTGAAGTGGAAACCGATGACAGGGAAGATTTTATAAAGACAAGCATTGCAGATGTGGGGGCGGCTGAAAAAATGTATGGGTGGCGGAGCCGGACGGGAATTGAGAAAGGGCTGGCCCGCGTGCTGGACGCCCACGGCCTTTTGGAAGATTCGGGTCTCCATATCGACCTTTTAAGGAGAGTCGGTGCGAATGAAGTTCGGTGAAAAAGAAAAGTTATTTTATAGTTGCCCTTACATTGAAGGCGGAATAGATTTTTCCTTTGGCGGGAAGATACGGATGTGTTGTCTGGCGGACCGGCTTCTTCCCGGGAAGGCGCCTTCGATTGATCTGGGGCAATACAATGGAAACGGGCTTGACATGGATGACATTCTGGAGCGCCGTTCCCTCCTCAGACAACTCAACCAGACAAAAGACATCCATTCCTGTGCCGGCTGCGGCAACCTGGTAAAACAGGAGTGGCATAACCCCTCCGCCCCTTTTTCCATTATTACGGTCAATGCGTCATCCATCTGCAACCTGGCCTGTTCTTACTGCCATACATCAAACCAATCCGTCAAACCTGAACCGACGGGCTACGACATTCCGGAACTGTTCACATACATGGCAGATTCGGGGTTGATGGCAGGAGATGCCACAGTGGTCTGGGGAGGCGGGGAGCCCACGATTACACAAGGATTTGACAGCGCCTTATCCCTTCTGAGGGAAAAGGGGATTAATCAGGTCGTATGCACCAATGGGGTGAAGTTCTCAAATCCCCTTGCCAGGGAGTTGGCATTGACGGACCGAATATCCCTGATTGTAAGTGTGGATGCAGGCAACCGTGAAACCTATTGCAGAATAAAGGGAAAAGACAGATTCAAAGAAGTCTGGGATCACATCGGCAGATATGCCGCAGTGGGAAAGGTCTGTGTAAAGTATATTTTATACAGTCAAAACAATGATGAGGAAAATATCCTCCGATTTTTAAACTTGTGCCGTACCCGTGGTATTCATAAGGTGATGCTTTCGACGGAAAATAAGGAACTCAATACCGGAACTGTTTCGGAAGCGACTGTGAACGCCGCCGGCAGATTCATTAAGATGGCCACTGAACTCGGGTTGACAATGGATACCCAGTTCTTTTCAACGGTTGGGGAACGGGGATGATTGCCCAGAAGGTACTTAGGGAAAAGATTGAAGGAGCCAAGGACGGCCTAAAAGTTATTATCGGTGCCGCAGCCATTTCTTATCCTAACTGGATTGACACTGAGCAGCGGGATCTGAATGTGGTGGATGAAGACAACTGGCTGGCTTATTTCCGCCCCGGAGACATAGACAACTTGTTGGCGGAACATGTATGGGAGCATATTGATCCCGGGGAACAGAAACAGGCCACGTTGAATTGTTTTCGATTTCTTAAGCCGGGAGGGGTGCTGAGGATTGCCGTGCCCGACGGCTATAGAACGGATCCAATATATCAGGAAGAGGTGCTCCCTCCAAAGGACGGGCATACCATGATGTTTAATTACCACTCATTATCAACGCTGCTTGAGGGGTGCGGATTCCGTGTGAGACTATTGGAGTATTTTGATGAAACAGGGGTGTTCCATTCCTATCCGTGGCGTGTTGAAGACGGAGGAATGATCCGCCGCTCCTTACGGCATGATACCCAAGAACGTTTTTTTCGTTTCCAGGGCAAGTACCGAATGAATTACACCTCTTTGATTGCCGACGGGGTGAAACCTGTCTGAGCATTGTGGATAGAAGATATGAACAGATTTTGGAAAATTTTAGGCATCACTCAGCCTGATCAGGATGAGCGGGTCAGCATCAGGGGAGAGCGTTACAGGATGGACCGGGGAATCCTGCGCCAGGAGGCCATCTATTCCGGGGCCCAGCGCCAGAGCCGAGATGTTTTTTCACACAAATGGCATAAGCAGGATACCTATGAATCCGAAGATATGAAGTCCGCCACCCTGAAATGGCTGAAAAAAAGGTACGGCGAAACGGATTCCCTGTTTCCGGATACCATGGATGCCGATTATATATTTCTGGATGCCGGTTGCGGTTCAGGGTATACCACTCTTGAGTTTTTTCCCCACGATGTGTTGTCTCGTTTGAACTATATTGGCGTGGACGTCTCTTCCGCAGTCGATGTGGCCAAGTCCAGGTTTGACCAAAGAAAGATTCCCGCCTCCTTTCTCCAGGCCGATATAAATTCTTTGCCCTTTGATCGGCAGAGTATTGACTTTATTTATTCCGAAGGTGTACTTCACCATACCGATTCCACCCAAAGGGCACTGGCCTATTTGTCCGGCCTGTTGAAACCGGGCGGGATTTTTATGTTTTATGTGTATAACAAAAAAGGCCCTATCCGGGAGTTTACAGACGATTATATCCGGAACCGGCTTAAAGAGATGCCCCCTGAAACGGCATGGGAAGCGTTACGGTCACTGACGGCGCTGGGGAAAACCTTGGGAGAGTTGCAGGTTGAAGTTGATATCGAAGAAGATATCCCTTTATTGGAAATCGAAAAGGGAAAGATGGATCTTCAGCGGTTTTTTTATTGGCATTTGTTTAAGGTGTTTTACCGGCCGGATTTTACGATGGATGAAATGCAGCACATCAACTATGACTGGTATGCGCCGCAAAATGCCCACCGCCAGACGCCGGCCCAGGTCAGAAAATGGTGCGGTGATGCCGGGTTGGATGTCCTGAGGGAATATACGGAACGATCCGGAATTTCAATGGTAACACGGAAAAAATGATTACAGTGAAATAGAATGTGCGGAATTTCAGGTATTTATTTTAAGGGGGCAGAGGCTTGCGGGGATCGTATTTCCGGCGATGCCTTGATCCGCACCCTGGTTGAATCCATGGACTATCGGGGGCCGGACCACCGGGGATTCTATCATGATGACCGGGTCTGCTTAGGCATGAGCCGGCTTCGCATTGTGGATGTGCAGGGAGGGGACCAGCCCCTCAAAAACGAAGATCAATCCCTGGTGCTGGTCTGCAACGGTGAAATATACAATCATTTTGATTTGCGCAGGCAATTGGAACAAAAAGGGCACAGGTTCCGGACCCGAAGCGATGCCGAGGTTATTCTCCATCTTTATGAGGAAAAGGGCGCGGCGATGCTGAACGAACTTGCGGGTATGTTCGCCTTTTCTCTCTGGGACTGCAAACAGAACAAAATGATCCTGGCCAGGGACCGTGCCGGGATTAAACCGCTTTATCTGTACAGGGATTCTCGCCGGCTGGTTTTCAGCTCGGAAATGTCCTCTCTTGTTAACGCCTTAAAGCTTTGTGCAGATCTTGATCCGGAAAGGATCTGGGAGTTCTGCGCCTACGGGTTTCCTGTGGATAATCGCCAAACGGTTCACCGGAATATCCAAAGGCTTTGCCCCGGAGAGGCCTTGGTGATTTCGGGGGACGGAGAGGAGGTCTTTTCCTATTGGCAGCCTGCATACCTGGAGTCGGGGCCGACGGGGGCGGTGTCCATGGATGAGGTTGAAGAACGGTATTCCCGTTCCATTGACCGGCATTTCTATACCGAGGTCCCCTTGGCGCTGATGCTCAGCGGCGGATTGGATTCGGCCTCCATTGCTGTGCTGGGACAAGAACTGGGGCACAGGCCCCAAGCGCTGACCGTCGGGTATGACCTGGATACGCCTTCCGACGAACGGGCCTATGCCAGTCAAACCGCCCTGATCTGCGGCCTGGACCTCCATGAGGTGGTTATGGACTATGAGGCCTATGTGAAGGGCTTTCACGACCTTATGGAACATTGCGACGAACCCGTGGCCGATATTGCTGCCATTCCGCAGTGGAAGATATTTGAACGGGCCCGGGAACTGGGGTTTAAAGTGCTGGTCAACGGGTTGGGCGGTGATGAAATTTTTTACGGATACGGGGTCTGGAATGAGGCAGTTGAACGTTTTATGGACGATACCTATTCCCCCTTTTTCGATAAGGATGATGTGTCAGGCTTTTTTTATCACCCGGCTTACCGGGCGGCCCGAAGGTTTCTCGATCTGTGTGCCTTGCCGGATTTCAGGGAATCGGGGACCGGCTGCGACGCCCTCCTTGCGGAACGTTTCGGGGGGGCGTCCCTTAAGGGGGTGGACCGGATTTATCACCTGCTTTTTAAAACCTGGCTGCCTAATAATTGCCTGCTTCTGGCCGACCGCCTCTCCATGGCCCATTCAATTGAGTTGAGGGTCCCCATGCTGGATCCTGACCTGGTGGACTATGTTCAGGGTCTGGCACCGGACGCAAGATATGTCAGGCCCGGTGGCAAGAAGATTTTAAAGGACCTGTTGAAGCAGAGGCTGCCATCTTCCATCCTTGATAGGCCCAAGCAGGGGTTTACCCCGCCGGGTAAGTATATGAAGGAGATGGTCTTTTCATGTAAAGAGTCTGTTTTTGACAACAGGCTGATTCGAAACCTGTTCGATTTGGATGCCATGACCCCTTTCTGGGGGGATACAGCCTACCTTGAAGTCTGGTTCAGGCTGCTGGTACTGGGCAGGTGGCATGACGGCCTCTTCGAGAGGAGAGGATGAGGAAGAATATGGCTATTCCGCCCATTGCATTATTTACATACAACCGACCGGACAAAACCCAAACCATGCTCAACACCCTCAAGACCATGGGGGCTAAAAGCATTTATATCTTCTGTGACGGCCCCCGGGACAACGACCTGGACCGTGAGATGGTCTGCAGGAATCTGGCATTGGTAGAGGATTATCCCTTTGATAATAAAATTATTTTCAGGGCCGGAAATAACCAGGGGCTGTCCAATAGCCTGATCAGGGGAATCTCCCAAGCCTTTGAGCATGAAGATGAATTGATTATCCTGGAAGACGATTGCCTGCCTTTTGGGGGAATGCTGGAGTTCATGGCCGAAAACCTGGCCCATTGGAAAAATCAAAAAACGGTTTTTTCGGTTTCCGCCTACCAGTTTATCCGCCCCCTGGGCTGCTTGGCTATCCCCTATGATGTTTTTCTTTCCCATCGGTTTTTACCCTGGGGATGGGCAACCTGGAAAGATAGGTGGCATGCCGTGCTGCCGGAACTGGAAAACAGGGTTAATCCCTACGGCAGCTTTGACCGGGTGCCGGATCATGCCGGAAGAGATTTGCTCTATCACACCTATGCCGTGGAAAAAAAGATGGTGGATTCCTGGGCCATTCCCCTGGGGCTCATCACTTTAAAACACGGGTACCGGCATGTTATGCCGACCCGGCCCCTGGTCAACAATACCGGAATGGACGATACCGGCACCAATACCGGATCGGCCCATAACCGGATTATTCCGGTAAAACAGCCTCCTGAATACAGATTCCCATTGAAGATGTGCCCGCCGGATTACAGGGATGAGTCCATTGATGCTTTATTTTTGGAGAGCATGGATGTGCTTTTACCGCCTTTGTGGCTGGAAAAGCAGATCCATGAAGAGATAGGCCGGATAAACAGCGACGGAGGCCTGGTTTGATCCCTGTAAAGCAAATGATAGAGCGGGCGTGGGGTAATCTGGCTTTTGATTTCAGGCGGCGGGTATATATTTCCCGCCTTTTGAAAAAGTACAGAAACCGGCATGTTTGGATTGGCCGCAATTGTTTTTTTAAACGGTGCGAATTGGGCGACTGGAACAGAATATATGAAAACTGCCGTCTGGTTTATGTTTCCTTGGGGGATAGAACATATATTTCAGAGCATTGCGCCATGTTTGATGTCGCATTCGGGAAGTTTTGTGCGGTGGGGCCTCGCGTGACCATCGGTCTGGGCATGCATCCGTCCAGAAAATTTGTTTCCATTCATCCCCTTTTTTATTCCAGAACAAATTCGGCATGTCCCGTTCCCTTCACGGATAAAAATTATTTTGTTGAACATCGGCCTGTGACTGTGGGGCATGATGTCTGGATCGGTGCCAACGCCGTTGTTCTGGACGGGGTGACCATCGGCAATGGTGCTGTTGTGGGGGCTGGCGCTGTCGTGACCCGTGATGTTCCCCCTTACGGGGTGGTTGCGGGTGTTCCTGCAAAAATTCAAAGGTTCCGATTTGAGCAGGATGAAATTGAATACCTGCAGGCCTTTTGCTGGTGGGACCGGGAACCGTCGTGGCTGGAAAAAAATTGGCGGTCTTTTCACGATATTAAAGCGCTTATGAAAAAATACCCGATATCGGGCTTGGGCAAGGAAAGGGCGGTATGAATACATACGAACTGGCGACGAAGACTGCCATAACTCAATACCGGAAGTCTGACCTCTGCGGCTTGCTTTGCGGAGAAAAACCGTTTGGATCAAGGCACTGGGAATACCCCTGGGCGGTTGGGCAAAGCGGTATTTTAGAAAAAGCCCCCCTACGGATATTGGATGTGGCCCCTGATTTTACATTTCCCTATGCCGGATTCCTGGAAGACCATCATCAAACCACTTTCATCGACCTTGCCCAACGGGAATGGGCCGATGCCCTCGTGTGGGGGGCCACCACAGCCGAGCTTGCACAGCGGTCCGATTACCGCATCATGGATGTCAGGGAAATGAAGTTTGATGATGGGATTTTTGATGTGATCTTCTGCATTTCGGTGCTGGAACACATTGTCTGTCCCACCCAGGATCCAGACCATCCGGAAATTGGCAGATTGTTCTCAAGCAGTGCGGCAGTGCCGGCATTAAAGGAAATGAGGCGCTGCTTGAAGCCCGGAGGGAAACTTGTCCTCACCGTTGATATATACGGGGGAGAAAAATGGAAACCCTATTTTGACCGGTGGGATGTTTTCAGGGATATTGAATTGGCTGGGTTCCGGATGGAAATAAGACAGCCCTTTGACCGTGAAAAAGCGTTCCAGGATGCCGAAACATTTATCAGTCGATTCCACGGCCCTTATATTACCCTAGGATTTTCTTTGGAAAAATGAACCCACCTTTAGTCACCATTGTTATCCCCACCTTTAACCAGGGCCGGTACCTGCCGGCCTGTGTGGACCATTGTCTTTTCCAGACCTATCCCAACCTGGAACTTATCATTGTGGACGGCGGATCGACGGACAATACCAAAGCCTATCTGTCTGGTCTGGAAGAAAAAATTTCAAAGGCGTCCATTGAACCGGTGACCCATATGGATGATACAGGGGAAATCTGCAGGAAGACTGTTCTGACCCATCCCCAAAACCGGAAAATAACCATATTGACTTATGACGAGGATATCGGTGCCACCCAGACCTATAACCAGGGCCTTTCCAGAGCCTCCGGAACCTATTGTACCTATATCGTTGGTGATGATATTCCCCACCCCCATATGATAGAAGAACTGGTTGCGGCGATTGAAGCAGAAAATGCTGATTTTGTTTATTCCGATATGAACCTTGTGGATGATGCCGGTTGTATCATCAGGCAGATGCGGCAACCGGATTATGATTTTAAAACCTGTCTGGCAGACTGGTTTCATTTAGGCGTAAGCAAATTGTACCGGACGGCATTGCATGAAAGCGTCGGTCTCATGGATGACTCCTATACCGCAGCAAACGATTATGACCACTACCTGAGGTTTGCCCTTGCCGACGCCAGGTTTTACCACCTGCCCCGGGTGCTTTACTCCATCCGGTGGCACGGCCCGGAACGGAAAACCGGCCAGCACAGGCCCAGCAGGTATCAGGTGTTGATGGACGAGTCTGTAAAGTGCGCCGTGCGAGCGCGCTCCCGTTGGAAAAAATGACCGTTCCAATTATTTTTCAGCATATCCCTAAAACCGCGGGGACTTCCCTCTCCCCTTTATTCGTTTCCCAATTTGTTCGGGATCAGGTCTTTGTATGTGGATCCAAAGATGGGGTTTTGACCGATTTTGTTAATTTGGAAGAAGACCGGCGGCTCCAGTTTAAGTTATTAACCGGGCATGTGGATTATGGCATCCATCATCATTTAAAAGAGGGCGCAAAGTATATTGCTTTTCTAAGGGATCCGGTGGAAAGAGTACTGTCCCATTACTATTTTATAAAATCAGAAAAAAAACACGGATATCATAACCTTGCACAGAAAATGGGGATAGATGAGTTCCTGAAAAAGGGAATGCGGCCAAGGTTGAACAATTGTATGGTCCGTATGATTTCAGGTGTCAATCCCTTGTATGGCCAGTGTGATGAGTCTATGCTTGAAGCCGCTGTTAATAATATATCAAAAAATTATATTTTTATTGGCTTTGTTTCACGTTTGGACGATTCGGTCCGAAATCTCGTTGATCTAATGGGGTGGCAACCCATTGAGGTAAAATGGCTTAATGTGACAAGGAAAAGGCCTGCTGTCGGCTCATTGACAAAGCAGACCCTATCATTAATCCAGAGGCATAATTCCCTGGATATTGAGCTATATAATATAATGCGCAGCCGGTTTTTATGATGTTAGTAACCCGGACCGGGCCATTCCGCAGTCCAGAAAAAGTTTAAAAGACGAAATACGATGGGGAATTCAAAAGGATCGAGTTTTACTTAATAACTCCATAATACTATGGCTTTGCCTAAAAGGGAGATGATTGACTATTAAATTTGCAATGATTGGGGCCGCAGGGTTTGTGGCACAGCGTCACATGCGGGCCATTAAAGATACAGGCAATGTCCTGGTTGCCGCACTTGACCCCTGCGACAGTGTGGGGATTATTGATTCTTTTTTTCCCCAAGCGGATTTTTTTACCGAATTCGAACGGTTTGACCGGCATGTTGACCTGTTGAGGCGGAAGGGGAAGAAAATAGATTATATCAGCATCTGTTCTCCCAATTATCTTCACGATGCCCACATCCGGTTTGCTTTAAGAAGCGGTGTCCATGCAATCTGCGAAAAGCCCCTTGTTTTAAATCCATGGAATATTGACGGCCTTATGGAGGTGGAAGCCGAGTGCGCATCACGTGTCTACACCATTCTTCAGTTAAGGCTTCATCCTTCTTTAAAGAAGCTTAAATCAGAATTGGATAGGGCAGGCACGGATAAGAAATATGAAGTGGACCTGACCTATATTACAGCAAGGGGAAAATGGTATCTCAGGTCATGGAAAGGGGATACTGCCAAATCAGGAGGCATTGCCACAAATATAGGAATTCATTTTTTCGATATGCTGATCTGGTTGTTCGGAAAGGTTCAAAACCATGTGGTCCACAAACTTTCTCCTGTTACGGCATCTGGATTCCTGGAACTGGAAAAGGCCCGGATCAGATGGTTTTTAAGTGTTGACGCTGAGAATTTGCCGTCACGGGTACGTGAATCTAAACAGAGTTTTTTCAGATCCATAACCGTAAATCGTGAAGAGATAGAATTCAGCACAGGATTTGCAGACCTGCATACTTTGAGTTACAAAGAAGTACTGGGTGGGAACGGATTTTCCCTGGCAGATGCGAGGCCGAGCATAGAGGTCGTCTCTAATATCAGAAATGCCGGTATTGATATGGGCGCAGGGGAATTGCATCCCTTTTTGAAAGAACAGAAGATTGTCAGCAAATAAGGTTAAGCAATGTCGGAACAGTCAGATGCATCAACAGGTTATTATCTTCACCCCACATCAATAGTGGACCCCGGGGGGGACATAGGAGAGGGCACACGGATCTGGCATTTTTCTCATATTCTGGGTAATACGGTTATCGGAAAGAATTGTAACCTGGGGCAGAATGTGGTTGTCGGGCCGGATGTTGAAATTGGGAACGGATGCAGAATTCAGAATAATGTGTCCGTATATAAGGGCGTAACCCTGGAAAATAATGTTTTCTGTGGTCCTTCAGTGGTATTTACAAATGTGTTTAACCCCAGATCCCATATCCGGAGAATGGATGACATCCGTCCTACACGTGTAAAGGAGGGGGCGTCCATCGGCGCGAATAGCACCATTGTTTGCGGGGTTACCATAGGAAAATATGCCTTTGTCGGGGCCGGAGCTGTTGTAACCAAAGATGTGCCGGACCATGCATTGGTAGTGGGAAATCCGGCAAAACAGACCGGTTGGGTGTGTGAATGTGGAGAGAAACTAAACCATGACGTGACCTGTCCGGTTTGTAAAAAAGAGTATCCTTCTCTCTGTATAGAAGGGAAAACACTGGTAAAAAAACTCCCTTTTGTTGATTTATTTGCTCAGCAACAGAGGATACTGCCTCAAATAAAGGAAAACATGGAAAAGGTATTGAAGCATGGCCGATATATCATGGGGCCTGAGATTGATACCCTGGAAAAACGCCTGTGCGATCTTGTGGGCGTAAAATATACGATATCTTGTTCATCGGGAACCGATGCCCTTGTTATGGCATTGATGGCTGGCGGTATCGGCCCGGGAGACGCTGTATTTACAACCCCTTTCACCTTTTTCGCAACGGCGGAAGCCATTTCAATGGTAGGGGCCACCCCTGTATTTGTCGATATTGATCCGGAAACCTTCAATATCTCTCCCAGGAACCTGGCGGACGCGATTCGGGCGGTAAGGGAAGATAACAATGCCATTTATCCTCTGCCGGATTATCGGGGAAAAGATGCGCCCCTTAGTCCCAAGGCGGTAATTGCAGTAGATCTGTTCGGACTGCCCTGTGACTATGATGCATTGTCAACCATTGCTGACGATAACGGCCTGCTATTGATTGAGGATGCGGCCCAGTCCCTTGGCGGCGCCTATAAGGGAAAACAAGCAGGGGCGCTGGGGGATATGGGGTGTACCTCATTTTTCCCTGCAAAACCCTTGGGCTGTTATGGGGATGGGGGAGCTGTTTTTACAGATTCCGATACGTTGGCTGCAAAACTGAGATCCATTCGGGTCCACGGTATGGGGGGCCACAAATACGACAATGAGCGAATCGGCTTGAATGCCAGGCTTGATACACTTCAGGCTGCTGTTCTACTTGCAAAACTTGATATATTTGATGAAGAAAATCAGTTGCGCCGCCAAAGGGCCCGCACCTACTTTGATCTGCTGAATCCGGCCTGCCCATCACTCTTCCTGCCTTCAATTCCAAAAGGGTGTGTATCTGCATGGGCACAGTATTCCATACTCGCCCAAAATACGGATATGCGTACCCGGATAATCGACGGGTTGGATAAGAAAGGTATACCCACCATGATTTATTATCAAAAGCCCCTTCATCTGCAGGAGGCATATGGAGGTCTGGGGTATGAAAAGGTGAGTATGCCAGTTGCTGAGAAGATATCTTCAAAAATTTTCAGTATTCCCATGCACCCCTATTTGGATGAGGAAACCATAAAAAAAGTTTCCAGAGCCATTATGGATTATGCACAGGGATAAAGGGCATATTTTTTGCTATATCACTCTGTAAATAATTTGTTTTGATAAGAACCAGGAAAAAAAGGCATGTTTAAAGATCAAGTCATTCTGGTCACCGGAGGCACCGGGTCCTTCGGGCAGAAATGTGTGGAGGTGCTGTTAAAAAAGTGCCGGCCGAAAAAAATCATCATATTCAGCCGGGATGAACTCAAACAGTATGATATGGCCCTTAAGTTTCCCAGGGGCAAATACCCGGTGCGGTTTTTCATCGGGGATGTCCGGGACCGGGAGCGGCTGAAATGGGCATTCCAGGGGGTGGATTATATCATCCATGCGGCGGCCATGAAGCAGGTGCCGGCCAGTGAGTACAATCCTACGGAATCCATACGGACCAATATCCAGGGGGCGGAAAATATTGTCAGCGTAGCTGCGGACTGCGGGGTGAAAAAGGTGATCGCCCTGAGTACGGACAAGGCGGTGAACCCGGTGAACCTCTACGGGGCCACCAAGCTTTGTGCTGAAAAGCTGTTCATAGCGGCCAATGCCTTTATGGGGCAAAAAAAATGTCTGTACTCCGTGGTCCGGTACGGGAATGTGGCTGGGAGCCGGGGAAGTGTGATTCCGTTTTTCCTGAAAAAAAAGGCGGAAGGGGTGCTGCCCGTCACCCATCCGGAGATGACCCGTTTCTGGATCACCCTGGACCGGGGCGTGGATTTTGTGCTGAAAAGTCTGGATCTGATGCGGGGCGGGGAAACCTTTGTGCCCAAGATTCCAGCCCTGGGGATAATGGACCTGGCCGCCTATATCGCCCCGGAATGCCGGACCCAGATTGTTGGGATCCGCCAGGGGGAAAAACTCCATGAGATTCTCATCTCAAAAGATGAGGCCCGGCATACCCTGGAGGGAGATGATTTTTATCTGATCAAGCCGGATAATCCTTTTTTTGAAAGCCGGGTGGATGAAACCGGGCTTCGGCCGGTGGCCACGGATTTTGAGTTCCGTTCGGATACCTGCGGGGACCAGTTGAGCCGGGAAGAGGTGACAGAGATGGTCGGTTCCCTGGAGGGAAAAAAATAGTGGTTTGTTTTGGAAAGAGGCGGCTGGGGCCGGGAGAACCATGTTTTATCACCTTTGAGGCCGGGGCTACCCATGACGGGGAGGAGACCGCAACGGCCCTGATCCGGGAAGCGGCCCGGGCCGGGGCAGATGCCGTGAAGTTCCAGATTTTTGACCCGGACCGGCTGGTGGCGGATAAAGAACAGCTGTTTTCCTATGAGGTGCTTGCGGATCGCGGCACCGGGAGGACCGAAAGGGTTGAAGAAACCCTATATGATATCCTCTGCCGGCGGTGCCTTTCCCGGGAAGAGTGGCGGCGGGTAAAGGCGGTCAGCGATGAATTGGGGCTGGCCTTTTTTGCCACTGCCGGCTTTGAAGCGGATATCCGGCTGCTGGAGGAACTGGGGTGTGATTCCGTCAAGATCGCCTCGGCGGACATCAACCACTGGCCCCTGATCCGGCGGGCGGCCCGGACCGGGATGGCCATCCAACTGGATACGGGGAATGCCAGCCTGGGAGAGGTGGAGCAGGCCGTGGACATCTGCCTGGCCGAAGGGAACGCCAATATCATTGTCCATAACTGCCCTTCGGGGTATCCGGCCCGGCTGGAGAGCATCAATCTGAGGCTGATTCCAACCCTTCTTCAGATGTTTCCGGAACTGGCCGTGGCCTATTCCGACCACACCCCGGGGTGGGAGATGGATGTGGCGGCCCTGGCCATGGGGGCCCACCTGCTGGAAAAGACCATCACCCTGGACCGGACCCTCCGGAGCCCTGAGCATGTTTTTTCCCTGGAGCCCCATGATATGGCCGGCTTTATTGAGGCCATCCGCCGGGTGGAAACAGCCATGGGCAGCCCCCGCCGGGTGCTCCATGCCCATGAAAAAAAGATGCGGATGAAGGTCCGGCGCAGCGCCTTCCTTAGGACGGCCGTAAAGAAAGGAGAACGGGTCTGCCCGGAGAATGTGGAGTTCAGGCGGCCGGGCACGGGAATCTCACCGGACCGGTTTGAGGGCTGCTGGGGGATGGTGTTTGGGACGGACCTGCCGGCCGGCCATTGCCTGACGCCCGGGGATATGCGTTCATGAACCGGTGCGTTGCCGTGATTCCTGCCCGGGGCGGGTCCAAACGACTGCCCCGGAAGAATATCCTGGATATTCTGGGACGGCCCATGCTCTCCTATCCGGTAGGGACGGCCATTGCTTCAGGACTTTTTGACCAGGTTATTGTCTCCACCGAGGATGAGGAAATTGCCGGCATTGCGGAATCCTTTGGGGCAAGGGTGATGGAACGGCCGGCCGAACTTGCCCGGGACCGGTCAACCGTGGTTCAGGTCTGCACCCATGTTCTGGATACCCTGGAAAAAGAGGGCGATTTTCCGGATTATTTCTGCTGCATCTATGCCACGGCCCTCTTTATTACCCCGGAGGACATAGGAGAGGCTTACAAAAACCTAGCGGGGCCTATATCAGATCGTGGCCGGGAGAATGGACTAGATAATAGAGCGGATGATGACAGGGATAATGGCCTGAATCATGATCCGGATGTGGTCATGGGGGTATCTGAATTCAACCTTCAGCCGGTCCAGGCCCTTGAACGGAACCGGGAGGGGTTTCTCTCCCATAAATGGCCGGAATACACAGGGCGCCAGTCCCAGTTCCAGCCCAGGCTGACCGCCAGCAACGGTACATTTTACTGGGCGAAGGCCCGGGCCTTTGACGCTACCACCGGCTTTTATCCTGAAAGACTGGCAGGATACCAGATTCCCTGGCTCAGGGCCATTGATATCGATACCCCGGAAGACCTGGAAAACGCAAGGCGGCTGGCCCCTATCTTTTTAAAGAACCGTCTATGAAATTAGATTCCGGGAGAGGGGGGTGCCTTTTTTAATGTGCCGGCGGGCCCTTTTTCCCAGGACCGTTTCCAGTTCCCTGGGGGGGAGCCCGTATCCCGGCCGGATGGAGCGGATATTGTCCCCGGTTAGAATTTCGCCTTTCTGAATATCCTGGACGGCATAGAGCGAACGCCGGAATACCATATTTTTTCGTTCGCTGGGGGAGGGCTCGAAGCGGATCTCTCCCACGGCATTATAAGCGGTCCGGATGTCCCTGACCATGGATTTGAATTCTTTCGGTTCCATGGAAAAGGGGGTGTCCGGACCTTTTGTTTTTCTGGAGAGGGTAAAATGTTTTTCAATGATGGCGGCGCCCAGGCCAGCGGCGGCCACAGCAACGGCAGAACCTGTGGTGTGGTCCGATAGGCCTGCGGGCAGGCCAAAGGTCTCTTCCAGAAAGGGGATGACGGTCAAGTTTGCATCCTTGGCATCGGCCGGATAGGCCGAGGTGCATTTGAGCAGGGCCGCGGCCCTGCAGCCGGCTGCCCGCAGGGTTGCCACGGCCTCTTCTATTTCTGCCAGAGAGGCCATGCCCGTGGATAGGATGACAGGCTTGCCGGTCCGGGCCACTGTTTTTAACAAGCCAGTGTCCACCAGCTCAAAGGAGGCGATTTTATAGGCCGGTACATCCATTTTTTCCAGAAAGTCCACGGCCGTGGGGTCAAAGGGGGTGGAAAAGAGGTGGATGCCGATTTCGTCGGCTCTTTCCTTGAGCTTTGGCTGCCACTCCCACGGGGTGAATGCCTCCTGGTATAGGTCGTAAAGCTGCCTGCCCTTCCAGATGGTATCCTTTATGATGAAATCCGGTTCATTGCATTTGATGGTCAGGGTGTCGGGGGTATAGGTCTGCAGCTTGACGGCGTCGGCCCCGGCTTCCTTTGCCGCGTCAATAATGGCCAGGGCCGTGTCAAAGTCCCGGTGGTGGTTGGCGGACATTTCCGCAATCACATAGGGGGGATGGCCGGAGCCTATTTTTCTGTTTTTAATTTTCATTAATTTCTTTCATTTGCCGGATAATCCGTTCTGCGCCCCTGCCGTCGATGAGGCGCCGGCCCAGGCGGCCCATTTTTTCCCTTGAGGGCCGGTCATGGATGAGCCGCTTAAGAATATCTGCCAGCTTTTCGGCGTTCAGGGTTTCAACCGGCCCGGCATGCACGGCCCCGATTTTCTTTACAAGCCCTGATGCAATGGCCTCCTGGTTGTCGGCCACCGGGATTACCATAAAGGGCAGGCCCATGCGGCAGAGTTCCCAGCAGGTGCTGCCTCCTGCGGTTACGGCCAGGTCGGCCCAGGCCATCATAGTCGCCATCTCCGGATTTCTGACCAATTCTATGCCCGGGGCCTCGGGCATGGAGGTGTCGGAAAATCCCGGGCCCAGGATCACCCGGGTCTCAAGGCCGGGGTCCGCCAGTGCCGCCACCGCGTCAATGAGGAGCGGGGTGATCTTCATGGGGTCTGATCCCCCCAGGGTGATCAAAAGGCGCCGGGCCTTTTCCGGGTGGCCTTTTTTCACTGCAGGCGCCCACAAAAATTCCTCCCTCAAAAGCACATGGTCCGTGCCGGCTAAAAGTTTGCATCTGCCGGACAGCCGGTAGGGCAGCCCCTTGGCGCCGGGACTGGGGTTCACAATAATATCGGCATGGTAATGGTCCAGGTGGTTGTAATCGTCCATGACCACCAGGGGGATGCCTCTGTCCTTTATGGCTTTCTGGTAGGCCGTTGAAAAATGGTAGCCGTCCAGTACCAGCCACGGCAATTTCTTTTCATGCCGGCCGGCATCCAGGATCTTCAATGTCCGGGACAGGTCGGACGGGTGGGGCCATGGCCGTTCGACCCCAATGCTCTCAATGTCTTGGGCCCTGATTTTTTCTTCCGCCAGCCGGCCGGGGGCGAAGGTGATGAAACAGGCCCGGCCCCCTGACCGGTTCCAGGCCGAGGCCAGGGCCAGGCAGCGCATGAGATG
This sequence comes from Desulfobacter sp., assembly GCA_028768525.1. Classification (NCBI taxonomy): domain Bacteria; kingdom Pseudomonadati; phylum Thermodesulfobacteriota; class Desulfobacteria; order Desulfobacterales; family Desulfobacteraceae; genus Desulfobacter; species Desulfobacter sp. The sequence continues at coordinate 1,804,232 of CP054837.1, read as the reverse complement.
GCCCATGCCCATCTGGGATGAAGCGTCGGCGCGGAGATAAAGATCCGGGTGGTCCATTTGTTTCCTTTTAACGGAGGCCGGTCATGGCCGCGGAAATGCCGGCATGGGCCAGGTCCTTTTCAGATACCCCGTCGGCCTCCCATAATCCGGACCTGGATTCCCAGAGGGCGCCGTGCCATTTGGAATAAAAGTAGATGGCCGCCTCGGGATCGGTTTTTTCACAGGGGGCTTCCAGATATATCATTTTCACCCCTGGGAGGTAGACCGCCGGATCCGGGCGGCCGCAGATATCCCTGAATTTCAGGCAGAAGTCCGGAATTATGTATGGGCCTGCACCGGGGCTGAAGCCTCCGGTCCTGAAAAATATTTCTTTGTCAACGGCCATGAAGTAATCCACCATCTGGAACGGCCTCTCCTTTTTCCCATGTTCAAAATCGATATCAAGGTGCCGGTAGGCCGGGACCGGGGTGTTGTTCCGGTCCACCACCATGCCGGTATGGGCGATTTTTCCCTTGTTGTCTGCAATCCGTGTGCCGAAAATCCAGTCTTTCCCGTACCGGGCGGCCGCTTCTTCCAGGCGGGCCAGCCAGCCGGAGAGGGGGGCCATCCCCCTGTCCAAGAATGCCAGTTTTTTCCCCTTTGCCCCTTCAAGGACCTTGTTCAGATGCCGGATCTGTTCCGGGCTCTTCCCGGCGGCGGGGATCTTTGTCATATCCCCCTCCAAGGAGTCCAGTACCCGGCGAACGGACTGGGAAATTTTTTCCGGCACCAGGAAAAAAGTCTCATATGAGGGGCCCTTTTCCGAGTTGACGGCAATGGCTTCCAACTGGGCCAGAAAAATATCCTCCCGGTTTTCCGGCACCTCAACCACAAAGGTCCAGTCCTTTGTTTTTTCCAGGGCTGGGATGGTAATTGGCGTTTCCCGGGTGCGGTTAGCCCGGATGGCCGTTTCAAATACCCGGCAGACCCGCTCTATGGCGGTGCTGGTATCGGCCAGTTCGTTTTCCAAGTAGGCGGCCACCTTGTTCCTGTCCGTAAGGTCATTGAAATCTATGCCCTTTTCCAGGTGCCGGGCCAGTTCTTTCGCGCTCATTTTGGCGGCCACCCCCTGGTCCACAAAGGAGTAGGGCCCCTTGGGATCATAGGCCGTGTCCAGTTTGACCAGGGGCTTGCCCAGGGATAGGGCTTCAAGCCCGGTGGTGCTTTTCTGGCCCAGCACCACCACATCGGCGGCGGAGATCAGGTCATAGGTGTTTTCCTCTTCGTGGATGAACCGGATATGGGGTGACTTCCCCTGGAGCAGGCAGTCTATCCAGCCATCCATTTCGTGGCGTTTGCAGGCCGGGTGGAATTTGACAAAGAGCTTAAGGCCTTTTGCCTTTTCGACGGCCTTTACCAGGGGGGCGAACTGCTCCGGCGGCGGCAGAACGGCCGAAAGGATCAACAGGCATAGAAAATCCTTTTGGGCCTTATAAGCCCTTCGTATCTTTTCCCGTCTCCCTTCCTCTTTCTGGCGTTGGATTTCCCTGGCCAGGTGGGTATTCCCCGTTACAATCATTTTTGACCCCGGGGCTTCAAATCCGGTCATCTTTTTTTTTACCCGCTGGCCCCATACCAGGTTCAGGGTGGCGTACTGGGCATGGCCGGAGTAGCCGAAGTCCAGGTCATATGAGAGCCCCTCCTGGAGGGCGATAAAGGGGATATTGGCTTTTTTGGCCCAGAAGGCGAAGAGCTTGCCCCACCTGTTGAGCTCATGGAGGGCAAAGCAGATATCCGGCTTTTCCTGCTCAATGATGTTTTTAAACCCCACATATTCCATGGCCGTGGCCATCAGGGTTTTATCCGCCACGGTCACCGGCAGGGTGCCCAGGAGAAATTCCTGTTTAAGCGAACCGGAAAAGGTGGCGGCCAGCCGGGTGTAATTATCCGAAATCTCCTTGCGGTCCTCTGGGTTGATATAATCAAAAACATGGGAATAGGGCAGGCCCAGATTGATGGCGGTCATTTCCTGGGACCGTTCGGCCTGGCCCACGATGTATTTGGTCTTTGCCCCCAGGGCGGCAAGCCGCTCCATCACCGGTATAATAAAACGGGTATGATGGGGCAGGGCAATATAGGCAACAATTTTTTTGTCTGTCCAGAATTTATCCATTGGCGGTCATACTCCTTGCCACTTCCATGAAAATGGTGCCGAATTCCTTTTTTATTTTCTTTTCAAGGATCAGGGCTTCCAGGGCATTTCGGACGGGCTCCGCCCCGTTGAACCGCTGTTTGAAACCAAGGGATTCCGGGGGGAGCATGGGGTCGTAGATAATTGAGGGAATGTTTTTTTCCTGGGCAATGACGGTCTGGAAACAGGCGCTGCAGCTCAGCAGTGCATCCGCCGCCATCATCTCCCAGGGCGCGTTCAGGTCATGGAAGGAAAATCCCGCGAACCGGTCCAGCTCTTTCCTGTAAATGGTTTCAACCATTTCCTGCTGGGTATAGGCCCCCCTGACCTGGTCTGCCCCGTAGGCAAACATGAGGTGGATCTCTTTTCCCAGGGGGGCGATGATCCGCAGCAGTTCCTGGTATTCGTAGATCATGGCCACATTGTGGGGCAGGTAGAGCACCGTCCTTGCTTCCGGAATTTTCAGGGTGGATTTGTAGTGGTAGGCGGCCTTTGCCCCGTTGAGGTTGAAGGCCGTGGCCACCGAGGTGAAGATGGAGGATTCGTACAGGGGCAGGCACCAGATATTGGTGTGCCCCAGCACCCGTGTCATCTGGTCGAAGCTTTCCTTTGTCCGGGTGATGACCCCGTCGGGCAGGGAGGGGGCCAGATGCCACCGGGTATCCAGGGGCAGCAGTTCGTAACCGATGGAGGGCAGCTTGGATGCCGCGGCCCAGTTTACGGCGGCATGGAATACCCGCTCTTCGGCTTCCGATGAACCCAGGGGGTGGGGGATTTGAAGGATGATGCCCACGGTTCCTTCCGGCGGGTCCAGGTCCAGGCTGGTCTGGATGACGCCCCCGCCGGAAAAATCGTCCAGGAGCAGGGTGTCGGCAAAATTCAACCCGTGGGTGAACCTGCCCTTTTCCAGGATGCCCCGTTTGACCTTGAAGGCATCGTAGTTATGGGATGTGGACCGGCGTCCCACCTTAAAAGAGACGGGGTCCAGCTCCGGGATCTTTTCGGGGATATCCGCCGAGGTGTCCGGGATCATAAATACCAGGTCCAGGAGGTGGGCCATCCGGGTTCTCAGCAGTTTGAGATATTCATATAGATTGGGGGTGACCTGGTTGGATTGGAGCAGCCAGATCAGTTTGGGGGTTTTCCGGGAATTCTCCATAGGCGTATCGCTTTTCAGGTATGGATTTCAGGGGTTGAAGGTGGTATTCCTTATTTCGGCCGATATGGTTTTATTTTTGCATGTAAGGATATTGCCATAAGATGAAGCTGAATGAAAGAAAATTAAAAGGACCTTAACTCAGATATGATCGGAATCATCGATTACGGGGCGGGCAATATCCGCTCCGTTGCCAATGCCGTGGCCTATTGCACGGACCAGCCCCTGAAAGTGGTGGAGCGGCCGGGGGAGATGGCCCGGTGCTCACGGTTTATCCTGCCGGGGGTGGGGGCTTTTGCCCCGGCCATGGAGCGGCTGCGGGAAAGGGAGTTCGACGCGGCCATCCAAGAGCAGGCCAGCCAGGGTAAATACCTGCTGGGCATCTGCCTTGGGATGCAGTTGCTGGCCGGTGTCAGCCATGAGTTCGGCGTCTGCGAGGGGCTGGACCTGATTCCGGGTGAGATTCGCCCATTGGCGCCCCAGGGTGGGGTATTGCGGGTGCCCCACATGGGGTGGAACCATATCGAAATCAGGCAGGACCACCCCCTGCTCCAGGGGATTGGGGACCAGAGGGATTTTTATTTTGCCCACTCCTATTTTTTTGGTGCCGGGGACCCTTCCCATGTGCTGGCGGAGACGGGTTACGGCGGCTCCTTTGCCTCCGTGGTGGCCAAAGATAATCTCATGGGGGTCCAGTTCCATCCGGAAAAGAGCCAGGCCGCCGGGCTGGCATTGATAAAAAATTTCATCGGGCTTGAGCGCCGGGGTTAAGCGGGGGGGCGATGCTGAAAAACAGGCTGATTGCCGTGATTCTCCTGCGCCGGGGCCAGGTGGTCCAGAGCGTGAGGTTCAAGCACACCAATATCATCCATTACGACCCCATCCATGCCGTGGAAAGCTTTAACCGCTGGGCCGTGGATGAAATTGTCCTTTTGGATGTCACCCGGGAGAAATCCGGCCGGCCCCTTTTTCTGGACGCCCTGGACCGCATTTCATCCCAGTGTTTCGTCCCCCTGTCCGCCGGGGGATGGGTGGCAGACCCGGCCGATGCCAGGGAACTGCTGTCCCACGGGGCGGATAAGGTGGTGGTCAATACCCAGGCCTTTCAGTCCCCCCGATTGGTGACGGAACTGGCCGGTCGGTTCGGCAGCCAGTGCGTGGTGGTTTCCATTGATGCCGTCCGGGATGGGGCCGGTGACTGGCAGGTGGTGGTGGACCGGGGCAGGTCCCCCCAGCCTGTGTCCGCGGTGGACTGGGCAAAGCGGGCCGTGGATTTGGGGGCTGGCGAATTGTTCGTCAATTCCCTGGAACACGACGGCAACCGAAAGGGATACGCCCTTGACCTGATCCGGGCCGTGGGCCGGCATGTGAATGCGCCGGTGATTGCCATGGGGGGCGTTTTTACCTGGGAGCACCTGGCATTGGGGATAGAAGAGGCCGGCGCCGATGCCGTGGCCGCCGCCAATATCTTTCATTACACCGAGCAGAGCACCAAAAAGGCCAAGCAGTATTTAATAGACCGGGGCCATGGGTTCAGGGCCCTTTGAATGAATTTAAAGCGAAGTTGGAAAGAAAGAGATCATGAGATATTGTGCCAGATGCCTCTATCCTGAGAATGCAAAACCCACCATATTATTAGACGATGAAGACGGCATCTGCAGCGGATGCAAATACCACGAATCCCGGCAGACGCTGGAAATCGATTGGGATGAACGGGAGAAGATCTTCCGGCAAATCCTGGAGGAGGCCCGGCAGGAGGCCCAAACCCGGGGAAATATTTACGACTGCATCATACCGGTTTCCGGTGGCAAGGACAGCCACTACCAGGTCTACCTGCTCAAGGAAGTCTACGGGATGACCCCCCTTTTGGTGACCTTCAACCATATCTTTAATACTGAGGCCGGCATCCGGAATCTGGGGAACCTGGTGGAAAAATCCGGATGCGACCTGGTGCGGGTCACGGCCAACCCCAGGTCGGTGAAAAAGGTGGCCAGGTTTATGCTGGAGACCGTGGGGGACTTGACCTGGCACTACCACGCCGGCATCCGCACCGTTCCCTTCCAGGTGGCGGTGGAGAAAAATATTCCCCTCATCGTCTGGGGGGAGCACGGGTTTGCCGAGCTGACCGGGGTGGTTTCCCTGGAGGATTTTGTGGAGTTTACCAAATGGACCCGGAAAGAGCATGATATGCGGGGCTTTGAACCGGCCGACCTGGTGGATAAGTCAAAGGGAGAAATTACCCTTAAGGACCTTGTCCCCTATATTTATCCTTCCGATGAGGCCATTGAACGGGTGGGGGTGAAGGGGATCTATCTGAGCAATTTTTTCTTTTGGGATGCCCGGGCCCATGCCAGGGAGATGATTGAAAAATGGGGCTTTGGCACCCTCTGCCGTGAAAAGGAGAGGAGCTTTAATCTCTATTCGAAAATAGAGGACCATGCCAATGCCGTACATGATTATCTAAAATACCTTAAATTCGGATACGGCAGGGCCACGGACGACGCCTCCATGGAAATCCGCCACGGCCGTATGACCCGGGAAGAGGGCATCGAACTGGTGAAACGGTACGACAGCCAGGTGCCGGAAACACTGGCCGCCTACCTTGGGTTTCTGGAAATCACGGAGGATGAGTTCCATGAAATGATTTCCCCCATGAGGGATCCGGAAATCTGGGAGAAAAAAGACGGGCAATGGCAGGTTCGGGACTCGGTTGCCAACCATGCAACAACCGAATTTACAGAGGCCGCCCGGGTGGGCCAGGCCGGAGAACGGACCTTCGGACCTGAAAACAGGCAATTGTATTTTAATCCGGAGCTTCCGCCGGAGCCCTCCGGGGATCCGGCCTTTGATGAAAAGGATATGAAATTCAGGGTGCTCTGAAATCTGATTTTGAAACTCTTTTTTGGAATCGGGGAATTTCAAAAAAAATAAAAAAATGGTTGACAATGACCGGGAAAACATATAAATTGCCTCTGTTTTTCGGAACAGCCCGCGGGCCGTTAACTCAGTTGGTAGAGTATCTGCCTTTTAAGCAGAGAGTCGTTGGTTCGAGCCCAACACGGCCCACCATAACAACCTGCGGCGTCCGAAAAGCCCATGCGTCCCCATCGTCTAGCCCGGTCCAGGACACCGGCCTTTCACGCCGGCGACAGGGGTTCGAATCCCCTTGGGGACGCCACTTTGATACTAAGGCTCTCGGCAGCAATGCCGGGGGCCTTTTTGTGTTGGCATGGGCACAACCGGGGAGCCCGGGAGTCATCTGAAAGGAGATCCGCCCATGGGAGATAGAATGGATAAATATTTTTTACCCTACGGCCGCCAGAGCATTGACCCGTCCGACATCCGGGCCGTTGTCCGAACCCTGGAATCCCCTTTTCTGACAACAGGCCCCAAGGTTGAAGCCTTTGAGGCGGAGCTCTGCCGGCTCACCGGTGCGGCCCATGCCGTGGCCTGTGCCAACGGCACCGCCGCCCTTCATCTGGCCTGCATGGCCCTGGGGGTAGGGCCCGGCGATGTGGGGCTGACCTCTCCCAATTCTTTCCTGGCCTCTGCCAACTGCATTGAATACTGCGGGGGACGGGCTGATTTTATTGATATCGACCCGGCTTCCCTCTGCCTTTGCCCTGGGGCCCTGGCGGATTATTGCCGGGGGAATGGACCGCCAAAGGTGGTGATCCCCGTTGATTTCGCCGGGACGGCCGCGGATCTGTCCGCCATATACCGTCTGGCAGGGGAATACGGATTCCACGTGATTGAAGATGCGGCCCATGCCCTGGGCTCCCAATATGAATTTGGCGGAAAAACATACGCCTGCGGGTCCTGCGCCCATTCGGACCTGGCTGTCTTTTCTTTCCATCCGGTGAAAAATATCACCACCGGCGAAGGCGGGGCCGTTATGACCAATGACGCCGATCTGGCCCAACGGATGCGGTCCCTGAGGCACCACGGCATGGAAAGGCCGGAGGCGGCAAAAGACCAAGGTGAAGACTGGTACTATGAAATGTCCGATATGGGATTCAACTATCGGATCACCGATTTTCAATGCGCCCTGGGGCACTCACAGTTGGCCCGCCTTGACCGGTTCAAGGCCCGCCGCCGTGAAATCGTGGGATTATACAATCGGGCTTTCCGGGACCGCGCGGATTTGATATTGCCCGGGGGGGGAACCGTTGCCCACGCCTGTCCCCATCTTTATCCCCTCCAGTTCCCGGGCGGTCCTGAAGTGAGAAAAGCCGCCTATCATTTCCTGAAACAAGCCGGAATATTTACCCAGGTTCACTATATACCCATATATTTTCAGCCCTATTACGCTGGAAAATATCATTACCATAAGGGGAAATGCCCCAATGCCGAAGCCTATTACTCCCAATGCCTGAGTCTGCCGCTGTTTCCGGATATGGTCGATGACCAGGTGCAGGCCGTGGTGAATCGGGTGAAGGCATTTTTGGATGGCCTGGGAAGGGGAAGTGCTTGACAATATAGATAATTTGCTTCGACCCAGCATTAAAAAAAATTGACACGGGGTGGTTTTGGATATATGATTCAACTAGTGCTTTAGACAGGGGGACGAGCCAATGCTGACCAATATGTCAAATAACAGTATATCCCAAAGATATGCGGGTCATCAGATCTATCAAAGCCACACCACTGCCAGGGCCCTTGAATCAAATACCGATCAGACCGAAAACCGGCAGGACACGGTGACCCTTTCCACTGAAGCCTCATCCCTGAAGCAGACCTATGAGGAAAAAGAGCAGAGATTGGATCAGAGTTATTCCAACGATGCCAAGGCCCTAGAACGCGAATACCAGCAGGAGAAAAGCCGGCTCCAGCGTGAATATTCCCAGAAGAAAAAGAACCTGGGTGTCAGTATGTACGCCTGATACCGGGCAATTGAACAACACATCGGGCAGCCGCTTTCCGGAAAATGGAGTCGGTTGCCCGTTTTTATTTGTGTCTGGAAAAAGATATAGCCGTTGCCTGTGCCATTCTGGCCTCGCAATCGGTGATCAATGGGACAAAAATAGATGAATGACGCCCCGCCCCTTCCCCGGGTAATCTGCAGCCCCATACTCAGACACCTTACCCCTGAATGCATGGTGGCCTGGTGGGTGAGCCCCGGACCTTTTAACGGCCGGCTGGAAATCTTTCCCGGAAATTGAGACGTGCCCGGGGCGAATGGCCGGTGACCGCCAACACCGCTGAGACAATCAAAATCGTGGAAAAAGAATGGGTGCATCTCTTTCATGCCGTTTTCCCTTCGGCCCTGCCACTGGAAGAGAAGATCGGCTATACCCTGGATTTTGTTCCGGACACGGCCGGCCGAAAAGGTGTTTCTTAACCTTTTTTAACATTTTGGCGATTGACATCCCTGTTCCTTGCCAATATGTTTATGCGCAACTTCACTAATATTCTCAGACAAGGCAGGATGTACCATCGACCGAGATCAACGGAACATAACACGCAAGCTTGCCGCCATCGTTTCCATGGACGTTAAGGATTATTCCCGGCTGATGTCCGAGGATGACGTGGAAACCGTTAAGATGCTCAAAGCCTGCCGCAGTCTCATGTCTTCCCAGATTCAGGGCCACAAGGGCCGGGTGGTGGATTCCCCGGGAGACAATATTCTATCGGAATTCTCTTCTGTGGCCGATGCCGTGCAATGCGCCGTCAGGATTCAGGAGGCGTTGAAGGAGAGAAATAAAGAACTGCCCAGCAACCGGAAAATGGAGTTCAGGATCGGCATCAACCTGGGGGATGTAATTGAAGACGGGGCTCAGATTTACGGCGACGGCCTGAACATTGCGGCCCGGCTGGAAAGCATTGCCCCGGCCGGGGGAATCTGTATCTCCGGTTCTGCCTTTGATCAGGTGAAAAAGCTCCTCCCCGTGGGGTATGAATTCCTGGGTGAAAAATCTCTGAAGAATATTTCCGATAAGATCCGGGTCTACCGGGTGATGCCCGATCCAAAGAAGCCGGGACAACTGGTGTATGCCTGCCGCCATGACGACCCCAGAATCCGCCGGCGAAGGCGGCTTGGTTTTTTGCTGGTCTGTATCTGCCTTGCGGCAGGCCTGGCCTGGTTTCGCCATAAAAATGCCGTAACTCGGGTGGTCAACGGGCCGGGTATTTTAAAAGAAAAGCTCATGGCCCTGCACCTGCCCAAAAAACCGAGCCTGGCTGTCCTTCCCTTTGTGAACATGAGCCGTGACCCGGACCAGGAATATTTTTCCGACGGACTTACTGAAGACCTCATCACCGACCTTTCCCAGGTGTCCGGCCTCTTTGTCATTGCCCGGAATTCGGTGTTTGCCTACAAGGACAACCCCTTAACCATCAAGGAGATCGGCAGGGAACTGGGGGTGAAATATGTGCTGGAAGGCAGTGTCAGAAAACAGGGTGACCGGGTGAGGATAACGGCCCAGCTCATTGATGCCGACACTGAAGGCCATGTCTGGGCCCAGCGGTATGACCGGGGTATCCAGGATATATTTTCTGTCCAGGATGAGGTGCGCCAGAAGATTGTCACCGCCCTGGCGGTTGAGCTGACCTCCGGCGACCGGCAGCGGATATCAAAAAAATCAACGGTGGATCTCGGGGCCTATGACTATTATCTGAGGGGCATGGAGCTGATGTCCGGAAAGATGAAAAACGGCACCGCCCGGGCCCGGGAAATGTTCGAAAAGGCAGTGGCCCTTGACCCGGGGTATGCCCGGGCCCATGCCGCCCTGGGGCACACCATCCTGGTGGACTGGATTTTCGGGCTCAACCGGGATTACGTTTTCCTTGAACAAGCCAGGGCCCTGGCCGAAAAAGCCATTGCCCTGGATCCTGAGGACAGTGAAGGCTATGGCCTTCTGGGCCATTTCTATCTCTGGACCCACCATCATAAAAAAGGCATCGTCAAGATTGAGAAAGCCATTTCCCTGGAACCGGGGAATGCCAAGTGGCTGGCCGGCATGGGGGAGCAACTGGCCTGGGCCGGACGGCCCAAGGAAGCGGTGGCCTTTCTGGAGCAGGCCATGCGACTGGACCCCAAATACCCGGCCTGGGCCATGTGGAATCTGGGCCACGCCTATTTCCTCTCCGGCGCCTATGAAAAGGCCGAGGATATTTTTCTGCGTGCCTTGAACAAGGATCCCTATTTCTGGCCCTCCCACGCCTACCTGGCCCTGACCTACGATGCCCTGGGGAAATCCGGCAAAATCGAACAGCACATCAAGGCCGCGGCCGAGGCCATTCATGATACCTGCCCGGAAAACTGGGAGCAGCGCCTGCCCTACAAAGACAGGGAACTGACCGTCCGTATCCTGAACCGGCTGACGGAACTGGGGCTCCATTAATAATTCGAATTTCCAGGTGTTTATAAAATTTTGCGAATGGTGTATACTTATCTATTTGTTAAATGAAAATAGAGGTTAGACTATGAAACCGGTTGTGGCCCTGCTGGGCCGGCCCAATGTGGGAAAATCCACATTATTCAACAGAATTACAAAATCCCGCCAGGCCCTGGTGGATGATATGCCCGGGGTGACCCGGGACCGGCATTTTGCCGATGCCCGGTGGAATGACAAGGCCTTCACCCTTATCGACACCGGCGGGTACCTGAGTTCCGACGACGATTATTTCGCTTCCCAGATTAAGACGCAGGTACTCAAGGCCGTGGACCAGGCCGATTTCCTGGTCTTCATTCTGGACGGCCGGGAGGGGCTCTCCCCCTATGACCGGGACATGGCCGACTTGCTGCGGCGTACTGACAAACCCGTCTTTTACCTGATTAATAAGATTGAAAGCCTGCGCCAGGAAGATGAACTGGGAGAGTTTTATTCCCTTGGAGTGGACAATTTCTACCTGGTTTCCGGTGAGCATGGCCTTGGGCTTGGCGATTTTCTGGATGAACTTACCGAAGATATGCCGGAGAGCCTTGAAGAGGAAGGCGACGACGAAACCGGCCCCATCCGCATTGCCATCGTGGGCCGGCCCAATGTGGGCAAATCCTCGCTGGCCAACCGGCTTTTCGGTGAGCAGCGGGTCGTGGTCAACCATAAAGCCGGCACCACCCGGGATGCCATTGAACTCTCTGTCACCCACAAGGGCCGGGAATTCGTGCTCAAGGATACCGCCGGTATCCGGCGCAAGGGCAAGGTTACGGATAAGCTGGAAAAATTTTCCATCCTCAAGTCCCTGGACAGCATGGATGACTGCGATGTCGCCCTGATCCTCATCGACAGCGAAGAAGGGATCACCGACCAGGATATCACCATTGCCGGCTATGCGGAAAAGCGGGGCTGCGGTGCCATCTTCCTGCTCAATAAATGGGACCTCATCGACAAGTCGGAAAAGGGACAGCAGGCTTTTCTAAAGGAACTGCGCCAGATGGCCAAGTTCCTCTCCTATGCGCCGGCCATGACCATTTCCGCCAAAACCGGCCAGCGCTGCCACAAAATTTTCGACCAGGTCCTCAAGGTGCACAAGGAATACTGCACCCGGGTGAATACGGGCACGGTCAACCGGATCATTGAGGATGCGGTATACCGGGAGGAACCCTCCCTGCACAAGGGCCGGCGGATCAAGTTTTTCTATTCCACCCAGGTGGCGTCCAAGCCCCCCACCTTTGTCTGTTTTGTCAATTATCCCAAGGCGGTCCATTTTTCCTACCACCGTTACCTGATGAACCAGCTGCGCCAGATGATTCCTTTAAGCCTGACCCCCATCCGGCTCTATTTCAGGGAAAAAACCGGTAAAATAGAATTCTCTGGCAACACCCGGGAGTTCCAGCGGATCCAGAAGAAAAAGAAAAAAATTACCGTGAAGCGCCAGCAACAGCGTAAGGAGCAGAGCCGCAGGAAACGTGAACGGGATCAGAAGCACAGCTGATAATGGATTTATTTGATCGCCAGGCCATCGAAGAGATGTCCAAGGATGCCCCCCTTGCCGACCGTATGCGGCCCGCCGCCCTTAAGGATGTCATCGGCCAGGAGCAGGTTACCGGCCCCGGCACCCTGCTGGAAAAGGCCGTTTCCAAGGACCGTGTCTTTTCCATGATCCTCTGGGGGCCGCCGGGCTGCGGCAAGACCACTCTGGCCAATATCATTGCCAAAGAGACCCGGAGCGAATGTGTCAAGATTTCCGCCGTGCTCTCCGGGGTGAAGGAGGTGCGGCAGATCATTGAGCAGGCAAAGGAAAACCGGAAACTGTACAAACGGCGGACCCTGCTTTTTGTGGACGAAATCCACCGCTTCAACAAGGCCCAGCAGGATGCCTTTCTCTTCCATGTGGAAAACGGGCTCATCACCCTCATCGGCGCCACCACGGAGAACCCGTCATTTGAGGTGAATCCGGCCCTGGTTTCCCGGTGCCGGGTATTCACCCTGAACAGTCTGGGAAAACAGGATATCCTCAGAATTCTGGGGCGGGCCCTGACAGATAAAACCTGCGGCCTGGGACTGGCAGAGAATGCCTTTGCCTCCGAGGCCCTGGCCCACATTGCCGATGTATCCGACGGGGATGCCCGCATGGCCCTGACCAACCTGGAAACCGCAGCCCTGCACTGGGGCGGGGAAAAACCGGTCGAGGTGAAGGATATTGAAACGGCCATGGAGAAGAAAATCCTGCGCCATGATAAGGCCGGTGAGGAACATTACAACCTGATTTCCGCCTTTATCAAGAGCCTGAGAGGGTCGGACCCCGATGCCGCCATTTACTGGCTGGAGCGGATGCTGGCCGGGGGCGACGATCCCATTTACATGCTGCGCCGGATGATCCGGTTCGCCACCGAGGATATCGGCCTGGCCGATCCAGGGGCCCTGACCATGGCCATGAATGCGGACGCTTCCTTCCGCCGGCTGGGACGCCCTGAAGGAGACGGCTCCCTTTTCCAGGCAGCGGTGTATCTGGCCACAGCCCCCAAAAGCAATGCCGTGTACGCGGCCCATAAGGCGGTGCGGCAGGCGGTCCGGGAAAACGGATCCCAGCCCGTGCCCATGCATATCCGCAACGCCCCCACCGGTCTGATGAAGACAATGGGCTACGGCAAGGGGTATAAATACGCCCACGACCATAAGGACGGATACGTGCCCCAGTCCTACCTTCCCGATGCCATGGCGGGAGACCGCTTCTACTTCCCCACCCCCCGGGGATATGAAAAAACCGTAAAACAGCGGCTGGAAGCCTGGATTGCCCTCAAGGAAGAGGCCGGCCGCTCTGGAAAATAATCGGGGCGGTCGCGCTAAGGGGGCTAATTGGTCTGCTGCGATTTGAGCTCTGCCAGCCGGGCCCATGCCAGGTCATACTCGTTCCAGTCATCCAGATAGGTGCCCAGGGCTTCACGGTAATGGCGGGCGGCTTCCTCCCGGTCCCCGGCGGCTTCTGCATCCAGTCCCAGGGCGGTATGAAGGATGATCAATCTTGAAGGCCGGCCCGCAGCCAGTTTCATCAGCTTCGTTTCATCCGTTTTTTCCAGCAGCGCCCGGACCATGATCCGGTACCAGGGGTTTTGGATCTGGTCCCGCAGCTGATTCAGATATTTCCGGCATCCGTTGCCCTTGCCGGCCAGTTTTAAGAGCTGCCCTTTGAGCAGCCCCAGGCTCAGACCCATGGCGGTTTCCCTCATCCGTTCCTTAAAGTACCGGTCAATATAGGAGACAGACTGGTCCCATCTGCCCTCCCTGGCATGGAAAAAGGCGGCCCGCCCCATGATGGTCCGATTGTCCGGTGAAAGGGTAAGCAAGCTTTCAAAGGCCTGGGTTTTTTCCTTGGACGGCAGATCCTCTGTTTCCACTTTTTGAATCAGTTCGACGGCGGCGTCATAGTCTTTTTTTGCTTTTTCCCGTCTGCGGGCCGCTTCTTTCCAGAGCTCATCCTCTCCAGGGGGGGCGGTTTCCGGATTTTCCCCATAGGCTGCCCGGCCTGCCAGCAGGAGGGCCAGCCGGGAGGCGGCCATAAAGTAAAGGTGGTCGTTGGCGCCGGCGGTGAACACCACCTGCTTATAGAGGGCAATGGCCCGGCCCGGTCGGTTTTCTGTCTCCATGACTAGTCCAAGGATAAATGTCCGCCAGGCTTTTTCATACCGGTTTTCATATTCGATGTTTTCAGGATCCATGGGCCGGCCGGATTCCAGAACCCTTGCCAGAAATCCCTGGAATTCGTCGGGGTGGTCCCAGGAGAGGGAAAACAGGGGAGCGGTAAGATCCCGGCTTCTTTCCCGGTTCTCCAGCCGGTCGATAGTATAAAGCATGAGCCGGGAGGCCATATTTTCCCCCTCAATGGAGAGCAGCCGGGCAAAAAGGCTGCGGGAGGCATCAAGGTCGTTGGCGCAGAAGTCCATGAGCGCTGCGGTGAACAAAAGGGCAGGGTTCCGGCTTTCTGCCAGCAGGCTGCGGGCCGTATCGGCAGCCCCTTTGAAATTTCCGGCTTCCGCCAGCTCCACCACCCGGGCCAGTTTTTTTTCCAGGGCAAAATCAAGCATTCCATCCCATTTGGCCTGCCCCGCTTTAAGACTTTCCACGAAACCGGCCGGCCCTGCAATGGGAAGCACCAGGCCGAAATCCGACAGCGGGGTTTTCAGGGGAATATGCCCCATGGGCTGGTCAGTGATCACCCCGGATGCAATACCGATGACCCGGCCCTGTTCATTGATGGCGGGCCCCCCGCTGTTTCCCTTGTAGATGGATGAATCCACCTGGATCAGTTCCCGGGATGTCCGCCGGACATAACCCCGGGTCATGCTGGCATTGACATATTCGTCCTGGGTCTGGCTGCCCAGGGGAAATCCCATGATGATCACCGGGGAAAGGCGTTTAATATCTTCCGGGGCCGTGTCACTCGCCAGGGGAATGGGAAGGATACCCTCCGGCGGATCGTCTATTTTTAAAACGGCAAAGTCGTTTTTGAATGGGCGGTTGCGCCGTTCTCCCGGGCGGCGGGGTTCCCTGGGAACACCTGCCACCCTGAGATTCCCTTTTCCTCCGGTTTTAAAGGCACCTGCCAGGTAATAGGCATCGGCCGGGTCTGCGCTACGGTCAAATTCCTGGTACCGGTTAAATGCCTTTGCCCCCTCAAACCAGAGGTACATCCGGCGCCCGAACCGGATATCCTGTTCCCCGAACCGGTTCCGGATCTGGAGGAGAGTGGCGTCTTCCAGCCAGGGACAGGCCACATGGCGGTTGGTGAGGAGATATCCGTTTTTATCTACCAGAAATGCTGTACCCTCCACCTTGTTTTTATAAAAGATTTTTTCCTGATGGGCCAGCCAGTATTCCACCATTAAAAATCCTACGGACCGGGTGTGGGATTCAAGGGGAGGGGGTGTTGGGTGAGGCCTGTCTGACGGGGCGCGGATCATATAAAAGGCGGTGCCTGCCGCGGCAAGACAGGTGATTACCACAAGGATCAGGGCTGCCATCAGCTTGAACCGTGGATGGCCCAGCAGGCGGTGACCGTTTTTTTCCGGAATCTGGTATACCGGGCCGGGGGGGATGGTATCAAGGATACGTTCAAGGGTTTGGACCACCTTGGCCATGGACTGGGGCCGCAGGTCCGGGTCATCGGAAAGCATTACCTTTACCAATACCGCAAGCTTGGGATCCAGTCCTTCAATCCGGTCGATTCGGGATGAAAATTCTGTCAGATTGGGGTCTGCCGTGAGCAGTTCGGCAAACACTTTGCCCAAAGACCAGATTCCGGATCTGAAATCAATGGCCCTTTTATTGATGATGTCCGGATGGCATTGGAGCAGTTTCTGGAGCATGGGGCCGTGGTGAGTGGCCCGGGCGTTGAGAAATCGGGAGAGTTTGTAATTGATTTTAACCGAAAGGTGACGGGTCCGATCCCGGGGCAGGAGAATATCATCAAGGATGAGATAGGGCATAAAATGGTCGTGGGCATGGAGGCATTCCAGGGCCGTGGCAATATTATAGAAGAGGGTGGCCATCCGGCGCTGATCGTTCAGGATGCCCGATACAAAGATGGAGCCCCAGTTGTCGGCATCCACCCATTCGCTGATCCGGTACCAGAGTCCCTCCCGGCTTTGGCGGATGGCGTAGTGCTGGACAAAAAGATCCGGCGGCAGTCTGGACAGGGTATCCAGTTCTTTTTCAAGGCGGGCGGCAACAGCGGTATCCACCCCGGACTGGTCCGTAAACACCCGGATGGTGACCGGATGGTCATGCTTTTTTTTTACGGCCCTGCAGACCAGGGATGAGCGGCCTTCATGAATGACGGCGATGATCCGGTAATCGTCAACAGCGGTCATCCCGGCGGTCTGGCGTCCGCCGCAGGCCGGGCACCTTTTGATGCGCTGGGCCAGAATTTGTCCGCATGATGAACACCGTTTCATTTATCCCTCCTGTTTTCTGTCCGGGGGACCTGGGTATTACCTAACTATAAGATTACCACATGGGGGGAAAACTTCAAGCGCTCCGGCGGGCATTGAGGGCAACTGTTTGCCGCCGGGCGTTATGGAATGGCAAGGGTAAGACCCGATTCCGGCTCCGGTGCCAGGGATACGGTTTTTTCCACCATGTTTTCATGTGAGAGCCGGTGGTAAACCGCCGGGTCATCCGGGGCGCGGGCGATGAATCGGAGTCCTTTTTCGGTTCTGCCGTAAATGACGGCGTATTCCGGGATCTGGTCCCGGCGGTAGACGATGGTATAGGTCTCTATAATGCCCCTGCCGGTGGGGGCCGGATCCACCTCCATGGGACTGTCCCCTGCCAGGAAATCGTTTTCGTCTTCTCTGTCCATTTCCGCCAGGGAATTTTTCGTCGGGATTGCCGAATAGATGCCGGCGGCATGTTTCTGCATGAACCAGCCCAGGGCCGTGGCCATGCCGGTGGTGGCCTGGCCGTCGGCAATACGGCCGCAGAGGGTGGCCACGGCGTGGAGGTTGTAGTTGTTGCCCGGCCCCCCGAAAAACCCCAGGCCGCCGGTGAGGGTCATGGGGCGGGGATCCTCTGCTGTGATTCCCAGCATTTTCTTTGCAATGGAGACGGCACAGGGAAAACAGGAGTACAGGTCAAAGGCGTCCATATCCGAAATGGTGAGGCCCGAACGGTGCAGGGCTTTTCGGGCTGCCGCCGCCAGGGGCGGGCTTGAGGTGAAATCCGTTTTGTCTATCATATAGGGCTGGCGGTCTTTGGCGAATCCGCCCCCGCAAAAATAGACCCTCCTGCCCCGGGCCGCCCCGTGGGAGCGGGCATATTCCGCCGACATGAGGATGACGGCAGCGCCCATGTCCACGGTAACGAAGGAATTCATGTATTTGGTGTAAGGAAAGGCAATGGGCCGGTTTTGGGGGGTGGGTCTCAGGATTTCTTCAGGGGTTTTCGGGGTTTTTGTCCAGGAATAGGGATGGGCGGCGGCTGCCCGGCTGAATCCGGCCCAGAACCCTGCCACATCTTTCAGGTAGGGACCGATCTCCTTTCCCGATGCCGCCCACAGGGCTGTTTCAAAAAGGGGGAATCCGTGTATGGGATGCCGGATGCCGTACCGGGCTTCCAGCGGGGTGACCCCCTGGGCGTCCTCCCCTTTATAATCTTCTGGGATGCCTTTGAGCAGGGCATTGTCAGACCTGACCTCCCCCGGTGTTCTGGGGACATAGGCCTCGGCCCCGGCCACCAGTGCCATGTTCAGTTCATTTCTGGCGATCATGGCAGCGGCTTTGTTGACAAGGGTCTGGGGGGAATTGCCCCCGATTTCCGACTCAAAGAGAAATTTCGGGGCTGCCCCAATGCGCCCTGCCAATTCCCGGGCCGGATCTGGATAAAAAGCGCTCAAACTTTTGACGATGAAAATACCGTCCACCGCCGGCAGGCACTCCGGGTGTTTGAGTTTGCGGGCGGCGGACAGGGCGGCCTGGACCATCAGCCCCATGGGGCCCTGTGCTGCGGATTCCACGTTTTTGGGCTGGGTGGTCTGTCCCCATCCGACCACAACGACATCTGTTTTCATTGGTTGGCCTCGGGTGTT
Organism: Desulfobacter sp.; assembly: GCA_028768525.1. Taxonomy (NCBI): domain Bacteria; kingdom Pseudomonadati; phylum Thermodesulfobacteriota; class Desulfobacteria; order Desulfobacterales; family Desulfobacteraceae; genus Desulfobacter; species Desulfobacter sp. The sequence goes on along the minus strand of CP054837.1, from coordinate 1,785,939 downwards.
TTGTCTGCTGTGTATTCCAGGGCGAATGTCCGGTCCTGGTTGGAGCCGGCGTCAGCCCATGTCCTTTCGAGGATTTCAATTTTCCCCGCTGCTGCGATCCGCATCAGGGTGGAGCTTCTGGTGCCGTATGTGTCGCTTTCAATGAACAGGGGAGAGAGTATCCTTTCCCATTCAAGCCCGACCCCGGTATCCGGGAGGCGGTGATCCGGGGGACGGTTGGTGTCTGCCAGCAGCGAGAACAGCAATTCATTGTCACGGGGATCTTTTTTTATGGCGGATTCAAGGGCTGTCTTTCCCAAAGTGACCTTTGGCCAGGGGCTGTCCAGCAGGCTGTTGCTCAAGCCGTGAATACCCTGGGTCACCGTCACTGTTTTCCGGGTTATGTTGGAATACCAGTATACCTGCCTGCCTGCTTCTCCCGCAAGCAGGTTAAACCCGCTGTATGCCCCGGCTTTTTTGTCCAGGGCTGAGAGAAAATCAGTGACAGCGCCTTGAAATGCCAGGAATTCCGGAATCAGTCCGCCCCTGGAGGGGGCATTGGTTTTTATCCGGCCCAGGTCCCGGTAGTTGGTCAGGGCGGCGAACCGGCCGGAAGGCCCGGCACCGAACCAGGTACCCCCGGCTTCAAGATCTTTGCCAGCCAGGATACGGGGCGTTCCCGGCCAAAAGGACATGGGACGGGTGGGGCGGGCATAGAATTCATCCCGGTTTGCCGCCAGAATAAGCGAATAGTCGTCGGATGGGTCAATGGAGAACAGGATCAGGCACACCGCAGTTTCCCTTGTTTTTTATCTGTCTCTTTGCTATGGGACCTATTTGTAGAAGCATTGTATCGGTTGCTAAGAAAAAATCAATTATAAGTTGGAGGTGTACATGCAAAATGTGGTCATCGTCAGCGGAGTTCGGACTCCTGTAGGCTCTTTCGGCGGTTCATTAAAAGCAGTTCCTGTGGTTGATTTGGGCACCTGTGTAATGAAAGATGTCCTCAAACGGGTGGGGCTGAAACCGGCCCTGGATCCGGCCCAGGCACAATTTTCCCCCGACGCCCTCAAGGACCAGGGCATGATCGACCTGGAGAAAAAAGGATACGATTACGGGGACGATCTCAAAGAGATTTTTTTGGATGAAGTGATCATGGGCAACGTTCTCCAGGCCGGCCAGGGACAGAATACCACCCGCCAGGCCATGATCAAGGCGGGTATCTGCCGCCAGACCACGGCATTTACTGTCAATAAAATCTGCGGCTCCGGGCTCAAGGCCATCGCCCTGGGGGCCCAGGCCATCATGGCCGGCCAGGCCGATGTCATTCTTGCCGGCGGCCAGGAAAGCATGAGCAACGCACCCATGGCACTGCTCAAGGCCAGATGGGGACACCGCATGGAACTCACCGGCCAGGGACCGGTACACGATCTCATGGTTTACGACGGCCTCTATGAAATCTTCTATGGCTACCACATGGGGCAGACCGCTGAAAATATAGTTGAAAAATACGGGATTTCCAGGGAAGAACAGGACCAGCTGGCCCTGCTCAGCCATAACCGGGCTTTTGCTGCGGTCAACGACGGCACCTTTGCCCAGGAAATCGTTCCCGTCACCATTTCCTCCCGCAGGGGCGATACAGTGGTGGACAAGGATGAGCGGCCCATGGAAACCAGTATGGAAAAATTGGGAAAACTGAGGCCGGCATTCAGAAAAGACGGCAGCGTCACCGCGGGCAACGCCTCGGGGATCAACGACGGGGCCGCCGCCGTGCTCATGATGTCCGAAGAAAAGGCCAAGGAACTGGGGCTGGAGGTGATGGCCCGTGTGAAGGCCTTCTCCTCCGGCGGACTGGATCCCGCTTACATGGGTCTGGGACCTGTACCTGCCGTGAAAAAGGTCCTCAAGCAGACCGGCATGGCCCTGGCCGACATCGACATGATCGAACTCAACGAAGCCTTCGCCGCCCAGGCCATCGGCTGCATGCGTGAACTGGACATTGATGTGGAAACACCCAATGAACTGGGGTCCGGCATCTCACTGGGCCACCCCATCGGCTGTACCGGTGCCCGGCAGATGGTCACGGCCATCCACCAGATGCAGCGAAAAGGCTACGGCACGGGGCTGATTTCCATGTGCATCGGCGGCGGCATGGGCATGGCCATGATTATTGAGAGATAGCAGGATATCAGGGTAGTTTTGCCTTTACTTAAACAAACTAAAATGGTAAGACACCCTGAGATATTTTTATTGTGTAAATAATTGAATTTGAATTGAATAAAGAGGTGTAGCAATATGGATATTCCCCGCAAACTCGGTATATTGATTTACACGGCTGTTCCCGCCATCGTCGGGGGCGGCATTGTTTACCATTTCTTCGGAAGCTGGACACAGGTCATCATTTATGAAGTCCTGCTTGTGCTGGCTGCGCTGGGGATCATCAGCAGCTAACACCGGCATTATTATTTGTCCGCGTAAAGCCGCAGCCGTGCAAGTTTGCATGCTGCGGCTTTACCTGGTTTTTGCAGACGGGTTTTTTCTCGCGTATTCAAGCACGCGTTTCCACAGATTGTTCAGCAGAGGGTAACAGATTGGAGCAGAATATTTTTCAGCGGGCCGTGTTTTATTTCTTCCTGGCATTGTTCTGTATATCCATTTTTCTTGTGGGCAAACTCATTGCACCCTTTTTTGCCAGTATCCTGCTGGGAGTGGTGACCACCGGCATTTTTAAACCGGTGTACAAGGGGCTGTCCGCCCGGCTCTCCCCTAAGCTGGCATCGGTGGTGACCTGCACGGCCATCTTTTTTGTGGTCTTCATTCCTGTGGTCTTCTTTGTGGGAATTCTGTCCAAAGAGGCCCTGGGGCTGTACAATATGGCCAAGGATGCCGTGTTTTCCAACCACCTTATCAATCTGCTGGAGAATACCCAGGCCCTGGAGCGGCTCAACGAACTTTTGGCCCGGGCCGGGATCGACACCATCGGTTCCTGGCGGGAACTCATAGCGCCGGTGACGGAGCTTGGAAAAGTCGTCGGGTTCTCCCTGTTTGAGCAGGCCCGGTTCATCACCTCCAACCTGCTGAACCTGGTCTTTTATTTCTGCCTCATGCTCATTGTGGTCTTCTACATGTTCATGGACGGGGAACGGTTCATCCAATATTTATTTGACCTCTCCCCCCTCAAGGACGAGCATGACAGGGAGTTATTCGATAAGTTCAATGATATGGCCGGGGCCGTACTCATCGGCAACGGCCTGGGCGGTCTGATCCAGGGCTGCGCCGGCGGCCTGCTTTTTTGGTTCCTGGGATTGAATTCTCCCTTTTTGTGGGGGGTGATCATGGGGTTCCTGGCCTTTCTGCCCATTGTGGGCATCGGTGTGGTTCTGGTGCCCCTGGCCGGTTTTTTCCTGCTGAAAAAAAGCCTGGGCCTGGGCATTTTTATTTTGGTATTTTACGGGATGCTTTCCTGGGGCATTGAGTATATTTTCAAGCCCAAGGTGGTGGGGGACCGGGTGGCCATGCATCCCCTCATCGTCTTTTTTGCCATAATCGGCGGTTTAAAGGTCTACGGTATTCTAGGCATTATTTACGGACCCTTGATCGCCACCCTGTTTTTAACCCTTGCCGACATCTATTTTTCCACCTTCCAGTCCATGGTGGAGCCGGGCAAGGGCTGATTTTAACAGGCCAAGCAATTATTTAAATCTGGAGTAGTATTTTAGGATGATTCAAAACGAAAGCAATGTGACCAGTATCGAGAGGGAGATGAAACAATCCTATCTCGAGTATGCCATGAGTGTCATCATCGGCCGGGCCCTGCCCGATGTCCGGGACGGGCTGAAACCGGTTCACCGGCGCGTGCTCTACGCCATGCAGCAGCTGCGCAACGACTGGAACAAGCCCTATAAAAAATCCGCCCGTATCGTGGGTGACGTCATAGGTAAGTACCATCCCCACGGTGATTCGGCGGTGTACGACACCATCGTCCGTATGGCCCAGGATTTTTCCCTGCGCTATACCCTGGTGGACGGGCAGGGCAACTTCGGGTCCGTGGACGGTGATTCCCCGGCCGCCATGCGTTATACGGAAATCCGTATGCGCAAACTTTCCCACCAGATGCTGGCCGATCTTGAAAAGGAAACCGTTGATTTCATCCCCAACTACGATGAAACCCTGGATGAACCTGCGGTGCTGCCCACCAAGTTCCCCTCCCTGCTGGTTAACGGATCTGCCGGTATTGCCGTGGGCATGACCACCAATATCCCGCCCCACAACATCAGCGAAGTCATCGAAGGCCTCAAGGCACTTATTGATAACCCGGATATGGATACCCGGGCGCTGATGGAGTATATTCCGGGCCCTGATTTTCCCACCTACGGCCATATTTACGGTACCAAGGGCATTTTTGAAGCCTATGACACGGGCCGGGGCATTATTACCGTCCGGGCCAAGGTGGACGTAGAGGAGAATAAAAAGACCGGCAGGGAAACCATCGTGGTCACCGAACTGCCTTACCAGGTCAACAAGGCCAAGGTGGTGGAAAAGATTGCCGAACTGGTCCGGGACAAGGTCATTGCCGGCATCTCCTATGTGAGAGATGAATCCGACCGCCAGGGCATGCGAATCGCCATCGGCCTGAAGCGGGACCAGATGTCCGAGGTCATCATCAATCAGCTCTATAAGCATACCAATATGCAGACCAGCTTCGGCATCATTTTCCTGGCCGTGGTCAATAACCGGCCGGAGCTGCTCACCCTCAAGGAGATCCTTAACCACTTTATTGCCCACCGGATCAATGTGATCGTCCGCCGGACCCGGTATGACCTGAGAAAGGCCGAAGAGCGGGCCCATATTCTTGAAGGGTTGAAGATCGCCCTGGACAATCTGGATGAGGTCGTGGCCCTGATCCGGGCCTCCCGGTCTCCCGAAGAAGCCAAAAACGGCCTCATGGAAACCTTCGACCTGACCGCCATCCAGGCCCAGGCCATTCTGGACATGCGGCTTCAGCGCCTCACCGGTCTGGAACGGGAAAAGATTGAGAACGAATACCAGGCACTGCTCAAGGATATTGCCTGGTACAAGGAAATCCTGGGCTCCGAAACCGTGGTCCGGGGGTTGATAAAGGATGAACTTTCCGAGCTGAACGGGGATTTCGGAGATGAGCGCCGGACCCGCATTGTGGAAAGCACGGCGGAGATCTCCATCGAAGACCTCATAGCCGAAGAGGACATGGTGGTCACCGTGACCCGCTCCGGATACATCAAGCGGAACCCGGTAACCCTCTATGCCAGCCAGCACCGGGGCGGAAAGGGAAAGACCGCCATGGGCACCAAGGATGACGATTTTGTGGAACATCTCTTTGTGGCCTCCACCCATGCCACCTTCCTCTTTATTACCAATTACGGCAAGGTTTACCAGTCCAAGGTCTATGAGCTGCCCATGGCAGGCCGCTCCTCCCTGGGCAAGGCCATTGTCAATTTACTTGATTTTGACGAAGGGGAGAAGCTGGCCACCGTCCTCACCGTGGACGAGTTTGTGGAAGACCGGTACGTGGTCATGGCCACCAAGCTGGGCCGGGTGAAAAAGACCGATCTCATGGCCTATTCCCGCCGGAGAACAGGGGGCCTCATCGGTGTGAAATTGGCCGAGGGTGATGAGCTTATTGCCGCCCGGATCACCGACGGTAACTCCAATATTTTCATGGGTTCCGAAGGGGGCAAGGTCATCCGCTTCCATGAAAACGATGTCCGGGCCATGGCCAGGGGCGCCATGGGCGTCCGGGGCATGCGCATTGAAGAAGGTTCCCGGGTCGTGGGCATGGAGGTGCTTGGGGAAGAAGAAACCCTGCTCACCGTGACCGAAAACGGCTTTGGTAAACGGACCCGCATCGAGGAATACAAAACCCAGGGCCGCGGCGGCAAGGGGGTATTCTCCATTAAAACCTCCGCCCGGAACGGCAAGATGGTGGCCCTGGCCCTGGTGGGTGACAATGATGAACTCATGATGGTCACGGACAAGGGCAAGCTGATCCGTACGGCCATTGACGGCATCAGTGTGATTTCAAGGAATACCCAGGGCGTGAAGCTGATCAATCTGTCCAAGGGGGAAACCCTTATCGGCATTGCCCGCCTGCCCGAGGAAGAGGGCGGCGAGGACGGCGAAGAAATGCCCGAAAACGGTGATGAAGCAGATAACCTGACACCTCCGGAGCAGGAGAATGACGGAGAAGAAGGAGAGGAAACCCAGGCATAAGGGCGAAGGCCACCGGAAACGGCTGAGGGAACGCTTTCTTTCAGCCGGTCTTTCCGGGTTCCGGGACTACGAGGTCCTGGAACTTCTGCTGGCCCTGAATACCCCCAGGCGGGATACCAAGGATGCGGCTAAGGCGCTGATGAGGGCGTTCAAGACCCTGCCCAGGGTGCTGGAGGCCTCCACCCGGGACTTGTGTGAGGTCAAGGGGGTGGGGCCGGCCAACAGTTTCGGCATCCACCTCATCAAAGCCGTCGCCGACCGCTACCTTGAAACCCGCCTGGTACAGCGGGATGTGGTCAAGGATCCGGAGAGCCTGCTTACTTTTTTAAACCAGGCCTTCGGGTACAAGGATCGGGAGCATTTCCTGGGCATCTTCCTGGATGCCAAGAACCGGGTCACGGCCTCGGAAGTGCTGTTTACAGGCTCCCTTACCGCTTCGGCCGTCTATCCCAGGGAGGTCATTGCCCGGGCCCTGGCCCACCGGGCAGCTTCCTTGATTTTTGCCCACAATCACCCCTCCGGCGACATCCAGCCATCACCACAGGATATCCGTATTACCCGCACCCTGACCCTTGCCCTTAAATTTGCCGGAATAAATGTACACGACCATATCATCACCGGCAGCGACGGGTATTACAGCTTTGCGGCCAAGGGGCTGATAAACGGATTTAACAGGGAGTTTGAAGAATTAAATGAGCGAGACTGAAGAACAATTGCCCGACTGTTTCGGGAATCTGGAAAAGGTGTTTCCCATGGGGCCCAAAGGGCTGAGGGAAACCCCGGATGATTGCTTTTACCATTGCCCTGTCAAGACCAGGTGTCTGAAGCAGGCCATGGCCACAAAGGACGGGGTAAAGGTGGAAGAGGAAGTGATTGAGCGGTCGGAAAAGGCCGGTGCCCTGAATTTCTTTGAGCGGTGGTCCAGAAAAAAACAGGCCCACCGCCGGGGGCTTAAATTTAAGAAATAAGGTTTTGAAAAGCGGGATCCACCCCTTCCTTGTGGGCGAATCCCCTGAAACTGTATGCCTTGGTACGGCCCAGCCCGGGAATGTCCAGCTCCCTTGGGTCGCCGGCCACCCGGTCACTGACCAGTGTATGGGTGGTTTCATCCATGAGAAGGCCCTTTTGATCGGCCCTGGCTTCCAGCTTTGACGCCAGGTTTACGGCGTTGCCCAGGAAGGTGAATTCCCGTTTGATGAAATTGCCCAGAAAGAGGGCATATATTTCCCCGGTGCTGATGCCCATGCGGAAGATGATTTCCCGGTCCATGCCGTAGGCTTCCTTGAACCTCATGTTTTTGGTGTGGATGGCCCGGTTGATTTCAATACCAGCCCGTATGGCGTTGACGGCAATATCGGCCTCTGCCTGATCCCCGTGCTCGAATATGGCCATAAATCCGTCCCCGAGGAATTTGTCGATATATCCCCGGTTCCTGAAAATGATCACACAGATCCGGTCCATGAGTTCATCGATCATTTGGACGGTGGTGGTCTCGTCGGAGTCTTTCATGAGGGCGGAAAATCCCGCGATATCCACAAACAGGGTAGATGCGAACAGTTTGCGCTTCTGGTTGCCTGAATGGAAGGGGCTGGTCTGCCCGGCCATGCGGTTCCGGATAAAGGCGGCATCCTGATAGACCAGATCGGAACTGAGGATCACCTTGGCCTCTTTTTTATCCACGAGGCGTGCCGCGTCAAAGGCCCTGAAAATATACCGCTTTACCCCGGCCAGCATACCGATCTTTGCCGAGGATTTAAACAGCCCCATGGCCTTTTCCTCCCGGTCGGTTTCATAGCAGATCAGGCCCATTTCATAATAGACATCGGCCATGATCAATGCGTTGGACAGGTTCTGTTTCCGGGAGAGGTCCACCAGCTCACTCAGCTTGGATTCGGCCAGGCTGTAATCCAGCATTTTTTTATGGAATTTTGCGATGAGAAGGCCTGCGGTGATGCATTCCTTGTACATCTGCCGCTCCTGGAAGGTGGGCTCAATGCCCTGGATCATGAAGAGGGCGCGGTCAGTGAAGTTGAGTTCCAGCAGCAGTTGGGCCGATTCCAGCTTGGCCCTGAGGATGCCCTTGGTGAAATTCTGGGTGACGAAAATGGACAGGGCGTCTTCTATGGAGTCGCTGAGGGTATGGTCCACCAGGCCGATGATCCGCTTGATCCGGCAAAAATCTATTAGGGAATAGGCATAGCCCAGGGCCGCCCCTTTTTCTGCCGGGGATTTGGCCTTGTAGACGGCATAGGCCGCCTTTTTTTCACGGGTGACATATTTTTTGGCCTGAGCATACCGGTTCAGGTGGATGCTGACTTCGGCCAGACGGGCGTAAATTTCGCCTAGAAAATTCTTTAATCCGGTATGGGCGACGGCCAGATCCAGGGCTTTGGAAAAAAAGAATTCGGCATCAATGAAATTGTACTGCTCCAGGTGGATATACCCCAGGGAAAGGTAAATTTTCAGTTTCCATTTGGTCAGTTCCACGGCGGGCGATGCTTCGATTGCCTCCAACGCCTCTTCAAGAAGGGCTTCTGCTCCGGCAAAGTCCCCCATGTCCTGGAAGAAAATATTCTTCATCCAGAGAACGGCGACCTTGCAATCAGTCGCGTCGTTCAGCGTTGAAATGCCGGATTCGAACCGCTGCAGGCAGTCTTCGATTTTTTCTTTTTGTCCCTTGGGGTCAAAAGAGTTGAAAATGGCTTTGAGTTCACGTATTTTATCGGACATATAACCTTCATCTTGATGCTGTTCAACACCAAGTTAGGATGATTCAAAGGAATAGTCAACACTGAAAATATTGCCGGGCCGGTGCGTGTTCCTCAGGTTCATAACCGTCAGCACGGCCGTAGCCGCGGCAGGGAGGCAAGGCATGAGGTCGGTACGTGATATAGAGGTGGCAGGGAAAAAGGTATTCGTAAGGGTGGATTACAACCTCCCCATGGATGCCGATGGGAATATAACCGATGATAACCGGATCCGGGCGACGTTGGATCTGATCCAGTGGCTTCGTGAAAGGAAGGCAAAAATAATTTTGGCCTCCCACCTGGGTCGTCCCAACGGGGTGAGGGACGATAAGTTTTCTTTGCTGCCGGCGGCACTGCGCCTTTCCGAATTGCTGGAGACCGAGGTGCAGTTTGCCGGGGACTGCATCGGGGAAGAGGTGAAGCAGCGGGTGGCCGCCCTAGAGCCTGCAAACATCCTTATGCTGGAGAATTTAAGATTCCATAACGGGGAAAAGAAGAACGATCCTCAATTTGCCAAGGCCCTGGCCGAACTCTGCGAGGTTTATGTGAATAATGCCTTTGCCGTCTCCCACCGGGACCAGGCCTCGGTGACCGGTATGGTTAACTTCGTTAAAGTTTCGGGCGCCGGTTTTTTGCTTGAAAAAGAAATCCGGTCATATTACGATTCCGTGGAACACCCGAAAAAACCGCTTATTGCCGTCATCGGCGGCGCAAAAGTGTCCAGTAAACTGGCGGCTCTGGAAAATATGCTCAAATTTGTGGACAGCCTGATTATCGGCGGGGCCATGGCCAATACCTTTCTTAACGCCCGGGGCGTGGATACCAAGGGGTCCATGATTGAGGCAGATCTTCTGGATACGGCCAATACCATTGTTCAGAAAGCCGAAGAAAAAGGGGTGGAATTGCTGCTGCCCACGGACCTGGTGGCGGCTGACCGGTTTGACAAGGATGCAGAAACAAAGGCCGTGGGGCTTGACGGGATGCCCGATAATTGGATGGCCCTGGATATCGGACCGGAAACGGCCAAATCCTATGCGGCAGCCATTGAGGGGGCCGGCACCATCGTATGGAACGGTCCCATGGGGGTGTTTGAGATGGACCGGTTTGCCCAGGGTACCCAGGTGGTGGCAGACGCCATCGCCGGTTCAGATGCCTTCTCCATTGTCGGCGGGGGGGATACCGGCCTGGCTGCCAAAAAATGCGGCATCGCTGACAAGGTCAGCTATATTTCCACGGGCGGCGGGGCTTTCCTTCACATGATGGAAGGCAAAAAACTTCCAGGGGTGGCTGCGCTGGAGTAATTTTCATGATCTATATAATCGTGTTGAAAGGGGCAGTATTGTGAATTTCTGCAAAGCCAGGCACAGTTTGAGCCGGGACGACCGGTTGCGGCGGTCCTATTATGAGGTGCTGAGGGATGAACTGGACCAGTTTGTCATCGGATATTCTCTTGTGGGGTCCTATAATAATTTTTTACGGCTCAGGACCCCGTACCCTTTTGTAGAGCTCAGAGAACTCAAGCCCAGGGCCAGAATTCCGTCGGTGGAATTCGACGCCCAGAATTCATTTCTGATTATATTTTCCGAAGATCATATTGATAAAAAGCATAAAAAATACATCCGTTATTTTGATGCCAATAAAACCACAAAAACCAATCTGCTTCGGCATAAGTATTTTCCGGACGTGGAAAACTACAACCGGAATATGAAATATTTTGAGACCGGAGAATTTTTCGCCCTGCTCCGTTCACTGATGCCGGTGGACTATGCCCTGCTCATCCAGCGCAACCAGCGGACCAAGACCCAATACGGCCTGACCCATTTCCATGTCAGGGTGGACTGGCCCATTGCCGATGCCTCCGAGGCCCTGGCCAAATCCCTCCGCTATATCTCCAAGGATCTCTATGAGAAGGGGGATAAATACGCCGAAAATATGCAGAAAAAGCTTTTTGAGTACTATGGGGTGCCCCTGATGTCCGGCGGCCGGAGAACGGCAGCTATTGTGGCGGCCCAGTATTTCAGGCAGCTTGACGGGATTACCACCATCTATGTCTCCTCCAGCGAATCGAGGAATTTACTGCGGATTGATGAAAACGGGGTGACCAAATCCGTCCTGGTCAAGCTCAGCAGTGACCAGGTGAAACAGCTGGCCGCCACCGCCGATATCACCCAGAGTTCCTTTACCAAAAATTATGTGGTGGCCCGCCAGGGAAAATCCTATGTCTGTATCCTCAATGTGCGGTACGATCACACCAGCCATGCCATGCCCTCGGAAGGCGGGCGGCTCAGGGAGTTGAATTTTGACACCAACTGGCTTACAGTGGCGGAGGAGCATATCCTGCCCAAGCCCTCGGTTATTAGGTATGCGCCCATCCCCTACAAGATGATATATGCTTAAAGCGGTTTGAGCATGGCGGTTTCGTTGCAGTCCGGGAAGGAGACGCAGCCGATGCAATCGGACCATACCTTGAGCGGCAGCCGTGCCTTGTCTATTTCTGAAAATCCGAACCGGTTGAAAAATTCCGGACGGTAGGTGAGGGTGAATAATTCCTTTATGTTGAAGTAAAAGGCCTCCTGGATGCAGCGCTCAGTAAGGGCGCTGCCAATGCCTTTCCCGGTGTGGTCCTGGTCCACGGCAAGGGAGCGGATTTCTGCCAGATGTTCCCAGCAGAACTGCAGGGCGCAGCAGCCCAGGATGCTGCGGTTTTCCGGATCCTCATAGACCCAGAAATCTCTGATATGGTCGTAGAGCTGGCTCAACGGGCGGGCCAGCAGTTCACCCTGTTCGCTGTAAAACTGCAGCAGGCCATGGATGGCATTGACATCGTCCAGTACGGCTTTTCTTATCATGATCCTTCCTTTGTTTTCATTTTTTAGTCTGGGACACCGTCCTTAGCAGTGCCCTGACAACGCCGGTTCCCGGCCCGGGCACACGGATACCGGAATCCGGGCGGATATATACCATGTCCGTACCGTCGGGTATATCAAAATATTGGAAGGGGCGGCCGGCCAGAAAGGCCTCCATATAATCGACCCATATGGGAAGGGCGGCCCTGGCACCGGTTTCATAGGGCCCCAGGGAGGTGGCATCATCGTTGCCCACCCATACCCCGCAGGCCGTATCCGGGCTGAATCCGATAAATAATGCATCTTTGTATTTATCGGTGGTGCCTGTTTTTCCACCGATATCCTTTTTGATATGGGCGGCTTTTCTGCCTGTGCCTTCATAGACCACAGCCCTGAGCATATCTGCGGTCAGGGCTGCGGTGGTCCGGTTTGTCACCGATTCTTTTTTAGGGGTGTGCCGGAATATCTGCTGCCCCTCCCTGTCCAGGATGCGGTCAACGGCGTGGGGCAGGGCCCGGATGCCGCGGTTGGCAAAGCAGGAATAGGCCGATGTCAGTTCTATGAGGCTTACCTCTTCCGTGCCCAGAGCCAGGGAAAGGTAGGGGGACAGCGGGGCGGTAATTCCGGCTTTCCGGGCAAATGATATGACGGTTTCAGGGCCAAGCCGTTCTGCCAGGCGGACAACCGGTGTATTTTTGGACAATGCCAGGGCTTTACGGAATGTGATTTCACCCATAAATGACCTGGAAAAATTGTTGACCTTCCAGGTTTTGCCCCCTGAAAGATCATAGGAGAGGGGGGCGTCGAGAAGGAGATGATTCTGTTCATATCCCTGTTCCAGGGCCGCTGCATACACCAGGGGCTTGAATGCCGAACCGGGCTGGCGCTTGGCCTGTACAGCCCGGTTGAAAGGGCTTGTCCTAAAGTCCCGTCCCCCGACCATGGCCCGAATGGCGCCGGTGTGGACATCCAGGGCGATGAGTGCGGCCTGGGGATCCGGAGAGGGGCGTCCGTTTTTCTTCATTCGTTTTTCAAGCCGGGCCAGATGGCGGCGGACCGAATTTTCTGCAACGGTCTGGAGGCCGAGATTGAGGGTGGTGAAAATGGACAGGCCCCCGGTTGAATACTCCCCCCGGGTCATTTCGGGAATATGCTTTTTCAAAAAGGCGGTGAAATAGGGCGCCGGCTGCATTTTCGGGGCGTGGTCCGGTATGGAAACCGGTTCGGCGCTGGCGGCAGCATGGGCAGGTTCAGAGATGACCCCCCTCTCCAGCATGAGCCTGAGCACCGTGGCCCGCCGGCGTCTGGCAAGATCCGGATTTTTCAAGGGAGAGTATACACTGGGGGCCTTGGGAAGGCCGGCAATGAGGGCGGCCTGTCCAAGGGTCAACCCCTCCACAGACGTGTTGAAATACGTCCTTGCCGCCGCTTCAACCCCGTAGGTACCGGAACCAAGATAAATCTGATTTAAGTAGAGTTCCAGGATTTCCTTCTTGGTATACCGCCGTTCGATCTGGATGGCCAGAATGGCCTCCCGGATTTTACGGACAATGGATTTTTCAGAAGAGAGGAACAGGGTCTTTGCCAGTTGCTGGGTAAGGGTGGAGGCCCCCTGCTTGAAGCTGCCGGCCCGGATGTCATGGATGATGGCCCGGGCAATGGCCTTTAGGTTAACTCCTGCATGACTGAAGAAATTCCGGTCTTCAGTTACAATGAGGGCATCCACCAGTGTCTGGGGGATGGCATCAATGCTGACGGGAAACCGTTTTTCCAGGTAAAAACGTGAAATGATTTTGTTGTCTGCAGAATACACCTGGGTGACCGAAGATGGCTTGAACTGCTTTAACCGGTTGATCTCCGGCAGGTCGTATATGAGTCCGTAGAACCCGCCGGCCATCGCGCCGGTGAGCAGTCCGAAAAAAATCAGGACCCCGGCCAGTTTTCTGGGCGACAGGGGCATCAGGGTTTCAGGAATTCGAGAATCGTTTCTTTAAAGGCCTCATCTGAAAAGGGCTTGTGCAATACCTTGTTTATCCCTGATTTCTTGAGCATGGCATCGTTGACATCCATCCCGCCGTTTTCACTTACAAAGTCGCTCTGGGTCGTGATCATGAGGATCGGCAGGTCCTTGCGGGTGAATTTTTTCCGTATGGCAGCCGTCAGTTCCAGCCCGCTGATATTGGGCATGTTAAGATCTGTGATCACAAGGTCCGCATTGCCGGCCAGGATTTTGGGAATGGCATCCTCGGGCCGGCTGTATGCCTCGGGGGTCAGCCCCAGCGCCGACAGCTTGTTCTGGTAGAGTTTGAGCATCATCTTTGAATCATCCACAACAATGATTCTATTGCCGCGCTCTGCCTTTCCGTTGTCCTTCACCTGTTGGATGACATCCTTGATAAACGTTTTTTGCCCGATGCCGTCCATGTGTTTGAGAAACGCCTTTCGGGTGGCAGGGGCTGCGTTTTCAAGAACATGGGTCTTGGCAATGGATTTAAAGGCGTCTTCCTGAACCAGAAAATTAAAAATATTGCTGGCCTCTGTATCAATAAGTGCGCCAACCGTCCGTTTGGCACCGTCATTGTCTTCCCGGATGATGTTTTTCAACCCGGCCACAAGGGGTTTGGACAGGTTCTTATCAATGGCCCTGGCTGCGCTCATTCTTACGGCTTCCACCGGATCCTGCAGGCCCTGGGCCAGGCAGATGGCAGTTTTGGGGGATGGTATCCTTTCCATGGCCTCGTAGGCGGCCTGCCTGATGTTGGGATCCTTGGGCTGGGTGTTGATGACATCAATGATGGCTGAGATGGCTGCGGTGTCCTTGATGTATCCCAGGGTGGTGATCAGATGGACCATGTAATCGGCTTCAGCGTTCTTAAAGGCACGGGTCAACAGCGGCGTTGCCTTGGAGCCCAGTTTCATCAACTGGTCAATGGCCGTGTCCCTGACGATGGTGATGGGGGAGGCCAGCAGGCCGGTAATTTTCTCAAGGGCATACAGGTCCTGGACTTCGGCCAGTGCCTCCACGGCAAATTTATTGGTCTCCGGGTCATCGCCCAGAAAATTAACCAGGTGGTCTACTGCCTCCCGGCTCTTATTCTCGGCAATGGCAAAAATGGCCGCTTTGCGTACCGGCAGGTCCGGATGGGCGGCCAGGGAGGAAAACAGATCCAGGTCGGTATCCTGGCGGAGAGCGCCTAAAGCATTGACAGCGGTTTCAAGGATATCCGAATCGGTTTCCGTGCGAACAACAGCACCCAGTGCCGGTCCCAGATCAGTCAGAAGAAGGTCGCCGACGGCCCGGATGAATTGTATCCGGGTGGGTTTCTCATTTTCGGTAATATAATCTAAAACCAGATCGGTATTGCCGTAGGCCTTATCCAGAATAAGGTCGTACAGCCCTTCCTGAACTTCAGGATCGGAAATCTCTATTTTGGTGAGGAACTCAAGAAGTGGAAAAACCACCCTGTCCGGCCCTTTGGCAAGTTCGATCAACGCCCGTTTTTGGATCTGCACATTGACGTTGGCATCCGAGGCAAATTGAAGCAGGGCTTTGGCCTTGACCACATCCTCCTCTTTTAGGCAGAAAATAAGTTCGTCTATAAATTCTTTTGCACTGATGGTTCCCATGAAATCGGCCTATTCAATTTTTAAATTGGTAAAAGACTGAGTTTAAATATTTATTGGATGCAAACAGGTCTGTGTCGTTGACCAGGGATTCCGTGGACCCGATGAGCAGGTAACCGTCCGGTTCCAGGACTTTGGCAATGTTTGCATAGATTTTGCGCCGGTCCTCGCTGGTAAAATAAATCATCACATTCCTGCACAGGACAATGTCAAATTTGCCAAGGCCAACAAACGGTTTCATCAGGTTCATTTTTTTAAACTGGGCCATGGCCCGCAGTTCGTCCTTGATTTTATACCGGTCATCGACAGGGTCGAAATATTTATTCAGCCGCATGGGGTCAAGCCCCCGGGCCACTTCAAATTTATTGTAAGTGCCGTAGCTGGCCTGGGCAATGGCGGCATCTGAAATGTCCGTGCCAAAGAGCCTGATATTGTAATCCTTGGGCGTCACTCCCATTTCCAGAAGAGTCATGGCAATGCTGTAGATTTCCTGGCCCGTTGAATTGGCTGCGCTCCACAGCCTGATGGTGGGTTTGCCAATACTTTTGGATGACCGTTTGTCAATGAGATCAGGGAAAATTTTATGCTGAAGCAGCTGAAAAGGGGATTTGTCCCTGAAAAAGTATGTCTCATTGGTGGAAATGGCATCAATAATCTGGTTTTCGATTTCTTTTTTGAAATCCAGCTTGGCCTTTTTCAGCAGCTCCGAATATGAGGTGCAGCCGTATTTACCCAAAATGGGGTTCAGCCGGGTTTCGAGAAGATATTCTTTTCCGACATCCAAGGCTATCCCCGAAATTTCCAGGATATACTGGGCAAATAGTTTGAACTCCCCTGGAGTTACTGTGGTTTTGGTCATCATAGGGTATCGGCTTTAGGGTCTGGTGGTTAAGGGGCCACGGTCCTCACGATTTCCTCCGCGATCCTATCCAATGGGGCGATGACATCTGCCAGCCCGGTTTCAATGGGTTCTTTGGGCATGCCAAAAACGGTGCAGCTTTCTTCATCCTGGGCAATGACAATACTTCCATTCTGTTTCATCTGAGCCAGGCCCTTGGAGCCGTCGGACCCCATGCCGGTCATGATCACACCGGTGGCGCGGCCCACATAATGCTGTGCAATGGAGCGGAACAGATAATCCACCGATGGTTTGCACGAGTTTTCAGGCGGGTCGTCGGTAATTTTTATTTTACGGGTCAGCCCGTCGGCACCGGCAACAATTTTCATCTGCTTCCCGCCGGGGGCAATGAATACTTTTCCTGCCTGGATGATATCTCCTTCTTCAGCTTCTTTTACCTCCAATTTGGATTTATTATTCAGGCTGTTGGCCAAAGAGGCCGTGAACATGGGAGGCATATGCTGGACAATCAGGATGGGCGCTTTAAATCCAGAAGGCAGCATGGGAATCATTTTGGTCAGGGCATTGGGGCCCCCGGTGGAAATACCGATACCGATAATTTCGGACTTGGTGATCACACTCCGGGGAATGGCCGGGGCTTTTACGGCGCCCGCCGGCTTTTTAACGGGGGAAACAGCGGGCCGTGCCGTCGGCTTCGCCGTTCGTGTAAGGGAGATTGGTGCGCCCCTGCGTCGTTTGATGAGATTGACAATGGGCTCAAGGGCGGTTTTCACCTTGAGCAAATTGTCTGCCATTTTCCCCTCTTCGGGTTTGGCTACAAAATCAATCGCCCCCAACTCCAGGGCTTTGATGGTCATTTCACTGCCTTCCTGGGTCAGGGTGGAGAGCATCACGACCATGGGCGGATTGTCCATTTTTTTCAGTTCTTGAAGTACCTCAATGCCGTTGACTTCCGGCATTTCGATATCAAGGGTGATGAGATCCGGTTTCAGGGTCCGGATTTTGGACAATGCGATTTTACCGTTGTTGGCCGTTCCCACCACATCGATGCCCGGGATGGATTTTAGGACGTCCCCCACAATTTTCCGGTAGACAATGGTATCATCCACCACGACGGCTTTAATGGGTTCCATTATTCTTTTAGCACCTCATCAATATCAAGAATTCCAATAAGTTGATTTTCAGTTTTCAGCACACCCTGAAAATATTTGCCTTTCACCCCGCCGATGTTGGAAGGCGCGGGCTCAATGTCGTCTTTCTGGGCCAGCACCACATCTGAGATGGCGTCAACAAGGAGGCCGATGTGTTCATCTTCTGAATTGACGATGATGTTCCGGTTGTCTTTGTCCTGGGTTGCCGGGTCCAGACCCAGTTTTTTGCCCAGGTCAATGATGGTGACGATGCGCCCCCTCAGGTTAAGTATACCCTTAATATAATCTGCGGCCTGGGGAACCTTGGTGATTTCAAAGTGCTTATTGATTTCCTGGATATTGAGTATATTAATCCCGCACAATGCCCCTCCCACGTAAAAAGTGGAAAACTCAAGATCATTTGATGTGCTGTCAATCGCAGTTTGGTCCATTTTCCTCTCCTAAAGCGGATGCCCTTCAGGCATTAAAGATTCAAATATTTTTTGATGATGGTCATCAGTTTTTCACGGTCCAGCTTGATTTCGTATTCATCTATACCTACGGCACGCCCCTTCTCAATATGTGCTTCGCTGGCGAGTGAGGTCAGTGCAATCACCCCGAGGTGGGAGTACTTGGGATCTGACTTCAGCCGTTTGGTCAGTTCAAAACCGTCCATATTGGGCATTTCAAGGTCAGTGACCACAAGGTCGATTTCATCCACCCGTTCCTTGAGCAGCTCCCAGGCGATGAGCCCGTCTTCGGCTTCAATTACCTTGAATCCGTCATCCTCCATAAATTTTTTGACCTGGTTTCTGAAAAATGCAGAATCCTCTGCAAAAAGGATGATTTTTTCCCCCTCTTCAGCCATATCTGCTGCAGCCTTTACATCATCGACAAACCAGTCCGGATTCAGGGCTTTGACCAGTTCGAAAATATCCACCAGCAGGGTGGTGTGTTCATTAATGATCATGGAGCCGCTGACAGCGGTCTGTTTCAGGGTGCTGGTATCAATGTCAAGGCGGACTTCCAGGGCGTCAACAGGCGGAGTGACCATGAGACCCAATTCTTTGTCCTTGACCTTGAATACAATGACTTCCTGCTGTTCTTTTTCCGGGAGGGCCTCGACCTCGGCCACCTGGGAAAGTTCATAGAGCGGCAGGGAGCCGCCCCTGTATTGGACGACTTTGCGGTCTCCGATCTGTTCTATGGCTGAGGTCTGGATCCGCTCGATCCGTTCAACTATGCTCAATGGGGCCGCAAAATGTTCGCTTTCACCGTTTTTAAATGTGAGCAGTGCGACCTTGTCAGCATTGGCAGCGGCCTCCTCTTCAGCAGCCTTGGCCATCTGCCCGGCTTCGGCCACGGTGGAAAGTTCGGCCATCTGGGCCAGGTTGGAAATATCCAGAATCAGGGCAACCTTGCCGTCACCCATGATGGTTGCACCGGCATAGGCCGTGCATTTTTTCAGGTGGCGCCCCACCGGTTTGACAACGATTTCTTCGGAGTCGTGGAGTTGATCCACCACCAGTCCGTACTTGTACGCGCCGGCGGAAACCACGGCGATGTTCATGGCGGATGAGGCGTGGTATCTTCTGTCTTCCCCCGTCCGCTGAACGACCTCTTCTCCGCCATCTTCAGAAGCGGCGTCACCTGTAAGATGGGTTTTAGAGCGCCGGTCGGCAATGTTTTTTCTTCTGTCCGGCCGTTCCGTATCATCGTTGGGATCGGTGTAGGTTCTTTCAATGCCCAGCATTTCAGAGAGGTTCAGCAGGGGCAGAAGCTCTCCCCTGAGCCTGACCACGGCGGCATCACCGACTTTTTCTATTTTTTCCTTTACCTGGCTGGCCGGAATCCTCAGCAGTTCGTTGAGGTTGACCTGGGGCAGGGCGTAGCGTTCATTGCCCACCGATGTGATCTGGCTTGGAATAATGGCCAAGGTCAGAGGAAGCTTGATCTGTATATCCGTGCCCTGGCCGGGGGTGGAATCAAGCTCGATGATCCCCCCTAAAGTTTCGATGTTGGTGACAACCACATCCATGCCCACCCCGCGTCCGGAGACATCGGTGATCTCTTTTGCTGTTGAGAACCCCGGCAGAAAAATCAATTCCATTTTCTGTTTGTCCGACATCTCTGCGATCTGGGCGTCGGTGATCAGTCCTTTGTTCACGGCGGATTTTGCAATCTTTGTTGGATCCAGGCCCCGGCCGTCGTCCGATATGACGATATTGACCTGGCCGGCATCATGGAAGGCTTTGAGGGTAATGTTGCCCGTGGGCTTTTTACCCATCTGCTCCCTTTCCACAGGGGTTTCGATTCCGTGGTCTACGGAGTTTCTGACCAGATGGGTCAGCGGATCGTTAATGGATTCAAGAATGGTTTTATCCAGTTCAACATCCTTGCCTTCTATCTCCAGGTCAATGGATTTGCCCAACTGCTGGGAAAGGTCCCTGACCACCCGGCTGAATTTGTTGAGAATATTAGCGATGGGCTGCATCCGTGTCCTCATGATGGCCTCCTGGAGTTCGGAGGTGATCATGTCGATACGCTGGCTGGAAAGCTCCGTGGCCTTTACATTGGATGAATTGATGCCCTGGAGCAGCTGGTTCCGGCTGAGAACCAGTTCTCCGGCAAGGTTCATCAAGGTGTCCAGAAGTCCCACATTGACCCTCAGGGAAGTCTGGGGTTTGCCACCCAGACTGATGTCCTGGGTTTTGGCCGTTTCGGCGTTCTGCTTGGTTACTTTTTCTGTGACAACATTGGGCTGGATTTCCTTCCGGGCCTGGACCGGTGCCGCGGCTTGAGCGGCAGTTTCTGCCGGCTGAGGCGTCTCGACGGCCACAGGGGCCGGGTCTGCCTGGGCCATTGCTGTCCTGGCCGTTTGGTCTTCAGTGACCACGCCAATCATATCGTCCGTGACCGGATGGATGTAACGGTCCATGAGATCAAAGAGCGTCTCAGCCATGTCTTCTTCTATGATGGATGCAAAAAGAACCTGAAAGGGGATTCTGGCCGGGCTGCCTGCGTCTTCCAGGGTGCCGACGGAATCGAAATCAATCCTGGAATCAACGATGGTTCCTGTTTTCAGAAGGTTATTGAGGACCTCAATGGGATTTTTGTTTTTTCGCTGAATATCGTTGATCAGGTCGTATTCTACCAAAAAGAGATTTTTGCCTTCGGCTTTGTTTTTTTCCAATTCATAGAGGGAGACCTGGCGGAAAGTTCTTCCGTCTGCAAGTGTAATATCCACCATCTCAGATACCATATCCTGCTGTTCCTCTGGCAGGGATGATTTGGTGATGTTTTCCAAGGCACTGACATGGCTTGAAATGTCCACTTCATTGCTGCTTTCTATATTGTTCAGAAGATTCTCAAGTTCGTCAAACCCTTTTAACAACACTGAAATCCTGTTGGAGTCCGGAATCAACTCATTGTTCCGGATAAGGCCCAGTACATTTTCAAGGTGATGGGCAAGGTCTTTAATGGTCGTCAGTCCCATGAAACCGGCCCCGCCTTTTACGGAGTGGGCAGCCCTGAAAACATTGTTTACCAGGTCGAGATCGATGTTTTCCCCACCTTCCTCAATCGTTAAGAGATCGCTTTCAATATCCGCAAGATGATCCAGGGACTCTTCGATGTACATTTGTAGGGTTTCGTCGTCTTCAAACATATTAACTCTCCTGAAAGGTTGTCATAGAGATGGCAAAACTATTCCGATAATCAAATAATCTACAGAAAAGGGAATAGAAAGTCAAACCTAAAGATGCAGGCAAAAACAGTGTCTGGCCTATATTTTTCGGACGATATCCCTGGGTCGAACCGCTTGATTTATGTGTAAAATCGCCCGGGTGTTCGGCTGGGCATTTTCAATGGGGTTTCCGCTTTCATCGGTTAATGATGAAATCTGCGATATCACAGCTGGACCGTCAGGACCAAGGACTTCTATGGTGTCACCTGCGCTGAGCTTATTTCTGATTTCAACAAGGCATTTATTTTCGTCGCGGCAAGAAAGAACTTTTCCGATGAAACTGTGGATTTTTCCTTCATGGACATTGGTGCGGTTAAGGGTCTTTCCAGGTTCGTCATCCGGGTGGCCGAAGTAAAATCCGGTGCAGTAGGCCCGGTGGTATACCTGGTAAAGCTCTGACCGCCATTCCGGGCGGATCTGGTAGCGGCCGGGGTCGGCTGTGTAAGAGTCAATGGCGTTGCGATATGTTTTAACAACCGAGGCCAGGTAGTTGACCCCTTTCATTCGTCCTTCAATTTTGAGTGAGGTGATGCCCGCGTCAACAAGCTGGGGGATGTGCTCAATCATGCACATATCCTTTGAGTTAAAGATATATGATCCTCGGTCATCTTCCATGAGGGGGTGGAATTCGTTGGGCCGTATCTCTTCCACCACAGAGTACTTCCATCTGCAGGGGTGACTGCACAATCCCCGGTTGCTGTCCCGCTTGCTCATCACTGTACTCAGAAGGCACCGGCCGGAATAGGAGACACACATGGCACCGTGGATAAAGGTTTCGGTTTCGATATCGGTGTGCTGAATAATGCCTTTAATTTCTTGGAGGGAAAGCTCCCTGGCCAGGTTAACCCGTTTCACACCCAGGTTCTGCCAGAAGAGGGCTGTATTGTAATTGGTGGTATTGGACTGGGTGCTCAGATGGATGTCAATATGCGGAATGATTTCCCTTGCGGCCATGAGAATGCCAGGATCTGAGATAATGAGGGCATCGGGCCCTATGTTGCCGGCGTTTTCCAGGAAGGATCTGATGCGATCCTGTTCATGGTTTCGGGAATAAATATTGCAGGCCAAGTATACCTTTACCTGTTTGGAATGGGCATATTTGACGGCCTCCACAAGCTCTTCCCCGGTAAAGTTACCGGAAAAATTCCTCAGACTGAAATCTTTTCCGGCCAGGTATACGGCATCTGCACCGTAATGGATTGCTATTTCAAGTTTTTCAAAATTTCCGGCCGGAGCCAGCAGCTCGGGCTTGTATACGGTATCTGCCATGGTATCCCCTTAATCAGGCCTTAATTTTCAATTGCGATGATTCGTTCGGCAGGAATATTAAGGATTAGGGGTGGAAATTTCAAGGGCGGGATATATGATAATATCAAAATAATGATATGGTACCCCCGGCAGGAATCGAACCTGCGCTCAAGGATTAGGAATCCTATGCTCTATCCACTGAGCTACGGGGGCACACTTTCCGGACACCGGACAGACAATTGAAGACGTCCGATAATCCGGTCAATCTTTATACACGACCGGAGGGGTTATGGCAAGTGGAAAACCGGCAGGGTGCAAAAAAATGGAGCGCCATCCGTCTATTCAACGATCAATTGCTGTCCGGGATAGATTTTACTGGTTTTATTCAGATGGTTCAGGGCCAGAAGTCTTCTTAATGTCATATTATGCTTTTGCGCTATAATGAAGGGGCTGTCCCCTGATTTGACCTGGTAAGTGCCGGTTCCTTTAATGGTTGAGCTTTTAAGCTTAGACGAGGATATGGTCAGGGTTTGTCCGATGTGAAGGGTTGTGTTTCTCAAGCCGTTTTGAGCCATAATCTGCTTGGTGGTTACTGAGAATTTTTTGGCAATTATCCAAAGGTTGTCACCCCGCCGGACTTTGTATTTAACGGATTTCCCGGGTGGGATAGCCTGGGTAATTTTTCCTGAAGCTGTATGGCCGGTGGGGTAGTTTCTGGTTGGTATTTTTAGGACTTTACCTGCAATAATGCGGTTTTTCTTTATTTTGTTGCAGTTCGCGATGCGCCTGACAGAGGTTTTGTATTTTCTTGCAATGGCTGAAAGTGTGTCGCCTCGCCTGACCCGGTGGTAAACATACATGGGGGGCGGGGTGTAGGTCGTTTTTATCTGATCCAGTTTTGCCAGGAAAACCTCTGTCTGGGCCACAGGTATTTTTATTGGATAGGTTTCCGGGGGGAGCAGCGCATGCCGCAATTCCGGATTTAAGGTCTTGAGCGTGGTCGCACTGACCCCGATCTCTTTGGCAATATCCCTGAGGCGGACTTGCTTTTTTATATTAAAGGTTTTGTAGGCGATGGGAGACTTGGGGGCCTTGAGGGTGATATTGTATTTTTCAAGGTTGTTGACAATGTGAATGGTGGCAAGAAATCTTGGGACGTATCTTGCGGTTTCCCTGGGGAGATTCTGGTAAAGGTCCCAAAAGTTGTCAAGGTAGTTGATTTTTTGTCGGCGGATGGTTCTCAGAACTCTGAATTCGCCGCAGTTATAGGCCGCTAAAACAGTTGCCCAGTCGCCGAAAAGATTATGGAGTTCCTTGAGATAGGCAATTGCGGCCCGCGTGGACTTTTCAGGGTCCATTCTTTCATCAATATAATAATTTCGGCTAAGGCCGAATTTATGACCGGTGGATGGGATAAATTGCCAGAGCCCAAGTGCCCTGGCGGGAGACAGGGCCCTTATTTTGAATCCGCTTTCAATCAAGGGAAGCCAAGAAATCTCTTCTGGCAGGCCAGCCTTTTTGAGTTCTTGAACAATGAATGGCCTGTACATGGCCGCACGCTCCATGGCCTGAATGAAAAATCTTTTTTCAGGTCCGGTAAGGCGTTTGATTTCACTCTTTACATGGTTATTCATGGGAATGGGAATGGCTTCGTGCTTTCCGGTAACCACGATCTGTCTGGAGGCATAGATTTCAAGAATCCGTTTTGAAATAAGATAGCGTATGTCTTCCTTCTGCTGGCTGAGTTCAGGGGAGGCGTGATGGTCTATTTCCAGAATGAGGTAGTAGGCTGAATCAAGATTGGAGATGGCTTCTTCCAGGTTGCCCTCTTCCCACATTTCCTGGGCAAAGGTGCATAGTTCCAGTGCCTGATCGATTCGTTTCTGGCCGGGGTCCTTTTCGGCTATCTCATTATCAATGGTGTTGCCCTGTTTTTTATTATCAGATGAATCAGTTGTAATCGGCGCCGCTTGATTAACCTGGTCTTGGTTTTGGTCCGTGCATTGGTGCGGAGTCTGTGCACCTTTGTGTCGTGAATTAAGTGTGGCCGCAGTAAAGGTTTTATTGTCTACGGGCTTAGTCTTCATTGTCTGGGTCTGCTGGCAACCGGTGAGAAAAATAACGATGATGAAAGCCAGGGTAAGTCTGCTAATATTCATTCTGCTCCTTGATTGGCGCGGTTGGTATTTTGGGAATTAGTTAATTGAAAATATTTGAAATGTCAATGAAAAACACGTGAAACCATTGTTCTTTGGGCCTTGGGGTGGTAAAAACATTAGGAGGTGAAATTTAGGGAACTGGAATAACCGGAACAGCCCTTATAAGTTTCGGCCTTTTTTATCTGTCGCTTTTATGCCGGTTTTTCGGGCAGAATTAGGCGGGTTGTGGTTGGTGTAAAAGAATGAAATTTGGTCGTAATGTAGCAAAATAGCGAATAACTCAATAAAAATCAGATTAGCGGAATATTGAATGGTATTTGATGTCTTATTTGGGTGTATTTGGGGGTATTTGGCGGTGGTTGGTTTTTAATGCATTTGATAAACGGGGGGCGCTCTGCTATTATCTCCCGGTCTTTTTGGCGTGATCCGTAGGGTCGCGGCAAGACGAGCCGATATAGCTCAGTTGGTAGAGCATCTCACTTGTAATGAGAATGTCCTCCGTTCGATTCGGGGTATCGGCTCCAGAAATATGCTTAGGTGGGGTTCCCGAGTGGTCAAAGGGATCAGACTGTAAATCTGACGGCTCAGCCTTCGGAGGTTCAAATCCTCCCCCCACCACCAAAAGTATTGTGTAGGAGATCTGCGATAGGTTGGTCGTTACTACATAGTCGATTTTGGTACATTGACTATATGCAGTTTCACTTAAGCGGGAGTAGCTCAGTTGGTAGAGCTTCAGCCTTCCAAGCTGAATGTCGCGAGTTCGAACCTCGTCTCCCGCTCCACACGCAGGTTCCGCAAGACGCACTAGTTGGATTGCCGTGTAAGCCCATGTAGCTCAGCCGGTAGAGCGCTTCCTTGGTAAGGAAGAGGTTCACCAGTTCAATTCTGGTCATGGGCTCCAACAATTTTGGCAGGAGTAACAAGGTGGTTAAGGATGAGTCCGGCGGATATACCTTTAATATAAATGTCGGACCATTGCCTCGTTTTCGGGGTTCCCATCTTTTGCTGTAAAAGCTTTCCTTCCAAGATTTCTTCTTTTCAACAAGTGTGGTATATAAAAAAGCTGTGCTTTGGTGTCGGTGTTGCCGGCAAAATTATAGAATAACGTCATAGGGGTTTATAGTGGATAGAGTACTTATCGCTCTTGCCTGTACAGAGTGCAAGAGAAAAAATTATACAACGACCAAGAACAAGCGTAAGACTCCGGACAAGATCGAGTTCAAAAAGTACTGCAAGTTTTGCAACAAGCATCTCGTTCATAAGGAAACGAAGATAAAATAGTTTACCATGCAGGTCAGTAGCTCCAATTGGTAGAGCGCCGGTCTCCAAAACCGGATGTTGGGGGTTCGACTCCCTCCTGACCTGCCAGTCTTAGACGCTCTGGGGATTCTTAGTAGGGTTATCAGAGCCGATCGATCGGGTGGAATATGTCAAAAATGCAGAAAAAAAAGCCTTCCGTTGATAAAAAGAAAAGGAAGGTCGGGGCTGAGCAGGACGCTGCGGGACGAGTAGCCGTTGCACCAAGTGCAAAACCGGCTGCCACCGGTATTGCATCGAAAGCCAAAGCCGAAAAGGCGGTTGTTGAAGCCGGTAGCGGGAACCTTTTTACAAAGGCTGCAGAGTTCCTCCGGGAGGTCAAAGTCGAGCTGAAAAAAGTGACCTGGCCGACACGCAAACAAACGACAGGGACAACCATCGTTGTTATTCTGTTTGTTTTTGTAGTTGCCGCTTTCCTCGGGCTTTTTGATTTCAGCCTCTCCAGGCTTGTACAAGTCGTCCTTACATAGACTAAGGGGAAGAGCATGGCTTTAAAATGGTATGTGGTTCATGTCTATTCCGGCCATGAGCAGAAAGTGAAGGTTGCGCTGGAGGAAAAGATTCAAGGGTCAAAGCATCCTGAGAAATTCGGGGATATTTTGATACCGACCGAAAGCGTTGTCGAACTGGTGGACGGAAAGAAAAAAGAATCCTCCAGAAAGTTTTACCCGGGATACATTCTGGTGCGGATGCACCTTGATAATGAGACCTGGCATATTGTCAGTTCTACTGCAAAGGTGACTGGTTTTCTGGGTGGGAAAAATAAGCCCGCACCGATTACGGACAGGGAAGCCCAGGACATTATCGATAAAATGGAGCAGGGCAAGGATAAACCCCAGCCCAGGTACTTTTTTGAACCCGGTGACGAGGTTCGGGTTATCGACGGTCCTTTTTCCAATTTCAACGGTACTGTTGAAGAGGTGTCTCCGGATAAGGAAAAGGTCAAAGTGCTGGTTAGTATCTTCGGGCGGGCTACCCCGGTTGAGTTGAATTTTATACAGGTAACCAAAATTTGATTTGGTTATGAATAGCGAGTTTCAGGAGTATTAAAATGGCAAAAAAAGTAATGACACAAATCAAGCTTCAGGTCGAAGCGGGTAAGGCCAATCCTTCACCTCCAATCGGGCCTGCGCTGGGGCAGCACGGCGTCAACATCATGGACTTCTGCAAGGCCTTTAACGCCAGGACAGCAAACGATGCCGGTTCAATCATCCCCGTTGTTATCACCGTATATCAGGACCGGTCTTTCAGCTTCATCACTAAGACGCCCCCCGCATCAAGGCTGCTGCTGGCTGCTGCCAAAATCAGCAAAGGTTCAGGCGAACCGAACCGTGAAAAGGTCGGCAAGGTAACCCGGGATCAGGTGGTTGCCATTGCAGAGACCAAAAAGGAAGACTTGAATGCCGGGGATATTGACGCCGCCGTCAAAATTATCGAAGGCACAGCAAGAAGTATGGGGATAGAAGTAGTTTAACTTTAAGTATAAGAGTGAAGAAAAATGCCTAAGCGGAGTAAAAAACATATCGAAGCACTGAAAAAAGTCGACACGACTGTTCAGTATGGTCCTAAAGATGCCCTGGAGCTTGCTGTATCTTCAAGTTACGCCAAGTTTGATGAAACTGTTGATGTGGCGGTGAGACTGGGTGTTGACCCGCGGCATGCAGACCAGATGGTCCGGGGTACCGTTGTGCTTCCCAATGGACTGGGTAAAGAGGTTAAGGTCCTGGTATTTGCCAAGGGTGAAAAAGAACAGGAAGCCCTTGATGCCGGTGCGGATTTTATTGCCACCGATGAAGTCGTCGAAAAAATTAAAGACGGCTGGTTCGGGTTTGACAAGGCTATTGCCACCCCTGACATGATGGGCACAGTTGGCAAGCTCGGTCGTGTTCTGGGACCCCGGGGGCTGATGCCCAATGCCAAAACCGGTACCGTCACCTTTGAATTGGGGAAAGCCATCGACGAACTTAAAGCCGGCAAGATTGATTTCAGAGTTGAAAAAGCCGGTATTGTTCACGTCCCCGTAGGAAAGGTCTCTTTCGGTGCAGAAAAGCTCATGGAAAACGTACAGGCTTTTCTGGATAAGATTGTTGCCCTGAAACCGGCAGCATCAAAAGGTACCTACCTTAAATCTATTTCGATTTCTTCAACAATGGGCCCCGGCATCAAAGTCGACCCTCTGTTGATTAAATAAGTGTTGACGGCCGGCTCAGCCGGCCGCCGCGCAGTACCAAACCTGTCACAGACAGTAGGTGCATGAGTTTATGCATAATCGGATTTGCCGGCCTGCCGAGACGGAAATATAATCTTGTTTTGGTTTCGTTGGCACCTTCGACGTAATTCTATTAATGGAAGGAGGTGTAAGTAATTGCTGAACATATCCCAGAAAAAAGAGCTGGTTGAAAGACTTTCAAAGCAGCTTGCCGATGCGGAAATTTCAGTCCTGGTCGACTACAAAGGTCTGTCAGTTCTCCAGGTGACTGAACTTCGCGCAAAACTCAGGGAAGCAGGCGTTCAGATGGAGGTTGTAAAAAACACCCTCATGAGACTTGCGTCCAAAGGGACGGACTCTGAGGTTCTTGTCGATCTCTACAAAGGCCCCAACGCTATTGTGGTCTCTCAGGACGATCCTGTGGCCCCTGCAAAAATTCTCGTAGATTTTGCAAAAGATAATGAAAAGCTGGAAATTAAGGGCGCTGCCCTTGGCGGAAAGCTTCTCAGTGTGAAAGAGATCGAACAACTGGCGAAAATGCCGTCCAAAGAAGATCTCCTCGCCAAACTGGTATACACCCTCAATGCCGTGCCCACCAACCTGGTCAACGTGCTTTCAGGCGTACCCAGATCTTTTGTCAATGTGCTTAACGCTGTTAAAGATCAAAAAGACGCAGCATAAAATTAACAAACCAAACAAATTATTAGAAGACGACATATTTCGTGTCAATTTTAGGAGAGTAAAATGGCTGATATCACAAAAGATGATGTTATTGAATTCATTGCAAACATGAGCGTTCTGGAGCTGTCAGAACTGGTAAAAGAACTTGAAGACAAATTCGGCGTATCCGCTGCCGCCCCCGTTATGATGGGCGGTGCAATGCCCGTTGCCGGCGATGCCGGTGCCGCTGCTGAAGAAAAAACCGAGTTCGACGTTGTTCTTGAATCCGTAGGTGACAAGAAAATCAACGTAATTAAGGAAGTTCGCGCAATCACCGGTCTTGGCCTGAAAGAAGCCAAAGCCCTGGTTGAAGAAGCTCCCAAAGCAATTAAAGAAGGCATTGCCAAAGACGAAGCCGACAAGATTAAAGAACAGCTTGAGGGCGCAGGCGCTCAGGTATCTGTAAAATAGTTTTGCAAAGCTGATTTTAATCAACTTTGTGCATAAACTATATGCGGGGGCAAGGCAATTGTGCCATGTCTCCGCTTTTACGGTTGGAAAAACTCACACTGGGAGATATCATGACCGGAAGTCTTTTGACGAATAAGCGTATTAGAAAAGAGTTTGGCAGTAAAAAGAAAATCATAGACATTC
This sequence comes from Desulfobacter sp., assembly GCA_028768525.1. NCBI lineage: Bacteria > Pseudomonadati > Thermodesulfobacteriota > Desulfobacteria > Desulfobacterales > Desulfobacteraceae > Desulfobacter > Desulfobacter sp. The sequence goes on along the minus strand of CP054837.1, from coordinate 1,756,513 downwards.
CCGATCTTATCGGGATGCAGCGCAATTCTTTCGAGAGTTTTCTCCAAAGAGATATACTTCCCCAGGACAGAGAGGATAAAGGGCTCCACTCAGTTTTTAAATCGGTATTCCCCATAAAGGATTTTACCGATACCTCTTCTTTAGAGTATGTGTCCTATTCTTTCGGGGAATCTAAGCACTCCATGAAGGAGTGTATCAGCCGCGGGATGACCTATGACATTCCCGTGAACATCAGGGTTCGGCTTGTCGTCTATGACAATGACAAGGACACCGGTCTGTCCACCATCCGGGACATTAAAGAACAGGAAATCTATTTTGGAACCATCCCCTTGATGACCCCGAGGGGAACGTTCATTATCAACGGCACTGAACGGGCCGTGGTCAGCCAGCTTCACCGGTCCTCCGGTGTATTCTTCGACCACGATAAAGGAAAAAACTATTCCTCTGGCAAGATCATTTACAATGCCAGAATCATTCCGGTGCGCGGATCCTGGATCGACATGGAAATCGATGCCAAGGACATTGTCAATATCCGCATAGACCGGCGCCGGAAATTCCCGGTTTCTATCCTGTTTAAGGCCTTTGGTTATACCAGTGAAGACATTCTTGATTTTTTCTATACCAAAGAAAAAATCAAACGTAAAAACGGGTCTTTTTTCAGGGAATTCGTGCCTGAAAATTTAGTCCGGCAGCGGGCCAGTTTCGATATCAAGTCCCCGGAAAGCGGGGAAGTGGTTGTCAAGGCCGGCCGGATCTTTACAAAAAGGGCCTTGAAACAGCTCAAGGATGAATCCCTTGATTTTATCCCGGTTACCGAAGAGGAAATTCTGGATAAATCATTCTCCAAAAATTACTTCTCCGCCGGTGGAGATGAAATGCTGTTCAAAGCAGGTGAGATGATCACCGAGGCAACTCTTGAACAGTTTGAAGAATACGGGTTTGAAGAATTTGAAGTTCTCTATGCGGATCCGAGAAGCTCTGACTCCATGCGCAAGACCCTGGTGTCTGACAAAATCGAATCCAAAGAAGAAGCCCTCATGGACATTTACCGCCGCCTGCGCCCCGGTAATCCTGCCACCATTGAAGTGGCCCAGGACTTCATCGATCATCTCTTCTTCCGTCAGGCTTACTATGACCTGTCAAAGGTCGGTCGTCTGAAAATGAACCACCGCCTCGGGGTAAACACCAAGATCGATGTGAAAACCCTGAGGAAAGAAGATGTGCTGCTTACTGCATCTACTTTGATTGAACTCAAGGACACCCAAGGACAGGTTGACGATATCGACCATCTGGGCAACCGGCGCGTCCGTGCAGTGGGTGAACTCCTTGAGAACCACTACCGTATTGGCCTTGTCCGTATGGAGCGGGCCATCAAAGAGAAGATGAGCATGCAGGAAGTGGACGCCATGATGCCCCACGACTTGATTAACCCCAAACCGGTATCTGCTGTCGTGCGCGAGTTCTTTGGCACCTCCCAGCTTTCCCAGTTCATGGACCAGACCAATCCCCTGTCGGAAACTACGCATAAACGGCGTCTTTCCGCACTGGGCCCCGGCGGTCTTACCCGTGAAAGGGCAGGGTTTGAGGTCCGTGACGTCCATCCCTCACACTACGGGCGGATTTGTCCCATTGAAACCCCTGAAGGACCCAATATCGGCCTGATCGTTTCCCTGTGCACCTTTGCCAGGGTGAATGATTTCGGTTTCATTGAGACGCCGTTCCGCCTGGCTGAAGAAGGCTGCGCCAGCAAAGAAATCAAGCACCTGAGTGCCTTTGAAGAAAAAGAACACCCCATTGCCCAGGCCAATGCGCCTCTGGACACCGATGGTAATTTTATTAATCCCACGGTTTCCGCCAGGGTTGCAGGTGAGTATGAAATGGTGGCCCCCCAGGATGTGAAGTTCATGGACGTGGCGCCCAACCAGCTGGTATCGGTTTCCGCCTCCCTGATTCCCTTTCTGGAAAATGACGACGCAAACCGGGCCCTCATGGGGTCAAACATGCAGCGCCAGGCTGTACCCCTTATCCAGAGCGAGGCTCCCCTTGTGGGCACCGGCATGGAAGCGGTTGTGGCCAGGGATTCCGGGGTAACCATTGTTGCTGAATGCGACGGGATCGTTGTGGATGTCGACTCCAAACGGATTGTCGTAAAAAATGAAGATCCCAAAGACGGCAAATTTGACAAGGCCGTTTCCATTTATAATTGCACCAAATTCGTCAGATCCAACCAGAATACCTGTTTCAACCACAGGCCTATTGTGGAAAAAGGGGAATTTGTCAAAAAGGGCCAGGTAATCGCCGACGGTCCCTCCACAGAACTGGGGGAACTTGCCCTTGGAAAAAATGTTACCGTGGCCTTCATGCCTTGGGACGGTTATAACTACGAGGATTCCATCCTTGTAAGCGAGCGTCTGGTAAAGGATGCGGTATATACCTCGGTCCACGTCGAGGAGTTCGAGGTTCTGGCCCGGGATACCAAACTGGGTAAGGAAGAAATCACCCGGGATATTCCCAACGTCGGTGAAGAGGCACTGAAGAACCTTGATGAAAGCGGTATCATCCGTCTGGGGGCTGAGGTCCAGTCCGGTGACATCCTTGTGGGCAAGATCACACCCAAGGGTGAAACCCAGCTTTCTCCGGAAGAGAAACTGCTGAGGGCTATCTTCGGTGAAAAAGCCGGTGATGTAAAAGATACCTCCCTCTGCGTACCTCCCGGGGTTAAGGGCAAGGTAATCGATGCCAAAGTCTTCTCCCGTCGGGGGCTGCCCAAAGATGACAGAACCCGCCAGATTGAGGATGAGGAAATTGAACGGCTGGAAAAAGACAGGGATGATGAGATAAAAATCATCACTGAAGTCGGCCGGGAAAAGGTTGAGATTCTGCTCAACGGTCAAACCCTTGCAACTGATCTGGAACGGAACGGCAAAGTAATGCTCAAGGCCGGAACCGTTGTAAAAACAGGCGTTTTTGGGAAGGTTCCCGTTTCCGTTCTGGTGAATATTGCCGTGGAAGATGCCGAGTTGACAGAGCGGGCCCAGGTGGTATTCGAAAAGGCCCAGGAACAGATCAAAAAGGCCAGAGATCATTTCAACCGCCAGGTGTCCAGATTTGAGAAGGGCGATGACCTGCCGCCGGGTGTTCTTAAGCTAATTAAAATTTCCGTTGCCATGGAGCGGGTGTTGTCCGTTGGTGACAAGATGGCCGGCCGCCACGGAAATAAAGGCGTTGTGTCCAGAATCCTCAGGGTGGAAGACCTGCCGTATTTTGCGGACGGCCGCCCCGTCGACATGGTTCTCAACCCCTTGGGTGTTCCTTCCCGTATGAACGTCGGCCAGATCCTTGAGATCCACCTTGGCCATGCGGCCTTTGCCCTGGGTCAGCAGATCGATGAGCTCATCGAAGAAAAGAAGATGGAAGCGCTCCGGGAAAAGGTTGGGTCCATTTTTGCCCTGACCAGGAAACAGAGGGAAGTGCAGGCAGATGACGTCATTACCCGTGATATAGACAGTATGGACGAGGAAAAACTGCTGAAGTTCGCTAAACTTTACAGGAGAGGCGTCCATACGGCAACTCCGGTCTTTGACGGTGCCACGGAAGAAGAGATCAAAGAATTGATCACTTTGGCCGGCTCCAATCCCTCCGGACAATCCGTACTCTATGACGGCCGGACCGGTGAACCCTTTGATAAACCGGTTACCGTTGGGACCATGTACATGCTTAAGCTCCACCATCTTGTAGACGACAAACTCCACGCGCGGTCCATAGGCCCCTATTCACTGGTTACCCAGCAGCCCCTTGGCGGTAAGGCCCAGTTCGGTGGACAGCGACTCGGCGAGATGGAGGTCTGGGCCATGGAAGCCTACGGTGCAGCCCATGCGCTCCAGGAATTCCTCACAGTTAAATCAGATGATATGACCGGCCGGACACGTATGTACGAAAAAATTGTAAAAGGCCAGAACGTTCTTGAACCTGGTATGCCTGAATCTTTCAGGGTATTGACCAAAGAGCTTAATGCACTGGGTTTGGACATAAATCTTATTGAAGGAACCAAATAAGGAGAAGACATTGGACAATATTTATGATTTCTTCGCAAAACCCAAAGATCCTAAGATTTACCAGGGCGTCCAGATCAGCCTGGCATCTTCCGACCAGATCCGGGAATGGTCCCACGGGGAAATAAAAAAACCCGAGACCATTAACTATAGGACTTTTAAACCGGAGCGGGACGGCCTGTTCTGCGCTAAGGTTTTCGGCCCGACCAAGGATTACGAGTGTAATTGCGGTAAGTACAAACGCATGAAGCACAGAGGGGTTGTCTGCGAAAAATGCGGTGTTGAGGTCATCCAGTCCAAGGTTCGCCGGGACAGAATGGCTCACATTGAGCTGGCTTCCCCGGTTTCCCATATCTGGTTCCTGAAAAGCCTTCCCTCAAAAATAGGCAACGTTCTGGACCTGACCCTGAAAAATCTGGAAAAGGTTCTTTACTTTGATTCCTATATCGTTATTGACCCAAAGGAAACCGGGCTGAAAAAGCTGCAGTTGCTTTCCGATGATCAATACTACGAAGCCCTTGATACATTTGGTGAAGAAGCCTTTGACGCCGGAATTGGCGCCGAGGCCATTCTGACCCTGCTCAGTGAGATTGATCTTCAGGCGGTCCACGATGAGCTTAAGGAAGAAATCGGACTCACCAAGTCTGTTGCCAAGCAGCAGAAGATGGCCAAAAGGCTGAAGGTCATTGATGCCTTTTTGAATTCCGGCATTGAGCCGACCCGGATGATCTTGACGGCCTGCCCGATTCTGCCGCCGGACCTTCGTCCTCTGGTCCCTCTGGAAGGCGGACGGTTTGCGACATCAGATCTCAACGATCTGTACAGAAGGGTGCTTAACAGGAATAACCGTCTCAAACGCCTGGTGGACCTGAATGCGCCTGACATTATTGTCCGGAACGAAAAACGGATGCTTCAGGAAGCCGTTGACGTTCTCTTTGATAACGGTCGTCACGGCCGCGTGGTCACCGGTACCAATAAAAGGCCTCTTAAATCCCTTTCAGATACCCTGAAAGGCAAGCAGGGCCGGTTCCGCCAGAACCTTCTGGGTAAACGTGTGGATTATTCAGGCCGTACCGTTATCACCGTCGGCTCGGAACTCCGGCTCCATCAATGCGGTATCCCCAAGAAAATGGCCCTTGAGCTGTTTAAGCCGTTTATTTACAACTTTTTGGAGCAGAAGGGACTGGTATCCACGGTCAAAAGCGCCAAAAAGATGGTGGAACGCCAGGAAAACGAGGTCTGGGATGCCTTGGAAGCCGTTGTAAAAGAATATCCGGTGATGCTCAACAGGGCGCCGACCCTCCATAGACTCGGATTCCAGGCCTTTGAGCCTGTCCTCATCGAAGGGAAGGCCATCCAGCTCCACCCGCTTGTATGTCCGGCATTTAATGCTGACTTTGACGGTGACCAGATGGCGGTCCATGTGCCCCTTTCCCTTGAGTCCCAGCTTGAGGCCAGGGTGATGATGCTGTCCACCAACAATATTCTTTCCCCTGCAAACGGGCAGCCTATTATTGTGCCCACCCAGGATATTGTTTTGGGCATTTATTATATGACCCGTGCCATGACCAACCAGAAGGGTGAAGGGATTAGTTTCTCCAGCCTTGAAGAGGTGCGGTATGCCTTTGACGCGGGAGAGGTCAGTCTCCATGCCAAAATCAAGGTCCGCATCGACGACGAAATTTATGATACCACCACCGGCCGGATTCTTCTGTGGGAAACCATTCCTGGTGATATCCTGTTGAATATGGCCCGGATCAGAACCGAAACCCTGGAAGACTGCGAAGCTGCCCTTGAAGAGCTTAAGTCAGGCGAAGATTTTGATACCGTGCTCAAGAAATACGGGGATGACGAGATCAAGAAAACCCGTGGAATCACCGGTATTCTGACCCGTAAGGAGTTCAAGAATATATTCCAGGTCTCCGACGTTGTCGTTGAACAGCTTTACGGCCTTAAGGAAGACCAGTTTACCGATGTGAGAATGGTGGGTGAAAAATACACCATTTTCAAGGTCGAGGAGCGGAATACCACTCTGCCGTTTACACTGGTCAATAAGCTAATGGACAAGGGGTCTATTGTCCGTCTTATAGACTATGCCTACAGAAATATAGGTCTCAAGGAAACGGTTATCCTTTCTGACCGCCTCAAGGATATCGGGTACAAATACTCTACTCTGGGCGGACTATCCATTTGCGTTGACGACATGATCATCCCGGATAATAAATGGGATCTGGTCGCCAATGCGGAAAAAAGTATTGAGGACATCAAAAACCAGTACTCCGAAGGTCTGATCACCCAGGGCGAGAAATACAATAAGGTAGTTGATATCTGGGCACAAGCCACAGATGATATTGCCAACGCCATGATGGAAGTCATGAAGAACCCGCCCAAAAAAGAGGGGGATGAGGATCAAGAAGAACTCAACGCTGTTTACGTGATGGCCGACTCCGGCGCCCGTGGTTCCAAGGACCAGATGCGGCAGCTGGCCGGTATGCGTGGTCTGATGGCCAAGCCGTCGGGCGAGATTATTGAAAACCCAATTACGGCCTGCTTCCGTGAAGGCCTTTCCGTACTGCAGTACTTCATCTCCACCCATGGTGCCCGTAAAGGTCTTGCAGATACGGCCCTTAAAACTGCCAACTCAGGGTATCTCACCCGTAGGCTGGCGGATGTCGGTCAGGATTGCACCATCGTGGAGACTGACTGCGGCACCATTAATGGAATCGAAGTCGAGGCCCTTTATGAGGGTGGGGAAATCATCCAGACCCTGGGTGAAAGAATTCTGGGCCGCGTGACCCAGGAAGAGATCCGTGATCCCTACTCTGACGAATTTATTGTCGGGATTGATACGGAGCTTGAAGAATCCCACGTCGCTAAGATTGAGGCTGCCGGTGTTCAGAAGGTAAAAATCCGTTCCGTCCTGACCTGTAATTCAAAGCATGGGGTCTGCTCAAGGTGCTACGGCAGGGATTTGGCCCATGGCGTCACTGTTGAAATCGGACAGGCCATCGGTATTGTTGCGGCCCAGTCAATCGGTGAGCCCGGTACCCAGCTGACCATGCGGACCTTCCATATCGGCGGTACGGCATCCCGGAAAGTAGAGGTTGCCGAAATTAAAGCCAGGGTTGGTGGTATCTTTAAGTGCAATGAAGATATTCAGACCGTAACCTCAGCCGATGGCGAAATCATCGTCATGAACCGTAAGGGCGGCGGCATCACCATCGTGGGTGAAGACGGCAGGGAGCGTGCCAAAGAAACCGTAATTTACGGTGCTACCCTCCACGCCAAAGACGGTCAGAGCATAGAACCCGGCGATATTATTGCTTCCTGGGATCCGTTTACCACCCCCATTATTACGGAGGTTTCCGGGCGGGTGCGCTTTGCTGATATCATTGTTGGCAACACGGTTCAAGAACAAATCGACCCGGTAACCGGCAAGGTGTCCAGAACCATTATCGAGGGCAAGGACTCCGAGATCCGTCCCCAGATTACGGTCAAGGACCAGGACGGCCGGGCGGTGAAACTGCCCAATTCCAAAACACCTGCCAGATATTACCTGCCGGTAAACGCCATTCTGACCGTGGAAGAAGACGACCAGATCATGGCTGGCGACGTTATCGCCAAGCTGCCCAGGGCCACAACCAAGACCAAGGATATCACCGGCGGTCTGCCCAGGGTTGCGGAGCTCTTTGAGGTGCGCAAACCCAAGGATCCCACGGTGCTTACTGAAATTGACGGGTATGTTACTGTCTCCAAGGGCACCAAAGGCCGCCAGAAAGTAACGGTTACGCCTACGGACGTTGGAGATAAAAAAGAATACTCAATCCCCAAAGGGCAGCATGTATCTGTTTATGACGGTGATTATGTCAAGGCGGGGGATCAGCTGATGGCAGGTTCCGCAAATCCCCAGGATATCATGAATATCATGGGTGAAGTCGCCCTGGCCAAATACCTGGTTGATGAAGTCCAGGAAGTATACCGGCTCCAGGGCGTTAGAATCAATGACAAGCACATCGAGGTGGTTATCCGCCAGATGATGCGCCGGGTGAAAGTCACCAGCCCCGGGGATACCGATTTTATTCCCGAAGAGCAGGTGGACCGTATCATGTTTGAAGAAAAGAACCGTGAGGTGGCCATGAACGGCGGTGAACCGGCCAAGGGTGAACCCCTCATCCTCGGTATCACCAAAGCCTCGTTGTCAACCGACAGTTTCCTTTCCGCGGCATCTTTCCAGGAAACAACAAAGGTCTTGACACTGGCAGCCATCGAAGGCAAGTACGACAGTCTTAAAGGGCTGAAGGAAAATGTGGTAATGGGACGTTTGATCCCTGCCGGAACCGGATTTCCGGGATACCGTAACATTGAAGTTGATTACGGAAAAGTGGCAGAAGTTTAGAAAAAATAAATTTTGCTTGACAATAATTTGATTTAAAAGTAGAATTAAATATTTTGTCGTGTATGGCGACGTATTTTATTTGATAAGGAGCGTTGGGAAAGTTATGCCGACCATTAATCAATTGGTAAGAAAAGGAAGAAAGAAAGCAGAGAAGAAGGTGAGTACACCTGCTCTGAAGGGTGGCCCCCAGAAGCGTGGCGTGTGTACCCGCGTGTACACATCTACCCCTAAAAAACCGAACTCGGCCCTGAGAAAAGTGGCCAGGGTTCGTCTGACAACCGGCATGGAAGTTGCGGCTTACATCCCCGGTATGGGTCATAACCTTCAGGAACACTCTGTTGTTCTTGTCAGGGGCGGCAGGGTAAAGGACCTTCCAGGTGTACGCTACCATATCGTCAGGGGTGCGCTTGATACGCTTGGTGTAGATGATAGGCGCCAGGGCCGTTCTAAATACGGTGCAAAGCGTCCGAAATAATCATTGGGCGTATAGATATAAAAATAAAGAAATTTTGGTGGACATGACAAATGGCTGAAAAATTAGTAGTTAAAGAGAATCTGATGCAGGGTGCCACGCAGGAGGAAAAACTTGCTGCCAAGTTTATCAACTGCGTTATGAAGGACGGCAAGAAAAATGCTGCCCGGAAGGTGGTTACCGATGCGTTGGTAATCGCCGAAGAAAAAATCGGCGAGCCGGCTCTGGATGTGTTCAAGAAAGCAATCGACAATATCAGGCCTTCTGTTGAGGTTAAATCAAGAAGGATCGGCGGGTCCACCTACCAAGTACCCACTGATATTAAACCCAGCAGGCAGACGGCCCTGGCATTCAGGTGGCTGATCACTTTCAGTCGGAGCCGGTCTGAAAAAGGCTATGCCAAAAAGCTGGCTGCTGAATTGCTTGACGCCTACAACCAGAGGGGTGGGGCGATTAAGAAAAAAGAAGATACACACAAAATGGCCGAAGCCAACAAGGCTTTCGCCCATTTCCGGTGGTAAATATTTTAAGGAATATCTTTACAACATTCCACAGGAGGAATACAGAAGATGGCTAAGGAGAAATTCGAGCGGACTAAACCGCATGTAAACATTGGTACTATCGGTCATATTGACCATGGCAAAACCACTCTGACTGCAGCAATTACCAAACTTGCTGGCCTGAAAGGCGACGGCGAGTTCGTTCCCTTCGATGAGATCGATAAGGCGCCCGAGGAAAGAGAACGCGGTATTACCATCGCTACTGCCCACGTTGAGTATGAAACCGATGCACGTCACTATGCACACGTTGACTGCCCGGGCCATGCCGACTATATCAAAAACATGATCACCGGTGCTGCTCAGATGGACGGCGCTGTCCTCGTTGTTTCCGCCGATGACGGCCCCATGCCCCAGACCCGTGAGCACATTCTGCTTGCCCGCCAGGTTGGTGTGCCCAAGATCGTTGTTTTCCTGAATAAATGTGACATGGTTGACGACGAAGAACTCATCGAGCTGGTAGAGATGGAGCTCCAGGAACTGCTGGATACCTATGAATTCCCCGGTGATGAAACACCCATCATCCGTGGTTCCGCCCTCAAGGCCCTTGAATGTGACGACCTTGAAGCCGAAGAAGCCAAACCCATTTTTGAACTGCTGGATACCCTTGACTCCTACGTTCCCGAACCCGAAAGAGATACCGAGAAAGCATTCCTGATGCCCATCGAAGACGTGTTCTCCATCTCCGGTCGTGGTACTGTTGTTACCGGTCGTATCGAACGTGGTATCATTAAAACCGGCGAAGAAATTGAAATCGTTGGTATCCGTGAAACTGCTAAAACTACTTGTACCGGCGTCGAAATGTTCCGGAAACTTCTGGACGAAGGTCAGGCTGGCGACAACGTTGGTCTGCTGCTCCGCGGTACCAAGCGTGATCAGGTAGAACGTGGCCAGGTTGTTTGTAAACCCGGTTCCATCAACCCTCACACCAAGTTTAAAGCTGAAATGTACGCCCTGTCCAAAGAAGAAGGCGGCCGTCATACTCCCTTCTTTACTGGTTACAGACCCCAGTTCTTCTTCAGAACCACTGACATCACAGGCGTTCTGACTCTGGAAGAAGGCGTTGAAATGATCATGCCTGGTGACAATGCCACCATCAACGTTGAGCTGATCAACCCCATCGCAATGGAAAAAGAACTCCGGTTCGCTATCCGTGAAGGTGGTCGTACTGTTGGTGCCGGCGTTGTCGGTGAAATTGTAGAATAAGAAAGAACTAACGATATGTTGAAGACTAAAATCAGAATTAGGCTCAAAGCTTATGACCATAAGCTGCTTGATCAGTCTTCAGTAGATATTGTTGATACAGCAAGGAAAACCGGCGCCAGAATAGTGGGGCCGGTTCCCCTTCCCACCCGTATCAATAAGTTTACTGTGCTGCGTTCCCCCCACGTGAATAAGAAATCCCGTGAGCAGTTTGAAATCAGAACGCACAAAAGAATGATGGATATTCTTGAGCCCACACAGCAGACTGTCGACGCACTGATGAAGCTGGATCTTTCCCCCGGCGTTGACGTTGAAATTAAATTATAGGTCATTAACAGGAACAAACAGATATGAGTGCATTAATTGGAAAGAAAATCGGGATGACCAATGTGTTTTCCTCCGATGGAAAACTCGTTCCTGTTACTGTGTTACAGGTCGGCCCCTGCGTGGTTACCCAGGTCAAAACTGAAGAGACTGACGGGTATACTGCACTGCAGCTCGGATTCGATGAGAAACCTGTAGAACGTTTGAATAAGCCCATTGCAGGGCATCTGAAGAAAGCAACTGACAAAGGGTTCAAAGTACTAAAAGAGTTCAGAACCGAAAATGTTGAGGATGTTGAAGCAGGTGCGGTTCTGGGTATTGATATGTTCTCCGTAGGTGACAAGGTCACTGTGACCGGGACCTCTAAGGGTCGCGGTTTTCAGGGTACCATTAAAAGACACGGATTCAGCCGTGGACCTGAAACCCATGGTAACAGAAACCACCGGAAACCCGGTTCAGTGGGCAACTCCGCCTGGCCAGGAAAAATTATTAAAGGCAAAAAAATGCCGGGCCACATGGGTGTAGATAAGACCACTGTGAAAAATCTCACCATTGTAGATATTAAGCACGACGATAATCTCCTTCTGGTCAAGGGCGCAGTCCCGGGCTTCAAAACAGGTGTTATCGAGGTGCGGAAAGCTGATGTAAAATAAAAAGTTTTTTCAGCGCCCCCAAAACATATATGCTTAAGGGCGCAGCATCAGTCTTGTAAAAGACAAAAACGCGGCTATGGGTATTGCAAACTTTTCGCAGTGATGCATAGTCGATCAAAAATTAAAGAGGAAGAATAATGGCTGCTGTAGATGTATTAAACAGTGCAGGCAATAAAGTGTCTGAAACAGAGCTGCCTGATGAAATTTTCAGCGTACCGGTCAAGACAAGCATTCTTCATGACGTAGTAAGATCCCAGCTCGTTGCAAAACGGGAAGGGACTGCTGCGTCTAAGACTCGTGGTATGGTAGCTGGCTCTACTAAAAAACTTTTCAGACAGAAAGGGACCGGCAATGCACGGGCAGGTTCCATCAAGTCGCCCCTTAGAAAAGGCGGCGGCGTGATTTTTGGCCCGTCCCAGCGTTCCTACGACATCAAGGTGCCCAAAAAAGTTCGGCGGCTCGCCCTTAAAATGGCGCTGAGCACCAAGCTGAATGACGAAAAGCTTTTTGTCATTGATGCCCTTGAACTTGAAGCGATCAAAACCAAAGCACTGGCAGAGATCCTCAAAACCCTCAATCTTGAAGACCTTCTCATCGTTTCCGATTCCGACGACGAGAAACTCCTTCTTTCTTCAAGAAACATTCCTGACGTTAAGGTGATCAAAACCGCAGGTCTGAATGTATATGACATCTTAAAGTTTAAAAACCTTCTGCTGGTGGAAACCAGTATCGAGAATATCAAGGGGAGGTTGAGCTAAAATGAGAGAATATGACATCCTCAGAGGACCTGTCGTCACTGAAAAAACAACCCTTCAAAAAGAACTTCACAACCAGATTACCTTTAAAGTAGACAAGCGGGCCAACCGTGTCGAAATCAAGGACGCTGTTGAGAAAGCCTTTAACACCCAGGTTAAGCAGGTCAGAACCGTACAGGTCAAAGGCAAAGTTAAACAGCGTGGCAGAATCATCGGTAAGAGAAACGACTGGAAAAAAGCCATCGTTACCCTGATGCCGGGACAGAGAATTGATTTTTTTGAAGGTGTTTAAAGAGGTATACATATGTCAACAATAGTTAAGACAAAACCGACTTCTCCAGGGAGACGTGCTCAGGAATACCTTTCTTTTGAAGAAATTACCAAGACCAAACCTGAACGGCGCCTGACCAAGAAGCTGAACAAACGGTCCGGCCGCAACTCCTACGGAAGAATTACCGCAAAACACAGAGGCGGCGGTGCAAAGAAAAAATATCGTATTATTGATTTCAAACGGGACAAGGACGGGATTCCGGCCAAGGTATCGGCCATCGAGTACGATCCCAACAGATCTGCCCGTATCGCCCTGCTGACCTATGCAGATGGTGAAAAGAGATACATCCTGGCTCCCCTGGATGTGAAAGTTGGCGATATTCTTGAAACCGGCCCTGAAGCGGATATCAAACCCGGTAACTGCCTGCCCCTGGAAAATATTCCCACAGGCACCCGGATTCATAATATCGAACTCAAGCAGAACAAAGGCGGCCAGATCGTCAGAAGTGCAGGCGGTTATGCCCGGCTTATGGCCAAAGAAGGCACTTACGCCCAGGTACTGCTTCCCTCCGGCGAAGTTCGGATGATCCATCTCCAGTGTAAAGCCACCATCGGTCGTGTAGGCAACGAAAAACACGGTGACGTGAGCATCGGTAAAGCCGGCCGTACCCGTTGGATGGGTAGAAGACCTTCTGTCAGAGGCGTGGCAATGAACCCGGTTGACCATCCCATGGGCGGCGGCGAAGGCCGGTCTTCAGGTGGTCGTCAGCCCTGTACACCCTGGGGCGTTCCCACCAAGGGTAAGAGAACCCGGAAGAATGCCAGAACGGATCAGTACATTGTTAAAAGAAGGGCTAAAAGAAAATAATAGGTGAATAATTATGCCAAGATCATTGAAAAAAGGACCTTATATCGCAACAGAACTGATGAAGAAAGTTCTGGACGCGCAGAAGTCCAACAGCAATAAAGTTATCAAAACCTGGTCTAGACGGTCTACCATTTTCCCTGAAATGGTTGGAATCACCTTTGCAGTGCACAACGGGAGAAAGTTCATCCCGGTATTCGTGACTGAAAACATGGTCGGCCATAAGCTTGGTGAATTTTCACCTACTAGAACCTATTGGGGTCATGCCGCGGACAAAAAAGCCAAAAAACGCTAATTGTCGGCACCATGATAGAGAGGAATAAGTAATGGAAGTTAAAGCAACCACAAGATATGCAAGGATTTCACCGTTCAAGCTCCGCCTGCCCATTTCCGAAATCAAGGGAAAAAATGCAGAACAGGCTTTGACGATGCTGAAGTTCATGCCGCTGAAAGCCGCAGGTATCATGTACAAGACCCTGCAGTCCGCCATTGCCAATGCTGAGCACAACAATGAGATGGACGTTGATAAGCTGGTAGTGAAAAACGTGATTGTAGATCATGGACCATCCATGAAACGGTTCAGGCCGCGGGCAAGGGGAAGAGCCTCCCGCATTTTGAAAAGAACCAGTCATATAACCGTGATTGTAGAAGAAACCGTCTAAACAAGGAGGAACAGGCTTGGGCCAGAAAGTACATCCTACCGGATTAAGATTAGGCATCATCAGGACTTGGGATTCCAGATGGTACGCGGACAAAGACTACGCAGCCTTTGTTGAAGAAGACTTCAAGGTCAGAAAGTTTCTGAAAAAGAAACTCTACCACGCCGGCGTCTCAAAAATTGAGATCGAAAGATTCTCAAAACAGATCAGACTGCGGGTGTTTGCCGCAAGACCCGGCATCATCATCGGCAAAAAAGGGTCTGAGATTGCCCTGCTCAAAAAAGAGCTGGAAAAAATGCTCAACCCCGATGTCCTGATTGATATCAAAGAAGTCAGAAGACCTGAGATTGACGCCCAGCTCGTGGCAGAAAATATTGCCAGCCAGCTGGAAAGAAGAATCGCATTCAGAAGAGCCATGAAAAGAAGCGTATCCTCAGCCATGAGATTCGGAGCCAAGGGTATTAAAATTATCTGCTCCGGCCGTCTGGGCGGCGCTGAAATGGCCAGGACCGAATGGTATAAAGAAGGGCGTATTCCCCTTCACACCCTGAGAGCTGATGTGGACTACGGTTTCACTGAAGCCAAAACTACCTACGGCACCATCGGTATTAAAACCTTCATCTTCAAAGGTGAAGTAGTGGGTCCTGGCGAGCAGGCTTTGGCGACTAAATAGAGGCGATGAGGAGATATTAGCAAATGCTGAGTCCAAAAAATGTTAAATTCCGTAAACAGTTCCGGGGCAGAACCAAAGGTACTCCCACCCGCGGTAACACCTTGAGCTTCGGCGACTACGGTCTCCAGGCCGTTGAATGCGGATATGTAAATGCAAGACAGATAGAAGCAGCCAGGGTTGCAATGACCAGAAAGGCCAAAAGACAGGGCAAAAGCTGGATCAGATTCTTCCCTGATCATCCCGTTACCAAAAAACCCGCCGAAGTCCGGATGGGTAAGGGTAAGGGTGCAACCGATGCGTGGGTAGCACGGGTAAAACCGGGCAAGATCCTTTACGAAATGGAAGGTGTCCCCAGAGAACTGGCTAGAGAAGCAATGCGGCTTGCTGCAAGAAAACTTTCCGTGAAAACCCGTTTTGTGGAGAGGAGTTAGTATTATGAAGGCCAGTGAAATCAGAGAAATGGATGCAGATCAGATTAAAGAAAAGCTTGTTGAGCTCAAAAAAGAACTTTTCAATCTTCGTTTCCAGAATGATGTTGGACAGCTCGAGAACACAGCTATGCTTTCGAATGTAAAGAAAGACATCGCCAGACTCTATACCATTTCCAAAGAAATGAACGTAACCATCAGCTAAGAGTTAACGACATGGAAAATAAAAAAAGTAACAAAAAAGAGCTTATCGGTCTGGTCGTATCCGACAAAATGGACAAGTCTATTGTTGTCCGGGTTGAAAGATTTGTTCAGCACAAGGTGTATAAAAAATACATCAAACGCTACAAAAACTACCACGCACACGATGAGAACAACCAGTGCAACATCGGCGATGAGGTAAAAATCATCGAAACCAGACCTTTGAGCAAGCTGAAACATTTCCGGGTAACCGAGATTGTTAAAAAAGCGGTTTAGTTTTTAAGGAGTTCAATTATGATTCAGAGTGAAACCAGACTGACTGTCGCCGACAACTCAGGGGCCAAGGAATTGTACTGCATCAAGGTGCTGGGCGGATCCAAAAGACGTTATGCCAGCATTGGAGATATTATTGTTGTTTCCGTAAAGGAAGCCATTCCCAATTCCAAGGTCAGCAAAGGTGACATTGTTCAGGCCGTTATCGTACGGACCAAAAAAGAGATTGCCCGGCCGGATGGGTCTTCCATCAGATTTGATGACAATTCCGCGGTTGTGCTTAACAAAAACAATGAACCGGTGGGTACCCGTATTTTCGGCCCGGTGGCCAGGGAACTGAGAGCAAAGCGGTTTATGAAAATCGTGTCCCTTGCTCCTGACGTACTTTAATACCGGGACAGTGGAGAATATAAAGTATGAAAATCAGAATTAAAAAAGATGACAAGGTAAAAGTTCTCACCGGTAAAGACAAAGGCAAAATCGGTAAGGTGCTCAAGGTCGTAAAAAAGACCAACCGGGTCGTCGTTGAAAACATTAACGTTGTAAAGGTTCACCAGCGTCCCACACAGGCCAATCCCCAGGGCGGCATCGTGGAAAAGGCAATGCCCATCCACGTATCCAACCTGATGCTCATGTGCAACTCCTGTGTGAAACCGACCCGCATCGGAATCAAAGAGCTGGAAGATGGTAAACGGGTTCGAATCTGCAAAAAATGCGACCAGCAGATCGACGCATAAGCAACAGCCGGAGAGAATAGATGACTACGCTTAAGGAAAAATATACCAACGAGGTCGCTCCTGCACTGACTGAAGAGTTCAAATACAGCAACCAGTGCCAGGTGCCCAAGTTGGAAAAAATTGTTTTGAACATGGGGCTGGGCGAAGCTGTCCGCAATCCCAAGATTGTTGAATCCGCCGCCCAGGAACTTACCCTGATCGCCGGTCAGAAAGCCGTAATCACCCGGGCTAAAAAGCCCATCGCGAACTTCAAGCTTCGTGCCGATCTTCCCATTGGATGCAAGGTAACCCTTCGCCGGGAAAAAATGTATGATTTCATGGACAGACTGATCAACATTGCACTTCCCCGTGTAAGGGATTTCCGCGGGATTTCCGGAAAGGCTTTTGACGGCCGGGGGAACTACAGCTTGGGGATCACCGAGCACATCATTTTCCCTGAGATCGACTATGATAAGACCGACAGCATCAAGGGTCTCAATATTACGGTTGTAACCACAGCCAAAACCGATGAAGAAGGGAAAGCGTTCCTCAAACTCATGGGAATGCCCTTCAAAAACTAGGATCCAAAGGAGGAGAGCTTGGCTAAAAAAGCTTTAATCGCAAAGGCACAGAGGAAACCCAAATTTGGTGTGCGGGCGTATAACAGGTGCCCCTTATGCGGTAGACCAAGAGCATTTATCAGAAAAGCTGGTATCTGCAGAATCTGTTTTAGAACACTTGCCTCTGAAGGCAAACTTCCCGGCGTTACCAAATCATCCTGGTAATCAAACGGATTCTGAACGAAATTTTATTATCAGCGGATTTTAAGGAGAATTACAAATGGCAATTAGTGATCCAATTGCAGACATGCTGACAAGCATCAGAAACGGTGGCAAAGCAGGTCTGGCCAAAGTGGATATCCCCGGATCTAAGGTTAAACTTGAGATGGTGCGGGTGCTTAAGGAACAAGGGTATATCAAAGACTTCAAATTCCTTGAAAATGAGACACAGGGTGTTATCCGTGTGTACCTCAAATATGTTTCCGAAGGGAACCCGACAATCTTTGGTATCCAGCGCGTGAGCAAACCCTCCTGCAGGGTTTACTCCAAGTCTAAGAACATTAAGCCGGTATTAAACGGCCTGGGTATATCCATCATTTCAACTTCCAAGGGGTTGATGACCGACAAGCAGGCTAAAGAAGCGAACGTCGGCGGTGAAATTCTTTGTAACGTTTGGTAGGACAGGAGTAGAGAATGTCAAGAATAGGAAAACAGCCGGTCCAGCTTCCCGATAAGGTCCAAGTTACCCTTGATGGTGATACGATTAACGTTAAAGGCCCCAAGGGCGCCCTGGATCGTAAGGTACATCCGGCAATCGATATCGATATCAATGACAACGTGTTGACCGTAACCACCGACACGTCTGACAAAAAGAAAGTGGCGCTCCAGGGCCTGTTTAGATCTTTGATCTTCAACATGGTACACGGCGTCACCACAGGATACGAAAAAAAGCTGGTGCTTTCCGGTATCGGGTACCGCGCAGAAACCAAGGGCAAGGCCCTGGTACTCAACGTGGGTTACTCCAATCCGGTAGAATTTGATCTTCCCGAAGGTGTTGCCGCTGCAGTGGACAAAAACGTGGAAGTGACTCTCACCAGTATTGATAAAGAGCTTTTGGGCCAGGCTGCCGCCAATATCAGGGCCATCAGACCCCCCGAGCCTTACAAGGGCAAGGGCATTATGTATGCTGATGAGCGGATTATAAGAAAAGCCGGTAAAACTGCTGGTAAAGATTAATAGGTGAGGAATTAAAACAATGGGAAATACATCACCAAGGCTTAAAGCCAGGCTTAAGAGAAAAAAACGGATCAGAAAGAATATTTTCGGTAATCAGGATCGTCCCAGACTGAGCGTGTTCAGAAGTGCAAAGCACATCTACGCGCAGATCGTTGACGACACCAAAGGGGTTACCCTTGTTGCCGCATCTACTTTGGACCCAGAGTACAAAGATGCCCCTGTTGAAGGTAAAAAACAGGATGTTGCAAAGGCGGTTGGAACCCTCATCGGCAAGAGAGCTCTTGATAAAGGAATTAAAAAAGTGGTTCTGGACAGGAACGGCTTCCTTTATCACGGACGTGTAAAAGCGCTTTCAGACGGGGCCCGTGAAGCCGGTCTTGAATTCTAATTAAGGAGGAACACCCTTGGCAAGACAACAACAGCAGATGGAAGATACAGGTTTAATCGATAAGGTCGTCAGGATCAACCGGGTTGCCAAAGTCGTAAAAGGCGGCCGGAACTTCACCTTCACCGCACTGGTGGTTGTAGGCGACGGCGAAGGCTCTGTGGGATACGGCCTGGGCAAGGCCAAAGAGGTCCCCGAAGCCATTAAAAAAGGCATGGAAAAAGCCAAACGGAATATGGTCAAGGTAGCGCTTCTCAATGGTACTGTACCCTACGAAGTGCTTGGCCATGCAGGTTCCGGACGGGTGATGCTCAAACCGGCATCCCCCGGTACCGGCCTGATTGCCGGCGGCGGTATCCGCGCGGTCCTTGAGGCTGCCGGTGTGACCGATATTCTGACCAAATGTATTGGTTCTCACAACACACAGAACATCGTCAGAGCGACCATGGCAGGGCTTACCTCTTTGTGCACCAAAGAAGAAGTTGCCAAAAAACGCGGTCTCAAACCCGAAGAGATATAAAGAGGCAGATAATGGCTAAAATCAAGATTACACAGATTAAGAGCACAATCGGGCGTCCTGCCAAGCACGGACGGATCATCCGCTCCCTGGGTATCAGAAAGATGCACCAGACCGTAGAGCACGAAAATACCCCCGTGATCATGGGGCAGGTGAACAAAGTTTCTCACCTGTTGAAAGTAGAGGAGGCATAAGGATGCAGCTTCATGACCTTGCTCCTGCTCCCGGAAGCAGAAAAAATAGAAAAAGAGTCGGCCGCGGTCCCGGTTCCGGAATGGGTAAAACCTCCACCAGGGGACACAAGGGCCTGAAAGCCCGTTCCGGCGGATCAGTCCGCCCCGGTTTCGAAGGCGGCCAGATGCCCATTTACCGGCGTCTGCCCAAACGTGGATTCAAAAACATCTTCAAAACAAATAATGCCGTTCTTAACGTAAAAGATCTGGACCGTTTTGAAGATGGCACTGTCATCGACATTGACGCCCTCAGGGGCGAAGGCCTGGTTAAAGGCGTAGTCGACGGCGTCAAAATCCTTGGTGACGGCGAGCTTTCCAAAAAGTTCACCCTCAAAAACATACTGGTTTCAAAAACCGCCCGGGAAAAGATTGAATCTGCCGGCGGCAGCATTGAATAACAACACCACTCAAGGAATGATATAGATGATCGAGAACAGCTATCAGAATCTGTTTAAACTTCCTGAACTCAAACGGAAACTCCTGGTTACCCTGGCCCTGCTTTTTGTTTACCGGGTCGGGATCCACGTTCCCACCCCCGGCATTGACGGGGCAGCTTTGGAATCTTTCTTTGCTGCGGCTTCAGGTACCTTATTCTCAATGTTTAACATGTTCTCGGGGGGGGCGCTGGAACGGCTGAGTATTTTTGCCCTGGGTATTATGCCCTATATCAGTGCCTCCATCATCTTGGAGTTGATGACTGTTGTAATCCCCCACCTTGAGCAGTTGAAAAAGGAAGGGGATGCCGGACGGAAAAAGAAAACCCAATATACCAGATACGGTACAGTACTCCTGAGTGTCATTCAGGGGTTCGGCATTGCTGTGGGGCTGGAGTCCATGACTTCCCCCGCAGGGGTGCCCATCGTACCTTACCCCGGCTGGGGATTCAGACTGATTACCATTATCACTCTGACTGCCGGTACGGCCTTTATCATGTGGCTGGGTGAACAGATCACCGAGCGGGGCATCGGCAACGGGATATCATTGATCATTTTTGCAGGTATCGTGGCTAATATGCCCTCTGCCATCGGCAACACCATCAGGCTGCTGAGCACCGGTGAAATGGGGATCTTCTCCATCATCATCCTGCTGGTCATGATGATCGCTGTTGTCGCCGCCATCATTTTTATGGAACAGGCCCAGCGCAGAATACCGGTGCATTATGCCAAACGTGTGGTGGGCAGGAAGATGTACGGAGGGCAGACCTCGCATCTGCCGTTGAAAATCAACACCTCCGGCGTTATCCCGCCGATTTTTGCATCGTCCATCATCATGTTTCCCACAACATTGGCCCAGTTTACAAACATGCCTGTCATGCAGACGGTGGCGGCCATGTTCAGCCCTGGCACCATCTGGTACTACATCCTTTATATCGGGTTTATCATTTTCTTCTGCTTCTTTTACACGGCAGTTCAGTTCAACCCCGAAGATGTGGCGGAAAACATGAAAAAGAACGGTGGGTACATTCCCGGCATTCGTCCGGGTAAACGGACCGCAGAATACATTGACAAGGTGCTGACCCGGATAACGGTCGGCGGCGCCCTCTACGTTTCTGCCGTCTGTGTACTGCCCACCATGCTGATCAGTAAATTTAACATACCGTTTTATTTCGGCGGCACTGCCCTCCTGATTGTTGTGGGTGTCTCCATAGACACCATTTCCCAGATTGAATCTCACCTCATCACCGGTAACTACGATGGATTCCTGGGACGGTCAGGGGCAAAACGGATTAAGGGTAGGTCCTGATTAACCCATTCACAAAGGAGATGACTTAAGATTATGGCAAAAGAAGAGCCCATCAAAGTCGACGGGAAAGTCCTTGAAACGCTTCCCAATGCCATGTTCAGAGTGGAGCTTGAAAACGGCCACGTTCTGTTGGCCCACATATCTGGGAAAATGAGGATGCACTTTATTAAGATTCTTCCCGGTGACAAAGTAACCGTGGAAATATCGCCCTATGATCTGAGCCGCGGCAGAATAACGTACAGATATAAATAAATTATAAAGATATTAGAGACTAGGAGCAAATAGATGAAAGTAAGAGCATCTGTTAAAAAAATTTGTAGGGACTGCAAAGTCATCAAACGGCGCGGCGTCATTCGAGTGATCTGCGTTAACAAGCGTCACAAACAGCGTCAGGGATAGGGGGAGAGAACATTGGCACGTATTGCAGGTGTAGATTTACCGAGAGACAAGCATGCATGGATCGCTTTAACCTATATCTACGGTATCGGACGCAGCAGATCCAAAATGATACTGGACAAAACCGGTATCGAACATACAACCAAGGCCGGTGACCTGACCGAAGAGCAGGTAAATGAGATCAGGAAGGTTATCGACGCCGAATTCAAGGTGGAAGGTGAACTTCGTTCCGAGGTTTCCATGAACATCAAACGGCTCATGGACCTTGGCTGCTACAGGGGCCTCCGCCACCGTAAAGGCCTTCCCTGCCACGGACAGCGGACCAGCACCAACGCAAGAACCCGTAAAGGTCCCAAACGCGCGGCTGTTAAGAAGAAAAAATAGGCCACTTTACAGATTACTACAATAAGGTGATATATTATGGCAAAAAAGTCTAAAAAAACCATAACCAAGAAACGGGTAAAAAAGAATATCTCCACAGGTATTGTGCATATTCAGTCTACCTTTAATAACACCATCGTAACCATTGCAGATGAAAACGGCAACACCATCTCCTGGTCTTCCGCCGGCATGCAGGGGTTCAAAGGTTCCAGAAAGAGCACTCCCTTTGCCGCCAAGCTGGTGGCTGAGGATGCCGGTGCAAAAGCCATGGAACACGGCATGAAGAATGTCGGTGTATATGTAAAAGGCCCCGGACCCGGTCGTGAATCCGCCCTGCGTGCACTGCACGCCCTTGGATTCAACATTTCCATGATCAAAGATGTGACGCCGGTGCCCCACAATGGATGCCGTCCGCCCAAGAGAAGAAGAGTATAAATAAGGAGGATTACCTTGGCACGTTATAGAGGATCTGTCTGCCGGCAGTGCAGACGCGAAAATATGAAGCTTTTTCTGAAGGGCGACCGCTGTTTTTCAGACAAATGCAGTTTTGACAGAAGAAGTTTTCCTCCGGGGGAACACGGACAGAAGAGAAGCAAACAGTCCGACTACGGCATCCAGCTTCGTGAAAAACAGAAAGTCCGCCGGATTTACGGCGTTTCTGAAAAGCAGTTCAGAATCGCTTTCAAGAAAGCCGACCGTCAGAAGGGCATCACTGGTACCAACCTGCTGCAGATGCTTGAATCCCGCCTGGACAACACCGTTTTCCGCATGGGATTCGTGAACTCCAGAAACCAGGGACGCCATTTTGTTCGCCACAACCACTTCACCGTCAACGGCAAGAAAGTTAACATTCCCTCTTACCAGGTGAAACAGGGCGACGTGATCGAAGTCCGTGAAAAGAGCAGAAATATCCAGGCAATTGCCGAATCTCTGGAAGCCATCGTGAGACGCGGTGTGCCCCAGTGGCTTGAAATCAATAAAGAAAACTTCAAGGGCGAAGTAAAAGGCGCTCCTGCAAGGGAAGATATTACACTGCCCATCCAGGAACAGTTGATCGTCGAGCTTTATTCTAAATAGGTACATCATTATTTTATATATGGTTTATCCAAATATTTATTCAGGAGATTTAAATGTCATCTGAAAACCTTGCATATGTAAACTGGCGAGAGATGATCAAGCCGGAGAAGCTTGATGTTACCACAACATCCACATACGGCAAATTCGTATGTGAACCCCTGGAAAGGGGGTACGGTATCACCATCGGCAACTCTCTGCGGCGGATCATTCTATCATCCATATACGGTGCGGCCATAGTTTCTGTGAAATTTGATGATGCCCTTCATGAATACAGCGTGATCTCTGATGTCCGTGAAGATGTCTCCGAAATTATTCTCAACCTTAAGGAACTGAAGCTTAAGGTTGAGGATACCGAAGACAAGATTCTCACGCTTAACATCACAGGCGAGGCCGAAGTAACCGGTGCCGACATTGTCAGCCCGGACGGTAAGGTCGAAATTCTGAATCCCGAACAGCATATTGCCACTGTCAATAAAAACGGTGTGCTCAATATGGTCATGGTGGTAAAAACCGGTAAAGGCTATGCTTTGGCATCGGCCAATAAAGACGAGGATGCGCCCATCGGCACCATCCCCATCGATTCGGTTTTTTCTCCCATTAAGCGGGTAAAGTACGTGGTGGGAACATCCAGGATCGGGCAGAAAACAGACTATGACAAACTTACCCTTGAGGTCTGGACAGATGGCAGTGTAACACCTGACGATGCCGTAGCCTATGGAGCTAAAATCCTTAAGGAACAGATGAACCCCTTCATCAATTTCGATGAAGAGCTTGAACCCGATGATGTCGAAGTCAAAACCGACGACTCAGACAAGGGATTCAACGAGAACATCTACCGGTCCGTGGACGAATTGGAGCTGTCCGTAAGAAGCTCCAACTGCCTGAAAAATGCCAGAATCCATACCATTTACCAGCTGGTCCAGAAAACAGACAGTGAAATGCTCAAGACCAAGAACTTCGGCAGAAAATCCCTTAACGAGATTAAGGAAGTGCTGAGTACCATGGGTCTGTCCCTGGGTATGGATCTTGAAGGATTTGAACCGCCGGAAGAAGAGATTAATCAGGAAGGAGAATAAGTACCATGAAGCATAGAAAATCCGTATTAAAACTGAACAGGACCTCTGCACACAGAAAGGCGATGTTTAGAAACATGGTAACTTCTCTGTTCAAACACAGCAGCATCAAAACCACCGAAGCCAAAGCAAAGGGCCTGAGACCCATTGCAGACAAGATGATCACCCTGGCCAAACGGGGCGATCTCCATGCCAGACGCCAGGCGCTGGCGGTCATCCGTGAAAAAGATGTTGTCCATGCCCTCTTTGAAGAGGTATCAGAGAAGTTTGCTTCCAGACAGGGTGGATATACCCGAATCACCAAGCTTGGACCCCGGAAGGGCGATGTGGCCCCCATGGTCAAGATTGAGCTGATTTTCGACTAGATCCAGCCGTCTGACACAGACGCTAAACCCCGGCACCGCGGTTTCTTACCGCTGCCGGGGTTTTTTTATTGGACGAAAGAGTTTCAGGCCCTACTGATGGGTAGGCGCGGTTTTACGTGTTGTCCAGGGCTTCCCTGACGCAGTTAAGAAACTCCTTGTTGATGATGGGCTTCTGCAGAAAGCAGGTAACCGATAAACTGCCCGGCCCCTTGTCGGACAGACTGTCGTTGTATCCTGAGCATAATATGACAGGCACCCCTGTTCTCAGTTTTGAAATTTCATCGGCAAGTACAAGCCCGGTCATGGCCGGCATGGTCATATCCGTAACCACAAGATCGAATAGATCGGGTGTCCTGGCAAATGCTTCAAGCGCCCTCTGCCCGTCTTCATAAAGATGTACGGTATAGCCGAATTTTTCAAGCAGTTCACGTATGAAATCCCGGATATCCGGCTCATCATCCACCACCATAACCGTCTCACTGCCGCCAATGGGGGCGGCATCGGTGAGAAGGGGGGAGGGCCTTTCATTTCTTCTATCGTCAACCACCGGCAGATAAATATAAAAACTTGACCCCACACCAGGTTCGCTTTCTGCATGAATAAATCCCTCATGTTCGTCCACAATGGCATGGACGAGTGCCAGTCCGAATCCCGTGCCGTGGCCGACTTCTTTGGTGGTGAAATAGGGATCAAACGCCTTTTCCAGGGTTTTTCTGTCCATGCCGTGGCCGGTGTCGGTGATTTCCAGTTTTAAATAGGGGCCGCACCGGGCTTTGGTGCTGTCATCACAATGGGCCTCTTCGGGGGCATCGACCGTATCCAGGCTCACAGTCATAACCCCTCCGGTGTCCTGCATGGCATGGAAGGCGTTGGTGCAAAGGTTCATAATCACCTGGTGCATCTGTGTGGGATCAGCATTGACCATATCCCGGCTGTTTACCCTGGATACAATATCTATGGTTGTCGGAATTGACGACCTGAGCAGCTTCAGGGCTTCTTTTAGCACCAGCCTGAATTTAAGCGGTTTTTTTTCAAAATCATTCTGCCGGCTGAAGGTGAGTATCTGCTGAACCAGTCCCGTCGCCCGCTGGGCGCCTTTTACAATCTGGGCCAGGTGGCTGCGGGTTTTAGACGGGGTGTCCAGGGTCATTTCGGCCAATTGGGCGTAACCGAAAATGCTGGACAGGATATTGTTGAAATCGTGGGCGATGCCGCCGGCCAAGGTCCCGATGGCCTCCATTTTCTGCGATTTTTCAAGCTGGACCGCCAGTTTTCGCCGTTCATCTTCCCCCTGCTTCAATTCCGTGATATCACGCCCCTCAACCACGATAAATTCCACATCAGAATTGGTGTTGAATATGGGTTTGACCGACATATCTATATTTTTGACCCGGCCTGCCCGGTCGACATGGGTGGTTTCCAGGCGGACGGTTTCCCCCTGTTTTGCTTTTTGGAGAGCGGCCATTACCGGCTGAATTTTTTCTTCTTCATGATCCTCCCACCATGGCATATCCCAGTATGGACGGTACAGGACTTCTCCTTCTGTGCACCCGGCAAAGTCCATTAAACTTTGGTTGATTTCTTCCAAAATGCCGTAGGGGGATAAAATACAAGTGAACTGAAAGGACCGGTTGAACAATCCCCTGAGCTTGAGTTCGTTGTCGACCAGGGCGGCCTGGGTATCCACCGTTTTTTGGATTTCCTGGTTCAGCTGGTCGTGGTATTTTTCAAGCTGGTCCATGAAGGCGTTAAAATGCCCGGCTATTTTTCCTAATTCATCATCCGGCCCGGGAGTCATGCGGATGGTATAATCGCCTTTGGCGCCGGCATCCAGGGTGTCAGCCAGCCGGTCAAGGGGACGGGTGATTGATTTAGATGCCAGAAACGCAAGCAGGGCAAAGGCAGCAGGAATAATGAGAATATCGGCTAGAAGTATGGTGCTGAAGGTATATAAGGGGGTATAAACTTCGTCCGTATAGCTTGTGGCTCCGATGATCCAATGGTATTCAGGAAGGTGTTTGAAAATAACCAGTTTATCCCGTAAACTGCTGTCCTTGGGGCTTTGCCAGGTATATCTGAATTTTCCGTTTTTCTGGTCCAGCATATTCTTTATTACCGCCGTCTCTTTAAACGCATCTATCGGCATTTCCCCGAATTGAGTGGGGTGGACCAGAAAAGTTCCGGATTCATCAATAATAAAGGCATAGCCGCTTTTACCTGATTTGAAGTCAAGTACTTCATCCTTGAATTCATCTACGTCTACAAGGTAGCTGAATTCGTCCATGTAAGTCGAGGCCGAAATGATCCAGTCAAGGGGTTTGTAATATGCCATAAAGACTGCTTTGAGGCGGGGTGAATCATCGCCTTGAGATTTCCATTTGTATTCCAGATACCCGTCTTTCATGGCCATTTGTTTGCGGGCGAATTCCATGTGTGCCAGATTGATGCCCTTGATTCTTTCGTTGGGGTGGATAATGGCGTCGCCCCGGCTGTTAAGGCAGTAGATATATCCTGAGATACCGATGGACTGATTGAGAAAAATTTCTTCGATGGTGTTGATGGCTTGCTGGCGGGTCATCAGGCCGGATCGATGCTTGGAGTAGTAATATTCGGCGATTTCAAAGTTTTTCTCAGCAATACCCTGAAGCCGGGTTTTTATTGTAATGCCTGCGGTGGTCCGGATCAGGCCGGCCAGGGTGTCGGCACTTTGTTGGAGTTCATTTTCGATCCCGCGTTCCAGAATTTTTTTAACCTGGAAGTAAAGAATGCCGTTGGAGGCCAGAATGAGTGGTACTGCAATGAGTAAAAACGAAAAAATCAGCCTGTTTCTGAATGTGAGATGTTTAAATTTCATAACGCCCTGTGACATTCTCTACTGTTTTTCTGATTTGCCTGTCAGACACCGTTTTTTTAGATAGTTGAATAGTATATTAAACAACCGCATAAAGCCATAAAAAACCGGTTGGCCGCTTAAAAACAGGGCCGGCGGGAATTACAGTCGTGATTTTTTTCTGCTTTTTTCCCTGTAGAGTGCCTGGTCCGCAGCTTTCAGCAGCGACGGGGCATCGGTTACCCCTTCATCCGCTGCATTGGCGATGCCGTAACTCAGTTTTACCCAGAACTGTTGATCTTTGAATGCCAGGGGGTGGGCGTCCAGGTCGGCGGTGACCCGCCTGATATAGTTTTCTGCCTGTGATTTACCCGTGGAGGGGAGGATGGCCACGAATTCGTCTCCGGCAAACCGGGCCACGATATCCGAATCCCTCTTGAGCCGTGTGAGGGTGTCGGCAATCAGGCAGAGGGCATTGTCCCCCACATCATGGCCGGCTGAGTCATTGATGGTTTTGAAATCGTCTAGGTCCAGAAATATGATGGATAATTCGGTTTCATACCGTTTCGCCCTTAAAAATTCCCGGTCCATTACCCGCTCCATGACCCCCCGGTTCAAGAGGCCGGTCAGCGGATCGTGAAAGGCAAGAAATTTAAGCTGTTCATGGGCAGTTACATTGGAAAGGCAGAGGGATACCTTCAGGGCCAGTTGTTCCAGCAGAGAGGTGTCGATTCCCGGCTCGAACCTGCCTGGATCCAGATCCGCCTGGTTGATGCTGCCCACGATCTCCCCGTCAAGTGTGATGGGCGCCACTGCGATGGATCCGATGCTATAATCGCCTAATTCCGGCATAAGCTGGCTGAACCGGTCCAAATCCTGGTTGGCCAGAAGAGGTTTGCTGCTATTTTGGATTATGGAGAGAAAGGCCGCTTTGGGCACAAATGCCGATGACCGCCTGAGTAGTTCGGTACCGTTGTTCTCTTTGAGCTGGGCCGCGATTCGGCTTTCACTGATGATGGAGATCCAGATATGGGGAATTGAAAATTTATCGGAAATCTCTCGTAAAAGCCCTTCAAAAAAATCATTGAAGTTTAATATGGATAGGATGCTGATTTCAATTTCGGTGAATTTTTTTGCAATGGCTTCGTTTTCTTTGAGCCTGTCAATTAATGCCTTGGGTATTTCCATATTTTTGTCCTGCTTAGCGCATCTCTCCTGCATGGTCCGGTTCTGTGCCCGCCATTTCCGGTGTCGGGCAAATCATCATCCTTGCTTTAAAGATCATTGAAAGGAAAGTCAATATGAATCAATAGAAATTTATGGCCGAAATTTATTGGACCCGCCCCTGGATATCCAGCAGAAGAATTCCCTTGGAAACCCGGGGCCCGCCGATGGTGACACTGCCATTGTTTTTCAATGCCACTCCGGTGCGGAAAACCTGTTTGCCTTTGGCATTAATACGGATACTATACTGAATGCGGTTGCCGGACATGCCCTGGGGGACAATGGTGAGGTTGCGCCGGCCCGGAAGGGACATCTGACCCTTCCGCCCCTGGGACAGGACCATGGTTTTCTCTTTGATCAGTTTGAACCGGGTGTATTTGAACACCGGCTGGATTTCCCTGACCACATTGCGAATGCCCGGATCCACATGGGACGGCCCCTGACCGGCCTGGATAACCCTGACCCGGGTGTGGTAGGTGGACCCGGCCAGGGCCGGAAGGGCCGACAGCCAGACCGCGGAAATGATTAGGATGAGTATTTTAAGACCTTTATACATTGTTCTCCTTTCGGCCTCAGATTTCGGAAAACCAGATAATGGTGTGCCGGGTATCCGGGGTGTCAATGATCATAACCGATGAGCCGGTGGTGTCAACTGAATTTACAATGGCTGACGGCTCATTGATCGGCGTCCGGGTCCAGGGGAACACGGCCACCGCCAAAATCAGGGCCGCCGTACCCAATGAGGCGAGTTTCAGAGTGAATCCCCTTGAACGTCTGCGGCCTCCTGGACGGGTGGTTCTGCGGACGGAAATGGGGGGCAGTTCATTTTGAATCCTCTGGGCCTGGGCGTCAATATGGCGGCTGACCCCCAGGGATAACTGCCTGTATGCCGCTTCCTTTGCGGCACAGTCGGGGCAACCGGCCATGTGGCGGATAAAGGCGTCACGCTTGTAGGATGATACCTCATTGTCCACAAAACGACTGATGAATTCTTCGCTATAGGCGGTGCACGATATCATGGGGTCCTCCCTTTGGTATGATGGGGCGTTTCCAGGTGGTCCAGAATCATTTTTTTAGCCCTGAAAAGCCTGGAGCTTACGGTGCCCTCCTTAATGCCCAGAAGCCGGGAAATTTCCTTGTAGGAGAGTCCTTCCACTGTTTTGAGCACAAATACCGTCCTGATTTTTTCGGGCAGTTTACCCACGGCCCGGTCCAGGGCCCGTTCTTCCTGTTTTTCCCTGAGTTTCGTTTCCGGGGTGCTGCCCTGGCATGCCCGGTCGTAGACCAGGAATTCAGTGTCCGGTTCCAGGGATGTGTGGTGCCATCTGAACCGCCGTTTCCACTTCCGTTTCCAGTTGAGGCAGGCGTTGATGGTGATTTTTCTCAGCCAGGGCCCCAGGCCTCTGTCGCCCCGGAATTGTGCAATATTGGTGACGGCATTGACAAAGACATCCTGGACGATTTCCCGGCTCTCTTCATGGTCCAGGGTGATGCCGTAAGCGATTTTCAGCAGCCGCTCCTGGTAGAGCCGAACCAAACGGTCGCATGCCCAGTCCTGGCCAAGTTTCAGCCTTTCCACCAGGGCGGCTTCATCCATGGTCTCCCCTTCCGGCAGATTTCGGCCCCGTGTGCCGGAAAGGGATGGTATTGTATTCGGTGTTGACGTTTCTGCCATGCAGTCCAGTCCAAATTCTGTACGTCGGCGGGTTAAAAGTTTCAGTGTTGTCTTACCCACACCCGTTTTCTTTCCCAGTGTCCTTTTTTCGCAAGGCGCCTCTGGTGCCTGCCGGGAGTCCATCTGCCCCGTTTATTGTAGTGGCCAGGGTGCCAACTGGTTGTATATACCGGCTTTACCCAAATTCTGCATATTTCCCAGTGCCCCCTTCTATGCTTTTTGTGGTGGGGGGCATACCGGGCATCATACCGGTGGTGAACAATTGTCCTTTCCGGGGCGGGATGGGATATGCTGTTGGCGATGGCTGTCCCCAAAAGGGTGATCCCGGTGCCGATGAGAATGCCTTCGATGGTGTGGCGGCGGGCCGCGCCTGCCTGGGCAGATGCGGTTGAAAGCCCGATGATCAAAAAGGCTGCGGCAACAATGGCAATTTGCTTTTTCATGATGTCCTCCTCAATGGTGTTTACCATGGCGGGCGTAAAGACTGCCCGGTTAATGGGGTAGACACCGGAAAACCAGAAAACTTCAAAAAAAAATTAGGCCCTTTGCATACACCGGCACCCCGGCCCTGAATGCCGGTTCACGGCCGTTGACCGTTTTTCTGATGAAGAAGGCTGCCGGTCTAAAAGGCAAAGGCAGTCCTGAGGCCGGTGTACCATAAAAATACACGGGCCTCAGGGGAATTCATTTCATCAGCCGCCAATACTGGTCATATGGCTGATGGGGGCATCTTTGACACTTCGGCTGCCCAGGTCGTGAAACAGGGGTTTTTGGGCCAGGGTGGCGTCAATGATCTGTTGCAGTTCATTGTCCTTTGCGCCGGCCCGAAGAGGGGTGAGAATGTCTGTTTCATAGTTTCTCAGCAGGCAGGGACGGAGTGTCCCCCGGGAGGTCAGCCGCAGCCGGTTGCACTCACTGCAGAAATGGGAGCTCACCGGTGTTATGAACCCGAGGATACCCTTGGCATTGTTCAGCCTGTAGTTTTTTGCCGGACCGTCGTTTTCGCCCCGGGGCACCGGCGTCAGGGGGCCGTGGTTTGCCGTGATGATCTCCTGGATGTCACTGGTGAGGATCTGCTGTGCCTTTTCCACAGGGGTATCTCCCATGGGCATATATTCAATGAACCTGATGTGGAAGGGATATTTCAGGGTGAGCCCTGCAATATCCTGGATTTCATCGTCGTTGAATCCCCGCAGGGCCACGGTGTTAATTTTCAGGGGAGAGAAGCCCAGCATATGGGCCGTTTCTATGGCCTGCCATACCTGGTGGAACCGGTCCCGCCGGGTGATTTCCTTGAACCGCTGGGGATCCAGGGTGTCCAGGCTGAAGTTCAGGCGGGAAATCCCCATTGCCTTGATGGCCTTCAGCTTGTCCCGGGTAAGCAGGGCCCCGTTGGTGGTGATGGAAATGTCCTTTAGGGCATCGATCCGGCAGAGCCGTTCCAGAAAGGAGAGAATCCCTTTGCGGGCAAATGGTTCTCCCCCTGTGATTCTCACCTTGGTAATGCCCATGTCACAGGCAAGGTTGGTGATCCTCAGAATTTCCTCATATCTGGCAATCCGGTCGTGCTCTATCACCCTGAAGGGGGTTGCGGGCATACAGTACCGGCACCTGAAGTTGCACCGGTCCGTGACTGAGATCCTCAGGTAATTAATGGGACGGTTGCCTGCAATCATGGTCTAGTTACCTGCATAGTGAGAGAGCAGGGCGTCAATAACCCCCTGGATGGTGTAAGGATCGGCCTCCACCGTGGGCGTCAGCCCAAGGGATTTTGCCGTATCCGAGGTGATGGGGCCGATACTGGCCAGGGCCACGTCCTTGAGCAGGGCAGGGGCGTCTTCATTTTCAAGCAGGGAGATGAAATTGCTCACCGTGGAGGAGGAGGTAAAGGTTACCGCATCCACTGCATTGTCCCGGAGCAGGTCGATGAGGGCTTCCTTGCCGTCGTCGGCCAGTTCGGTCTCATAGGCCGTGACCTCATCCACCAGGGCGCCCATTTTGGTCAGCTCCTCGGGCAGGATGGTTCTGGCCTTTTTGGCCCGGGGCAGCAGGACCTTCTTATCCTTGATGTCCACATCCGAGAAGGCGTCCACAACGGATTCCGCCCTATAGGTTTCCGGCAGGATATCGGAGATGATGCCGTAATCCGCCAGCCGCTCCTTGGTCACCGGCCCGATGCAGGCGAATTTCAGGTGGCCCAGGGCCCTGACGTCTTTGCCTTTTTTAAAGAGGGTGTCAAAGAAGAACTTCACCCCGTTCACCGAGGTCAGCACCAGCCAGTCGTATTTATCCAGGTTGTCTATGGCCTCTTCCAGGGGCGTCCTGTCTTTTGGCGGAGTAATCTTTATGGTGGGGATTTCAATGCACTGGGCGCCCAGCCGGTTCAGTTCCGCCACCAGGCCGGAGGCCTGGGCCCGGGCCCGGGTGATGACAATGCGTTTGCCGAACAGGGGCTTTTTGTCGAACCAGGCCAGTTCCTCCCGCAGGGAGACCACATGGCCCACCACGATGATGGCAGGCGATTTCAGTCCCGCCTTCTTTACCACATCCACAATGGTTTCAAGGGTGCCGGTGACGGTCTGCTGCCGGGTGGTGGTCCCCCATCTGACCAAGGCCACCGGGGTGTCTGCGGGTTTGCCGTTGGCCATGAGGTTTTTCACGATGTTCGCCAGGTTTTTCACCCCCATGAGAAAAACCAGGGTGGCGTCGGATTTGGCAAATACATCCCACTGCATCCGGCTTTCCGCCTTATCCGGCCGTTCATGGCCGGTGATGAAGGAGACAAAGGAGGTATGGTCCCTGTGGGTCACGGGGATGCCGGCGTAGGCAGGGGCGGAGATGGCCGAGGTTACCCCGGGCACCACTTCGTAGGAGACCCCGTATTCCAGCAGTTCCTGGGCTTCTTCGCCCCCCCGTCCGAATACAAAGGGGTCGCCGCCCTTGAGGCGGGCCACGCTTTTACCTTCTTTGGCCTTGTCCACCAGAAGCAGGTTGATCTTATCCTGGGTCAGGGTGTGGTCCCCGCCCTTTTTTCCCACATAGATAACCTCTGCATCTTTGCGGGCATATTCCAGCAGATAGGGAGAGGCCAGGTAGTCGTAGACCACAACATCTGCGCTTTCAATGCATTCTTTGGCTTTGATGGTGAGCAGCCCGGGGTCTCCTGGGCCGGCACCGATGAGGTATACCTTGCCTGTGTGATTACTCATTTGAATTCAGACTCTCCAATATGCGTTTGCCGCCGTTTTCAAGCAGCTGTTCTGCCAGTTTCCGTCCTTTTTGGGCCACGTTTCCGGCCTGGGCGGCGATGCTTTCCCTGATGACTTCACTGCCGTCTTCCGATGCGACAATTGCCGTAAGTACAATATCTTCCTGAATCAGCTTGCCGAAACAGGCCACCGGAATATGGCAGGACCCCTCGATCTGTTTAAGAAAGGCCCGCTCTCCCTCTACACAGACCCGGGTGGGGCCATGATCCAGGGCCTCCATGACAGGGGCCATGTCCGGATCATTTTCCCGGGTCTCAATACAGAGGGCGCCCTGTCCCACGGCCGGTACCATGATCTCTTCGTTGAGGTATTCTGAGATTTCCTTTTCCTGGCCCAGGCGTCTCAGGCCGGCGGCTGCCAGCACAATGGCGTCGTATTCCCCGGATTTCAGTTTTTTGAGCCGGGTGTCCAGGTTGCCCCGGATGGAGCTGATTTCCAGGTCGGGCCGGGCATGTTTGAGCTGGGAGCCCCGTCTCAGGCTGGAGGTGCCGATGACAGCCCCCTGGGGATAGTCTGAAAAGGCCTTTCCTTCCCGGCTGATCAGAACGTCAAAGGGATTTTCCCTCTCGGGTACAGCGCCGATGACAAGGCCCGGAGGCAGTTCTCCGGGCATGTCCTTCATGGAATGGACGGCCAGGTCGATGCGGTTTTCCAGAAGGGCGGTTTCGATTTCTTTAACAAAGAGCCCTTTACCCCCCACCATGGCCAGGGGGCGGTCCGTGATCCGGTCTCCGGTGGTTTTAATGATGACGATGTCAACTTCGATCTGCTCAAAGGCCTGTTCGATACGGCCTTTGATATAGTTGGCCTGCCACAGGGCCAGTTGGCTTCCCCGGGTGCCGATGCGCACTTTATTTTTCATTGATTATCCTATGCTGGTGCTGCAGGAACTGCAATTGGTGGACGTACAGCCGGCGCAGCCAGAGCTGCCTGCGGAAGTGGTAGTCTGAACCTGGCCTCCGGGGCCCTGGGATTTTGATACAAATCCGCATCTGGACATCTTTCTGGCAAGGTCCTGGCTTTCACATTCGGGGCACTGGGGTTTGGAACTGCCCATGACCAGGGTTTCAAAATCCTTGCCGCAGGCATTGCATTTATATTCGTAAATTGGCATTTTTTACCTCTATTGCTGTCTCAAATTTCAATAAACAAACTAATATAAGGGTTTACCCCGGTATTTTCAAGTCGGAACTGAAAGAATCCGGGATATTCAATCCCACATCAATTGTTTTTGAAAAATCCTAACCCCAGGGCAAGACACTTTGATCCGTTTTCCTAAATCTTGTATTCACTGGGTTTAGCATCTATAATGGATAGCCGTCGTTTTCATCGTTTTTTTTATGGGCTTATAATGGATTGAAATCATGCCAAGATTTTTCAGGAAGTCTAAAAAACATGCCGGTGCTTCCCCGGGGACGCTTTATGATATAAAAGGGCCTGATGCGGGGGAAAGCCGGATCTCAATGATCGCATACACCGAAGATTCATTGGAGGAGGCTGAACTGGATGATATCCATTCCGCTGTATCTTTCATTAATGAAAGCGGTATTGTTTGGATCCATATCCTTGGCCTTCCGGGTGAGGCCGTGCTTTCCCGGATCGGTGAATTATTTAATATCCATGCATTGACCCTGGAGGATGTTGTCAATCCCGGCCAACGTCCCAAGTTTGAGGACTTTGAAACTTATTTTTATGTGGCCCTGAAGCAACTTGACTACGATCCTTTAGAAAAACTGCTATCCGCATATCACACCAGCCTGATTGTCTGTGACAATGTGTTGATTTCCTTCCAGGAAAAGGAAGACCCTTGCCTGGCTCCAGTGAAGAAAAGAATCCGCAACGGCAGGGGGCGCATCCGGAAATCCGGTTCCGGATACCTTGCCTATGCCCTGGTTGATTCGATTGTTGACCACTATTATCTTACACTCGCAGAGATCGGGGATGAAATTGAATCCCTGGAGCGTGAAATGCTTGACAGCATTTATTCCGATCAACTCGAACGCATCCACGGCCTAAAGCGTGAAATGATTTTCCTGAGAAAGCAGATTTGGCCGGTGCGGGAGGCCTTGACCCGGCTGATGAAATCCGAGTCCCCTCTGCTGCCCGGGTCAACGGACCGTTTCCTTGCCGATGTCTACGATCATGTCATTCACATACTGGATACGGTTGATACCTTTCGTGAATTATTGGGCTCCATGTTGGAGCTTTATATGTCCGCCCAGAGCAACCGGATGAACGAAGTCATGAGAACCCTGACCATCATCGCCACCATTTTTATTCCTTTGACCTTTCTTGCCGGAATCTATGGGATGAATTTCAAATTCATGCCGGAACTGGAATGGCAATGGGGGTATTTCGGGCTATTGGGAATCATGGCAGCGGTGGGAAGCGTAATGGTTATTTATTTTAAATGGAAAAAATGGTTCTAGGAGAACGATCCATGGTTGGTGAATCCTGTGCTCAGGTGAGAAGAAAAACGGTCCAAATCATTTTTTTGTGGGTGTTTGTCCCTATTTTGACCCTTTTGGCATTCTCCAGCATCACAGAGGTTTATGCAGAACCGGACGAGAGTTCCGCACAGAATCTGGTCAGTGATTTGGGCCAGCCCCTGGAAAATTCCCTGAAAGCGGAGCAGGCCAATCTGGAAGGCTACAAAGAGCGCCTGGCACGGGTAGAAAAAGAAAAAATTTTTCTTGCGGCGGCAGCCAACGGATACCAGCTTCAATTATCCACTTATGGCAACATGATACTATCCACAGGGGTGGACGTTTCATTGCTTCAGAAGGCCAGGGCCGAGATCAAAACCTCCTTGGTTGAGGTCCAGAAAATGATTGACGAAGTGACGCCTGGCGGGGATGCCTTAACCCTTGAGCGTAAAAATCTGGAGCAACAAAAACAACTGATTGATAAGCAGGTTGCGGAACTGGCCAAAATCAACACTGAAGAAAAAAACAATGCCGTCACTAAGGAGCTTGAAAAGACGGCCAGACAGCTTGCCGGTGTGCTCAAGAAAAAAGAAACCCTGGTATTAAAACTGGACCGGATTTACCAGGAACGGTTGGCCCAATTGGCCGATATTCAACAGGCCTTTTCAGCCTTGGACGCCCAGTTTGGGGCCGCCATTGAAAAGCGGAAAGCAAAAAATCTTTTTGAACGGAAAAAGGAGGTCTTCCGGCTTGATGCATTATCGGCGCTGAAAGGTGAGATCCGCCTTTTAGGCGAGCGGGCCGTGCTGCTCATTGCGCCTGAATTCTGGACCAAGGGCGGGCAAAAGCTCTGGCAGAGTGCCGGACTGGTTGCGGTCTCATTCCTCCTGGTTTTTTCCGGTGTCCTGGTGATCCTGGCCCGGATAAGAAAGGCTGCATCAAGAATACAGGAGGCCTCTTTTGTTAAACAACTGGGAAACTGGCACCAGATGACAGCGGCCCTTTTCACCCTGTCCATCATTCCCGGAGGCACGGCGCTGACCCTGTTTCTTTACAGCCGTCTGGATACCATGTTCCTGGTGGCCCCGGCCTTTGAGATGACGGCCTTGTTGATTCTGGTGTCACTTATGGGCCGATGGATAGGACGCGCCCTTGACGCCGGCGCAATGGGTGTAGAAAACAATGCCCGGTCAATCGCCCGTGTGGTCAAGGGGGTGGTTTCTATTCTTTTTATATATGTGCCGGTGTATTACATCCTGGGACGGGAATCCGGACTGCTGACGGTTCTCCGTATCGCAGGCGCGCTATGGATGCTCCTCGTTTCACTGGTCACCTGGCGGGCGATGAGTTTCAAGCATATTCACAGAACAGAGGGGCATGGCACTCGAAAAACGCTGTTGATAGGGCTGTCAGTTAAATATCTGGCCATCTTTGTCTCCGGGGTAACCCTTGTCCTCGACATGATCGGCTATGGTTCGCTTTCCTTTCACTGGCTCGTATCCTGGGCCCAGAGCCTGGCAATTATTTTCTGGTGGGGCCTTTTTTATTCTCTCATCAAGGAATGGGATGGATACTACAGGGAAAAGAGCAGTCAGAACCGGGACGAGTTCCTTTATGACAATTATCCCATCCAATGGTTAATGATAAGGGCGGGGCAGTTTTTCTGTCTGGTTTCTCTCATCGTTGTTCTGCTGCTGGCCTGGGGAAACCCGCAAACTGTTCTGGGGCGGTTATACCAGGTGCTGGCCCTCCCCCTGACCATCGGAAATATGAAGTTCAGCCTCATGGGGGTTATTTCTGCCATCGTTGTGCTGCTGATTACTTATGCGTTGACCCGGATGTGGAAATGGCTGTTTCAATCTAAATTCTTAAGCCGCAGCGGAATGGCGCTGGGGCTTCAGGATTCCATCACCACCATCACCGTGTATGTGATATGGATGTTCGGGATTCTTATTTCCATGCATGTGTTCGGCCTGAATACCGCATCCTTGGCAGTCGCCTTCGGCGCATTGGGTATCGGGCTTGGTTTCGGGCTCCAGAATATCTTCAATAATTTTATTTCCGGCATCATCCTGCTGTTTGAGCGGCCCATACAGGTCGGGGACGATGTGGAAGTCAACGGTATCTGGGCCCAGGTAAAAAAAATAAATGTACGGTCCACCGTGGTGCAGACCTATGACAATGCCTCCCTGATCATTCCCAATGCCGATTTCATAAGCAACCAGGTGACCAATTGGAGTTTCAAAGACAAGCGGATACGTAGAAATATCGATGTCGGCGTGGCCTACGGCTCTGATGTAGAACTGGTACGGGAAACACTGCTGGAGATCGCCAGAAACACCCCCAGGGTACTTGGATACCCAGTACCGGATGTCCTTTTCCGGGATTTTGGGGACAGTGCACTGATTTTCAGGCTCCGGATATGGACCGATATTGACAACATGCTTAGGGTGGAAACAAATATCAGGTTCAGAATCGACAAACTATTCAGGGAAAGAAAAATTGAAATCAGCTTTCCCCAGCGGGATATTCACATTCGCTCAATTGCGGACTCCCCCGGCGAAAATCCCAAATCGGAATCAGGAAAAAACATCCCTGGTATTGAAGTCGGGAGCTAAAAACGGCATTGGGTTTTCTATTTACTACATAAGATCAATCCTGTTTTCCCTAGATCCTGTCGGGGCAATCCGGGTAGCGCCGTGGATAGGGGAATCTTTTGATGGATATGTTCAAAAAAAGTTATGAATATATGTTGAATCTTAAGTTTTGCTGAAGTGAGATTCTTTATTGAAATCAGTGGTTTGTTATGCTAAAAGCCCGCCTATAAAATGATTGGCCGCTACTCCCTCCCCGCGCAACATGCAACAGGACCGAGCAGCTCCTTAAATTGAAGTTGGCACATCTGGTAATGAACCGGATTATTATGTATGGGTGGCTTTATGATTTATCCTCGCTTGAAGACTATGCTTCGAGATCTCAACTGCGTCCAGGACAATACCGAATCGGCTCGTCTGTCTCTGAACGTACTCGTCGAATCCCTTAACCGTTTAAAATGTCCGGAAGAGAATGTTGAAGGCCTCTGCCGGGAGTTTGCAGACGCCGTGAGGGCATCCCGGCCCGGA
Organism: Desulfobacter sp.; assembly: GCA_028768525.1. Taxonomy (NCBI): domain Bacteria; kingdom Pseudomonadati; phylum Thermodesulfobacteriota; class Desulfobacteria; order Desulfobacterales; family Desulfobacteraceae; genus Desulfobacter; species Desulfobacter sp. Next base: position 1,717,504 of record CP054837.1, on the reverse strand, counting down.
AATACCCTTTTGATGCATCTGCTTGATTTCTTTGAATCGGATCTGGGGAACTCGAACTCCCGGGAACCCGGCTGTATGAGGCTGCGGGCCTTGGAAAGCCTGGAAGAAAAAATTGACCAGCTGGACCGCTATGGGCGGTTCGTTGCTGAAAACGGACTGGCCTATATCAATGAGGGCGATACCATATTTGTTCTCCAGGCCGATAAGGTGATTGAAGATATCCTGATCCAGGCCAGAAATGAACTGGAATTCAGTTTCAGGGTGGTGCTCCTTGACCGTTCGGGCGAGGGGGCCCGCAGGGCCAAAGAGGCTCTTGCTGAGGCGGGAATTGATGCCCAGATACTGCCCCCGGGAAAGGATCCGGATGGATCAGATGGGACTGCTCGGCTCTTTATGGGCGGCATGACCGTTACGGCAGACCAAAAAATCCTTGCACCCAAAGATACGGCAGCGATGGTGGACCGCTTCAGGTCAACTGGGGGGACCGTTTATTTTGTTGCCCCAAGCCTGTGGTTTTCCCCCCAGCGTTCAACTGTCCGGAACGCTTTCGGGGGAGGGGGCAAGGAGGTGTCTCTGGCCGCTGCTGACCAGGATATGGTGTGCCTTGACCGGGTTGACCATATCGTGACCGAGTTGGGAGAAATGGGGGCGGACGGCCGGGTTACGAAACCGCCGGTATCGCTTGCCAGGCTGAAGGCCGGGACGGACGGAACCGCAGAACTGATCTCCTCAGAGACGGCCAGGCGGGAAATGTCTGCCGCCTGACGCCTGTGCAAAGGGCCCGGTGTCGGCTCCGGGCGCCTTATTGAAGGGCTTCTATGACCCCGGCCGCGATGAGGGGAATGAGGATTTCGTGGTGCCCCACAATGGCATAGCCTTTCCCTTTGCCCAGGGTGGGGCGGTTGACCACATTGGTCATGGGGCGGTAGTGGCGGATGAAATCCAGGTTCACCGTGGTGAAATCGTCCACCCGGTGTCCCAGGTTCCGGACCAGGGTCAGGGCCTTGAGAAAAACTTCGGGGAGGATCACTGCGGATCCGGCATTGATGAACACCCCGTTTTCAAGGCCGGCCACCTGCCGGGCAAAGGCAAGGAAATCGTCGTGGGATGCCTTACCGCAGGCCCCTGCGTCAAAATCCGGGTGCATGTGGATGATGTCCGTGCCCACGGCCACATGGACGGTGACCGGGATATCCAGCCGGGCGCCCTGGGCGGTGATGCTCAACCCCTTGTAGGGCAGGTCCTGGTCCAGAATCATTTGTCCCACGGCCCTTCCCAGCCCCATGCCCTTTTCCTTTGCCGAAGCAATGGCCATGTTGAGCAGGTCCGAGGTTTCCCTGGCCATGCCGAAGCTGCCGTCGGTCAGGCTGGTTGCCACGTCTTCGCTGGTCCGTCCGGTGAGGGCGGTTTCCAGGTCGTGGATGATGCAGGAACCGTTCATGGCGATGAGGGTGAGGATTCCCCGTTCCATGAGGTCAATGAGGATGGGGGGCATCCCGGTTTTGATCACATGCCCCCCCATGCCGAAACAGATCTGTTTTTTTTCTTTGGCGGCCTCGGCCATGGCGGCAATCACCGCCCGGATATCCTTTCCGGCCAGGATGGTCGGCAGGCGGTCCAGGAATTGGTCCAGGCCACCGCCCCGTGTCCAGGGCCGGGCAAAATCATCCTTTGAAACCAGGCTTTTCCTGTCCATGATGGAATAGGTGGACAGTTTGCTGTAATCCAGTTTCTTTGCATCAGCCATTGAAAATCATCCTTTCGGTGAGGTCGCAGAGGACATGGGCCAGCAGGATGTGGACCTCCTGGATCCGGGCCGTGACCGGTGAATCCACGCAAAAGGCCATATCGCTGATCGCCTTGAGCTTGCCTCCGGGACCCGAAAACCCAACCAGGGTCAGCCCCATGTCCCTGGCTGCCTCGGCCGCCAATACCACATTGGGGGAGTTGCCCGAGGTGGAAATGCCGATGGCCATGTCTCCTTTTCTGCCCAGGGCCTGTACCTGTTTCAGGAAAATTTCGTCATAGGAGTAGTCATTGCCGATGCTGGTGATAATGGAGGTGTCGCAGGTCAGGGCGATGGCTGCCAGGGGCGGCCGCTCGATCTGGAACCGGTTGACGAATTCAGCGGCAATGTGCTGGCAGTCGGCTGCCGAGCCCCCGTTGCCGAAGAGCAGGATTTTGCCTCCGGATTCAAGGGTTCGGGCCATGGCCCGGGCACAGTCCATCACAAGGTCGGTGTGGCTGCTGAAAAATTTTTCCTTGGCACGGATGCTTTCTGCAACTGCCGTTTGTATGATCTCTTTCATGGGGTCCTTTTGAGGGGTCCTTTTTGGTGTACCGCCGGGGGTGATCAGGCGGATTTAATGGCGTTGGCCCGGTTCTGTGATTGAACCTGGTCATGGATATCCTGGATCTCTTCCAGGCGGCTCACAAATAGCGCATTTTCCGGATCCATGGCCACACTCTTTTGGGCAAAGCTCAATGCAATGCCGAGGTTTTTTTTCTGCAGGGCCATGGCATGGGCATAACCTGACAGGGCGGCAGCATCTGTGGGGTTGAGTTTTACGGCCGTGTTAAAGGCGGCCCCGGCCCCGGGGGCGTCTTTTCTGTCCAGGAAGATCTGTCCCTTGATCCTAAAGGGGGTGCCGGATTCCGGTTTCAGCCCGATGGCGGTATCCAGGTGGGGAATGGCCCGGTCAAACTGCCCGTCCTTGAACAAAAGATAGCCTAGAAGCAGTTCGATTTCAAATATGTCCGGATTGATGCCGTGGGCCTTTTTCAGATAGAGCATGGCCCGGTCTTCATTGTCATTTATCCGGTGGATCAGGCCGATATTGTAAATGACCATTACCTCTTCAGGGTTGATGGCCGAGGCCTGTTCAAATTGTTCCAGGGCCTTGTCCAGCTGTCCCGTGATCCCGTATGCCACCCCAAGGCTGTTGATGAGGTTGATATCCTTGGGCAGTATCTGCAGGCCTTTTTTGTATTCTTCGATGGCCTCCTGGTGTTTCTTGAGCTGATAGAGCCTGTCCCCGCTGATGTTCAGGGAAATCGCATCAAAGGAGATCATCCGGCCCGGTTCGAAAAAGGCGGCATGATCCAGGGCCTTGAGTGCGTTACCCAGGATATGATTCCGGGAAAAATCCTGGAAGGGGTAAGCCGCCAGTCCCATGATCAGATCTGCCTTGAGGCGCTTTTCAATTTTTTCTTTTAACAGGCCCAGAAGCCGGGTGCCGTCTTTCTCAGTATCGTAATCCCAGAAGACTAGGGCAAAGGTGGCCTGGTCCAGGCTTTCCCATATCCCACGGTTCTTATTCAGGATGGCGTTAAAGCAGGATTCGAATACCTCTCCGGCCTTTTCCCCTGTGTCATCGGAGCCATCCGGGGCGATGCGGACCACGGCGGCAATGAATTTGTCATCGGGGAGGGGGGCCTGGTCCAGCCGCCCTTCAAATGCGGTGAATTGGACCGTTGGGCTGTGGAGCAGGTCGGACAGATAAATATCCGGGGGGGATACCGGCTGGTCGCCGGATCCGGTTTTTAAAAAATGAATTTCCGTTGAGGTGAATTTTTTGATCATTTTTTATGAATCAGCCTGTTAAGGGTTTGTGTCAGCAGGGCTTCCTGTCCGGGTTGAAGGGTTCTGGGATCCATGATGAATCTGTCATCTTCAATGCGGCCCATCACCGGCGGATTCGATGCCCGCAGCTGTTTTTCGAGGGCGGATACGGACATATGGACCGGCCTCAGGGTGATACACCGGGTGGGCAGCTTTAGATCGGGGTAAGAGCCGCCGCCGGGTCTGGATTCCATGTCTGCCAGACGGATATCAACAGCATCCCCCAACGCATCTGTCAGCATCTCAAACAATGTCTCCGCCGTTTCCGAGATGGCCTCATAGGGCATGGTGAGCATCCTCAGGGTCGGAATCTCCCGGACGGCCCGTTCGGTGTCCCTGTAAAGCTTGAGCGTTGCTTCCAGTGCCGCCAGGGTCATTTTATCGATGCGCAGGGCCCGGGTGAGGGGGTTGGCTTTGATCCGGTCCAGGGTCTCTTTTTTGCCCACAATGATCCCGGCCTGGGGACCGCCCAGAAGCTTGTCTCCGCTGAAGGTCACCACATCGGCGCCCGCCGCCACCCGCTCCGCCACCACAGGCTCCGCCGGCATGCCGTAGGGGCTGAAATCAATAAAGGTGCCAGAGCCCAGGTCCTCCATCACCGGAATTCCGTGTTTTCTGCCGATGGACACCATATCCCTTAGGGAGACACTTGCCGTGAACCCCTGGATTTTATAGTTGGAGGTGTGCACCTTGAGCAGCAGCCCGGTATTTTCGTTGATGGCGCCCTCATAGTCCCGGGGATGGGTCCGGTTGGTGGTGCCCACTTCCTTTAGCAGGCATCCGCTTTTGGTCATCACGTCGGGCACCCTGAAGGAACCGCCGATTTCCACCAGTTCCCCCCGGGAGACCACCACTTCCTCCCCTTGGGCGATGGTGTTCAGGGCCAGGAGCACGGCCCCGGCATTGTTATTCACGGCCATGGCCGCCTCGGCCCCTGTCAGCTCGCAGATCAGGTCTTCGATGGCGGCATAGCGGATCCCCCGTTTTCCCGTCCCGAGGTTCAGTTCCAGGTTGGAATAGGCGCCTGATATCCGCTGAATATTCTCCAGGGCGTCCCGGCAGAGCAGGGCCCGGCCCAGGTTGGTATGGAGGACCACGCCGGTGGCGTTGATCAGGGGGACCAACCTGTTTTTTACCGCCTGCCCGGCTTTTTGGGCGGCGGCGTTGATGATGGCCCGGTCTCCGGTGTCGGCGCCGGCGCCGGAAAGTATTTTTCTTCGGGCGGCGTCAATGCTCTGCCTCAATGCTTCCACCACCACTTTCCTGGGAATTTCTTTAAACCGTTCATCCTCCCCGGCTGCGGCCAGGAGATGGTCCACGCCGGGCAGTGATTTTAATAACGCCTGCTTATCTGTCATCTATTGTCCCGTCTGTTTGCTTTGGATTGGGGGTCAGGGCCTCCAGGGGCAGGGCGTCGATGAGCCCGGGGAGATCCACTTTTTCCAGGCCCAGTTGTCTGACCACCCCTCCCAGGCTCCGGGTCTGCATTTTTTCAAGGTCAATTCCGGTGAAGAATCTTTCCATGAGCAGGTCCGCCATGTAAACAATGGCCACCAGGTCCTTTGCCGCTGTTGCCGATTCCGGATTGTGGTGGTGGGCGACCACCTGGGCCAGGGTATCTGAAAATCCCCAGTTTTCAGCCAGAACCGCACCGGCCTGGCAGTGGGTGATCCCCAGGATCTTTTTTTCCGAGCGGATAAAGCTTTCCCTGTTTCTCCCGATATTTCTGAACAGCAGCGGGGCGCTGTCCGCAATGAACTGGTCCAGAACCACTTTGCCGATGTCGTGGAGGAGTCCTGCCGTGTAGGCCAGTTTTCCGTCTACTTTTTCAGTGTTGTCTGCCAGGTGTTCGGCCAGTTTGGCCACACCCACGGCATGGAAAAACAGGCCGCCCCTGCACATGGAGTATCCGGTGGCTCCGGTTTGGTCGTAGTAGGCTTCCACTGCCGCCGTTATAACCGTTTTGACCAGCATGTCCCTGCCCAGCAGCAGCACTGCATCCTTGAGGGTTTCTATTTTCATGGTGCCTGAAAAAATGGCCGAGTTGCACAGTTTCAGCGTTTGGGCGCTGAGCACCTGGTCCCGGGCCAGTTCCAGGGTGATTTCGTCAATACCGCACCGGTGTTGCTGGAACATTCTCAGGATTTTCAGGGCGGTTTGGGGAATGGGCTTGAGGGTGGCGATGGTCTGCCGGATGTTTTCTATGGTCGGCGGAGAAAAATGGTCAGCCGACCCGAGGGTTTGTTCCCAGGCCGGTTTGATCCGGGCGTCCCCGGTTTTCATATCCAGTTCAAGGGTACAGGTAAAAAAACCCCCGGTTTCGGAGTTGATGATCTCAATGCCTTGGCCCCGGAGCAGTTCCTGGGCGATTTCCGCCGACCTTCCGCCGATATCCAGGCCGATGTCCTGGTGGGATAACGGCCCCACAAAGGCGCCGCCGGCAATAACGGCCTTGAGGTTTTCAGGGCGGCAGCCCATACCGGTAAGGGTTTTGATGAGGATGGGAATGCCGGTGGATGCGTATTTTTCCGGTGTGGGGCTGCCGTAATCGCCCGGCGGTTCGGGCAACAGAATATGGATCAGACCCCCGGCTTTGGCAACCGGATCATAAAGAGAAACACCCAGGCAGGTGCCCAGGTAAGCCTGGAGAATATGGTCTGACTGCTTTATTGCCTTGAATTGGCCGGCGGCAATATGCTCGAATGTTCTATAGCTCATTTATCTTGTTTTTCTGTCCGTTCAGCAGCCCTGTGTAAAATAGTATTAGATATCATTAATTATAAAAAGGATTCAAGCCTTATATTTTGAAGAATCCGGGGAATCGCCTGTTTGGGGTAAAGATTTTGCAGACAATGCCGATGAATATCTAAAGCATGGATGCAATAATATAAAGATGCTGGAGACATCATGAAGATTTCAGAAAGCACGATTCACCTATCTTCCTTCCACGCCTCGGAGGAGGCCGATTTTATTCAGCAGGAAACGTCAACGGAGCGCCGGCAGGGCAAAACATCTGCACGGATAGGGAACTGGACGTGGGGCCCGGACGGTGTGCCCGAGGTCTGGGTGGACCGGGTGAGCATTTCTTCCGGTACCCGGAGTGAAATTCAATCCCAATATTCAGGGGCGCTGTCATCCAGGTCGACGGTCCGTTCCCAGGACGGTGAAACCCTGACCGAATTCGGCAGCGACGCATTGGCGGAGCGGATGGTGGGAGCTGCCATTGACCGTCAGGTGACCCTCAGGACCCTCAGGGACGGCGATGACATTCGCCAGGGCAATGACATCGGCGCCGGTTTCCGGGAGAACACTGCCCGGGGTAACAGTGTCCAGGGGAGCGGCATGGCCGAAACCCTGGTTTCCATGAACCGGGTTGAGGTCCACTACGAAACCGAAGAGATGGAATTTTCTTCCCAGGGAAAGGTGGTCACCCAGGACGGCCGGGAAATCGATTTTTCACTGGACCTGAACCTGGACCGGGCCTTTTTATCCAGGACCGAGGAGGAGACCCTGGTGCATACCTGGAAGGAAAAAGTCCGCCTGGTGGACCCCCTGGTCATCAGCCTGGACGGCCGTGTCCCGGAACTCACCGACACCCGGTTTGAATTTGATCTGGACAATGACGGCACTGCCGAGGAGATTTCCTTTGTGGCCAAGGGCAGCGGGTTTTTAAGCTTTGACCGGAACGGGGACGGGAAGATCAACAACGGGTCGGAGTTATTCGGTCCCGGTACAGGCAACGGGTTCGGCGAACTTTCAGCCTATGACGAGGACGGCAATAACTGGATTGATGAAAATGATGCTGTATTTTCCCAGCTCAGCGTCTGGACCCGGGACGACCAGGGCAATGATGTTCTGGTGTCCCTGAAAGAGGCGGGGGTGGGGGCCATCTACCTGGACAATGCCCGGACCGAATTCAGCATGACCGGCATGGACAATGAATTAAAAGGCCAGATGAAGCGGTCGGGAGTTTTTCTTTTTGAAAACGGCAATGTGGGCAGCCTGGGACAGGTCGACCTGGCGGCCCGGGCCCCGGAACCGTCACCGGCACTCAGTGCCCTTGGACAGGAGACGCCTGCCGGGGGGGCTGCATTGGATGGCGTGGAACGGTCCAATCTTCTTCCAGGCACAGGCATGGCCGTGATTGGAGGGGAAGATGACGGGGATGCCGGGGAAAATCCATTGAATGCCCTGCTGGAGCAGATAGAAAAACTCAAGGAAGAACTGCGGCAGATCTTCGGACAGGACAGGGAGGAAAAGGGCCGTGAATCCATCAACCGGTTCCGGCGCGGCGATGGCTTTTCTGTGTCGGATTTTGCCCTTTACAGGATCACCCGCCCGGATCCCGTGGGATTCCACCGGTTTCGCTCGCGGTTTATCTGATTTGGGTAATCAGGGTTCCTTATAGAGTGCCAGGACCCCTGAGCGGGCCAGCTTTTTGATGCCAAAGGGGGTGAGGCGTTCCAAAAGCACATCAATGGCGTCCTCATCTCCGGTCACTTCAAAAATATAGTGGCGGCTGCCTTGGTCCATCATTCTGCCGTTGAAATCCGCTATCAACGATTTGATTTCTTCCTGGTGCTCGGGCCGGGCCTTAACGCAGATCAGTGCCATTTCCCGTTTCACTGCCTTTTCCCCGGTCATGTCCCTGAGTTTGATCACATTGACCAGCCGCTTGATCTGTTTCATGCACTGCTCAAGCATCAGGGGGCTTGCCAGGGTGGTAATGGTGATTCTTGACATCTTGGGGTTGGCCGTGGGCGCGCCGCAGATGGTTTCGATATTGTATCCTCTGCCGGCAAAGAGCCCGGTGATTCTTGCGGTGACCCCGGGTTCGTTTTCAACCAGCATGGTCAGGGTATATCTGTTTTTTTTCATGGCATCCGTTTGTTTGTACCTGTTTTTTTGTCAGGCGTTTTCCAGGTCCGCTTGGGTGACGGTCCGGTTCCTTCCGTTTTCCTTGGCATAATAGAGGGCCTCGTCGGCCCGCTGGATCAGGGCCTCCACATCTTCGCCGGGCCTGTACAGGGACACTCCCATTGAAATGGTGATGGGGCCGATGGTTTTCCCTGAATTTTTGGCCCGCCACCTCATGGACTGAAGGCTTTTCCGGATCTGTTCCGCCAGGGAAACCCCTCCATCCAAACCGGTCTCCGGCAGCACCAGGATGAATTCCTCTCCCCCGAACCTGGCGGCGATATCCTTTCCCTTAATATGGTCTTTTAAAAGTTTTGCCAGCATTTTCAGCACATTATCGCCGATAAGGTGCCCGTGAATGTCGTTGACCTGTTTAAAATGGTCGATGTCACAGAGAATGGCTGACAGGGGAGTGCCGCTGGCTGCGGCCTCTTCCATGGCACGGGCCACGGCCTGGTTAAATCCCCGGCGGTTGAGCAGGCCCGTGAGGGTATCTGTTTTGGCGGCCTGCTTCATCCCCTCCAGCTCTTTTTTCAGGGCGTCTATTTCCGTAATGGTCTCGTCCATGCCCCTTTTGAGGGATTTATTCTCCCTCATGATGGACCGGGTTTCGGAAAGTATGCCTTGGGAGGCTTTCTCCAGGGTATCGGGGGCGGCGGAGTTGATCCCCTCGGTGAAGGCTTCTATCCGTGTCTCACTGCCGGCAAGCCGGCTTCCCGAATCTCCAATGTGTTTGGAAACCTCGGTGATAATAGATTTGAATTCCCGGGTTTTTTTCTCGGTCAGGATGGTTTGGTGGTCGGCAATATAGCTTCTGAACCAGTCCAGCACCCTGTCAAAGGAGATGGGCTTTTTCGCAGTTTCATATGAGTCTATAAGCCGGTTCAGTTCAGGGTTTCTGCCCGATGCATATTCATACCAGACCGCATAGACAATGGGGTTATATGGCAGGTTGTGACGGGCAATCTGCTGAAGGGTCAGCCTCAGATACTTACCAGTGGTTTCGATATTATCCGGATATAAATGGTCTAACATTGGACCCCCTGCATTATTCGCCCAACTGGGCGGCTACCCGGGATTCTAGTTCTTCCAGGGTAAAGGGTTTTTTCATGAATGCCGCAGCGGTATCCTGAATTTTATATACCGAATCATGTACAATCTCGTCTTCGGCATATCCGGACATGAAAATCACCTTGATATCCGGATTGACGGCTAGGATTTCCTTCATCATGTCAGGCCCGTCTTCTCCGGGCATAACAATGTCTGAGATGACAAGGCCGATCCGTTTTCCGGCTGTTCTGATGCAGTCACGGGCCTCCTGGGCCGTTGCTGCGGACAATGACGCATATCCAAGTTCGTCAAGCATATCAGCAACAATGGACCGTGTGTCTTCGTTATCGTCCACGATGAGGATGGTTTGTGTTCTGGGAGGGGGCGCTGTCTTTTCCTGGCCGCTGGTGTCCATGGCCTTTTTCAGCTCCTGGTTTTCTTTGCGCAGGGCATTGAGTTCGTTAATGAGTTCCTGTTTGGATCTGGTATCGTCCGTCATGGTCTATTCGCCTGGGTCTATGGTAATCTTAGTCTCGGGGTTGCCTTTACCCGGTTCCGCAGGGAACCGGCGGGTCTCAACCTCTGCTTTGTTACCAGAAACCGGGTAAAGAATCAAACCCAAATCCCAGGGAGGTTGGCGTTAGGAAATCAGGTCGATGATGCGGCGGGAGGTGTACTCCCCGACATCTGCCAGACCGTCCACGGGCATGAACTGCCTGGCGTTGCCCGAGTACAGGCAGGTGACCCCGGCGGGGAAGTCATCATCTGCTTCGTAGAAAATGTAGCAGAGGGCGATTTTGGGCAGGGGATAGACCACAAAAGAAAAATCGCCACCCGTGCCATGGGGAGCCGCCTGGCCGGCTAAAGTGAGCATGATTTTGGGAATGTCCGATTTGATTTTGGAAACATGGGGGGCGAGCAATTGTTCCGTATGGGTGGCAAAAGCGCCGGCATAGGGCATGGAATCAGGGAATTCCTTAAAGGCCTTGAATGGGGTCAGGCTGATCCGTGTATCTGTGGCGTTGAGGGCATAAAGGGTGACCAGAAGGCTTCTGATGGGATCGGTCTCCCCTGAATCGTCAGGGCCTTTAAAACTGATACCATCCGGAGCAATGGTGCAGTCGCATCCGAATGCGCTCAGCTTGAACCGGTCTTCCTCCCTGGCGGCCCGGATGCATTGTTCCAGATTGGCGGGAAGGGATCCGTATAGTTTGTCAAGATTATCCTGAATGAGACGGGTGTAATTATCCATAATCATGCCTCCTTATTCTATGTATAAATAAAAAGGGCCGTGGGGATCAAGCCTTTATTTAACGGGGGAAATTTTGCAGCGCTTGTGGTAAAATAATAAATTTTCGAATATCGGCAACCATAATGGATAAGGACAGACCATGCTAAAGAAAAGCGGTAAGGATTATATTGTATTTCCCCTGGACTTCCCCACCATGGAGGAGGCCCTCGGCCATGTCAGGCTCCTGGATGGCCATGTGGGCATGTTTAAGATCGGCCTGGAACTTTTCATCCGCCAGGGGCCGTCCGCGGTGGAGAAGGTCCGTGCCCTGACCGGGGCGAAGATTTTCCTGGATCTCAAGCTCCATGATATTTCGGCCACTGTGGGACGGGCCATGGCCCGGGTGGCGGACCTGGGCGTTGACCTGGTGACGGTGCACTGCGCCTCTTCACTTCAGATGCTTGAAGCGGCAGTGGCAGGGGGCGGGGGGAAAACCGGCGTGCTGGGGGTCACCCTGCTTACGGATAACGATGCGGATGCCGTTTCCGCCGGCGGATTCAGGGATGAATATGTGAATTCCTTAATCGATCTGGTCCTCCTCCGGGCCGGGATGGCCAGGGATGCCGGATGTACGGGGGTGGTCTGCTCGGGACGGGAAACCGCAGCCATCAAAGAAAAATTCGGGACGGATTTCTGGACAGTGACCCCGGGGATCCGTCCGGAATGGAGCCTGACGGCCAACGATGACCAGAAACGGGTCACCACCCCGGCCCAGGCGGTGTCCGCCGGCAGCGACTACATTGTTATCGGCCGGCCGATCCGGGATGCCAAAGATCCTGTAAAGGCCGCCGGGATGGTGGCCGAGGAAATTGACCGGGGCCTGATGGCCTGATCCTGTTTCAAAGGGAATATCCTAAATAAAAAACACCGCCGGGAACCTTGTTCCGGCGGTGTTTTTTTGCTGTTGCTGCTGAAAAAGGCTTTGCCTGATCCGTCTGGGCTATGCTTCCTTTTCCAGGCCGAAAGCGGCATGAAGGGTTCTTACGGCCAGTTCCGCATATTTGGAAAGAATGACGCAGGAAATCCGGATCTCCGATGTGGAGATAAGGCGGATATTGATATTTTCAGAAGCCAGGGCTTCAAACATGACAGCGGCAACCCCTGAATGGCTTTTCATGCCCAGGCCGATTACCGATACCTTGGCGATCTCGGTGGCAGTTTTTATTTCATCGGCGCCGATTTTCTGGGCAACGGCCTCGGAGATTTCCAATGCCCGCTGAAAGTCATCCTTTGTAACGGTGAATGTCAGGTCTGTTTCCCCTTCGGACCGGGTGTTCTGGATGATCATGTCCACCATGATCTCGGCCTCGGCCAGGGGACCGAAAATTTTTGCCGAAATGCCCGGCTGGTCAGGCACCCGCTTGAGTGTAATCCGGGCCTCATTCATATCACAGGTCACCCCGGATACCACCGGACTTTCCATATGGGCTTCTTCATTAATTACCATGGTTCCTTCCTCCTCGTTGAATGATGACCGGACATGCACGGGCACATTGTATTTCTTTGCAAATTCAACCGACCTGATCTGGAGTACCTTGGCCCCCAGAATGGCCATTTCAAGCATTTCTTCATAGGATATTTTTGAGATTTTTCTGGCATCCGGGCAGATTCTGGGATCCGTGGTGTAGACCCCGTCCACGTCGGTGAAGATTTCACAGACATCGGCCTTCAAGGATGCGGCGATGGCCACGGCCGAGGTGTCGGAGCCGCCCCGTCCAAGGGTGGTGATATCCCCGTCGTCGTCCGCTCCCTGGAAACCGGCGACAACGACAATATGGCCCTGGTCCAATGCCGTTTTTACCTTGTGGCTGTCAATGTCCAGAATTCTTGCTTTGCCTGACATCTGGTCGGTATGGATGCCGGCCTGGAAGCCCAAAAAGGATTTTGCTTTATACCCCCTGGCTTTTAGCATCATGGCCAGCAGGGCGGCCGTGGTCTGTTCGCCTGTTGCCAGGAGAACGTCCAGTTCTCTTTTGTCTGGTGTGTCCGATGCCTGTTTTGCCATGCCGATGAGCTTGTCCGTCACTCCGGCCATGGCGGAGAGGACCACCACCACCTGGTCACCGTCGTCATGGGCCTTTTGTACCCGGTCCGCCACATTGGCGATCCGTTCCAGATCTGCCACCGATGTGCCGCCGTATTTTTGTACCCTTAAGGACATAATTTCTCCTGAGTCTTATTTCTTAGCTATCAAATCTTAGCTCTTATTAGTCTATTGCGAAAATACGTTGCTTAGCAAATTTGTTCCCTGTTGTCCAGAAGGAAAAAGAGAAATGATCCGGTTAAAATCAGCATCGAACTGGAAGTCCAGCCGCAGGTGGAATTCAAATCCGGTTTCCTCCATCAGGCCGGGCCATTCCACGGCGGCCACGGCATCTTCTCCAAGCAGTTCTTCAAGCCCTAAAAATTCAAGTTCATCGGCCTCGCCCAGCCGGTAGAGGTCCAGGTGGAGGAGCCGCCGGCTGCCGGCCGGGTATTCATTAATGATATTAAAGGTCGGGCTGGTGATATAGTACCCCTCGTCCACCCCCAGGCCCCGGGCAAGGCCCTGGACAAAACAGGTCTTTCCTGCACCCAGATCCCCGGTAAGCGCCATGGCGAAAAAAGAGGTGTGCCGGGCCAGTTCAGCACCGATTTTCTGCCCCAGGTCCATGGTGTCCTGGGCATCATGGGTGATGATTTCCTGTTTCATGCGGTGAGCTCCGCCAGCGCTGCCGGGATGGTTTCCACCATATCCGAAGCCGTGAATCCCAGGGGGAAGTCGCCGGCCAGGAGGTCACCGCAGAGACCGTGGATAAATGTGCCGGATACAGCGGCGGCTTCCGGGGCCATGCCCTGGGCAAGGAATCCGGCGATCATCCCTGTGAGCACGTCCCCCATGCCCCCCGATGCCATGCCCGGGTTCCCCGTGGGGCAGATATAGCAGGTGCCGTCGGGGCAGGCCGTGAGGGTCTGGGCGCCCTTGAGCACCAGAATGACCTTGAACCGGGCGGCAAAATCCCGGGCAATGCCAAGGCGGTCCGCCTGCACATCCCGGCTTGTTTTATTGATGAGCCGGGCCATTTCTCCGGGATGGGGTGTGAGAATCACCGGAACTTTTGCCACCTTCAGGCATCCCGGATCATCGGCCAGGCAGTTGAGGCCGTCGGCGTCGATGACCATGGGCACCGTTGATTCTGTCACCAGTGCCCTGACCAGTTCCCGGGTATCCGGATCCCTTCCAATGCCCGGCCCCAGGGCCAGGGCCTGTTTGCCGGCCAGAAATCCGGTGACGGTGTTAAGGCTGCTTGCGGAAAGGGTGCCGGAGGCAGTCTGGGCCAGGCCCAGGGCCATGGGTTCGATGACCATGGGTTCCATTGTCGGAACCAGTCCTTCTGGAAGCCCCAGGGTTACCAGGCCGGCCCCTGAGCGTACGGCGGCATTGGCACAAAGGGCTGCCGCCCCGGTTTTGCCGGGGGCGCCTGCCAGGGCCAGGAGATGGCCGGCACTGCCCTTGTGGCTGTTGAAGGAGCGATTTGGGAGGAGTTCGGCAATATCTTCTTTTTCAGGCAGGAAAAGGTCTGGCTGCCCGGCCCGGGCAATGTGTCCGGGAATCCCGATATCAATGATTTCAAGGTCGCCGGTGTGCAGATTCCCGGGGTAAAGGACGTGTCCGGCCTTGGCAAAGGCAAAGGTGGCGGTTGCCATGGCTGCGATGGCCGTCCCGCAGACCGCTCCGGTATCGGAATTGATGCCCGAGGGGATGTCCACACTGAAAATCGGTTGACCCGATCCGTTCAGGCTCAGGATAACATCCCTGAAAAAACCACGTACATCCGAGTTCAGGCCGGTGCCGAAAATGGCATCCACAAATAGATCGTGGTCCAGGATGGTGTCGCGGAGCCGTTCAAAGGATGCTTTGTCGGGTACTTCCATGAACTGGGAGTCGGGATGCTCAGGCAGCAGGGCCTCGGCCAGTTCCATGTTCACCCGGGCGTCTCCGGCCACCCTCTCCCTGCCGGCCAGGAGGATAAAGCTGACCCGCACCCCCATTTCCATGAGGTAACGGCCCATGACAAAGCCGTCTCCCCCGTTGTTGCCCCGGCCTGCCACAACAGCCACCCGCCGGTTTTCAATCGGTGCAAAGGCGTCCACCAGGGTTTCCAATGCCCCCCGGCCGGCATTTTCCATGAGCACCAGGCCGGGTATACCGAACTGGTTTATGGTTTTCCTGTCCATTTCCTGCATCTGTTTTGCCGTGACAAGAATCATATTTTTACTTCCTTAATAATTGTGTTGTGATTACCATTTTGCGTAATGTTCTTCCACCACTCCCCCGGCGTTTTCAAGGGTAAGGTGCCGGCCGGAAAGGGTGCGGATATCCCCGTCAAACCGTCCGCAGGGCTGGATAAACCGGCTGGCCAGAAGGAAAAAATTATCGTCTGCCCGGCGGATGCCTTCGGGATGAAATTTCAGGTCGATCCGGCCGTCCTCTGATGAGACCTGCCAGGGGGCCATGGGGTTGGCGGCATCATAGGCATAATCCATCCTGCCCACCGGCTCCGGTATCCCGTCTATCCACAGGGTGTTTTCCAGCCGGTCCCCTTCATACACCCCCCTGGAAAAATTAAATCCCACCATGGGGGCGGCCGACGGATCTGTGTTATCCTTTGCCCGGCCTGCGCCGCAGGCCCAGTTCCAGAAGGTCTGCCGGTGGTAGGCCCCGTGGGTCCAGTCGTAGAGAGTGAAACTTGTCTCCGGATCGAGATGGATCGTTTTTGAACCCAGGCGGATACTCCCGCTGGCGGCCGGTCCTGCGGCCTTGGTGGTAAAAGCGGTTTTTCCGCCGCCCATATCCATGGGAAAATGCATGGGGGCGAAACCCGACCCTGAAAATTCAATATCCGCGCCCAGGCCGGGCAGGTCAGCTCTGATCTGTTTGTATGCGGTTAAATTCCCGGAGAACTCTATTCGCGCGTTCCTGCCGGTATACCGGCAGATGCCGGTTTCAGGGTGCCGGTCATACCGTATCCGGCCCGTTGGCAGACAGACCTTTGTGAATTCCTCCATTTTTCCGGTTTCCCGGTCAAAGGCAAAGCAGAAGCCGGAAGCCGCGTATCCCAGGTGAACCACGGCCGCCCCGAAAAAGATATCGGGCGAAACAATTCCGGCATAGCACCAGCGTTTTTCCCTGAACAGGTTGCGGAACCGGCCGGCCAGGGGAAGGCCTGTGATGATGCTGGTATTTTCCAGGTTAAAGGGGCCGGACCAGGGCGAATCGAGTTTCATCATCTGTTTTCCTCCATAACTTCCCGGTATCTGAAACAGGAGACCAGGTGGTCATTGACCATTCCCGTGGCCTGCATGTGGGCGTAAATGATGGTGGAACCGGTGAACTTAAACCCCCGCTGTTTTAAATCCTTTGAAAAGGCATCGGAAATCTTTGAGGTGGCCGGCACCTGGTCCGGGGAGGCAAAGGCGTTGATGAGGGGCCGGCCGTCCACGAACCGCCAGGCATAGGCGTCAAAGGAGCCGAATTCTTCCTGGACCCTGAGGAACGCCCGGGCATTGGTTACTGCGGCATTCACCTTGAGTTTGTTCCTGATGATACCTGTGTCCAGGAGCAGCTCATTGATTTTTTTTTCGGAAAACCGGGCCACCTTTTCCGGGTCGAACCCGGCAAAGGCCTTGCGGTATCCTTCCCGCCGTTTGAGAATGGTCAGCCAGGAAAGCCCGGCCTGGGCCCCCTCCAGGATGAGAAATTCAAACAGGGTGGAATCGTCGTGTACCGGCACCCCCCACTCCCTGTCGTGGTAATGGATATAATCCGGATCCGATGTGCACCAGCCGCAGCGTTCCATGGATGTGACCGTCCTTTCAAAACAGCGGGCCGTTTTCTGCTGCCGTTTTTAATTGCCGTTTACGCCGGTTCAGGCGTGGATATGTATATCCGTGATTTATACATTAATCCATCGGCATATTCTATAAAAAAGGAAGGGGACTGGCAGGGGCTTATTTTTACGGTTGCAATTTTGTTATTATAGGGGGTAAAGTTAGTATACTTATGTCTCAAGACTGTGATTTTTATAACGAATAAAGAAATTTGGAAACCGTGTGAGGAAACTTGCCAGAACCATAATTTTTTATTTCGTATTGGGTATATGCCTTTTTCCATATTTCCAATGCGCAGCCGGCGACGGCCCGCTGATGGTTGAAGACCCATGGCCGCCTTATACCATTGGCGAGTACGGGGAGCCGTCAGGGGGGATTGCCGTCGACTTGACCCGGGAAATTTTCAGGCGCATCGGCCTTGTGCCCCGGCTTGAACTCTACCCCTGGCAGCGGGTGCTGAAAATGGCCGAAACCGGCAAGGTGGACGGAATCATGCTGCTGATGAGGACAAAGGAACGGGAGGCTTTTTTGGTGTACACGGATAAATTGTTCACCAATATGGACCGGGTCTTTTCCAATAGGAAATCCCACAGCACCCCTGTCCGTACCCTAGAGGATCTTTCAGATTTCCGGCTCGGCTATGTTTTAGGCTATGTTTACGGCGACAAGGTAGACAATCTTTTAGCCAAACTGGCGGAAAAGGCATTTGCGGCTTATACCTCTGAAGAAAACTTAAGATATCTGGTGGACGGGCGGGTGGATTTTATCATCGAATCCCGGAATGTGGTCCAGGGCATCCTGTCGCTTCATCCTGAGTGGGCAGGCAGGATCCACGAAATGGATATTGAAATGGAGACCTATGACTACTACATGGGGATTTCCAGAAAATCAAAATATGCCTCCCGGATTAAAGATTTAAACAGCGCCATAGCACAGATGAAATCCGACGGCACCATGGACCGACTGGCCGGCGGCGCAGGGAACCGTTAATCCGCCTTCAGCCCCCTTGTCCGTATCCGGAATCCGCCATATGGCCCGGAGAATCCCCCCTTAATTTCCTCAACGTTTCACCGGGTAAGAAAAAATCGAATATGCCGTTAAAAATGCGGGGGCATGGTTTTGACTTTTAGCGGAAAGATGCATATAGTAACGGCCATTGACAGCGATTGACAACAGCAGCAAGGAGTTAAAAAAATATGGCGGCAGGGTTTAGAATCGGCACCGGCACCGATGTACATGAACTGGTGGCGGGCCGTGACCTGGTCATTGGCGGGGTAAAGATCGACCACCCCCTGGGGCTCAAGGGGCATTCCGATGCGGATGTGCTGCTCCACGCCGTATGCGATGCACTGTTGGGTGCGGCCGGACTGGGGGATATCGGTGAGCATTTTTCCGATACCGATCCGGCTTATAAGGGAATCGCAAGCGGCCTGCTTCTGGATGAATGTGTCCAAAAAATCCGGGACAGGGGATGGAGCATTGCCAACCTGGATGCCACGATTTTTGCCCAGGCCCCCAAGATGGCTCCCCATAAAGAGGCCATTGCCGCCAATATTGCCGGATACCTGGGGGTCGGAACTGAACGGGTGAATATCAAGGCCACCACCACCGAACATCTGGGATTTGTGGGGCGCAAAGAGGGCATTGCCGCCCAGGCTGCGGTGCTGTTGTACGAAGAATAATTTAAGAATACGGAATACTAATAATGAGTCTGAAAATTTATAATACCCTGAACGGCAAAAAGGAAGAATTCGTCCCGGTCCATCCGGGCAAGGTGGGCATGTATGTCTGCGGCCCCACTGTCTACGACACCAGCCACATCGGCCATGCAAGGTCCGTGGTGGTCTTTGATATGATTTTTAGGTGGCTCAAGCAGCTGGACTACGAGGTCACCTATGTCCGGAATTTCACCGACGTGGACGACAAGATCATCAGAAAATCCAATGAAACCGGAGATTCCTGCACGGCCATCACGGAAAAATACATTGACGAGTTCCACAATGAGATGGATGCCCTCAATGTGCTCCGGCCCACCATGGCCCCCAAGGCCACCGAGCATATCGACCATATCATCCGGTTCATTGAGATGCTCATTGAAAAGGGCAAGGCCTACCATGTGGAAGGGGGGGATGTTTATTTCTCCATCAAGTCTTTTAAAGACTACGGCAAGCTTTCCGGCCGGAATCCCGATGACATGCAGGCCGGTGCCAGGATCGCCGTGGACGAGAAAAAGCACAGCCCCCTGGATTTTACCCTGTGGAAACCGGCCAAGCCCGGCGAACCCGCCTGGGACAGCCCCTGGGGCAAGGGACGGCCCGGCTGGCACATTGAATGTTCGGCCATGAGCTATGAATACCTGGGAGAGGGATTTGACATCCACGGCGGGGGCAAGGACCTGATTTTCCCCCACCATGAAAATGAGATCGCCCAGAGCGAGGCCGTATTCGGCGGGCAGTTCGTCAAATACTGGATCCATAACGGGTTCGTGGATATCAACAATGAAAAAATGTCCAAGTCCCTGGGCAATTTCACCATGATCAAAGAGGTGCTGGCCGATTATTCCCCGGAAGTGATCCGGCTTTTCCTTCTTTCAAAACAATACCGTTCCCCCATTGACTACAGCGAGGACAGCATGCGTGAGGTATCCGTGGGGCTGGACCGGATCTATGGATTTATGGATCGGCTGGAAAATGCGGGCCTGGCATCGGGCAGCGACGCCAGGGGGGCGCTCTGGGAAGAGTTCGCCCGGGCCATGAACGACGACTTTAATTCAGCCCGGGCCCTGGCTGGGGTATTTGAAGCCGTTAAAAAGGGGAACAAGCTCCTGGATGACACCAAGGATGCCCCGGGTGAAGAAGACAAAGCCCTGCTGGCGGGTATTTATGCCGATATAAAATCCATTTCAGGCATTCTGGGGATTTTTATGCTTTCGCCCAAAGCGTATTTTTCTGCCAAAAAGCAGAAGGGCATGGCGGACAAGGATATCGACCCGGCCGTGGTGGATGACCTCATTGCCCAGCGGGCCGCCGCCAGAAAGGAAAAAAACTTTGCCCGTGCCGACGAGATCCGGGACCAGCTCCAGGCCATGAACATTGTCCTGGAAGACGGGCCGGAAGGGACGGTCTGGCGGTTTGAACAATAATGGCGCCGCTAAGATTCCATAAAAATTAATTCAGGGCCGCTCCCTATATGGGGCGGCCCTTGCTTTTTTTAGGGAGGCCGCAGTGGAAGAGACCAGACTTAAAATTGAGTTAAAGGATCGTATCTGCATATTAACCCTCAATGATCCCGGGCATCTGAACGCAATGAGTGAAGAGATGTCACAGGTTTTCAGGGACACCATCACCGACCTGGGGGAGGACGGTACGGTAAAGGTGCTGATTCTTACCGGTGCCGGCCGGGCCTTCAGCGCCGGGGGCAACCTGGACGATATTGCCGGGAATTATAAGGGCGATCCGGCTGCCCTGAAAAAGGCCTCCGTTGAATTTTACAGTCGGTTTCTCTGCATCCGGAACCTCAAGGTGCCCACCATTGCAGCCGTCAACGGCCATGCCGTCGGGGCAGGTGCCTGCCTCGCCCTGGCCTGCGACATGCGCATGGCAGGGGAGAGCGCCAGATTCGGCTTCCCCTTCGCCCGTCTGGGACTCCATCCGGGGATGGGGGCGGAATATCTGCTCCATCGCATCGTGGGGGAGGCAAAGACCTTTGAGCTTCTCATGACCGGCGCCCTGGTGGAATCGCAGGAAGCCATGGACATGGGCATGGTCAACCATGTGGTTGCCGACGAAGAACTCATGGATAAAACCATGGACCTGGCCCGGCGGATTGCTGCCATGCCCGACCTGCCCCTGAAGATGATGAAAGAGACCATCCCCGCTGCCCGCACCGCCACACTGGACGAGTGCCTCCATCGCCAGGCCGCCTACCAGGCCATCAATTATATGACAGAAGATTTCAAAGAGGGGATTGACGCCCTGAAGGCCAGGCGGGCCCCGAAGTTCAGGGACAGGTATTGACCCGGCAGGGAAATATATGAAACGGCAATTTTTATTTATCCTGTTTTTCTGTGGTTTAGCAGCAGGCCTATTCTGTTGTACGTCTGCAATCGGGGCGATGAAGGTCACTTTTTTAAATCCTGATCCACCCGGCAGCCCGTTCTGGACAAATATGACCCGATTTATGCAATCTATTTCCGATGATTTGAATATTGAGTTGCAGGTTTTTTACGGTGACCGCACTCGGTTTGAGAATAAATCAAATTTTCAAAGAGCCATATCCCAGCCGGATAAACCCGACTACATAATGACTATTTTGCAGGTCGGCACAGCTGAATATATGTTGGAAGCTGCAGAAAAAGCAGGCGTTAAAATATTTGTAATCAACACGGATATTCCTGAATTTTTTAAAAATAAGATCGGCACGCCCCGCGATAAATATTCAAACTGGATAGGACACATGCATCCGGATGATGAAAAAGGAGGGGCGTTGCTTGGTGAGACACTGTATAAAAAAATATCCGCCCGAAACTTAAACCCCGGCCCCCCCTTTGCCATGTTGGGAATATCCGGCAGCTATGAATCCAGCCCCGCCTTTTATAGAAATCAGGGGATGGAAACCGTGATCAATCGATATGCCGACATCGTCCAAAGACAGGTCGTATTCGCCTATTGGAATAAGAAAAAAGCATACGAGATTACCAACGTATTACTGCGGCGCTATCCCGACATTTCCATTATCTGGTGTGCCGGTGGGGCGATGACCTTTGGCGTCATTGAAGCCATCGAAGCACAATCCGATTTATATAAAAGCAAACTGCTGTTCGGCACCTTTGACTGGGGAAGTGATATTGTTCAACTCATCAAAGAGGGTAAAATATATGCCTCTGTGGGCGGCCATTTTTTAAACGGCGGTTGGAGTCTGATACTTTTATATGACTATCATCATGGGATTGACTTCAAGGATGAGATGGGGGTGACGATTCAAAAGCCGCTGTCAGTGATCACGCCTGATAATGTCGTCAGATATGAATCACTCCTATCAACGGAAAACTGGGATTCGATTAATTTTAAGGAATTCACAAAAACCCACAGGGGACGGGATTTTTCATATTCTTTCACAATAGAGGCATTGAATAAATAGAATAACGGGAAAATTCAGTCGAAGTTCAGGCCACTCGCCAACCGGGTTCCCTTTTGGGGTGAAAAAGGCGGGGAACGGGATGTCCCCCGCCTTTGGCCTTGCTATTTTTTCTTTCTTGGGGGGGCCGCCTTTTTGGCCACCTTGGCCCAGGCATCCCTCAGGGTTACGGTGCGGTTGAACACCGGCTTGTCTTCGGTGCTGTCCAGTCCGTCCAGGCAGAAATAACCCAGACGTTCAAACTGGAAGACCTGTTCGGGCTCGGCCTTACCCAGGCTTTTTTCCAGCTTGGAATGCTCAAGGATTTCCAGGGAGTCCGGGTTGAGGTTTTCCACAAAATCCTGGCCGTCCTGTTCCGGGTTTTCATCCTTGAATAGCCTGTCGTAGAGCCTGACCTGTGCATCAATGCAGTCGTTTGCATTGACCCAGTGAATGGTGCCCTTGACCTTGCGGCCGTCCGGGGCGTTACCCCCGCGGGTTTCCGGATCATAGGTGCAGACCAGTTCCACCACCTCCCCGGCCTGGTTTTTGATGACTTCTTTGCAGGTCACCAGGTAGGCGGCCCGCAGCCGCACTTCTCGTCCCGGTCCCAGGCGGAAGAATTTTTTGGGGGGATCTTCCATGAAATCGTCCTGTTCCACATAGATTTCCCGGGAAAAGGTCACCTTCCGTTTGCCCATTTCCGGTTTCTGGGGATGGTTCATGGCTTCCAGGGTTTCAGTCTGGCCCTCGGGGTAATTTTCAATGGTCACCTTCAAGGGGCGGATGACGCCCATCACCCTTGGGGCGTTTTCATTGAGGTCGTCCCTGAGGCAGGATTCCAGCAACCCCATGTCGATGCGGCTCTCCTTTTTGGAAACCCCGATGATATTGCAGAAATTCCGGATGGAGGCCGGGGTGTATCCCCTGCGGCGCATCCCTTCCAGGGTGGGCAGCCGGGGGTCGTTCCAGCCGGACACCTTTTTTTCGTCAATGAGGCGCTGGAGTTTGCGTTTGCTCAGGACCGTGTAGTTGATGTTCATCCGTGCGAATTCAATCTGCTGGGGATGGCAGGGCACGGAAAGATTGTCCAGGATCCAGTCGTAAAGGGGGCGGTGGTCTTCAAATTCCAGGCTGCACAGGGAGTGGGTGATCCCTTCCAGGGCGTCTGAAATGCAGTGGGTGAAGTCGTACATGGGATAGATGCACCACTTGTCTCCGGTCCTGGGATGGGTGGCATTTTTCACCCGGTAGATGATGGGGTCCCTCAGGTTGATATTGGGGGAGGCCATGTCTATTTTAGCCCTCACGGTATGCTCACCCTCGCCGAATTCTCCGTTCTTCATTTTTTCAAACAGGTCCAGGTTTTCTTCCACGCTTCTGTCCCGGTAGGGGGAGTCTTTGCCCGGTTCTGTCAGGGTGCCCCGGTATTCGCGTATCTCTTCCGGGGCCAGGCTGCAGACATAGGCTTTACCTGTCTTTATCAGTTCCAGGGCGAATTCATAGAGGCGGTCAAAATAGTCCGATGCAAAAAACGGGGTGTTGTAGTCAAATCCCAGCCAGCTTACCGTATTTTTGATGGAGTCGATGTAAATCTGTTTTTCCTTGGCCGGGTTTGAATCGTCAAACCGCAGGTTGCAGGTGCCTTTGAAGGTCCTGGCCATATTGAAGTTCAGGCAAATGGATTTGGCATGGCCGATGTGGAGAAATCCGTTGGGCTCCGGTGGAAACCGGGTGGCCACAGCGCCGTCGTTTTTGTTGTTGCTCACATCCTCCCGGATGATGGACTCTATAAAATGGCTTTTTTTATTTTCGTCTTCCATTTATCCCTCAATATTGAATTTATTTTTATGTTAAACTTTACTAATTATCATATTCACTGTGGAGTTTAAAGGGGCGGGGCCCCCACCATGCTAAAAAGATTACAAATTAAAACATTTTTACCGTTTTGGGATGGGGGCGCCTGTGATAATTTGAAAGCGCCTGAGGATCCCAAACCGAAACTAGGATAAAGCGTATGGATACGGAAGCAAAAAAAAGGATTTTACTTGTGGAGGATGACCTCCGGCTGGCCTCATTGGTGTCGACCTATTTAAGCCGGCAGGAGTTTGAGGTGGATACCGAACACCGCGGAGATGATGCCGTCCAGCGGATCATCGGGGAAGAACCGGACCTGGTGATTCTGGACCTTATGCTTCCGGGCAAAGACGGGTTTGCCGTCTGCCGGGAGGTGCGGCAGTCCTATGCCGGGCCCATCCTCATGCTCACGGCCAGGGAAGAGGATATGGATCAGGTGGTCGGGCTGGAGCTGGGGGCGGACGATTATGTGAAAAAACCGGTGGAGCCCCGGGTGCTTCTGGCACGTATCAGGGCGCTGTTCCGTCGGGCTGCCGTCACCCAGGCCGCACCGGACCACAATGAGATCAAATTCGGCGGCCTGGCCCTTTTTGCCGCCTCCAGGCGGGTGACCCTGGCCGGGAATCCCGTGGAGCTGTCCACCAATGAGTTCGATCTGTTATGGCTCCTGGCGTCAAGGGCCGGGGAGGTGTTGGACAGGGATCTGCTCTACCGGGAGGTAAAGGGGATTGAATACGACGGCCTGGACCGTTCCATAGATGTGGCCGTGTCCAGGTTAAGGAAAAAACTCAACGACAGCCCGGACCATCCCTGCCGGATCAAAACCGTCTGGGGCAGCGGCTATCTCTTTGTGGCCGATGCCTGGGGGACGAGTAACCCGGCATGAAGCGGATTTTCATCACCGTTTATATACTGCTCCTGGGCACCCTTTTTTTCATTCCTTTCAGCATCGGCCCCATTGTGGAGGCCCTGTTTCAAGATGAGATGCTTAAGACAGAGCGGGAGTTTGCCAGGGGAACCTTTTCCCTTCTTGCCCAGCGCCTTATTCCTCTCTCTCCTGAGGACCGGAGCAAGGAACTGGCAGACCTCCAGCCCAGGTTCGGATACCCCCTGAGCCTCAAATATCTAGCCGATATCAGGGTGGCGGAAAACTTTCAGAGGGAATTCCTCATGGGACTGATTGTCGAGGCTGAACAGGCGGATACGCTGGTCATGCGGCTGGGGCAGTCCGACCAGGCCCTGGCCATGGGCGGCCCCTGGCCGGACAAAGAGCTGAACACCAAGGTTACGGTTCTTTTCATGATGCTTTTGGTGGTTTTTTTAACCCTGCCCGCCCTGGCCTGGAGTATTTTTCTGGTCCGGGACATGCGGAAAGTGCAGGGGACGGCGGCCCGGTTTGCCGCCGGAGACCATGATGCCAGGGTAAAGGTCTCCAGAATTTCTTCCATGACCCGCATTGCCGATGCCTTTAATGCCATGGCCGGCAAAACCCAGAAGCTCATTGCCTCCCAGAAGGACCTGGCCAATGCCGTTTCCCATGAAATCCGCACCCCCCTTGCCCGGATCAAGTTCAGCCTGGAAATGGCCGGGGATATGAACACTGGAACAGCGGCCCATGGCGGCATGGACTATATGGATGAAATCCGTACCGATGTGGAGGAAATCGAAGGGCTGGTGGATGAGATGCTGACCTATGCCCGGTTTGAACGCGAGCCCGAAGCCACGGGCCGCCTGGCCAACCACGAGATGGTTTCCTGGCTGGAGAATCTGGTGGCCAGGGAACGAAAGACTGCAGTGGGCAGGGAAATTATTTTTTCTCCGGAGACAGACCATTTCATCGGGCGGTTTGAGCCGGTTTACCTGGGCTGGGCCGTGCGCAACCTTTTGCGCAACGGGGTTCGCCACAGCGCCGGAACGGTCCGGCTCCGGTTTGTTTCCCGGCCGGATGTCGCCATCATCCACGTGGACGACGACGGCCCGGGCATCCCCAGGGCCCTCCGCCATAAGGTGTTTCTGCCCTTTTTCCGTCCGGACAAAAGCCGTTGCAGGACTTCGGGCGGCTATGGACTGGGCCTGGCCATTGCCAAACGGATCATTAACTGGCATAACGGTAGGATATCAATTAAAAAATCTGATTTGGGCGGGGCCAGGTTTACGCTGATACTGCCTTTGGGGGGCGATGGGACGGTCCAAGAGGCCAGCGATTGTGACTAAGGCATTCGACAGGATGGTCATTTATTTTGCCCACCGCCGTTATCGGCAGTTATAGGCGTCATCATCCCTGCTCCATTCGCTTAAAAAAGGCAGGACCCAATGATGCGTCAGTCACTCAAAATGCCGGCTGCAAAAATTCTATTATTTTCTTTGATTCTCATTGCCGCATTCACGGGGCTGTTTGACTATCTAAGCCGGCAGTATATCAAGGTATTGGAATTGCAGCGCCTGGATCAGATGCGGCAGCTGGTTGAGATTGCCAGAAATACCATAGCGCCGGTTGTCGGCGAATTCCAGGCCGGAGAACTTGGGCGGGACCAGGCGATTTCCAGGGTGCGGAACCTGGTCCGGCGGATGACATTTCTCGAACCCCATGGACCCAATTATGTATTTATGAGTGCCTATGACGGAACCATGCTGGTACAGCCCTTTGAGCCGGAAAAGGAGATGACCAACTACTGGGACTTTAAGGACCCCAACGGCGTGTATATTATACGGGAACTTGTGAATGCCGCCAGAACGAATCGAGAAGGCGGTTTTGTGACCTACCACTATATGGCACCGGGAAGCAAGGTCTATCAGGAGAAAATTTCTTTTGTCCGGGGGATTGAGGAACTGGGCGCCTATATCGGCACCGGAAGATATATGGACGATCTCCGCCGTGAGCAGGCCGCATTCAGGTGGAAGATTATATTTCTTGAGGGTGTTCTGGTGGTTCTGCTGCTGCTTCTCTGCCTCTTGGCCATCCGTGAGATCCTGTTGAAAAACCGGTATCTGAAAAAAGAGGTGGCCATCAGAAAATCTTCGGAGATGGAGTTGGAAAAACGGATGGCCGAGCTCAGGCAGCTTCGAAATTATGCCGGCAGTATCATTGATTCCATGCCGTCAATGCTGATCGGTGTTGATGCCAGGGGCCGGGTGACCCAGTGGAACCGCAGGGCGCAGATCGTGACCGGGCTGGATGAATCCGTGGTGGCCGGGAAAAAACTGGACCAGGTATTTCCCGCTGCCCGGCCGCACATGGAAAAAGTGATCCAGAGCATCCAAACCGGCCAGATTATCCCGGCCGGAAAGCATAAGCGCCTTGAACAGGGAAAAGATGTGTATGAGGATATCATCATTTACCCCCTAGTATCAGATGGTATGGAGGAAGCCGTGGTCCGTGTGGATGATATCACCCACAAGACCCGGATGGAGGAAATCATGGTCCAGTCCGAAAAAATGCTTTCCATCGGCGGGCTGGCCGCCGGTATGGCCCATGAGATCAACAACCCCCTTGCCGGGATGATTCAGAGTGCTGAACTCATGTCCATGCGGCTGAGGAATGAAGATATTCCGGCCAACCAAAGTGCCGCGGAAGCGGCGGGGACAAGTATGCCCGCGATCCGGAGCTACATGGAAGCAAGGGGGATTCCCAGAATGATTGACGCCATCCGTGCGTCGGGCAAGCGGGCAGCTAAAGTTGTGGAAAATATGCTGGGTTTCGCCGGCAAGGGCCGGTCCGTATCCACGCTGGAGAAGGTGGACAGCATGATAGACGATACGCTGGCACTGGCGGTTACAGATTTTAATCTCAAGGAAAAATATGATTTTAGATCCATTGACATCAGGAAAGAGTATTCTGGGGAATTGCCGCCCGTTCCCTGCGACAGGTCAAAAATTCAGCAGGTGTTGCTGAATATATTCCAAAACGCAGCATATGCCATGCAGACATCAGGCGTTGATTCCCCCTGCATTATATTGAGGACCGCTTTGGAGGGGGACATGGTATGCATAGAAATTGAGGATAACGGCCCGGGGATGGAAAAAAAGGTATGCAGGCGGGTATTTGAGCCCTTTTTCACCACAAAGCCCACGGGCATCGGCACCGGCCTCGGCCTGTCTGTTTCCTATTTTATTGTGACCGAGACCCACATGGGCAGGATGGAAGTATGGTCGGAGCCGGGCAGGGGGACGCGGTTTTCAATCGGCCTTCCACTATTCCGCCCGGCTGACGGGCCCGATGAAGATCGCTAGTACTGGTTGGTTTTCAGCAGCACCAGGGTGCAGGCCTCCTGAACCTGGATACCGGCGGATTTGAGCCGGTCGTAGACCGCCGGATTTTCAGTGTTGGGGTTAAAAATCACCCGGTTGGGGCGGAGTACCATGATGTCCTCTATTATTTTTTCCTGGCGGGGCACCCCGACGTATAGGGTCACCGTATCTATTGGCTCTGAAATATCCGACAGGTGGGGGTATACCTTTTTTCCTTCAATGGTGTCGTACCTGAATGCAACGGGGACCGGTTGGTGGCCGTATTCCGCCAGCATGTTCATGGCCTTGTTGCTATAGCGATCTTTGATGGGGCTGGCGCCGACCACTGCCACTCTTTCCATTTTTTTCTCCTGTTCAATGATGGTATACTCATCGCTCCGGCTTGAATCTTTGCCGGAAACCATTAGAGTATAATGGTAAGCGTTAACCTGAATTTGTACAGGAACAGAGATGGGATTATTTAATCTGGTATCGGAATTTGCCCCCACCGGGGATCAGCCCAAGGCCATTGAATACCTGGCCGAGGGGGTGATGGACAATGAGACGCATCAGGTGCTCCTGGGGGTGACGGGCTCCGGTAAAACCTTTTCCATGGCCAATATCATCAATCGGGTGGAAAAGCCGGCCCTGATCATCGCCCCCAACAAGACCCTGGCCGCCCAGCTTTACAACGAGTTCAAGCAGCTCTTTCCGGATAACTGCGTGGAGTATTTTGTCTCCTACTACGACTATTACCAGCCCGAGGCCTATATCCCCTCTTCGGACACCTATATCCAGAAGGATTCCTCCATCAATGAACTCATCGACAAGATGCGCCATTCTGCCACCCGCTCCGTGCTGGCCAGAAAAGACGTCATCGTGGTGGCATCGGTTTCCTGCATCTACGGTCTGGGGGCGCCGGAGGATTACCTGGACCTGAGGGTGACCCTGGCCCGGGATATGGATATCTCCAGGGAAGATGTGATTGCAAAATTCGTGGACATCCAGTACACCCGCAACGACATGGATTTCCACCGGGGAACCTTCAGGGTGAGGGGGGACCGGCTGGAAATATTTCCGGCCTATGAGGAAGACAAAGCCGTACGAATCGATTTTTTCGGGGACACCATAGAGGAAATCGCAGAAATCGATCCCCTCAAGGGCACGGTGATCCAGGATTTCGACCAGATGGTGATCTATCCGGCCTCCCACTATGTGACCAAGAAACAGACCCGGAAGCAGGCCGTGGAGAGCATCATCAAAGAGTTGAAAACCCGGCTGGAATACCTGCGCCGGGAGAACCGGCTGGTGGAGGCCCAGCGGCTGGAGGAACGGACCCAGTACGATATAGAGATGCTCAATGAAATCGGGTACTGCAACGGGATAGAGAATTATTCCCGACACCTCACCGGCCGGTCCCCCGGCGAGCCGCCCCCCACTCTCCTGGATTATATTGATGATGATTTCCTTCTCTTTTTTGATGAAAGCCATATTTCCGTGGGCCAGCTGGGGGCCATGTACAAGGCCGACCGGTCCCGGAAGGAAACCCTGGTGAGGTACGGATTCCGACTGCCCTCGGCCGTTGACAACCGTCCCCTGAAGTTCGAAGAATTCAAGGAACGGGTGCCCCAGACCATCTTTGTTTCCGCCACCCCGGCGGACTATGAAATGGAAAAGGCCGGCCACCGGGTGGCGGAGCAGATCGTCCGCCCCACGGGACTGCTGGATCCCCAGGTGGAGGTGAGGGACGCCAAAATTCAGGTGGACGATCTCTATGAGGAGATCATCAAGCGGGTGGAGGCCCGGGAGCGGGTACTGGTCACCACCCTGACTAAGCGCATGGCCGAGGATCTTTCGGATTATTACGCCGACCTGGGACTCAAGGTGAAATACCTCCATTCGGACATCGGCACGGTGGAACGCATCGATATTATCCAGGACCTGCGCCGGGGGGTATTTGACGTGCTCATCGGCATCAACCTCCTCCGGGAGGGACTGGATATCCCCGAGGTTTCCCTGGTGGCCATCCTGGATGCGGATAAGGAAGGCTTCCTGCGGTCCTACCGGTCCTTTATCCAGATCTTCGGCCGGGCCGCCCGGAACGCCTTCGGCCGGGTGATCATGTACGCGGAAAAAGAGACCGGATCCATGAAAAAGGCCATGGCCGAAACCAACCGCCGCCGGGAGATCCAGAAAAAATACAATGCGGCCCACGGCATCACGCCTTCCACCATCTCAAAGAAGATCAACGAATTCGACTATACCATGGCCGACCTGGAGACCGACACCGCCGCTGCCGCCGTTAATGAGGAACTGGCGGCCTACGAGGGCGATGAACTGGACCTGGAAGATCTCATCCGGGATCTGGAACATAAGATGTCCCTGGCGGCGGAGAATCTGGAGTTTGAGCAGGCCGCCCTTTACCGGGACAAGATCAGCGAACTGGAAAAGATGAAGACCGGCCGGCCATGATCAATTCAGTCATCCAGGAAAAATACGCCCAGGCCCCCCACCTGCCCGGGGTCTACCTGATGAAGAGCCGTGGGGGGAAGATTCTTTATGTGGGCAAGGCCAAGGACCTTAAAAAAAGGCTCTCCTCCTATTTTGTGAAAAAGGAGCAGACCGACCAAAAAACGGCAGCACTGCTTGAAATGGTGGCGGATTTCGACACGGTGATCACCCAGTCGGACCAGGAGGCCTTTATCCTGGAGTCCAATCTCATCAAGGAGCATTCCCCCAAGTATAATGTGATTTTAAAGGACGGGAAAAATTATCCCCTCCTGCGGATCGACATGAATGAGGACTACCCCTCCATCCAGCGGGTGCGCCGGATACAAAAGGATAAGGCCCTCTACTTCGGCCCGTATTCCTCATCCAAAAGCGTGAACCAGACCCTCAAGCAGATCCAGAAAATATTCAAGCTGAGAAAGTGCAAAAATTCCCAGTTTAAAAACCGGTCCCGGCCCTGTCTCAATTACCAGATCAAGGCCTGCCTGGGACTCTGCTGCATCGAGGTGGATCCCGAGGTCTATAAGGAACAGGTGAAGGATGCCGTTCTATTTCTGCGGGGGCGCTCCAAGGATGTGGTGAGAAAACTCAAAGAGGAGATGGCGGACCATGCCCGGGCCCAGGCCTTTGAAAAGGCCGCCCAGGTCAGGGATACCGTTTTCGCCATAGAAAAGGTGATGGAGCGCCAGGTGGTGGTCTCGGCCGACCGCAAGGATCGGGACGTCATCGGCCTGGCGTCGGACAGAGGCAAGGCCGTGGTCACGGTGATGCAGGTCCGTTCCGGCCAGTTGCTGGATACGGCCCATTATCCCCTGGACCTGAACTTCAAGGAGGCCGATGAAATTCTGGCCGCCTTTGTGTCCCAGTACTATGAACAGGCCCGGGAACTGCCGGGATTTGTTCTGCTCAGCCATCCCGTGGACAATATGGAGGGAGTGGAAGCCGGGCTGAACGAAATGTCGGAACGCCGGGTTCATCTTCACCATCCGGTCCGGGGGGAGAAGCGGCGGCTCACGGAAATGGCCGTGGTCAATGCGAAAAAAGAATTGGAAAAGGTGCTGCTCAAGGAGGAAGAGGCCCAGGCCAGCCTGGTGATGCTCAAAAACCTGCTGGGCATGGACCAACTGCCCCAGCGCATTGAATGCTTTGACAACTCCAACCTCCAGGGCAAAGACCCGGTGGCCTCCATGGTGGTGTTCTCCAACGGCCGGGCGGACAAGGGGGCCTACAGGAAGTTCATCATCCGGGATATTGATCAGCAGGACGATTATGCCTATATGACCCACGTCCTTTCCCGGCGTTTCCGCCACGATGAGAACCAGGAGCCCCGTCCGGACCTTCTGGTGGTGGACGGGGGCAAGGGCCAGCTTTCCATGGCCGTGGGCGTGGTAAAAGAATTGGGGCTGGAAGGGCAGTTTGTCTTGGCTGGGCTGGCCAAAAAAGACAAATCCAAGGGGGAAAAGGCGGACAAGATTTATCTGCAGGGCCGGTCCAATCCCCTGAATACGGCCCAGTCCATGAAGGCCCTTTTTCTCCTTGAACAGGTCAGGGACGAGGCCCACCGGTTTGCCATTACCTTCCAGCGCAGCCGCCGTGAGAAACGGGCCGGCCTTTCGGCTCTGGATCATATTCCCGGTGTCGGCCCTGCCAAAAAGAGGCTGCTGCTCAAGGAGTTCAAGGGGGTGGCCAATATCCGGAAACAGTCTCCGGAAAATCTGTCAAAACTGCCCGGCATCACCCGGGAGCTGGCCGTCGCCATCCTGGCGTCCCTGGCCGGGTAACCCGCCGGTATGCCGGTTGGAAAACGGCGGCTGTCACAGTCGGGTCAATTGAAATCCCTGGGCCGGGGTGTACTGGCCCTGGATTCTGATCCGGGTCGCCTTGTCTGTCTTTGATTCGGCCACCATGGCCGGGACCGTGTCTTCAGCCCCCGGTATGAATATTTTCAGGGTGGCGGCCCGCCTGAGCAAACCGTCGATATCCAGCTTCATTTCCGTCATTTCCCTGTCCATGACCGCCATCCGGTCCAGTATGGCATTGGCTTCTGAGGCGGTCTTCTGGATTTGCTCCGGGATGTCCCGGAGCCGGTCCAGATTTTTTTTAATCTGGATCACCTCTTTGGTGTTCATGGATTCTGCAATGGCCTCGAGTTCTTTGTAAATCAGATTATATTCCAGGTCCCGGGCCGCCTGAATCAATGCCGCGAGATTGTCCCTGAGCAGGAGGTGGGTTTTTAGGGTCTTGGCCAGCAGGTGAATCTCCTTTTGCAGCGCCGCCCTGATTTCGGCCAATTGAGTCTCCCTGGCCAGGTTTTTTTCCTGGAGCTTTTTTCTGGCCGCCAGGAGGTTGTCCTTTTCGGCAAAGAGGCGGTGGCCGAAATAAATCCGGTTTTCTCCGTTAAAATAAAGATTTTTCAGGGTCAGTTGCTGGGTGTCCAGGGTTGCACCGGAAAGCACCCCCCTGGATTTTTCAAAGGATATGGATTTTCCGTCGGCCCGGGTGTCCGTCATTTCATCCCGGACCGTGATCCGGCCGTCAAGGGCCGTGAGCCTGCACCGGTGGGAAAAATTGACTATGATGTCCTTTCGGGCCTTGATTCTGCTTCCCGGGTGGACCGTATGGGCCACTGCCGTTTCGTCGGTTTCAACATCGCCCCCGTCCACTTCCCTTACGGCAACCGCCCCCTTTGCCCTGATTCTGAATCCGTCGCAGATGGTGTCGATGGTCATGCTGATGGGGCAGATGAACCGGGACCCGATGTTGCCGGTGGAATAATCCAGCCGTTTGATATCCAGGGCATCCCTGACCTCAATGTCCGTGATCTGCCCGTCCTTGCGGGTCAATACCACCACCCCGGTTTTGGTCGAACGGATAAAGTAGGCGCCTCCCGCTCCGCCGCTTCTATCTTCCACCCGCCTTACCCCTTCCCTGAGGGTCAGAACCATGGGCATGGTCTTTTCCACGGGAACGATGGTGCCGTCATACTGGATCCCGGCCTTGCCCTGAACCGGCGGGGTGATGAAAAAAAGATTGTCCCCTTTTCTCACAATGGGGTATTTATTGATTTCCCTGAAATCAATGACACCGTCGGCATGGATTAAACCGGGGCATCTTTCATGGTCGAACAGCGCCTTGTCAATATCGCCGTCCCTGCCGGGCACCGGGGCGGTTCCCCTGATCTCCACTGCCAGGGCCTTTGAAGAGACAACGGCCTGGAGGTAAATGGAGAGGTGGGCGGTCTGGGGCTCCCCCGCGCCGGACAGGTCCAGGATTTTTTTCCGGAGTTTAATCACCTCCCCCGGTTGGGTCGGCCGGTCCAGGATTTTTTTTATGAAGAGCAGTATTTTCGGGGACCGGAGATTCAGCCGGGGAAAAAGCTGGATCAGGGCTTTGATGATGACCGGATCGGGGCTGGTCTCCCGGTTGATCTGAAAACGAAGGGTGATGGGATCGTCCTGCTTTGTGACGGATTTGAACAGGTTGGTTTCAAGGATGTCTGCCTTCTGGCGGAGCCGGTCCGGATCCGCTGGCCCGCAAGGGGAAGGGGGGATTGGGTTATTCATTTTCTGCATTCCAAAAAAAGGTGGTCATATCCGGAGAATCCTGTAAAATAAGCAAATCCGCCTGTACATATTACTATTACAGGTCGAAATCTGACAAGCCTTTTTAAGGCATGGGGGTTTTTAGGCTTTACACCGGTATCCGGAACGTATAGTAAGCTCTACAGAATTTAAATATTTGCGGATCCCTCCGGGTCCGGGAGAAGGAAAATGAACGAAGAATTTGAAGACAAAGATGGCCTTGGCGCCGAAGAGATGAGTTTTGAGGAGTTGTTTGAGTCCTACGATGCAAAGATGAGCCGTGAACTCAAACAGGGGGACATGGTGGAAGGCCGGATCATTTCCGTTGGGAAAAGCACTGTATATATTGATACGGGCACAAAGAGCGACGGGGTGGTGGACAGGAGCGAACTTCTGGATGACAACGGAGAATTCCCCTATGCCGAAGGCGATACGGTCAAGCTTTACGTGGTTTCCCTCAGCGAAAGCGAAGTCATCCTCTCCAAGGCCATTTCCGGGGCCGGAATGGCAGCCATGCTTGAGGATGCCTGGCGGGGCCGGACCCCTGTGGAAGGGAAGGTCACCGGTGCCATCAAGGGGGGATTCTCCCTGGATATCCTGGGAAAGAGGGCCTTCTGCCCGGTGAGCCAGATGGATGTCCGGTACGTGGAAACCCCGGAAGACTACGTGGGACAGTCCCATCATTTTCTGATTACCCGGTACGAGGAAAGCGGGCGCAATATTGTGGTTTCCCGCAGGGAACTGCTCAATGAGCAGATCAAGGAAGAGCGGGAAGCATTCATGAAGACAATTGCCCAGGGAGATACCGTCCAGGGCACCGTGACCAAGCTTATGTCCTACGGAGCATTCATCGAACTGGCCCCGGGGGTGGAGGGCATGGCCCATATCTCTGAGCTGAGCTGGTCCAGGGTGGAGAAACCCGAGGAAGTGGTCCGGGTGGACGACATCCTTGCGGTGAAAATATTGAAAATAGAAAATCCGGAGTCGGAGAATCCCAAGATTTCCCTTTCAGTGAAACAGACTTCCGGCAACCCCTGGGACAATATGGGAACCTCCTTTAAGCCCGGTGACCAGGTCAGCGGAAAAGTGGTCCGCCTGGCCAATTTCGGCGCCTTTGTGGAAATTGCCCCGGGTGTGGACGGTTTGGTGCATATTTCCGAGATGAGCCATCTGCGCCGGGTGCTCCGCCCCGAGGATGAGGTGCAGGAAGGCGAAACCGTCCAGGTGGTGATCAAGGCCATCGACATGGATGCCAAGCGGATTTCCCTGAGCATGAAAGATGCGGCAGGGGATCCCTGGACCGGTGCCAGCGCCAAGTATGCCCCGGGTACTGTGGTCGAAGGGACCATGGAGAAAAAAGAAGGGTTCGGCCTGTTTATCCGGCTGGAGCCGGGGATTACAGGGCTCATGCCCATGTCCAATATCCGCCAGTCCGAAGCGGGTGCCAAATACGAGTCCCTCAAACCCGGGGAAACGGCCGCCGTGTTGGTACAGGAGGTGGATGAGGAGAAGCGCCGCATTACCCTGGCCTCTCCTGAACAAAAGGATTCCGGAAACTGGAAACAATTTGCCGGTGCCCAGAAATCCGCATCCTTCGGCACCATGGAAAGCCTCTTCAGGGAAGCCATGGCCAAAAAGGAAAAGAAAAAAAAGAAATAACCGGGAATTATTCCCAGTTGGATTCAGCCTCCGGTTTTAAGTAACCGGGGGCTTTTTTTATGGCCCACGCCAGGGCGGCACGGCCGACAAAATGGTAGAGGGGAAGCCCCATGGGCAGCAGCTTTTCCCTGAGCGGACTCAGATAGGCCATTTTGGACAATTTAATGAACAGGTCATTCACGTCGCCGACGCATAATTCCAGGGTGCGGCCCTGCCTCGGGAGATGCCATCTCCGGGCCACGGCCCGAGCCTCGGCCTCCTGCACCCAGGTGGCGGCGGCCCGGAAAGGGCCCGCGGGATTGTAGGGGATGCCCCTGCCCAGGGATGCGGCGTCAACACAGGCGGCTGCAAGTTCCCTGCGCCAGGAGGCCGGGGAGAATTCCGGGTCGGCCTTGTCAATGGGAAAACAGTTCACCCCGGGGATATTATCTGCGGTATGGCGGCAGGCGGCAGGGCAGCCGGAAAAAAACAGGGGAGGGGTTCCAAATGGGGCCAGTCCGGCGGAAAAGAGCTGGGCTTCGGAGATCAGGCGGCCGTTTATCGTTATTTGGGCGATTCTTGAGGTCAGGGTATGGGATAAAAATCCCGGCAGCCCGGAAGGGGCATGCATACCCAGCATGAGAAGACCGTGGAATTTTTCCACCCGCCCCATGCCCGGGACCGGTCCCCTTCGGTATCCCTGGAAAAGCCTGGCCGCGGGGTGGATTCCCCGGGGCATGAGGTTATAGCCGGTCCGGTGGAAGTCCTGTATGCAGACCCGGGCTGCACCGGCATTGAGCAGGGCGGTTGCCGCCGCATTCACATCCCGGGTCATCTCCCGGCAGGCCCGGGGCCATCCCCTTCCCATGAATGATGCGCTCTCCCTGTCCCGGCACCCGGAACTGCCTTCGATATCTGCAATGATAAGAAAGTGCCTGTTCTTCATAGGTCTGTCATCCTATGCTGATTTTTTAATGGATTCAAGGGAATTTACCCTTTTCAATCCGGTGCGGAGTCTGTTATCCTGCTAATCAATTATTTGATGCAGCCTGAATAAACAATTGGGTTACCGTATTATGGAGGGGGACGGCAATGGAACAGGGAACGGAAACCATCCTGTTTGTTGATGATGAAGATTATCTGGTGGAAATCGGCAAGGAAATGCTGGAAGATTATGGATATACGGTAGAGACCCAGACCCGTCCCGAAGACGCCCTCTCCCTGTTTAAACAGAATCCCCGGCAGTACGATCTCTTGATTACCGACTATACCATGCCGGTGATGAACGGTGCCGTGCTGGCCAAGGAAATCCGTTCCGTCAGGCCGGATATACCGGTGATTCTCTGTTCCGGGACCCGCCTGAGCCCCGAGATTGAATCGGAAGTTTCAAAGATACTGCTCAAACCCTTTGATATGGATCTGCTCTTATCCGCTGTCCGGGAGACGCTGGATGCTGCCGGCTGATTCACGGCGATTGTTCATAACGGATTTTGACGGCACCCTCCTTACCGACCACAAAACCATCCGCTCCGGAGATCTGGAAACCCTGGCCTCCCTCAGGGCCGAGCACACCCTTACCGCCATTGCAACGGGCCGCAGCCTTTTCTCCTTTAACCGGGCCCTGGACCAGATGGGGATCTCCCGGGCCGGCCTGTCCGTGGATTATTTGATTTTTTCCACCGGGGCCGGCATCTGTGACCTGGCGCGGGATGAAGTGATCCTTTCCCATTCCCTGTCCAAGTCGGATGTCCTGGAAATCACCGGCTATTTTGATGACATCGGAAGGGATTACATGGTTCAGGATGCCATTCCCCGGACAGAGCATTTCATATACAGAACCCATGGCCTTGAAAATCCTGATTTTAACCGGCGTATTGAATTTTATCCCTCCCTGGGGCGGGCCATGGGGAAAGGGGAGGCGTTGTTTGACGCCGCCACCGAGGTCCTTTCCATCATTCCAGGGGGGATCGCTGCAACAGAGTTCAAACGGATTCAACAGGACCTTTCAAAATTCAGCGTGATTCTGGCCACCTCGCCCCTGGATCATAAAAGCGCCTGGGTGGAGGTGTTTCCCAGGGCCGTGTCCAAAAGCCGCTCCGCTGAGTGGCTGGCCCGGAAGCTGGGCGTTTTAAAAGCGAATGTGGTTGCCGTGGGCAATGATTATAACGATCTGGATTTGCTGTCCTGGGCCGGCCAGGGGTTTTTGGTGGAAAACGGGCCGGAGGATATGAAAGGCCGATTCCGGGTGGTGGGGTCCAACAATCACTGCGGGGTGAGCCAGGCGGTACGGGCGGCAGCATTGCCTGCCTGACCGGATTAATCCCCAGCAAGCTCCCCGAGATCAATATCTGGATAGAGCTTCTCACAGCAATCCGGGCAGATGCCGTGGGAAAAGACCAGGTCGCTGAAGAATTCCTCCACCTGCTGCCAGTTCCGGTCGTCTCTCCGGATACTTTTACAATTGGCACAGATGGGGATGGTGTGTTTCCCCCCGGTGGGTTCATTTTTCAGGAATTTCTGATATTTCTGCTTCAGTTCAATGAGTCTGGTGATGTCCCTGACAACGGCAATGGCGCCGGCATACCGGTTTTTATCATCATACATGGGGCTGCAGGCCAGTTCAACATGGACCGGATTGCCAAGGGCATTGATGAGCTGGATTTCATACCGCCCGGTCTTGCCCTTTCTCCTCTTCTGGGTCTGGCCCAGAATCACGGAAAAGCTTTCCTGGGTGGAGATGTCCTTGAGGTTCATGGCGGTCATTCTTTCTTCCGGAAAACCGGCCATTTTGCAAAAGGCGGGATTCACAAAGGTAAAATTCTCCTGTTCATCCACGGTAAATACCCCTTCTGCAATCTGCCGGGTGATGGTTCTGTACCGCGCTTCGCTTTTTTCCAGCCGTTTTCTGTATTTTTGGTTCTCCCTGACCAGGCGCCGGGTTTCCAGCACCTTTGACACCACGTGGAGAAGCATGTCCATGTCGGTAACCGGTTTTGAAATATAATCCTTGGCACCCATCTGCAGGGCTTTTATGACATCGTGCTTTTTGCCGGCCCCGGAAACCACAATCATGGGGACCTCAGGGGCGTGGGCCTGGATGGCGGTCATGACTTCGATGCCGTCCATGACCGGCATCCTCAGGTCCGTCATGATCAGATCAATGGGTTCCGTAAAAAAAATATCCAGGCCGACCCGGCCGTTTTCAGCGGTAAGCACCCGGTACCCCTCATCCCTGAGAATGGATGAAAAGCTTTCCCGGATGGAAACTTCATCGTCTATGAGTAGTATCGTTTCCTGTTGCATGATGTCATAATAGCCGAAGAAAAAAGGATTTGTATTGATCCATTGACTATATCAGACTTAGGAATAAAGTCAAAGGGCTTTGATTTTATCCTTCATGTCCCGAACCGCCCGGTCTATGCCCGTCATGACGGATTGTGAGATAATGGAATGGCCGATGCTGTATTCCGTAATCTCGGAAAGCCCCTTAAAGGCATCGATGGAATGGTAGCAGATGCCATGGCCGGCATGGACCCCCAGGTTGAGTTTTGTACCGATTTTGGCGGCATCCACGATCCGCGAAAATTCCCTCCGGCGGTCGGCGTCGGTGAGGGCATCGCAGAATGCGCCGGTGTGGATCTCAATGGAGTCGGCATCTATTTTGTGGGCCATTTTGATCTGGTCCAGGTCAGGATCAATAAAGATGCAGACCTTCATGCCGGCATTCTTAAGGGTGGCCACGGCCTCCCGGATATGGGACTGGTGGGTGATCAGGTCCAGGCCCCCTTCGGTGGTCAGTTCTTCACGTTTTTCAGGGACCAGGGTCACGGTATCGGGTTTGATGTCCAGTGCAATGCCTAGCATTTCGTTGGTGGCGGCCATCTCAAGGATCAGCCGGGTTTTGATGACCTGGCGCAGGATGCGGACATCCCGGTCCTGGATGTGGCGGCGGTCTTCCCGCAGATGGACCACAATGGCGTCGGCGCCGGCAGTTTCCGCGGCAAGGGCGGCTGCCACGGGCTCGGGATATGCGGCGCCCCGGGCCTGCCTCAGGGTCGCAACGTGATCAACGTTTACTGCTAATTCTGCCATTTTATCTTCCTCCTGCACCGGATCAGAATGCAGCCAATCCGGTATTTTTTTCAATTTGTCTCAGCAGTTCAAGGCTTTTTGCTTCCATTTTTTCAGCGGCATCCTCGCCCTGTTCATGGTCGAATCCCAGCAGGTGGAGGATGCCGTGAATGAGCAACTGGGACATCCTTTCGTCTATGGTGATTCCGGCGTCCTTGGCTTCCCTTTCCGCTGTATCCAGGGAGATGACCACATCCCCCAGCAGTCCCGGGGTGATGTCCGCGAATTCTCCCTCCTGCATGGGAAAGGAGAGGACATTGGTGGCTTTATCCTTATTGCGGTAGGTGGCGTTGAGGTCCCGGATGCCGTCGTCGTCCATGATGACCACGGATATCTCGTGGGCATCACAGCCCAAGGCGCTTAAGATCTGTTCTGTCTTTTGGCGGATTGGGGGAGTGGGGAGCCTCTCCTCTTGCCGGTTGTCTATCAGTATCTCCATTTTTCTCTTTTTTCTTTTCCTGGGGTTTGTCCGTATACTCGATACGGCTGTGGTAAATTGATGTCAGTATATTGTTAAAACTCTTGGCGATCTGGTGGAGGTCCTTGAGGGTCATCTCGCATTCCTCCAGCTGGCCGTCGGCAAAAATATCGTTGATCAGTTCCTTGACCCGGCCCTGGATTCTTGACGGTGTAGGCCGTTCCAGTGCCCTGACCGCCGCTTCCACCACGTCGGCCAGCATGACGATGCCGGCCTCCCGGGTCTGGGGTTTGGGGCCGGGGTACCTGAAATCCTCTTCATTGACGTTTTCATTGCCGGCTTTCAGGCTTTTATTGTAAAAATATTTAATCAGGGAGGTGCCGTGGTGCTGGATGATCCCTTCGATGATCTCATCTCCCAGCTTGTATTTTTTGGCCATTTCCACCCCTTTTTTCACATGCTGGATGAGGATGAGGGCGGACATGGAGGGGGACAGCTTGTCGTGCCGGTTTTTGCCGTCGGCCTGGTTTTCGATGAAATACATGGTTTTGTCAAGCTTGCCGATATCGTGGTAATAACCCATGACCTTGGCCTTGAGGCTGTCGGCCTGGATGGCCGATGCCGCCGCTTCGGAGAGGGTGGCCACAATGATGCTGTGGTTGTAGGTGCCCGGCGCCTCTATCATCAGCTTTTTAATCAGGGGCTTGTCAAGGTTGGCGAATTCCAGCAGTTTGGCCGCCGTGGTGTAGTTGAACATTACCTCAATTAAGGGGGTAAATCCCACGGTGAGCACGGCGGCGAAAAGGCCGCCGGAGAATGCGATGACCACCTGTTTGGCCAATAGCATGAGGTCGGGTTGTGACTGGTTGAAAAAACCCAGGGCAATGGCCAGGCAGGCATTGAACAGGGCCAGCTTGAATCCGGCTGCGATGAAGTGGCGCCGTTCATCCCGTTCCTTTATCCAATAGGCCGCCGTGATTGAGCTCAGAAAGAAGAAAACAAATACCTGGAAGCTGTTGCCGAAGGAGAGGCTGGCCAGGATGGACAGCACCAGGGTAAAAAACAGGGCGATGTCAAATCCCAGGAACAGGCAGGCGATCATGGCTGCCGCCGGAATGGGCACGGCCATGTATACGGTTCTGGATGCGATTTCCTTGGACATTTCCGGATTGGCCGAGTGGGCAACATAGACGGCCAGTTCGGCAAAACCCAGGTAGAGAATCAGGCCCAGGGCCAGAAAGATCATGTGCTTGTTCAGGTCTTTCACCAGTTTTGGGTGTTCTTTCAGGAAGAGGTAATAGACCACCAGTATCAGCAGGCAGGTGAGCATGGCCGTGCCGATCATGGACATGTAAATATCTTTTTCCTCCACCTGCTGGTTCAGGGCATTGAGCTTGATGAGCTGGAGCTTGTCCACCCGCTCTCCTTCCCGCACGATCATTTCCCCTGCCTTGATCTGGTAGAGAATGGGCTTGATATTGGCCTGGGCCTCCTGGATCCGTTTTTCGGTTTCATTTTTGTTCAGGGTGATATTGGGGCGGAGCAGGCGCTGGCTGATGTCCACGATGAGGTTGGAGAGGCTGTAGTTTACATCCTTGAGCAGGGGCTGGCCGAAAATCCTCACCATGGTCTTGGCCTGGTCCGGCCCGTAAAAGACCTTGAGGTTGGTGATCACCCGTTCCTGGTCGGACTGGATGGTCCGAAGGATAATCCCCTTATCCTCTTCGGCCAGAAGAATTTCCTTGTTGGCCACAATGCCGTTGTCCAGTATCTTAGTGACGATCTGGGTGATCTGGCCGGTGATCTCCTCTGAAAACCGGTTTTTGAACAGGATTTGATAGGCCCCTTTTGAGACCTCAATGCCCAGTTTTTTTTCAAAGTCCGGTTTCGCGGCCAGGGCCATGGCCAGGGTCGGTTCCTGGGGGATCATGGGATCTTGGGACACAGGGGCTTCCTGGTCCGCCGCGGGGCTGTCTGCGGGGGCGTCGAACATCTGGCGGCCCAGGGCCATGGCCGTGTTAATGTTTGCCGTGATGCTTTTGAGGAGGCGGCCGTCAAAATCATACACCGTTCTGATGGTCTCTTTGACCC
Source organism: Desulfobacter sp. (assembly GCA_028768525.1). NCBI lineage: Bacteria > Pseudomonadati > Thermodesulfobacteriota > Desulfobacteria > Desulfobacterales > Desulfobacteraceae > Desulfobacter > Desulfobacter sp. The sequence goes on along the minus strand of CP054837.1, from coordinate 1,675,187 downwards.
GGTTGATTTTGGCCTGGTTGCTCTCCTTGTCTTCGATTAAAAAATCCCTGGGCGCCTTGATATCCCTCTGGGCCACATCGCCGATATGGTAGGAATAGGAAGATACCGTCGCCTGGTCAAAGTTCTGGGTCAGGGTGAAAAGGACGGTGACAAGGATGAAGATTATCCAGAGCAGGTAGGGGGTGGACAGCAGAAACTGTCCTGCCGTTGCAAGACGTCCCTCGCTATTTGTTTTTTTCATATGCGTCTATGATGTCGGAGACCAGGCGGTGCCTCACCACATCATCCTTGGTAAATTCTATGAAATCGATCCCTTTTATCCGGGTCAGGATCTTTTTGGCCTGCACCAGTCCGGACCGTTTTCCGCCGGGCAGGTCGATCTGTGTGATGTCCCCGGTGACAACCGCCTTTGACCCGTACCCGATCCGGGTCAAAAACATTTTCATCTGTTCCGAGGTGGTGTTCTGGGCCTCGTCCAGAATGATGAATGCGTTGTTCAGGGTGCGGCCCCGCATGAAAGCAATGGGCGCAATTTCAATCATCTCCTGTTCAATATATGCCCTGGCCTTTTCAAAATCAAGCATATCATAGAGGGCATCGTAAAGGGGGCGAAGATAGGGGTTTATCTTTTCCGCCAGATCCCCGGGCAGAAACCCCAGTGCTTCGCCGGCCTCCACGGCCGGCCGGGTGAGGATGATTTTCTGTACCTCTCCCCGGGTGAAGGCGGCTACGGCCATGGCCATGGCAAGATAGGTTTTCCCCGTGCCTGCCGGGCCGATGCCGAAGAGGATGTCGTTGGTTTTGATGGCTTCCGCATAGGCATGCTGGGCCGGGTTTCTGGGGGTGATTGTTTTGTTTCGGGCCGTGACCAGAATGGTGGTGGAGAACAATTTTTTCAACGGGGTTTTGGGCGTCCGGCGGATGGTGTTGATGGCGGCGTCCAGGATCTGGGGGCTGAGGATGAGATTGTCCTCCAGCAGGGTATATAACTGATCCATGAGGGATGCGGCGGCAGCCGCTTTTTCATCAGGACCGGTGATGGTCAGGTCTCCCCCCCTTGAGTTGATCTGAACCCCGAATGCACGAGCAATTTTTTCCAGGTTGGTGTTTTGTGAACCAAAGAGCTTCTGGGCAAGCCCCATGTTCGAGAAGGCTAAATTTTTCATGGGCTATAGGGTGCATTTAATTTGGCCAAAGGTCAATAAAAATCTTGACTGTGAACTTGCCGTCCTGGTATCTCTGAACTCTTCTAAACTACATTAATAAGGACGGGGAAACATGACGCTTTTTGATTTTTGTGTTGCCGGTATTGTGGGGTTCTGCCTGGTCTTCGGAGGGTTCCGGGGGCTGATCCGGGAAGTCTCGGGTATCATCGGGATTGTTGCCGGGTTCTACGGGGCCAATACCTATTTCCCCCTGCTCATGCCCCATGTTGAACCCTGGATTTCCTCCCCCGGTATCCGGAAGCTGGCCTGTTTTTTTGCCCTCTTCTGTTTGATCCTGGTGGCCGTTGGGCTGGTGGCCTGGATCATCCGCAAGCTTTTGAAACTGGTGTTTCTGGGCTGGGTCGACCGGACATTCGGTGTGGCATTCGGTGCGGCCAAGGGAATACTCATCACCACGGTACTCTTCATCATGGCCACCACCTTTATACCGGACAGCAAAACCTTTTTTGCAGAATCGAAAACAGCCCCCTATCTGGCCCGGGTGGCCGATGCGTTGACGGTGTTTGTCTCCCGGAACATGAAAAATGATTTTAACCGTCACCTGGAAGGATTGAAAAAGACGTGGAAACAATAGTCCCTCTGCTGGATATCATCCGGCGGCTCAGGGGGGAAAACGGATGTAAGTGGGACCGGCAGCAGACCCCGCTGACCATGTGGAAATGCCTGGCCGAAGAACTCTATGAACTGGAAGAGGCCATTGTCAACGATGATACGGAAAATACCATTGAGGAACTGGGGGATGTCCTCTTCCAGGTCCTCTTTATTCTAGAAATTTTTGTGGAGACCGGCAGGTTCCAATTTTCAGATGTGGTGGACCGGGTGGCGGAAAAGATGATCCGGCGCCATCCCCATGTCTATGATACCGCCAAGATCGATACTGAAGAGGCCCTGAACCGGCAGTGGGAAGAGATCAAGGCCAAAGAAAAGCAGCGCAATGGTCAGGCGCCGGCCATTTCCGCCCTGGACGGTGTGCCCAAGGGGATGCCAGGGCTTCTGAGGGCCTTAAAAGTCTCAAAGGCGGCGGTAAAGGCCGGGTTTGAGTGGGAAGATATTCACCAGGTTCTGGATACGGCTAAATCTGAAATCCGGGAATTTGAAGCGGCATTGGAAAAAGGGGATAAGGATGACGCCATGATGGAATTCGGTGATATCCTCTTTTCCATGGTAAATGTGGCAAGGTTTGCCGGGTTCCATCCGGAAACCGCCCTGTACCGGTCAACTGCGAAGTTTGAAGGACGGTTCAGAACCATGGAAGCCGCCCTGAAGGCGGAGCGGCTTGACTTGAAAAAAATGAGGCCCATGGAAAGGGAAACCCATTGGCAGACCGCGAAAAAAGTGTATGCCGACGGGTACTCAGCTTAGGTAATCACCCCTCTGGAATTTCATATATTCCGTCCTGGCGGTCACGGCGGTCTGGGTGGCAATATCCTTCAGGCCGCTGTCCGCTTCCCCGAGAAGTTTGGTTTTTTCAAGAAGGGCGTCCGCCTTTGCATTAATCTCCTCCAATACGGGCTCCATCTGGCGCAATGAGACCCCCGGGTTTTCCAGCTGGCCTGCATAGCTTTCCAGCATGCCGATCAGTTTGTCGGTTTTTCCGGTTACAATGGATGACACGGGCTCCAGATTGAAGCCGGGGGCGGCAATTTCTTCCAGGCCGTCGGCTGCCGTGGCATTTTCGGCCGAGTCGGTTTTATTCAGGGCAGAATTGAGTACGGCGTCAAAAGCATCGGCAGCCTCCCCCGATTTTTGCCTGGTCTGGGACTGCCCGCCCAGGGCCTGGGCAATTTCGTTGATATTATGGATGTTGATCATACTGGCCTCCTTTTAAATTCTTGAAAATAAAGAAAGCAAATTGTGTGCCGGTATTTATTATGCCGTGGAAGGATTTGTATCTGGCTGTTTTGTTCTATTATTACAGGTGGTTGGCTGGGGTGGGGCGTGGGCGGGATGCAGACGGAACCGGCGAACCGGGAAAAAGCTGCCGCTTATCCCAGTTCGTCCAGAAAATGTCCAAGCATTTTTTCCGCCACCTGGTCAGCGTTGACGCTGTACTGGTTGGACTGCACCTTTGCTTTGAGCTCCTCCACCTTTTTAATCCTGTTTTCGGGATCGGTTTGTGATGCTGCAGAAATTTTCTGCATGTCCCGGGTGGTGGATGATAGGTTGATGCTGTCTGTTTTTACATCCGACTTTAAGGCCTTGCTTTTAACCGTCCGGTTTGATTGGTTGGCATAGGTCTGGTTGATGTAAGTTGGGGGTGTGTTTGTAATTTTCATGTCTGCGGTCTCCTCAGGATTCCATATTGTTGTCTGCAACCTGGCGTGCCAGTTCGGTCATCCGTTCCACAACAAACCTGGAATCTTCTACAGACAAGGTTTTGACAACCTTATTATTGTTTTCGTCAACAGTGGTATAGGTGAACTGGGTTTTTCCCTTGGTAAAGTTTATCTTTTTTCCCAGTTCCTTTTCAATCTGATCGGTGATCTGTTCCTCATTCCCCTCTTTAGGGCCTTCGGTGATGATCCGGTCGACAATATTGGCGGCCACCTTGTCAATGATGGCCTGCCGTTTTCCTTCAGATGATATGTTAACACTGTCTGCAGATACCTTATTCGCATTGCCGAATTTGCTTTTGCTCAGCATTTTGCCCTGACTCAATTGTCTGGAATAGACCTTCAGGACATTCTGTATCTGATATGACGGAATCTGCATTTTAATTTTCTCCTTAAACCCATTATCGGACAGGCAAAATTAAAACTTTAGATTTTTTTTTAATCGTCCCAATCCCCATCAGGTCCTTTATCCACAACGATTTTGGACGCCTTCTCAAGGATCTTTTCCCGGGTCCAGTCATTTTCATCTTCGATTTTTTCAGCCTTGAATCCGGGGAAATGAGACCGGCTCTCAAGGATTTGTTTTTTGACATAATCGGCTGTGTCCGTTGCGTTGAACACATCGGTGAGCAGGGTGTAAACAAATGATTCCACTGCCTTGACCATCCGGTCTCTTACCGGGGCGGTCTGGGCCAGAAGCCAGCTTTCAAAAGGAAGGTTCAGCTTTTTGAAATTGCCGCCCTGCCAGTCGTTGTCTGCGGCATAGGCCAGCATTTTTTTCCAGTTTTCGGCGGTTACCCCTTTGCCGGACTCTTTGATGAAGCTGCCGGTGTCGTCCATAATGGCGTTGCCATAGTCATTGACTTTCACCCCCCAGGAGATCATCTGCAGGGCCGTGGCCACATTGGCCTTGGTGGTCCGGGTTTGGGAGGCAATCTGGCGGAGGCGGTCGGAATTGTTGCCCGAGGTGCCGTGCTGGGCCCCGGAAATGCCGTAGGGTGCCAGGGCGTCATGGATCTGGGCCGTCAGTTCCACATTGATGCCTGCATCTGTCTGCTCAATGCCGTGGGTGGTGCCGTTGTTCAATGCAATCCAGTCCGGGAAGATATTGTGGGCGTTGAGGCCCTGGATGAGGAAAAGGGCTTCTTCATCCGTTGACAGCCCTTCTTTTCCTTTGATCTCCCCGACTTCGGTTTCAAGGCCGGCCCATTCCGGCACATAGGGGTAGAGTTCGATATTGGCCAGAAGGTTCTGGTCGTCGGGCATGTGTGAGGCGTCAATGGCAATGGAGGTAATCCCCGCATCGAACAGAGACTGGATCTCAGTCTTGGCCGGTTCTACATCTTCAGGCTTTTTAATGCCGAAGTGGTCTGCATGGATGGCTACCGGAACGGTGATGCCCATTTCGTTCATATAGGCATCGGTCTGACGGGCAATGTTCCAGAGGCTGGTGGGGCAGTATGCGGCGGTTCCCCCTTCGGACCTGGCAATTTCTATGATGATGGCAGCGTTGGCCCGCTGGGCCGCGGCAAGGGCGCCCCTGATGACAAAGGAGCTTCGGCCGTTGGCCGCTATGGTCATACAGCCGCCCTTGGCCAGCATGGCCTGGTCAATGTATTTGCCGCTGACGATCAGGGCCTTGGAGTTGGGGAAACATTTTTTGACATTGGGCGGTCTGCCGTAGTCAAGGATGGATTGAAATTCTTCGGTATATAATTCTGACATTTTATTTTCCTCCCATAGCCGATATGGCTTTGAACAATCAAAATCTGATATAAATGATCTTTATTTTTTGTCATGAAACCGCCCTAAAATCAAGCCTTATCGGGATAATGAATTCTTATTCAGAACAAAGTGAAGGGTTTTGAAAGGCTGGCTTTTTTTGACATGAAAAAGCACGGTCTTTATAACATCCTGTAAATATAGAAAAAAATAATAATATAAATTACATTTTTTTATTGGTCCGGGACTTGACATTTGATTTGATCTATTGTTAGATGAGTGAACCGTTATTCATTTGACCGAAAAGAGGGGCAAAAGAATTTGCAAAAAAATAAAACTGAAAAATATCATAAGATATTAAACAGTGCCGGTGCTGTTTTTGCCGAGTACGGCTTTTACAAAGCCACCATTTCCCAGATTGCGGCGCAGGCCGGTGTGGCTGACGGAACCCTGTACCTTTATTTTAAAAACAAGGATGATATCCTCTACCAATTCATCAGTTTTAAAACCGAATCCGTGTTTGAAAAGATGAATGCCGCCGTGGCCAGCGGAACCAATGCCGAGGACAAGCTGCGCAATCTCATCCGCTGCCATCTCCAGGAGTTTCAGAACGATAAAAACATGGCGGTGATTTTTCAGTCCGAGGTCAGGTACCTGAGGGAAATCGAACACCAGATCAAGGATATTTCCAAGATGTACCTGGATCTGTTATCGGATATCATCGAACAGGGCCAGATCGAAGGGGCCATCCGCCAGGACCTGTTTGTGGGGCTGGTGAAGCGGTTTATCCTGGGGGCGGTGGAAGGGGTGATTTCCACCTGGGTATCGGCCCACGGCCGCTATGACCTGGTCTCCATGGCTGATCCGCTGGTGGACCTTTACATGACAGGCGTTCGGGGGAAATAAACGGCATCCATTATATAAATGGTAAAAATTAGGTGAATACGGCTTTTTGCTTGACGGCACAGCCTATGTTTAATAAAGCTCAATGAACCTGAATTCATTATATTACTCAACGGGAGGTAAGTGAATATGTCTTCAATTCTTGGTCCGGCAAGTTTTAAACTTTTCGGTTTCTTTCCAACCATTATTTTGTCTTTTATTCTGCCCGTCGTCGGTGTGGGCTTGTTCACCTATATCATGGCACGGCGCATCGCTCCCCTGGTCCGGGCAAATCCGGATAAGCGGTTCGGTGACATTCCGGTGCGGATCAAAAACCTTGTGACCGTCTGGCTGGGCCAGATGCGGCAGCCCCGTTACATGCTGGCCGGCGTCCTGCATATCGTCATTTTTGCCGGTTTCCTGGTCTTGTCCATCCGTTCCACCACCCTAGTGATTGTCGGCCTGTCCGACGGCTTTGTCCTGCCGGGCTTCGACGGCAGACTGGGTGCAATTTATAATGTATTCAAAGACTACGCCGCAACGGGCGTGCTCATCGCCTGTATCATCGCCGCCGTCCGCCGGGGGATATTTAAACCTTCACGGTACGCGGTCCCTGAGAAATACGGAAAAGACCACACTGCAGAGGCGGTATTCGTCCTGGGCATCATCTCCACCCTGATGCTCTCCGAAAGTCTGTTTGAAGCCTCGGAACTGGCTTACGCGGCCAGGGAAACCGTCCACAGCCATTCCGTGGCCCCCCTGACCCTGGTATGGTTTTTCAAAGGCATGCTGGAAACCTCCTCACTGGGCTTTCTCCAGGGCCTGCACGTGACCATGTACTTTGTCCATGACATTGCCTTTTTCTTCTTCCTCTGCTTTTTACCCATGGGCAAGCATTTCCATGTTATTACTTCCTTTTTCAACGTCTTTTTCATGAGAACCCGCCGCGGCAATATCAAACCCGTCATGCACGGCGTTTCCGATGCGGATCTGGACGACCTGGAATCCTTTGGCGTTAAAAAACTGGAAGATTTCACCTGGAAACACATGCTGGATTTCTACTCCTGCGCCGATTGCGGCCGGTGTTCCGACCAGTGCCCGGCAAATGCAGTGGGCCGGCCCCTTTCTCCCAGGTTCATCACCATCAAGGCCCGGGATCTGATCTTCAAGAATTATCCCATGACAGGCGAGATCTACAAGTCCCCCAACATGCTGGTGGAGGATATCTATACCGAGGACGAGATCTGGTCCTGCACCACCTGCGGTGCCTGTGAACAGGAATGTCCCCTGGGGATCGAATACATCGACAAGATGGTCGACATGCGCCGGGGCATGGTTGACGAGGGCATGGTGCCCCAGTCCCTGCAGAAACCCATGAAGGCCCTTGAAAAGCGCGGCAACCCCTACGGCAAAATGGAAAAGAAACGTGCCGACTGGGCCAAGGATAAAGAGTTCAAAGCCGAGCATACCATTAAAGATCTCAACAAAGAGTCCGCCGATACCCTCTATTTTGTGGACAGTATCACCTCCTATGACGACAATATCCAGGAAATTGCCAGAAGAACCTCCATCATCCTTGAAAAGGCCGGTGTGGACTTCGGTATCCTTGGCAAGGCGGAAAAGGATTCCGGTAACGAGGTGGTTCGTTTCGGCGAGGAAATGCTCTACCAGACCCTCAAAGAGGAGAACACCGAAGCCATCCTGGAATCCGGTGTAAAGGAAATCGTCACCGCCGATCCCCATGCCTACAATGCATTGAAAAATGATTATACGGGCCTGCCCACGGTAAAGCATATTTCCACCGTGGTGGCGGAGAAAGTAGCCTCCGGCGCCCTTAAACTCAACCCCTGCAATGACCCGGACAAGGTTTTTGTCTACCACGATCCCTGCTACCTGGGTCGCCACAACGGGGTGTACGAAGATCCCAGGGAAGCTCTGGACGCCATTGACGGCCTGACCCGGGTTGAACTTGAAAAGAGCCGCGACCGGTCCTTCTGCTGCGGCGGCGGCGGTCTGATGCTCTTTTACGAACCCGAAGAAGAGACCCGCATGGGCGTTTTGAGGGTGAACATGGCTGCCGAAGCCGGTGCCAATGTCATTGTCACCGCCTGCCCCTTCTGCCTGGTGAACATCCAGGATGCCATCAAGGTGGCCGGGCTTGAAGGGAAGATGGAAGCCCTGGATTTTACACAGCTTATAGAAGAACATCTAGCATAAGTAAAAATTGACTGAAAACGGCTGCCGGCCGGAATCACCGCCGGCAGCCATGTAAATCAAGTATTTTTAAGGAGGCGAAGATGGAAATTTTGGTATGCGTCAAACGCGTTCCAGATACAGCTGAGAACGAATTTGAACTGAATTCCGCCGGAAACGACCTGGACCGTGACGATCTGGTTTATTCTGTGAATGAGTGGGACAACTATGCAGTTGAAGAGGCCATTCAGATCGTGGATAATGTCGGCGGCAGCGTCACCGTCGTGACCGTGGGGGACGACGAGGCCGAAGAAGTTTTGAGACGTGAGATGGCCATGGGCGCCAACAACGGCGTTCTTCTGTCTGACGATGCCTTTGAAGGCTCCGACGGCAAGGGTATTGCCGCCATCCTCAAGGCTGAAATAGAAAAGGGAAAATACGATCTGATCCTCACCGGCGCCCAGGCCGATGAAGGTGCCGGTCAGGTGGGCGGCATGCTGGCCGCCATGCTGGACTACCCCTATGCCTCCCTGGTCAATAAAATTGAAGTGGACGGCGATGCTAAAATCAAGGTCGGCCGTGAAATCGAAGGCGGCAACCAGGAAATGAACGAAATCGAACTTCCCTGCGTGCTTTCCATTCAGACCGGTATCAACGAACCCCGTTACGTGGGCATCCGCGGCATCCGTAAGGTGGCCAAGGTTGAAATTCCTGTAAAATCAGCAGGCGACCTGGGCGTTGACGAAGGCGCCGTGGGCGAAGCCGGTGCCAAGACAAAACGGGTGGATTACTTTGTACCCGATATGGGCGACGGCGCTGAAATGCTTGAAGGCTCCACTGATGAGATTATCGAAAAACTGATTGAGAAGCTGAAAGCAAAAGGAGGACTCTAATCATGACACAGATTTATGCGTATATCCCGTTCAAGAATGGTGCTGCAGAAGATGTGGCATTGGAGTATCCTGCAGCGGCTGAAAAAATCGAAGCCGGCGCAACCGTGACCGCCATCGTCACCGGTTCCGGCGCCGACCTGGACGGTGTTGCCAATGAAATGGCCAAATACTATAAAGAGGTCATTAAGGTTGACAATGCCGCATTGGCATATCCCAACGCCGAAGTGGTCAGAAAGGCCCTGGTTAACATCCTGCCCGCCGATGCCATTGTCCTGGCGGCCCACGATACCTTTGGCATGGACCTGGCCCCGGGCCTCTCCGTGAAACTGGATTCCGCCTATGTTGCCGACGTGGTTGATTTTGAAGGCAAAGACGGCGATCTGCTGAAAATCGTCCGCCAGGAACTGGGCGGTGCCGTATCCACCCATGTGACTTCAGATGTATCCTCAGGCGCGGTCATCACCATTCGCCCGGGTGCCTTTGCCCCGGTTGAGGGCGGCGATGCCGGCGGTTCTGTTACGGATAAATCCGGCGATGCCGGCGACCTGGCTGCCAAAAGAACCTTCCTGGAAGTGGTTGAAGCTGAAGTCGGCGACGTGGACATCACCAAATCCGACGTGCTGGTTTCCATCGGCCGAGGTATTGAAGATGAAGACAACATCGAAGTGGCCCAGGAACTGGCCGACGCCATGGGCGCCGTTGTTTCCTGCTCCAGGCCCATCGTCGATGCCAAATGGCTTGAAAAATCACGCCAGGTCGGCACCTCCGGCCAGACGGTCAAACCTAAAGTCTATATGGCCATGGGTATTTCCGGCTCCTTCCAGCACATGGGCGGCGTAAAGGGCAACCCCTTTATCGTTGCCGTGAATAAAAACCCCAAAGCCCCGATTTTCCAGGTGGCCGACGTGGGTGTTGTGGAAGACATCCTTGAGTTCATGCCCGAACTCCAGGAAGCCATTGAAGAACTTTAGATAACACGCACTGCATCAAAAAAAGGCCCTGCAACCATGCAGGGCCTTTTTTTATTGGCGAAAATTGACATGAATTCCCGTATCATGTAATAAATTCTTTAACGATTCCACTTTTTTAATTACGTTTTTCATATTCAGGCGGTACTGCCGCCATTATCGCTGGTTTCCAGGCGGGCGCCGGTCGTTCGCCAAGGAGGAAAGAGAATGTTCAGTGATCTGACCATCGGCAAACGTATTGGTTTTGGGTTTGGAATAGTGGTGTTATTGCTTATCGTCCAGGGCATCCTCTCTTTTAGCGGCGTGGGCGGTATCGTGGACAATGCCGATGAAGTCATTGACGGGAAGGCATTGGACGGGATTCTTGCCCAGCGGGAGGTGGACCATCTCAACTGGGCCAACGCCGTGAACGAATTGATCTCCGATGACAGCGTTCATACTCTGGATGTGGAGACCGACCATACCCAATGCGGCTTCGGCAAATGGCTATATGGCGAGGGGCGAAAAGCCGCCGAAACACTGGTGCCTTCCATGGCTCCGCTGCTCAAGAAGATCGAGGCCCCCCACCGGGCCCTCCACGAATCCGCTCTTGCCATCCAAAGGGTCTATGCAAAGGCGGATTCCGGCCTGCCGGAGTTTATTGCGCGAAAAGAGATCGACCACCTCAACTGGATTGCCTCCATCCGGACGGCCCTGCTGGAGAACAGGGAGAAAATAGAGGTGCAGACCGACCATACCCGCTGCGGCTTCGGCCAATGGCTTTACGGAGAGAGGGTCAAGAAAAGCGCCCGGCTGGATCCTGAACTGGGGCAACTGCTGGAGAAAATAAAAATTCCCCACAAAGCCCTCCACGATTCTGCTGTCCGCATTATCAATGTGTATCAGCCGGCATATCCAGAGGTATTGGCCATGATGCGGAAAGCCATGGACGAACACCAAACCCGTGTCTCTTCGGCCGTGGACGATGTGATGGAGTTCAGGCCCGGTCTCAGTGTCCCCCATGATCCGGCTTCATGCCCCTTTACCCGATGGCTGGCCAGCGACAAGACAAAGGCGCTGGCCGGTAAAATACCGGAATTGAAATTATTCCTCTCCAAGGCCGCAGCGTCCCACGACACCCTTCACACCAGCCTGGAAGAGATCAATACAGCATTGGGGGACGGCGCCTTTAATGCGGCCGAGGAAATTTTGAAAAATAAGACCAAACCGGCCCTGGCCCATATGAGAAAGGCGATCCGGGAATATATGGTTTACGGCGAAAAGGTGGAAACCGCCCGAAAACAGGCCCTGGAGATTTTTAAGACAGACACCGTACCCAGGCTTGCCGAGACCCGTGACCTGTTGAGAAAAATCGGAGACCGGGCAGCCCAATTGCTGGGCGGTTATGAAAATGCCGCCCAGATTTATGCCACCCGCACGGCCCCGTCCCTGAAACAGGTTCAGCTTCTGCTCGGCGAACTGCGGGAAGAGGCCGCAGAAAATATCCTCACGGACAAGGCCATGCTGGACGCTGCCATGGGCACCAAAAGAAATGTGGCCATTATCTCGGTGATCGCCGTCTTCACCGGCCTGGGCCTTGCCTTTATCATTGCCCGGGGAATCGTTAACATATTGAACCGCATTTCCGACGATCTGGACCAGGGCGCCGCCCAGGTGGCATCTGCTTCCGGTCAGATTTCAGCTTCCAGCCAGTCCCTGGCAGAGGGATCCTCCAGCCAGGCGGCTTCACTGGAGCAAACCTCCTCCTCCCTGGAGGAAATGGCGTCAATGACCCGGATGAATGCGGAGAATGCTGGAAATGCAGACGGGCTGACCCGCACATCCCTGGCGTCGGTCAAGGACGCCATGTCAGCCATGGAGGAGCTGACCCGGTCCATGGATGAGATCACCAAGGCCAGTGAGGATACCTCCAGAATCATCAAGACCATTGATGAGATAGCTTTCCAGACCAACCTTCTGGCCCTGAACGCCGCAGTGGAAGCCGCCAGGGCAGGGGAGGCCGGCGCCGGATTTGCGGTGGTGGCCGACGAGGTCCGCAACCTGGCCATCCGGGCTGCCGACGCTGCAAAAGATACTTCGGAACTGATCGAAACCACCACCCGAAAGGTGGGCCGGGGGGCAGAACTGGCCAGGGAAACCAATACGGCCTTTGTAAAGGTACAGGAGAACACCGGGAAAACCGCCGAACTGATGGCTGAAATTTCCGGGGCCTCCAGAGAACAGTCCAAGGGCATCGACCAGGTGACCATTGCCGTGTCAGAGATGGACAAGGTTACCCAGCAGAATGCGGCCAACTCAGAAGAATCCGCCTCTGCCGCCGAGGAAATGAGCGCCCAGGCAGAACAGATGAAGGAGATCGTGGGCCAGCTGGTTAAGATTGTGGGCGGCGCGCACAACCGGAAGGAACGGGCAAAAAAGGGCATTGCCGGCCCAAGGGGCAGCACGGCCGGAGCAGAATTAGACGCTCCGGTGCACCCGACCATTGACCTGGCCCGGCAAAGGGAAATCAGGCCCGACAAGGTGATTCCCTATGATCAAGGGGCGGATGATTTCAAGGATTTCTGACCGCCGGGTTATTGACGGTTTAATAGCCTGGTTTTTTCAGTAAACTGGGGATAAAGCGCCATTGATGCCTTCAGCGGGTGGCCATAATCCACATCGCTTCTTCGCGGCGTATTCATTATTGCATAGAGGACCGGGTAGGCCACCTTATCATTCAGGATTCTGATCTGGGCCTGCTGCCACAAAGAAATTTGTTTTGCCGGATCAATTTCAAGGCGGGCCCCTTCAATGAGTTTGTCGATGGCATTGTAACCTGCAAAATTTGTATCCGGCTTTTTGCCTGTCACCAGAATCGAATTTGAATGAAAAAAGCGGGAGAGGAAAACGTCTGCATTGGGCCGCCACGCCGTATAGATAACAATGGGCCTGGGGTCATTCCGTATGGTTTTATGCATTTCAGAATGGGAGAGAATGGTCACATGACAATCAATACCGATCCGTGCCAGCTGTTTTTTCAACACTCCGTAGAAGCTGCTGTATATCCGTTTTTCAGAACCCACCAGCTCCAATTTAAATCCGTTTGGAAATCCCGCCTGTGAAAGAAGGGCTCTGGCCTGTGACAGGTCTTCCTCGAATTTGACGCCCAGCTGGCTGACTTCCTGCGCTGTAAGCCCGCCTGGAAGAAAATCAGCAGGGACCGGCGAAAAAACAGGTCCTGCGCTCGCCCCATCGTAGACATCTAAAAATTCGTTGCGGTTCAGGGCCCGGGTGATGGCGGTTCTCACGCGAATATCGTCCATGGGCGGAATGCCGGTGTTAAAATATATGGTGGTCACCTCGCCCGGGCCGTGGGGATCAATTTCAATGCCGGGATGGGTCAGCAGCGCCTTGGCAAATCCTTTTTTTCCGCTTCCGATAATCACATCAAATCGGCCTGACAGAAGACCTGAGCGCCGTTCTTCAGTATTGGGTAAAAAATAGAGGTGAACACCATCCAAGGCGGGTTTCCCCCTGAAATAATCCCCATGGGCCTCAAGATGTAACCCGCTGCCGGGATCATACGATTTAAACATGAACGGTCCGGTCCCCACCGGATGTTTTTGGTAGGCCGCCTCCCCCATTTTTTCAATTGCCTTCCGGCTGACGATAAAACCGCCGTTGTAGTTGGTGATTTTCGGGAAAAAAAGAATGGAGGAAATGGGCTGCGCCAAGGTGATTTCCACAGTGTATTTATCTATTTTACCCACGGTCATCCCCTCGTAGTCACCTGCATAGGTTGATCTTTTGGGGTCTGCGGCTTTGGCAAAAGAGTAAACCACATCATCTGCGGTGAGTTCATAGGACGGGGTCATGGGGCCGGGATGAAACATGACTCCCCTGCGAAGCCTGACCGTCCAGACCTGGTGTCCTTGATCCATTTTTAACTGCGGCATCTCCGATGCCAGATCCGGTTCAATGGCCGGGGCATTGCCGGGGGTGTAACGGAGAAGGCCGTTGAACACCATGTCGGCCAGGGTCCTGTCCTGGGATGCGGCTGCGAAGTGGGGATCCAGTTGGCCCATTTTACTGACGTGAACGGCAAATCTGAGGACGTTATCCCTTTCGGCAGACGGATGGGCTGTATTGCCTGTCCTGCCGGGGGCTGGCAATGAAATCAATAACACAAGCGAAATAAACATGGCCCCAAGGGACCGTAAAAAGGTCATAACAATATTCTCCTCTGGCAATACGTGGCGATGAGTTTTAAAACCCTCTTTTGTTATCATCCTTTTTTAACGGGTTCAAACCTTAACCGCAAATAGTCGTAAATACCTCATTCATATTAAATTTAAGCGTCCCGTTAAAAAAAGAATTGACAGATATTCCGGCCGGGTATACTATGCGCCGATTTTCATTCATCACAGGAATTTCGAAATGGAAAAAAGAGATATATTTCAGTTGCTTAAGCCTTTTGTGTCGCTGTATGCCGCTGTGTTTTTCATGCTGGCGGCCATGAGTCTGCTGACGACCTTTTTGAGCCTGCGCCTTTCCATGGCCGGGGTAAGCGTCCAGACAACGGGCCTGGTGCTTACCGCCTATTATGCCGGACTGACCCTGGGCACCTTTATTTGCGGGGGAATGATCCGGCAGGTGGGGCATATCAGGGCCTTTGCCGCCTTTGCCGCAGTGAGCACCGCCGTCGTCCTGGTTCACGGGGTGGCTGTGAATGTGCCCCTGTGGATCTGCCTCAGGCTCATTTGCGGAATCGGCAATACCGGCATGTTCATGGTACTGGAAAGCTGGCTCAACGAGTGCGCCGAGCCCGGTGCCAGGGGGCGGGTGTTTTCCATGTATATGATCATGACCTATCTGGGGGCAACCCTGGGTCAGAAATTGTTAACAATGGCAGGGGTAGAAGAACAAACCCTCTTTTTGCTGGTGGGGGTTTTCATGGCCCTGAGCATCGTGCCGGTGGTGGTTACCCGGTCTATCCATCCGGAACTGCCTGAGCCGGCGCAGATAAAGTTCTGCAAAATTTTCAGGCGGACCCCCATCGGCATGGCCGGTGTGTTTATTGCCGGTCTTCTGCTGTCGGCCTTTTATGCCATGGGCCCGGTATTTGCCCACGATATCAACATGGATGTGGATCAGCTTTCCTGGTTCATGACCCTGAGCGTTTTGGGCGGATTGCTATTTCAGTGGCCCGTGGGGGCAATCTCAGACCGGATTGACCGCTCCCTGGTGCTGCCCGCCCTGGGCATCATACTGGCGGGCATCGCCATATTGATCTGTATATTTTTCGGACGGTCCATCAACACCCTGCTGGGGGCCAGCGTATTTTTCGGCGGGATCTTATTTACCCTCTATCCTGTGGCAGTGGCCAGGGCCCATGACCTTTTTGAACCCAAAGATGTGGTCAAGGTCTCTTCGGCACTCCTTCTGGTTTACGGCATCGGGTCTGTTATCGGCCCTGTGGCGGCACCCTGGGCCATGGCTCTGGCCCGTACCCCCTTCGGGCTGTACTATTTCTTTGCCGCCGGCAGTCTCTCCTTTGCCGTATTTGCCCTGGCATGGCGCTGGATGGAATCGGTTAAAATTATCCCTGCCGACGAGCAGGTGGATTTTGTTATCATGACCGACTCCGCCAATGTGGCCATGCACATGGATCCCCGTCTGGAGCCTGAAGACTTGGATGGGGACCACAAGGGTGCGCCTGCCAGATGCGATGGGGAACAGGCGGGGGCAGGAAAGATTACACTGCAATCTCAAAACTTATGTGGGGATGGTGCTTGTAGTTCATAAGTGTTGTGTCTGCGTATTCCCAGTCAAATATGCTGGTGAAATTTTCGGTTTCCAGGCCGGGCAGGGGATAGGGCTCGTTTTTTAATTGTTTTTCCAGACCCTGGATGTGGTTCTCGTAGATATGGGTGTCCCCCAGAAACCCCACCAGTTTTCCCGGCTTAAAACCGGCCTCCTTTGCCAGCAGTGTGAGCAGCAGCCCGTAACTGGCAATGTTGAAGGGAAGCCCCAGGGCCGTATCCACAGAGCGCTGGTTCCATAGCAGATTCAGTTTTCCGGCAATCACTGTGACCTGGAAGCCGTAGTGGCAGGGGGGCAGGGCCATGGTTTCAAGCACGGTGGGGTTCCATGCGGAAACAATCATCCGCCGGTCGTCGGGATTGGTCCTGAGCATCTCCACCACCCGTTTAAGCTGGTCCACCCCGGGGGATTTGGGGGCTGCGTCAAATGCGCTGTACTCGGCCCCGAAATGCCGCCATTGGAAACCGTAAATGGGTCCCAGTTCCCGTTCTTCCATCATTTTTTTCTGGGTTTCCTCGTCGTGGCCGTAGGGCACCTTCACCGGTGAACACCACTCGTCCCAGATATGGTTGTTCCGTTTCTGCAGCCATTCCTTGTCCGTGATGCCCTTGATGAAAAATTCCAGTTCGCTGGCCACCAAATGAAAAGGAACGTATTTTGTGGTAAGCAGGGGGAATCCCTCTGACATGTCATGTTCAAACATGGCGCCGGGGATGGCTATGGTGTCCACTCCGGTGCGGTTTTCTTTCCGGATTCCTTCATCCAGTATCTTTCTGACTATATCTGAATAGGCTTTCATCTAATGAGCTTTCTTATTTTCGGGTTTGCATCGCAGACAATAAAAACAGCGGCCTTATTATCGTAAAACAGCAATGTATAATCAATAAAAATTTCATGGTCAACCATTGTCTGGAATTTGGAATTCCATCATTACCCGGCAGCACCTCCATCCATTTAGGGAAGAAATTTTGCCATTTATAGTTTTTCGTAGTAATCTGGTTGTGATCTAAGGCTTAATATTTTTTTTGATTTTCCCATGGATCTTTATTGAGCGGGTGTTCACAAAAACAGACCGTGAAAAAAAGGAACTTGAGGACTGTATGAACAGCTTTTTTGACTTCAAGACCATTTTTGTAGCACTCTGCCTGACAATGCTGACCCTGAGCATCAACATGATCTATTATATCAGGAGCAGGCACATCTATCCTGGATTCCAGGACTGGACAATTGGAACCATATTAATAACCGCCGCCTTCCTGGCGGTTGCTTTCAGGGGTGCCCTCTCTGATTTTATCACCATTATCATGGGGAATTTATCGGCATTTCTGGGAACAATCTTTTTTTATTTCGGCTTTAAGAAATTTACTGGACAGAAAACAAACTACGTTTTCCACATTATTGGATCTTTAATCTGCTCGGCAGGCATATTCTCGTTTTTCACCTATGTGAGACCCAACTTTATCATCCGGGTGTGCACCTCCTCCTTTTTTATGGGCGTTTACTTTATGTTCTGTTTTCTTATGGTTTACAGATACCAAAAAGATGTTTTGAAAAAGAACGCCTCCATACTCAATGGCACATTTCTATCCCTTTCGCTGCTTTTTCTGGTCCGAGGTATCTATTTTTTGCATCCGGCAAATCATGTGCCTGATTTTTCCTCAGCCGGTCTTTTTTCTGATATCAGCATGTTGGTGACCAGCATGCTGTGTATTTCATTTGTAATGGGATTCATTCAGTTAAATACTCAAAAGCTGGAATTGGAATTATCCGAGGAAAAGGAAAATTTAAGGCAGAACGAAGAAAAATACCACAGCCTTTCAGATGCCGCCTTTGAAGGGATTGCAATGACGGATAAAGGGGCGATCATTGAAGCCAATAAAAAGCTCTGCCGCCTGTTTGGATATGATGAGGATGAACTGATGGGTATGAAAGCCGTTGATCTTGTAATCCCCAAGGATAGAGACAAGGTCAAAAACAATATATTGTCCGGTTCTGAGCATGTCTATGACGTCATCGGCTTGAGAAAGGAAGGCACAACCTTTCCTCTGGAAATCCAAGGGAAAATGTTTGATGCCAGGGGCAGGCAACTCAGGGTTGCCTCATTAAAAGATATTACCAAAAGGGTCGAGGCTGAAAAGGAACTGCAGGAAAGCCAGCGCCAGTACCGGCAATTGGTCGAGGATATTGGCCCTTCCAGTTTCCTTTATAGTCACCGGATGGACGGTGTCGTGACCTATGTGTCACCATCGGCAGGAAGCGTGATCGGCCTGGATCGAAAAAATGTCATCGGAAAGTCGTGGATGGACCTTCTAAACTGGGAACCCGAATCCATTGAAAGGGGCTTAAAAAGCATACAGGAATTGACAGGCGGCAAAGAGCACGCCACCTTTGAGGTGACATTTTGGGATAAGACAGAATCTAAACGTACTCTGCTGGTTCAATCTCACCTGATCAGGCACGACCAAAAACAGTCTTTCTGTATAGAAGGCCTTGTCACAGATATAACAGACAGGAAGCGGGCAGAAAATGAAAGGGAGCGGCTTATCCGCGAATTGCAGGATGCCCTTGAAAATATAAGCACCCTCAGCGGGCTGCTGCCGATCTGTGCCAGATGTAAGAAAATCCGAGATGACAAAGGATATTGGAATACTTTGGAAGCCTATATCGAAGACCATTCTGATGCCTCATTCAGTCATAGTCTGTGTGAAGAATGCTCTGATGAACTTTATGGTAATCAGAGTTGGTATCTGAAAATGAAAAACAAGAATAAGGCTGAATAAGCGTACTTTGCACGCGCCTCTTTTTCTATCAGTCTCTATCAGGCGAATCCGATCCGGTTTAGGAATCTGTCATGGTGATTTTATAAATCTGCGGCGGCGGGAGATGGCCGTGATTGCCGGGGGCGTGTTCTCCATGGTTGTTTTGGCCACCATGGAGGACACGAATAAGGGGGGGCGACCAGGGGGAAGAGGACGAAAGCATCCCTTCCCTTTTCTTCCAGGGCCTGGTCAATGGCCTTGGGGGTTATTTTACTTTAATAAGTTCAACCGTGAAGATTAGTGTAGAATAGGGTTCAATGGTTCCGCCGCTGCCGGTGGGACCGTATGCAAGTTCGGATGGAATATACAGCTCATATTTTGACCCCTCTGCCATAAGCTGAAGGGCTTCTGTCCAGCCTTTAATGACGCCATTCAGCGGGAAAGTCGCTGTTTGGCCGCGTTTGTATGAACTGTCAAAGATTACACCATCAAGTGTCTTACCTTCATAATGGGTTTCAACGGTATCTGTAGCAGCGGGCTTTTTCCCGCTTCCTTCAGTAATCACTTTATACTGAAGCCCGCTCTCTGTTGCTTTAACCCCTTCATTTTTAATGTTTTCTTCAAGGAATTTGTTTCCTGCCTCAATATTTTTTTTCCCGGCTTCCATCTGCTCTGCCTGCTTTTTGTCTTCCATGGCTCTTTGGAAATTTTGCATAATGTGCTGCATTTCACCGGCAGCCATTTTGGGTTCTTCCCCGTTAAAAGCCGCAATAAATGAATCCGCGAAAATTTTAGGATCGATTTCAAAGCCCTGTCTTCTAAAATTACCACCCACACTTTGCCCAAACACGTAACTGACCTGATCTAAATCAACTTTCATTTTAAATCCTTATTAAATTTTTGATAAAAATTTCATCAATATACACAAAAAGAAATCAGATTGCATTAATTAAAATAGTGGCCTTGGTTTGTTATTTTGACCATCCGGATTCCTATCCACAGGAATCTGTCAAGGTGATTTTAGAAATTTGCGGCGGAGAAGGATGGCAGTGACTGGCGGAGGAGGGTGTCCTCCATGGCGTTTTCTGCACCATGGAGGACACGAATGTTCGCTGCTGTTAGCCGACCAGGGGGACGGTGAGGCCGCCGTCCATGAGGAAGAGGACGGAAGCATCCTTGCCCTTTTCTTCCAGTGCCTGGTCAATGGCGGTCTGGAGATCTGAAAAGGGTTTGATGAACAGCTTGGAGATGACATCGGCTTCCACGTCGGTGACCCCCCACATCTGGGCCCAGAGTCCGATTTCAGCCATTTTGGCGGCCTTGTGGTAGCCCAGGACATAGCCCTGCTCGATTTTGTCCAGGGCGGCCTTGGGCGTGTCGCAGGAGCCCAGCAGATCGGCAAAGGCCTTTCCGCCGATGCCGCAGCGGCATTTGGCCACCAGGATCATGATCCCGTCTTCCTTCAGGGCCAGCTTGGCATTGTCGATGCCTTTCTGGGCCTGGTAGAGGTCTATATCCTGGGGGAATTTCACAACGGAGACCACGATGTCAGCCTTTTCTTTCAGGGGCGCGGCAAAGACCTCGTTGGCCCGGTCGATGGCGGCGTAAAAGGAATCGTTGATGTGGCCGGAGCAGGTGGCATAGACCTTGTGGTGCTTGTCCAGAACGGTCATGATGGAGAATATTTCCTGCTTCACGGTCTTGATGGCGTCGATCATATCTTCGTTGACCGGGTTGCCGTCCAGGGCCAGGGCCTTGGCTTCGGGCACCAGGGCCAGCTTGTGGTTCTGTTCAATGGTCTTGTATCCGGCAATGCCCGGCAGAAAGGACTTGCGGCCCCCGGTGTACCCGGCAAAGTAGTGGGGCTCCACAGAGGAGATGATAATAAATTTATCCGCTTCCACGCCGGCCTTGTTCACGTACATTTCCGTGCCGTTGGTGGACTGGCCGATGAGCACCATATCCTCGTCCTTGCGCGCATCGTGGACGATGATATTGTCTTTTATCTTTTCATAGTATTCCCCGAAGATCTGGATGTATTCTTCTTCGCTGGGGCCCCGGTGGGCGCCGGTGGCGATGATGAAATTGTAGTTGACCCGGCTCAGGTCTTCGAATATCACATCCAGCACCTTTTTGGTGGGGGTGGGGCGGGTGGCGTCATTGACGATCACCAGCACCTGCTGGGCGTCGGACAAAAAGTCCTTGAAGTTTTTTGAATTGATGGGGTTGGCGATGGAGCCGGCAATGCACTGGTCTTCGTCGCCGATCTGCACATCATTGGCTTCCAGAAAGCCGACCTGGACGGCATCGTCCAGGTCCGCGGCCATGGAACCGTCTTTTCCGTAAGGTACTTCTATTTTCATCTTTTCTATAGTCTCCTTTGGTGTACGCGCTGCTAGCGCACGGGGCCTTTCTGGTTCAACTGGTCTATGAAGGTGTCAATTTCCGCCTGGAACAGGGTTTTGTCCCCGGCGGGTATCTGTACCAGTTGGATGCGGTCCGTATCAATTTCCAGGGTTTCAAAGGTGGCTTTCAATTGTTTGACCAGGTTTTTGGCCTTTTCGTTGCCGTTGTGTTCGCAGTCCCCGTCGGGACAGCAGGCCACCAGCACCCCCCATGCCTTGCTCAGGAACGGGGCCATGAGCAGCTGGGCTTCCAGCCGGCCCCCGCACATATTCACCAGGATTTCATAATCCTTGTCATGGGTCTCGGATTCCGGCAGGCGGGAGGCCATCATTTCCGGGAAGTAGGACCAGTTGCAGGCAAATACAATGGCCTTGGCCGTTTCGTGGCTGTTCAGGAAACCCACGGCCTTATCCGTGAGTTCGTCCCGGCTCAGGCCGAAGGTGTTGACAATTGTCGCCGCCCCGGCGGGACAGGCTTCCACACAGATGCCGCAGGCCTTGCATTTGGACGGATCCGTGACAATACCCTCTTCGCCGATGGACCGGGCGTCGTGGGGACAGGCCCCCACACAGATCAGGCACCTGGCGCAGTTCATCCGGGTGATGGAGGTGGTGCCCGGCCCCTTAAGGCCCATTTCACACAGGTCTTTTTTGGCGTCGGTGAAAATTTCGGTCAGGGGAACCCCGGAGGAGCAGGCTGCCTCGCACCGTTTGCAGTAAAAACAGTTAAAAAGCTTTTCAGCGGCCTGGGGCGTGGCTTCAACATTGCCCGAGAGCAGGCCGAAAGCCGTGATTATCTTGGCCCTTGGGGCGTCGGATTCCCAACCCGTGTGTTTAAACATGGGGCAGTGTTCATAGCAATATCCGCATCTGATACAGCTGGCAAGGGTGCCTGCCCATTTTTCCAAATGTTTGAATTTCTGATCTATAATTTCCATGGTTAATCCCTTTTGTTTAGCTGTTCACAGAGTATCTCAGGTTGGCGGCCGTGACCCAGTTGTCCGGGGCCTGCATGAGTTTGCCCGGGTTCAGGATGTTGTAGGGGTCGAGGGCCTGTTTAATGGTGCTCAGCATTTCAATGGAATCGGATTTTTCCACCTTGAAGGACTGGGCTTTGGACAGCCCGATGCCGTGCTCCGCAGAGGTGGTGCCGTTAACGGAGCGGACAAACTCATAGATTTCCCGGATGGCTTTTCGTGCGGATTCCCACTGGTCCTCCCGTTTGGTGTCCATGAGGATTTTGGTGTGCATGCACCCCGAGCCGCAGTGGCCGTAGGCGGTCATGATGATGCCGTTCTTCTCCGCTACTTCATGGATTTTGGCGGCCATGTCCGCCATGCGGGAGTAGGGCACGGCCATGTCGTCGGCCAGGGAGGTGGACGCCAGGTTGTCGTCGTATTTTGACAATGCGGGAAAGAGCTTTTTCCGGCCCATGAAGATTTTGGTCCGCTCCTTGGGGTCGTAGCTGGACCAGATATCCTTGCCGTGGTGTTTTTCGCAGATTTTTCTCATCTTGTTGATTTCATAATCCACGGCTTCCTTGACCTGTCCGTCTGCCTCGAAGATCAGGGAGGCGGCCACTTCCTTGAGCCCCAGGTCCATGGTTTTGTTCACGGCCTTTATGGCAACGGAATCCACAAGCTCCAGCATGGAGGGGATGGTGCCCGAGGCCATGATGGAGCCGATGGCTTCGCCGGCATCTTTAAGGGAATCAAAGTTGGCCACACCCATGCACCGGTATTCGGGGATGGGTACAAAGCTTAAGGTGGCTTCCACCACAATGCCCAGGGTCCCTTCCGAGCCCACCATGAGTTTGTGCAGCTGATATCCCGAGGCCTCAACCCGTGTATGGGCGCCCAGGGAGACAAGGTCGCCATTGGGCAGCACCACCTTCATGCCCAGGACCGCATCCCTGGTGGCACCGTATTTTACGGACCTTACCCCCGATGCGTTGTTGGCTATTTCTCCGCCGATGGTGGCAATCCTGGAGGATGCCGGGGTGGGCGGGTAAAATACCCCGTAGGGTTTCAGGGCCAGGTTCAGGTCGTCGTCCACAACACCGGGTTCAACCCGGCAGTATACATCGGGCAGGTTGATCTCCAGAATCCGGTTCATTCCCTTCATGTCAAGTACGATGCCGCCTCTCACCGGAACGGTCTGGCCGCACATGCCGGAGCCGCCGCCCCGGGGGATAACCGGGATGCCGTTCTGGCTGGCATAGACCATTATTTTCTGGACCTGTTCGGTGTTTTCAGGCCTGACAACCACCCACGGCATGGCATGGTGAACCGATGCATCCGACCCGTAAACGTACAGGTCAGAGGGGTCCGACTTGATGTTCTTTTCCCCTACAATTTCCCTTAGTCTGGGTTCGTCAACCGTTTTCATGTAAAAGTCCCCTTTTGCTGGTGTAATACCTTAATCTTGTCGTTTAATGAGATAGACCATTAATATTTTCATAACTTTTAAAAAATTTCAATCCCATTTGCTCTCCTGTATTTTATAAGCGTTTGCTTGCATAAGGGGCTGAAATTTAACCTCAAATTTCTATATTAATATTCGCATATTTCAACAATTGCGACATGCTTATGCGGCTTTTTGCGTGACAATAGTTTTACAAATTGGGCCGCAAAAAATTCATAGAATAAAACAGGGTAAAATACGCATACTTCCTTGGCAAAGCCGAAGCTACGGAGTATAATTGCCCGTCAAAAGGAAGCGGGGTTTGTTCCGTTGAAAGGTCTTTAAACAGATAAGGATGATCAAATGACGTATACCATAAAGTTCCTCCCCCATGAAAATACAGTTGAAGTTGAAGAAAACGAAAGTTTGATCCGGGCGGCCATGGAAGCCGGCGTGCACATCAACGCCTCCTGCGGGGGGAGCGGGGTCTGCGGTAAGTGCCGGGTCCTCATTGAAGAGGGCGAGGTGGAAGGCGGCGTCTCCGAACATCTGTCTGATGAGGACCGGGAACAGGGCTACCGGCTGGCATGCCTGGCCAATGTGGCTTCGGACCTGGTGGTGCGCATCCCCGTGGAATCGGAGGTGGACACCTCCCGCCTCAACCAGCAGGCCACGGCACGCCACACGGCAAAGGCCATGTATGCGGACATGGAGGTGCTCAAGGAAAACGGCCTGTTCATCCCCCCTGTGGAAAAGATCTACCTGGAACTGGACCCGGCCATGGAAGGGGACAACCAGGCTGATGTGGCCCGGATCATGAACCACCTGAAGCTCCACCACGACGAACACCGGCTGCGCATTGACCTCAATCTTATCCGAAAAGTACCGGACATCATTCGGGAACAGGACTTCAAGGTCACGGCCACCATTGTCCGGCCGGTGCGCAAAGACGGGAAAAACCGGATCATCAATATAGAGCCCGGGGATACCACGGACCGCAATTTTGCCGTTGCTGTGGACATCGGCACCACCACGGTATACGGCCAGATCCTGGATATGAACACCGGAGAGGTCCTGGGCCAGCACGGCGAATTCAACGGCCAGATCTCCTACGGCGAAGATGTGATCTCCCGGATTATCTTCACTGAAAAGGGGGACGGCCTTAAGGTGCTCCATGAAAAGGTCATTGGGACAATTAACAAGGTCATTGACAAAGGCTTGAAAAAGGCGGGCATCGGCAGGCACGAGATCTCCACCATCACCCTAGCGGGCAACTCCACCATGACCCAGCTTCTGCTGAATATCAAGCCCACCTATATCCGCAAAGACCCCTATGTGCCGGCATCCATCCTCTATCCGCCCTTTTTGGCAAAGGAGATTAACCTGGACCTGCCCGACCACACCATCGCCCTGATCTACCCGGGGGTTTCCTCCTACGTGGGCGGGGACATCATTGCCGGGGTCATGGCCACGGGCATGTACCAGTCCCCGGAACTGACCCTGTTCATGGACATCGGCACCAATGCGGAAATCGTCATCGGCCACCAGGACTGGATGGTCTGCACCGCGGCCTCGGCAGGCCCCGCCTTTGAAGGCGGCGGGGTCAAGTTCGGCATGCGGGCCACCAAGGGGGCCATTGAAGATTTCTCCATCAATCCGGAAACCTACGAGCCCATGATCCTTACCGTGGGCAATGCCAAGGCCAAGGGCATCTGCGGTTCCGGGCTGATCACCCTGGCGGCCAAGCTGCTTGAAGCAGGTGTGATTGACTCCCGGGGCAAGTTCAACCAGTCTCTGGGCACTCCCCGGATCCGGCAGACCGAGGATATCTGGGAATATGTCCTCGTTTATAAGGAAAATACCCAGATCGACCGGGACATCACCATCACCGAACCGGACCTGGACAACCTCATCCGGGCAAAGGGCGCCATGTATTCCGCCGCCCTGACCCTGCTGGAGGAGATCGGCCTTACCATCCATGACGTGGAGCGGATTATCCTTGCCGGCGGCTTCGGGTCCTACGTGGACCTGGAAAGTGCCATCACCATCGGCCTGCTGCCGGAGATCGAACCGGAAAAAGTCACCTACCTCGGCAACGGCTCGCTGCTGGGCTGCAAGATTAACTGCCTGACCAATTCCCTGCGCCGCAACGTGGGCGAGGTGGTTAGCATGATGACCAATTTCGAGCTGGCCACCACCCCCTCATACATGGACCATTACATGGGGGCACTTTTCCTGCCCCACACCGAGTTGAACTATTTTCCCAAGGTTAAAGCAAGACTGGAGGCCCTTCGCAAATGAGTCCGGCAAGCCCCGGCAGGGGATACGTCAGAAAGATAGAGATCGAAAAGCCCATGCTGGGCAACAACCTGTCCGATGCACAGCGTTTGGAAATGGCCCTGAAAAAAGAGGTGGATGCGGGCTTTGTCCACATTCCCGGCCGCCTGCTCAAGGACCTGCCGGCCAGGTTGCGGAACCAGGACTTCAAAGCCACGGCCGTCCTGTTCAAGGACCGCCGTTCCTGGCGCCTGGTGGACCTGCTGCCCCCGGCCCACCCAAAACCGGTACTGGGGGCGGCCGTGGACATCGGCACCACCCGCATCGTCATCCGTCTGATCAATCTGGAGACCGGCGAGGCCCTGGGCGAGGCCGGTCTGGACAATCCCCAGAAAAAGATCGGCCCCGATGTCCTGGCACGGATCCACCATTCCAATAAACCCGGCGGGCTGGCCCAACTCCAGGAACTGGTCATCGAAGGAGTCAACGACCACCTTGAGCTGCTCTGCCGGCAGAGCGGCTGCTCCCCGGAGGATGTCTTTATGGTCACAGGCGCCGGCAACACGGCCATGACCCATCTGTTCATGGGCATTGAGGCCTTTGAGATCATCAAGGAACCCTATATCCCCTGCGTCAACATCCCGGATACCATGTCAGCGGCCAGACTCGGGCTCAGGATTCGTCCCGGCGGGGTCTGTTTCCTTTTTCCCAACATCGGTTCCTATTTCGGCGGAGACCTGTTGGCCGGGATCATCTATTCCGACCTGGATAAAAAGGAACTGCCTTCCCTGGTGGTGGATGTGGGCACCAATGCGGAAATCGTGGTGGGCTCAAAGGACTGGCTCATCGCCTGCGCCGGAGCGGCGGGCCCGGCCCTGGAGGGCGGGGTGAGCAAAATGGGAATGACCGCAGGACCCGGGGTCATCGATACGGTTTCCATTGATCCCCAGACAAAGGAAGTAAGGGTACATACCATTGAGGAACAACCGCCGGTGGGCATCTGCGGCTCGGGCATGATTGATCTGGCCGCAGCCCTCTTTCTTTCCGGCATGATCGATATCCGGGGGAAATTCGCCCCGGAGGTGTGTAAGGAGCGCCTCATCCAAGTGGATGAGATCCCCTCCTTTGTCCTGGTGCCTGCCCATGCGTCAGGAACAGGGGAGCCCATCTGCCTTTCCCAGGTGGACCTCAATTCCCTGACCTCCTCCAAGGCCGCCATGTACACCATCCTGGAAGTCATCGTAAAAAATACCTCGGGCCTGGAATTCGAAGAACTGGACAAGTTTTACGTGGCCGGCACCTTCGGTTCTTTCATCAATCCGGAATCTGCCATATCAATCGGCATGCTTCCGGATTTGGACCGATCCGTATTCGAGGTTCTGGGCAACTCCTCCCTGGGCGGGGCCGCCATGCTGCTCACGGACCCCGGGGCCTTTGACCGGGTGATGGCCATCCGGGAGACCATCACCTACATCGAACTCAACGTCAACCAGGAGTTCATGAACATGTTCTCCGGCGCCAAGTTCTACCCCCACACGGACCGGTCCCGGTTTCCGTCGGTAAGGGGATGAAAAGACAGGTCACAACTGCCTGACCCTGTGCCATGAAACGGGTGGTTTCAGGCACTAAGTCAAAGACTTTTTTTCATTCTGTGACCTCTGCCGGTTTTCAGCGGTTTAAAAATCTTAACGCTATTGGGGGAAATAGAGGACAGAACCCCTGTGGCTTTCCAAAGAACCGTTTTTTGCCTGGTTGACCAGGTTCAGAGACGGATGGGCACTCGCAAGTCTATCTGCATTCTCGAATAAAATACGTAATACCTTCCCGGCTGTTTCCGCGTCAAGGTCCTGGGTGGTGACCAGCAATGCCTGTGTACCGAAGGTGATGATCTTTTCGGGGATCTGCGGATAGGTGCCGGCGGCAATTTCCATTTTGAAAAACGCGGGCCGGCTTTCCACCATGTGGCGGATATCTTCATCTGCCATATGGGCAAGGTCTGCATTGCAGAGCTTTAACAGCTGCTGTAAAGAGGAATCCGGATGGACCCCGATATGAACCATGGCATCCACTGTTTCATGGCAGAAGGCCATGGTGTCTTCCGAATGGCTCCCGGATATCTCGGCAATCAGGCTGAAGTCTTTTTTAGACCAGTTTTTGGCTGCCATAATGGTTTCCACACATAAATGCTGGGTGGATAAAGGGGTTCCGGCATTGAGCCGTTTGTTTCTGAGGCCGTTAAGGTCAGTGATACCGGATTTTTTATTAACCACCAGGGCGATGGGGACCTTGTAAAGGGGCGAAAGAATCCTCAGGCTGTCATAGCTGATGTCCAGGAATTGAAAATGACCGGATTTGCCCATGGCATCATAAAACATGCGGGAGTCCAC
This sequence comes from Desulfobacter sp., assembly GCA_028768525.1. Classification (NCBI taxonomy): domain Bacteria; kingdom Pseudomonadati; phylum Thermodesulfobacteriota; class Desulfobacteria; order Desulfobacterales; family Desulfobacteraceae; genus Desulfobacter; species Desulfobacter sp. The sequence goes on along the minus strand of CP054837.1, from coordinate 1,646,937 downwards.
CAGCGCCATATCCAAAGCGCCGTTTTGAAGATTCGTCAGGTTGTGGATATCGTTGGGGGCCGGGACTGCAGTCAGGGTAATCCCCTGGCCGCGGCGATCAAAAATCCGTTCCAGAACCCGTCCTGTAAACCGGGAAAAATTGTCTGACTGGGAGGTTCCCAGTTGAAGGTCGAAGCTTTCAGCTCCGGCAACGCTTGCCCCCAATATTAAACTAAGAATCAGGGGCAGATAATTTTTTATGATTACATTCATATAATTCATAATGTTATCCCTGAAGTGATGAGTTAAAAAAAAATAAGAGAATGGGCGCTGTTTAATTAGACTAAGTGAATATAATTTTAGGAAAAAAGAGACCTCAAAGTCAAGGCATGATTCTATTGGTTTTGTAATTTCCAGCGCTGTTTAGAACTTTTGTTCCGCAACCATCCTGGATTTGACAGAGGATACTTTTATTCGGCAGTCTCATCCTCTTTGCAATAACCGTTTCGGTTGTTTTTCCGGCTGATATCCATGGGGATCGATATCTCACCTGGGCAACGGAATTTGACAAGATTTTTCAGGTAATGATATAAAGGCGGCGAATTTGGCTATACACGGATTGAATTAAGGAGTTTTTTGTTTACCAAGCTAATGGATATTGTGCCCGTCGTTGCTGATAACAGATAATCAGTAATGGATGGGTATTGATTCTCACACCCCCTGACGATTCTTTTTTATGAATCCCGGGGAACCGGAAGCGTCTGCGAAACGGGAGCCGGTTCTGCATCCTCTCTTCATTGCTGCCCTGTATCGGCAACACCCCCTTTATTTAGAGTCAACACGCCGGAATAGTGTCCGGCTGAATCGTTTTTTCAATACCAGTGAGTTAAATTTTAAGAGGGAAAAGCATTGAAAATAAGAAACTCTTATGCATCGGACAGGCAGGAGATAGAAAGAATTCATACAATGGCATTTGGAAAGGAAAAAGGGCCTGAAATCGCCGAACTCGTCAACGGTTTGTTCGGGGATAACACCGCAGCACCCTTACTTTCCCTGGTGGCTGTTGAGGATAATAAATTAGTTGGGCATGTGCTTTTTACAAAGGTTGATGTGGCACAAAGCCCTGTCCCTGTATCCGCCCGGATACTGGCCCCACTTGCCGTTCTGCCTGAAGTTCAGAAAACCGGCATTGGCGGCCTGCTGATTGAGGCGGGATTCAATCGATTGAAACAATCAGGAGTGGATCTCGTTTTTGTTTTGGGGCATCCTGATTATTATCCCCGTTCAGGATTCACTCCGGCAGGCGCGCAGGGATATGAGGCCCCTTATCCCATCCCAGAGGAGCATGCCGGTGCCTGGATGGTCATTGAACTTTCCGCCGGAATGACCGGCAGGGCCGGGGGAAGGGTCAGATGCTCAAATGTCCTTAACCAGCCCCGGCATTGGCGGGAATAAACGTATCGTAACAATGGATTGTGCCCGGTTTAGGTGAATTGCTGCCACAGGGCGCTTTGTGAAACAACCGGGGGATTGATTGCTTCTTTATGCTTTCAATCCCCCGGAACACATTCTTACAGCAGCCAAGAAAATAGTCAAAAGTCTAGTTCTGCGTTTTGGTGTATCCAAAAGAGGAGAGCCATTTCTCTGCATCGGCAAGGTTCTGAAAAATTTTTGCTTCATGGCGGGTGATATTATCGAATACCTTTTTGACCTGCCATTGTTTCATTTCTGAGGGGCCTGTCACATAGGCATGATGCGTCAGTGTCTTCGTCACAGGGTTATTCAGCATCTTTATCATCATTGATTCAATGGCGGGCGTCCCCAACTCCCATTCTCTGCCATCGTGCAGAATGGCCCAGTTTTTTTTATTGTAGGCTTCTAGGGCAACCTGTTGACCGTGATTGATAAAATTCTCAACCACCCTCTCGTCCCAGGATTTATATGATTTTACATATAAGAGGTTATGAAATGGCTCAAATGTATAAAAGTCGGTTTCAATTTTCATAATATGCGTCATCCTTTTGGAAAAAGTACCACGAAAAAAATTATAATCAAACAGCGCCGGTGTCAACCGGTGATTTCACCGGATGAAATCTGCACAGGCCGTGGGAATTCGGTGACCGGTTTTTCAGGCCCCCCCCTTAAGCCCGACGCGGCGAAACAGGCCTTGACAGGTGTATTGGCCAATGGTTTAAGAAGGATACGCCTGTTCCGCAAACGGCGTGTTCCAAAGGCATCGGTCCAACCAACCTTTATTGAAAGGGAGTCCCAAAATGGCAGATGAAAAATGTTCGTTGAAATACCGGTACACTTTTCCAGATTTTCTCTATTATATCGGGCTTCTGGCCATTCCTTTCACAACGGGTATGGTTGCCGTTCTGGATAAGTCCCTGGCAGGCGCCGTGATCTTTTTTATGGTCATCGCGGTATCAATACCGGTGGTGCTGCGGTTTTTCTGTACCCATTGCCCCCATTACTGCAGGGATGAAAAGCGGCTGAACTGCATATTCTTCTGGAGATTTCCCAAATTTTTCAGTCAGCGGCCCGGCTCCCTCAGTCTCCGGGAAAAAATCCTCTCCGTTGGCGGCCCGGTACTGGTGCTGCTTTACCCTGTTTACTGGCTGGTGCAGGAACCGGGGCTGTTTATCGTCTATCTATTGTCCGTCATCGTCTTTGGCGCTTCGGTGCGCCGGAACGAATGTCCCCGGTGTATTTATACCGACTGCCCGGCTAATATTGCCCAGCGGCACAGGGCAGAATGACTTTTACATGAAATACCTGGGAAATCATTGGAGCCCGTAGGTTTGACGGGGGGTTAGATATTTGGGGAACCGGTCCGCAAGGGATGTGCACAGCTCCGTGCAGAAATGGCATTCATCCACATACCGGCCGCCATGGGGGAGCCGGTATTGTTCGGCCAGGGCCGCGGGGCCGCCCTTGAGCAGCGGTCCGCATACCGGGTGGTTATCGGGATCGTAATTGTTCAATACCTCGGCCAGGGAGGTGTCGAGGTAATTGCCAATGCTCAGCCCCTGGCAGACAAGGACATTGCCGAAGGGATCAATATGAACGCGGCCAGGATTTCTGAGATTCTCCATTTTGCATTCCGTGAGTCCCTCCCATGGCCTGTCCGGCAGATCCTTTACCAGTTTTTCCACTGCCCGCCCCCTGAGCTTCGGCCCCCCGGCATATACAGGTTCCCCTTTGGCCTGGTCATTTGGGCGGGCCAATGATGGGGGCTCAATACATATTGTGTTGGCGGTCATTCCAAGTTCACGGGCGGCTTGTGAGGCCACTTGGGCCGGCGTTTCGCCCGCACCGTCGTGATGGAAGCTGTCGTCCCCCGGTTCTATCGTGGTCAAGCCCGCCTCTTGCAGCGGGCCAAGCCATAGTTTGGCATCTTCTACCCCTGTTGCCCAATAGCAATTGGTTTCCACCGCCGTATCAAACCCGGCCTTTGTGACCTGCCTGATGCCTTCGCAAAGAAGGCCGTAATAGAGAAAGGGTTCTCCCCCTTCAAAACTGATGGAGCGAATGCCGCCCAGATCTGCCGCTGCCCTGATGAGATGGTCCAGCTGTTTCAAGGTAAATACGCCGGCTCGTTCGGGGCTGCAGAAAAGAAAACAATGGTCGCAGGCAAATGTGCAGGTATAGGTTAGGATGATATGGAGTCCTTTTATCATGATGATCTCCCTTTGATGAAGAGTGGAAAGATAAAGATGTTTTCCGATTCTGGGGCAATCATGACGCATTATTCCACGGAATTCAACCGTTTGGTGAAAAGAAAAAATATTGGATCTTCTGCTGCCTTTGTTTTATGTTGAAGCAGTAATTTCTAGCGCCAATCAATATTTATCTTTTAAAGAGGTCGTTTCGTATGCCCAATGAATTGAAGACCTTTTTGACCCGGGCACAGGTCGTAGATGCCGTGGCTGCCGATTTCGGGCAGTACGGCCCCCAGCCTGAACTTTTTCGCAGGATCGCCCCGCTGGTACTTGGAACGGATTTTAAAACCGGGGCGGCTGGGGGAGAAGAGCAGGCATGGGTTCGCAGGGGCGGCGGATATACCCCGGTGGGGGATACGGCACTGGGGTTCTACCTGATTCATATCCTTGAAACTGCGGATCCGGATGAAAAGATGCTGGCCTGGATCGCCGAACTGGTGTTTGAAGTGGCGGCCGGGCCGGGGACGGACGGCGGCCGGACCGGGGTGTGGATTGAAAACCAGATGAAAGGGTTTGCCTGCAAGGGCTGCGGCAATTGCTGCACGCAGCTGGACACGGTCTGCACGGCCAAAGATGTTGAAGCATGGAAAACCCTTGGACGGCACGATATCCTCGAATGGGTGAGGGAAGAGGCCGGGCCCGGCGGCAAGAGGGCATACCGGATCTGGGTGGACCCCCGGACCGGGGAAAGAGCAGACTCCTGCCCCTTTCTCGGCACCTGGCCGGGGAGCGCCTCTTTTTTCTGCACCATTCAGGAGGTGAAGCCCAGGGTGTGCAGAGAGTACCCGTTCACAAAGAAACATGCCGGTCAGACCGGCTGTCCCGGATTTTTTAAATAGGCTGCCCTAAAAGAATATACATGTATATACAAGCTCCCGGGTTTGTGATATGAGATGGAAAATCATATCCATATTTAACCGTAAAAGAGAGGGCGGAACATGAAGAAAATCGTCGAATGCGTCCCCAATTTTTCCGAGGGGCGGAATAAAGAAACCATTGAAGCCATTGCCCAGGCGGTTCGAAATACCAAGGGATGCAGTTTGCTGGACGTGGATCCGGGGCGATCCACCAACCGGACGGTCTATACCTTTGTGGGGGATCCCCAGGCCGTGGTTGAAGGGGCTTTGGCTGCGGCCCGGGTGGCCCGGGAACGGATTGATATGCAGACCCACACCGGCGAGCACCACCGTATGGGGGCCATGGATGTCTGCCCCTTTATCCCCGTGGCCAATGTGACCATGGAGGAATGTGTGGCCGTGTCAAAGGAATTCGGCCGGCGGGCGGCCGAGGAGCTGGGCATTCCCATTTACCTTTATGAAGCGTCCGCTGAGCAGGAATACCGCAGAAAACTGCCCCAGATCCGGGAAGGGCAGTACGAGGCCATCCCGGAACGTATTGTACAGCCCCAGTGGAAGCCGGATTTCGGCCCGGCCGAGTTCATCCCGGAATGGGGGGCCACGGTGACCGGCGCCCGGTTCTTCCTCATCGCCTATAACGTCAACCTGCTCTCCACCCCCAACCAGGCCCACAGGATCGCGCTGAACCTGAGGGAAGCGGGACGGGGCGAAAATGAACCGGGGCGGTTCAAGGATGTCAAGGGCATGGGCTGGTATGTGGATGATTACAACCTGGCCCAGGTGACGGTGAACCTGAACAACTACAATGTCACCGCCATCCATGAGCTTTTTGAAGCGGTGAAGGAGGAGGCCGCCGGCCTTAAGGTGGCCGTGACCGGCTCTGAAATCGTAGGCGTGGTTCCCCTGGAGGCCATCCTCATGGCTGCGGAGTATTATATAGAAAAGGAGGGGCTGTTTGTTCTGGATGAGGACCAGAAGGTGAGGCTGGCCGTGGAGCGGCTGGGGCTCAATTCAGTTGCCCCCTTCAACCCCAAAGAGAAAATCATCGAATACATCATTGCCGAGGAACCGGATGAACCCCTTGCCGGGCTGACCCTGAGGGGCTTTATCCAAGAGGTGACCTCTCGGAGTTCCGCCCCGGGCGGCGGGTCTGCGTCGGCGGCCATTGCGGCCATGGGTGCCGGCTTGGGGTCCATGGTGGCCAAGCTCACCCTGGGGGTGAGGAAATTTGAAGCGGTGGACGGCAAGATGCGGGAGCTCATTCCCCCCCTGCACCAGGCAGCCCATGCCCTGATTCCCATGGTGGATGCCGACACCAATGCCTTTGCCGATTATGTGGCGGCCCTGGGGCTGCCCAGGGGGACGGATGAGGAAAAGGCCCACCGGCAGGCGCAGCTTCAGCTGGGCCTGAAAAAGGCCATTGAGGTGCCCCTGTCCACCATGCGTTTGGGGGACGGGGCCTGGGATGCCATGATGGAGGTGGCCCGGTACGGCAATCTCGCCTCCAAGTCCGATGTGGAAGTGGGGGCCAGGGCCCTGGAAATGGGCATCTGGGGTGCGTACAAGAATGTGGTCATCAATATGGGGGATATAACGGACCCGTCCTATAAGGAAGAGACCCTGGCCAAGGCCGAAGCCATCAAAGAGAGGGCCGCGGACCGCTGCGCCAAGGTACTTGAGATTCTGGAGGCCCGTTCAGCAGAATAGTCTGTTCACGCATTCATCTTGAAGAACAGCCCCCTTTTCCGCAGTTTTGCCGGAAATAGGGGGCTGTTTATTACCGGGTAAGGACCATCAGGTCCTTTTGGGCCATTTCCCGGGCATAGGCCGCCCTTCCCATGGCGTCGATGCGCGCCAGCGATGCCTTTCTGTCGGACCTGAAAATCAGGGCGAAAAATCTGGAAATCAGGTTGTTGAAGGTTTTGCATTGGTTGACATCGGCAAATTGGGTGCAGCCGCTGCAGGTGGTGAGCCCTTTTTCCCGGGCGCAGTCGGGTATTTTGCACCAGGTGGCCCGGGCCAGATCCCGGCATCCCGGGCATTTTTCCTTTTTATATCTATGGCAGGCCCCGCAGAACAGCCCGCAGGGTGCCACCAGTCTTTTGTCTGCTGTTGTCATCAGTATTCCTCTCCGTTTTAATTATTTCATATCGTCAGAAAACCGGCTCCTGATGAGCAGACCATACCACTCTGGTGTGACAGCACTATGTCAGGTTTGAATATATTTTTTTCATTTTCTTTATTTTTTCTGCCAGCTCTGTTTTGAGGGAGGAGGGGGAAATCAGTTCCGCCTCCGGGCCCAGGCTGAGCAGAAACCCGTAGAGCCAGTCGTTTAGGGGCAGGGTGGCTGAAAGCCGCCAGAAGGGGCCGCCCCTGGATGGGCCGGTGCCGCCTTCCTCCCGGGCCAGGGCCGAGGGGCCGAAGTGCTCCTCCATGGCAGGCTTGAGCCGCCGGGAAATCCGAAGCTCCATGGCCACCTGTTTCCCGCTGTAATTGTCCGCGTTAAAGTATTCAATTGGGGTCCACCTGCCTGGTGGTGAAGTACTGGGGCAGGATATTGGCCCGGGACATGCGGGAAAGCTTGAATATCCTGAAGTCCTTTTGCCGCCGGCAATGGGCCAGAAGATACCAGCCCATGCCCTTGAATGCCAGGGTATGGGGCTCTGCCTCACGCTCTTGGGGCGCTTCTCCCGGCTTGGTATAGATAAAGCCCAGGACCCTGGACCGGGTAATGGCTTCGCGGGCAAGGGCGAAAACGGAGAGTTTAGCCGAAGCCCCTCCCCTTTCAAGGCCGGGGGCACGACATTTTCTTTCAGGCTTGTAGGGAAATAACACGTTCAAGGAAATTGGCCAAAGTTTACAGAGTAAGTTTATTCTCCAATAATTTTTTGAACCTATCTTTCAAATCGAATCGCATACAAGATGTGGTGGTCGGGCAATTCCGGTAAAAGCGGACCGTTTATAGACATATTCAACGCTAAATATTTGAAAGCAGCTTTTGTGTTCTGCTAAGCCAGAAATCCATTCCCATTTCCTCAAAAAAGATATTGGCTTTTTCAAGATGTCTTACGGCTTTCTCAGGTTCATTTGTATTCAGGAAAAGCTCTCCTAAATAAAAATGTCCAATCGAATAAAATGGTTTAGCTTCAAAACTTTTTAAAAGTTTCATTCCTTTTTTCATAATGCTCAAGGCATCTTGTTTTTGTGACAGGTCTTGTTTGCATATTAAACTGCCCAAGAAAATACTCGTCCGCCCTTCGATAACTTTTTCATTATTCGTTTGAGATAATTGCACAGCTTTTTCTAAATATTCCCTGGCAATTTCATAATCTTTTGATTCAAAGGCTGCATAACCAGAAAAAGAATAAGCTGCCGGTAAGGAAAATTTCACACCGCTTTCATGATACATTTCCAACCCTTGTTTTATAAGCATCTTAGCTTCTTCATGGTTGCTGAGCATAGATGCTGCGTATCCCATTACACAATAACACCAGGCTTGGCTCCACAGGTTATTGACTTCCTTTGCATACATGACACATATATTAAAATGTTCTAGGGCAGAATTCCAATCGCCCTTTACAAGATAGAAAACTCCATAGTTTAATTCAGCAATGCCAATAGCCAATTTGTCTTTAATTCTGTAAGCAAGTCCCAATCCTGATGTTAAATATTTATTTCCTTCGTTAAATGCCCCTATACAACCCATTGACAGACCGCAAAATGAAGAGAGAGTTGAATAAGGAGCGAAAGGCATGGAAAAAGAATCAAGTTTTCTTTTGCTTTTTTCAATTAGTTCAATAGTTTCTGGTACCATAGTACTTATTTTCTTAAAATTCCCAGTTGATAAATGTGCCATAGAGAGGACGCAAGCATTTTGAACCATCTGATCAAGATTTTGATATTTTTTTGCCTCCTCGAAGGCATTTCCCGCATACATGCAGGCACGATCATTATCTCCCCTATGAGAGTAATATGAAGCTTTTAGGCTATAAAACTCCGATATATCAATACTATTTTCCATCTCTCTGGCAATTGCTATTGCTGTATCTAATACCCAAAGTGATTCATCCGGCATTCCCAGAACAAATAATGGCATATTTGCAAGCTTTAGAATTTTAATTTTTGCTTTTTGATTTTCCGGGGAGTCAATTTGTGTTTCAAGTATGTGGAATGCTTTCTTTAATGAAGCAAAAGCATCCCAATGAGAAAATTTTGCTGAAGCTTTTTGGGCAGACATTTTCAGATAATGGACTGCCTTTTTATCATTGCTGCTTTTCGAAAAATGATATGCTAAAATCTCATAATATTCTTCCATCCGGTCAGAATAAAGTTCCTCTATTGCCAATCCGATTTTTTCATGGATTTCATTTCGCCTTTTCTGAAGTAAACTATTGTAGGCCACCTCTTGGGTTAAAGCATGTTTGAATATATATTCCAGTTCAGGGAAAAGATTTTTTTCATAGATAAACTCTAACCCTTGAAGATTTAGGAGATAAGCTTTTAGCTCTGTTCGCATTCCGGTAATTGTTTGAAGTATCTTGAAAGCAAAATCTCGACCAATAACGGATGCGACCTGCATAGTTCTTTTCAGGTTATCCTCCAACCGATCAATTCGTGCTGCGATAATTCCTTGGATAGTATCTGGAACTTTTATGTCTTTAGAATTCCCTTTTAGGGCAAATTGATTCTCTTGTTTTTCAATGGCCCCATTCTCAACCAGGGTGTTTGTGAATTCTTCTATGAACAGGGGATTCCCTGAGGATCTATTCAGGATTAGCTGTCTAAGTTCCGTTGCCACTTCTCCCTCTTCCAATATTGCTTTAATTAAGTCCCCGCTTGAACTAATACCCAATTGATCGACACCAATCTTTGTATAAAATGATTTGCTCCCCCACTGGTGTGTATATTCAGGGCGATAAAGAAGGATCAATAATATTTGACTATTCGCCAACCAGTCTATGAAAAAGGTTAAGAATTCTTCAGACGTTTTATCAATCCAATGAAGATCCTCAACCGCAATTACAAGAGGTTTGTCTTGGGACATTCTTATTAAAAGATCTCGAATTGCTTCAAAGACCTTTTCACGTTTTTCTTTGGGTTCTAATTTTATATATTCCTCATCATCGACTTTTAGGGAGAGGATATCCTGAAATGATGAATTTAAACTGGTGAATCGATCACTGAGATTTGTAATCGCATCATTAATTTTTCTTTTAATAGCAAACTCTTTATTGTCATCTTTAATTAGGAAAATCGATTTTAAAATATCCAGTATTGGCAGATAAAGGATAGAGTTTCCATATTGCAGACATCTTCCTTCAACGTATTCAAATTCATCCTGGAGTAGCATATTTCTCATTTCAAGCAATAATCTTGATTTACCAACTCCAGCTTCACCGACAATTCCGACAACTTGACCGGAACCGCTTTTAACTCTTTCAAAGGCTTTAATAAGTGCACCCATTGAGTTTTTTCGGCCGACAAAACGGGTCAGACCTTTGACTTGTGAAGCTTCAATGCGGGTTTCAATGTCTCCAGCTCGAATGAGCTGGTAAACTTTCTGAGGCTTTTCTTTTCCTTTAATTTCAATTGTACCTATGGATTTTAGTTCAAAAAAATCTTTTACTATTTTCCTCGTTTTTTCTGATATTAAAATGGTTCCCGGCTTCGCATGGCTTTCCATACGAGAAGCAAGGTTTGTGGTGTCACCGATAGCTGTATAGTCCATGCGTAGGTCATCGCCAATAGAACCCACAACGACTAAACCTGAGTTAATACCGATCCGCATTTTAAATTGAATATCAAATCTAATTTTTAGTTCTTTACGGTATTGCTCAAGTGCCTTCTGGATAATGATTGCTGCCCGGCAGGCTCTGTTAGCATGATCCTCGTGGGCCACAGGAGCTCCAAAGAGGGCCATAATTCCATCGCCGGTAAATTGATTGATAGTGCCCTCATATTTGTGAATTTCTTCCATCAATATCTTAAAGCATCCATCCATTACCTGGTGGACTTCTTCCGGATCAAGCCGTTCTGAAATTGTTGTGTAGTTTGCAACATCTGCGAATAAAACAGTGACAAGCTTCCTTTCTCCCTCAATGGGACCTCGGTTTGTAAGAATTTTGTTGGCTAAATGTTTTGGCGTATAAGATTCAGGCTTTTTATAGTCTATTTCTGAAGTATCTGATGTTTTCTGTAACGAATTACCGCACTTACCACAAAAAGCAAATTCTTCGGGGTTTTCAAAGCCACATTTGATACAAAGTAATACCAATTTTGCACCGCATTTACCGCAAAACAGCATGTTTTCAGGATTCTGAGACTTACATTCGGGACATTGCATCGAACACCTCATCGTTGATGAAATTAATTCAAAGCAGATCTATTAGATTTATAATCAGAGAACGTACAGAGTACTAAGAGGATTTTTTATTCTTTACCAGATTAAAGAAATAAATTCAAATATACGAAAGTTATGATTTTAGGAGATTGGGTGTTTTGTTAGATGGATTCTTCAATTACTTAAAAGGCGATGATTTATGGTATTATTTCCCAGGATTTCCCAATTAGAATCAAACACAGATATTGTGGTTTTAAGATATGGGGCTGAAGCGGTAGTTAATAGACAAAATCAACGCTTGTTTACATCTAAATTTTTTATAGAGTAAACCGATTGAATACGACTTTGTTTTGATTCTTGAGATCCAAATGAAATATTTATTTTCATTATTTTATTTTATAATGGGAGTTTAAAAGAAGACTTTAATTCCCGCAAAGAAATGTTTGATGTGATGTCTGTTATTCCAGGTATTTTTCGTAATTTATGGTCGATAAATTCAACATAAGCATCTAAATCTCTTGCCACAACAATTAATAAAAAATCAGCTGCCCCTGAGGTGTTGTGACAGGCCATCACTTCCGGGCATTCGTTAATCGTATCTTCAAAAAGTTGTGTTAGCTCTTTATCATGCTGAACAAATTTGAGCTGGATAAAAGACATAACCCCAAATCCAAGCTTTCTTCTGTTTAATATGGCTTGGTATCCTTCAATAATCCCACTTTCTTTCAGTCGTTTTAGTCGTCTCCAGCAGGGTGCTTCACTTATTGAAAGCTGTTTGGCTAATTTAACATTTGAAATTCTACCATCTTGCTGTAAGGCACTTAATATTTTGATATCAAATCCATCAAGGTTATCCATGGGCAATAATTCCTATCATTTTGTCTCTATATTGAAATTTTCTTTCTATTTATTCACAAAAAAGATTTGAAAAAGCAAGCACATTTCAACTTGAATATTATATATTATTATCAGTCGGTTAGTAAAATTAAAGAAGGAGGAATGATGAAGGCGATAATGTATGAAGCGTTTAGGGGAACTCCAGAATTGGTAACTCTACCCGACCCGGAACCGGGAATCGATAGTGTCGTCGTTAAGGTGAAAGCCACAGGTTTGTGCCTCAGCGACTGGCATGGCTGGGTAGGCCATGATCCTGACATTCAACTGCCCCATGTACCCGGCCACGAACTGGCAGGTGATATTGTAGCAGTAGGTAAGAATGTTTCTCAATGGAAAGTGGGTGACCGAGTTACAGTTCCATTTGTCGGCGGGTGCGGTGGATGTCCTGAATGTCATTCCGGGAATCATCAGGTCTGCGATCATCAATTTCAGCCCGGCTTTACTCATTGGGGCTCTTTTGCCGAATATGTGGAGATTCATTACGCAGATATCAACCTTGTTCAACTGCCTGAGGAACTTGGCTATGATGTAACAGCAAGTCTCGGGTGTAGGTTTGTCACCTCTTTTCGGGGGGTCGTAGACCAGGGGCGTGTCTCTGCGGGCCAGTGGGTTGCCGTCTACGGCTGTGGTGGTGTTGGCCTGTCAGCCATCATGATCGCAACCGCGCTGGGTGCAAACGTTATAGCCATAGACATAGCCGACGACAAACTTGGACTGGCCAAAAAAATGGGGGCCACCCATACGATAAACAGTAAAACGTTGTCAGATCCGGTCGAAGCCGTGCGAGATATATCCTTGAGAGGCGTACATGTTTCCATAGATGCACTGGGGCATCCTGAAACCTGCTACAATTCTGTTGCCAATCTTAGAAAAAGGGGAAAACATATCCAGATTGGACTTATGGCAGGAGACAGCAGCTCGCCCAAAGTTCCCATGAGCCAGATCGTTGCCAATGAGCTTGAAATTTATGGAAGTCATGGGATACAGGCCCATAGGTATGATGCGATTTGGGAAATGATAAAGACTCGGAAAGTGAAGCCGGAAATGCTGTTAGGAAAAACCATTTCTTTGAAAGAAGCCATTCCAGCATTAATGACTATGGACCGTTATGAAAACCAAGGCATAACCATCATTGATCCGGCTTTGAACTGATTTCTATCTCTTGTTATTTATTTGGCTTTGGCAGAATCCACTGTTCTTTATTTTTATGGTGGATTCTACCTTAAAAAATCAATTCCGGTATCAAGTAAGGAAATAACAGCAAAATGATAATGGTATTAAAGGGGCTTGTTAGAGGATTAAAGGCCCTACGTATAATAGTTCTAAGTATCGTCATATAAAAATTAAAATCCCGGAGTTCAAATTCTTGCTTGCCATCCAGAAGGCAGATAGGATAATGTCCTGTAAGATTAACAACATGCCTAAATGTATGCCATTGCATCAAGATTGTAAAAGAGATAGTCAATATGAAATTTGAAGCGCATGGTGATTTTGAAATCACTGTCAAAGGAGAAGTCTTCATTATAAAATTTTGCCATAAATGGAATTTAGAAGGCGCTAAATTTTTTTTTACGAAGTATAAAGAATGCGTTAAACAGCATAATTTTAAAAATTATGGTGTGTTGAGTGATCTCAGACCATTTGAAGGAGGAACCCCGGAGGCGATTGACTTTTTTGAGGTTGTTGGTGATTGGGCAAAAGAAAATGGGCAGATTGCCCGTGCACTGATTATGGATTCCTCCATAAAAGAATTAACCATGGTTGCAATAAACAAAGGAAAGGAACGTTTTCCTGCTCAAGTTTTTCATAGTGAGAAAGAAGCTTTGCAATGGTTTAAGAATTTTGGTCTTAACATTTCATAAGATGGTTGAAACAGAGGGATTAAATTATTTTCCCGAGAATGGACTTGCGTTGACATATTTCATTGAACGAAATGAGTAATACCAAAGCGTGTATTTAGGGTATTTAACTGGAGAATGTGAAGATCAAACGCCCAATGCAATAACAGATCTAAGTAACGCCACGAAAAATCTAAATTCTATAACTGATAATCTTTCATGCCTTCAAGGTGCCAGTCAAGATATTTTCCAACAATCTTGACTGTTAGTTCATGGATTTAAAAGTCTACCGTTTTTATTCATTCACTACAAAACCTTTCTTGATTGTGATATATTTATTATTCTTGCAAGAAAACTTGTGTTTTATAGATTTAAGAGAAATGAGTCATGATTACGAAAATTGAAACGAACTTTTATTCATTGTTCGTTTATGAAAATATACTGTATATTCAGATAACTGCTTCATGGGATGCTGACGTTGTAAAGAGGCAATACCAAGATTATCTATATCTTACCGATAAGTACTTTAAAGATAATAAATGGTGCCAGATTGTCGAATTTGTAAACGATGTATTACCAACACCTGATGGTATAGAAGAAATGATGAAATTTATGGGAGGGGAAGGGCCTGAACCCAAGGCCAATCATTTAATGCATGTTGTAGGTGATTCTTTATTGAAGGACGGAGTATTGAAGGAAGTTTTTAAGAGTGCTATTTGGACTGAAGTTGAGCATTTCAAAACCATGAAAGATGCCCTTAAAAAGGCAAAGTCCATTGGTTATGATATTTCAGAATTCTAAAATTATTCTACACTGGATAAAAGCCAAAGGCTAAGCAGTTTCGCATAGACCTGGTTATTTAACCTCAAAACACCATCGAAATGTTCAATTTATTTATAGAGCTATGAGTGCATAAATTTCAGAGGCTGTAACTAATGATATTGAAGATTGATTCTAAAAACGAAAAAATAGTCATTTATGTTCAGGTTTTCAATCGCAGCGATTATAATCAAGTGATCGTTTCTTCAGTTTTAGGTGAAGGTTTATACATTTAAGCTCTTTACCCTCCAAAATCAGTCAGGGTGAAGGATTATTGCATCAAAATTGCTGAGCCCAATCATCATATATTCGGATGAATATCGTTGATCAAAATGAGTAATAACAAGGAGTGGACTAATGGTATTATTTCCCAGGATTTCCCAATTAGAATCAAACACAGATATTGTGGTTTTAAGATATGGGGCTGAAGCGGTAGTTAATAGACACATTGAACACGTCGCAATTACTATTTTATAAGCCCTATCAGGTAATGGTTTACTTGGAAAAGAGATGGGAGTTTAAATGTTTAACACACTAAAAAAAATGAATCGGGGTGATGATTGCTGTATTAATTGTTTCTCAATAAATATCATCTAAATTCTGTTCAAATTTTTTTTCAGAATCACATTTACAATTCGTAAAGAACACCTGTTCGGGGCGTAAAAGGGCCCTCCATTGAGAAATTTGCTTCCATCACGGATCTGAGGGACGCAGATTGTCCGGTTTCAGCGCAGCCCTGTGGATTTGATGGGATTTCCGGAAAGTTATTATAAAAATGATTAAGGTGTCACAATATTGAAACTTCCGGAGGGCTTTTCAAAAAGAAGTAGGAACTGGAGCAGATCCAGTCTGCTTCCTTTAACGGAGAGGTCCTCTGAGAAAATAGTTTCTTTGATCCCGGCCTTGCCCACCAGCATCCGGATAAACAACGGGTGGGTAATCCTGACTGTCACATCTGCCTGATCCTCAGCCCTGGCTTCCCTGTGGTGGAGTACGGCATTTTCCAGGCTCAACAGGTAATTTTTATTGATATCCGTGAACCTGAGACATACGGTGATCTTTTTGCCCTGGGCTTTTGGCCCCTTGAGCCGAACAGCCATGGAATCAAAAAAATAGTGAACCGGGGTCTTGGTGAGGACATTTTCCATGATGCACATGTCGATCCCCTTATCCGGGGAGCCGTGGCGCAGTTCATAGGCCCCGGTAAGGTAAACATCCCGCCAGGGGGCCGACTCTGCCTGATATCCCAGTTGATCATAGGTCCGGGCCAGCAGTGTTTTGGCCCTGTCATTGTCCGGTCTTGCAAAAACCAGATGGTTAAGGACCTGGGCGGTCCACCGGTACTCCCCTTTGTCGTAATAGGCCTTTGCCTTTTCAAGGACGGCATCCGCCCCGCCCATCATCTCGACATAGCGCAGGCCTGATTCCTTTGGGGGCAGAGGGTTCAGGTTTGCGGGGTTACCGTCGTACCATCCCAGATAGGCCTGGTATACGGCCTTGGCATTATGCCTGAGGCTGCCGTAATATCCCCGGTTGCTAAAAGAGGCACTAAGGGCGGGGGGCAGTTGGATTTCCTCGGCAATCTCCCGGGGGGTGAGCCCCTGGTTGAAGAGGCGGACGGTCTGGTCATGGATATACTTGTAGAGATCCCTCTGTTTTTTTAGAAAATCCAGGACAGCCTCATTCCCGAATACGGGCCAGTGGTGGCAGCCGAAATAGATTTCAGTCTCTTTGAACAGCTCCATGGCCTCGTTGATGGCGGAACTCCATTTGAGGGCATCCCTGACCTTGGTGCCCCGCAGAGTATAAAGGTTGTGCATGGTTTTGGAGACCACTTCGGCTCCGCAAAAAGCCTTGAATTCAGGGAGATAGAAGGTCATTTCCGCAGGGGCTTCCGAATTCGGTGCAAACTGGAATACAAATTTTACCCCGTCAATCTGTTTCTCTTCTCCGGTACGGCCAATGGTTTCAGTTGGTTCGATAATCCCAAAGGTGCCGTAGGCCGGTCCTTTGCCAAGTCCGGTCCCCACATGGCCCCGGGCAGTTCTTGCCAGGTCTTTACCGTACATGAACATGGACCGCCTTCCCATGGCAATGCCGGCAATGATGTTCTCGCTGGTTGCTTCCGCCATAAACCCCTCAGGTGCGATCACCCTGATATTGTCTGATCTGACCTGGTCCGGGGTTACCACTCCCAGCACACCGCCGAAGTGATCGATGTGGCTGTGGGTATATAAAATGGCCTTCACCGGCAGGGTCCCCAGGTGTTTACGGACAAGGGTCATGGCTTTTTCAGCAGTTTCTTCGGCGGTCAGTGGGTCCACCACAATCCAACCGGTTTTGCCACGGATCAAAGTCATATTTGATCAACGACAAATATTTTTTTCCTTCAACGACAATTAAAACTCCCGTTCCCCAACCTGCGTAACCATTTAATTTCATTAAAAAATACTTGCAAAACAATTCTGATTATGTTTTTTAAGACCATCCTTCCGGAGGATAAGGCTATGCTGGAGAGCAACCTGAGCGCCGAGAAGGTGACTGAAGTATGAGGGGCCGTATTTTCCACGTACGGCCTTTCGCTTTTTGCTCTCATACTTTGGTCTATAATGCGCTAAACTCCGGGGGTTTGGGGGCTGGCCCCCATTATAATCCGGTAAAAAGTCCTTTTAATTACCATCACAAAACCCGGTTCTTCCATGGGTTAAGCCCTCTATCGATAGTATCCGTCCGATAGTGCTTGCTGACGGCATTGGTTCAATATTTTCCGCTTCCATCTCCTTGCTGATAGCACCGGCACCGCAGTTCAGGCCTCGATTGTATAAATCCAGTCGGATCATTTTAATAATCTCAACAATCTCCTGCCTGGTATATCTGGTCTCGATCATTATTCGGCCTCCATTTTAGCCTGTTCCATGCGATAGCTTTCCACATTCAATTCAAGGATGATACTGTGATGAACGAGTCTGTCGATGGCTGCTGCCGTTGTCATAGGGTCCTTAAAAATCTGTTCCCACTTAGAGAACGGAAGATTGCTCGTGATCATCAGGCTGCCCTGTTCATACCGTTCCGCCAAAAAGGTAAACAGCACTTCCATTTCTCCCCGGCTTTGTTGGACATACCCAATGTCATCTATAATCACAGCATCAAACCTGGAGAGGGATTTGAGTTTTTTGGTTAGCTCAAGATCCCTTTTGGCAATCAGCAGATCCTGGACGAGCTGACTGCATGAGATAAAAAGAACCTGCTTACCCTTTGCAATTAATTCATGGCCAATGGCACAGAGCAGATGGGTTTTCCCGCTACCCGGATTACCAAAGGCCAGGATGTTTTCACAGCGCTCTAAAAAAGCGCCGTTGACCAGGACACTTAAATGATTGGCAACCTTTAAGGGGAGGCGCTTTTTATCAAAATTCTCAAATGTCTTGGAAGATGGCAACTTGGATGCCCTCAGGTTACGTGATATCCGGTTCTGCCAGCGGACTTCGCATTCGAGACTCAACAATTGTAAGAGGTACTTTTCATATCCCCATGCCTCCGCCCTGGCCTGATCCGCCATTTCTTCATAACTGCGGCGCATGGTCGGCATATGGAGGCTTTTAAGATTGGTGTCTATCTGATCCCGATCATTGATCATGCCGCCACCCCCTTGAGCAATTGGTCATAACGAGTCAAATCAACTGCCTGGATATGAACATCATCCGGCCTGCTGACAGAGGCGTTGGACTCAATAAGGCGTTTAACAGCCTCTTTGCTGATTTCCTGATCCTCGTTTATTAGAACCATCAGGGCGCTGTCTACTGCCACCTCGCTTGTCTTTGCTGCCAGGTATAATATTTTCAGATACCTTGCTGCTGAGCTTTTAACGGTATAACGCTTTCTTAAATGATCGTAGGCAATCCGGAACCGGCTGGTGGGGAACATGGCATTACGATAACGATAATTTTCAAATGCCCCCGGTTTTTTGACCAGGCTGTCAATGATATGCCGGTAATTGATTTTATATTTGCCCTCACCCCGCAACCTTGGCAAAGTATCGACCTTTCTCTGGCCGTACCAGACCTCCAGGCATTCCATGTAGAGGCGGACCTGGATATTTTCTCCTATGAGCCTGCTGTCTACAGAGTAAACGTTGTGATTGACCCGAATGGTACTGCTGGGACCAACCTTTAAATCCATCTTTTTACATGCATCAAGCCGGCGTTTGGGCAACCGGTGTAGGAGATCCAGTTCTTGTGTAAACCGTTTCCTACGACCGGCATTTAGCTGTGCGAACAGTTTGGCCAGGAACAAGTCATATTCTTCCCGGTCTTTAAAATCCCGGTGTCCTCTCAGCATCAGGGCCTGGTCAACGGCTTTTTTGAACCGATAATTGCGCTGCTCCACGTCTCCATTTTCATTGGGGCTGGCAGGGTTAGTTTTGCAAGGAATGATACCGTAATGGTCAACAAGATCCTGATACCTGCTGGTGAACTCCTCAGGGTGACTTACCTTGTTAACAGCGGATGTCAGACAATCGGTGCGATGTTGCTGCGGCACACCACCAAGTTCCCATAGGGCATTTTGCAGGCCCTGGCTCAGGCTTTCGAAACTCTCTGAAAAACAGACTGTACCTGTCTCCCAATTGGAATAGGTCAAAACAAAATGGTAGATCAGGTGGTCAAAAGGGACGCCGCCTATAGTGACGCCCAGTTTATCCATGTGGGTGAAGTCTGACTGGCATAATTCGCCAGGCTTATGAATTTGAGCAAAAAAGATTTCTTTGGGCGGCCCCTCTGTAGCACGCCATTGCTTTATTCTCCGTTGCAGGGTCCGTAATTGTCCATCGGCGAACCGGCCGGGGTGTCTGCGTTGCAAATCCTCAAACAGTGTCTTGGCCTCCAGACCTGGATTTATGGTCAACATGCCTTTGATACCATCCCAGGTCTCCTCAAACGGATCTTTGCGTGTGCGCCATGTATGATCCGTTTTGAGTTCACTCGGCAACTTCCCGTGTTCACGGTACTTTCGAGCTGTTTTTTCATCCATTCCAGCTTTCATTGCTGCTATCCCGAAACTCTTCTCTGACTGAATCAACTTGAACAACCTCCTCACTTGCTGGTCCGTTACCATCCAAATCTCTCCTTCTGTTCAATTTGGATGTTTCTACCATTTTTTTTGATTCTTAAATTTCGGGAATTTTAATTGTCGTTTGGCGGGAATTATAAATGACGCTGATCACATATTGGCCAGGTCATGGCCCCGGACCTGATAAATGCCGTCGGTGACCTTGAAAAGCCCATGGATATTGTTCAGCCTGGCCTGGCGCCAAAGGCTGGGATTTACGCTGGACGGGGCAGGGCCTTCAATGAACCCATAGGCAGGCATATCCCAGATCACCTCTCCGGACCGGCTTTTGACCCTTAAATCAGGATCCTGTCCCACAAGTCCCTGGGTTGCGGTTTGAAAATCGCCTGGATTCTCCAGGTCCAGTTTTTTGGCGAATTCCGCATTGATCCGGACTGTTGCTTCAGTGGGAGAGGTATGGCCCTGAGTGTCTGCATCATTTGCATCTGACTGGGGGGCCGGGTTGCGGCAGGCCGCCAAAAAGAAAACTAAAAGGGAAAATAAAACGATCTGCCTCATATTGCCTCCTTTGTATGAATTATAGGGTCAGGATACTAAAAGGAGATGATTTAAAAAATGGTTCACAAGGTCATTTTTTTTGGCAATTGGTTGCATGGACGGTCAGATTCAACAAAAGGATTCAGGCCCGGGCCGGAATCTTGATTTCATCCGGGCAATTGTATATGTAAAAAGCCATGGGCCAAAGACAAACCACTTCAGCCGTAGCCATCCTGGCATTATTTGACCTTTTAAGGGATCACGGGCTCTCTGTTGAGCAGATAGAGGCTCGGACCGGCATTGACCGGTCCGGAATGGATGACCCGGACACCCGCATTTTTATGGATCAGTTTCTGACCCTGTGGCAGATTGCCGAAGAGGTCACAAAAGATCCTGCCATCGGGCTTCATCTGAGGCAGGACTACGGAAAGAATTACATGCATTTTACCATAATGATCGCTAAAAATTCCGACACCCTTCTGGAAGCGGCAAAAGCATGGTCGGATTATGCCATGCTGGTCAACGATACAGACCGGGCCCGGATCCATGAACGGGAAGATATTTTTGTCTGCACTTATTCCTGTTCATCGCCGGAGTATGAAAACAAGTGGATCCCCGAACACCATTTCTCCTATGTAATTGACTGTGCCCGAAAGATGTCGGGCCTGGATTTCACCCCTGTGGCCGTCTGGTTCAAACACAAGGACCCGGGATACAGGGATGAATATCAAAAAATCCTTGGCTGTCCGGTCCATTTCGGCATGGACGAAAATCTGATGATGGTGAAAAAAGAGGATATGATGCGCCCGGTTCTCTCTCCGGATCCCTATCTCAAGGCGATTTTGAAAAAACATGCCGACGGCATTGTGGCCAAGTATTCGGAACATCCCTCCATGAAACAAAGGGTGGGGGCGCTGATATCCAAGAAACTCCACACAGGGAGAATCAGTGTTCAGATGGTATCAGATGCCATGAACATGGACCGCTCCACCCTTCACCGCCGCCTGAAAAAAGAGGGAATCACTTTCAGAACCCTGCTCACCCAGACCCGCAGGGACCTGGCCAAGCAGTATCTCATCCAGGGCTTGAGCGCCAGCCAGACCGCATATCTGATCGGGTTTACAGAACCCAGTACCTTTCACCACGCTTTTAAACGATGGTACGGGCAGAGTCCGGGCGAGTTCAGAAAAAATATTCACCACACCCCCAAACCCTGCTCCCAAGGATTAGAAGCAGGGTAATGTAAAGAGGGGGCTTTTAACTTTCAATCGCACCAGAGCGAACGCCTTTGAGGTATTCCATACAGAACTGGTCTTTACCCAGAAGCATGTCAGCAGTGCGGATGGTAGCCATGATTTTTTTATCAAGCGGGTCAATAATGGCTGAATCCATGCCCGCATCCATCATCAGGGTCACAAAGGTCCGGTTGATGATGTGGCGCTGGGGCAGTCCGTAGGAAATATTGGACAGCCCGCCGGTGATGTGGACTTCCGGGAATGCTGCTTTTATGGACCGTACCGCATCCAGAACCATCATCCCTTTGTTGGAGTCGGTGGAGATGGGCTGGACAAGGGGATCCACATAGATATTGGCCGTGGGGATGCCGATGCCGTTGAGCTCCTTGACCAGGGTTTTGGCCCGGTCCAGGATGTCGTTGCTGGATTCGGGCATGCCGGCATCGTCCATGCACAGGGCGATGATCTTGCACTCTTTTCCGTCCAGAAAGGGCATCATGGCGTCAAACCGTTCCTTTTCCAGTGAAATGGAGTTGACCATGGGGGTCTGGTTCACCATGGAAAAAGCCATTTCGAGGATGGCTGGATCTGGACTGTCCAAGGCTAATGGGATTGTACAAACGGGTTGTATTGTGTCCAGAAGCCAGCGCATATCCTCTTCCTCATGGCCGATGCGGGCACCGGCATTCACATCAATATATGTTGCTCCCGCTTCCTGCTGTTTTTTTACGTCGTCAATAATGTAGTCTGCATTCCGTTCTGCAACGGCGGCCTGAACCAGTTTTCGGGAGGTGTTGATTCGTTCTCCAATAACTTCAAACATTTTGGCCATCCCCCCTTAAGCTGCCAGTTGCTTCGCGAGTTTAGAAGCGGACCCGGCGTCGGCGGCAAATCCGTCGGCTCCGATTTCATCTGCAAAGGCCTGGGTAACCGGGGCCCCGCCTACCAGGATTTTTACGTCTTCTCTCAATCCGGCTTCCACAATGGCATCCACGGTCTGTTTCATGGCAGGCATGGTGGTGGTAAGCAGTGCTGAGAGACATACAAGACGGGCGTTTTTTTCTTTAATTTCCGCAACGAAATTTTCAGGGGGGATGTCCACGCCCAGGTCATAGACAGTCATACCTGCGCTTTCCATCATCATGGCCACCAGATTTTTCCCGATGTCGTGGAGATCACCCTTGACGGTACCGATGATGACATTAAGGCCGCCGGAGGCGTCTTCGTCTCCCAGCAGGGGTTTGAGGATCTCCACACAGCCGGCCATGGCCTGAGCGGCCATGAGTACTTCGGGGATGAACATATCTCCGGATTCCATTTTTTCACCCACGATGTCCATGCCGGAGATTAGCCCCTTGTTAAGGATTTCCTGTGCCGGGGTGCCGGCGGACAGGGCGTCATTGACAAGGGCGGTCAACTTTTCTGAGTTACAGGCAACAAGGGCACTGGTCATTTCATTTAAATCAGTCATTTTTGTCTCCTTAAAAAAGTGTGTATGTCTATTTTGGGGTAGCCGTTGATAGGGGGAGGGTTATATCAAATGTTTCCCCCCGGATGTTTTCATCTCTTTAATGTAACCGGCGGCCATGCACAGGCCCATCAGAAGGATGGGCAGACCGCAGACCACCACGGCAGTCTGCAGGGATTTGAGCCCCCCGCTCATGAGCAGGACAAAGGCCATACCGGCCATGAGCGCTCCCCAGAATATTTTGAGGATATTGGGGGCGTCCTGCTCGCTCTTTTCATTATTTTTGTCTTCATCGCCTGCCGATTCGGCCGATGTCATATTGGCAAGGGTCAGGGTCATGGATTCGGCCAGGGTGACAAAGGAGAACACAATGGCCAGAAAGCCCAGGATGTTCAGCAGGCCGGTCATGGGCAGGTTTTTCAGGAAGGCGAACAAGGCCACCTGGGTGCCGCCGTCGGCAATCTCCTTGGCCAGTTCAATGCCCTGGAAGTGCTCCATGTGGATGGCGGCGCTGCCGAAGATGCCGAACCAGACCACGGCAAAGAGAGTGGGGGCAAAGAAATTCACCAGGACAAATTCCTTTATGGTTCTGCCCTTGGCAAGCTTCACAAGGAAGAGGCCCACCATGGGGGCAAAGGCCAGCCACCAGGACCAGTAGAAAATGGTCCATCCGCCCACCCAGCCAGTCTGAAGGGTCGGTTCCAGATACATGGACTGCCGCAGGAAGGAGGAGAGATAATCCCCCAGGGCAGAGTTGGTGTTGTTGAGGATGTAAAGGGTGGGGCCGAAGAGGAACACCCATACCAGCAGGGCGATGTAAATATACACATTGAGACTGGAGATCAGTTTGATCCCCTTGTGCAGTCCGGTGCAGGCCGCAGCGATATAGAAGACGGCCATGGCGGCGATGATCCCCAGCCAGAGCATGAGCACCGAACCCATGGGGGAACCTGCCACGTATTCAATACCGCCGGCCAGCTGCATGGCGCCCAACCCCAGGGAGGTGCCGATGCCGGCCACAATGGAGAAGATGCACAGGGCATCGATGAGGTTGCCGGCCAGGCCGTTGACCTTGTCACCCAGAAGGGGATAGAGGCCGGTGGAGATTTTAAAGGGCTTTTTCCTATTATAAAAGAGGAAGGCGATGAACAGCCCGAAGGAGGTGTAGATGGCATAGGGGTGAAATCCCCAGTGCAGGAACACGGTACGCAGTGCACCTTCGGCGGCCAGGGCGCTCCGGGCTTCAAGGCCGGTGAATCCGGCGGGGCTGGTGTAGTTGCCTAAAGGTTCGGCCACCCCGTAGAATACGATGCCGATGGCAATGCCCGAGGTCAGGGCGATGGCGAACCAGGAAAAAAAGGACATTTCCGGCTTGGCATCAGGGCCGCCCAGACGGATGTTGCCGTACTTCCCTAAGCCCGCCCAGAGGACAAAGGCAAAGAGGATGCTGACCCCAAGGGAGTAGAACCAGGAAAAGTATTTAATGCAAAAGGCAAAGGCCGCGTTGGCGGCGACGCCCAGCTGCTCCGGGAAAAATGCCCCGAAAAGGACCACAGCAGCCAGAAGCAGGGCCGGCGGGTAAAATACCGGCTTATTAACAAGGGCTGCCAGGCCTTTGTTTGCACGTGTCTGTTTAATAGCGATTTCGTTCATTTCTCTCTCCTATGCTTTACGGCTTGCAACATAATCCCTAAGTGCATTTTCTATGGCAGAATCAATCTCAGGTCTTTCATAGCTTTCAAGGCGCTGGGCAATCTTGTCAGAAGCAGCCTGGGCAGCACTTTTTGATCCTGCTGCAGTCCATGAATCAAAATTATCCCGGTTGAAAAGCCCCTGGCTGTGGTATTCGGTCCGGCACCGTTTAAAGGTGGAGGGCTGCATGAGGT
This sequence comes from Desulfobacter sp., assembly GCA_028768525.1. NCBI lineage: Bacteria > Pseudomonadati > Thermodesulfobacteriota > Desulfobacteria > Desulfobacterales > Desulfobacteraceae > Desulfobacter > Desulfobacter sp. Next base: position 1,622,289 of record CP054837.1, on the reverse strand, counting down.
AATGGCCGCCAATGCCCACAGTCTTGATGGTCTCAAGGTCCAGGGTCTCGTCATTAACCGCCATGGGGGTAAACATCCGGCGGAGCATTCCGCAGAATTCCTCATCCACCATGAATTTTTCAAAACTCATGGAAATATGGCCGGCCATCTGGCCGCAGGCATGGAGAACAAAATTCACCCCGTTCCTGGCCGCTGTCATCAGGTTCATGGTTGCTTCGCAGGCGGCCTGGGCATCCACAACATGGGAGTCATTGAGCCCTCCCCCGCTCCTGCAGGGCAAATTGTAAAATCTGGCCATCTGGGCAGTCATGGAGATCAGCATGGCGGTTTCAGGAGACCCCACTGCCGCCGTACCGGTTTTCATATGGGTCGGTGTGGACGTGGACCCGTAAATCACCGGGGTGCCGGGGTTGATCACCTGGGCAAGGCAAAGTCCTGCCAGGACTTCGGCATTGATTACGGCCATCATGCCGGGAAGGGTAACCGGGCCGCTGGTTCCCCCCATTACCATGTTGGCGATGACCATGGGCTGTCCGTACCTGGCAAGCTCAACCAGTGCACCAACCATCTCCTCTGAAAACTGCAACGGAGAAAGGGCATTGATCAAAGATACGGATACGGGCATTTCTTTAAGTTTTTCCTTATCCCCGCCGCAAAACACAATGGCACACATTTCCACCAGGTCCCTGGCAATTTCCTTGTTGGTCTGGCATCCCATAAAGGGCTTGTCACAGAGCAGGATGTTGGACAGGACCATATCCAGGCCGGAAGTCTCCGGTGGCACATCCGAAGGCTCCACCATGATATATCCGTTCATGTTAAGATGGGGAGAGGTCTGGACCAGTTTGCAGAAGTTATCATAATCTTCCATGGTGCCGGGACGCTGTGAACCGTCGGCCTCGGCAATGAAAGGCGCGCCATAGGCCGGCAGAAATACAAAATCATCCTCTCCAATGGTTACGCTTTTTTCAGGATTTCTGGCATGAACTTTGAACCGGGAGGGCGCAGAATCAATGGCTTTTTTGATATCAGCTTCCTTGAAAAAAACAGTGCTGCCCTCGACCTTGAATCCGTTTTCCTTAAAAATAGACAGCGCTTCTGATTCGTTAAATGTCACCCCGGTATTTTCCAAAATTTCCATGGTGGCGTTGTGGATTTTTTGGAAGGAGGATTCATCTAATGTCTGCATACGATCATACATGATATTTATCCTTAAGCTTTATTAATGTTTACCCTTTGCCCGTCATTGGCAATACGCCACCAGGTATTGCAATGGGCATACCATTTTGAACAGGAAAGGCTTTTTCAGGAAAAGCCCTTTGATTAAGGGCTTTAAGGAAAAGAAGAGAATTAAAAAATATTTGATTTTTGCAGAGATTTAAAAAATATTTTAAACTGCCGTATGAAATTTAAAATATTTTTTAAATTTTAAAATCCTTGGGATCAATATGAAATTTTTTCAATTTATGGTGCATTAGCTGAGGGGAAATGGACAGTCGGCGGGCAGCCTCAGACGCATTGCCTTTGGTCTGGTCGAGAACATGGGTCAGGGCTGCAATTTCATAGGCTGTTAAAGCATCTGAAAGACTCTGGCCGGCCAGGATCGGGGGAACCAGGGCTGGATGGTGGTCAGTGGTGCCTTCTCTTTCCCCTGATTCCCTGGACGGCCTGCCAATAAGGGGGCCAGGTTCTGGCTCCTGCTCAGCCAATTGGGGGAAATGGCCCACAAACAAGGCCAGGTGTTCTTTGCCGATCACATCCATGTCCCCCACCATATTCATGGCCCCTTCAATAATATGTGCCAGCTCCCGGACATTGCCCGGCCAGTGGTAGGATAAAAACAAATCCAGTGCCTCATCGGAAACACCAATGATTTTTCTTTTAAAGGCCAGATTGTACTTATCAAGGAAATGGCGAACCAGAATCTCAATATCACCGGGCCGGTCCCTTAACGGCGGAATTTCAATATAAACAGCCCCCAGTCTGTACATCATATCCATACGGAAATTCCCCTGGCTACAGGCGGCTTTTAAATCTTCATTGGTGGTGCTGACGATTTTAAGGTCAATGGATGTCTCTTTAGAGGCCCCTACACGCCGGACCTGCCTTTCCTGCAGGACCCTTAGAAGTTTTACCTGAAGGCCCAATGGCATGGAATTTATTTCATCCAGCAGCAGGGTCCCGCCGTTGGCCGTCTCAAAAAGCCCTGCCTTGTCTGTGGCACCGGTAAAGGCACCCTTGGATGTCCCGAACAATATCCCCTCCAGCAGATGTTCAGGGATGGCAGCACAGTTAATGGCCACATAAGGCGCATTCTGTCTTGGGCTTGAATTGTGGATGGACTGGGCAAAAAGCTCTTTCCCTGTGCCGGTCTCGCCGGACAGGATAATGGAGGACGGCGAATCAGAGGCCTTCCTGGCATAGGCCTTTGCCCTTAAAAGAGAGGGATCATCCCCTATAATATGGTCAAAGGTAAACCGGGTGCCGTTGGGCTGCATCTTTTCCTTATGCCGGGTGTTGATGTAAAAGGCTTTTTGCATATCTTTTACCATCCGGGGATGGCTGGCCTTTTCGATGGTTCTTTTTAAGGTGGCATACTCCTGCATGGAGCAGAATGCGCCTTTGAAATTTCCCTGATGAAAAACAGGGAATACATTACAGATGGAATTTACCATTTTCCCTAAATTGGTCCGGTAAAAACAGGCCAGGTTGGCCACTCTTTTCCGGGTATTGATGCATTTGATGGTCGGACTGATCCCGTCATCAATCAGGTACATATCTGTTACTTTTTTTCCAATGATTGATTCAGCTTTGAGGTCATCCATTTGCGCGGCTTTTTTATTATAAAAAGCCACCCGGCCTTCATAATTGGAAATAACAATCCCTTCCTGGTAATCTTCCCAGATCGAAATCATGGCAGGCAGGTCCAATCCCATATCTTCCAGCAGTTCTTTGTGTGCAACCATTTTATTTATCCCATCTTTCCCATATCGCCGAAATCAAGTATTGCCACAATACAGGTTTCAAAGGCAAGCAGCAAGGGGCTGGATGGCATGACGGCTCTGTGTGGGTGCCTAGTCAGGAAATTTGACCCTGATACCAGATGCCAACTGCACCTGAAGTTCATCCTGGACTTCTTTGAAAGTTTCCCGAATACAGGTTTCAAAGGCAAGCAGCAGGGGGCTGGATGGCATGGGGGCTCTGTGGAGGGTGATATGTGCCATGGGCAGGGGCGGGAACCTGTGCGCTTCGCCGATGAGGATTAAATCTTCCGGTATATTGGTGACGCCGAGAATAGCCACGGCAAAACCGACCCGGACCGCCGCCATAATTCCTGTACTTGTAGGGCTGTTGTAATTGATACGAAATTCGCGACCGGCCGCTTCAAGGCTGCCCATGGCCCACCGTCGGTATGGACATCCCTCATATGACACGGCCAGAGGGAGCGGGTCAGTGATTGTATGCTGTTTGTACTTTTCGGAACTGATCCAGGCCAGTGGTTCTCGAAAAACAACGGTGCCGCCCTCCCGCATTTCGGTACACAGTGCAAAATCCAGATCCGCCTGGTCTACGGCCCTTTTTAAATTAACGCTCAAATTGCTGATTACATCGACTTTTACCTGGGGATGCTCTTTGGAAAATCGGGATAAGATGCGTGTAAGAAAAGGTGAAATATAATCCTCAGGGGCACCGATTCTGATATGTCCGAGCAGCTCCCGGTTGGAAATTGTTAAAACGGCTTCATCATGGGTCTGAATAATCTTTCTGGCATAGGCGAGCAAATCTTTGCCTGCACCGGTCAGCTTAACGGTTTTGGCAATACGTGTCAGAAGGGAAATCCCAAGCTCCTCTTCCAGTCGCTTTATTTGTAGGCTTACTGCAGACTGGGTCAGATGAACGGTTTTTGCCGCCTTGGTAAAACTGCCGGTTTCAACCACGGCAATGTAAGTCTTAAGCTGATCAATATTCATTAGAATCCACCCATTATTCATTAAAAATAATCATCATAATAATAAAATATATTAATTTGACTTATCATTCAACCTTCAACTACCTTTAATGGCGATGTCAATCCATTAAAATTAAAAAGGATGTTTACCATGGCAAAAAAAATGAAACTGGGGCTGCATACGTATACACTTCATTTATGGGGTCTTGGTCAAAATTGGGGAATCCAGGCCGATCCACGGCCCAAAGAAATGAACCTGATACAATTGATGGATAAAGCCGTGGAATGGGGCCTTGACGGTCTCCATATTACCGGCTGCGACCTGGAAAGCAAGGATGATCAAAGACTGGAAGAAGTCAGAAAGGCTGCAGCGGACAAAGGGCTTTACCTGGAGTATAATTTTTCCCTGGACGAAGAGTTTGATTCAAGACTCACCGATACCGTTGTTGACGGTATTAAAATCGCGCAAAAAATCGGTGCGGACCTTGCCAAACTCAGTCTGGATATCCGTCGTCCGCGCCCGCTTTACGGCAGCTGTTTCCATCCTGAGGTCATGAGACAGCTCTGCGATGTCCATGATGAAGTAAAGGCCGCCATTCCACTGCTGGAAGAAACGGGAATCCGGCTGGCCCTTGAAAACCACACGGAAACATTTGCCGATGAGATCCTCTGGCTGATTGACAGGATTGACCATCCTCTGGTTGGCGCCTGTGTCGATACCGTAAATTCCATGGGCGTATTGGAAAATCCGGAAACGGCCGTGGAAAAGCTTGCACCATTCGCTTTTTCAAATCATTTCTGCGATCACAAATTAGACAGGGATCAGTTTGGTATCCGCTTCCACGGGGTGGCTCTAGGGGATGGTGATATCGACTGTTTTAAAACCTATAAGACCATACGTGATCACTCCCCGACAGACAGAATCACCTTTGAAATTGAGTGGGACATGGGAAAGGACCCCGTCGAAGTTGCCAGAAAAAAAGAAATGGACGCCTGTATCAGGAGCATCAAGTATGCCAGGAACGTTCTGGGCATCGGTAAATAATGTGTTCTTGGATCGCTTGAACCGAAAATTAAGTTCTAAATTCTAAGGAGTCCCCTCATGTTATTATTTAATTATGCTGTACATTTACAAAGGGCAGCCGGTGGGTTGACAATTGGACCGTTTTTTACTGGGCCTGGTGGTTATCCTTAGCACCGATTTTAGGCGTTTTCCTGGCGAAAAGTTCCTACGGCCGTACCATAGGGAATTCATGTGCGTAAATGTACTTGCACCGGCCCTATTCAGCCTGGCCTGGTTCGTTACCTTTGGCGGCGGTGCAATCTATCTGGAGTCCATGGCAGACGCCAATCTCATGTGCTGAAGCGATAGATAATAGACATAATGCTCATTTTGATTTTACTCAAAAAATAGGATAACAATAGAAATAACTGCTAAATTATCTCATATAAGATGCGTCATTCAGTCTCTGAGACATTTCCAGCGTGAGCTTGTTCAATATTCAAAAAGCCTGAATGATCAACAAAAGTCATCTTCTTTTCAACCAGGATCTCGAGAGATACAAAACAAATAGTTTGCAATTCCTTTCTGTTAGTGTACCATAATTTGCCTTTATCATTGTAAAGACACATTCCCTGTAAGATTATTTCTTTCAGGCAGTCCTCGCTGACAACGTTGTCTGACAAACATCGTACGTTACCGTTGAAGTTTTTACCAAACATTTAACCGTGAAAACCGTATGGTGATTTTGTTGGAAACGTTTTTAATGTCTTTTCCAAATTGGTGATCCTTAAGCCACCACTTACTTTTTTCACTAAATACAAATTGTATACGGATGATGAATCTGTCGGCAGTCAGGAACGGCGTTGGATGAACATTCCCTGATTTCGGAATATTAAAGGATTCACATAGTTTGTCTTCCACCCTGATATTTAATCACGCTTTGGTGTTGAGGGACGATAGACCGTGAGATGGATCGGATAAACTACGAAAGGAGTGGTGTATGTCAGTCAAAAATAAATATACGTTTGAAAAACGCCAAAAAGAACTGGCCAAAAAAAAGAAGAAACAAGATAAAAAACGGCGAAAACTTGAAAAGAAGCAACAGGTTGAAGATGAGACCACCTCTAAACTGGATGAATCCGAATAGGAGATACTTATGTCGGACGTCCGGGGCCGTTACACAACACTTGAAATCGGGGGAATGGATATTCACATCCGCATGCTAAGAGATATTCGCCAGTTTGATGATGATAACGGTATAGCAAAAAAACTGGGGATTTCTTCCGCTGCCTGGCCGATTTTCTGTGTAACCTGGCCTTCGGGTGAAGTACTCGCTCACTTAATGCCGGATTACCAGATTCAGGGAAAACGCATACTGGAGGTGGGATGCGGAATCGGTTTAGCAAGCCTTGTACTAAACAAACGATCAGCAGATATTACAGCCACGGACCATCATCCTGAAACAGAGCGGTTTCTTAATTACAATGCTGATCTGAACGGTGGGGAGACCATTCCCTTTGTGCGGACCGGATGGCAGAATTTGACCCATGGCGGACTCGGTACCTTTGATCTAATCATCGGCTCTGATCTTCTTTACGAGACTGAACATGTTGAGCTTTTAGGCGCATTTATCAACCAACACGGCCGCCGCCACTGCGAAGTGGTTATCGTGGATCCCGGCCGGGGATATCACGCAAAATTCAGCAAAAAAATGGCAACTCTTGGTTATTCTCATACCCGCATTAAATCCCAGAATACAGATTACCTGGACAAAAATTTTAAAGGCTGGATCATATTTTATGCCAGATAGATTATAAAATGAAAGGAAGTACGAATGAATATTTATGTTGGAAATTTTACAGACCAGATGACTGAAAACGATCTCAGGCAGATGTTTGAAGCCTTTGGCGAGGTGGAAAGCGTAAAGATCATAAAGAACAGGTTCAACGGACACTCAAAGGGTTTCGGTTTTGTTGAAATGCCAAGCAATTCAGAAGCAGACAAAGCCATTAAGGCCCTGAACGGAAATGTGGTTGATAAAAGACCCATAAAAGTGAATCACGCAGATTCCGGTGCCAAGAAAAAGAAAAAACAATTTAGAAAAAGAAGATACTAAACCTAAAACCAATGAGATATGTAAGTCTACGCCGTACTTTTTGACCCATAGGCCTTTCTTACTTGAGCGGAGCAATATAAATATGCCGAATTAGCCCAGCCGGGAAAATGAATTTGAAGAAATGTTACGCCAAACCACAAAGAGCACTCCAGTCAAATACCTTATTACTTCATAATGCAATGTCCGATTGCCTGACGAATCCAGACCCCATAGGTCAATGGGCAAGGGGGGAAGACGTATTCAGATACGGGTGATATGACCTATTAATTCTTTGGCCTTTGGATCAGGAGGCGAAAATAAATAATTGAGATTATAAGCTTTTTAATTTTTATTGCTTGACTTACGATCTCCATTCCTATATCTTAGCCGAACTGTGCAAAATTGTTTTAGCACAGAAGTTTCCCTCCGAAGGTATACATTTCCGACGATGAAATCGGTTTTATTCCCAAAGTTAGAAACTCGTTTTTTTATTTTTTTTAGGAGATTGCCAATATGGCTAATGGTATCGTAAAATGGTTTAACGACACAAAAGGTTTTGGATTTATCGAACAGCAAGACGGTGGAAAAGATGTTTTTGTACATCATTCAGCAATTAATGCCACCGGTTTTAAATCCCTCAATGAAGGGGATAGCGTTACATTCGACATTGAAGAAGGCCAGAAAGGTCCTGCAGCTGCAAACGTAACCGTGGTTTAGTCGACCATTTTAATTGCGTGAAAAAGCCATCTTGATGGCTTGAAAATTAAAAGACCCTAAACGGAAAATCGTTTGGGGTCTTTTTGTTTTTTGGAAAAACGACGATATTTCCAGAGAAAGAGCCTGGAAGCCATTCTGTGTAATTGAGTTAGACCCGTCATTCCCCTCTCCTTACGTATACCTGGGTTGGACCCACATATTTGATATACGTTTTGGCTTGAGCCAGTCGCCCAAGGATTCTATATCAACGGCTTGGCAGTTATCTCACAAGGCTATTGAATTAGATGCATCTTTAACATCTGGTCACCTCCTGATGGGGGCCATCTATTTGTTTAAAAAACAATATCAACAGGCGATTGATAAGGGGGAACAGGCGGTTGCCTTAAACCCTGGAAATTCAAAAGCAGCCGCACAATTAGGCCGTACCTTGGCCTACGCAGCAAGATACAAAGAGTCTATAAAATGGTTTGAGAAAGCGATACGCCTTGATCCGAGAACCGAAAACTGGATTTTAACTGTTAACGATGCTGAGTCACAGTTTAATTTATTTAGGAGAATATGAAGAGGCCATCGAACACCTCAAAACAGTTTTGACCAACAATCCGGCTGACACAACGGCCCGTATCCGTTTAATAGTTGCATATAGTCTATCAGGGCAAAAGAAATTCGCAAAGACTGAAGCCGAGGAAATACTCAGACAAGACCCAGCTTTTAAAATCGCAAGCATTGAAACCTGGCCCATAAAAAATAAAGAAGATCAAGATCTCATTATGAATAAATTGCGTGAAGCCGGTCTTCCGGAATAGTTAATTCGTTATGAAGTGCGGGATGGAACAGGACTATTTGAAGGTCGGCGGCCATCACTAATAATAGATCAAGTATGCATGCCTAACTCTACGGCTTTCTCCGTGTTGTAGACACAAGGCTCGGTTTCAATAATGCAAATTATGATGGGGATAATATAAGTTGAAAACCGGGACGCCATTGGCGATAATGTCGTCCCGGTACGGCCTTGCTTTCAGCTTCAGAAGGGCTCAGGAGGCTGAAGCGGCGGATACGCTTCCATCCTCCCCATAGCGGCTGACCGTATTCCTGCCGTTTGCCTTGGAGTGATACAATGCGATATCCGCTTCGTGGATCATCTGCAGATGGCTTTTTATATCCGGCCGGAATTCCACGAGGCCCAGGCTGATGGTTACCCGGATTTCCCGGTCTTCAAACCAGGTGACGGCCTCTTCCACGGCCTGTCTCATCCGTTCTGCCAGTAGGATGGCCTGGGCTTCTTTTGTTTCGGGAAGAAGCAAAAGGAATTCTTCTCCCCCGTAGCGTCCAAGAAAATCGGTTTCCCTCAGCCGGTTGTCAATGAGGCGGGATATGTCTTTTAATACCTCGTCACCGCCGAGATGGCCGTAGGTGTCGTTGACCTTTTTAAAGTGATCAATGTCGAAAAAGACAATGGAAAACGGGGTGTTGTACCGTTTGGCCCTGTTGAATTCCAGGTTGGCCTGGTTTTCAATATAGGCCTTGTTATAGAGGGCGGTAAGGCCGTCATGGCTGGTCATCTGCTCCAGGGTTTTGTTGATGTCCCTGATTTCCGCCAGTTCAAAGTGGGAGGCGGCGGATTCGGTCATGTCGGTGATGGTGATGCAGACGTAGTTGTGGCCGGTGTCCGTATCGGTTACCGGGATAAAGGTGCAGTCCTGATGCATGTATTCAATGTGGGGATTTTGCATCATGTCCTTGTTTTTAAAGCGGAACAGATAGGGTCGGCGGGTCCAGGAAACAAAAGAATAGTTTTTGATCAGCCGGACGCTTCTTAATTTCAGTTCCATCCACGGCCTGGGCAGGTCGGGGAATACCTCGAAAATGTCGCGGCCCATAATGGCCTTGGCCGTGATATTGCTGTGCTCAGCCAGGAAAAGGTTCCATGCCACCACCCGGTTTTCTTCGTCCAGGGCGGCCACACCGATGTTCAGGTGCTGGATGATATTCCTCAGGGTATCGATATTGTTGATTTCGATTCTATTCATATTCAGCCAGCAGTTTGTCCAGGGCCTCGTTAATGGTTTTAATGGCTTCCTGGGAGATGAAAATCACAAGGTCGCTCTTAAATGACCGGTCCTTTAGGGTGAAGGTGATTTTCGATATCAGGGTGTAGTCCCATTTGAGTTTGCGCCGCTTGAACCGTTCGTAGACGGACTCCAGCAGGGATTTGTCTTCGGATACCGGTTCCGGCGGCGAAAAACGCATGGCCAGGCCGAAAAGCTGCTGCGAAATGCTGTTCAAACAGGCCCCCACCATGAGGTTGCTCAACTCCATCATGAAATCCGTGGTTTCCATGCATTCCCCGTCATCGGCGCAGCCCAGGATCTCTGCCACCTTTTCCCGGGTCTCCCGGTTGAAAATGACGATGGATTCGCCTTTCATTAGGGCCGGGTTGGAAAAGGTCTGGCGGAAGAGGCTCACGGTTTCCGTCTCGCTGAAAACGCTTCTTTCAAGAATTTTGTCCACAACATGCTCGGCTGCCGTGATTTCGATGGCCGGGACGGTCAGATCCACAAATGATTTAAGGAGCTTTGCCAGGTCTGCACCGGCCAGGCCCATGGCCTGATTGACCACTTCCATGAGCATGTCGTATTGGTCTTCTGTAAACCGGATGGGGGTCATAATATGCCTCCGTCCCTCAAGATCTGATCCAGGGGCGCCAGGTTCAGAGGCCGCTCCTTTTTAATATACCCCGAGGCCCCCAGGTCCATTACGATTTTTTCGGCACCGGGCTGTATATCTGCCGTGAGCACGATGATGGTTGCCTGGACGCCCTTTTCTTTTAATTCTTCCAGGACCTGATACCCGGTTTTCTCCGGCATGGTGAGGTCCAGGAAAACCAGGTCGAATCCCTTGTGGGATATAAGGTCCAGGGCCTGGACCCCGTTGGCGGCTTCTGTGAACATGAGTTCTTTTCCGGGAAAAAGCGCCGGAAGATCTTTTTTCAATGCCTTTCTGATGAATTTGGAGTCATCTGCCAACAATACGGAAATGCTCATCGGCCACCCCCTATGTCTGGTCAAGCAAGTTTGGGAAATCGTTTTAATTTGGATGAGTTAAAATCATAATATGTAATGGACTTATTTTCAAGGTAAAGGATTCGGCGGGTATAAAAGAACTTGACATTTCGAATCGTATTATAATATTGAGTTTGATTATAAAGATGAATTGAATTCATTATGTTGCTGCTCGGTCTGTCCTCAAGATGGTAATGCCGGATGCCCGGTGCGCCGGTTCGATATATCCACATCTATATTCAAAGGAGGGAACATGAGTCTTACCACGGGTCTTGAACTGGAGAAAAATCTCATTCAGCGGGTTGCCCTGGGCGATATTTTCAGGCGGCGGGCCGCCAATACCCCGGATGCGGTTGCCCTGCGGGATTACAAGGGCATGGGGATGGCCGAGCTTAGTTTTCTTGAACTGAACCGGGCCTTGAACCGTTTTGCGTCTGCCGCCCGGGCAAAGGGGCTGGTCAAGGGCGACCGGGTGGCCCTGCTGGGCTTGAACTCCGCCGAATACGTCATTGCCCTGTACGGTTGCGCCAAGGCCGGGTTAACGGCTGTCCCTGTCAATCCGGGCATTGCGCCGGAGGATATGGTCTATGTACTGAACCATTGCGGGGCGGCCGCCCTGGTCACGGACAGCCTGCTGGTTCCCCTGGTGGACAAGGTGGGGCCCAATCTGCCCGGGGTAAAGACGAAAATCTGTATCCCCACGGGGGAGGAGGCGATCTCCGGGGAGTATATCCTCTTTGAAGATTTTTTGTCTGGCGGCAGCGATACCGAGGTCTGCGATGTGATTATCCAGGACCGGGATATTTTTGAGATCCTCTACACCAGCGGTACCACGGGTAAACCCAAGGGGGTGCTCATCAGCCACCTGTCAGTCTTTATCTCTTCTCTGTCCACGGCCATTGAGTTCGGGCTGAGGTCCGGGGACTCCTCCACCATGATGCTGCCGGTGTTCCACTGTGCCCAGCAGGCCGTGACCCTCTCCACTCTCCACGGGGGCGGCTGCGCCGTGGCCATCCGGCAGTTTGAGCCGGGCGCGGTGATGGATATTCTGGAAAAGGACCGGGTGAATCTGGTTTTCGGGCTGCCCATCATGTACCGTGCCATGGTCAACCACCCGGCGGTCCATGGCCGCAATTGGGAAAGTTTGAGGTCCTGCATCTTTGCCATGGCCCCCATGGACCAGGCCACCCTGGAGGCGGGCATGGATATTTTCAGGGCCGAGTTCAGGCTGGGAACGGGCCAGACCGAGTGTTTTCCGCCCACCAACATGTTCCATGCCAGTGCCTATCCGGACAAACAGGGCAATTACTGGGGCAGATCCAACCTGGTTCTGGATACGGCGGTGATGGATGATAAGGGCAATCTGCTGGGGCCCGGTGAAACCGGGGAGATCGTCTGGCGGGGGCCGGCGGTGATGGAAGGGTATTTCAAGGACGAGGACGCTACGGCCCAGAGCCGGGAATTCGGATGGCACCACTCCGGCGACCTGGGCGCCTTTGACGAAGACGGGCAATTGTTGTTCGTGGACCGGAAAAAGGATATGATCAAGACCGGCGGCGAAAACGTGGCCTCCATCAAGGTGGAACGGGCCATTCTCAACGATCCCAGGGTGGAACAGGTCGCCGTTGTCGGCCTGCCCGACGAACGATGGACCGAGGCGGTGACCGCCTTTGTGGTGCCGGCCAGGGATAGCGGCCTGACACCGGAGGATGTCATCGGCCATTGTAAAAAAGAACTGGGAAAATTTGAAGTGCCCAAACGGGTAATCCTCACCGACAGCCTGCCCCTGACCTCTACAGGCAAGGTGAGGAAAAATATGTTAAGGGAAAAAGGAATCCAGGAATGATCGAAACCGAACTGACCCGCCGGCTGGGGATAAAATATCCCCTGATCGGCGGGGCTATGATGTCCATCTCCACCCCTGAATTTGTGGCGGCCGTTTCCAATGCCGGCGGCATGGGCATTCTGGCCTCCACCATCTACAAGACCCCTGAAAGTTTTGAAGACGCCATTGATACGCTTTTTGAACTGACGGACAAACCCTTTGCCGTGAATCTCAGCCTTTTTCCGGCCATCCAGGGGGTGGACAATGCACTCTATCTTGAGATCATGAAGGCCAAAGGGGTGAATATCGTTGAAACCTCCGGCCATTCCGCGCCGGTGGAACTGAGCAGGGAATTCAAGGCGGCGGGCATGACCTGGATCCATAAATGCGTGGGACCCAGATATGCCCGGAAGGTGGAAGGGCTGGGGGCGGATTTCGTTACGGTGGTGGGCTATGAAAACGGCGGGGCCACCGGCAATTTCGATATCGCCACCATGGTGCTCATCCCCGTGGTCAGGGATGCCGTGGAGATTCCGGTTGTCGGCGGCGGCGGGATTTCCGACGGCCGGGGGGTGGCCGCGGCCCTCTGTCTGGGCGCCTGCGGGGTCATTATGGGGACACGGCTTCTGACCACCAGAGAATGCCCCATCCACGACAATATCAAAGAGGTTCTCCTGAACACCACTGAAATAGACACCCGCCTGGTCATGCGCTCCATCAACGCCACCCACCGGGTCCTGGCCAATGAGGCGGCGGAACGCTGCCTGGAACTGGAAGCCCAGGGGGCGGATTTTGCACAGATCCTGGAGGTGGTCTCAGGCCTCAAGGCCAAGTCCATGTACGAGGGCGGGGATATCCGGGAGGGGATCATTGCCTGCGGACAGGGTGTCGGTTTGGCCAAGGATATTCCCAGTGTGGGTGAACTCTTCGACCGGATCATGGCAGAGGCCTCGGCTGCAGCCGCCGGTGCCAGTACCGCCCTGGCGCACTAATCAGGCACCTTTAATGATTCCCAGGCGGGGATAATTAAAGGTGCCCCTTCTCCGGGGCGGCCACCTGCCGCATACCGCCCACGGTGAATTCAACGGCATCCCGGGCCAGGTCCGCTTTTTCCCCGGGGGTAAGGGTTTCGGTGAGAAAATGGAAGGCCAGTTTTTCGTATACCCCCAGGATGCACTGGGCAAATACCATGGGAGACCGTGGGCCGGGGAACCGGGCGCCCGATTCCCGGCCCAGCCGTTCAATGGCCCCGCTCAGGTCCCGGGCAATGGTTTCGGACATTTTTTTGCGGCGGGCCTCCATTTTCTTCCCGTGGGCCGGGGCCTCCCTGAACAGCACCAGGGCTTTGGTGGTGTACTGGCTGCAGAATTCTTCGAAAAAGGCATGGCCCGCCATTTCCATGCCGGCCAGGGGGGAGGGGGCCGCCTCGAATTTTTCTCCGAGAATGGAGCGCAGGAGAAATAGGCTTTCGTCAAAGAGGGCGGCCAGCAGGGCTTCCTTGTTTTTAAAGTAAAAATAGACCGTGCCCACGGAAAGCTCCGCCGCATCCGCGATCTGTTCCACACTGGTTTTTAGAAACCCCTTTTGGGCAAACAAGTGCTCTGCCGCATCAAGTATGGTGCGGACCCGGTATTCCCGTTCCCGCTCCCGCCGTTTCATGGGCCCTGATAGTTCCCCGGTCATCTCTTTCCCTTTTTGCTTGTTTTCTCATATCCCCGGTTTGTTGATGCCCACTATAGTCAATTTGCAGAATTCTTGTCAACCCCGCCGCGTAAGGCTTTCGGCTCATTTAACGGCGTTGATCTTAGGTTCTTAAATTCCGGCTTTGGATAATGGTAAAGTGTTTCTCAATGAAATTCAGGAGAAAATTAAAGTTGGACATTTTTATAATTGACATTAATAAAGTCATGCTATAATTTAATTTTGAAAAAAATAATAAGGATGCCGGTATCAGATAAATAAAACGGTTGTCCTAATAAACTTCGGTTCGTTCCATATCAATGACCTTAATAACGGGGTGAAACAGGCATGGATGTAATTGAAACCCAGATCGATATCAATTCGGAAAACTACAAGCGAAATTACAAGGAGATGGCGGGCCTGGTTGAGGACCTGAACCGGGAACTGGATATCGCCATGAACCAGCGGTCGGAAAAGGCCCTGCGCCGCCATGAAGAATCGGGCAAGATTCCGGCGGCCAGAAAGCTTGAACTGCTTCTGGACAGGAATACCCCTTTTCTTGAGATCGCCCCCCTGGCGGCCAGGGACCAGTACGGCGGAAAGATCCACAAGGCCGGGATCGTGGCCGGCATCGGCATGGTGGCCGGCAAGGAGTGCATGATCACCATCAGCGATGCTACCATCAAGGGCGGTTCCATGTATCCGCTTTCGGTGAAAAAAACCCTGCGCTGCCAGACCATTGCCATGGAAAACCGGCTGCCCTATATCAATCTCATGGATTCGGCCGGCGCCTACCTGCCCATGCAGTCAGAAATTTTTCCGGATATTGACGACGGGGGCCGGGTTTTTTTCAACCAGGCCCGGATGTCCAAGATGGGGATCCCGCAGATCGTGGGGGTCATGGGGCTGTGTACGGCCGGCGGGGCTTACGGGGTGGCCATGTGCGATGAAATCGTCCATGTAAAAGACCACGGCGCCATCTTCCTGGGCGGCCCCCCCCTGGTAAAGGCGGCCACCGGCGACGAGGTTTCTGCGGACGAACTGGGCGGGCCCATGGTCCACTGCAGCGAGTCCGGGGTATCCGATTACTTTGCCGAGGACGACCCCCATGCCATTGCCATCATCCGCAACATCGTGAAAAATCTGCCGGAGAATGACAAGTCCAGACTCTCTTTCCAGTCGCCCAAACCGCCGGTTTACGATCCCAGGGAACTTTACGGCATCGTGAGCCCTGATTTGGCCAAACCCTACGATATCCGTGAGGTCATCGCCCGGGTGGTGGACGGGTCACAATTTTTGGAGTTCAAAGAGATGTACGGCTCCACCCTGGTCACGGGCTGGGCTTATATCCACGGGTATCCCGTCGGCATCCTGGCCAACAACGGCATCCTTTTTAGCGAAAGCGCCCAAAAGGGCACCCAGTTCATCCAGCTTTGCGACAAGCGAAAGATTCCCCTGGTATTCATCCAGAACATTAACGGGTTCATTGTGGGCAAGGCCTATGAAAAGGGGGGGATCACCAAGGACGGCCACAAGATGGTCAATGCGGTGTCCAACTGCTCGGTGCCCAAGTTCACCATGGTGGTGGGGGCCTCCTTCGGGGCGGGCAACTACGCCATGTGCGGCCGGGCCTACTCTCCGCGCATGCTCTGGATGTGGCCCAATGCCCAGATCGGGGTGATGGGCGGGGTCCAGGCGGCGGATGTGCTCATCACCATCACCAATGACCAGCGGGTACGCATGGGGCAGCCGCCCATGAGTGAGGAAGAGGCCGCCGCCATTAAGGAGCCGGTGG
This sequence comes from Desulfobacter sp., assembly GCA_028768525.1. Taxonomy (NCBI): domain Bacteria; kingdom Pseudomonadati; phylum Thermodesulfobacteriota; class Desulfobacteria; order Desulfobacterales; family Desulfobacteraceae; genus Desulfobacter; species Desulfobacter sp. Next base: position 1,606,163 of record CP054837.1, on the reverse strand, counting down.
TGGGCAGCGCCCTCAAGGAGGGCAATGCCTATTATTCCACTGCCATGCTCTGGGACGACGGCATCATTGATCCGGCCAAGTCCAGGGATGTGCTGGGGCTGGGGATTTCCGCCGCCCTGAATGCGCCCCTGCATCAGGAACCATACGGCTACGGCGTATTCAGGATGTAAAGGAGGCCGCAAATGTTTAATAAAATACTCATTGCCAACCGGGGCGAAATCGCGGTGCGGGTCATGCGGACCTGCAGGGATATGGGCATTAAAACCGTGGCGGTCTATTCCGATGCCGACGCGGCCGCCCTCCATCGGCTGGAGGCCGACGAAGCGGTCTGCATCGGTCCTTCGGATCCCGGGCAAAGCTATCTGAATATGGACAGGATCATCGCGGCGGCAAAGGAAACCGGTGCCCAGGCCGTGCATCCGGGATACGGTTTTTTGTCGGAGAACCATGAATTTGCGTTGAAATGCGAGCAGGCCGGCCTGGTCTTCATCGGACCGCCGGCCCGGGTCATCCGGGAGATGGGGGACAAGCTCACGGCCCGGCAGATCATGATCAACGCGGATGTACCCGTGATCCCGGGACTGTCCGGCGGGGAATATACCCTGGATGAGATGCTGGCAGCAGCCGAGGATTTGGGTTACCCCGTACTCCTCAAGGCCAGTGCCGGGGGCGGGGGCAAGGGCATCCGGGTGGTGAACGCCGCCCATGAGATGGCCGAGGCCCTGGAATCGGCCTCAAGGGAGGCGGTGAACGCCTTTGGCGACGGCCGGGTCTACCTGGAAAAATTTTTTACCCGGGCCCGGCACATTGAGTTCCAGATCCTGGCGGACAGCCGGGGCCATACCATCCATCTGCTGGAGCGGGAATGCTCGATCCAGCGACGTCACCAAAAGATCATCGAAGAGACCCCCTCGGTGGCCGTGGATGACGATCTGCGGGAGCGCATGGGACGGGCGGCCTGCAATGCGGCCCGGGCGGCCGGGTATGTGAATGCCGGCACCGTGGAGTTCCTTCTGGATGACAGGGGCAATTACTATTTCCTTGAAATGAACACCCGGCTCCAGGTGGAGCACCCGGTGACGGAATTTGTCACGGGCATTGATCTGGTCCGCCGGCAGATTGAAGTGGCGGCGGGGCTGCCCCTGGATATGGAACAGGAAGATATTCTGGGCCGGGGCCATTCCATCGAATGCCGGATCTATGCCGAAGACCCGGAAAACGGCTTTTTGCCCAGTCCCGGAAAAATCGAATATTACAAGGTGCCCTCGGGCCCGGGGATCCGCAACGATGCCGGGGTTTACAGCGGTGCCGCGGTTCCCGTGGAATACGACCCCATCCTGTCCAAGCTTACGGTTCACGGGGAAACACGGGAACAGGCCATCGCAAAAATGATGAATGCCCTGGCCGGTTATGTGGTCCTGGGCGTCCGGACGCCGGTGGATTTTCTGGCCGATGTCCTGGACTGCGAGGCCTTTCGGAAGGGGGAGGTGTTCACGGATTTCATCGACACCGATTTTTCAGACTGGTCGCCCAAGGCGGCTGATGCAGATCTGGCCGCTCTGGCATTCATTGCCGCCGAGCTTCTGCCGGGGCAGCAGGTGTCGGGCACGGGCCTGGGACCTGTTACGGCCCATACCCCCTTTAACACCCTGGGCAGATGGACCCTTTAACCGCCGGACAAAAGGAGAAAGACCATGGAATATAATCTGGATATAAACGGGGAGAGCCGGACCCTGGATGTCCGGTCCCAGACGGAATCGGGCGCAGAAGTCCGGATGGGGGACGCATCCTATGATCTGGCATTCTCCCGGATGGATGAGCGTAAAATCTGTCTTGATATCAACGGCTGCCAGGTCAATGCCTGGGTGGAAAAGACCCGCGGAGGCAGCCTGGTCATCCTCAACGGGAAACGGTATTTTATCCTGGATAAGGATGCCCAGGAACAGTCCGGTGGAACCAGGAAAAAATCCGGGGCCGGGCAGGAACCGGATACGGTTACCCCGCCCATGCCGGCCGTTGTCATCCAGGTGCCGGTGTCCCAAGGGGACTGGGTGGAAAAGGGGGATACCGTGGTGGTGGTCTCTGCCATGAAGATGGAAACCTCCCTTAAAGCCCCCTACGGCGGGAAAATTACCCGCATCGGCGTCTGTGAAGGGGACAAGGTCATGCCCGGGGATATTCTGGCGGACATTGAAAAGGCAGAGGCGGGGGAGGCGGCATGAGTGATCTGGTTTACGAGAAAAAGGGGGCGGTGGGCTGGATAACCATTAACCGTCCCCAACAGGGCAACACCATCAGTCCCGAGGCCATTTTCCTGTTTATAGAATACCTTGACAAGGCCGAGGCCGACAAAGGGGTGAGGGCCGTCTGCCTCACTGCCGCAGGGGAGCGGATATTCTGCTCCGGCGCCGATCTGGGGGGGGCCATGCAGGCCTCCTCCGAGGAAAAAGAAAAGATGTTCAACGCCTATGCCGGGCTTCTGGCCCGGATTGCCCAGTTCCCCAAGCCCACGGTGGCCAGGATAAACGGCCACTGCCTGGCCGGGGGCACGGGCTTTATGCTGGGCTGCGATATTGTCGTGGCAAGGGAGGATGCCAAATTCGGCACCCCCGAGGTGAATGTGGGGCTTTTCCCCATGATGATCGGGTCGCTGATTTTCAGAAACGTGCTACGGAAAAAGGCCATGGAGATGATCCTTTTGGGCGAAAAACTGACAGCTGCCCAGGCCCTGGACATGGGGCTGGTGACCCGGGTCTGCCCGGCAAATACCTTTGACGGGGAAACCGAAAAAATCCTGGAATCCCTGGCCGCTAAAAGCCCCATCGGCCTGGCCCTGGGCAAAGAGGCCTTCAACGCCTGCGAGGGGCTGGACCTGAAACCGGCCCTCTCCCGGCTCTCACAGGGGCTCCAGGCCGTGGCCGGTACCCGGGATGCGGCCGAGGGGATCACGGCATTTATTGAAAAACGCAAACCGGTATTTACGGGGGACTAATGATGGGCAATACGCAGCAACCGTTGATTATCGCAAACTGCAGCGGATTTCTAGGCGACCGGCTGTCGGCGGCAAGGGAGATGGTGGAGGGGGGGCCCATAGACGTGCTCACCGGCGACTATCTGGCCGAGCTGACCATGGCCCTGCTTTTCCGCATGAAGATGAAATCACCGGACAAGGGATTTGCCCTGCCGTTTCTCAGGCAGATGGAGGAAATCATGGGCCCCTGCCTGGACAAGGGGATTAAGGTGGTGGCCAATGCGGGTGGACTCAATCCACCGGGCCTTGCCGCTGCCCTGAAAGAGGTGGCATCCGAACTGGGGCTGCACCCGAGAATCGCGTCGGTGGACGGGGACGATCTTCTGGCCCGGCTGCCGGAACTCCAGGCGGCCGGGGAGGATTTTTATCACCTGGATTCCGGTGAAAAACTGGCCGAGGCCCAGGGCGCTCCCCTGACGGCCAATGCCTATCTTGGCGGCTGGGGCATCACCCGGGCCCTTGATGAGGGGGCCGACATCGTGGTGGGGGGGCGCATCGCTGACGCCGCCCTGGTCTCCGGTCCCTGCGCCTGGAAATTTAACTGGGGGCCCTGTGACTGGGATTGCCTGGCCGGGGCCTATGCCGCCGGGCATATCATTGAATGCGGCACCCAGGCCACAGGGGGCAATTACTCCTTCATGGCTGAGATCCCGGATTATAAGAATATGGGGTTTCCCATCGCCGAGGTCAACGAAGACGGTTCCTTTGTCATCACCAAGCACCATGGCACCGGCGGCCGGGTGTCCACGGGCACGGTGACGGCCCAGCTCATGTATGAAATCCGTGAACCGGCATATAAAACCCCGGACGTAACCGCCCATTTTGACAGCCTGGTGCTGGAAGAGGAGGGAGAGGACCGGGTGAAGGTGACCGGCAACCGGGGCACCCCCCCGCCGGATACCACCAAGGTGTGCATCAATACCTTCTGGGGCCAGAAAAATGCCATGACCGTGGTGCTCACGGGCCTGGATATTGAAAAAAAGGCAGCGCTGGTGGAGGACCTTCTTTTCGAGTCCCTGGGGGGGAAGGAAAATTTTGCCCAGACCGATGTCCAGCTCATCCGGTCGGACAGGGAAGACCCGGACCACAATGACCTGGCCTTTGCCCAGTTGCGGATCACGGTGATGGACCCCGACGCCAAAAAGGCGGGCAAGTTCTTTTCCGCCAAGGTGGTGGAACTGGCCCTGGCCAGCATTCCCGGGTTCACCGTAACGGCACCGCCCGGGGCGGGAAGTCCCGCCATCCGGCACTGGCCCACCCTGGTGGGGGCGGATAAGATCACCCAGGCGGTTTCCCTTGGAGGGCACATCTTCGAGGTGCCCCAGGCCCTGGATTCGGACCTGGCAGGCGCGACTCCGGCCGTGGCGCCGCCAACACTGCCCCCCGCCCTTAACTTTGACAAAGAAAAGACCCGGCAAATGCCCCTGGGACGGCTTTTTGCCACCCGGTCCGGGGACAAGGGCGGCAATGCCAACCTGGGGGTCTGGGCCGGAGATGACAGGGCCTACGGCTTTTTGTTCAACTACCTGACCTGCGACCGCTTAAAGGAACTGCTGCCGGACATGGCCCCCTACGAGATAGAGCGCTACGACCTGCCCAACCTGAGGGCGGTGAACTTTTATATCAAAGGGGTGCTGGGCCACGGGGTGGCCGCTTCGGTTAGAAGCGATCCCCAGGCCAAGACCCTGGGCGAGTACCTGAGGGCTAAAATCATTGAGGTGCCGGTGTCGGTGTTATAAGGTAAGATCTGAACCTGTTAAAATATAAAGGATTTTGAACTATGGGAAGTGATATCTACTTTAACAAGGAACATGGACTGGTCCGCAAGGCGGTGCGGGATTTTGTGAATAAGGAGATCAACCCCTATGTGGACCAGTGGGAGGAAGAGGGCATGGCCCCCCTCCGGGATATCTTCAAAAAGATGGGAGAGCTGGGATTCATCGGTATTCGCTTTGACGAAAAATACGGGGGAGAGGGCCTGGATTACTGGTACGAGACCATCGTGCTGGAGGAATGTGCCAGAATCCACTGCTGGGGCATTCCCATGGCCATTGCAGTGCAGTCCAATATGGCCACCCCCGCCCTGGAGCAGTTCGGATCGGAGTATATTAAGGAGACCTATCTCACGCCGGCCCTGAAAGGGGAAATGGTGGCGGCCATCGCCGTTACCGAACCCGATGCCGGTTCCGATGTGGCGGCCTTGAAAACCACGGCCGTGCGGGAGGGGGACCATTATATCCTGAACGGGTCCAAAACCTTTATCACCAACGGGCTCCAGGCGGATTTCCTGACCCTGCTGGCCCGGACCTCCGATGAGCCGGGGTACCACAGCTTCAGCCTATTTGTGGTGCCCACGGATATTGAGGGATTTTCCGTGTCAAAAAAACTGGACAAGCTGGGCATGCGCAGCTCGGACACGGCGGAGCTTTTTTTCGATAATGTGAAGATTCCTGCGGAAAATCTTATCGGCGTGGAGGGGGAGGGGTTTATCCACCAGATGCAGCAGTTCCAGCACGAGCGATTTGCCGTCCTGCCCATGGCCTATATCGGGGTGGAAGAAACCATCAAGGAGACCGTTGCCTATCTCAAGGAGCGGGTTGTTTTCGGCAAGCCCTTGATTAAAAAACAGGTGCTGCGTCACCGCCTGGCCGAATGGCTTTCCCGGGCCGAAACCCTGCGCCACCTGGCCTACCATATTGTGCGAATGAAAATCGCGGGCCAGGATGTCACCAGGGAAATTTCCATGGGCAAGCTCCTGGGCGGGGATCTGCTCAACGAGGTGACCTCGGGCTGCCTGCAGATGTTCGGCGGGATGGGATTCATGAATGAAATGCGCATTTCACGCAGATTCAGGGATGCCCGGCTGATATCCATCGGCGGCGGTGCCAGCGAGGTGATGAGTGAGATCATCGGCAAAACCTGCGGGTTCTAAATTTTCCGGCAGGAAAATTTTAATTTACTGCTGGTAATATACCACTCAACCCGAGTTTTCGGGTTGACCCGGATTTAACTTTTTGCCCCGCCATCATCACACCCTCGGGTGGACTGATGCCGGGGCAGATTTTTTTCTGGATAGCGGATGTTTTTTCTTGACATGTCGAACGCTGTTCGTTAATTAGAACAAATGATCTCATTTTTCTGATTTTGAAAGGGTTATCATGCAGAAATCAGCATCTTATGCGCATTCGCCCCGGGTGTTTTATTTGCCCATTTCACTATTTCTCTATACCTGTCCCGGTGTCGCCCCATCTTCGGTCATGGATGCGGAACCGTATCTGCCAATATAAAAAAGGAGGGCTGTCCATATGTGGAAAAAAGAAGTGGAAGAAATCGAAAAGAGAAAAAGAATTGCCTATGAACTCGGCGGAGAAAAAGGGGTCAGCCGGCAGCATGGTCAGGGGAAGATGACGGTCCGGGAACGGATTGACCTTCTGCTTGATTCAGGCACATTCAAGGAAACCGGCGTCATGGCAGGGGCCGCTACCTATGTGAACAATAACCAGGATCTTGAGACGCTTACCCCCTGTCCCATCGTCATTGGACGGGGAAAGATAGACGGCAGGAAAGTGATTGTCCAGGGGGATGATTTCACCATCCGTGGGGCATCTGTGGGCCGTCTGTTCAAGGCCAAGCTGGCCTATAACGGGAAAATGGCCCACGAGATGAGGCTGCCCCTGGTCAGGCTTCTGGACGGTGCCGGCGGCACCATCCGGGAGGTTGCGGATATCGGCTATCTTGAACTTCCCGTGGTCAATGACGTTGCCATGGGCATGCTGGCGGATCTCATGTCGGAGATTCCCATGGTTTCCGTGGCCCTGGGTCCTGTTTCAGGCATTGGGGCATTGCTTGCGGTGGAATCCCATTTTTCCGTTATGGTCAAGGAAAAAAGCCAGGTTTTTGTGGGGGGGCCGCCCCTGGTCCAGTTTGCACAGGGACAGAAGGTGACCAAGGAGGAATTGGGCGGATACAGGATACATACCCGGCAGAGCAATGTGATCGATAATGAGGCGGAGAGCGAAGAGGATGCCATAAATCAGGCGAAACGCTTTCTGGATTATCTGCCGTCGAATGTATGGGAAATGCCCCAGAGAAAATATGCGGAAAAGGATGATCCGGAGCGGCGGGAGGAGGACCTCCTGTCAATTGTTCCCAGGGACGGGAGAAAAACATACGACATGAGACGGATAATGGAAGGCATATTTGATACGGATTCCCTGTTCGAGATCGGAAAATACCAGGGGCGCTCCCAGATCACTTCCCTTGCGCGGCTCAACGGTTATCCAGTGGGGGTGCTGGCAAACGACACCCGGTTCAAGGCTGGGGCATTTGCCTGGGATGTGGCTGAAAAGTTCCAGCGGTTTGTGGATATGTGTGACACCTTCCACCTGCCTGTGGTCAACCTGATTGATCAGCCCGGCTTTTTTATCGGTGTGGAATCGGAAACCTATGGCACCATCAGGAAAGGGGTGCGGGCCAGTTTTTCCGTTACCCAGGCAACGGTCCCCTGGGCCTCCATCTATGTGAGAAAATGTTTTGGTGTGGCAGGCGGTGCCCAATCCGATCCCGCAAAGTTGAACTGGCGGTATGCATGGCCCTCAGCCTATTGGGGAAATATTCCCATCGAAGGCGGGGTATATGCCGCCCACAGGGCGGAAATTGAAGCGGCGCAAAATCCATACGAACTCCACGATGAGCTCCAGGCGTATTACAGGGGGTTTGCCCGGCCTTTCAGGGCGGCAGAGCACTTCGGTATAGAGGATATCATTGATCCCAGGGAAACCAGGCCCCTGCTCTGCGACTGGGTGGAGACCATTTTCAGCCGTGAAGAATCAAATCTGGGTATCAAAAAACGGGGTATGAGGTGTTAGATATCATTTAGACGAATTACAAAAAGGAGGCATCATGAACAGGCCATTCCCATCGGTGATTGAAGACCATGCCAAGAATCAGCCCGACCATGTCGTGTATTCGTTTTTCGACCAGTCGGTGACCTATGCTGAATTCAACCGACAGATTGATGTGGTTGCCAAAAATCTTCTGGAGCTGGGGATGCGGCCAGGGGACCGGATATCCACCCTTTTGCCCCAATCGCCCGCGTTCTCCACCCTTTATATGGCCGCCGGCAGGATCGGTGCCGTCATGGTTCCCCTGGATCCCAGATTTAAAGCCGGAGAGATGGCGGCCCTCTGCCGCCGGACCTCCCCCAGAATTCTGGTGACCCTTGCCTTTCCCGACGAAATCAAGGCCGAAGTTGAGCAGTTGATCAAGGTCTATGAATTCGAGGCGGTGTTCTCATATCTGGGGGCGTTGGATGACAAGGCGGTGAGGCCCTATGAAACCCTGGCCCAAGGGGAAGCCGCACCTGTGCCGGAAGAATTCCATCCCAAGGGGGATGACCCCTATATCATCATATTTACCAGCGGCACCACCGGCCGTCCCAAGGGCGCCGTGCTCAGTCACAACAATACCTGGGCCATGGCCAGGGCCACCACAGAGGCCTGGCAGTTAAATGCCTCTGATAAATTCCTGTGCAATATGCCCACCAGCCATGTGGCCGGTACCCATGATATGCTGGCCGCCCAGTTTTATGCCGGAGCCACAGGGGTCCTGGTCCCCAAATTCGATCCCCAGGGAACCCTGGATATGATTTCAAAGGAGGGGCTGACCTTTATGGGCGGTGTGCCCACCATGCACCGGCTCATATTCAAGAATGCGGATTTTTCCAAGGTGGATCTCTCCTCTGTCAAATGTGTGGTCACCTCGGGAGAACCCTCCTCTGCGGAATTGATCCGGCAGATCGCAAAGGCGTTTCCCCGGGCAAAAGTGGTGGCTTCCTGGGGAATGAGCGAGACAGGCGGCTTTTTTACTTTCACCGGCATGGACGACGGATTTGAAATCGTGGAAGAGACCGAAGGAAAACCCGGCAGGGGATTTGAAATGGAGATCAGGACCCCTTCAGGGGAACAGGTCCCCATAGGTGATGTCGGTGAGATCTGGGTGAAGGGGGACAGTGTGATCAAGGGGTATATGGACCCCGAAGATGACAAGGGGGTTTTCGATGATGGCTGGATGAGCACCGGCGATCTTGGAAAACTGGATGAAAACGGGTATCTGCACTTTATGGGCCGGATTAAGGAGATGTACATCAGCGGCGGGTATAATGTGTATCCCATGGAAATTGAATCATACCTGAATACGTATAAAGGGGTTAACACCTCGGCGGTATTGGAGATCCCGGATCCTGTATGGGGCGAAACAGGGGTTGCTTTTGTCATCCCTGAGCAGGGTGCTGAACTGAACCGGGATGCGTTATTGGCCTATTGTAAAGAAGGGCTTGCCGACTATAAGCGACCCAGAAAGATTATCATTACCCAGGATGTGCCCCGGTCCCTGATCGGGAAAATTGCAAAGAATGAACTGCGCAAATCCATAAACGACTATTTATAATTGATTTATCTGCAAAGGAGAAAAACATGGCCATTGAAATTTTAAGTCCAATGCCCGGAACCATCTGCCAGGTGAATGTGGATGCGGGCGATAATGTTGTTGAAGACCAGGAACTGCTGCTCCTTGAGGCCATGAAAATGGAAAATCCGATTATTGCCACGGGGGCCGGGGTCGTCAAAGATATCAAGGTGAAAAACGGGGAGCAGGTAGGCACCAAGCAGGTGCTTGTGGTCATTGAAGAGGCCTGAAGCGGCGCCTAATATCTGAAAGGAAGATGAGATGAATACTGTGACACTTGTCTGTTTTTCCCCTACGGGCACCACTAAAAAAATTCTTAACGCCGTGGCGGAAGGCCTTGAGGCCGGGGCGGTCGATACCATAGATTTGACCCTGCCGGAGGCCGAAAAAAGATCCCCTGAACAAATTGAGGAGGGGCTTATCATTATCGGGGTCCCCGTATATGAGGGCCGGGTGGCCAAAACAGCCGCAGCAAGACTCAAACAGCTCAGGGGCAGTGACACGCCTGCAGTGGCTGTGGTCATGTATGGCAACAGGGACTATGAAGATGCCCTGATTGAGTTAACTGATATCGTCCGTGATCAGGGGTTTTTACCCATCGCCGGCGGTGCCTTTGTGGGCGAGCATTCCTTTTCCAATGAACAGCGGCCCATGGCCAATGGACGGCCGGATGACCGGGATATCGCAGAGGCAAGGGCATTCGGATCAAACATCCGCGCCAAAATGGAGCGGCTGGACAGCCTCAATGGGGAGGCTGTGATTACACCGCCGGGCAACCGGCCTTATATTGAACATGATCGAAGGGGAATGGAAAACAAGGCCGCATCAACCTCGGTACAGGACTGCACCCTTTGTGGTGAATGCGAACCGCTCTGTCCGGTGGGTGCTATCACCATTGAAATGGAGGAGGTAAAGACAGACCGCTCGGCCTGTATTCTGTGTAATGCCTGTGTCAAGCATTGTCCGGCCGGGGCAAGGGTGGTGGATGACCCCATGATCGACAAGCTGCTCAACTGGGTGTTTAAAAATCATCAGGACAGAAGGGAACCTGAAGTCTTTCTTTAGGATATCAGGTTCCGGGGGGGAGGGCCAGGTCCGCCTGGATATAGGGCAAAAGCATGCCCCGGATGACCGCGCCCACCCGTTTCATGTGGGTGCGGATTTCCTCATCGTCTCTTCCGGGGTATTTTCTGAATGAGATGAGGATGCCGCTGAGGCATGAAAAGAATGCATGTGAAAGGATGCGGACATCCCCTCCGTAGTTCATTTTTTCAAAAATCCGGTCAAAAATATTTAAAATTCTCCGGGCCACATTGTTAAGACGCTCGAATGCCTGGGAACTGATATTCCCGAAGAGGAAAAAATGGGTGATCATCCGCCAGTGGTTTTCATGGTCAATGTAAAAATCAAGGTAGCGGTTCATCAGCACCTCGATATCAATATGGTCGTCTGTCTCTACCATGGCTTCCAGTTCATCCAGAAGTTCGTTTGTTTCCCTGAGAATGGCCTGGACAAAAAGGGCCTCCTGGTTTTCAAAATAGGTATAGATAGAGGATACGGCCATGCCCGCTTCCCTGGCAATTTCTCTCATACTGGCCTTGTCGTAGGTTTTTGTTCCGAAAATTTTCTGGGCCGCATCTATGATGAGGTTTCGCCGAAGTTTCCTGTCCTCCTGTTTGAGTTTGCTAAGGGTGCTTGGCTTGGGCATGTATACTTGGATCCTTTGCTCTGTTGAGGTCTTTTTTGTCTGGACAATACCATTGGGGGGGGACGAAATCAAGTTGCCGGTGATTCATTAAACTGAAGAATTTTAGTTTTTTTCTTGACGCATCGAACAGTGTTCGTTAATTGGAACATATAGAATTTATCTTTTCATCCTACGGAGGCGCTCATGGAAGAATTAAAGCTGTCCGAGATCAGTTACGACCCCTCATGGGGGGTACGTCCCACTCCCGAACCACGCCCAATGACGACTTATGAAATGTTTTATGAGAATGTCCGCCGCCATCCGTCAAAGCCGGCGCTGATTTTTCTGGATAATAAGATTTCATACCGGAAGTTGAATGAGATGGTTGAGGCCTTTGCCGCCGCATTGCTGAAATTAGGCGTTAAAAAGGGGGATCGGGTCGGGGCTGTATTGCCGAACTGTCCCCAGCATGTCATTGCCTTTTTATCGGCGAACCGGATCGGGGCCGTCCATGTGCCCGCCAACGTCATGTACGAGGGAGAGGAGCTGCGGCATGTCTTTGTCGATTCCGGTGTGAAAATCGTTATCACCCTGGATCTTTTTTTGGAAAATGTCCTGGCGGTAAAGGAAAATACCGCCATTGAGAGGGTGATCGTCAGCGGTATTGACGATTTCCTTGCTTTTCCAAAGGCCCAGCTTTACAGGTTGAAAACCAGGCTTGACGGCAGTCGTGTAAAAGTGAACCCGGACGCCTCCACCTTAATTTTTACTGATCTTTTAAAGACAGAGGCCAGGCTGCCGTCCAAATTGCCTGATGCGGATTTTGACGATACCATGCTGATACTTTATACCGCCGGCACCACGGGAAAAAGCAAGGGGGTGATGCTGACCCACAGAAATTTTGTCTACAATGCCGGCAATCAGGCTGAAAATTTCAACATGGAGGAAACGGATGTCAATCTGGTGCTTTTCCCGATGTTCCATATTTCAGGGTATCTTCTGGCGACCATCTGCATGTTCTACGGCGGGGGCACCACCATTTTGGAACCGCGGTTTGATGCGGCCCGGTATATCAAGATCCTTGACAAGTACAAGGTGTCCGTCTTTTTTGCACCGCCCACGGTGTATATAGCCTTTTTCAACCTGCCTGACTTTGACCGGTATGATCTTTCCAACTTGAAAATCTGCGGGGCATCCGGCGCCCCGGTTCCCCAGGCCATCCAGGCCAAGTGGCAGAAGAAAACGGGACTGGATTTGCTCAACGGGTATGGACTGACGGAGACCACGGCAGGAGCCATTGTCTCCCTGCCCAATAAGTTCAACCATGATGCCATTGGGGTGCCCATGGGCGGTGAGGTGAAAATCGTTGATGACCAGGGAGAGACAGTGCCCATAGGGGAGCGGGGAGAGATTCTTTTCAAGGGGCCGCAGGTGGCAAAGGGGTATTGGAACCTGCCCGAAAAAACCGCTAAGACCTTTGTGGACGGCTGGCTGCGTACAGGAGATATCGGAACCATGGATGAACAGGGGTTTGTTTTTTTTCTGGACCGGGAAAAGGATCTAATCATTGCATCGGCCTACAATATTGCGCCGGCAGAGGTGGAGGCCGTTTTGATGAAGCATGAGGCCATCCAAGAGGTGGCGGTCATCGGGGTCCCGGACGAGTACAGGGGGGAAACGGTAAAGGCCTTTGTGGTACTGGAGGATGACCATATATCAAAGGTGACCGAACAAGAGATCATTGAATACGGAAGGGCCAATATGGCGGCCTATAAATACCCCAGAATCGTCGAATTTATTGATGCCCTGCCCAAATCTCCCATCCAGAAGGTGCTGCGCAAGGAATTGAGGGATATGGAGGCCAGGAGAAGTGAAGCCCGTGGGGCGGTAAATTAAATTTGAGCAGAAAATGAGAGAAGAGAATATGGTCTTACAAGAAATGTTGAATGAACTGGAAACCAAAAAGGCCAATGCCCTGAAGATGGGTGGCGCGGCCAAGGTGGAAAAACAGCATGCCAAAGGCAGGTTGACGGCAAGGGAACGTCTTGCCTCCCTGCTGGACGAGGACTCCTTTCTGGAGTTCGGCCTTCTGGCCACTTCGGATTATCCCGGCATGGCGGAACGGAGCCCGGCCGACGGCCTGATCTGCGGATACGGAACCATAGACGGGCGGAAAGTCGGAGTGGTTGCAAATGATTTTACCGTTCTGGCCTCCACCAATGCCCGGATCAATTTGAAAAAGATGCTTCAGTTCAAGAGCCAGATCAAGAAAAATAAAATCCCGCTGATCTGGCTTGGGGAGGCTGGCGGCGCAAGGATGCCCGACTGCCAGGGGGCAAAAAATATTTGTACCCTGGGCGGGGGCGGTACCCATACCCTGTTTGCCGAGTACACCCATTTCAGGGAAATGCCCTTTGTCATGGCCGCCATGGGAGAATGCTACGGGGTGCCGGATTTTGAAGCCATGCTGGCCGACTGTGTGATCCAGGTCAAGGGTAGTGTGCTATCCATTTCAGGCCCAAGGGCCCTTGGGAAGGCCATTGGCCAGACCTATTCCGGAGAGGAGATGGGCGGCTGGCAGATACATGACAGCGTGACGGGAATTGCGGACAGGGTGGCCCGGGATGAACCCCACTGCTTTGATTTGATCAGGGAATTCTTAAGTTATATGCCGGACAACAGCCTGCACCGCCCACCCAGGCATCCGGTGCCCGAAAATTCGGGAGAGAGAATGGCGGATATCATTTCTGTGCTGCCTGAAAAGAGAACCCGGACCTATGACATGCACCATATAATTGAGTGTATTGTTGATGGGGGAAAGATTTTTGAAATAAAGCCCAATTTCGGCAAAATGCTCATCACCTGCCTCGCCCGGGTCGACGGGGAAGTGGTGGGAATCATCGCCAACAATCCTTTTTACAATGTTGGAGCCATGGATACGGACGGCCTGGAAAAACATACCAGTTTTCTCTGCCTTTGCGATTCATTCAATATTCCCATTATTTTCCTCCACGATACCCCCGGTCACATGGTGGGAAAGGAGGCTGAAGAAAAGCGGGTGGGGGCCAAGGTTGTCAATAACCTCCAGGCCCTGTGCCAGGTCACGGTACCCAAGATCGTCATTGTGATCCGGAAGTCCTATGGACAAGCCGCCGTGAATATGTGCGGCCCGGGCGTTGGCCCTGATTATTTTGTATCCTGGCCCACCGGAGAACTGGGGTTCATGGAGCCGACCATTGCCGTGGATGTGGTATTCGGGGGATTGCCTGAGGAGGAACGGAAAAAACTTCTGGACCAGATGGTGTCGGATCTGTCCCCATATCCTGCGGCCCAGGATTATTTTATCCAGGATATCATTGATCCAAGACAGACCCGGAATTATCTGACAGAAATCTTATCCATCATCAGGGCTTCGGAGGGGGGCGGTGTCGGAGAACACAGGCTGGCCAACTGGCCCACTAAATTCTGATAAAACTGCAATCGTCCGGTCTGTGTTGGGAAAAACGGTATGTGAAGAATCCATGGCCCATGCATTGAGCTGAGGGGCTGACTGCGATGTCGGGGGGATTCTGTGTTGGTCAGGCAGACCAGCTCTCCCCCCGGCAGGGACTCCTGCCTGGGACCATCATCCAGATGATCCCAAGCAGGTCGGCGTCGAATATTTTGGATCCCGTACCGGCCACAATATTAACGGGGCCTAAGCCTTTTTTTCATCCCTGTTTCTGATTTCAGCCCTTTTGATCTTGCCGCTGATGGTTTTGGGCAACTCCGCAACGTATTGGACGATTCTGGGATATTTATAGGGGGCCGTCACCTTTTTTACATGGTCCTGAAGTTCCTTGGTCAGTGAGGGGCTGCCTTCAAATCCGCTGTTCAATACAACGGTGGCCTTGACCGCCTGGCCCCTGACCGGATCGGGCACACCGGTCACGGCGGCCTCAAGCACGGCATCATGGGAGACAAGGGCACTTTCCACTTCAAAGGGGCCTATCCGGTAACCTGAACTTTTGATCAGGTCGTCCACCCGGCCAAGGAACCAATAATACCCGTCTTCATCCATCCAGGCCTTGTCTCCGGTCCTGTAATAGCCGCCCCTGCATGCCTTTTGGGTCTTTTCCGGCTCTCCGACATAGCCGGTGAAAAGGCCGACCGGTTTTTTATTTTCAGTCCGGATACAGATTTCCCCTTCCACACCCGGGGGGCAGATATGGTCGTTTTTATCAATGAGAACCACCTCCCAGCCCGGGGTGGGGCGGCCGATGGAGCCGGGTTTGGGTTCCATGAAGGGGAAGGTGGCTATCTGCAGCGTGGTTTCTGTCTGGCCGTATCCTTCATAGATGGGAATGCCGGTCTCTTTTTTCCAGGTTTCAAAAACACTATCATTGAGCAGTTCTCCTGCCGTGGTGCAATGTTTCAGTGCGGAAAGGTCGTAATCTGAAAGATTTTCCTGGATAAGGAATCGATACACCGTCGGCGGCGCACAGAATGTGGTGATCCTGTGCTTGGACATGACATCCAGAAGCTGAGCCGGTTCAAATTTGCCCCTGAAGTCATATACAAATACAATGGCGCCGGCCAGCCACTGGCCGTAGAATTTTCCCCATACGGCTTTTCCCCATCCGGTGTCCGCCAGGGTGAGCTGAATGTCGCCGGGTTCAAGGTCGTGCCAGTAAACCCCTGTGGTGATGTGTCCCAGGGGGTAGGAATGGGTGTGTTCAACCATTTTAGGGGCGCCGGTAGTGCCGGAGGAAAAGAAAATCAAAAGGGGATCGTCGCAGGATGCCGCCTCCCCGGTTTTTTCATAGACATTTGCTTCCCGGCTGCAGATGTTCCGGTAATCATGCCAGCCTTCCCGGGGATCGCCGTTGCCGACTTCGATCAGGAGCTCAAGCCCCGGGCATTTGGGCCTTGCATCATTCACTGTCTCCACCACCGTATCCTCGACAATGATCCCTTTTATGTCAGCCAGCCTGACGCGGTATTCAATGTCTTTGGATGTGAGAAGGAAGGGGGATGGGATGGCCACCGCGCCGATTTTCTGGAGGGCAAGCATGGAGACCCAGAATTCAACACGCCGGTACAGGATCAGCATGACCCTGTCTCCTTTTTTTATGCCTTTTTTAGCCAGGGCGTTGGCCAGCCTGGATGATTCCTTTGAAAAAAAATCAAAGGTGTATTCCCTGGATGATAAATCGTCCGATACGTGGATCATGGCCACATCATCGGGGTGTTCCGCAGCTTTCCGGTCTAAAAAATCGAAGGCAAAATTATAATCTTTTTCAATGGTTAAAGAATAATTGTTCAGGAATTCTTCATAGCTTTCAGGGCGTAGTTTTTCCATTTAATCGTCTGCTCCAGCCTCTTTTTATTATTTAATTATACCAGTACATCCAGGAATTTTGCCGGTTTGCCGTCCAGCCCCCTCATGGCATGGGGGATGTGGGAACTGAAATAAAGGTTGTCGCCGGGGTCCATGGTGATTTTATCATTTCCCAGCACCACCTCCAGCCGGCCTTCAAGCATATGGATAAACTCCTGGCCGGGGTGTTCATTAAATGTCATCTGGTCTTCGTCCTTGGGGGGAACCGTCACCCAGAAGGGCTCCATTTTCCGGCCTGAAAACTTATAAGCCAGGCTGTGGTAGTCGTAGTCTTCGCGCCGGTCCACGGTCATCACCTTCTCTTTTTTGATAAGGGAGTAATGGTGCAGGTGGGATTCCGCTCCTGACATGAGGACGGTGGGGTCCAGATTAAACGCCTTTGCCACGGAAAACAAATAGCTGACCGGAATGTCCACATCCCCTGATTCGTATTTTTTCAACAGTTCAATACTCAGATCCAGCTTGAGAGCCATTTCTTCTTCAGATAGGGAGAGGGCGTCCCGCAGTCCCCTGAGCCGGTATGCAATATCTTTGTACACAGATTTATTCTGGTCCATTTAGAATTCCTTCCATTAAGCCTTGCCTGAATTATAATAAAAATATCAATAAGCTGATCTGTTTATCAAATAGGGGGAGGGGTTAGCAAGAGATTTAATGGGATTTAATTTCAAGGGGTTTGGCACCGGCAGCCCGGGGCTGCCGGTTATGGGGACTGTTCAGCCCGGTCAAAGCCGGGACACGCTTAAAAAACCGCCGTGGACGGCGTCGTTGATTTTGCCCGGCTTCAGGCTGTCGCCGATGACGGTGCAGGGGATGCCCAGCTCATCGGCTGTTTTTTCAAGGGTGTTTACGGAGGTTGACCCAAGGGCCAGGATGACAGTGTCAAAGGCGTCGGTGTGAACACTCCCTTCCTGGTCAAATGTCACCTTCCCCCCTTTGATGGAAACCACCTTTGCCGAGGTGCGGATCTTGACCCCGTGGCGGTCCAGGTTGCCCATGAGGATCCATTTGGTGGATTTGCCCAGGTCCTGGCCGGCCTTTTCCAGCATTTCAAATACCGTGACCGTTGAGGTGCCCTTGAACATGTACTGGCGCAGCCGGTCAGGGGAAAGGGCCTGGTAGGTCATTAGAAAGTGCAGCATCTCCGGGGTGAGGCAGCCCTTGGCCGCGACAAAATGGGCGGTTTCAAGGCCCACTGCACCGCCGCCGATGACCGCCACCCGTTTTCCCAGGGGCGGATCCTGGGCCAGGACATCCCAGGCGGACCGGACGCAGGGATCGTCTATCCCCGGGATGGGGGGCATCAGCGGCCTTGCCCCCTGGGCCACGATGAGATGGTCAGGGTCTTCCTTTTGGATCAGGGTTTCATCCACCTTTGTGTTAAGACTGACCGGAATCTTGTATTTTTTAAGCATGGCCCTGTAATAGCGCAGGTATTCCAGCAGCTCGCTTTTATGGGGCGGTGCCGCCGCAATGGGAATCTGGCCGCCGATCTCCCCGGTTTTTTCGTATAGATGGACCCCATGGCCGGCCCGGGCGGCGGTGATTGCCGCTTCAAGTCCGGCCACGCCGGCCCCGGCAATCATGACCTTTTTGGGCGATCCGGCTTTTTGGATGCTGCGCTCTGCCTCGAACCCGGCCCGGGCATTGCCGATGCAGGAGATCGGCCGGCCGTTGAACAATTCGTCGGTGCAGCCCTGGGAGCAGGCCACGCAGGGACGGATTTCTTCAGGGCGGCCTTCCATCGCCTTTTGGGGCCAGAAGGGATCGGCAATGAGAACCCGGCCCAGGTTGACCATGTCGGCCTGGCCGTCCCGGATGATTTTGTCGGCCTGGTCCGGGGTGGAAATGCGGTTGGAGGCCATGACGGGGATGGAAACGGCGGCCTTGATGTTCATGGCCAGAAAGGAGAAGCCCGCCCGGGGGAGGTCCATGGGCAGCTGGGGAACGGGGGATTCATGCCACCCCCCGGTGACGTTGAGGATATCTGCCCCTGCCGCCTCGTAGACCCGTGCGATCTCCGGGGTGGTTTCGTCTGTTGTTGAGCCTTCCACAAAATCGTTGCCCGCCATTCTTACCCCGATGGGAAAATCCGGTCCCACCCGGTCCCGGACCATTTCAATGATTTCCCTGGGAAACCGGGTCCGGTTTTCAAAACTGCCCCCGTATTCGTCGGTTCTCAGGTTTTTCAGCGGGGAGAGAAACTGGGTGATGAGATAGCCTGCTGAGCCGATGATTTCCACCCCGTCGAAACCGGCTTCCTTAGCCCGTGCGGCGGCATCGGCAAATGCAGTCTGGACCCCTTTGATATCGTCATAGCTCATTTCCCGGGGGGTGGTTTTGGAGTATCTGGAGAACACCGCCGACGGGGCCATGGGGGTGTCGTTGTTGATGAGAAAGGGGTGGGCGTAGGCCCCGGCGTGGAAGAGCTGGATCCAGGGGCTGGCCCCCTGATTCCGGATCAGTGACGCGGCCTTTGAAAAGTCTGCTGTGGCCTCGTCCGCGGCCAGGGAAAGGGGGACAAAGCCCGATCCGATGAAATCCACCCCCACCGGCCCCACGGTAACGATGCCTGCGCCGCCCCGGGCGATTTCTTCAAAAAAATGATAATACCTGTCATTGAGCTTGGTGTCATAGGAAAAGAGCAGGCCCAGGGAAGGATAGGCAATGCGGTTGCGGATGGCCAGGGCATTGATGGTGACGGGGCTGAACAGATCGGGATAAAATTGGCCTGAATCTAACGGAACTGGGGTCATGATGTTTTCCTTTGGTTGAGTTTGGCTGCTTCAATGGCGCGCAGGTCCTTGCGAAGCACCTTCCCCACATTGGTCTTGGGCAGTTCATCTATGAATTCCACACGGGTGGGCAGTTTGTATGTGGCAAGATGCTCGGCGCAGAATGAGATGATTTCCTCTTCTGTGGCAGTCTGGCCCGGCGCCATGACCACAAATGCCTTGATCTGCTCCCCCCGGGTGGGATGGGGGACGCCCACGGCACAGGCTTCCATGATTTTGGGATGGGTGAAGAGCACCTCGTCGATATCCCGGGGATAGACATTGTATCCCCCTGAAATAATCATATCCTTTTTCCGGTCCACGATGAAAAAGTACCCGTCTTCATCCATGAGGGCAATGTCCCCGGTGTGGAGCCAGCCGTTGATGAGGGTTTTTTCCGTCTCTTCAGGCATGTTCCTGTATCCCAGCATCACCTGGGGGCCCCGGATGACAAGCTCCCCGGGTTCGCCCACGGGCATGATTTTTTCCGGGTTTCCCAGGTCCACGATGCGGGCCTCGGTGTCAGGCAGGGGAATGCCGATGCTGCCCACCTTGCGTTTCCCTGCGGAAAATGGGTTCACATGGGTGGCCGGGGAGGATTCGGTCATGCCGAAGGCCTCGATGATGATGGAGCCGGTCTTTTTTTCAAATTCCCGGATCACATCCAGGGGCAGGGGGGCGGAACCGGAAACGCAGGCCTTGATGGAGCTGAGGTCGGCCCGTCCGGTTCGGGGGTGGTTGAGCACCCCGATGAACATGGTGGGCACCAGGGGGGCGATGGTGGGCCTGAATTTCTCCATGGCTTCCAGCAGGGGGCCGGGCTGGGGCTTGGGGACCAGGATATTGGTCCATCCTTTGGAGATGGCAAAGTTCATGGAAACGGTGAGGCCCATGACATGGAAAAAGGGAAGGGCCCCCAGGGCGATTTCGTCCTGGTTGTCCCTGAACATGGGCAGCCAGGCGTTTATCTGCTGGGTCTGGCGGCTGAGATTGCCGTGGGTGAGGATGGCGCCCTTGGAGACGCCTGTGGTGCCGCCGGTGTACTGGTACATGGCAATATCTGCAAACCCCAGGCCTCCGGGCACGGAAGCGGGCTTTGCCCCGGCATATTCCCGTACCACCTGCTTCCAGGAAAGCAGTTTGTCCGCCGGCGCCACCGACGCCTTGAGGCCCTTGCGGCCGGCCACCAGGGGAAAGAGGATATTTTTGGGGAAGGGCAGGTAGTCGCCGATGGAGGTGTAAACAATGGTTTTTATTCCGGTCCGGGGGCGCAGGCGAACCATGCGGTCGGCCAGGAGGTCCAGGGTGATGAGCAGGGTGGACCTGGAATCGTTGAACTGGTGGAGCAGTTCAGGATCGGCATATAAAGGGTTGTTCATCACGGCCACGGCGCCGATTTTCATGATGGCGTAAAAGGCCACGGGGCAGGGGATCACATTGGGAAGAAGGATGGCCACGGCGTCTCCCTTTTTAACCCCCCGGCTCTGGAGAAAGGCGGCAAAGGCATCGGCCATTTCGTTGAATTCCCTGAAGCTGATGCGGTATCCCTGGAAGATCAGGGCGGTGTGGTCCGGAATGGACCGGCTGTTTCTCTCAAGGTACTCGTGGAGAAGAATATCCTCGTAGTCAATGGATTCCGGTACCCCCGGATCATAAAACTTCAGCCAGGGTTTTTCTTGGTAGCGCAGGTTCGGTGTCACATCGGCCTCCTTTTCCAGCCCCCTTTTAAGGTCCCTTTAATTTGAGGTAAATGATCGCTGTTTTTTCGGGTTTTCTCCCCTTATTATAGTCCTTCTTTTATTTTTCCTGGCAAAAAACAGTAGTGCTTATTCTTCCGGGTTTTCAATGCCGGCCACAAGGGTATCGATGAGCGGGTCCACAAACTCCAGCAGGCTTTCCGGATTGCCGGTCATCACCCAGTTGGTGACCAGGTGTTCAATGGTGCCCAGCACCATGGAACGGATCAGGTAGGGATTCAGATCCTGCCTGAATTCTCCGGCGGCAATGCCCTCCTCAATGACCTTGGTTATCTGCCTCACCCCTTCCCGAATGACGTGGTGGCCCGAGGTGTCCAGAAATTTTTTATTGTGCTTGAGAAAGAGCATGAGCACGGCGGCAAAGTCGGGGTTGGACTGGTAGGAATCCATGAGCAGATAAACGATGGCCCTCAGCTTGTTCCCCGCTCCCCGGATGAGTTTCAGGTGGAAGGCCATGACCTCAAAGAGGTTGTGGGTGGCCTGGGCCGGGATGGAAAACAAAAGTCCCTCTTTGGTGGAAAAATACTCATATATCGAGGCTTCGGAAACTTTGGCTTCCTTGGCGATTTCCGTTATTGTTGCTTCCTGGAATCCCCTCTGGGCAAATATCTGGGTCGCGGTTTCCAGGATGCTTTTTTTTCTCAGTTCTGTCTTGGTGGTGGCCATTGCATCCTTTATAATATATGGGTTGTCTCGGTGCTTTTTTTGAATCATAAAGTTGCACTTTTATTTTGTCAAATAAAAACTTGTTGCACTTTTATTTTTGGGCGGCTGGCCGGCCCGGCAGCCGGTATCGAAATGCTGCTTTTCCCGGATAAATATGATAGGATCCTTTTCCAAAATCATACACAGCCTATATTTAAGGGGGATTTATGATACGGTTTACCATTCCCGGTTCCGGGGAACTTGCCATCCGGCATATGCTTTTTGACTATAACGGCACCCTGGCCGTTGACGGGAACCCCGTACCGGGCATCAGGGAAAAAATCAATGCCCATTCCCGGGATCTTGATTTCCATGTGATCACCGCAGATACCTTCGGCACCGTTGAACAGGCCCTTCAGGGGGTGGACTGCCGGGTGGTGACCATTCCGGAGGCGGACCAGGATAAAGCCAAGGCAGACTACCTGGAAACCCTTGGGCCCGGGGCCACCATTGCCTGCGGCAACGGGGCCAATGATGAATTAATGCTCAAAAAGGCCGCCCTGGGGGTGGCCGTCTGCCTGGATGAGGGGATGAATACCCGGGCCCTGCTGGCATCGGATCTTGTAATCAAGGACATCATGGACCTGTTCGGGTATCTGGAAAACCCGGGCCGGCTTGTTGCCTGTCTGAGAAAATAAAAAAGGAGAGCGGGATGAAATCGCACAAACTCTTTATGCTCACCCCCTGGACCGAAGCGGGACAGGGGCCGTATTACTGCCCGGACTGCGGGGTTGTGGAGGGGTTCTTTGCCTATTCACCGGGGGCCAAGGTGGATTTGGAAATCATCCACGTGGAATTTACCCGGCCCCGGGCCAGGGTGGTGGAAGCCCTGGGCCAGGAAAACCAGGAGTGCCCGGTGCTGGTCCTGGCCCCGGGCACCGAACCGCCGCCGGAGGCAAAAAAAAGCCTGTCCACCGGCGCCGTGTTCATCGACGATGCCCTGGCCATCTGTAATTATCTGGGGAAAACCTACGGCGGGGTGCTGCCCCATCCCTAGTCCACCGTCCCCTTGCCATCTTTTTATTTAATTTATTGGCGGACCAGTCTGGTATTGGCGGGCAGTTCTTCCGTATTGGTCCTGAATGGATTGATGTCGATGCCCCCCCGCCGGGTGAACCGGGCATAAACAGTGAGGGCCCTGGGGCGGCAGCGGTCCATGATATCCGTGAAAATCCGTTCCACACAATTTTCATGGAATCCGGTGTGAAGGCGAAATGAGATAATGTATTTCAGCAGGCCTTGGCGCGCCATTGCCGGGCCGGTGTAATTAACGGACACCGTGGCCCAGTCGGGCTGCCGGGTCACCGGGCAGTTGGTCCTCAGCAGGTTTGAGTACAGGGTTTCCGTTATTTCCTTTTTCTTTGTTTTCAGAAAATCTGGATTGATTTCATATTTGTCCGTTTCGATGTCCAGGTGGTCGATGCATTCTCCAGGTGGCTGCGCAACACGATAGGGATGCCCGGTTTCCAGCGGGTAAAGGGTGAGCCGGACCTGACCGCCCGTACACCGGTTCAGGTCTTTTTCAATGGTCTGGGCCACCTCTTTTTCAGAGGCGAACCGGGTCTGGTTGAATGAATTGAGGTAAAGCTTTAGGGATTTGGATTCCACAATATTTTCTGAACTGCAGGGCACCGCAAGTTCTCCCAGGGCAACCCGGGGTTTGCCTTTTTTGTCCAGCCAGGAGAGTTCATAGGCATTCCAGATGTCGCTGCCGGTAAAGGGAAGGCAGGTCCCGGAGATGCCCAGGCCGTCCCGGGCCTCTTTTCTGGAAACCGGGAATAGGTGGTCCGGGTCGTAGCAGGGACTGTGGTCCACCTGGGTGCCCAGGGGGATGGTTCTTTTTTCTGTGGGGTTCATGGCATTATTCCCTGTAACCGGTGGGGTCCATGCCCTGGCTGTGGCGAAGGGCGTATTTGCGTTCGTCGCAGGCCCCGCATACCCCGCAGTGGATTTCTCCGCCCTTGTAGCAGGTCCAGGTCTGAGTAAAATCAAGCCCCAGTTTTCTGCCCAGGTCCCCGATATCCCGCTTGTCCATCCGGGCAAAGGGGAAGTTGATTTCCACCTGTCCGCCGGTGCCCAGGTGGACGGCATGTGAGAAGGCCCGGTTGAATTCGGGGCGGCAGTCCGGGTAGATGAAGTGGTCACCGGCATGGGAGCCCAGAAGCACTTCCGCCGCCCCCACGGACTCCGCATATCCTGCGGCAATGGAGAGCATGATGCCGTTGCGAAACGGGACCACCGTGCTTTTCATGTTTTCCGCATCGTAGGCCCCTTCCGGGATTTCTTCGCCGCTGTTCAGCAGGCTGGATGAGAAAAGAGCGTTGATAAAGGGCAGGGGGATGAGGGTGTGCGGCACATTGAGGGTGTTGCAGAGTGCTGCTGCCATGGGCAGTTCCCGGTTGTTGTGCTTGGATCCGTAATCAAAGCTGACGGCGGCCGCTCTCTTCCCCCGGTCCAGGGTATGGGCCAGGAGCACGGCCGAATCCATGCCCCCGGAGAGGACCACCACCGCATCCGGGGTTTGGGTCTGATCCGCTTTTTGTAAGTGATCCATGGTTAAATTCCTTTTTTATTGTTAAAGGCCAGGGTGTGGAGCCGGGGGGAAAAATTAAAGCCTTTTTCCACGCAGTACTGCCAGATATCCGGGGTCCGGCGAAGCTGGGCCTCCCGGTTGTCCCCAAGCGGCATCAGCCAGATTTTTTCCGGCGGGATGGCATGGGTGGCGATGAATGCCTCAATGGGTTCAATATCCTTATCCGCAACAAATTTAAAACAGTCCGCCCTTGTAATGCTTTCCGGGGCCACCTGCCAGCGGCCGTCCAGGTATTTGGGGGAGCAGACTTTGTACCCTTGGCAGGCCTCTGGAATGGCGCGTTTGCCGCTGGTTTCGTACTGGACCCTAAGACCCATATCCAGGAGGCCGGCCTCCAGTCGGTCCAGGCCGTCTTTCCATTGGACAAAGGGTTCGCCGCCGGTGATGACCGCAAGGCCTGTACAGTCAGTTTCCGCCCGGGAGAGGATGTCGCCGATGTCGACGGGGTTGCCCGGGCCCTGGGCATAGGCGGTGTCGCACCAGGGACAGAAAGGGGGCAGGCACCCGCTGAGCCGGATAAACAGGGCCGGCCGCCCCATGAAGGGCCCCTCCCCCTGGATGGATGAAAAGATTTCCGAAAGGTTAAGTGTCATCATCAACCTCCGCCCAGGAATCCGGGGTTTCGTACAGCCGTATTTTTTTCAGCGCTACGCCCTTGGCTCCCAGGGCCGCCTGAAGCCTGCTGAAGATGAACAGGGACATGTTTTCCGCCGTGGGCGGGCAGTCCTGGTATTCCTCCAGTTCATTGAGGTCGGCATGGTCGTACCGGGAGAGGATTTCTTCTTTGACAATGGCCTTGAGTGCCGTAAAATTGATGATCATTCCCGACGGCCCCACCGGTCCTGCCACCGTGATCCTTAAACGGTAGGTGTGCCCGTGGAACCGGGAGCATTTCCCGAAGAGTTCAAAGTTTTCCTTTTCCGAAAGGTGGGAAAGAAACAGCCTGTGGGCCGCATCAAAGCGCAGTTCTTTGGTAATGGTAAGCATAGCCACCCTTAAAATCCATGCAGGGAACAGCCCCGCATTTTTGTTAAACATCATCCGGCAACGCCGGTACAAGGTGAGGGAGAATTTATAGGGCGGGATTCCGCTCGTCCGCCAAAAAAGAACCTTTTACATGAATAACCATCGGAAATCAATTAAAAAAATGCATACAGCGGTCATGTGGTTAGATCGGACCCCATCTCAATTCCTTCAGAAAGACAGCCCTGGGTCCAAATTCCCAGGTAGGCTTTGTGGCAATCGCTATGGGGAATGTCCCCGCCTGTGCCACCAACTATTTCAATCTCTTAATCCTGCTTGCAACCGGGTTATTTCATAGGTTGTACTCCAATCCTTTTTCCCCATGCCGAGAGCTATCGCCGTTAGCATTTTGTCCTTCACTATTCTTGCTATACTTGGAATAGCATACACGTTGGTAAATGCCTCTTCGTATATTTTTACGTCCTTCAAGCCTCCCACTAAATCAAATCCAGCTTTATCAAAATCACGATTTTTAATCTTTTCTGCATACATTTTCAAAGTAGATTCCGCAAAGGCCATCTGAAACATCATCTGAAGAATATCCAGGTTAAGCCCACTTTTTTCGGCGAAAGTGTATAGCTCGCCCATCATTTCCATTTGGGATATGGCCATGTAGTTGGCGCAAACTTTCATGGAAATTGCCTCCGATGCAGTATTTCCAATTGGAAGGCACATTGCTGCATAGCTCTCAACTAAAGGCTTGCAGCTTTCAATGGCCTTTACGTCTCCTGACATAAAGGTCTTTAATTTACCTTCAATAGCCACATCTGGGCGCCCAACCACAGGACCTGAAAGATACGTGCATCCATTTTCCTGATGCCGCCTTTCAAGCGTCTCTGCTGTTTTTATACTGATGGTTGTCAAACAAATGTGGATACCCCCTTTTTTCAACCCGGCAAGAATACCGGATTCACCCGTCGTCGCTTCTATCATTGATTGATCATCCATTAAGCTGGTGAGGACAATATCAGACCTCTCTGCCGCTTCTTTTGGGGAGTTACACCCAAATGCACCTGTCTCTACAAAAGGTTTCATCTTTGATTGCGTCCGGTTGTAAACTGACAATGGGAAACCTGCCTTCTGAATATTACCGCATATGCCGGAACCCATTTTCCCAAGGCCGATAAATCCGATTTTTAATTTTTTTTCCATAAGACCTCCTGTTTTATTGTTTAACGCTTGATAAGCGGCACAATGACATAAACAGCGAACAGGGGGCATTAACAATTGTTAAGGTTTGGATTTATTTCGAATCCGGCTCAAGGAGACAGGGGTAATACCCAGATATGAGGCAATGTAATGATGCGGCACTCGTTTGAAGATTCCAGGATTCTCTTTAACCAGTTCTTCATAACGACGTTGCGGATTGTTTTTTATTCTCGATAAAAACAGCTTTTGATAATGATACAGCCGGTCTGATAAGAGTTCATTGACAGTATCCTTTAATTGGGGAAGGGATTTTTCTGCGGCAGAAAGATCATCTTTGTGTATTCGGTGCAAAACGGATGGCTCAATGGTCTCAAGGTTAAACAGGCTGGGTTTGCTCTTTCTGAAACTTTCAAAGGATGATACAAAACTGCCTTCAAAAAAAAACTGGAATGTAATATCATCACCGTCCCTGTTAAACCATGATCTAACGCAGCCGCTTTCAATGAAGATCAGGTGTTTAGAAATGTCGCCCTCATTTAATAGCCATGATTTTTTAGGATATTCTTTTTTCTTAGATAGCGGCTTGATTGCATTCCAGATAAGCTCAGTTTCATTCATATCGACACATTTTAATTTGTTTCAGTTGATCAAGATTTAATTTATTTTTGTGCATAAAACAACTGATTACGATTAATGTCGCAATTGTTCAATCTTTGTTTCTTGGGGGGATTCTTCCGTCTGGATGACAGACAGGAATAGCAGAACAGGTACGAGCCCTGAAAGCGTGCTGCCTTGTACGGACATGGCTGAGGCGCCGGGTGCCCCGGCATCCCGGATGGTAAGAGCAGGATACTCGGACAGGGGCTATCGGGCGATCACAACCATTTTATTCACATATTTGACCCACTCCCCGCCATAGTGGCCACCAGCGACAAGGCGGGCAGGAAAACCGTGCCGTTGGGGGAGGACCTTGCCATTAACCTGAAAAGCGATAAACACATCATTGGCCATGACCTCATTGATGGTGAATTTTTTTGTTTTTTTTCGTATGCCTTCCGGGCCGCTGAATTTTACATGAGTAGCACTGGGATCAAGACCGGCGGCTGACAGCAGATCCCTGGATGAAATGCCTTTCCATCTGGCATTATAGGCAAAGAATCCAGGGCAGATCAGCAGCACGTTTTTTTCTATGGAAGGAAGTGAGAACAGATCGTCATACGTATAATCTGCTGGGGTTTTGACGGCCCCGGATAACTCCAAGCGCCAGTTCTTGATATCCACATCGTATATGTCCTGGCCCATGACGTCGAATTCTTCCTCAGGGCTGGTGTCCAGAAGCCTGGTGTCCAGTTTGGCAGGGTTTTGGGATATGAGGGTATTCATGGCGGTCCCTTTTGGCAGAATTTTCTTTTTGAATCGACCAAAAGCCAGGGCTGCCCCGGTACCGAATTTTCCAAACAGGATCCAGGCACAGGCTAAAAGGTGGGCTATTTTCTTTATGACCTGCCGTCTTGTTGTCATGATACAATCTTATATTTGTCTGAAAGTATATGGCTGAATATATCCTGTTGATACACCTGGCGCTCAGAATATTCCGTATCTTGTTCTTTGATAAATGGTATTAATTTTTGATACTGGGGTTCGCTTTTATCTCCTCAGCAATGGTATCTAATCCGCCTAGGTGAAATCCTGATGTTCTTACAAATAAGAGATCACCGCCCTGTAAAAATTCAAAAATAGGCGTTCAGAATCTATCTTGCCACCAGATTCTATCCTGCCATCTATGCGGCAATAAGGATGTCCTCCAACCCCAATTTATTTAAAACAATAAGATAAAAATTATGAACCAGAGTTTATGGCGCCTCATCTTTTTATTTCCCCTGCTCGTACCTTCCTGGGCCTTGGCAATGCATCCGGGAACAGGTTCCGGGGCCATGGAAATATCCGGCCAATGCCAAATCCAACACAAAACAGGACCAAGGTGGCTTCTAATCCTGTTCCGGTTCTCCGGGGCTGTATTTCCTGCGCTCCTCTTCGGTCCAGTCGATGCGGGACATTAATCCCCTTAAAATCCGCACATCCCTGGAAGAAAGCCCGGCGTTGCCGAAAATCCGCCGGAATGTCCGCAACAGGTGGTCCGGATTCTGGGGATCCAGGTAATCAATGTCCAGCAGGGTGTTGCGCATGTGGGCGAACATGGATTCCATCTCTTTTCCCGTGGCCGGGTCCTTGACCTTGGGGTCGTAGAATTTTTTCCCGGTATCCGATTTTATGGCGATTTCATAGAGGAGCACGGAGATGGAGTGGCTTAGGTTCATTGACGGATAGGCGTCGTGGGTGGGGATGGTAATGAACTGCTGGCAGAGGTCCAGGTCACGGGTTTCCAGCCCGGTGTCCTCGGGGCCCATGACCAGGGCCGAGGTCATATGGTCCTGGTCCGAGGCGATATGTTCTCCTGCGGTGGCCGGGGTCAGAAAGTTTTTCCGGTATTTGCCGAAGCGCCGGGTGGTGCCGTAGGCGGTGTGGATATCGTGGAGGGCCTCTTCAAGGGTGTTGAAAATTTCAGCATTCTCCAGCAGGTGGAAGGCGGTGAGGGCCATTTTTTTGGCCGGCAGGCTTTTGTATTCCTTGCAGGGATCGACCAGGCGCAGCCGGGTAAAGCCGAAGTTCATCATGCCCCGGCAGACGGAGCCGATATTTATGGGGCCCTGGGGCCGGACCAGAATGACGTAAAGGTTGTCAGGATTCATTGTTTCTCATTTAGTGCAATTATGGGTTAAATGGATGACCAGTGCGCATTCCAGGCCGAAGGGCAGGTAGCCGGCATAGCCCAGAACTGGCATTTCAAATATGTGCAGGGCCTGGACATAGGGGATGCTGTACTCCCAACGGGCCAGGCTGTAAAAATTAAACATTTCCCAGAAAAAACCGCAGCAGAGTGCGGCCAGGGCGTAAGCCGCCACCTGGGTCAGATCCCCTGTGGCCAGACCCGAAAAAGGATGGGGGGCCTTCTGTATCAGCCCGTATCCCAGGAGGATGAACAAGGGGGCGATCCACACCGTAAAAAAGAGCGGGTCGGGAAATATACCGACGAGCCCAAGGGCGGCGGAGCCGAGGAGCATGAGCACCCATCCTGCCGGCCGCCCAATGGCCCAGGCCATGGCCGGCCCCTTTTTAAATCCCCGGTTCATGGGGCCAAAACTCATCAAAAAGGCCTTCATGCTCTCCACGGCGGGCAGCACCGTTGAAAAACTGAGGGTGGCCAGGCAAAAATAGGTGAGCGCCGGGTATTGGCTGCCGGAGTAATGCCAATTGCCAACAAACCGGTTGAGGTATTCGAATATCCACCAGAAAACGGCGGATACCGCAAAGAGCATGATAAACTGCTTGGGCGAAGCTGTCAGGGGGCAGGTGCCGGACCGCATGGCTGTGAGCCCGTTGAGGGCCAGGATGCAGCAGAGCCACAGGGGGAAAAAGGTATGGGGCTGGAAAGACGCGAACCCGCTGAACCGGGTCCAGGCCAGACACCAGAAAATCCCTGTGCCGGCCATGGCAGCCTTTCCCCACCAGGGCAGGGGATAGGTGCCGGTGCGGCTGCTGGCGGGGGGATATGCCAGTCCCTTTTTAACCAGGGGCAGGGTGGCGGCCAGGATAAAGATCAGTACCAGGGCGAATATATCCGGGGAAAAAGGGGCGTGCTTCTGAAAAACGGGCCGGGGCGGAAAGGCCAGAAAGGGGAGAATATCCCGTTGTGCGGCCACCAGCCCTGCCAGGGGCAGAAAAAGAATCAGGCCGATGGGCAGGGCCGGGAATTTCATTTGGGTTTGGATTCCACCACCAGGGTCACCGGCCCCTGGTTGATCAGTTCAACATCCATATTGGCCTGGAACTGCCCGGTTTGTACGGAAATGCCGCTCTCTGCCGCTTTTTGGGCAAAATAGGTATAGAGGCGGTCGGCCTCCTCTGGGGGGGCCGCTCCTATGAAGCTGGGGCGGCGGCCCTTGCGGCAGTCCCCCAGCAGGGTAAACTGGGAGACCACCAATAGTTCTCCGCCCACATCCAGAAGGGAGCGGTTCATTTTGCCCTGGTCGTCCTCAAAAATTCTCAGATTGGTGATTTTATCCGCCAGGTAGTCGGCCTCGGCCTGGCCGTCTCCCCTGGCCACGCCCAGAAGCACCATGATGCCCCTGCCGATGCTGGAGATGACGGTATTGTCCACCGTCACCTGGGCCTTGGAGACCCGTTGTACAATTGCTTTCATTTTATATCTTATCCTTTTGCAGGGATGGTTGCGGAGATGGCTGGCGGGATGATTCTGGGGACCGGCCATTGGGTGGAAAACCCAAGTTCTGAAAGGGTCTGCACCGCCGCGTTCACAAAGGCGCCGGCCTGGGCCTTGCTGTGGGCGTCGTCTCCGGGCACCACCGGGATTCCCATTGCCCTGGCCTGTTCCAGGATTGCGCCATCCAGATAAGGCCGCTTTTCCCCCCTTGAAAGGGGCCGCAGGTTGTAGTCCAGCACCAGGCCCAGATCCCGTATCAGTTCCAGGTTGCGGTTGATTTTTTCCTTGATGGCGGGGGCTGCCAGCCGGGCCGGATAATTTTCGTCATAGATACGGATGATGTCAAAATGCCCCACCACAAAGGGGCGCAGGGTCTGGATCATCTCAAACTGCTGGTCGAAATAGGCCTGGTACATGGCCTCCATGGAACCGCAGTCCCGGGCGATGGACTGGTAATCCTCTTGGGAGTAGTCAAAACAGCGGTCATTGACATGGTGGACCGATCCCACAATATAATCCGGCTCAAATTCCCGGATCAATTCCTTGGCCAGGTCCAGGGCGCCTTTGACCATCTCGGTTTCAAATCCCCTGTATATGGTTATTTGGTCGCCATAGGCATTTTTGAGCCGGTCCAGTTCTTTAAAATAAAGGGCAAACCGTTTTTTCAGATCCGCTGCGGTCATGCCCTGTTCTATTTCATCGGGATAGCACAGGGCATCCGAGGGCATGGGCATGTGTTCGCTGATGCCCACGGCGGTGAAACCCCGGGCCATATATGCCTGAATGATTTCTTCCAGGCTGTTTTCGGCATGGCAGCAAAACTGCCCCGAGTGCCCGCCGTGGAGGGATATGGGTCCGTTTATTTTCATGGGGCGAATTTACATGAACCCATGGGATAAATCAAGGCTGCCCGGCAAGGTCCCGGACGGCAAGGTCCTGGATGTATTTGGCGGGTATGGCATAGGTCAGGCCGGTGGGGTCTTTGAGGGCGTGCTCTTTTTTGCCTTTAATGAACACCTTGTTGATGACGCCGACCACCTCTCCTGTGGCAATGCGGTAGACGGGGCTGCCGCTGTTGCCGGGGAAGGCCACGGCGTCGATCTGGAGAATATCGTAGGGTTTTCGCAGGTGTTTGAGCATTTTTCCGTCGATCATGCTGCCGTGGAGGGAAGGCAGGATGATGGGGGCGATGGCCGAGACGATTCCGGTGTGGGTGGTGGGGTTCAGTCCCAGGACAAAGCCGATGGGATAGCCGGTGAATGCCACGGCGTGGCCCTCCTGAACGGCGCCGGGCCGGGCCAGGGCCAGGGCGGGCAGTTTTTTATCGATCCTGAGAATGGCCAGGTCATGGAAGGCATCATCGGCGATGAGGGTGGCCTTGAGCCGTTTTTTCGGCAGGGCGGTATTGAAAATGTGCAGGTAAAAGAGGCGTTTTTTCTCCTTGATGGGGGCGATCACATGGTGGTTGGTGACCACCCGGGTGCCGTCTCCGATGATGAATCCCGTACCCAAAAACCGGGCCGGTGGCTTTTCGCTGAATTTGTAGGTGCCCACAGCCATGGTGGATGCTTTTACCCTTGCAATCAATTGGGCAATATGGGCGTCCCTGTCCAGAATGGCCGGGTTGCCCCGGGCTGCAGCCGGGAAACCGGGTAGAAGCGAAATCGCCAGACATATTAAAGCAAGGTGTCTCATGGGAACTATGTACCACGGTCCGTCCCCCGGTGTCCACCGGACCAGGATGAAAAATACGGTTCAGTCGCTGTGCCGGCGCAGCCGGGAAGGCAATCTGCAGCAGATATATTGTTTGAAAAGGGTTTGAGTATGGTTTGCTTCCTTTTTTGATGGCGGTTGCCAGGGAAAATTATGTCATAAAATCGGGTAAATAATCTCAAATATCGCCGTTGTTTTGTCCTTTTTAAGTAGTTATTTCCTTCTTTTTATCACTATCGTAATCCTGGGTCCTGTATCCGGAAATGAATACTTAATTCCGGAATAATTTACTTCAAATATTGCATTGTTATACAGATTTCGCCGGATGCTTTGGATTCTGGCAAAATAGGCATTTTCCAATTAATCAAGGAGAGAGGGAATGAAAATCAAGTGGAGTAAGATGGTAAAGGCCGGTGTGGTCGCCGGCTGTCTGGTATTCGGGGCCAACGCTGCCATGGCCGGCGGCAAATGGGAAAATAAATGGAACCACGGTCACCACTACGGCTGGGGAGCAAAAAATGTGATCGTGATGATTCCGGATGGATGTGATGAAACCGTTCAAACCGTTGCCCGCTGGTATAAGGGAGAAGATCTGGAAGTGGATAAAATGCAGAACGGCACCGTTAAAGTCCATATGGCCAACTCTGTTATCCCGGGTTCCGCTGCGGCTGCCACGGCCTTTGCCACCGGCCATAAGACAACCGTACGCTTTCTGGGTGTAGGCCCCAGAACCGATGACCTGCTCACCGGCTTGGAATCGACTGCCGAGCCCTATGCCCCGGTTGCCAGTGTGCTCGAGGCCGCCAAACGTGCCGGCAAGGCCGTGGGCATCGTTGTCACCAGCCGGGTGACCCATGCCACCCCTGCTGCCTTTACCAGCCATATCCAGGACCGCGGTTTGGACAACGATATCATGGAACACATGGTCTATAATAATATTGATGTTGTTTTTGGCGGCGGCGCCCGCCACCTGCTTCCCGTCGGCGAGAGCTACACCACCAGTTTCGGTGCCACCTGGAGCGGCAAACGGACGGACAATGAAAACCTCATGCAGGTGCTGATTGACCGGGGATACCGGTTCATCGACAGCAAAGAACAGATGGATTCGGTTGATTCGGGCAGAGTGTGGGGCCTGTTCGACGACAGCCACATGCAGCCGGACATGGATCGTCAATACTTTGCCACCCATGAACCCTCTTTGGCGGAAATGGTTGAAAAGGCCATTGAGATCCTGTCCCAGGATCCCGACGGCTTCCTGCTCATGGTTGAAGGCTCCCAGGTGGACTGGGCCGGCCACAACAACGACCCCATTTACATGGTCAGGGATTTCATTGCCTTTGACGACGCGGTTAATGTGGCCAATAAATTTGCAAGAAGGCACCACGGCACTACCGTCATGGCCTACCCGGACCATAACACCGGCGGTATGAAAATCGGGCACTACAATACGGCAATGGGCTATACGGAAACCACGATTGAAGACCTGGTTGAGCCCCTCAAGGGGATGAGCATGTCTGCTAACGGTGTTGTGGCAATGATGGCGGACAAATCCGATACCGCACTTTACGACACTGTCCTTGATCACTGGAATATTGAATTGACACAGGCGGATATTACCGAAATTCGGGATCTGGAACCCGCTGTGGGGCTGAGCTATGCCCTGGCCCGGATTGTCAGCAAGAACCACACCGTTATCGGCTGGACCACCCACGGCCACACCGGGGAAACCGTTCCCCTGTGGATGACCGGCAAACCGGCCCCCGCCGGTACCATTGACAATACCGATTTGGCTTATATCGCCGCCGATGCCATTGACGTCGACCTGGACCGGGCCACCAGAAAGCTTTACGTTGACCTGGACACCGTTACAGACGACTATACCATTGAGTATACATACCAATGGGTGGATGACAACGGTACACCGGATGATGCCTCTGATGATGAAGTCATCCAGGAAAATCCTGTGGTGAAAATCGGCAAGATTGAACTGCCTGCAAGCAAAGACTATATGATCAAAAACGGGCGGAAAATCAAGCTGCCAGGCCTCACTGTTTATGCACCTGCCACCGGCAAGGTTTACCTTTCCAAAAAAGCCCTTCGCAAGCTCTATCTGTAGGCCGTTCTTAAAACCGGTTCAATTGCGCTAAACCAAGTGGGGAGATGGGCCACCATCTCCCCACTTGGATTTTGTTTCAGGAGGGAAGGGCTCAGTCCCACCACCGAAAAAAGGTCATGGGGTAGATGAATATTGTATCCTCATCGTTCCTTTGCCAGGGGATGAAATCCGAGTCCATGATCATTTCCCTTACCCGCTGCACAAATTTGTCCGAGTTAATTTCCGATTTTTGAACCCTGGCGGAGGTAACCTCTCCGGTGTATTCCACGCCGACCATAAACCATACCGTGCCCCCGTAAACCGGCGTTCCTTTTTCGTTCATCTGCTTCAGGAGTACCTGTCCGTTGCAGAAGGCAGAATGCATATCTGCTGCAATATTTTCTGGGGGACGGGGGCCCTGAAGGATATCAATGCCCTCTGCCGGTAAAGGGGGCCCTTTCAGGCAGGTCCGGGGATTAAAGTGTTGAACTGTTCCGGTTGCCGCACAGCCGCTTATAAGTACTGCCGCCGCACCGGCACACAATGCTCTTTTCAGTGACACTGGGAGAATCCGCATTTTTTTTACCTTTTTGCAAGAGGTTGTCTTTGGCGCCAATGGTAGGATAGGCCCCTATTTTGTGTCAACAACGGGAGAGACGGCTAATGAAAGCCAAATGTGTTTTCCGGGGTGCCGGTTCAAAGCCGCTGGATGATATACAAAAACATGGGCAGGCGGCTGCGGGTTTTCAGGTGGTAGAAATCAAAGAGCACCTCCCGGGAGGGCCGGCCGAACCGCAGGGGGGAAAGATAGATTGATCCTTTGGGCTGGGTGAATTTCAAACGGTCCCGGACCAGTTCCATCATGGTGGTGTTATGGGCGGGGGGCAGGCCCTCGTCCATGATGAAATTGCCGCTCATTTCAATGGCGGCATAGGATTGGTTGATTTCCTGCATCCGAAGGAATGCCTGTATCACTTTTTTTCGGGTGATGGGTTTGCCGATGCGGTCCAGGGTCTCCTGGTCCGCGGATTCAAGGCCGATGTTGATGTAGGTCCTGTAGTCCATTCGGTTCAGTCCCTGGAACAGGGCCTCGTCCGCATTGAGCAGGGCGTCAACGGAGCCGAAAATGTACAGGCTGGGTTTTTTCATGATGCTCCGCCCAAAGGCAAGGCGCTGGTAGGCGGTACGGGCCGCATAGAGAATCAAGTCCGCCGGGGCGTTGAGGGCATCGTGCTCACCCAGAAAGAGGCTGTTGTAATTGATCAGG
This sequence comes from Desulfobacter sp., assembly GCA_028768525.1. NCBI lineage: Bacteria > Pseudomonadati > Thermodesulfobacteriota > Desulfobacteria > Desulfobacterales > Desulfobacteraceae > Desulfobacter > Desulfobacter sp. The sequence goes on along the minus strand of CP054837.1, from coordinate 1,570,242 downwards.
TCCTTTTTGTATACCTTGATGAGGCGGTCCAGCTGCCCATCGATATCCTGTCTGGACCGCGGGGCAAATCCTTTTTGGTTTTTTATTTTGCAGAACCGGCATTTGTAGAGGCAGCCGTCGGCGATGGACAGGGGGATGACATCGTAGTCCGAATGCCGGGCATCCGGTGGGAGTACGGTTACCCGGCCCCCGGGAATTTCAAAAAGACGGCAGGCCCGGCTGTCAAGTCCTTCCGGCGTTTTGGCCAGTACCCTGTCCGTCCATTCCATCACCGGGCCGGGCATCCCGGTACGGTTGATGCCGATGTTCGAGAGGGTGCGATGCCAGTTGGTGGAGAGCCGTTCCACCTCCGGTTCCTTAAAGGGCTTTCCCCCGAGCAGGGAATTGGTGGTGTACATGAGGTTGGGCAGGTAGTATTCGCCGATGGATTCAACAACCCCTGCATATCCGCCGGTGGAGTAGTATATCCAGTCGTTGCCCTTGGTCCTTTTGAGCCATTCCTGGGGATGGAGCCATTTCTCTGTCTTGCCCCGGGCATGTCGGATTTCATGGTTAAGGTCGAATTCCATGATCAGTTCCGGGGTCTCCAGCCGCGAGAAGATGCCGTATTTCACAGGATAGGAGATCTTTGTGTATTCCCTGGCCCCCAGGCAGTTCAGTTCAATGGAGAGGTCCGGGGTGCTGTACTGGATCTGGGGATAATCTGTGGGGGCTTTGGCATCCATTGGTTTTCTTTACAACCAGGTACCTGGTTTTGCAATGCTTTTTTTCTTCGTGTTTTATTATTCTCCGGCCCGGCTGTATTCAAAGCCTTTCTGTTTCACCGTGAGCACGGGCACCGGGGAGTACCGCACGACTTTTTCCGCCACACTCCCCATGAAGATGTGCTTGAAACCGGTGTACCCGTGGGTCCCCATGACAATCATATCCACATCATTCTGTGTGGCATAATGTATGATTTCATCAAAGGGGTCGCCGGTTAAATTAACAAAGGCCGGGGCGACCCCGTCCTTGACGATGCTCTGCCAGAAGACCTTTATCTCTTCCTGTTGCTCCCAACTTTTCTGTTTTGGAATATCCCTGAGTGAATAACTGGCTTCGGTGTATTTGTGGGCCGCCGGTGGGAGGAATACCCTGAGCACAGTCAGATCGGCATTAAAGGTACTGGCGATTCGGTCTGCATATAATAATGCTTCCGAAGACGGTTGGGAACAATCCGTCGGAGCAAGGATTTTTTTGATATTCACCATGACACCCTCCTTTTAGATATGGTAATATCTGTATTGAAAGATAGGGAACACAAGATCCTGCTCTGATCTGTACAGATTTTTCAAACCGGATCAGATGTCGCAACGTATGATGCTGAGGTACCTTCAAGAATATAATATTTCCCATTCAATTGCCATTAAAAACCCAGGCCCAGGCCTATCCGTTTTATTCAGTTAAAGGGGCGGCCCCGGCATGGGCGGCGGAGGCCGAGGAAAAGGGGGGCTTCAGATTCCTTTTATTTGCCGGTGCCGGATTACGGCACTGCCATTTTACTTGATCGCTTGTAATATAATTGGTATATCTGAATAAGTCCCGGGATTAAAAAAGAATATCGTACAAAAGAAAAAGGAGAGACCCATGGGGGAGAATACGTCAATCAATTCTGACAGGAGTGATACCATCCGTGCCATCCGTAAGTCCTTCCGGGTGCCGGTGGGGCCGAAATCAGGAATTTCGGCTGTTTTAGGGGGAGAGCGTTATCCTGTCGCCGACATCAGTCCCGGAGGGGTCCGGATCCAGGGAATGGAAACCGCCGATTTTGAAACGGACCAGGTCATCGGCGGCTGTGAACTGATCCTTCCCGGTGATAAGGTGAAGCGTCTAACCGCCAGGCTGGTCCATTGTTCCAGCGGGAGAAACGGCAGGCGGGGAAGCGGTATTGAATGGGTGAATATGCCGGATCCCGATATTGAGAGAGTGGCCGCCCATGTATCCAGAATAAAACAGGCATTGCGCAAGACGATCCAGGACCAGCCGGCTTAAATCAATTCAGGTGGACCTTCGGGAACTCCTGAATCCGCGCCTAAATTATAATAAAAGCGGGCCCGGTATCCCTTTGGATACCGGGCCCGCTTTTTAATTTATAACCTTATGCCGGGAGGCGCCGCCATGATACCGGCATTGTTGCATTCACTGCCGGCGGATTAGTCCCCGTCCAGCATCCGGCCGATGCTCCCCAGTACCGACCCTTCCCCTTTGCTGCTGCCGCCCGCAGACGGGGCATGCTGGATGACCCGGTCGGCCAGCCTGGAAAAGGGGAGGCTCTGGAGGTAGACGGAACCGTATCCGCTCAGGGTGGCCAGGAAAAGCCCTTCCCCTCCGAAAAACATGGATTTCAGGTTGCCGGCCCGCTGGATATCGTAGTCTATTCCCGGGCTGAATCCCACAATACACCCCGTGTCCACCCTCAGGGTTTCGCCGTTCAATTCCTTTTTAACAATGGTGCCCCCGGCGTGGACAAAGGCCATACCGTCCCCCACCAGGCGCTGGAGGATAAAGCCTTCGCCCCCGAAAAAGCCGGCCCCCAGTTTTTTGTTAAAGGCAATGGTGACTTTGGTGCCCAGGGCGGCGCAGAGAAAGGCGTCTTTCTGGCAGATCAGCTCTCCGCCGATTTGGCCCATATCCACGGGGATGATTTTACCGGGGTAGGGGGCGGAAAAGGCCACCCGCTGCTTGCCCATACCCTGGTTGGTAAAATGGGTCATGAACAGGGATTCCCCGGTCACTGCCCGCTTCCCCGCATCAAAGAGTTTGCCCATAAACCCTTTGTCCGGTTCGGAACCGTCCCCCATTTTGGCTTCAAATGCAACGCCCTCCTCCATCCAGTTCATGGCGCCTGCCTCTGCAATGACGGTTTCCCCGGGATCCAGTTCCACCTCAACGGTCTGCATATCATCGCCGAATATTTCATAATCAACTTCGTGGCATTTCATGATGGTCTCCTATGAATATGAATTGATAATAAGGCATCATACACCTTTGGCCGGTATGATGCAAAAGACAATTGCGTTAAACGGGCCCGTTCGTCAATCTGGGGCCCTAAACCGGGTGGTTCAGCAGATCCCGGGCCGCAAAAATTTCGTTTTTCGGCAGGCCGAGCACCCTTGCCGCTTCCCTGAACGCCTTTTGCGGCCCCTGCCCGGATTCCCGGATATCTTTGAGGGCGTATGCCCCCCTTGACTTTGAGAGCTTTTCTCCGTCCGTGCCCAGGAGCAGGCCGTGGTGAAGGATCCGGCAGGCCGGGAAGGACGACAGGCCGAAGAGGGCGGCCGTGTAGCGCTGGGCCGCCGTTGAAAGAAGCAAATCTTCCCCCCGGACGATGAGATTGATACCTGAACTGTCATCTTCCAGCAGGCTGGCCAGCTGATAGCTGGGCTGGTCATCCCGGCGCCAGAGGACAAAATCTCCAAAGGTGTCGGCGAGGTTGATTTGTTGCCCCCCGGCGCGGACGATGCTGTTGCGGGCTACTTTCAGGCGGATGGCATTTTTGCCGGGAATAAAGGGGTGGCCCGCCCGCCGGCAGGTGCCGGGGTAAATGCCGCTGGGGGAAATCTTTTTGATGGCAGCCCTGCTGCATTCACAGGCAAAGGTGCTGCCGGAGGCTGCACCGAGGGTTGTCATCCGTTCACGGTAATATTCCTTTTTGGCCTGGAGGGAAAATGTTCGGTGAAATTCATCCGGGCCTTGGGGGCCCATGTCCCAGTCCAGGCCCAGCCAGTCCAGGCCGTGGAAAATATCTTCAAGAATATCCTGGCGGAAGCGGATGCCGTCCATATCGTCGATGCGCAGGTGAAGAATACCGCCCCGGCGCCTGACCAGGGCCCAGGTAACCAGAAAATTGACGGCATTGCCCAGATGGAGGAATCCGCTGGGGGTGGGGGCCAGTCTGGAAACCAGCGTTTCCGGCAGTGCCGGAATATGAATCGGGGGAAGTACTCGGGGCATAGGCTTGTCTGTTCCTGTGGCGGGTATCCGTATCATAATTTTTTGCATCCCGGCCCATTATCGCCGGTGTCCGAAAAATGTATAAACCAGTTTATGGGGGATGTAAAGCCCGGCCGGGCCAGGGAACAGGACCATGTATGGAGAATTCAACTGTCCGCCCTTGGATGGATTTGCCGAACCCTCTGTCGTGTTTTTATCAGCATTTCCGGGTGGTTATGGAACTTTCACTGGTTTTCACAATTGTTTTTCTTGATTCCTTTGGGCGGGCTTATATACAGTGCAAAGTTCATAGGTGGCAACCGGTTCAGCCTCGTGTTGAACCGGAAGGAGATGTGATCAAGTTAACGCTGAGTTGAGGGTAAAGGAGAGAGCTGTGAAAAGATGCATCATTGCTGTGTTCGTTCTGATTCTGAGTTTGCCGGGCAGTATCCGGGCCAATGAACCGACCAACGCCGAACTGCTCGAAATGATCAAGTCAATGGAACGCCGGTTTGAAACCGCCATGGAACAGGCGGACAAGGCGCTGGCTGAAGTTAAAAAGGCCCGCAGGGAAACCGCTGCCGCAAAGGAAGAAGCCGCCCGGGCCAACGCGGAACTCGCGCGGCTCAAAGCACAGGCCCAAAACGCCGGATCAAAGGCTTCCCCCGCCGATCCGGCCATCGCGGAAGAAAAGACCGGGACCGGATTCCATGCGTCAGTCCAGGGGGTCTACTGGCGGCCGTCCCGCAGTCACCTCGACTATGTGGTTGTTGACCCGGTATCGGACAATAAACTGGAGGGCAGTTCCAGGGAAATCGATCCCGGTTACGACGGCGGGGGGCGCTTTTCCCTTGGGTATGACTTCAGCCCGGGCTCATCGATCCAGGCAGATTTTTTAAAGCTTAAATCTAATACAAGCAGTGACGCACAACGCCCTGCGGGCGGTGAATTATGGGGCTCATGGCTCCATGTCGACGGCGTGATTGATGATAACGATGTGACCTCCGCCCGTGCCGAATATGCACTGGATGTGGACCAGTTTGATATCAGCGCCAAAAAGTCATTTGATTTGGGCCGCAGCCTGAGCCTGTCCGGCGAGGCCGGATTGCGGTATGCCCGGCTGAAGCAGACACTGGACATCCAGTACCGGCAGGATTTTTCTCCGGTCAATTTCCGTATTTCAGACGTTCAGAGCAGAAGTGATTTTACCGGTTGGGGGCCCCGCCTCGGCGCCGGCGTCGACTGGTACATGGGCAAGGGCTTCAGTCTCATTGGTTCCCTTGGGGGATCGCTTCTCATGGGCAAGGCCGACGCAGCATTGAGCCAGTACGATCGGAATATCGGGGTCGTGACACCGGTACTGCTGATGGATCTTGAGGACAGCGGCAGCAGCCGCGTGGTGCCGGTGATCGAAATGCGCACAGGCCTGGCCTATGCCTACCAGATGCAAAACGGCATGGAATTCCGTGCCCAGCTGGGCTATGAATGGCAGAACTGGTTCAATATAACAACCGCGCGGCTGGTTACCGACGATGTGGATGCGCAGCTTATGTCTACGGATACGACAGATTTTGCATTGGACGGTTTTTTCCTGGAAACCACCATCAGGTTCTGATTACCTCTCACACCATGGGCAGGGGCGTTTAATTATCCCCAGGTTTTCCCAGGAGAGGCCCTGTATCGTTTCCAGGGAGGGCGGCCGGGCAAAAAATTCCCCTTTCCGCTGGTGCGGGCAAGCAGTTTTTACTCAGGTGAAAGATCGGGGGGCAGTATCCCCTGATATAGCAGCCTGTTACAGATAGGGAACGGGTGGCATGGCTTTTGCTGATATCCATTTGCAATAGCATTGAAGGGAGAAAGTTATGTCATCCATTACCAGTATAAATCCGTATTCATCGGGCAGTCTCTACCAGTCGGCCGGAGAAACCCTTGCAACCCAGAAAAGTTCAGGCACCCAGGGAAACAAAAATGAGACCGCAGAGGCATCAAACGACCAGGATGTAACGGTTTCCTTATCCAAGGCGGTTGCACAGGCCCGCCTCCGGGAATCAATGGGTCTGGCGCCCACGGGACGGCTTTCCCTGGATGATTTCAAAGCTGCCGCGGAGGACAGGGAAAAAACCGTGGCCGATGCTTTGGCCCGGACCATGAATTCCCTTGGGATTGACAGCGGCCAGAAGATCAGCCTTTCCCTGGATTCAGATAACAAACTGACCATATCCGAATCCTTTTCCGGAAAATCAAAATTGCAAAATACCTTAAACGAAGACGAGGAATTCATGGCGGCGTTTAAGCAGCTCAGTGCCAATCAGGAGGTGGTGTCCTTTACCGAGAAGCTGAGCTCCGGCGGGACAAGCATGGTGGATTATATGGATGACACCCAGGGCTGGGACGGGGCCATGGCCCTGGCCAACCAGTATAATCAAATCAAGGCATCGGGGAACTCCCTTTCTGCCCTGCTTGGTGCCAGCCGCAGCGAAACCCCGTACACCTATGTGCATTTGCCTGAAGAGACGGGGGCATAACCCGGCCGCCGCTTGATTCCCCCACAACATATGCCTGAGCACTGAGCAGGAGGGGAGTGCAAAAGACCCCAAAGATTGTGCAAATGCATTGGAATATGGTAGACTGTTCCAGAATTTATTTCAAAATCGTCCTAGGTTACCATAAGCCGTGAGGGGAATGCGTTTTTACAAATATATGCTAGTGATCTTGATCCTCGGTCTGGGCCATCCCCCCCAGGGCACAGGCCAGGAGAGGATCACATGGATGACGACCCACTGGCCCCCCGTGATGGAACTGGATCCCTCATCCAGGCAAATCACCGGCGGCCAGGTCGGCAACCAACTCAAGCTGATAATGCAGCGGCTCGGCAATTACGAGCATGCCACCCGTGAAATGAGATGGAACCGGTTCTGGTTTTTTGTGGAAAAAGGGGAAAAGCTGTGCAACTGCATGGTCTATAAAACCCCCGAACGGGAGGCTGTTGCCCAGTTTTCCATTCCCGTCAGCCTCACCCTTCCCAACCGTATCGTCATGGGAAAGGACACCTATGAGCGGATCGGGTCTCCGGCCTCCCTTTCGATTGTCGATATCATCACCGATAAACGCTTCCGGGGACTGCTCATTAAAAAACGATCCTATTCCACAGATATCGACCGGATACTGGCCATTTACAAGGGCCGTTCCAATATCACCAGATGCATCATTGATGAGCAGACCTATATTAAAATGCTGGCAATGAAGCGGGTGGATTATATCCTGGAGTATCCCTTTGTTATCCGCCATACCCTTGACCGCCATTTCCCGGAATTCAAGGGGCGGTTCGTCCTTGTTCCCATCACAGAAATTGCTCCATTTTACTATGTTTATATTGCATGCCCGAAAAATGAGTGGGGAAGGGCATTGATAACGGATATCAATGCAGCCCTCAACCGGCTGCGGCCCATGGCAGATTTCCGCAGGGAAGTGGAACGCCTTTATACCGGGGACGAGCTTGACGAGGTAAGGGTCTACTATAACCGGCATCTGCTCTCCATTACCCAATGAACCCATTGACTCAAAGAATGGCAACGTGAAAATTCTCTATCTTGAATCATTTTACGGCGGTTCACACAGGGATGTGGCCGACGGTTTTGCCGAATATTCCAGCCATGAGGTGGAGATTCTCAGCCTGCCGCCCCGGTTTTGGAAATGGCGGATGCGGGGGGCGGCCCTGGAATTTATCCGGCGCATTGAAAATATTTCTGCATACGACCTGATTTTTGCCACGGACATGGTGGATCTCACCGATTTCAAGGCACTGGCTGGGCCGGGATGCCCACCCATTGTCCTCTATTTCCATGAGAATCAGCTCACCTATCCCCTGGCCCCTGGGGAGCGGCGAGATTTCCATCTGGGCTTTACCAATATGGTTTCCGCCCTGGCCGCGGACCGGGTGCTCTTTAATTCCCGTTTCCATATGGATGATTTTTTTACCGCCGCCCGCAGGCTGGTCCGGAAGATGCCCGATGCCCGGCCGTCCTGGATGCTGGATGCCATTGGGGAAAAATCAGGGGTGCTTTATCCGGGATGCCGATTGCCATTACGGGCCTCCCAGGTCGGGGCCAATGACACGGTCCCGCCCCTGGTTGTCTGGAACCACCGGTGGGAATACGATAAAAATCCCGATGGTTTTTTTAGGGCGCTTCGGCATATTAAATCCAGGGGAACGGCTTTTTCACTGGCGGTTCTGGGCGAGCAGTACGACAACGCCCCTCCGGTTTTTGACCGGGCAAAAGAAGAGTTCAGGTCCGAACTCCGGGCCTTCGGATTCCAGGCATCCCGGCGGGATTACCTCTCCTGGCTCTCCCGGGGAACCGTGGCCGTGAGCACGGCGGACCAGGAAAATTTCGGTATTTCAATAATGGAAGCGGTGGCCCACGGTTGTTTCCCCCTGCTGCCGGACAGGCTGTCCTATCCCGAACTCATACCTGAAGACTGCCGGGATGATGTTATCTACGAATCCGAATCCGGACTGGAAGACCGGCTTTCACGGATCCTCCAGCATCCGGCAGGCGTTCTTCCCGCCCGCAATCGCCTGGCTGAGCATGCCGCCTCTTTTTCATGGGAGGCGATGATTGGGGGCTATGATGATATGCTTGAGGATGTTGCGGGGCGGAAATGTCTTTGAATGCGGCAAAATTCCTATTAAAACAGTGGGATAAATCAGTGTTGGAAATTTTAAATCAATTCTTGACGAACCTGTTATTTCCCTTTAGGCTATGATTCCTCTGGGCAAGTATATCCGGAGGGCCGGAAGATTTTTTTATAAGCTGAGCGAAGGGTCGTCGTTTTTGAAAAAATCAGGCAGGTTATAACGATTAATGGTGAGCGGGTTGACTGCGGATGCAGCCGGCCTGGTTTTGTTGTTTTTAAAACCTTTGGAATATAATAATGCAGCTTTCACAACAGCAGATCGATTATTGTATGGAGTGCGGGGTCTGCACCGGGTCCTGCCCGGTGGCCATGTCGCTTGAGGGGTTCTCCCCCAGGCAGATGATCAAACGGGCCATGGCGGATCCCCAGGGAGAAATCCTGGACAGCCAGGACCTCTGGGCCTGCCTCTCCTGTTCCCGGTGTTCGGACCGGTGCCCGGTGGAAATCGATTTCCCCGGGTTTATCCGCGAGTTCAGGAACAAGGCACGGGAAAAGGGGAATGTGCCCAAACTCAGCCACCACGGCATGTTCCAGACCATGACCAATATCCAGAAGGCCCAGATTCAAAACGGCGGCACCGCAGCCGGCGCCGGCCGGACCGCCTGGGCAAAGGATGCCGGCGAAATTGCCGAAACCGGGGATTATTTTTATTTTTCCGGCTGCATTGCCCAATATGATGTGGCCTTTCAATACCTGGATCTTGAGATGATCCAAACCGCCAAAAATAATTTAAAGCTGCTCAACAGACTGGGGATTACTCCCGTGGTATCCGAGCAGGAGTGCTGTTGCGGGCATGATGCCCACTGGAACGGGGATGACGATACCGTGGCGGTCCTGGCGAAGCGCAACATTGAAGCCATCCGGGCCTCAGGGGCAAAAACGGTGATTTTCGGCTGTCCCGAAGGCTATTCCATGTTCCGTGAGGTCTATGCCCACCGGTTCGGTCCCCTGGAATTCGAACTGGTCCATATCACCGAGTTTCTGGCCCGGCAGCTGGCGGAATCTGATTTGTCCTTTACGGCCGGCGAGGGGCAGGGGCGTCAGGCCCGTGTAGTGACCTATCAGGATCCCTGCCGCCTGGGCCGCCGGTCAGGCATCTACGAGGCTCCCCGGGAATTGATCCGGGAAGTTGCGGGGGTCGAGCTGGCCGAGATGGAGCATAACAGGGAAAATGCCGTCTGCTGCGGCACCACCGGGTGGATGCAGTGCTCCGCCTGTTCCAAGGCCATGCAGAGCCTGCGGCTGAAGGAAGCTGCGGCTGCGGGTGCCTCGGCCATTGTAACGGCCTGTCCCAAGTGCCAGATCCACCTGACCTGTGCACAGAAGAATACAGACCACGATATTGAGATTACAGACCTGGCCTCCTTCCTGGTGGATCATTTGGATTAGGTCACCTGGAATAAACGGCTTAACGGTTGAATCGGGAGTTATATAAATGGGAAATACAAATAAAATTCACGGGTCGGTAATGGTAGTCGGTTCCGGTATTGCCGGGATGCAGGCGGCCCTGGACCTGGCGGATTCCGGATACCAGGTGCACCTGGTGGAGAAAAAGGCGTCCATCGGCGGGGTCATGGCCCAGCTGGACAAGACCTTCCCCACCAATGACTGTGCCATGTGAGTGATCTCACCCAAACTGGTCGAGGTCGGCCGGCACCTGAACATTGAACTGCACACCCTGACCACTGTCGAGTCCATCGACGGTGAACTGGGAAATTTTGAAATTACCCTGAACCAAGCCCCCCGCTATGTGGATATGGACAAGTGTATCGCCTGCGGGGCCTGCACCAAAAAATGCCCGGGCAAACCGGAAGATACCTTCAACGAGGGGCTTGTCAGGCGCAAGGCCATCTATGTGGACTATCCCCAGGCCGTTCCCTTGAAATACGCCATTGACCCCGATCACTGCTTTAAGCTCCAGAAGGGCAAATGCGGGACCTGCGCAAAGGTCTGCCCCACCGGGGCAATTAACTATGAGGATACGCAAAAGATCCACAAGATCAATGTGGGCTCCGTGATTCTGGCCCCCGGCTTCAAACCCTTTGATCCTTCCGGGCTGGACAACTACCAGTACCAGGCATTTGACAATGTGGTCACTAGTATCGAGTACGAGCGGATCCTCTCCGCCGGCGGTCCCACCGGCGGCCATATCCAGGTGGCACCGGACAAGCGGCAGCCCAAAAGAATAGCCTGGCTCCAGTGCGTGGGTTCCAGGGACCAGAATAAATGCGGCAATGGCTACTGCTCTTCGGTCTGCTGCATGTATGCCGTTAAGGAAGCCATGATGACCGCCGACCATGTGGAAGGGGAATTCCAGGCCTCCATTTTCCTTATGGATATGAGAACCTACGGCAAGGATTTTGAAAAATACTACGAAAGGGCCAAGAATGAAGGGGTCCGTTTTGTCCGCTCCCGCATCCATACCATTACGGAAAATCAGGACAAAAGCCTCAACTGCACCTATGTGACCGAAGACGGCCAGAATGTGGTGGAAACCTTTGACATGGTGGTCCTGTCCGTGGGCATGGAAACCCCGGCCGAACTGGCGGAACAGGTGGAAGCCATGGGCGTGAAGCTGGATGCCGACCGGTTTGCCGATACCTCAAGTTTTGCCCCGGTGGCCACCAGCCGGGAGGGCATCTTTGTCTGCGGGGCGCTCCAGGAGCCCAAGGATATTCCCATTTCCGTCATGGAAGCGTCGGCTGCCGCCTGCGATGCCGGAGCCTGTCTGACAAAGGCCCGGGGAACCCTGACCCGGACCAAAACCTATCCTGAAGAAAAAGCCATTGAAGCGGAAGAACCCCGTATCGGCGTCTTTGTCTGCAATTGCGGCACCAATATCGGCGGGGTGGTGGATGTGCCGGCCGTGGCGGAATACGCAAAGGGACTGCCCAACGTGGCCTATGTGGAAGAGAATATGTTCACCTGTTCCCAGGACACCCAGGACAAGCTCAAACAGGTGATTGAGGAAAACAACCTCAACCGGGTGGTGATTGCCGCCTGTACCCCCCGGACCCATGAGGCCCTGTTCCAGGAGACCCTCAAGGATGCCGGCCTGAACAAATACCTGGTTGAAATGGCCAATATCCGCAACCAGTGTTCCTGGGTCCATGCCAAGGCGCCGGAGCTTGCCACCCAGAAATCCAAGGACCTGGTGAGAATCGCCGTGGCCAAAGCCGGGCTCATGGCACCGCTTTCCCAGCCCGAAGTGGGCATCACCCAAAAGGGCCTGGTCATCGGCGGCGGCGTTGCCGGCATGACCGCTGCCCTGGGGCTGGCCGACCAGGGGTACCACACCTATCTGGTTGAGCAGGCCGAGGATCTTGGCGGCTATGCCCTGAATCTGGACTATACCTGGCGGGGCGAACCCATTGCAGAAAACGTAAAAGAAATGATGGCCAGGGTTAAAAGCCATGGGGGGATCGAGGTGCTGACCAATGCGGTGGTTGACGATACCACCGGCTTTGTGGGCAATTTCAAGACCACCATTGATCAGAAGGGCACCAAGACCGAACTGGAACACGGGGCCGTGGTCGTTGCCACCGGCGCCGGGGCCGGCCAGCCCAAGGAGTATCTATACGGCCGGGATGACCGGGTGTTTACCCATGTGGACCTGGATCCGGCCCTGGGGGAGAAACCAGAGATTCTGGAAAATGCCCAGTCCGCCGTATTCATCCAGTGCGTCGGCTCCAGGGAGCCTGAACGGCCCTATTGCTCCAAGGTCTGCTGCACCCATTCCATCCAGACGGCGCTCCGGTTCAAGGAAAAGAATCCGGACATGGATATCTATATCCTGTACAGGGATATCCGGACCTACGGCCAGCGGGAGCGGATCTACCGGGAAGCCAGGGATAAGGGCATTGTCTTTATCCGTTACGATGTCAATGAAAAACCCGTGGTCACCGCAGGGGATGACTGCCTGGACATACGGATCAAGGAGCGGATCCTGGGGATGGACGTGAGCATTTCAGCAGATATGCTGATCCTTGCCACCCCCATCGTGGCCCAGGGCAATGAAGACCTGGCCCAGAAGTTCAAGCTCACCCTCAACGATGACAAGTTCTTTATGGAAGCCCATGCCAAGCTGCGGCCGGTGGACTTTTCCACCGACGGCATCTTCCTCTGCGGCACGGCCCATTATCCCAAGCCCGTTGAAGAGTGTATCGCCCAGGCCAAGGCGGCCGCCTCAAGGGCCACGGTGGTGCTCTCCAAACACAGTGTCACCGTGGAAGGGGTGGTCTCACGGGTGAAAGAGTCTCTCTGCCGCGGCTGCGGGGCCTGCGAGGAGGCCTGTCCCTTCGGCGCCATCTCAGTGGTTGAAAATGAAGCGGGGGTGAAGATTGCAGCGGTTCAGCAGGCCCTGTGCAAGGGCTGTGCCGCCTGTGCCTCTGCCTGTCCCACCGGTGCTGCCGGGGTTTACCATTACGACAACGAAGTGCTGGCCATGGTTGAAGCCGCACTATAATCAAGGATAAGCAATATGAGTTTTGAACCACAGATCATAACCTTTGCCTGTAATTGGTGCTCCTATTCGGCGGCGGATCTGGCCGGGGTGAGCCGGTTCCAGTATCCGCCCAATATGCGGATCATCCGGGTCATGTGTTCGGGCGGGATCAATCCCAACTATATTCTCAAAGCCTTTGAAAAGGGGGCGGACGGGGTCCTGGTCTCCGGCTGACACATCGGAGACTGCCATTACCTGGACGGTAATGTAAAAGCAAGCAAGACCTTTGAGATGACAAAACAACTGCTGGACCTGGCGGGTATCGATACCGGCAGGGTGAGGCTGGAATGGATTTCATCTGCCGAGGGCAACAAGTTTGCCGATGTGGCCAATGAGTTTACAGAACAGATTAAGGCGCTGGGGCCGGCGGGTATACGCCCCAATGCGGCGTAGATATTAGGAGGTTTGTTAACATGAGTACTGATATACTCGTCCTCGGGGGCGGTATCGCCGGGATTCAGAGTTCACTGGACCTGGCTGAAATGGGATTCAAGGTCCACCTGGTGGAAACCCTTCCCTCCATCGGGGGGAAGATGGCCCAGCTGGACAAAACCTTTCCCACCAACGACTGCGCCATCTGAATCCTGTCGCCTAAGATGCTGGATGTCGGTCGACATCCCAATATAGAGCTGATGGCCTACAGCGAGTTAACCGAGCTGTCGGGCGAGGCAGGAAATTTCACGGCAACGGTCCTTAAAAAAGCCAGATATGTGGATGCGGACAAGTGCACGGGCTGCGGTGCCTGTGCCGAAGCCTGCCCGACACCGGTGCTGGACCTATACAACGAAGGCCATGCCTTCAGGAAAGCGGTCTACTCCTGGTTTGCCCAGGGGATTCCTTCCACCCACGCCATTGATGCGGACCACTGCCGGGTGCTCCAGGGCAAAAAGTGCGGGATCTGTGCCAAAAAGTGCCAGGCCGGTGCCATTGATTTTGAGCAGAAGGACGAAACCGTTGAATTGAACATCGGTGCCGTGGTTGTGGCCACGGGCTATGACATCTTTGACCCGTCAAAACTGCCTGAATACAGATATACAGACCTGGACAATGTGATCACGGCCATGGAATTCGAGCGCTTCCTCTCCGCCTCCGGCCCCACCGAAGGCCATGTCTACCGGCCCAGCGACCGGAAGATCAAGGCGGAAAAGGCTGAAACTGAAAAGAAACTGGCCAAATCCGCCAAGACCCTTGCCCGGTTTGAGAAGAAGCACGGCATGGCCTCGGATGACTTTCTCCAGGGCCTGACCACCCAAAGTGTGGAACTCACCGAAGGGTTGGCCAAGGATGCGGAAAAATGGGCGGCCAAGGCCAAAGAACACCAAAATATAGAAAACCGCTTCAATGAACTGGACGCCCAGGTGGGCAGGATTTCCACGGCCAAGAAGCTGGCCTTTATCCAGTGCGTGGGATCCAGGGATCTGCGGTTTTACCCCTTTTGTTCCGGCTACTGCTGCATGCACAGTATCAAGGAAGCCATCATCGCCCATGAGCACGACAATGACACCCAGTCCGTGATTTTCGGCATGGATATCCGGGCCGTGGGCAAGGGGTTTGAAGAGTATAAGATCCGCGGCGGCAATTCCTCCCAGATTTCCTACCGGCGTTCCCGGGTGGCTGAGATCACCAGGGGTGAAAACGAGGCGCCTGCATTGATCTATGAAGATACGGCCACCCAGAAGGTGGTGAAGGAAGAATTCGACCTGGTGATCCTGGCCACGGCCTGCGCCCCGGTGAAAAACACCCCGCAGGTGGCCGAGGTGCTGGGCATTGAGCTTGATCCTTACGGATTTTACAAGACCGAACCGGCCAATCCCCTGGATACCACCAAGGAGGGAATCTTTGTATGCGGCTGTGCCCACAGCCCCATGGATATTCCCGAGTCCGTTGCCCAGGCCAGTTCTGCGGCGGCCCGGGCGGTGCAGACCGTGATCAAGGCCAAGAAGAAGGCGTCCTAAGGGGGAAAGATGAATAAAGAAACCATGAAACTATACGAAGAACCCCGGATCGGGGTATTTGTCTGTGACTGCGGGTCCAATATCGCCGGCCACCTGGACTGTTCAGACGTGGCGGAGTACTGCAAGGATCTTCCCCATGTGGTCTATGTAAAGGAAAATCTCTACACCTGTTCCGAATCCGGGATCGTAGAGATTAAAACCGCCATTGAAAAGGAGAACCTCAACCGGGTGCTGGTGGCCTCCTGTTCTCCCAGGACCCACCATCCGCTCTTTTCAAGCTCCTGCGCCGAAGCCGGCCTCAACCCCTACCTCTTTGAGATGGTGAACATCCGGGACCAATGCTCCTGGGTCCACATGGGCAAACGGGCCGAGGCCACGGAAAAGGCCAAGCACCTGATCAAGATGGGGGTGGCCAAGGCCGCCGGGCTCGAACCCCAGGAAGAGATTGAATCCTCCCTCATCCGGAAAATCATGGTCATCGGCGGCGGCATTGCAGGGCTCTCTGCCGCCCAGGCCCTGGCGGACATGGACCTGGATGTGATCCTGGTGGAAAAGACCAAAAATTTCGGCGGACTGCTGCAGTCCGTGGGCACCCTGGAAACCGGGGAAACGGCAGAAGCCTTCCTGGGCAGGGTGGTTGACGACGTGACCTCCCGGGACAATATCACCTGCTATACCAATGCCAGCGTCACATCCACCGGCGGTTATATCGGCAATTACGATGTGGCCATTGACACCCCCCAGGGGGAGGTCACGGACCGTGTCGGTGCCATGGTGGTGGCCACAGGGGCGGTACCCCTGATTCCCGAAGGCCTTTTCGGTTACGGAGATCCCGGGGTGATCACCCTCATGGAGCTGGAACAGAAACTGAAAACCGATTCCCTGGAAGCGGCAGGATTTGCCGGCAGACGGATGGTCTTCATCCAGTGCGCCGGGGCCCGGAGCCAGAAAAAAGAACTTTGCGCCCGGATCTGCTGCATGACAGCGGTTAAAAACGCCATGGCCGTGAAGAAAAAATACCCCCTGGCCGATGTGCGGATTCTTTACCGGGATATGCAGATGTACGGCACCCAGAAGGAACAGATGCTCTGGGATGCCAGGGGCATGGGGGTGAGGTTCGATGTCTACGCCCCGGAAAATCCCCCCAAGGTTGCAGACGGCAAGGTTTCCTACTTCCAGGCGGTGACCGGCCGGGATGTGAGCCTGGATGCCGACCTGACGGTGCTTTCCACCCCTTTGACCTCCCGTAAGGAAACGGCTGAACTGGCCAATATGCTGAGGGTCCCCACAGACGCCAACGGCTTTTTCCTGGAGGCCCATGCCAAGCTGCGGCCCCTGGACTTTGCCGCCGACGGCATTTTCGTGGCCGGTTCCGGACGGTATCCGGCCACGGCCACCGAAGCCCGGACCCAGGGCATCGGCGTGGCCTCCCGTGTGGCCGCCATTCTGTTCAAGGATAAGCTGGTAAAAAGTGCCATCGTGGCCCAGATTAACCCGGAGACCTGTGTGGGATGCCAGGCCTGCCTGCCCATGTGCCCCTACGAGGCCATCTCCTTTAATGAAGATAAACATATCTGCGAGATCAATGAGATCCTGTGCAAGGGCTGCGGCAACTGCGCCGCCACCTGTCCCTGCCACTCGGCGCTGCTGAGGGGCTTCAAGCCGGATCAATTACTGGCCCAGATTGGAGCTGCCTAAAATGTTTGAAGGACAATTCACCCATCTGCTTCGTTGCTGCAGAATCACAAGATCCTCACTTACCCAAGTAAGCTCCGGTCTTGTAATTCCTTGCGCCTTGCATCTGGGCAAATTCTCATCCAAACATATATAAAAGGAAATAAAAATGAGCGATCAAAATTTTGAACCCAATATCATTTGCTTCCTGTGTACCTGGTGAGCGTATGCCGCTGCTGACCTGGCTGGGGTCAGTCGTATGCAGTATCCTGCAAATATCCGGATTATCCGGGTGATGTGTTCCGGGAGTGTCTCGCCCCACCATGTGCTCCGTGCCTTCCAGCAGGGGGTGGACGGGGTCTTCGTGGGCGGCTGACATCTTTCCGAATGCAATTACCTGTACGGTAATTACAGTACTGAGAAACGTGTCAACATCCTCTCCCAGATGATGGAATTCACCGGTATTGAAAAAGAGCGCCTGCGGGCCCGCTGGGTTTCCTCGGCCGAGGCACCCGAGTTCGTGGAAGAGGTGAATGCCTTTATCGATACATTGAAACAACTGGGCCCCTCGCCCTTAAAACTCAAAACGGAAGAAACAGCATGATTGAGACCATAAAAGAGCGAGTCTTGGGACTGCTGAAGGAAAAAAAGATCAAAGGCTTTGTGGGGCTGATGGAAAAGAACGGCCATGTGGCCCCCCATGTATTCCAGGACGGCGACGACCTGGAGGGATTCTGCCTGGGGGACAGGGAAAAGGCCGGCGACGCCCGGTATCCCCTGAACAAGACCCTGACGGCCATCGCCCGGGCATATCCAGAGGATACCTTCGGCATCCTGGTCCGGGGCTGCGACGAGCGGGGGCTTTACGGCCTTTTCCGGCTGAATCAGCTCAAAGAAGAGCTTGTGGTTCCCGTGGGATTCTCCTGCCCGGACGAACTGGCCGTTGCCTGCGAGTGCCCGAAACCCTGGCCCGACGCCCTGGTGGCAGGTGAAAAGACCCAGGCCCCCGAGGCCGTGAAAGTGGCCAATATGGACGCCAAGGGCATTGGAGACCGGTTTGAATACTGGACCTCTCAGTTCCTTAAGTGCATCAAATGCTACGGATGCCGGGATGTATGTCCCATGTGTTTTTGCAAGGAGTGCAGTCTGGAATGCCAGGATCTGGTCTCCAAGGGGGCATTGCCCGTGGATGTGCCCGTTTTCCACCTGACACGGGCCATGCATATGGCCGACCGCTGCATTGACTGCGGGCTCTGCGAAGAGGCCTGCCCCTCGGATATCCCCCTGCGGCTGCTATATAAAAAGACCAGCTGCATCATGGATGCGGAATACGGATTTACCTCAGGGCTGAACAAGAACGAACGCTCCCCCCTGAGCATGATGGGTCCGTCCAAATAGTGCCTGAACAAAAAGGAAAAATCATGGAGTACCAAACCACCCTGACCACCTGTACCTATTGCGGATGCGGGTGCAATTTTTTTCTTGAAACCCTTGACGGGAAGCTGATCAATACCATTCCCTGCAAAACCAGCCCGGTGAATGAGGGCAAGCTGTGCATCAAGGGATGGAATGTCCACCAGTTTGTCCAGAACGAGCGGCGGCTGAAAAAGCCCATGATCCGCAAGAACGGGGAACTCACTGAAGTCTCCTGGGACGAGGCCGTTGCCTTTACCGCAGACAAACTTAAGGCCGTTAAGGAAGAAAAGGGCGGGGACGCCATCGGCTTCTTTGCTTCGGCCAAGGTCACCAATGAGGAAAACTTCCTCATGCAGAAGTTTGCAAGGGCCGCCGTCGGCACCAATAATATAGACCATTGCGCGCGATTGTGACATTCTTCCACTGTGGCAGGTCTTGCCGCAGCGTTTGGAAGCGGTGCCATGACCAACTCCGTTGATGAGCTGGCCGATACCGACACGATTTTTATCATCGGCTCCAATACGGCCACGGCCCACCCGCTTGTTGCGACCAGAATTTTCAGGGCCCTGGAAAAGGGGGCAAAACTGGTGGTGGCCGATCCCAGGAAAAACCAGATTGCCGAATTCGCCCACCTCTACCTGAGGCATAAACCCGGCACCGACGTGGCCCTGATAAACGGGATGATGAAGGTTATCCTGGACAAAGGGCTCCAGGACCAGGCATTTGTCGATGGCTGCACCGAGGAATTCGAGGCCTTCAAGGCACTCATCGGCGGGATTGACCTGGAACAATGCGCCGCCGTCACCGGCCTCACCGTGGAAGGGATTGAACAGGCCGCCGAGATCTACGCCTCCGCCGGCCGGGCCTCCATCGTTTACTGCATGGGCATTACCCAGCACACCAACGGGGTGGACAATGTCAAATCCCTGGCCAACCTCTCCATGCTCACCGGCAATATCGGTAAAGAGGGCACCGGGGTCAATCCCCTTCGGGGACAGAACAACGTCCAGGGCGCCTGTGACATGGGGGGGCTGCCCAATGTGCTCACCGGCTACCAGCCCGTGACCCTGGGGCCTGCCTCCAAAAAGTTTGCCGAGGCCTGGGGGGTGGATGATCTGCCCATGGAAATCGGAAAAACCATCCCCGAGATGCTCACGGCCATTGAGGAAGACAAGCTCAACGCCCTGTGGATCATGGGGGAAAATCCCGTGGTCTCCGACCCCGATGCCGGCCATGTGGAAAAGGCGTTTCAAAAGATTGACTTCCTGGTGGTCCAGGATATCTTTCTCACGCCCACGGCAAAGCTGGCCGACGTGGTCCTGCCCGGGGTTTCCTTTGCAGAAAAAGAGGGCACCTTCGTCAATACCGAGCGCCGGATCACCCGGGTGCGCAAGGCCGTCGAACCGGCCGGAGAGGCCCGGGCCGACTGGGAGATCATCCAGGATATCTCCACTGCCTTTGGCTATAAGATGAACTATGAAAATGCGGAACAGATTTTCAACGAAATCGCGTCCCTGACCCCTTCCTACGCCGGTGTTACCTACCCCAGGCTGGAAGGCGATGGCCTGCAGTGGCCCTGTCCCACCCCGGAACACCCCGGCACCCCCTATTTGCACAAGGATGGGAAATTCACCCGGGGCAAGGGGCTTTTCCATGCCATTGAGTACAAGGGGCCGGCGGAACAGGTGGATGATGAGTATCCCCTGTGGATGACCACCGGCCGGGTTTACGCCCACTACCACACCGGTACCATGACCCGGAATTCCAAAATGCTGGATGAGGAAATTAAGGAAGGCGCCCTGGAAATTCATCCCGAGGATGCCGCCGCCCTGAAACTCAGCGACGGCGCCTGGGTAAACCTGGCCTCCCGCCGGGGGGAGATCAGGACAAAGGTGATGACAACGGACCGGGTGGAAAAAGGGGTGGTGTTCATGCCCTTCCACTTTGAAGAGGCCAACGTCAATAAGCTGACCAACCCGGCATTTGACCCCATTGCCAAGATTCCTGAGTTTAAGGTCTGCGCCGTGAAGGTTACCCCGGCCTGATATAAAGATACCGGTCTGCTGCCGGTGCTTGTTCCCTTGAATAATTTAAGCCGCTTTCCATTAGAATGGAAAGCGGCTTAATTATTTTCTATAGTTTTATTGTCCGATTTTAGACATTTCTCGTCCCATATTCTGCATGGCCGCCTGAACCTTGGGGTCCATCATATAGGAGGCGGTTTTCATCATGGCTCCGGGCAGTTTCTCGGAGATTTCCCTGAGGCGCGCCATCTCTTTTTCCATTCCTTCCGGGATCTTGCCCTGCTGATATTCAGGATAATTTTCCTGCAGTGCCTTGATGTCCGGAATCAGCTTTTCCATTCCTTTGGTATACTTTTCTATGGCAGCCACCACATCGTCGGCATTTCCTGCTTTTTCAAGGTCGTTCACATACACTTCGGTGACATCGGTCTGCTGTTTGATAACGGCACCGGCCTGATCCTCCGGGGATGACCCGCATCCCGTTATAAAAAACAACCCCAGCCACAACGCTGCAATGATTCTGAACATCTGCTTCATGTTTACTTCTCCTTTTGCTTTGGATTTCCGTGATACTGCCAGCATACGAATTACTGATCACTACGACATGTTATGACCTATGCCGCCGGCGGGAAAAAGTCAACCTCGGCAATGCAAAAAAGAGAGGCGCTTTGTCTTTATCTGGTTTTCATAATAAGATATGGTATAATTTCCTGTACCCTTCAGCACAAAAAATAAAACATTTGGGATTAAAGGGGAATCGCCTTTAGATGTTAAGAACCAGACGCTTGACGGATGTTTTTTGGATTTCAATGACGATGATCTACTTAATGTTTGCTGTGGTTATCGTCTATCTCTGGATCGGTGAAAAAATATTAACTGCGAATTCACAAGTCAAAAATATACGCCAGAACTATCTTGAATCCCAGAAAAACACTATCAGAACCCAGGTCAAACAGGCAGTTGAGTATACCTATCACCAGCGGTCCCTGGCCGAAAAAAGAGCCCGTGCCCAGGCGAAGTCCCGAACCAATGAGGCCTGGGAAATCGCCTCCTATATTTATAATCGCAATAAAAACAAATTACCTGTGGGCCGGATACAGCAATTGGTTCATGACGCGCTTTATGCGGCCTCATGGGATGGCGGCAAAGGGTATTATTTTGTGGTCAGTATGTCGGGAATCGAAATGGTCAACCGGAATACCCCTGAACTTGAAGGCCGGAATGTTATGGCGTTCAGGGACAGCAGGGGAACCTATCTGACCAAGGCCTTCATTAAAATTGTAACATCACCTGCCCGGGAGGGCTTTTTATCCTATTATTACCCAAAACCGGGGCTGCATGGGGTCGATGTCCCCAAGATTTCCTTTGTTAAATATTTTCAACCCCTTGACTGGATGATCGCCAATGGAATGTATATCCTGGATGAAGAGGAGAATATTAAAGAGGAGGTCATTGAACGGCTGGAGCAGATAAAATTCGGATCCACCGGGTATATTTTTGTCGGAACCTGGGATGGACTGAGTCTGGCAGGATTGTTCAAAGGAAAAAATGTCCTGGATTCCCCGGATTCAGAACCCGGGCAATTGGCCCGGCAGATGATCAACCTGTCAAAATCAGGGGGCGGCTTTATTCAATACCTTACCCCCAGATTTGAGGGACATGAGCCTGCATCAAAAATCAGTTATATTGAACCCATCCCGGAATGGCAGTGGTATATCGGCACCGGATTATACATTGATGCAATTGAAGTGGCCATCCAGGAAAAACAGCAGAAAATAAAAGATGAGATACGAATTTTAATCGTGAAGTGCATCATCGTCCTCTTTCTTTTTTTAATGGTTTCTTTTTTAATCGTAAGGCTCCTCTCGGGGAAGATCGAAAAAAATCTGAAACTATTTTCCAATTTTTTCAAGCGTTCAGAGAAAAACGCCCTTCCCATTGAGATGGACAAGGTGACATTTTCCGAGTTTAAGTTCCTTGCCGATTCAGCCAATCAGATGGCGACAAAGAGAAAAGAGTCCGAAGCATCGTTGCGTGAAAGCGAGAAACGGTATAGAACGCTTTTTGAATCTTCCTTTGATTCACTGGTTATCATTGACGGCGGTTCCAATACTTATGTGGACTGCAACACCGCCGCTCTGAAATTATATGGACTGGAATCGCAGGACCAGTTCATCGGCATGGCAGTGGGCAAATTCTCCCCCGAGCGTCAACCCGATGGAGAGAAATCCAAAGACCTGGCGATAAAGCATATAGACTCTGCCCTTTTAAAAGGATCCTGCATTTTCGAGTGGACCAGTGCCAAACAGGATGGGACATCTTTCCCGACACTGATCACCCTGAGTACGATGTATATTGGTAATAATAAATACGTATTGGAGGTTATCCGTGATTTAACGGAGATTAAGACGGCAGAAGAAAAACGAGAGCAATTGATTGAGGAGTTGAAGCAGGCTTTGTCTGAGGTGAAGATTTTAAGCGGGCTGCTTCCCATCTGTTCCTCCTGTAAAAAAATCAGGGATGACAAGGGATACTGGAAACAGATTGATTCCTACATTGAAAAATACTCTGATGCCGTTTTCAGCCATGGCCTCTGCCCGAAATGTACGGAAGAGTTGTATGGGGATCAAGAATGGTATATCAAAAGGAAAAACCAAAAGAAAACTGAGTAAACATATAAGACGTAAATCCGTTATACACATTTCAGGACAAATGATTATGAAGGATGATTTAAAAGTGTTTTCAGGCGGGTCCAATCCCGCCCTTGCCCGGGAGATCTGCGACTATATCGGCATCCCCTTAAGCCCCCTTGAGACGGCCCGATTCTCCAATGACAACCTTTTTGTACAGGTGAAGGAGAGCGTCCGGGAAAAGGACGTGTTTGTGGTGCAGTCCCTCACCGAGCCGGTGAGCGATCACCTCATGGAACTGATGATCACCCTGGACGCCCTGCGCAGTGCCTCGGCCCGGAGGATCACAGCAGTAATTCCCTATTATTCCTATGCCCGGTCCGATAAAAAGGATGCCCCGCGGATTTCCATTGCCGGGCGCCTCATCGCAGACCTGCTGAAAACCGCCGGTGCCAGCCGGGTGCTGACCATGGATCTCCATGCCGATTCGGTCCACGGTTTTTTCAGCATTCCCGTGGACCATCTTACTGCCGGTCCCACCATCTGCGAGTATTTTGAACAGCACCTGGATCTGTCCCGGGTGGTGGTTGTGGCCACGGATGCCGGCGGGGCCAAGCGGGCAGGGCGGTTTGCCAAGCGGCTGGATACATCCATGGCCATCATTGACAAGCGGCGCCTTTCCGATTCAAAGGTAAAGCAGGGATTGGTTGTGGGAAAGGTGGAAGGGTTTGACGCCATTATTTTTGACGATGAAATTTCCACCGGCGGCACCCTGGTGTCCACGGTGAACACCCTGGAAAAGGCCGGTGTCAAAAATATCTATGTGGGCGCCACCCATCCCGTGCTCTGCGGCCCGGCTTCCGGCAACCTGGCCGCCTCGTCCATTGCCGAGACCGTGGTGGCCAACACCGTGGAGATCCCTGAGGCCAAACGCTTTCCCCAGCTGAAGGTCCTGTCCGTGGCCCCATTGTTTGCCCGGGCCATTGAGCGGATCCATACCGGGGAAAGTGTCAGCGCACTTTTCAGATAGGACAGGAAAAAAATGAATGCGGTGATCCGGATTATACTTTTTGCGGTTATCCTGGTGTGCAGCCAAGCGCCTGCTTTGCCGGCAGGCACATACGACATCCTGGTCATCCCCAAGAATACCCGGTATGGGTATTGGAAAAAAGTGGGTGCCGGTGCAGAGGCGGCCGGCCGGGAATTTGATCTGGACATCCTGTTCAGGGGGCCCTATGAAGAAGACCAGATTGAGTCACAGCTGGACCTTATCCGGATGGGGATCCGAAAGCCGGTGGACGCCATTGTCCTGGCGCCGGTCCACGGGGAGAAGATGACCCAAACGGTGGGGCGGGCCGTTGAGCGGGGTATCAAAGTGGTGGTGATTGACTCCGCCATGAGCGGTAATTTCCATTCCAGCTTTATTGCTTCAGATAATTATGCGGCGGGCCGGCAGGCGGCCCAATACATGCATTCCATCCTCAAGGCCCAGGGGAGGATCATGATGTTGCGGCTGGCCAGGAAAAATGCGTCCACAGAAAGCCGCGAGAATGGATTTTATAATACCGTAAACGCCTTTGGAACGGATCTGAATGTGGTGGCAGATCCCTATGTGGGCGTTTCCCTGGGGTCTGCCTACCGAACTATTTTGCCGCTCCTTAAGGGGGATTGCGCCATCGAAGGTATATTCGCCCCGAATGAGTCTTCGGTGATGGCGGTGATGAAGGCCGTGCAAAAATACAGCCTTTCAGACAAAATCAAGGTGGTTGGATTTGATTTTAATCCTGAGATTGAGGCGGGCCTGCGCAGCGGGCAACTCCACGGGGTCATTGTGCAGCAGCCCTGGAAAATGGGGTATTTAGGAGTGAAAACCGCATTTGATCTGCTCCGCAATACCCCGGTCCCCAAAAAGATTGTCACAAAAACCATTCTGGTGACCCGGAAAAATATTGACCGGCCCGAAATTCAGGGCATCCTTTCTCCCGGGACCCCCTAGGCCCTCTCCGGGGGGGATTATTCAGGCGCCGGTGCGGCTGTTTTTTCCAGCGTTGAAACCAGTTTTCTGACGGTCCTGGCAAATTCATTCTGGAATTTATGGGTCTGGGCGTTGGTAAAGGCCGAAAAATCAATTAGTTCAAGCCCTTTGATGATATTGAGCAGGTCCAGCATAGATGTTTCGGCAACGGCGCTCCGGGCCTCCTTATCCCCCGCATTCTCCAGGGGGTGGGAATCGGCCGCAAATCGCCGGTTCAATGTTTCGTAAAGCAGAAGGAAGAGCGCATCTATTTTATCCGCCTTGACCAGGGTGGGGCTGTGGAAGAAGGACCGGGTTTCATCCAGATTGACATCCGGAACATTCAGGAAAGCGGTCCGCTCAAACCAGTTGACGGTGTATGCCAGGTGGTCCTTTTGCTGCCATTTTTCCTTTTCCCAGGCATGGGCCCGGACCGCCTTTGCCAGCTCAGGGATGCAGATTTCCTGGGAGTCGTAATCAAAGTTGCCCAGGAATGCGCCGTCCTGGAAAATATCCACACCGGGGCGGTGGGCCTGGTCGGATATCTCTGCGCAGAGCAGCCGGCTTTCCTTTCCCTGGCGCAGGATGATGATTTTATAGGAGGGGGCCTCTTTATCGATGCGAACCAGTTCTTCGACCCCTTCGGGCGGGAGAATGGCGTTGGCCACACGGGGGGGGAGGAAGGCCGCATAAATATTGGGGCTGAGGTCCAGATGCTTGAGGGCGGATTCAAAAATGGGACCGTCCGCTGCTTCCAGGGGAGCGACCGGGGTGAGGCGCCCCTTTTCCATTCCAGGCAGAAAGAGTTCCAGCACCGTTTCAATGGCCGCCTGCCACCGGGCGCTTCTGGGGTCTTTGCCGTTTTCAATCCATTGGTTGATCTTGGGTTGCATCTGATCCATGTAAACACTCTCCCTGTTGATGTTGACATTCGGTTGCCCGTGGGGCACTGCCGGCCAGAAGAGTTGTTAGCATAAAGGGGGGTAAAGGTAAATAGATTGATTATTCAAACGGATTTCAAATTGGGGATCGGTTTTGGATATCACCAGGACGGCCTTGCGGATCTTGGCGGAAGGATCTGAAGGATCATTTTCAAAACGGCTGATCCGGGTTCTTAATTCCTGGAAATCAGCCGTTTCAAGGAAGCGGGTCAGGGCAGCGATCCGGTCTTCGGTGTCGGAATCGGGGGTCTTAAAATAGGAGCGAATCAGCCCTTCCGCCTTGAGCCTGGCAGCCGTTTCAATGCAGTGGCGGCTGAGGTCAAGGCGGATTTCCATTTTTCAGGCCTTATCTTCCTCTTTATTCTGGACCAGGCTGCCCATGTAATTGTCCAGGGCGGCCTGGATGGTGCGGGCGGCCAGGGTGGTGCAGTGCAGGTCGTCTTCCGGCAGTTTGCCGACGGCATCCAGCACATGGTCGGCTGTGATGTCGGTGAGCTCTTCCGGCGTCTTGTCCAGGGTCAGTTCAGCGGCAAAGGAACCGCTGACCATGGAAGAGGCGCAGCCGTCGGTGAAATAGGATGCAGAAGCCACCCGTCCGCCGTTGAATTTCAGGTAAATTTCCATGGTGTCTCCACACTCGCCTTTTACCCGTGCCCAGCCGTCGGGATCTTCCATCCTGCCGTTGTACCTGGGGTTGCGCCACCGGTCGAATCCCTTTTCTCCCAGGGCTTCCCTGGCTTCGTCGAAAATATCTTCCTGAAGCTGGTCTAAAAATTTATCCAGGTTATCCAATTTGATCTCTCCTTATTACGTTTAATTCAAGGGACAGAATTTTGCAAAGAGCGGGCCAAAAAGTCAAGGAGACAAAAAACGGGGGATTTGGGCAGCCGTTGCGGCATGGCCCAGTGGCAGGGGGTCGCAATTTGAGTATGAATGGGGGCGGGGCGTTGCATTAATGCGCATGGTGGCGCAGCCCGTTTTTTTTATCCGTCGAAAAATATATGGGTTTTCAATATGGTTTGTTTTGGTCTGTATTTTGCAGACCTTCTGAATATTTTATGAATTTTCCTGTATAATTAACCCATAATGACCAAAAAGGAGTGAAGATGAAAAAGTGTAGACTGATATCCCTTATTGCTGTTCTGGTGGCCTTGCCTGTCCTGGCCCTTGCCGGGCCTTCCGGAAAATTGACGATTTTCCATGCCGGCAGCCTGACCGTACCTTTTGCCGCCATTGAAAAGGCCTTTGAGGCCAAGTACCCCCAGGTTGATGTGCTCCGGGAAGCCGGCGGCAGCACCAAGATGGCCCGCCTGATTTCCGAAGTGGGCAAGGATGCCGATATTATGGCATCCGCCGACTATAAGGTCATCGACAACAACCTCATCCCCAAATTTGCCGACTGGAATGTCCGTTTTGCCACCAACCAGCTGGTGCTCTGCTACACCGACCAGAGCAAATTTGCCGACAAGGTCAACGGGGACAACTGGTATGATATCCTGCTTGAAAAAGGCGTGGAATGGGGGCATTCCGATCCCAACCTCGACCCCTGCGGCTACAGGAGCCTTATGGTGCTTCAGCTGGCAGAAAAGTTTTACAATATGCCCGGCCTCTATCAGAAACTCTTGGACAACAGGCCCAAAAAAAATGTCCGGCCTAAATCCGTGGAGCTGGTCAACCTGTTGAAAACCGGGCATATGGATTATGCCTGGGAATACCTTTCCGTGGCCATCCAGCACGGGCTCAAATACGTCACCCTCAACGAACATATCAACCTGGGCAACTATAAATATGATGCCTTTTACAAGCAGGCCGCCGTTGAAGTTTCCGGCAAAAAACCGGGGACCTTCAGGACCAAAAAAGGCAAATCATGCACCTACGGCATCACCCTGATCAAAAATTCCCCCAACCCCGAGGCGGCCAAGGCCTTTCTGGCATTCCTGCTCTCGCCCGAGAACGGTTTGAAAACCCTGGATTCAATGGGACAGCCGCCCTTCATACCGGCCCGGGTTCCGGACCAGGCCATGGCGGGCAAGCTCCCGGCCGAACTCTCCGGCCTGGTAGAGGTGAAGAACTAGTCCATGGGAACTGACACCTTTTAGCCATGACGAAATTGGACAATATGGGCAGGCTGTTCATGGGCCTGAGCCTGCCCCTTATTTTGCTGCTGACCCTGCCGCTGATCCAGATGACCACCGAGCCCAGCATTGCCATGCTTGTGGAGACCATTGCGGACAAGGATGTGGTGGCCGCCATTTCCCGGTCCCTGGGGCTTTCCCTGACCGCCGGGGTGCTGGCCTTTTTCATGGGCACCCCCCTGGCCTACCTGCTGGCCAGAAAGGAAATCTGGGGGAAAAAAATCATCGAAGGCATCATCGACCTTCCCATTATGATTCCCCATCCGGTGGTTGGCATCGCCATCCTCAGCCTGGCCGGGAAAAATCATCCCCTGGGCAGGCTGCTGGCTGATTTCGGCATCCAGATCATGGGAACCAAGACCGGCATTGTCACGGTGCTCCTCTTTGTGGGGCTTCCGTTTTACATCAATACGGTGAAGGCCGGGTTTGAAAGTGTGCCGGTCCGCCTTGAAAATGCCTCCCGCACCCTGGGGGCGGCCGGGATTGATACCTTCAGGCGGGTGACCCTGCCCCTGACCTGGCGCCATATGGTCCTGGGCGTCATCATGTGCACGGCCCGGGCCATTTCCGAATTCGGGGCCATTGTCATTGTGGCTTACCATCCCATGACGGCCCCGGTGATGATCTATGAGCGGTTCACGGCTTACGGCCTGAAATATTCCCAGCCCGTTGCGGTATGGCTGATTGGTATTTCCTTTGTTCTGTTTGTCGTCCTGCGCCTGCTTTCCAGATCCGTACACCAGCACTACAGGTAATCCATGATCCAGCTTAAAGATATCTGTCTGCAATTGCCGGGGTTTGCCCTGGATAATATCAATCTGACCATTGACCGGGGGGATTTTTTTGCCCTGATCGGGCCCACGGGGTCGGGCAAGTCATTGCTTCTGGAAGGGATTATGGGATTGATGCCCTTTACTTCCGGACAATTGCTGTCACAGGGGCGGGAGATGAACGCCGTGCCGGTGGAAAAGCGGAATCTGGCCATTGTTTATCAGGATTTTGCCCTGTTTCCCCATCTGGACGTGACCCGGAATATCCTTTACGGCACCGGGTACCACAAGATCTCCCAGGCCGACATCCAGCACCGGCTGGACCGCCTGGTCTCCACCCTGGGCCTCGGGCGTATTCTCGACCGCCGGCCCCATAACCTTTCCGGTGGAGAAAAACAGCGGGTGGCCCTGGCCCGGTCCCTCATCCTCAATCCCCGGGTGCTCCTCCTTGACGAACCCCTCTCAGCCCTGGATCCCGTATTTCACGACGGGGCCAAGCACCTGCTTAAAAAGATCCACGAAGAACTGGACATGACCATTGTCATGGTTTCCCACAATTTCCAGGACGTGGTCTACCTGGCCAACCGCGGGGCCATCATCCACCGGGGCAAAATATTTCAGCAGGGCGAAATACTGGAGGTCTTTGAGAAACCGAACTCAAGATTTACCGCAGATTTTGTGGGCATGAAAAATATCAGACCCATAGGGTTCCGGGATGGGAAACTGGTGGTTGAAGGGGCTGGTGCGGATATTATTTCTGCCGGTGAACCCGAGGCCGGCTGCACCCACATGGGCATCCGGCCCGAAGATATTGTCCTCAATGCCAGCGGCTCCCGCCGGTGGGCCAACCGGTTCCGGGGCCGGGTGACCGCGCTGTCTAACCACGGCCTTTTCCTGGATGTCCGTCTGGTGGCTGAGAACATGGAGTTCCAGGCCATCTGGCCCAGGGGCTATCTCAAAGACTATGGACTGGCTCCCGGGAAATCCGTTGAGTTTGCCTTTCACCGGGAAGCCGTCCATCTCTTTTAGCGGGGGCGAAACGGGTAAGTTTTCGTCACGCTTTATTTGCCTTTGAATTTGTCCAGGTTTAAGAAGGGCAGGGGGGTTGCCGCATCGGGATCCATGATGATGAGGTGGTTGCCCTGCTGGAGGTCTTTGAGCACCTTCATGCTTTCCAGTTTTAAATAACCTTCCAGGGAGAGCGCATCAATGAGTTTGCGTTTGGCGGCCGCTTCGGCTTCGGCTTTGACCAGAACGGCCTTGGCTTCAATCCTGGCGGCTTCCAGGGAGGCATTGGCCGCAATGAGCATCACCTCTTTTTTCTTGTTGGCCTGGATGAGTTCGGCCCGTTTTTCCGCTTCGGCCTGGGCCTCTTTCCGTTCCTGGTCAACCTTGAATTTTTTCAGTTCTTCCTTTGCCTTTTCCGCGGCCTGGGCCGCTTCCTTTTTCCGCATCACAGCATTGGTAATGATTTTGGGCAGGGTGACCTCCCGGATGAGCAGCTTCTCAATTTTTATGCCCTTCTGGGCCAGGGTGGTCAGGCTGGCCAGCAGCTCTTCCTGGATCCGCTGCTGGACGGACTGCTCGTAAAAATTTTCCGCCCGGGGCACACTCTTGCCGATCTCCCGCATCTGGCTGCGGAGCAGGGGCATCATGTGGACTTCAAGAACCTCCCTGGGGGTACCGGTCTCCTTTAACATCACAGGGGCCTGTTCCTTTATGAGTCGGTATTGGATAGATAAATCAAATTTGGTGATAAGCTGGTCTGAACTGGGGACGCCCATGGCCTCTTTATAGGTTTTCTGGCGGGCGTCGAAGAGGGTGATTTTTACCAAAGGATTGATGATATGGATACCCTCGGTGTAGATACTGTCCTGGACCTTGCCAAAGAGGGTGCCCACCCCCACGTGGCCGGCCGGAATGGTGGTAAAGAACCGGGTGACCGTGAAGGCCAAAAAGATGATAGCGATGATGATGAGCAGCAGTGCCGGTCTCAGCCGTCTTTTTTTTGAAGTTCCGAAATCCGCGTCAGTCATGTTTCCTCCGAAAATTAAAGTTGAATTGAACCCAAATCACTGTTGTCCAAAAACGGAATTTAGGTAAAAAAATATTGTAGGAATTCTCCTTGCGAGATTATGGTTGTTGCGACCAAACAATAACCTGAGAATCCCAAACAAGGAGAATTCCGAAATGATGGTACGTCATGCGAGTCTGTTCAGTCAATTGGTAGCCTTTTTTAACCGTAATAAATTTATGAATCTGGTAGCGAAGAACAAAACAGAACGATATTCCAAGGGGTTCAAAAGCTGGGACCATTTTGTTGCTATGCTTTTCTGTCAAGTTGCCCAGGCAAAGAGCCTGAGGGAAATCAGTGGGGGCCTTGCCTGCTGCATGGGGAAACTGCGCCACCTCGGTGTATCCTCGGCGCCAAGTAAATCAACGTTGTCTTATGCTAATAAGAACCGCTCATGGCAGCTGTTTCAAGATCTTTTCTATGATACCTTTGAATTTTGTCGCAAACATTCACCTGGTGGTCACAAATTCAGGTTCAAAAACAAACTGCTTTCTTTGGACAGCACAACAATATCCTTGTGTCTCAGTCTTTTCCCCTGGGCAGAATTCCGTCGTACGAAAGGTGCCGTTAAACTTCATCTGCTACTGGATCATGATGGCTACCTGCCTTCCTATGCTTACATATCAAATGGCAAGAATCACGAATCCAAATATGCCAAAAGATTCCCGCTCGCACCAGGATCAATTATCACAATGGACCGTGGATATAACGATTACAGCCTGTTTGCTTCCTGGACAGCACAAGATGTATTTTTTGTGACCAGGCTGAAAACCAATGCAGCTTATGAGGTGTTATCAGAGCGTGAGCTACCTCTTCGGAGAAACATTCTCTCAGATGAAATGATCAAGTTTACCGGCCACAATGCCCGGAAAGCATGTCCATTCATATTGCGGAGAATCGTTGTTTGGGATGCGGATAACCAGCGGGAAATCATTTTGCTGACAAATCATTATAAATTCGGAGCAACCACCATCTCGTCTATCTATAAGGATCGCTGGCAAATCGAATTGTTTTTCAAGGCCATAAAACAGAATCTGAGAATCAAGACCTTTGTCGGAACGAGTGAGAATGCCTTGTACACACAGATTTGGACAGCATTAATTGCCATGCTGCTGATCAAATTTCTACAACTCAAATCAAAATTTGGTTGGTCTTTATCCAACTTGATCGCTTTTTTGAGATGGAACCTGTTCAGCTACAGGGATCTTTGGAAATGGCTCGATAAACCGTTTGAGACCGTGCCGACGACCCCACCGCCAGTACAGATGGAATTGCCTTTTAAAAGGTTCTGAAAATATAGGGAACGAAAATTGGGACCTGTTTTTTGAAATGCAAACCTGATGCGTGATTAAAAGGGTTTTTGATGACAAAAAATTCGGATTGCAATTTATTTTGGACAGTAATGAACCCAAATATAAAATCATAATAAATTATGGGCGGCAAAGGAATAAAAATCGCTGCCATGGAAAATAATATGATCCATGAGGGGGATTCCCAGCAGGGTGCCGGCCTCCTTTAGCCGCCGGGTCACCTCCCGGTCTTCCGTTGACGGGGACAGGTCGCCTGAAGGGTGGTTGTGGGCGGCAATGAGGCCGGCGGCCCGTTCGGCGATGAGGTCTGAGAAAACCTCCCTGGGGTGGACCTGGCTTTTGTTCACCAGGCCGATGGTCACCACCCGTACGGCCATGACTTCATTGGCCCCGTTTAAAGATACCGATAGAAAGTGTTCCTGCTGCCGGTCCCCGTAGTGGCGGATCAGGGGCAGGATCTCCTGGGGCCGTTGTATTTTTAGGCCCCGGGGCTTGATCCGCCGCCTGGCAAACTCAAAAGCGGCCACCAGTTTAGCGGCGCCGGCCCTTCCGATTCCGGGCACCTTCGTGAGATCCGCCAGGGTCAGTGCGCCCCCTTTTTCGTCGATGATGGGAATGAGTTTCTCTGAAAGGGATAAGACATCGTGCCTGGCCGTCCCGCGTCCCAGGACCAGGGCCAGCAGCTCTTTATCGGAAAGGGATTGAGCCCCCCTGTCCAGGAGTTTTTCCCTGGGCCTGAGATGCTCGGGCAGGTTTTTTAGCTTTGGCATATCGCCCTCTTTTGACTGACCCCCTGTGTTGCTTTCAGGGCTGGAGCATATCTTTTTTGAGCCTGAAAAATCCTTTGAGGTGTTCCAGCCAATAGGCCTGGTAAACCAGGTTGCCGCTGTGGAAGGAAATCACCTGCTGCCTTTTTTGTGAGGCATAGATAAAGTGCATGCGTCCGGACATCCCAACCCGGTAGACCATGGCGGCAAGATTATTGTTCAGTACGATGAGATCGCCGTTCCGGACCGCTTCCGGATTAACGGGCACCATGTTCTTCACCAGGTATTTCATGGGAAGGTACGCCCGGGTATACGTCAGTCCGGCGTTTTGGGCCGCCGTGGTGTAAATGGCGTAAAAGAGGGATGAGTTGTCGGTTGTCCCTGTGCTGGAGGGCCTGCCGCCCATTTTAAAAGGCATGCCGATGAACTGCTCGGCAACGGTGGGTATCTGGCTTAAAAAAAGGGATTCAGGTCCTGCATCAGAACTAGCCGATGCCTCTTCCTTAAAGCTTTTCGCCGTATAGCTGGGCCAGGCCGGCACCATCCACAGCAGGATGATTATGATATGTACGGATATCCTTTTCATTCCCCTCTGCCGATTTTTTCTTGAGTCCCCCGTGGGATGGGTTTTGTCGATTTCATTGAAATAGATACATACCGTATAACCGTTACAGTATTATTTTTTCACGTAGTTAAGTCAAGTAAGAAATATGTTGTTTTTTTCATATTGTACTAGGACCATAGCCGCCCTCCCTGTGGGTTTTATCCGCCTGTCCGGCGGCCAGGTCCTTCCGTGAGGGGGATTATTCAACTTGTGCCAGGTAAACGGTATTGCCACATGGGCTGCCGGTGAAGGGATTGTCAAACTGGACCATATGCGCCTCTACTCGTTTGAACACCTTTTCCAGGTGGGCCTCGAATGCTGACTCCGGTTCACTGTCCGACCACAGGGCAAATACGCCGCCTGGTTTTAAATGGGTCGCCGCCTCCTCCAATCCTTTTTTTGTATAGAATCGTTTATTTGTTTGATTAAGGAGATGGGTGGGGGTGTGATCAATATCCAATAGAATGGCATCGTACTTATTCCCCGGGTTTTCAGGATCAAACCCAATGGACACATCCCGGGATAGCGCAAAGAAATCACCTTGGATCAGGCGGCACCGGCTATCGTTGGTTATGGTCTCACCCAAGGGGACAAGACCGGTTTGGTGCCATTCTATAACCCCCTGCATATACTCCACAACCATAAGCGATTTCACACGCTGGTCTTCCAAGGCCGCGGCAGCTGTATATCCGAGGCCGAGGCCGCCCACCAATACATCAAGATCCTTCTCCCCCAGCATGCCCAGGCCCAATCTGGACAATTGAACCTCCGACTCATGGAACAAACTTGACATGAGAAAATGGTCCCCGAGTTTTACTTCATAGATATCAAGTCCCTGAAGCTGTACAGACCGCCTGCGCCGCAACATCAAATCC
Organism: Desulfobacter sp.; assembly: GCA_028768525.1. NCBI lineage: Bacteria > Pseudomonadati > Thermodesulfobacteriota > Desulfobacteria > Desulfobacterales > Desulfobacteraceae > Desulfobacter > Desulfobacter sp. The sequence continues at coordinate 1,535,879 of CP054837.1, read as the reverse complement.
CCCAAGGGGGTCTTCCGATAATCCAATTCCTCGTAATACATACTCATTTACGATCTCCTGTCAAAGCATTCTAAAAATCGAGAATGTCTTCTGCCTGAAACCCTGTTTCCAGGGTTTCAATATCATGTCCCAACACTGCCAGGGGCAGCATTGCCTTGGCCTATTTTTTCCATATCCTGGAATCCTAGGGCAAATATAGGGAATGCGCGTTCAATTTAAAAGCCTTCTTTTTCCTATCCCCATGAAGGCCATCAATTGGAGGCCATCAATTTTGATCCACAGTGCCGATGTATGTACCGACGCTTTTCAAGACCGCCTCCATATCCTTAACGGAGATCCGGGCAGGATCATAATACACCCGATTGATCTCTTTTGAATTAAGAAATCCGTTTTGAATATGATGGATGCCTTTCAGCCCTGACAGGGCTGATTTGCCGACATCATATCAGGTCACATAGAAGACGGCCTCAAGCGTATTGCCTTGTGCCGGCATGCCCGTGGTGCCAGATGCCCTGGTATCACGGATGGAAAGGACCGGATACCCTGACAGGGCAAGAGCCAAAATTACCAGCGCAAAAGGGATGCTTATGGGTCTCAGCCAAAGGGATATTTTTTTCATCATGATTGCCTCCTTGCTATTGAAGGGTGATCGTCATGAATCCAAAATAGGGCGTAAATATCACACAATGGTCTCAAATGTGTAATAAGAGATGTTTAAAATGATCTGAAGAAAACAGATGGAATATATTTAGACGCTAGTGATAAAATCCCCCATGGTCCGGGTGACAAAGGCCCACCCCCTGTCACCCAGGGAGGCCCTGTCAATGATCATATGCTTGAAGTCTGTATCAAGACGGCTCTTATGGTTTCTGATGATTTTAACCTGCCAGCGGTCCAGGCCTTTTCTTTTGACCATATTTTTCAGACCATTGCAGGACACAACTTCATCGTCTGGATGGATGAGTACAATGGTTTTTATGTTCACAGCCCTGGAATCAGCCTTGGAATTTATGCTTCGTACCATGTGGAACAAAGCCCGATATGCTGCGGATGAGGTGTGAATGGGGTTGGCCCGGTAATCTACAGGGGTGCGTGAGGGGATGGCTTTCATGATACGGGTAAAGGGGCGGATCAGATGTACATAGGGTTGCAGGCTGAGGCTGGGGGCCAGGAGAACCTGCCCGGAAAACAGTGGCGTTCCAATACTAAGTTGATATTCCTGCGAGATAAGGCCGCCGAGGGAATACGCTACCAGGATTTTTTTTACTGAAGGATATCGTTTTTCAAGCTCACAATATCCATACCTGAAATTTGACCGCCATCGGTTTGCATCCACCGCCATCATATCCTCAAACGGGGCGCCGCCGTGTCCCTGAAGTGTCAGGCGGAATACATGGATCTTCAGGGAGTTGAAAAAATCTATAAGCGCCTGCCATTTGGAGGGTTTCTGGTTGAGGCCGTGGATTAAAAGCACCACTGCCTCTGGATTCCGGGTTTCGGCCTTGAACCACTGGCTCATCTCTGATTTGCGGTAGCCGCTTCGGGTTTCGAGTTCCATCAGGTCGTCTTTGGCGCTGCAATCTATGTATGTCATAAAAACTCCGGTTTTCAGAAAGCGATTCATTTACCATGAATTGCCTGGCGATTGTCTCGGCATTTAAAGGGTCATGGCGGGCCTTGGATTATTTTAAGGATACCGGAAACAGAGTGCACAAACAACCAAAGATCAGGGGGGTGCCCTGAATGTATGACAGCATGACTGTCCGGCCGGCCTGAAAGCGGTCATGGGAAGATCAAAAGCGCCCCTGAAAGAGAACCCTGAACCGGGGGGGATAGACATATGGCCCGCCTATTCAACTGACACCTGTCATTGGTGAACATCGGGGTAAAAAATGATTCGACCACGGGGTTAAATTAAAAACCGGATTGTGGTATACCATCTCCTTGGGATGGGACAAACAGCCCCGGAGCTATTCCTGGGGGGAGCAGGTATGAAATACAATATTGCAATCAACGGATACGGCAGGATAGGGCGGTGCGTGGCACGGGCCATGTATGAATCGGAACGGTTCAGGGAGAAACTGAACCTTGTGGCCATTAATGAGACGGCCCGGCCGGGTACCATTTATCACCTGACCCGGTTTGACTCCACCCACGGGCGGTTTCCCGGAGAGGTGAAAGAGGCGGGCCGTGGCATGATGATCGGGGATGATTTCATTCATCTCTTCCAGGAAAAGAATATTGTTAATCTGCCCTGGAAGGATTTGAATGTGGATGTGGTCCTGGACTGCACCGGTATTTTCAATGACCGTGAGGCGGCCGAACTCCATTTTCTTTCCGGGGCTTATAAGGTGATCTATTCCCACCCGGCCAAGGATGAGATGGACGCCACCGTTGTCTACGGGATAAACCATCAGGCCCTGAAACCTTACCACTCAATCATTTCCAATGCATCGTGCACCACAAACTGCCTTATCCCGATTTTGGATGTGGTGGACCGGAGCCTGGGCATTGAATGCGGCACCGTAACCACCATCCATTCTGCCATGCATGACCAGCCCGTGATCGACGCGTATAACAAGGACCTGCGGAAAACCCGGTCGGCACTTCAGTCCATCATTCCTGTGAGCACCTCCCTTGAAAAGGGAATCGGCAGGATTCTTCCCCACCTGGACGGGAAATTCGAAACCCTGGCCATCCGGGTGCCCACCGTCAATGTCTCCATCATGGATATCACCGTCAATGTCCATGCCCCCACCAGCGTGGAGGCGGTAAACCGGATGCTGTGCACGGCGGCGGAAAATGAATTGTCGGGTATTTTAGGGGTGTCCGACGAGGAACTGGTCTCCTGCGATTTTAACCATGATCCCAGATCTTCCATTGTGGATCTGCCCCAGACCCGGGTGGCGGGGCGTCGGATGGTCAAGGTTCAGGCCTGGTTTGACAATGAGTGGGGGTATTCGAACCGGATGCTGGATACCACCATCGCCGCCATGGAAGCCAAATAAAATTTTGCGTCCTCTGTGTCCTTCGGGGGATCAGTTCATTCCTCACAAAGGACACAAAGATCACGACGCTTATTTATCCAGCGCAATTAGTTTTTCTGCAATTTCCCTGAGTTCTGCGGGGATGGTGCTGATGTCGTCAAAGGGGCGGGAGCCGTCACGGTCTGACTGGACAATTTCATCCAGTTCCGGGAGGAATCCCAGGATGTCATAGTCGGCCATGCTTTCCCGGATCAGGGCTTTGTCTTCCTCCGATCTGACCCGGTTGCCCAGCACCACAATGTTTTTTATGCCGATGTCCTGCCCCAGTTTCCTGATTTTATCCGCTGCCACCCGGCTGCGTTTTCCGGGATTGACAACGACCACAAGGGCATCCACCGATCCTGAGGTTGCCCGGCCCAGGTGTTCGACCCCGGCTTCCATGTCCATGACCACCACTTCGTTCCGGGCCAGGACCAGATGGTTCATCAGGGCCTTTAGAATCGTGGCCTCCGGGCAGATGCAACCTCCGCCGCCCTGCTGGACCGTGCCCATGACCAATAATTTTACACCGTCCTTTTCAATGGAGAACCGCTCAGGGATATCGTCTACCTTGGGGTTGAGGGTGAAAAATCCCCCCATGGTCCCGGGCTGGGCCCCGGTCCGCTCGGCGATGAGGTCCGAGAGTTCCGCCACCGGTGTAATGGGTTCTGTTTCGTCAATGCCCAAACCAGCGGCCAGGTTGGCCACGGGGTCCGCATCAATAGCAATCACGCTTGTCTCTTTTTCTAGTGCTGCGATGGTTCTGGCGATAAGAGAGGTGACCGTGGTTTTGCCCACGCCACCCTTGCCGCCGAATGCAAGTTTCAGACTCACTGACTTAAACTCCTTGTTATGGGTATTCTCCCATTAGCTATTTGTTAAGCTGCCGCGTTATTTTACCCTGTTCATCCATTAAAAAAACATTATGCCCTTTTTCCTCGGCTGCGGTGAGGATATCATCCAGAATCACGGCATGAACATCATATTTGCCCTTGAATACATCCTTGGGCATCAGGGAGAAGCACTCTTTCGCGTCCTGTTTTGTCTTAAAGGCAGGGAGGAATTTCTCGTCTGTATCTTCATTGCTGAACCCGATGAATTTCTCATAGGGTGTTTCCGGGTCCTGGACAATGAGATAGTACCATTTGTCGGTGACTTTCATGTTTTCCATAATAGGTTCCTTTCCTGTTCAGCTTGGGTGGTGTGCACCCTAAAAACATAAGGATGTATCTTAGTAAATAAAGGGGGGCGAAGCAAGAAAAGAAAACGAAAAGAAAGGCCCCTGTCCTTGGGGGACAGGGGCGCAATAAAGGCAATAGATCGTCAGATGGGATCTATGGCAAAAGGCGTTTTAAGCCCTGCGACTAAATTTCCAGCCAGGAGTCGGAATACAGGGTTTCGCCCATAATAACCTTATAGGTTTTATAGTAGTCCAGCAGTTCGCCTTCCAGGCTTGCAGCACCCGGGTCATTGCCGTCCATCAGGCCCCAGATCAGGTCTGTGATGTCAGAACGCTGGCCTTTGGCGATGGCAGTCTGTCTTTTGTCCAGGGGATCTGCAATAACTGATTTCATCCCGTATTTCCACAGCATGCACATATAGGTGGAGTTCAGGATGGGGCGCAGGTGCTCGGGGGGACCATTGGAGATGTTGGACAGGCCGCAGGTGGACTGGGCGCCCGGTGCGATCTCTTCGAGCATCATCTGGAAGTTGAGCAGGCTCATGCACTGCTGCTGCTGGATGTTGACAGGCGTTACAATGCCGTCTACCCAGATCTTTTCATTGGGGATGCCGGCTTCGTTGGCAAAGTAAAGCAGCTCAACGGCCAGGGCGGCCCGTTCGTTCTCGTCACGGGGCAGGCCTTCGGGACCCCACATGAGCGCCACAAAGTCAGCATCGTACTGGGCGGTCATGGGAACCATTTTTTCATACCGTTCTGCCCGGGCCATGATGGAGTTGACAATATGGGGTTTGTCGGCGGGTTTGGCCACTTTCAGGCCGGCTTCGATGGCGTCGATGTTTGAGCTGTCCAGAAGCAGGGGCATGCCCGGAACGGCTTCCTGAACAACATTAACCACCCACGGCATCAGCTCGGTACCGAATTTCTTGGCCGGTCCCAGGTTGATGTCAATGTAATCCATGCCCAGCTCTTTCTGTCTTGTGACTTCTTCCTGAATCGGTTCGGGATTACGCTTGGCAGGATCCGGTTCCTTGAACTCTTTTCCGATGACCCTGGAAATGACGTTCAAGCTTTCACCAAATAAAATCATGTTCTCCATATTTTATCCTTTTACTAAAATTAAAGGGTTTGTCTTGCTGCCGGGAGGCTGGGCCTGTCCCGGCAGCGGTTTGTATTTATTTGGATTTGAGGAAGGCCGGCAGATGGGCCGCTTCTCTCGGTCCGACTGTAATGGTCCAGCCGGGAAGTTCTTCTTCAATGTCACCCGCAATGGCGGCTGCGTAGCCGGGGATGATCAACTCGGTATGTTTTACCTTGTCCATGATGCCGGACTTTTTCACGAACATACCCACATCATCGCCGCCGAATTTGCCGGCTGCCCAGGCCGTCAGTACGGACAGGCCTTCTGAATCCTTAATCAGGAGCCATGCCGGCACCTTGGAGGATTCGATTTCACCGGATACGATGAAGTAGGTCAGGGCAAAGTTGGTGGTGACAAGGACGGGTGAGTTTTCATCCGGGTTGCCGATTTCAAATATGCCTTCGGTCACGGTCATGGGACGCTGGGGATCGGTGAAGATATTCAGCCGTTCCAGCAGCAGCGGGAACAGGGACTCGGCCGCAAAGTCAGACATGACGACGATGCCGCCGTATTTGGCAACGAACATGGCCGCGATCATGGTTTCCATATCCAGGTTGGAAGCCATTTCACAGGGGAAGGTGATGGTGGGGAAGCCCAGGGCCTTGTTGGAGGCCTTCAGGGCCGCACGCCGGATGGCCACCTGGTCTTCCAGGGCCTGTTTGAGCTCACGGGAACCCGGGTCAATGACCAGGTCCTTGAGGCCCATGCCTGTGAGTTTTTCCGTCAGGGGCTGGAGGGCTTCAACGGAATCGGCCTTCACGGCCAGGGGCAGATCATTTTCTTTGGCCAGCCCGCCCAGTTCGTCGGCATTGGCTTCGGTGGCGGCATAAAGCAGGGGCCGTTTGAATCCGGCAACTTCAACACCGGCTTTCATGACGGACATGTCTTCTGTCATGAGTACCAGGTTAAATTCGGATTCCTTGGCGATTTTCTCTGCAACCGCTGCAAATGCTTCTGCACCGTTGCCGGCATCTTTGACAACCAGCAGTTCGGGTCTAAGGTTCAGGCCTACCCGTTCGTACTGGAATGCGTTGAATTTTTTCAGGGTCGCGTCAAGTTCGCCAAGATCAATATCGGAGGCAACTGTGGCGGCCAGGAGGGTGGGGTTGAAAAATGTCTTTTCATGTCTGTAAAGAACGGTTTCCCCGCCGGTGGTGGTTTTGCGGACACCTTTACCCAGGGCTACCGGGCGGATGGGCGGTGCAGATGCCTCAGCCAGCTTTTCCTTTGCTTCGTCGGAAACGTAGGGGCAGCTGTCCAGTTCCGCCTTGCCGGATGCCAAATTCATGGCAAAGGCAAGACAGGTGGGCACTCCGCACTCCTTGCAATTGGTTTTGGGCAGGAGTTTGAATATCTGAATACCGGTTAATGCCATTTTTATCTCCTTAAGTCTGTCTTAAGCAACTCGTCTTAAGTTTGGTGCGGCCCGGCAGCAGGTCTGCCGGGCCGACGGTATTTTAACTAGCCTACAAGGGGTTCCATGGTCAGAGCGGGATGTCCTTTTTCCTGGAGCCAGGGAAGGATCTCCTCTTCTGTGATGCCCACGGTTTCGTCGGCGATCTTGTCATACAGATCGGGGACGCCCATGTCGGCGCCGCGTTTTTCGATTTTTTCCTTGAGTTCTTCCTTGAGCATCTTGGGCATCCAGACCATTCTCAACAGGCCGCCGTCGCCCAGGATGAATTTACCCTGGGTGATGTTATGTTTGGAGTGCCCCACAAAACCCGGGGAAGAAGCGCCGCCGCCCATGACGCCGGCAAGGGTGGTGAACTTCATACCGCAGGGCGTTTCTCCGCCGTAATCACGGCCAACGGTCATCACACCGTTGCAGGACGGCAGCATGGCAGCGATACATTCGCAGCAGCCGCAGGTGGTCATGGGATCATGCACCATTGAGTAGAAGTTGTAATGGGTAACCGCGCCCCTGGATGCCTTGTATACAAAATCGTTGACACCTTTCCACTGGCCCAGTTTGGGATCAATGGTTTCACCCTTTTCGATGGGCTGGTTGGGGCCTGTGGGATTGATTTCAAAGGCAGCCTTGCAGTCCATCCAGTTGTAAGCGCCGCACAGCCCGGTTCTTTCCGGGGATACGGTACATACGTGGGAGGGTGCAAAGGACTGGCACAGGGTGCAGGAGTAGTAGGTTTCCACGTCTTCGTCGGTCATGGTGTCAACCCGTTCGTCACGCATCTTGTAGTTTGCCCTGGCGGTTGCGGTCATCTTGTCGACATCGTCGGTCTTGGTGTACAGGGTAACCTGAACCTTGTCCACAATCTTGGTGAAATCCTGGTGGAACTTGGCATGGAGGACGGTGCCGATATCTTTAAGGGTGAAGCCTTTTTCGATGGCTGCCTTGGAGATACGGACCCAGGAAATATCCCGCTGTCCAATATGCATGATGCCCTGGATGTAGTTGACCAGATGGTGGATCTGACGTTCCATGATGGGCTCGAAGTCTTCCTGGAATTCACGGCCGGCAATCTGGACGAAAATGCCAAGTGGGAAGGTATCGCCTTCTTTGAGGTCTTCGATGTCCGGACCGTCGACAATGACCTTGCCGTCTTCGATTTCATTCATTTCAGCGCGTTTGACAAGCTCGGTACACTGGGTCTTGCCGCCGCCGCACTGGGCATAGAGGTCGGCGCCGCGGACACGTTCGCCCTCGTAGGCCGGACCGAATGCGCAGGGGATCTCAATGTCGGCAACCTGGACTTTCAGGCCGCGGACTTCAACGGATTTCTGGCACATTTCATCATGGGAAACCGGGGCCACAACATGCTCGTAGGTGCAGATACCGGTGGGCAGGATTTCCGGGATTTCGGTGTCTGCCAGGGTCGGGAAACCCCAGTTAACACAACCGGCTGCAGCCACACCCCATTCGGTGCCCACATCACCCAGTGCATTGACGAATGCAAAGATTCTCTCTTTGTTGTACATGAGGATCTTTTTGTAATCGCCGGGCTGGACGCCGCCGAAGGCCATGGCGGCCCTGTTGGCGAAACCGAGGGCAAATACGGCAGAGGAAATGTCCGGACCAAAGGGAACGATACGGGTGTTCCAGCCGACCTGCATCTTGGCTTCCAGGCACTGCTCGATGAGGGTTTTACCGTTGTGGTTGGCAGCGCAGAAGATGTACAGGGATTTTTTCTGGTAATCTTCCACGATCATCTTGGCCGTTTCAACGTCGGGTGCGGCACCGACCATGGCAGCAAAACCGGGGGCGGAGCCGTCAACAAATTCAACACCACGTTTACGCAGGATGGTATCGTCGGCTGCACCCACCCAGAGTTTGCCGTTTTCAATATCCGGGTCTTCCTGGGCAATGTAGAAATCCGGGTCGTTGAGATAACGCAGGGCCTCTTTTACCTCATAGGAGATAATGCCCGCCATACCGGCGTCAAGCAATGGCCCCAGGTACGGAAGCCAGTTTTTCAGTTTAATATGTGGGGGAAGCAGCCCGCGGGCAAATTCCATGGGTTTTTTAAGGTCTTCCAGGGTTTCGCATTTCAGGCCGGTAAGAGAGTAAATAACCGGCAGGAAATATGCGGTGTTGGGGAATCCTATTTTAGTGCTGGCATCGTAGGTCTGCAGGGCTCTTTCAAGTTCACCTTCAACCTGGGCAACCACTTTGTATCCACCCTGAATGGCAGCAAATGCGATCAATTTTGACATATCATCTTCCTCCTTCGTTGAGGATATTAATTATTATTTGTATCGTCTTTACTTATGCACCTTCTTATGCTTCAAGGGCCTGGCGGGATGCCATATCCATCATGACCCTTTCCCTTGCCTTATCGATGCCGAGTTCTGCTCTCTTTTTATCGATGTGGGCAATCATGAGCTGGGCATGTTTCACCGGATCGGTTTCCAGATCCCATTTACCGCCGTAGATGTTTTCCATTTCCTTGGAGATGTAGTCATGGAAAACCGGTGCGCCGGAGGTGGGCAGGGTGACGCCGAATACGGTGTAAACGCCGGAAGCAACAAAGTAATGGCCGATGGAGATGGCCTTTTCACTCATCCATTCGGGTGCGGAACCGGCTGCGGGAAGATCGCAGATGTCGTTGCCCAGGCCGCCGGCCTTGACAACTTCCGTGGCTGCCAGAAGGATACGGGAGTTGTCCACGCAGGAACCCAGGTGGAGAACCGGCGGGATACCGACAGTCTCGCAGATTTCTGCCAGGCCCGGGCCGCAGTGGACGGCGCCGGCTTCAGGGGTGAGCAGGCCTTCCATGGCGCAGGCAATGCCGTTACAGCCGGTGGTCAGAACGATGACGTCGTTCTTGATCAGTTCTTTTACAACGGTGATATGGGCTTCGTTGTGTTTATTCCGTGCGTTGTTGCAGCCAACCACGCCGGCGATGCCGCGGATCCGGCCGTTGATGATGTTGTCGTTCAGGGTGTAGTAGGTGCCGCGGAAGGTGCCGCCCAGATGGTACTGGATGGATTCCACGCCAAAGCCGGCAATCTGGGTGGCTTTGTATGGCGGAATCATGACGTCGGTGCCGCGGTTTTCAAAGTTGTCAATGGCCATTTTTACGATGCGCTTGGCATCTTCCAGGGCATGGTGCTCGTCAAATTCAATGTGGATGACGTTGTCCTGTTCCATCTTGGCAATGGGGTGGGTGGTGATCAGTTTGGTGTGGAAGCATTTGGCCACGTTGGCCAGGTTCTGCATGATACACTGGATATCCACGACCATGGCGTCGCAGGCGCCGGTGATGATGGCCATTTCCTGCTGGAGGAAGGTGGCTGCCGTGGGAATGCCGTGGCGCTGGAGGATTTCGTTGGCCGTACAGCAGATGCCGCCGAGCTGGATACCCTTGGCCCCTTTTTCTTTGGCATAGTCCAGCATTTCCTGGGACTGGGCAACGGCAACGATGATCTCAGAAAGAACAGGTTCATGGCCGTGAACGATGAGGTTGACATGGTCGTCCTTCATGACGCCCAGGTTGGCTTCGGACTGGAGGGGGTAGGGGGTGCCGAAGAGCACATCCTGGAGGTCCGTGGCCAGCATGGAACCGCCCCAGCCGTCGGCAAGGGCTGCACGGGTGCCCTGTTTCATCAGGTTTTTGTAATCCTGGTCAACACCCATGTGGGTCCTGTGCATGATCTCAACGATTTCCCGGTCGATGTTTCTGGGGAGCACGCCCTGTTTTTTCCATTTTTCATAGAGGGCTTCAGGGGCCCGTTTCATGTAAAGGATTTCGCCTTCGGGTTTGCCCCATTCGTTCAATGCTATTTCAGCAACTTCCAGGGCAATTTCATCAAGGTCCCTGTCTTTGACTTCGCCGTCTTCTTCCACGGTAACGTCGACACCAAGATGGGGGGCAATGGCGATCAGTTTCTGGGTATCTTTTATCTGGTAGGCGTCGGTTTCCTTGCGTGCAGCCGACATGAAAACTTCTGCCACGCAGCGGCCGTGGTCAGAGTGGGCGGAGGCGCCGCCGGCGATCATGCGGATAAAGTTTCTGGCTGCAATGGTGTTGGCTGTGGCCCCGCAGAGGCCTTTTCTTGTGTCTTCGCCTTCAATTCCGCCTTTGGGAAGGGGGAGGCGGCAGGGTCCCATGGAGCAGTTCTTACAGCAGATACCCTGGATACCGATGTTGCAGGGTTTCATATTGGCAGCACGGTCAAATACAGTATCAATACCCAATTCTTGGGCACGGGCCTGGAGTTCCTGAGTCCCTAAATCAATGGAGACGTTTTTTGCGTCCGCCAGTTTTGGGGCTTTTTTTTCTTTTGCTTTTTTAATTTCTGCCATCAGAGGTTCCTCCTCTTAGTTGTATAAGTCGATGAATTCATCTTTTTGCATTTTATTAAACGCGTTACTTATGCTACTCGCTTATGGGTTCTTGCCAGGGATTCCAGAATCTTTTCGAGTTCGGTCTTCTGGATTTTGGCAGCAGTTTTAGAAATTTGAGTTTTCGTTACAGTGCCTCTTTCAGCAGCTTTGGCCTCTCTTTCAGCGGCCCGTTTCTGCCGGATTTCTTCTTCTTCAGCGTCCCTTGCAGCAGCGGCATCTTTTTCGGCCTGTTTCTCAGCCTCGATCTTGGCTTTTTCTTCTGCTTCGGCCTTTGCTTTGGCTTCGGCCTTTGCCTTGGCTTTGGCTTCTGCTTCGGCTTTCACCTTGGCTTCGGCTTCTGCCTTGGCCTTGGCTTCTGCTTCGGCTTTTGCCTTGGCTTCGGCTTCAGGATCTACTGCCGGAGCGGCAGGTGCTGCCTCAGCTTTAGGCGCTTCTTTTGCAGGCGCTGCAGCCTTGGGAGCTGGTTTTTCCGGGGCAGGCGCTGCAGCCTTGGGGGCTTCTTTCTTGGCTGCGGGAGCGGCGGCCTTGGCCGGAGCGGCTTTCTTTTCTTCTTCAATGGTCAGGTCTGCTTCCGGAGCAAGCGCTGCAAAATCGATATCCACATCGTCGCAGAGCTTGGCAATGGGGGCAACGTCGGCTGCGGAACCGCCGTCTGTCAGCAGGTCGATGAAAGCCTTTGCCAGTTTAATGGCTTCGGGATGGCGCATGATCATGATGCTGGAGCCGGACATGAAATAGGAAACCGCACCCACGGCTTCCATGAGGATGGCCCGTCTTTCGGGATCACCCAGTTCCGGTGCATCTTCAACGGTCTGTTTGGCTTCTTTACATTTCCAGACTTCATTGCCCAGGTTATTGATCATGGGGTTCTGGAGCTTGTCGTCGCCCTGGGTCATGGCGGCCTGTCCCAGCCGCTCCATTACCGAATAGGAATACTCAAGACCGTAACCCAGACCACCGGTTGTGGGATCAACAATGACCTTGTCCAGGGGGACTCCCAGGTTTTCAAGGAGGATGTTCACCTGTTTGGCCAGGTTGACGTCGATGGGGGAAGAAGAGATGATGGTGTGGCCGTAGCCCATGCAGGCTGCGCCAATACCCTTATGGTTCTTTTCTTCCACCGGGCCGAGGATCAGGTTTTCGCCCTGGCATTCTTCGGCAATTTTTTTGAGGACATCTTCGTCTTTTGCAGGAACGGCACATCCCCAGACAATGAGGGGAACACTGATTGCCCCCAGCACCTTTTTAACGGTGGCAGCGGCATCTTCAGGGCTTGCGTCCTTGTCGTTGGGGTCAATGCTTTTCAGCTGAAGAACAATGGCCTGCGCGCCGTAATCTTCAACACATTTCTTTGCCCAGGCCGCAGGATCTGAGACAACATCCTTAAACGGCGCTATGGCTGCTTCGGGCCAGTCTTCGGGTTCCATGTCCCAGATTTCCATGGCAACCACGGGCTTGTTGGGCATCTCTCCTTCAAACTGGTAGAAAGGATAACTTGTTTGTCCGCCGACGGTAAGCGCGGTGTCGCCTTTGCCAATGGTAACACCCTTGATACTGCCGGCATAAGTTTCTTTGGTTATTTCAAATCCCACTTTTACCTCCTACAATTAAAGATAGTTATGAGTTGGGGGGGGGTAGAGCTAAAAAGACGTGATGCTATCGAAAAAAAGAAAATAAATAGGGGGTGGTCTCTATCCGGGTAAATCCTGATTTTGACGTCCCCTACCATATATTTACCTTAGTTTAGGTTTATATTCCGATAACAGATATTGACTTATAATTGTTGACGTTTTTTGTCAATAGATGAATGAATTTATTGAATCAGGGTTCAAAAGGCAATAATGGTAAGTATTTCAGGATGTTCGCCTGCCTGGGGAACCTGCGGGAGTTTATTGAATCTAATTTAGTTTTTAAATTGAGATCGTAGCCGCGAAAATGATTCGTTTATCCCTATTTTTCTTAAAAATTGAATGCTTTCAGTAAATGAATTGCTGATCATTGTTTTTTGGGAGGAAAACCGGTACACCATCCTTATTATAATGGGAATAATCAACTGTCCCCCCTGGATAGAAAAAAGATGGTGTCGTAATTGTACTATTAAGGTTGATTTTTTGCGTTTTATTTTATAGGTAGGGTATTCAGTTAGGCTATTTGGGATTCAAAAACGTTAAACACACTTGGTTTCTATTACTTTTACCATCGGCCTGATGCGTCTGTCGGGCCCCAATCTACAAAGGAGTAAACCATGGCATTAGATCCTACCAAACATGCAGACTGGGAAATTGCAGAAGATGCAGAAAAAAACATGCTCACCATTTATGAAATTGGTGAGAAACTCGGTCTGACAAAGGAAGAGCTGCTTCCCCAGGGCCATTACATCGCAAAAATCGATTTCAGAAAAGTTCTTGAGCGTCTAAAAGACAGACCCAACGGCAAGTACATTGATGTAACTGCGATCTCCCCAACACCACTGGGTGAAGGCAAATCCACTTCTTCAATGGGCCTGGTGCAGGGCCTTGGAAAGATCGGTAAAAACGTTTGCGCCGCCATCCGTCAGCCTTCCGGCGGACCGACCATGAATATCAAAGGTTCTGCTGCCGGCGGCGGTCTGGCCCAGTGTATCCCCCTGACGCCTTTCTCTCTCGGTTTCACCGGCGACATCAATGCCATCATGAATGCCCACAACCTGGCCATGGTCGCATTGACCTCCCGCATGCAGCATGAAAGAAACTATACCGACGAGCAGTTGGAACGCCTCTCCGGCATGAAGAGAATAGACATTGATCCCACCAACGTTGAAATGGGCTGGATCATGGACTTCTGCTGCCAGGCGCTGAGAAACATCATCATCGGTATTGACGGCGTGAACGGCAAGGCCGACGGTTTCATGATGAAATCCAAATTCGGCATTGCGGTTTCCTCAGAAGTCATGGCCATTCTTTCCCTGGCCACCGACCTTAAGGATATGCGTGAAAGAATGGGCAAAATCGTTGTTGCCTATACTAAAAAAGGCAAACCCGTTACCACTGAAGATCTCCAGGTCGCCGGCGCCATGACCGCATGGATGGTTGATGCTCTGAACCCCTCTCTGATGCAGACCCTGGAAGGCCAGCCCGTCATCGTTCATGCCGGCCCCTTTGCCAACATTGCCATCGGTCAGAGTTCCATCATTGCTGACAAAGTCGGCCTGAAACTGGCTGATTACCATGTAACTGAATCCGGTTTCGGTGCAGACATCGGGTTTGAAAAATTCTGGAACCTCAAATGCCGCTACTCCGGCCTGACACCTGACTGCGCCGTTGTTGTTGCCACCATCCGTGCGCTTAAATGCCACGGCGGCGCTCCGGTTCCCGTTCCCGGCAAGCCCATGCCCGAAGAATACGCAAGCGAGAATGTGGAATGGGTTGCTAAAGGCTGTGCCAACCTTATCCACCACATTAAAAATGTCCGGAAAGCCGGTATCGCTCCTGTTGTATGTATCAATGCCTTCTACACCGACACCGACGCCGAAATTGCCAAGGTTCGCGAGCTTTGCGAAGCTGAAGGCGCAAGGGTTGCTCTCTCCCGTCACTGGGAACAGGGTGGTGACGGCGCCATCGAATTTGCCAAGACCGTTGTCGAAGCGTGTGAAGACAAGACCGATTTCAAATTCCTCTATGAGTTGGATATGCCCATTAAAGAGAGAATTGAACTTATTGCCAAAGAAGTTTACGGTGCCGATGGTGTTGACTACTCAGCCGAAGCGGAAAAGTCCCTTGCCAGAATCCAGGCGGACCCCGAACTTGCCGGCCTGGGCATGTGCATGGTTAAAACCCATCTCTCCCTGTCTGATAATCCCGCGCTCAAGGGTGTGCCCACCAACTGGCGCCTGACCATCCGCGAGGTTCTCACCTACGGCGGTGCAGGCTTCATCGTTCCTGTTGCCGGTGCCATCTCCCTGATGCCGGGTACGGGCTCCAACCCCGCCTTCAAGCGTGTTGACGTTGACGTTGAAACCGGTAAGGTTCAGGGTGTATTCTAGTTTGAAATTCAATCAATAAGATACGGCAGCCGGCGGTCCCCTGGGGATCGCCTGCTGTTGAGCAAATACAGGAGAAAGAGAGATGACTGCTGAAATTATTAGCGGAACCCAGATCAGAAAAGAGATCCTCGCAGAGATCAAAGAGGATGTCGAAAAAATGAAAGAAAAGCACGGGAAAGTCCCCGGCCTGGTAACCATTCTTGTGGGCTCAAGCCCGGCTTCCATTTCCTATGTGACCTTAAAGGTGAAAACTGCCAACAGCCTGGGTTTCCATGAAATCCAGGACGACCAGCCCGATGATATTTCTGAAGAAGATCTGCTGGCCCTGATTGACAAGTACAACAATGATCCGGATATCCACGGTATCCTGGTTCAGCTGCCCCTGCCCAAGCATATTGACGATAAAAAAATCCTCAATGCCATCAACCCGGATAAGGACGTTGATGCCTTCCATCCTGTCAATGTGGGACGCCTGATGATCGGCGGCGACGAAGCCAAATTCCTCCCCTGCACCCCTGCAGGCATCCAGGAAATGATCGTCCGTTCCGGCACTGAAACCTCAGGTGCAGAGGTGGTTGTTGTGGGACGCTCCAATATTGTGGGTAAACCCATTGCCATGATGATGGCCCAGAAGGGTGTCGGCGCCAACGCCACCACCACCATCGTTCACACCCGTACCAAAGATCTGGCCGCCCACTGCAAGCGGGCCGACATCCTTATTGTCGCCGCCGGCGTACCCGACCTGGTAAAACCTGAATGGATCAAACCCGGCGCCACGGTTATTGACGTAGGCGTAAACCGCGTGGGTATGAACGAAGAGACCGGCAAAGCCATCCTTAAGGGTGATGTGGACTTTGATGCAGCCAAGGAAATCGCAGGCAAGATTACACCTGTTCCCGGCGGCGTAGGCCCCATGACCATTGCCATGCTCATGAAAAATACCTTGAAATCCGCCCAGTGGGCCCTTGGGGATCTCTAATCCTCAAACCGTTTGAAAAAACGGATTATTTAAAGACACAGACAAAAACCGCCGGTGCAGGCATGCTGCACCGGCGGTTTTTTGTTTTCTTAACTTTACTTCACCGGGGAAAAGCCATATTTTAAATCGGTGATAAACTAAAGGCTGGCAACAATACCAAGGAACGGAGATGGATATGGATAGATTGGATGCGATTTTTTCACCCGAAACCATAGCAGTCATCGGCGCCTCAACCCAGAAAGGCAAGGTGGGTCATGATATATTTGCCAATATTCTCTCCGGCGGATATAAAGGAACCCTTTACCCTGTCAATCCCAAGGCCAGATCCGTTCTCAGCGTCAAATGCTATACCAGTATTTCCACCATTCCCGACCCCATCGACCTGGCCATGATTATTCTGCCCCCCCGGGCGGCGCTGGGGGCGGTGAAGGAATGTATAGAAAAAGGGGTAAAGGGGATTGTTATCGTTTCAGCCGGGTTTAAGGAAGTGGGGGGTGACGGGCTGGAGATTGAGGAAAAGATCAAGCAGCTTTGCGCCCATGCCGGGGTCCGCCTGGTGGGGCCCAATTGCCTGGGGGTGATCAATCCCTCTCACAAAGTCTCATTGAATGCAAGTTTTTCCGCCCGTATGCCCAAGCCGGGCAATGTTTCCTTTATTTCCCAGAGCGGCGCCCTGTGCACGGCCGTACTCGATTATGCAGCGGACAAGGGGTTCGGCTTTTCAAAATTTATCTCCATCGGCAACAAGGCAGATGTGGATGAACTGGATCTGCTCCGGTATTACCACAACGATCCGGATACCGATGTGGTCATGATTTATATGGAAGAACTCTCCCGGCCGGCGGGGGAGTTTATCACCGAAGTCCGGGAAATGACCTCGGGGACCCATCCCACCCATGTGATTGCCATAAAATCCGGCACCTCGGCGGCGGGTGCGGCGGCTGCCGCCTCCCACACCGGGGCCCTGGCCGGTTCCGACGTCATGTATGACGGCCTTTTTTCCATGGCCGGCATCCAGCGGTGCAACAGCGTCAACCAGCTCTTTGACTATGCCCAGGCATTGGCGGCCAATAAATATCCGGCCGGCGACCGGATCGCCATTGTCACCAATGCGGGAGGCCCCGGGATTATTGCCACGGACATGAGTGAGCAGTCCGGGCTGAGGCTTGCCCGGTTTTCAGAAGATACCATCAAGGAATTGAAAAAATACCTGCCGGCCACGGCCAATTTCCACAATCCCGTTGATGTGATCGGGGATGCGGCCAAAGACCGGTACGAGAATACCCTGGCCACGGTGCTGGGAGACCGGAATGTGGATGCCGTGCTCATCATTCTCACCCCCCAGTCCATGACAGATGCCATCGGCACGGCCGAGGCCATTGTCCGCATTGCCAAAAACAGCCTCAAGCCCATCCTCTGCGCATTCATGGGGGTGGTGGACGTCTCCGACGGGGTGAAGCTGCTCCAGGAACACCGGGTGCCGGTCTACCAGTTTCCGGAGAGTGCGGCCCGTTCCCTGGGTGCCCTTCAGGAAAGCCAGAAATGGCTGTTTCGAAAGATCCTCCCCCAGTATGAGCTCTCCTGCGACCGTGAAAAGGCCGCCGGCATCATCCAGGGGTACCTGGACGAAGGCCGGACGGTTTTGGGGGAACTGGACGGCAACGAAATTCTGAAGTGTTACGGGTTCAATACCATTCCCATGGCACTGGCTAGAACCGGAGAGGAGGCCGTCAAGATTGCCGGGGATATCGGTTATCCCGTTGTTATGAAAATTGTTTCCCGCCAGATCCTCCATAAATCCGACGCCGGTGGGGTGCTGGTGGGAGTTGCCGATGAAGAGGCGGTCAGGTCGGGATTCCAGACGATTATGGACAACGCTGAAAAATATGATGCCGGTGCCGAACTGGACGGGGTGCTGATCCAGAAGGTGGCCCCTATGGGCAAGGAGGTGATATTGGGGATTACCAAGGATCCGGTATTCGGCCATGCCGTGATGTTCGGTCTGGGAGGTATTTTTGTGGAGGTCTATAAGGATGTCGCCTTCCGCCTTTCCCCCATGGGACGGAATGTGGCCCGGCGCATGGTGAAGAGTATCAAAGGGTATCCCATCCTTAAGGGGGTGAGGGGAGAGGCGCCTTCTGATATTGAAGCCATTGAAAAAAATATCGTATCCCTGAAGGCCATGGTGGACCACCACCCCATGATTAAAGAACTGGATATCAACCCCCTCTTTGTCCATGAAGAGGGGAAGGGCACCACGGTAGCTGATATTATTATCCGCCTGGAATCAGACGGGAATGAATGATAGGTAAAAATCAATAAAAACGGAAGGAAAATAAGATGCCGCAAGGAAACGGTTTTGTCATGGAAAACGGGAAACCCGGATCTGAGAAAGGGGCGGGAATGCCCAAAATAGACTTTTCAAGCTTTATTCTCTCTTTGTATTCATCGGGGCTGGTGCAGCTGGGCAAAGTTGAAGATCCGTCCACCGGGAAAAAAACGGTGAACCTGGAAATGGCTCAGCATACCATTGATATGATCGCCATGCTCCTGGAGAAGACAAAGGGCAACCTGACCGAAGATGAGGATAATCTGCTCAAAGCCCTGCTTTCTGAATTGCGTATGGCCTACGTGGATGCCCGTGGATAGCATGGCCGGCAGTGCAGGCAGGGTTTCCCTTATTTCCCCTGCCAAGCTCAACCTCTTTTTATATGTGACGGGAAAGCGGGACAACGGGTTCCACGAGCTGTACTCTTTGATGGTGCCGGTCAGCCTGAGCGACCGCCTGGTAATTGAACTGGGCGGCCACGGTATCCGGGCGGTCTGTGAGCACCCCGGGGTGCCGGAAGACAAAAGCAACCTTGTCTGCCGGGCCGCCGAACGGTTTATGGATGTCTGTCGCAGCAGGGGGATCAATCTTCCCTTTGAGGGCATGCGTATAATTATTGAGAAGAATATTCCGGTTGGCGGCGGGCTCGGGGGGGGCAGCTCCAATGCGGCGTCCGTTCTGACCGGGCTGAACAGGGTGGCTGGTTCCCCCTTGACTGGAACTGAACTTGAACAGATGGGACTGGCGCTTGGGGCCGATGTCCCCTTCTTTATTTCAGGCCGCCCTGCCTTTGCCACAGGGGTCGGGGAAATCCTTCAACCATGCGGGGATCTGCCTGAAATCTGGGCTGTGATTGTCAGCCCCGGGGTCTTTTCCTCAACGGTGGATGTTTTTAAAAAGTTAGAATTTGGATTGACATTTCAACCGGATTATATTATGAATACTGGTTCGAATGCGTTGCCATTCGATTTTGGGTTCGACGGCGGGGGAGAACTGCACAACGATCTTGAAGATCCGGCCTGCAAATTATACCCTGAAATCGGCTCAACAAAGAAAGAGATGGAGTTGTTGCTGCAAAGAAAAGTGCACATGTCTGGAAGCGGCTCATCTCTTTTTGCTCTTTATTCCGGGGGTGAGGCGGCTGGCGCAGGATATCGCCTGCTCAGCAGCAGGTTCCCGGAATCCGGGAAAAAAGTATTTTTGGCCCGGGTAGGGCAGGCCACAATTTGAGTTTAATGTACTGGGGCGTCGTCAAGCGGTAAGACACAGGGTTTTGATCCCTGCATTCAGAGGTTCGAATCCTCTCGCCCCAGCCAGCTTATTTTTAAGAAGTTTTATAAAAGAGAAAAAAGAGATTTACTATGAATGGCTTGTCAATTTTTGCAGGGAATTCCAACTCCGTGCTTGCGGAAAGAATTTCGGAATACCTTGCAAAACCCTTGGGAAGATTGAAAGTCAACCGCTTCAGTGACGGGGAAACCCAGGTTGAAATTCATGAGAATGTCCGGAAACAGGAAATTTATGTGATCCAGTCCACCTGCTATCCGGTCAATGACAATCTGGTTGAACTCCTTCTTTTGATTGATGCCTTTAAACGGTCATCAGCCAGCCGGGTTAATGCGGTTATTCCGTATTTTGGATATGCCCGCCAGGATAAAAAAGTTGCCCCAAGGGTACCCATCAGCGCAAAACTGGTTGCGGACCTACTGGATGCCACCGGTGTTGACAGGGTCATTACCATGGATCTGCATGCGGCCCAGATTCAGGGCTTTTTCAACGTGCCCGTGGATAACCTATATGCGGCGCCCATTATTATTGATGATATCAAGACCCGTTTTTCCGGAGACCTGGTGGTGGTTTCTCCTGATGCCGGAGGTGTTGAGCGGGCAAGGGCATATGCCAAGCGCCTGGATGCCGGCCTGGCCATCGTGGATAAACGCCGCAGCGCTCCGAACCAGGCAAAGGCCATGGCCATTATCGGGGATGTTGAAGGCAAGACCGCCATTGTAATCGACGATATGGTGGATACCGCCGGAACGCTTACTGAAGCCGCAGGGGTAATCCGGGACAAGGGCGCCAAAGAAGTCCATGCCTATTGCACCCACCCGGTGCTGTCCGGTCCTGCCATTGATAGAATCAAAGATTCGTCCCTAAATTCTCTTGTTGCAACCGATACCATTCCCTTATCAGAGGAAGCCCGTGCCTGTGACAAGATTAAGACGCTTTCCATTGCCAAACTCGTGGGTGAGGCGATCATGCGCAGTTACAGGGGTGATTCTGTAAATTCTCTATTTGTATAAATTTTAGATATATCAAATTTAAGTATATCATGTCATCCTGCCCCCATGGGGGCAGTTACGGAGGGTAAAACATTGGAACTAATTGAACTTAATGCAAAAACAAGAGAAGGGAAAGGAAAAGGCGCAGCCCGGAAACTGAGAGCTGCTGACGCTATTCCTGCCATCGTTTACGGCGCAAAAACCGAGCCCGTAATGTTGTCCGTAGATAGGTCGGTTTTCGATAAAATCGTTCGTGATCACGGAACCACCGGTCTGTTTTTCGATATGAAAATCGAGGGCGGCCAGGAAAAGATGGTTATGCTCAAAGAGGTACAGATGGATGCTTTCGGTCTTAAATATCTTCACATTGATTTCCATGAGATCGATATGGATGCCAAGGTATCCGTTACCGTTCCCGTTGAAACCGAAGGTGTTGCTGCCGGCGCTAAAGAAGGCGGCCTGCTGCAGATCATCCGTCGTGAACTGGATATTCTCTGCAAGCCTAAAGACACCCCCGAAAGCATTGTTCTGGATATCTCTGAACTGAATATCGGCGACGCCATCCATGTCGAGGATCTTGATCTCGGCGAGGCCATTGATATCCCCCACGAGGTGAATTTCACCATCGCAACGGTTGTGCCGCCTGTTACTTCTTCTGAAGGTGTTGAAGAAGAAGAAGAAGGGGAAGAAGAAGAAGCTGCTGCTGCCGAATAGTCTGCATCCGGCATTATGTCTGATTCTAAGTTTACACTGGTGGCGGGTCTGGGAAATCCTGGAAAGGAATATTCCCAGACCCGCCATAATATTGGGTTCATGGTTGTTGATGCGTTTGCCGCTCACGTGGGCCAAGAACTGAATAAGCAGCAGTTTGACGCGGCTTATGCCCGTACCCGGTTCAGGGGAAAGGGCCTTTTCCTTGTCAAGCCCATGTCATATATGAACCGTTCCGGCATCCCCATCCAGCGGCTGGCGGCCTACTATAAGATCGACATGGGTGACATCATCGTGATCCATGACGATATGGACCTGGCATTCGGCCAGATTAAGATTGTCCGGGGGCGGGGCCATGGGGGGCATAACGGCATTCGTTCCATTATTGATGCCTTCGGCCGTAAGGAATGTATCCGCGTAAAGGTGGGGGTGGGGCATCCCGGTACCCGCAAGGATGTCACCGGCCATGTGCTTGGCAAGTTTACCCCCGACGAGCAGGCGGACCTGGACCGGCTGGTCCAGGACGCATCCGATGCCTGTCTGGCCATTCTTAATGACGGGGTGGTAAAGGCAATGAATCAAATCAACTCAAAGCGTTAGGCTGTTGAACCCTTATTGACAGGCCGGTCTTTTTGCCTGTTTGCGTTCCTTTTTTTGTTTTTCTCCGTTCCTCTCCATTCTCCAAATCCATTACAAATTGTTCATTTTTTGTACTGTCATGTCCCGCGGTATTTATTTTATTTTTGGCGTTTGCCGGTCAGAACTGAATCGTTCTTCATTTTTTTTGTACCGAATAGTCAATAAAATCAGCAGGAACCTTGTTTAATAAGGTGATCCGTCTATTAATTTGTTGACATTATTGTGAAAATGTGGTTCTCTGTCCGAGAATGGGCAACTTGTTTTTACACTAACTAAGGTGGGCTACCAATGGCAGAAAAATCCGGTAAAACCAAGGCTAAGGCAATAAGTCAATCAACCAAAAAAGAGTTTTCCAAAGGCGACCTAGCTGTCTATCCAGCACATGGGGTCGGCTATATTGAATCCATAGAAAGCCAGGAAATCAACGGGGACACCATGAATTTCTATATGATGAAAATCGTGGAGAACGGCATGATGATCATGATTCCCACATCCAACGTGGAATCCGTGGGCCTAAGGGAAGTTATCCCCAAAAACGAGGTTCCCGAAGTCTATAAGGTAATGCAGGAAAAAGCACAGAATATGGACAACCAGACCTGGAACCGCAGGTACCGGGAGTACATGGATAAAATCAAGACCGGATCCATCTACGATGTGGCAGAAGTGTTCAGGGATCTTTTCCAGCTGAAGCTTGAAAAAGACCTTTCCTTTGGCGAACGCAAACTGCTGGATACGGCCCAGAACCTCCTGGTTCAGGAACTTTCCATGGCAAAGGATATTGATGAAAAATCCATGATGCAAGAGATCGAAAACCTGTTTACCTGATTTTTGATCAACCCAATTTCATAAAGCACCGGCAGCCATTAGGGCCTGCCGGTGTTTTTATATTTATGGATAGATATTCTGATTTCTGATGAAATTGTTATTCACCATTTTACCGGAACAAAAGGGCCTCCGTCTGGACCAGGTCGTGGCTGCGAACAGTGATGGCGTTTCCAGGAGCCGGGCCGCCGCTTTGGCGGCAGCAGGGAAGATACGTGTGAACGACGCCTGCAAAAGGCCCGGATATAAGGTGAAAACAGGTGACAGGGTTGCCGGCGTCATCCTGGAAGAGCAGGCCATGCCGGCGCCGGAGAAAATGGATTTAAACATTCTCCATGAGGATCCTCAGATTATGGTGCTGGATAAGCCCGCCGGCCAGGTGGTCCATCCGGCAGCCGGCCATATGTCCGGCACCCTGGTCAACGGGCTTCTGGCCCATGATGCAGCCTTCCGGGACGGGGAGTGGGATCCGCTTCGCCCCGGCATTGTCCACCGCCTGGATAAAGACACCTCGGGCCTGATCCTGGTGGCTAAAAACCAGAGGAGCCTTGAATTTCTTCAAAAGGAGTTCAAGCAGCGCAGGGTGGCCAAAGAATACCTGGCCCTTGTCCAGGGGGACAAAATTCCGGAGGCCGGCGACATTGAGTTGCCCATCGGCCGGCATCCCAAGCACAGGAAGATGATGGCGGTGCTGGAGGCTGGGGGAAAATACGCCAGAACCGGATTCAGGGTCTGCCAGCGGTTTAAGGGGGGCGCCCTTGTGGCAATCCGCCTTTATACCGGCCGCACCCACCAGATCCGGGTTCATTTCTATCACCAAGGCATGCCCCTGTTCGGTGAACGGACCTACCAGGTCAGGCGCCGCCGCAATCGCACAGGGCCGGCATTGAGGCAGATGCTTCACTCCTGGCGTCTCTCATTCCGCCATCCCTATTCCGGGCAAACCATGGCCTTTGAATCACCCATGCCCAGAGACTTTGAACAAACCCTATCCCGGCTCTCCACAGCCGGCCTGACCCAGGAGTAATTGATGTCCAAATATCCCAAGATGCATTCCGCCGAACATATTCTGAACCAGGCCATGGTCAGGACCTTTGGCTGTGACCGATGTTTTTCAGCCCATATCAATGCCAAAAAATCCAAGTGCGATTATAATTTTGACCGGGCCCTTAATGCAGAAGAGGTTGCGCTTCTTCAGTCAGAAGTCAACCGGATCATCGGCCTGGATCTGCCGGTGATTATTGAGAACATGGACCGTGCCCAGGCTGAAGCCTTGTTCAGCCTTGAGCGGGTGCCCGGAAAAGAAGAACTTTCCGGTTTCAGAATCGTGCGCATGGGAGATTATGATGCCTGTCCCTGTGTCGGGAACCATGTATCCTCCACCGGCGAAATCGGCACCTTTAGGATTATTTCCACAGGATTTGACAACGGCGTGCTCAGAATCCGGTTTAAGCTGGGTTAATTCTCAATACCTTGCGCTGTCCTTGGTTCTAAACCGAATTTTTTAATCAGTATTTTATCCAGCAGCGGGAGGGGAACCAACCGTTTGAGCAACGGCATGAGCGTGCTGGCCTTTCCCAGCCGGACAACGGGTTTCGGCCGGTCAGACATGATCTCGTCCGCAAGCTTGCCGGCAAAAATATCCGCAGGGGTTGCATTCTGCTGGGATGCATTGGCCCGGGCCTCAATATGGGGGGCATAGGGAAGATACCAGGAGTCCTGTTTAAGGACCCGGGAAATGGTTTTGCCTGCGGCATTGCCGAACTCCGACTGGATGGCGCCTGGCTGGACAATCATTACCTTTATTCCAAAGGGGGTCAATTCCATGCGCAGGGTATCGGAAAGGGCATGGAGGGCTGCCTTTGAAGCACAATAGGCCCCGGAAAATGGGGTGGGGGTAATTCCGGAGACACTGCCGATATTGACAATCAGTCCGGCGCCCTTTTTCTTCATGGACCGGGCGGCAGACCGGGCCAGGGTCACGGGGGCAATGACATTGGTTGCGAACTGGTTGGCCAGTTCCTCCCCGGGAAGTTCAATGGACGGTCCCATGAGGCCGTATCCTGCGTTGTTAACCAGTATATCTATGGGCTTGCCTTCCTGTTCCACCTTCTCAACAACCCGGCAGCACTGATCTTCTTTTGTCACGTCAAGGCGGTGGACAGAGATGCCCATGGCCTTGAAATTGGAAAGCGATTCAAGGTTTCTGGCCGTTGCCACAACCTCGCAGCCTCTGTGGTGAAGTGCCAGTGCCAGGGCGCGGCCGATGCCTGAAGAGCATCCGGTGATCAAAACATTTTTTCTTTTCATCGTATTATTTCCCAGGTTGGAGTGCATTCGGGCTTAATGGTTTCAGTTTCATCCATATAGTTCAGTTTTAATGATTCATAGGTGCCGTCGGATTTCATATCATTCAGTGCCTTTTGCAGCTTTATCACAATCTCATCATCGGTCTCTTTGTTAAGGGCAAAATAGTAGTCATACCGGCTGTCGATTCTGATCAACCGTTTCAATACACCAAAAGGTTTTCCCAGTTTCTTCATGTTAAAAGCAGCCTCTAATTCCAGGGCCGAGACCATATCAATGCGGTTAAGAAATAATTTCCGCCAGTTCTGTTCGATGCTCGTTGTCATTTCGACCCTGAACCCCTGCTGTCTGAGCCATTGGCTTGAGGCAAAATCATAAACACCGCCAACAGAATATAATTTTGCATCTTCGATTGATTTCACCGCAATATCCAGCCTGGTTTTATTTTTCCATAGCCAGATTTCTCTCTTTGCAACCGGACCCACCCACTTAAACAGGGGAATTCGTTCCTTTGATTTCGTCATTGAAAAGAGCATGGCATTTTTTTGTTTTTGCACCAATCGGTATCCCCTTGCCCAGGGCAGAACGAGGATGAGGCCATTTTCAGGGGCAATACCGGTTCGTTTCAGCATCCCCTTGAGTACGTCGACTGTAAATCCCTGGGCATTTCTCGTTGACGGATGCTCATAATTGTATGGGGGCATGTTTTCAGTATAGATTTTAAGCTTTGTTGTACCAGGTGTTTGGGCGTAACAACAAACCCAGACTCCCGGAAGCAGAACAATCATAACTAAAAGCGTGCCAATTCGGGAGAAATGGGTGAACAGGGCTCCGATTCTTACGATAAAAGCCCCGGTATAGGCCGCCAGGGCAAAAATAAAAATGCGGATTAAGGCCATGGGCTCTCCTGATTGGATGAGACTGTTTTTAAAACAATATCTTATATACAATAGGGCAGGTGGTTGTTCGGTGTCAACCCGGTCCTCCCCTATTGTCCAGAAATGAAACGGGCTGTTGTTAATCAACAGCCCGTTTTTTTGTGTTTATGTCAGAATGTGGGTCAGGCCTTTGCCGCCTCTATGTTAATGGCGCAGACCTTGAACTCCGGGATTTTGGCCGTGGGGTCCAGCTCGGCATTGGTCAGCTTGTTGGCGGCTGCCTTGGCAAAGTGGAAGGGAATGAAAATGGTGCCGTCCACCGCTTTCTGGGAAACTTTCAATTTGGCCTTTATCCGTCCCCGCCTTGAGCATACATTGACCATCTGTCCGTTGTCGATACCCAGCTTTTGTGCATCCCCGCCTGAAATTTCCACAAAGCATTCCGGCGCCAGCATATTCAGGCCGTTGGTGCGCATGGTCATGGTGCCGGTATGGTAATGGTAGAGCACCCGGCCGGTGGTCAGGACAAAGGGATATCTCTTGTCGGGCAGCTCTGCCGGGGGCACATGCTCAATGGCATGGAAATGGCCCCGGCCCCTGGTGAACTGGGCCGTGTGGAGGATGGGCGTACCGGGATGGGATTCATCCGGACAGGGCCAGTGGATGCCGGCCTTATCGATGCGCTTCCAGGTGATGCCCCGGTAGGATGGGGTCACCGCAGCAATTTCCTTGAAAATAGCCTCGCTGTTTTCATAGGCCATGTCGTACCCCATGCGCTTGGATATTTCACAGATGATTTCCCAGTCCTGCTTGGCGCCTGACGGCGCGTCCACTGCCCGTCGTACCCGCTGGACCCGGCGTTCCGAATTGGTAAAGGTGCCGTTTTTTTCTGCAAAACAGAAGGCGGGCAGGACCACATCGGCCAGGGCCGTGGTTTCAGTCTGGAAAATATCCTGGACCACCAGGAATTCCAGATTGCCCAGGGCTTTTTTGGCATGGTTGAGATCCGGGTCGGAAACCATGGGATTCTCTCCGATGATGAACAGGGACTTCAATTCGCCGCTGTAGGCCTTGTTGAACATTTCAGTGGCCACCAGGCCAGGCGTGGGAGACATGGCCGAGACCTGCCATGCCCCTTCGTAATTTGACCTGGCATCATCGCTGGTGACAGGCTGGTAGGCTGTGAACACGTTGGGCAGGCCGCCCATGTCGCAGGCTCCCTGGACGTTGTTTTGTCCGCGCAGGGGGTTGACGCCGCCGCCGGGTTTGCCCAGGTGGCCGCAGAGCATTGAGAGGTTGGCAAGGCTCTTTACGTTGTCCGTGCCGCAGGTGTGCTGGGTAATGCCCATGCAATAGCAGATGGAGGCTGCGCCTGCCTTGGCAAAGGCCCTGGCCACTTCCCTGAGGTCGTTGGCCGGGATGCCCGTCAGTTCCTGGACATGTTCCGGGGTATATTTTTTGATGACGGCAAGGGCCTCTTCAAAGTTTTCACACCGTTCATCAATGAATTTCTGGTCCTGCAGGCCTTCTGTGACGATGACGTTCATCAGGCCGTTGATCCAGGCGATGTCTGTGCCGGGGTTGGGCCGCAGCCATTTGGCGGCGTGATCGGCCAGGGTAACCCGCCTGGGATCAATGAGATAGAGTTTTTTACCCTTGAGTACCGCCCGTTTTATAAAGGTCGAGAGGACGGGGTGGTTTTCCGTGGTATTGGAGCCCGTGACCAGGATCACGTCGGACTCTTCAATGTCGGCAATGGTGTTTGTCATTGCGCCGCTTCCGAATGCTGCAGCCAGACCGGCTACGGTGGAGCTGTGTCACAATCGGGCGCAATGGTCGATGTTGTTGGTTTTCAACACCCCCCGGGTAAATTTCATGGCAACGTAATTGTCTTCATTGGTGATCCTGGCCGATGTCAGCACCCCCATGGTATCGGGGCCCTGCTCTTTTTGTATCTGGGAGAATCTGGCGGCCACCACTTCCAGGGCTTCATCCCAGGTCGCCGGCACCTGGATACCGCCTTTTTTGATCAGGGGGGTGGTCAGCCGGTCCGGTGAAGAGACGAAATCGTAGCCAAAGCGTCCCTTGACGCAGAGGCTGCCGTTGTTGGGGGGCAGATCCGGGGCGGCGCCGTCGATTTTTACAATTTTATTGTCCTGGACAAATGCATCCATCTGGCATCCCACGCCGCAGAAGGAACAGGTGGTTCTGACGACTTTGGTGGGTTTGAACCGGTCATCCCTGAATTCCCGGTCCGGAACCAGGGCGCCCACAGGGCAGGCCTGGATACATTCACCGCAGAAGACGCAGTCCGAATCCTTAAGATGGGCGTCGTCGCCGGCAATGACCTTCATCTCTTCCCCGTGGTAGCCGAACTCAATGGCGTTGTTCACCTGGATTTCTCTGCAGGCCTTGATACAGCGGCCGCAGAGGATGCAGCGGGAAAAATCCCTGATGATAAAGGGGTTTGCCCGTTCGGTTTCGTAGCTGACGGCCATCTGGGGGAGATGGCGGGTTTTAACCTGGTACCGATAGGCCAGGTCCTGGAGTTCGCAGTCTCCCCATACGGGGCAGAGTGTCTCCTTGCCGTCGGCCTCCAGTACATCCATCTGAAAGTTGGTCCAGTCCATGCTGTCCATGATCCGGATGGCGCAGTTGTGGTTGCCCGTGGCCAGCATGGCGGAGATGATTTCCTTCCTGGCCGCAACCACCCTGGGGGATTCCGACTGGATGACCATGCCGGATTTTGCCTTGGTAACACAGGATTCAACCAGATCCTTTTCCCCCTGGATCTCCACCACACAGATGCTGCAGGTGTTGGTGGGACGGGTGTGTTTAAGGTGGCAAAGGGTTGGAATGTCAATGTTGTTCCGGGCGGCGATATCAAGAATGGTTTCGCCGGGGGTGAATTCAAGTTGGTTCTCGTTGAGCGTTATAATATGCGTATCCATAGGCTGTCCCCATAGTCTGTTTTATAATCTCACGTACTGACCCTGAACTTATGGAATTCTACCTACATTATAAGGACCGCATTGTCAATGTGAAGGTTAGTAAGCTCTAAATAATTTTTCGGATACAGTTGACATTTCAGTACCCTTGAGACTATACAGGGATGGATTATTTTGGGTGATGAACCGGTAGGACAAAACAGACACCATGAGGATATGCAATGTTTCAAGCAATTATGATGATGGGTGGTTTGGGTGTTGTGATCGGTACGGCTCTGTTGATCGCATCAAAGAAATTTTACGTGTATGAAGACCCCAAAGTAGTTGCCATTGACGATGCACTGCCCGGGGCGAATTGCGGCGGATGCGGATACCCAGGCTGCACGGCCAATGCCGAGGCCATCGCCAATGGCGAGCAGGATGTGAATTCCTGCGTGGCAGCCGGCGAGGATGTGGCCATTGCCATTGCGGAGATCATGGGGGTGACCCTTTCCGACAAAGAGCCTGAATTTGCTAAACCCGGATGCCACTACGGCAATGAAGATGCCGATCTGAACTATATATATAAAGGTGTGCAGGACTGCCGTGCCGCATCCATGCTCTTGGGCGGAATGAAGGTTTGCCGGGTGGGCTGCCTGGGGCTGGGGACCTGTGTGACGGCCTGTAAATTCGGCGCCCTTTCCATCGGCGAGGACCACCTGCCCGTGGTGGACCAGGAAAAATGCACGGGCTGCGGAGCCTGTGAAAATATCTGCCCCAAGAATATCATCCGGCTGACATCGGTCTCCCGGAGAATCATGCGCGAATATACCCGGGACGAATGCACCACCCCCTGCCAGCGGGCCTGTCCCTCTGGCCTTGATATCAAAGAGTATGTCCGCCTGATCCGGGAAGGGGACTACACCGGGTCCCTCCAGGTCATCAAGGAGCGGATGCCTTTTCCCACGGTGATCTCACGGATTTGTCCCGCTTTGTGCGAGTTTGACTGCAGGCGGCTGATCCAGGATGAATCCGTGGCCATAAATCACCTCAAACGGTTCGTCTGTGATTATGAGAGGGGCCTGGACCATCGGATCCAGCCCTATTGCGCCCCGGCGACGGACAAGAAGATTGCCGTGATCGGCGGTGGCGTTGAAGGCCTGGCCGCCGGATATTTTTCCACCCGCCTGGGACACCATTCTACGGTGTATGAAGGCACCTCCGAACTGGGCGGTATATTGAGAAAAGCCATTTCCCGGGAGCGGCTCTCCATGGATATTCTTGACTGGGACATCCAGGGCATAGCCGATCTGGGGGTGGAGATAAAGACCAACCAGAAGGCAGGGGTGGATTTTACGATTCCGGACCTGCTGCGACAGGGACATGACGCGGTATTCACGGCAACCGGCGGATGGGATTCCAGACTGGCCAATAACGATGTCGGGACTGCAGCCAATGTAATCCCCAGCGCCTATCTGCTCATTGACCTGCTCCGGAGCAGGAAGGAGCAGGGCATAAAGATCCCCTGCAAAAAGAATGTGGTGATTGCCGGCGGCGGCATCCGCCTCCCCGATGCCGTTGAGATACTTAAGGCCGGCGGGGCCGAAAAAATAACCGTAATATCACGCAAGGCACCCGAAGACTCTTCCTTTGACAAGGTGGGGATTGACGCCCTGGCCAAGGCCGGTGCCGTCATCCTTTATAACACCGGAATCACAAAGCTCACCGGCATTGAGGGCGATTTAACCGCCATTGAGTATATAGAGCTTGACACAGGTGTGAAACATGTTATTGATACTGAGACTCTTGTTATAGGGTCGGGACGTTTCCCTGAACTGGCGTTTGTGCCGGTCAGGGATGATGGTGAAGATGCAGATAATGAAGAGAACCAGACCGGTGAAACAAATGACGGCATTGAGAAGCCGCTGGTTTGGGAAGGGGTTGAACTTCAGAAAAAGCCCGATTCCAACCGTGAGAAGGGACTGCTGTCAAGCCAGGACGTTATTTCCGAGTACACTTCGGCGGTGGCGGCCATTAACGGCGGCAGGAAGGCCGCAACCCTGATGCACCATCTCATGTACGGCATTGAACTGCAGGAGCCGGAGCGGATGATTGCAGAGAAATCCGTGGTTCAGGATGTCAGGACCCTTGACCAGGTGATGCCCTCGCCAAGGACCCTCCTTGAAAAGGCCCAGGCCGCCAGCAAGGAAGACGGATTCTTCTCCGGTTTTTCGGAGCCTGAAGCCCGGGAGGAGGCCAACAGGTGCCTGCGTTGCGGTCTGGTCTGCTATGAAAAAAAGTAAAAACAAACCCTTTGATTCGGGAGAGCCATCTGGAGGAGAATCTTCTTTAGAGCGCCATTAACAACCAGGCAGCTGATTTGGAACAGGGGTACAGCGCACAGGGACGCACTAGTTGATTATGAGATCAGAACAGATTCTTGTCGTTGATGACGAAGAACGCATCGTTGATAATATAGCCAGGTGCCTGGCCCGTGAGGGGCTTGAGGTTACCGGTGCCCATAACGGGGATGAGGCCGTTGCTCTGTTCCAGAAGCAGCGGTTCGATCTGGTGCTGCTGGATATATCCATGCCAGGTATGAACGGATACGAGGTGATGGAGCATATCTTCGGCCTGGACGACGAGGTCCTGGTCATCATCATGACAGGATTTGCCTCCGTTGAATCCGCTGTCAGGGCCCTGAAGCTGGGGGCCTGGGATTACCTGAAAAAACCCTTTGAATATGCCGACCTGGTAAAAACCGTGAAAAACGGTATTACCCAGAAAACCCTTCTCGCCGAGAAAAAGGCCTATGCCGCCCGCCTGGAGGCATCTGAAAAACAATACCAGTATATGGTCAACAATTCCCCGGACCTGATTTTCACCCTGGATGAAAACCGCTGCTTTTCTTTTGTCAACCAGCAGTTTGAACGGGTATTGGGATTTCCCAAGACCGCATTGATGGGCATGCCCTTTGAAGACCTGCTCCATGAGGATGACCGGACACGGGTGAATGAATTGTCCAACCTGCCGGGGAGGGGGCATTCTGGCAGTGCGGAAATGAATCTGAGATTAAAAAAGGCCAATGCCAGGGGGGCCCAGTTTGATCCGTATTCGGCATTTGCGTTCATGGAACTGAAGGCGTCCGCCATTACCCTGCCCGGAGAAGATCCCGGGCGTACCCCAAGAGGGATATACGCCGTGGGCCGTGATGTGACCGAGCGGCTGCGCCTGGAGGCCCAGCTCCGCCAGGCCCAGAAAATGGAAGCCATCGGCACCCTGGCCGGCGGCATTGCCCATGATTTTAATAATATTCTCATGGGCATCCAGGGGTATACCTCGCTGGTCAAGGCCGGGTTTGACCAGACCTCCGATGTGTTCAAGCGGTTGTCCTGTATCGATGAATATGTACACAGCGGTGCTGAGATGGCCCGGCAGTTGCTCGGCTTTTCCCAGAAGAGTTGCCATGAGACCTGCAGCCTGAACCTGAATTACCTGCTCAAGATGTCCGCAAAGATGTTCGGCCGGACCAAGAAGGATATTATTATCAACCAGTGCCTGGAAAAAAAGCTGTGGAGCACCAAGGTGGATGAAGGACAGCTGAAGCAGGTGCTGATGAACCTTTTTGTCAATGCCTGGCAGGCCATGCCCAACGGCGGAAGGATTACCATTTCCACGGAAAATGTGGTCATTGAGGAGGAGCGCATCCATGAAATGGGGATCCACCGGCCCGGTGCCTATGTCAAGGTCAGCGTTGCCGACACGGGGACGGGCATGGATAAGGTCACCATGGCCAGGATTTTCGATCCTTTTTTTACGACAAAAGAACGGGGGAAAGGGACGGGGCTGGGACTGGCCACGGCTTACGGAATCATCAAAAGCCATAAAGGGGCTTTCAGGGTGGAGTCCAGGCCGGGGCAGGGCAGTGTGTTCATGTTCTACCTGCCGGCCAATGACACCCGGGATAAAAAAGATGCCATTTCAAGGCCCCGGATACGGGAAGGAAAGCTTGTGGTCGGCAAGGGCCGGGTCCTGCTGGTGGATGACGAAAAGGGCGTCATTGATGTCTGTTCGGAAATGCTGGAAACCCTTGGCTATGATGTGGTGGTTGCCGAACGCGGTGCCCAGGCCGTCTCTATTGTCCGTAATGATCCGGCCATTGACCTGATTATTCTGGACATGGTCATGCCGGAGATGAACGGATTTGAAACCTATGAAAAGATTCGCAAGATCAATCCAGATATCCGGGTGCTGGTCTGTTCGGGCTATTCAAAGGAAGAGGAAATCCGGCAGATGATTGCCAACGGCTGCGACGATTATATCTACAAGCCCTTTGACGTGGCCATGCTCTCCCAGAAGCTGCAGACGGTTTTCAACCCCTCCTGATTTTCGTCCATAACGCGGGGCGGAGTATGGACCAAAAAAAACGGGCCCTGGGAATTTTCATTCCCAGGGCCCGGATTATTTGGCTTTAGCTATTCTGCTGTGAAATTAGCCGAATACCTTTTCCAGATCGGGGATGATCTGTTTTTTACGGCTCATGATGCCGGGCAGCCAGCATTTGCCTTCAACGGGTTTTTCACCGAAGGCTTTTTCAACAACGGATTCGTCGTCGGAGGCAACCAGAAGTTCGGTGCCTTCTTTCATGATGTCGGTGAGCATGAGCAGGACGGTGTGATGGCCTTTTTCAGCCTTGAGGTCACGGATGTCTTTTTCCAGGTCGGCTTTGATGCCGTCAACGATGGAGAGATCAACCAGTTCCAACTGTCCGCAGCCAACGCCGGAGCCGCTCATGTCAAAGTCTTTGTAGTCCCGGAGAACCAGTTCGCGGACGGGGGTACCTTCAACGGCGGATTTTACCTTGAACATCTCAATGCCCAGGGTTTCCAGGTCGGTTTCGCCGCAGATTTCAGCCAGTTTGGCACAGACTTCTTTGTCCTTGTCGGTGCAGGTGGCGGACTTGAAGATAACGGTGTCGGAGAGGATGGCGCAGAGCATGGCACCGGCAACACCCTTGGGTACTTCAACGTTGAAGTAGTCGTACATGGAAGCGATCACGGTGCAGGTACAGCCCACAGGCCAGATCCAGCATTCCAGGGGCTGAGAAGTGGAAACGTCGCCCAGTTTGTGATGGTCAACGATGCCCAGGATGTTGGCGTCGCCCAGGTCGTCGGGGCTCTGGGCCAGGTCAGAGTGGTCTACCAGGTAAACGTCTTTGCCGGCATAGCTGGTGATGACTTCGGGAGCAGTCAGACCGAATTTGTCCAGGACAAATTTGGATTCGGGGTTGAGATCGCCCTGAACGGCAGGTGCGATATCTTCACCAAGGCTTTTTTTCAGGTCGGCCAGTGCAATGGCGGCTACGACGGAATCGGTATCTGGGTTCTTGTGACCAAATACGAGAGTTGACATAAGTCCTCCTAAAAAGTAATCGTTTATTATATTATCAACGGATGATCCCACACCGGGTAATCATCAAAAAATCTTAATTAAAAGATCAGGATTTCTTATAGAATGTATTGACCGGAACCTCAAGGAAAATTTAAAAAACTGACGGTATTCAAATCTCCCTTTGCCGTATCGGTTTCCTGAAATCCCTGTCCGGCAATTGGTCACTTTGTTAAAAAAACTTGAGATACGCGGCGCATTTATGCTATTTGTCGGTAAATACTCCATTAAAATTTGCCTGAAGAAAGAACGATACGCCTAAAATCCGTAAAAAGGAAAAGGAGATTTTCTCATGGGAAAAATTAGGTTTTTTTTGTTCGGCATTGCCATCTGCGGTGTGATCATTACCGGTACGATGTTCCCGGCGACGGCCAGTGCCCAGGATGTTGTGATCTATTGCGACAATAATTATGCCCCCTACTCCTATGCTGAAAGCGGGAAAGCAGCCGGCATCTATACTGAAATTTTTGCCAAGGCCTTTGCCAGAATGAATGGATATGCGGTGACCATCAAGCCCGTTCCCTGGAAACGTGGGGTGAAACTGATGGAAGACGGCAAAGGATTTGCCCTTTATCCGCCCTATTACAGGCCCAAGGCAAGGCCGTTTATGGATTATCCGGTGCCTGTCCTTGACGAGGGGTACAGTGTCCTGACATCCAAGGCTTTTGCAGGAGGCGGGTCAAAAACATGGCCCGATGACTTTGCCGGTAAAAAAATAGGCATCAATGCCGGGTTTTCCATCCCGGACGTGGATAAGGCCAAGGCACTCGGCGTAAAGATAGAGGAAGCGGCCACAAGCCGCTCCAACCTGCTTAAACTGGTTTCCGGCCGTTTGGACGGCTATATCAGCGATAAAAACGCCATGCTATGGGAACTCAAGCAGCTGAGGGACAAGGGCGAGTATGACCCTGCCACTCAGGAACTGGTCATTGCCGGCGATATCAGCAGGGAACAGGGATATCTCGGATTCACGAACCAGGATAAGGGGGCCTTTTCATTTAAGGCGGATTTTGTGAAACAATTTGTTGCAGTGATTAACGAAATGAAAGCCGGGGGAGAGATCCAGGCCGTTTTGGATGCCTATATCAAGTAATTCAAATAAGATACGGTGTTCCCAAATCGTTTTCAGGGCGCTCCAGGTGAAAACTCAGTGCGGCGCCTGAATTACACCCCAGAGATGATAGAGACCATATAGGATGAACGATATCGGATGAACGATTTTTTTTCCCGGCAGTTTGCTTTGATGGATGACCTTCCCATCGGGGTCTTTGTGGTGGATGATCACTACCATATCCTGTTCTGGAACCGGTGTATGGAAAACTGGACCAAAAAGTCGTTCTCCCAGGTTGAGGGCCGTGAACTGCATGAGCTTTACCCCCGGTTCAGGGAAACACAATACACCAGCCGGATTGATTCCATACTGGGGGGAGGCCCGCCAATAGTTTTGTCCTCCCAGCTCCACGGCCGCTTATTTTCCTGCGTCCTTTCAGACGGCGAACCGAGAATTCTCCAGACAACGGTTACCAATGTCCAGGGGCCCGGAAAGGACCGTTGTTACGCCATGTTTGCGGTGAAAGATGTGACCGAACTCTCGCGCCGAATTATCGAATCCCGCAAAATGGAAAAAAAGGCCGTGGCGGAAATAGAACAGCGGAAAGCCGTTGAAAAGGAGCTGCGCAGGGCCAATGATAAAATCCTGGCCCAGACCCGGGCGGTTATCGAAGAAGAGCGGCTCAAAGTGCTGCTGCAGATGGCAGGGGCGACCGCCCACGAATTGAACCAGCCGCTGATGATCCTTCTGGGCAATCTTGAACTGCTTGAGATGGACCGGGATCATCCTGATAAACTCCTGGAGCGGATTCAAAAGATTAACACGGCTGGAAAGCGAATTGCCGATATCATTAAAAAGATTCAGAACGTAAGGCATGTGTCCAAGATAAGCTACAGCGGGGGCGGGGATATTATTGATATTCACCGGAAAGAACGTATTCTCTGTGTGGAAGATGATCCTGCCTGTTTTAAAATGATCAAAACGATGCTGGCGGACACCATCCGTCCGGACCTCAGCCATGCCCTGACCTTGGATGAAGCAATAAAGGCGCTTGACGAAAACAGGTTTGATCTGGTGATCCTGGGATATGTCCTGCCCGACGGAGATGCCTTTGATTTACTGGCCCATCTAAAGGAGAGGGATATCAGCATCCCGGCCATTGTCCTCATCGATCAGGGAGATGGTATCACAGCCTCCCAGCTCTTTCGCCAGGGGGCGTCAGATTACCTGTCCAGACAGCATCTGGATAAGGCCGGACTGGTGGAGTCCATCCGGTTCAGCCTGGAGCAGCACCTCCTTAAACAGGACCGGGAAAATCCCACGGTGATCATGGGGGCTGATGCCGCCCGGGATGAACTCACCGGCCTGTTCAACCGCCGGTTTTTTGCCGAGGCCCTGGAACGGGAAACTTCCGGCATTGACCGCTATGACAATGATTTGGCCCTGTGCCTTTTGAATATTGATCATTTTAAAAAGGTGAACGACACCTACGGTCATCCCGTGGGCGACAAGGTGCTGGTTCGGATTGCCCGGTTTATCACTGAAAATCTGCGAAAATACGATATTCCCTGCCGGTACGGCGGAGAGGTCTTCGGCATCCTTTTGCCCAATACGGGAAAGGCGGGGGCTGAAAGCATGTGCAACAGAATCCGGGAGCAGGTGGCCTTACACCATTTTGAGTATGGGGAGTTTTCCTTTAATATCACCCTGAGTGCCGGGATCGCCATGGGCGGAAAAACAGCCCAGACTGGCGGACACGTCCTGCCGGAGTATCTCATTCAGGCGGCGGATACGGCGTTGTACAGGGCCAAGGACAGGGGGCGGAATATGGTGGTGGTGGCCTGAGGCCTATTGGGGGGATTTCTCCCGGGCGGCTGCCACCAGGGCGGCGGTGTCAAGAATAAGGCAGACCCTGCCGTCGGCCAGGATGGTGGCCCCGGATACCCCGGGAATATCCCTTGAAATCCCTTTCAAGGGCTTGCGCACAAAGTTCTGCTTGGACACCAGTTCGCTGACCACCAGCCCCGCCTTAATCCCGGCATCTTCCACAATCACCACGATACCGTTATCCGCCGTGCGGCTCATCGGCTTTTGGCCGGGATTGAAAAAACGGTTCAGGTCCAGCAGCGGAATCAGTTCTTCCCTGACCCGGATATATTCATTTTTCCCCATGGCCGTGTTTACCATTTCCTTGGAAACAGCCATGGATGAGACAATGGAAAGGGTGGGAAGGACGTAATGGTCCTCTTCCCCTCCATCCCGGTGGGCAACGGCGACAATCATGCCGTCCATGATGGAGAGGGTCAAGGGCAGCTTGAGGGTCACACAAGTGCCTTTGCCCGGCTCGGAGTCAAGGGTAATGGTGCCGTTGAACTGGGAAATGGCGTCCCGGGCCACATCCATGCCGATGCCCCTGCCGGAAATATCAGTTACCTGCTCGGCCGTACTCAGCCCGGAGTGGAAAACCAGGTTGAGGGTTGAGATGGCGTCAAGTGTGTCGGTCTCTTCCACCAGGCCTGCGGCAACCGCCCGTTGTACCAGTTTGTCCCGGTCAATCCCCCTGCCGTCATCTGTAACCTGGATGTATAGACTTCCCCCTTTGTGAAAACCATTTAGGGTGAGGGCTGCAGTCCCGGGCTTGCCCGCATTGATGCGGTCCAGGGCATCTGGTTCAATGCCGTGGTCTATACTGTTTCGAATGATGTGGATCAGTGGATCGGCAAGGCCCTCCACCAGGTTTTTGTCCAGTTCCGTCAATTCTCCCTGGATAATGACTTCCAGTTTTTTATTTTGTTTTCTGGCCAGGTCCCGGGCCATCCGTTTCATTCGGTTGAATAAAGGGGTGAGAGGCACCATCCTCAGGGAATGGCCGATTTCCTGCAGGGCCCTGGTGCTTTGGCCCAGGGCTTTGAGGGCGTTGCTGAATGCTTGGGTCTCCTGTTCCTTCCGGCGGACGCCCATGGCAACCATGGCCTCTGCAATGGCCAGTTCCCCAATAATGTCGATGAGCTGGTCCAGACGGCGGGCGTCGATCTGAACCGGGCGGCTAAAGCCGTTATTTTCTTCCTGTATTTTCCCCTGACGGCTCTCTTCACAGTCTTGGTCTGGCCCTGGCCTCTGGGATGCCGGGTTAAGCTGGACCGCATACGTATCCAGGCGGCTGAGAATCTGCCGGGGGGCAGTTTGGGGTTTCCGGCCCAGGGCATAATTTCTGAAGGTTTCCTGGAACCAGTCTTTGACCTGGAGAAGAATTTCGGCAAAATCCGGAGCCACATCCATGAGCAGCAGGTCTTCGGTCCGGTGGCAGAGGTGCTCGGCCTCAGTGAGTGACAGAAAGCCGCACTCCCCCTTCATGGTGTGGATGAGACGCTTCATCTCATGGGCCGTTTCTTGGGTATTGCCGCTTTCAAATTCCAGGATCAGGGCTTCCAGTTTATCTAACACCGGCATTTTTGTGGCGAGAAAGCTGTTAACGTCTTCTTGGCTCAGGTGGGGGGGCAGGGCGGAAGGGGGATGGGAAGAGGGACCGTTTCCTCTGCAGGGCGCCTCTGTTTCTCCCGGATGCGCCGGGTTTTTGCCGTGAACCGGATCCGCAAGGGGGGGCATTTCGGCAATAAAGGTGTCCAGGGCTTCCAGTTCCGCGGTGACATCCCCCTGGTTTTTCCTTATTTTTTGGATGCATTTTGCCGCCTCCGAGGTGGCGGTAGCCAGGGCGGTATTTTTTTGTCTTTTTGCCTGGATATGGATTTTTTTAAGCAGGCCCAGGCTTTTTTTAAAGGCCATGGGATCAGCAGGATCGGCCAGGACGATTTCCAGGCTGAGGGCTTCAAGGGAAGTCCTGATACTTGAATATGCGGCGTCTTTTGTACTCATGGTTTCTGCAATGGCGGTTTCATTGGAAATTCCCCCGAATCACTGGCCGGTGAAACGGTATTTTATTCCGGCGCCTGGCCGGGATCTGCCATGCATATCCTGCAGTCCCTGCAGGGTTTCATGGGGCATGAGACAGAGTGCTTTTCTTTTTCGGCCCGGGCAAGTTCTTTGCGCAGAAAGCTGTCGGATACCCGGTGCCTGAGAACATCCCAGGGCAGTGAACCCGGGGCCAGCCTGGTTTTTTCCGTATAAATCACCTGCCGGCAGTATCCGGGAGCGGATTTCAAGGCCCGGGTCCAGCCCTGTTCCAGGGCCAGCTCGATGAGATCCGCAGCCTTCCGGTCTCCCAAGGAGAGCAGGGCATGGATCCTGGCCTGGCGCAGGGATTCAAAGTTCAGGGCCACATTGGGCTCCTTTTTCAGTCCGTGGCGGATGATGTCCACCCGTTTTTTAAGTTCTGATTCCGCCGTCATGGCCGACCATTGAAAGGGGGTGGCCGGTTTGGGAATAAACGGGTTGATGCTCAGGGTGATGGTGCCAATTTTTTTCTTTTTCCGGGAGGCAGCCAGGAAAACGGCCTTGATATCCCGGGTCAGGTCCACAATGGCACTGACATCCTCGGGGGTTTCAAAGGGCAGGCCGATCATAAAATAAAGGCGCAGGTTGATGATGCCCTGGTCCACCAGGGACTGTGCCGCATCAAGGATCTGCCGCCGGGTCAGTTTTTTATTAATGATCTGCCGCATGCGGTGTGAACCGGCCTCCGGCGCAATGGTGGCCGTCTTTACATGGGATTCTGCCAGCCCTGCGATGATCTCTTTGTCAAGCTTGTCCGCCCTCAGTGAAGAGAAGGAAAGGGTCAGGCCCTGGTTCCGGCCGTACCGGCAGATTGCCTTGATATCCGGGTGGTCCAGAACGGCGGAGCTGACCAGGCCCACCCGGTCAGTTTTCTGGGCGGCCTCGTCCATGGCGGAGAGAATGGTGTCTTTGGGGTAGACCCTGGGCGGCCGGTAAATGAAACCGGCCGTGCAAAAGCGGCAGCCGTTGGGACATCCTTTGAGGGTTTCAATGAGAAAGGTGTCCTTGAAAGCCGTATTGGAAGTCATGACGGCAGTGGTGGTCCGGGTTTGGGACAAGTCCCCGATATATTGAACATGGACGCTGCCCGAATTTTCGGAACAGCCCGGTCCCTGGTCAATGGGGAGATCCGGATCCGGATAAAGAATGGGGGCATGGTTGTCCGGGACATAGGCCCCGGCCATCTGCCCTTCAATCTGTTCCAGCAGTGCCGTTCTGGAATCCTTTTTCTGCCCGGCCCGGTGAAACAGGTCGAAAAAAGGAGGGAGCAGGCATTCGGCTTCCCCCAGCAAAAAAAGATCCATAAACGGGGCAATGGGTTCAGGATTTAGGAAACAGGCAACTCCCCCTGCAGCCACCAGGGGGTGGATGTGGTTTCGATCGGATGACCGCAGGGGGATGCCTGATGCCCGCAATATGCGGGCAAGGTTCAAAAAGTCATTCTCAAAGGAAATTGAGAAGAGGATCATGTCAAATTGATCCAGGGGCAGACCGGTTTCAAGGCTGAGGATTTTTTCACTGCCTTTTTGCGGCGCATGTCCCGGGCTCTTTTTGCGGGTGTCAGGCAAAAAGACCCGTTCACAGGCGATCCGCCGGTCCTGGTTGGCCAGGCGGTACACCGTCTGGAACCCCAGGGAAGACATGCCGGCCTTGTAGGTGTTGGGGTAGACCAATGCGACTTTGGTCAGCCCCCGGCCCCGTTTGACAATTGCCCCCTCCTCCTTTACGGGCTGGGGGGGCCGGGCCGGTCTGCGCCTCTTTTTCATGGGCTAGTCTGCTTTACGTCTCAAAAAAGTGGGCACCTCCAGGTCATCTGAATCAAATTTCATACCGTAATCCTGCATCATATCCTCGTCTCCCACCACCCGGCGGCCGGTGATTCTTACCGGATTGTCATATTCGCCCCAGGTGTTCCGCTCTTCGTCGGTCAGATCCCGAACCACGCCCCTGGCAATGACTTCTCGCTGGCTGTCAGGCTGCATGTCCGGTGCGGGAGAGGCATAGGCCTGGGTGGCATATGCGGCATGGGCAGCAGGGGCAACCGCCTGGGCACCAACCGCCGCATGGGCGGCCTGGGGGGCAACGGTCTGGTGGGCCTGGTGCTGTACCGGTTTGGGGTCAAAGCGGTGCATGTTCTCAGCCAGTTCGGGTTCTGCCTGGCCGATGCCGGTGGCAATGACGGTGATGCGCATTTCATCGCCCAGGTCCTCGTCAAAGGTCTGGCCCCAGATGATTTCGGCATCGTCGCCCACTTCCTCGTAGATACGGTCGGAGGCTTCGGTCATCTCGTCCAGGGTCAGGTCCGAGGAGGAGGTGATGTTCATGAGAACGCCCTTGGCGCCGGAAATGGAGATGTCTTCCAGCAGGGGATGGGAAATGGCTTTTTCCGCCGCTTCCGTTGCCCGGTTTTCGCCGGATGCAATGCCGATACCCATGAGGGCCTTGCCGGCCTTCTGCATGGTGGTCTTTACGTCGGCAAAGTCAAGGTTGACGTGGCCGGGCATCATGATCAGGTCAGTGATGCCTTTTACGGAGTGGTGCAGGATTTCGTCGGCCTTGATGAACATGTCCACCATGCGGGCGCCCTTGGGGGCAATGCCCCTCAGCCTGTCGTTGGGAATGGTGATGACGGTGTCGGTGATGCCGTGGAGCTTGTCCAGGCCGGCCAGGGCCTGTTTTTCCCTTTTCTTTCCTTCAAAGGAAAAGGGCTTGGACGCCACGGCAACGGTGAGGATGCCAAGATCCTTGCAGACTTCCGCAATGACCGGCGCTGCGCCGGTACCGGTCCCGCCGCCGAAACCGGCGGTGATGAATACCATGTGGCTTTCTTCCAGGGCGGCCCTCAGTTCATCCATGCTTTCCAGGGCGGCTTCCCGGCCGATATTGGGATCGGCACCTGCGCCCAGGCCTTCGGTCAGGGAAGAACCCAGCTGGATTTTTACCTCGGCCTTGGACTGTTCCAGGGCCTGGGCATCGGTATTGGCTACGATGAATTTAACGCCCTGGAGCTTGGCGTCGATCATGTTGTTGACTGCATTGCCGCCGGCGCCGCCAACACCGATTACCTTGATTTTTGCTTTGTTGTCGTTTTCCACGTAAGAAAAATTCATATCCACCTCCCTTAAGGTTAAATGATATCCTTAAACCATTGTTTCATTCTATTAAATATACTTTGCACCCCTTGTGTTTCCGCTTGTCGCACATCCATTCTGCAGGCTGCAGTGGAGCCGAAAATCACAAGCCCTACGCCGGTGGCGTAAGCCGGGTTTTTCACAATATCTTTGAGCCCGCCGATACGGTTGGGTTCCCCCACCCGCACCGGAACGTTGAACACTG
This sequence comes from Desulfobacter sp., assembly GCA_028768525.1. NCBI lineage: Bacteria > Pseudomonadati > Thermodesulfobacteriota > Desulfobacteria > Desulfobacterales > Desulfobacteraceae > Desulfobacter > Desulfobacter sp. The sequence continues at coordinate 1,493,045 of CP054837.1, read as the reverse complement.
ATTCGGCAATCTCATTAATGCCGTTCATGACCACCGATCCGCCAGTGAGGACGAATCCGGCAGGAAATGCATTTTCAAGTCCGTTGGAGAAAAGTTCTTTTTTCAACAGGGAAAAAACCTCTTCCACCCGGGGTTCCAGTATCTCGGCCAGGATGCCCTTGGCCAGACGCCTGGGCTCCCTGCCGCCCACGGCCGGCACCTCAATGGTGGCGCCGGAACGGACATTCTGGGGGACACAGGTACCATGCTCGATTTTTATTTTTTCCGCTTCCGGCAGGGGGGTCCGGAGGCCGATGGAAATGTCGTTGGTAAGGTTGTGTCCGCCCACGGTGAGTTCGTAAATGAATTTTACGTTATTGTCCTTGAACAGGGCCAGGTCCGTGGTGCCGCCGCCCATGTCCGCCAGAACGCATCCCAGCTCTTTTTCCTCGTCTGTGAGCACGGCATGGCCCGAGGCCAGGGACTCCAGGACAATGTCGCAGACCTCAAGCCCTGCCTTGTTGCAGCATTTTACAATGTTCCGGGCCGAGGAGACCGCACCTGTGACGATGTGGATTTTGGCTTCCAGGCGGATGGCGGTCATGCCCACGGGGTTCTGGATGGATTCCATGTCATCCACGATGAACTCCTGGGGAATGACATGGAGGATCTCCCGGTCCGTGGGGATGGCAACAGCCTTGGCCGCATCGATCACCCGCTCGACATCGTTTTCTGTAATCTCACGGCCCTTGATGGCGATGATGCCGTGGCTGTTGAACCCCTTGATATGGCTGCCGGCAATGCCAACATATACGGAGGAAATATCGCATCCGGCCATGAGTTCAGCTTCTTCCACAGCCTTTTTAATGGAGTCCACCGTTGATTCGATATTCACCACCGATCCCTTGCGCAGGCCGGTGGACGGGTGGGATCCAACGCCGATGATATTGATCTCCTCATCGAGCATTTCGCCCACCACGGCACATATTTTCGTGGTGCCGATATCAAGGCCGACTAAAATTTTTTCATTTCCCTGCAAGTTGAACCCCCTTTTCTGAATAATGGTGCAGAGCATTTTCCGTTTTGATAAAAATCTGGTTCATATCGTATAGGTCCATGGCCAATATAATTTTTTCCGGGAAACGGGCCGCCATATACCTGCTCAGATCGATGGCTTTGGCCAGTTTCTCTTCAAATCCGTCAAACCCCAGCTTTATGGGGATGAGGGCCCGGGAGGCTTCCGTTTCTTCAGGTATGTCTCCCTGGGGCCTGTTGTAAATATCAGGTGCCTGGATCAGAATACCGGTGTGTGGATCCCCGTGTATGGAACGGATCCGGCCCAGCCCCTTTACCTTGAGCAGATCCATGACCGAATTGAATAATGCCCCTTCAAATCTGTAAATATTACCGGACAGGGTCAGGTCCACCCCGGTGATCACGGGCAGGGTATTGAGCTGGTCCTTCTCGGGGTCGTATTCCTTAAAGGGCATCCCCTGGGTGTTGATGATGAGATCCGACAGGTTTTCGATGGCCACAATGGCCAAGGGCATTTCCTCTTCAACACAGATGGACAGTTTTGAGAAAAAATGCCGTTCCACCCTGGCCCGGGCGATCCAGGGAAGGGCGGCCAGCCGTTTTTCAATATATTCGGGGCGGATTTCAAACAGGTTGCGTTCCCGGTCCAGTCCGGCCCGGTCCAAAAGCGCCTCCCTGGAGACCCGGTTCAGTCCCGACACCTCCACGGTACGGATGGTGAAAAAGGGGCTCTGGACAACGGCATCGTGGAGCCAGATGGCCGACAGGCTCATGGCGGCCATCAGCAGAAGGCCGGAGGCCGCACCGGCCCATTTTCGCGACGTTATCCTTGCCAGAAGGTTTGATCTCGGACGCCCCGGGGCAGGGCGGCTGCCGGCCAGGGTTTCGGGTTTATACCGATTGGGTTTTATTTTTTTAGCGGCCAATGGCTTTCACCTCTGTTTCCAGTCTGATTCCGAATTTTTCATATACCCGGTCCTGTACCAGGCGTTTCAGGGCCAGTATATCGCTGCAACTGGCATTGTCATGGTTGATGATGAAATTGGCATGGAGATCCGAGACCATGGCCCCATGCATCCTGTACCCCTTGAGGCCTGCCTGTTCAATGAGGCGGCCGGCGGGATTATCCGGAGAGGGGTTCTTAAAAAAACAGCCCCCGCTGGCTTTGGAGACGGGCTGGCTTTTCTTTTTTGCCTTCAGGTTGGCCTCGAACCGTTGCCGGACCTCCCCGGCGTTGCCAGGGGCCAGCGTAAGTTCCGCCTTTAAAATGACTGCGCCGCCCAGGTTGAGGGATCTGTAGCTGAAATCAAGGTCCCCTGCCTTGAGTGTCCGGTATTCCAGGGTTTCCATGTCCAGGATATCCATGGAAACCGTAATTTCTGACATATCTCCGCCGTGGGACCCGGCATTCATCATCAGCGCCCCGCCCAGGGTTCCGGGGATGCCGGCGGCCCATTCCAGGCCGCGCCATCCCTTTTCCACAGCCATGCGGCAGAGGGTGGATAAACGTTCCCCGGCCAGGGCCGTCACCCGGATGCCGGCATCTGTATCAACGGCCTTTGGAGCGGCTTTCATCCGGGAGAGTACCAGTACCAGCCCCTGGATTCCCCTGTCCGAAATCAGGGTGTTTGAGCCGCCGCCCAGGATGGTGACCGGAATATGGTTATGGCTGGCAATCCCGGCAAGCCGGACCAGCTCCTCAACGGTTTCGGGACGGGCCAGCAGATCGGCAGGCCCCCCCACCCTGAAGCTGGTAAACCGGTCCAGGTTCACCCCTGCCTCAAGGTTGAAGCCATTGAAAAGATCCATATGTTCGGGACCGAATGTCATCTGTTTACAGGATCTCCACCAGTTTTTCCCCCAGGGTGTATACGTCGCCGGCCCCCAGGGTAAGGATCATGTCCCCTTCTTTTGCCTTATGGGTGGCCATGGACAGGGCCTGGGTAAAGTCCGGGGCAAATACGGCCTCTTTATGGCCATGGGCCCGGATTCCTTCCACCAGGCTTTCGGCGTCAACGCCGGGGATGGGCGCTTCCGAGGCCGGATAAATGGGCAGGACCATGAGGATGTCGGACTGGTAAAAGGAACGGGTGAACTCGTCGAACAGGGCCTGGGTCCGGGTGTACCTGTGGGGCTGGAACATAACAATCAGCCGTTTGTCCGGATAGCTTTCCCTGACGGCTGTCAGGGTTGCCGCGATCTCAGTGGGATGGTGTCCGTAGTCATCCATCACCGTGATTCCCTTCTTTTTCCCCTTGATTTCCAGGCGGCGCTTGACCCCCTTGATTTTTTCCAGGGCCTTTTTAATGGTTTCAAAGGGGATGTTCAGTTCCAGGCCAACGGCAATGCCGGCCATGGCGTTGAGGATGTTATGCTGGCCTGCAATGTTCAGCAGGATTTCCCCCAGGTCCTCGCCCTTTTGGAATACATTGAATATGCTTTTGCCGTCTTTGAACCGGATGTTTTTTGCCTGGAGATCGGACTGGGCGCTCATCCCGTAAGTGGTATGGCGGACATTGATTCTGGGCATGATGTCCTGGATATGCTCGTTGTCCAGGCAGAGGACGGCCAGGCCGTAAAAGGGAATGGAATTGATAAATTGGACGAATTTATCCTTGATGTCTTCAATACCCGAGTAATAGTCCAGGTGTTCCAGGTCGATATTGGTCACCGCGGCAATGGCCGGGGCGTATTTGAGAAATGACCCGTCGCTTTCATCGGCCTCAGCCACGATGAAGTCGCCTGAGCCGTGGAGGGCGTTGGTATCCAGCCCCTGGAGCAGGCCGCCGATGATCACCGTGGGGTCCAGGCCGGCAGTGTTCAGGATCTGGGAGATCATGGAGGTGGTTGAGGTTTTACCGTGGGCCCCGGATACGGCAATGGAGTATTTGATGCGCATCAGTTCCGCCAGCATTTCCGCCCGGGGAATGATGGGCAGGTTCAGTTCTCTGGCCCGGACCACTTCCGGGTTTTCCTCGGCAATGGCCGAGGAGGTCACCACCACGTTGACCTCTCTTATATTTTCCTTGGCATGGCCCTTGTAAATGACGGCGCCCTTGCCCTCCAGGCGGTCCGTGATATGGGAGAGTTTGAGGTCGGAACCGGACACCCCGTATCCCAGGTTTAAAAGCAATTCGGCAATACCGCTCATGCCGATGCCGCCGATGCCCACAAAGTGAATATGGTAGTTGGGTTGGTACACTAATTGTCTCCTTGTTCGGCCGCTTCCGGATTGGGGCCGAGAATATGTTCTGCGATGATCCGGGCCCCGTTGGGCCGGGCCAGTGTCTTCATGGTTTTTCTCATTTCATCCCGCTTGGCCGGGTGGGCGCGCAGGTCCTGGATCATGGCATAAAGCGCCTCTCCTGTGAGGTCCTTGTCCGCAATCATCAGGGCCGCCCCTTTGTCGGCCAGGTTCTGGGCATTGGCCGTCTGGTGGTCGTCTGCGGCATGGGGAAAGGGAACCAGGATGGCGGGTTTTCCTTTGATGGTCAGTTCCGACAGGGTGCCTGCCCCGGCACGGGTGATGACCAGATCGGCCCGGCGCTGGATGGCGGGCATGTCGTGGAAAAAGGCCCGGGCCTGGGCCTTGAGATGTCTGTTCTTGTAAAAATCACTGGCTTCGGCAATACCGTGCTGGCCGGTCTGATGAATGATAAACAGGTCGTCGGTCTCTTCCATCATGGCCACGGCATCCATGAAGGCCCGGTTAATGGATGCCGCCCCCTGGCTGCCCCCGGTGACCAGTATGGTGAAATCCTTGGGTCCGGCAAGGTCAAGGACAGGCGCCTCTTTAATTTCGTCTGACGCCTGGCTTTTACGGATGGGATTTCCAGAAAGAAAGGTCTTTTCGTTCACCGGCATCCCTTTGGTATTTTCAAAGGAAATAAAGATGGTATGGGCAATTTTCGACAGCATCCGGTTGGTCATGCCGGGAATGGCGTTCTGCTCCTGGATGGCGGTGCGCCTGAACAGCAACCTGCCGGCCGCCACCAGGGCAAAGGATGAGAATCCCCCAACGCCCAGGATGAAATCCGCCCTGAATCTTAAAATGATATACATGGCCTGGAGGATGCTGACCAGGACCAGGGCCGAGGACCAGACCTTGGAAAGCAGGCTGCCGCCCTTGACGGGCCTGGAGACAATGGTCCTGTGGGCAAATTTGTAACGGGCCAGGGTGTTTGTTTCAAAGGGGGCATCGGTGCCCACAAATAGAATCCGGACGGCGGGATCCAGGTCCTTCAGGGCCTGGGCCACGGCTATGCCAGGGAAGAGGTGGCCCCCGGTTTTTCCGCCGGCAATGATGATATGTCTGCTATTTTTTGTCATCTGCAGATGCCCCTATATTCATTAATATGCCCATGGCCGCCATGTTGATGATCAAAGAAGTGCCCCCGTAGCTGATAAAGGGCAGGGTCAGCCCCTTGGTGGGGAGTACCCCCAGGGCCACCCCGGTGTTGATGATGACCTGCAGCCCGATGTACAGGGTGATGCCCGCTGCCGTCATGGCACCGAAGAGACTGTCCGCCTGCCGGGCGATGCGGGTGCCGGCCATGAGGATGACCCCGTAGAGGCAGAGGATGGACATGACCCCGATGAGCCCAAGTTCCTCGCCGATGATGGAAAAGATAAAATCCGTATGGGGTTCGGGCAGGTAATGCAGTTTCTGCATGCCCAGGCCGATGCCTTTTCCCGTGAGCCCCCCGGACCCGAAGGCCTTGAGGGAGTTGGTTATCTGGTATCCGGTGTCGTAGGGATCGTCCCAGGGGTTTAAGAAGGCAGTGATCCGCAGCAGCCGGTATTCCACCTTGAATACCAGGAAGTAGACGATGGGAATCACCAGGGGCAGGGGGCTGAGCAGGTGAAGTATCCTCACCCCGGCCACAAACATCATGCCCCAGCAGATCATTCCCATGACGACGATGGTGCCGAAGTCGGGCTGGTTGATGATGAGCATGGCAAAGAGGGCCATGATCATGGCATGGGGCAGAAAACCGATGGAAAATTGTCTAATCATCTCCTGCTTTTTGGACAGGGAATAGGCCATGAAAATGATCAGGGCCAGCTTTGCAAATTCCGCGGGCTGGAAGGTCAGTCCCCCCAGGCAGAGCCACCGGCAGGCCCCGCCGGCTTTCACGCTCATGGCCGGCACCAGCACCGCAATGAGCAGGCCGATGGCGGCAAAGAGGATGATATACGCCAGGCCTTTGTAAAGCCTGTAGGGAAAAGAGGCGGCCGTGAACATCACGCCCATGCTCAGCCCCAGGAAGACCGCATGGCGTTTGATGTAAAAAAACAAGGTGTTGTGCTCTTCCATGGAGACGGCGGAAGAGGCAGAATAGACCATGACGGCGCCGATGCCGGCCAGGAGAAGAACCGGGAACAGTATTGATTTTTCTTTGAAAAAGGGGTGGAGGCCGCTGGCTCCTGCAGTGGATTTAGCCATGCGCCGCCTCCTTCTCCAATTGCTTAACATTCAAGGAAAAATCCCTTCCCCTTGCTTTATAATCTTTATACATGTCAAAGCTGGCGCAGGCCGGTGATAGAAGCACAATGTCGCCGGCCACGGCCATCCCGGCAGCCCGGGCCACGGCGTCCGCCATGGTGGTACACCGGGTTACCCGGTGCAGGGCGCCGAGGGCTTCCACAATGTGGCGGCTGGCCTCGCCCAGGGCCAAGATTTCCTTCACCCGGCCCAAGGAGGGAATCAGTTCGGTAAAATCTGTGTCTTTTTCCCGTCCCCCAAGGATGAGGATGATCGGTGCCTCAAAGGCCTGGAGGGCCCGGGCCACGGCATCGGTATTGGTGGCCTTGGAATCGTTGTAAAACCGTACCCCGTTCAGTTCCCGGATGAATTGGGTGCGGTGGGGCAGGGGGGCAAAGTCTTCAAGTCCCTTGCAGATACCCGCCTCATTGCCCCCGGCGGCCAGAACGGAGATGGCGGCGGCTGCGATATTCTCCCGGTTGTGCCCCCCGGGCAGGGCCTTGAATGCCGCTGCCGGAATGCAGATCTCTTTATCCTTAAAATGGAACCTGAGGTCGGCCGTTCCCGTACCGGTTTCGGGGGAGAAGGAGAAGATCCGGCCGGAAAGGGGGGAGACCCGCTTGTCAAAATTCTGGATTCCGGTGTTGACCACCGCGGCATCGTTGCCGCCCTGGCGGGCAAATAGGGACCATTTTGAATCCCGGTAGGCCTTGAAATCCGGATACCGGTCCAGGTGGTCCGGGGAAATATTCAGCAATACCCCTACATTTGGGCTGAAGGTGGTTGCAAGATCCAGCTGAAAGGAAGATACTTCGGCCACCACCAGGTCCTGGCGGATACCGGACATCAGGTATTCCACCAGGGGGATGCCGATGTTTCCGCCCACAAAGCAGGAGAGGCCGCAGGCCTCAGCCATGGCGGAGATCAGGTTGGTGGTGGTGGTTTTCCCGTTGCTGCCGGTGACGGCGATGACCGGGGTGGTGTTGTACTGGCCGAATATGTCCAGTTCACCGGTTATTTTCACCCCTTTTGCGGCGGCATTCTGTATATAGGGCAGGGTCAGGGGGATGCCGGGGCTGGGCACAATCCGTTCTGCCCCGTCAAAGGTTGACTGGTCATGGGAACCGATCTGGGTTCGGATCCCAAGCGCCTCAAGTGCTGCGGCTTCATGGGTCTTGGAACCGTCGATATCCGTGGCCACAACCCTGCGGCCCATGGATTTGAGGAACCGGGCCATGGAGAGCCCGGACCGTCCCAGGCCCACAACCAGGTCATATGTGAAAGTGTCTGTCACTCCTAACGCATCCCTACCTTATCTTAAGTGTACTGAGTGCCAGTCCGGCCAGGGCAATGGAAATAATCCAGAACCGGACGATTACCTTGGATTCGTGCCATCCTTTTTCTTCAAAATGGTGGTGCAGCGGCGCCATTCTGAATACCCGCTTTCCCTTGGTCAGCTTGAAATAGGAGACCTGGATGATAACGGACATGGCTTCCATGACAAAAAGACCGCCCACGATGAGCAGCATGATTTCCTGTTTGGTGACCACGGCAATGGTGCCCAGAATGGCGCCCAGGGGAATGGATCCCGTGTCTCCCATAAATACCTGGGCCGGGTGGGCGTTGAACCAGAGAAACCCCATGCCGGCGCCGGCCAGTATCCCGCAGACCACGGAGATTTCCCCGGCTGCGGCAATGTGGCGGACATGGAGGTACTGGGCAAACTGGGCATGCCCGGCCACATAGGCGAACAGCATATAGGTGGCCGCGGCCACGATCAGGGGGCCGATGGCCAGTCCGTCCAGGCCGTCGGTGAGGTTCACGGCATTGGAGGTGCCCACGATGACCAGGCAGGCAAAGGGAATGTAAAAGATCCCCAGGTCCAGGGTCAGGTTTTTGAAAAAGGGAAAGGTCAGGGTGGAACTGAAATCCGGGCTCATGTAAATGAGCCATGCCACAATCAGACCGAACCCCACCTGGATGGTGAATTTACCCTTGGCCGTGAATCCCATGTTCCTTTTTTTCACCCGCATGAGGTAGTCGTCGAAAAATCCGATGAACCCGAACAACAGGGTGGCCAGCAGCAGGATCCCCACATAATGGTTGCTCAGGTTGCCCCAGAGCAGGGTGGCCGTAATAATGGACATGAGGATGAGCAGGCCGCCCATGGTGGGGGTGCCCTGTTTTGCCATGTGGGACTTGGGGCCGTCGGTCTGGATGATCTGGCCGATCTGCATTTTTTGCAGGGTCCGGATCATCCACGGGCCGAAAAGAAAGCAGATGAGAAAGGCTGTGAGCCCGCCATAAATGGTCCGGAAGGTGATATACCGGAAAATGTTCAGGGCGTTGAAGTGCTCGTGTAAAGGATATATGAACTCGTAAAACATGGGGGTTAATCTGCCTTTCGTTCTGCCTGTATCAGTGTTTCAATTTCTGGGATCAGTGTTTCCATGGCCATGCCCCTTGATCCTTTGAGGAGCAGCCAGTTGTCTTTGGTCAGTTTCGGTGCCAGTACCCGGGCGATCTCTTCTTTGGTCCCTGTGAACAGTTTGTTTTCAGGGAAGCCCTTTTCCATGGCGCCTTCCCTTATACGGGCGGCCTGGGTGCCGAAGAGGCAGACCATGGCCGGTGATAATTTTGCCACCAGAAACCCGATTTCCCTGTGGAGGGTATCCGAGTCCTCTCCCAGTTCCAGCATATCGCCCAGGGCGGCCAGACCCTTGCCGGGGCCGGCCACCTGGTCCAGGGTTTTCAGGGCCTGGGCCATGGAGGCGGGGTTGGCGTTGTATGTGTCGTCAATGAGTCGGGTACCACAGGAGAGCCTGCCCAGATTCATCCGCCCCTTTACCGGGGTAAAGGCTGCCAGGCCGGAGCGGACGGCCTCTGTGTCCATGCCTGCGGCCAAAGCGGCGCCCATGGCGGCCAGGGCATTGTTCACCATGAACAGGGCAGGGGAGTTTACACGGAAACGGCTGCTTTGTCCACCGGCTTCCACTGAAAAAACAATGCCGGTGCCGTTGATCTCCACTGCTTTGGCGCGGATATCCGCATCCGGGCCCTGTCCGAATAATTTCAGGGCGCCGAGATTTTTGTTGCCACGGGCGGCCGCGGCCATGATGTCCCGCCGGGGGTCGTCGCTGAAGATCAGGGCCGTTCCATTTTCACGGAGCCCTTCAAATATCTCCGACTTGGCACGGGCAACATTGTCGGCGGTTTTCAGACCTTCCAGGTGGGCGCCGGAGGTGTTGGTGATCAGGGCGATGTCGGGCCGGGCCACGGCCGTCAGCCGGGAGATCTCCCCGGGGTGGTTCATGCCCATTTCAATGACGGCCCATTCATGGACCGGGGCCAGCCTGAGCAGGGTCAGGGGCATGCCGATTTCATTGTTGAAATTGCCCCGGGTGGCCAGGACATCGAATCGCTGGGCAAAGATCTCCCGGGTCATTTTCCGGGTGGTGGTTTTGCCGTTGGACCCGGTGACGGCCACAAGCTTTACATTGGCGCGGTGGCGCTGGTAACGGGCCAACTGCCCCAGGGCGGTCTGGGTGTCTGGTACTTCAAACAGGAGCAGCTGGCGCTTCATCAGGCGGTCTCTGGTTCCGGCATCAAGACCCTCAATATATCCGCTTTGTACCACAAAGGCCCGGATGCCTTTATCGGCCAGGGCCGGCACAAAATCATGGCCGTCGAAGTTTTCCCCGGCCAGGGCCAGGAAAACCATGTCAGGCTCAATGGTCCGCGAATCGGTGCCGATGGTTTTAAATCTGGGACAGCTCTCTTCCGCCCAGGGGGCAGGAGCCGTTTTCAATGCCGCTTCCAGGTCTGCCGCCGACCAGTCGTAGGGCGTCGTCAGCCTGGCACATGCCGCCGACAATTCTTCCATATCATCGAAATGGATGGTGCCCGCATTGGTGATCTGATAGGTTTCATGGCCTTTGCCGGCGGCAACAACAATATCTCCGGGCCGGGAAATTCGTACGGCCAGATCCAGGGCTTTGGCCCGGTCCACTTCCAGAATATAACCCTTTTGCCCGGGAGCCGGATTTTCGGGATCCAGCCTGGCAATCCCGTCGGCCTCAATGCCCTCGATGATGTCCGCCACGATGGCTCCAGGGGATTCAGTCCTGGGGTTGTCCGAGGTGACAACGGCAATATCCGAGTATTTGCAGGCGATTTTTCCCATGGGTGCCCGTTTGGTCCGGTCCCGGTCCCCGCCGCAGCCGAATACGGTTATAAGCCGGGCCGGTGCCCGTTTTGACAGGGTATCCAGAATGGAGGCCAGGGCATCCGGTGTGTGGGCGTAATCCACGAAGATGTGTCGGTTCAGTTCCGTATCCAGCTTTTCCAGCCGGCCGGGCACCCGGTCCAGGGCGGCGATGCCCCGGATAATCACCTCCGGTGCGATTCCCAGGCTCAGGGCGGCTCCGGCAGCACCCAGGATGTTTTCAAGGTTGAACCGGCCGGCAAGGGCCGATCTCATGGAGAGGGTCAGGCCCTTGAGGGTCAGTTGGGCCGAGAGTCCGGTGATTTCATCCTTAACCTTTTCGGCGCTGATGTCGGCAGTACCGTCAACCGAGGTTGTCAGCAGGTGGCCGCTAATTTCATGGGCCAGACGGCGACCGTATTCATCGTCGATATTGATTACAGCGGTACCGGCATCCAGATAGTCGGTAAACAGCTTTTTCTTGCAGCGGTAATACGCATCCAGGTCGTGGTGGTAATCCAGATGGTCCTGGGTGAGATTGGTGAATATGGCGGCGTCGAATTCACATCCCAGCACCCGGTACTGGTCCAGACTGTGGGAGGAGACCTCCATGAGTACATGGGTGACCCCGGCTTTTTTCATTTGGGCCAGGTGTTTCTGGATGGAAATGGGATCCGGGGTGGTAATGGGGTTATCCAGGATTTTACCTGAATACCGGATGTTCACCGTACCCATGACCCCTGTGCTGAATCCGGCGGCAGTAAGGATGCTTTCAAGGATCCAGGTGGTGGTGGTCTTTCCGTTGGTGCCGGTGATCCCCACCAGGGTCAGGTCCCGGCCGGGGCGGCCGTAGAAATTGGCCGCCGCAATGGCCGTGGCTTTCCGGGTATCCCGGGCCAGGATAATTTTGGCCGCTTGTGCCCTATCCAGGCCCTTTGGGATGCGCTGTGCAACGATAAGGGCGGCCCCCTGTTCCAGGGCCCGGCCGATATAGGCATGCCCGTCGGCAGCATGGCCCTCAACGGCAAAAAAGAGGCTGCCCGGGCCGGCCTCTCTGGAGTCGCAGGATACGGCCGAGATTTCTATCCCGCCTGGAATGTCTGTATCAACCAGGTCGCATCCTGTTAATATATCTGAAAGTATCATTGGCGGATCTCCAAAGCCGTTTTATTTTTGGCCGCTGTGTTCACTGCGGCAATCATGGTGCCGGCATTGTCCGGCGGAATATTGAGGTAGTTAAAGGATTTGCTCATGATGGTTTTAAAGGCCGGCGCTGCAACAAGCCCGCCGTAATGCGCTTTTCTGGGTTCATCCACCACCACCAGGATGGCCAGCTTGGGATCGTTCTGGGGGGCGAATCCGCCGAAGGCGGAGATATATTTCCCTTTGGCATAGCCCCTTCGTCCCCGGGCGGCTTTCTGGGCCGTGCTGGTTTTTCCGCAGACTTTATAGCCGTCCATGGCCGCCTTTGTGCCGGTGCCCTCTTCCTGGACCACCTGGTTCATCATCCCTTTGACGATATCGGCGGTTGCCGGGGAAACCACCTGGCGGACTACGGTGGGCTCAAATACCTGCAGGTCGTCTCCTGTATTGGAGATGACTTTTTTGACCAGCATGGGTTTCATGAGCCTGCCCTTGTTGGCAATGGCACTGATACCGGAGATGAGCTGGACCCCGGTCACCGATACGCCCTGTCCGAAGGAGATGGCGCCGGCATCTATCTTTGACCAATTTTTATATGGCCGCAGGGCGCCCAGGGCTTCTCCCGGAGTACCCACACAGGTTCTTTTGCCGAATCCGAATGCGGTCAGATAGTGGTACAGGGCTTTGTTACCGATTGTTTCTGAAATTTTGGCCGCACCGATGTTTGATGAAAATTTTATGATCTGGGCCATGGAGAGCCATTCATGGGGATGGGTGTCGTTCACCGTAAATCCGCCGATGCGGTATTTCCCGTTTTCACAGAAGAAAATGGATTTGGGGGACATCCCCTTTTCGATGGCGGCGGCCACGGTGAATATTTTCATTATGGAGCCGGGTTCGAAGGCATCTGTGACGGCCCTGTTCCTGTAGCTGAACCGGCTAAAGGCCTTGTAATTGTTGGGGTTGAACTGGGGATAGTGGGCCACTGCCAGCAGCTCGCCGGTGGAGGGCCGCATCACCAGTGCCATGCCGGATTTTGCCCTATTGGTTTTCACGGCCTGTTTCAGGGCCTGTTCCGACAGAAACTGGATTTTTTTGTCTATGGTCAGCACGATGGCCTTGCCCTTCAGTTCGTCCCGTTTGTTTTTGCCGGTGTCCAGGATTCTGCCTTCCCCGTCCCGGCGGACCTTTGTCCGGGTCTGCCCGCCTGCTAAAAATTCATTGTACTTATACTCCAGCCCTTCCAGCCCTTTGTCCTCTTCCCCGGTAAACCCGATGACCTGGGCGGCAAGTCCCCGGTTGGGATAAAACCGTTTTGAATCCCGTTTCAGGTATATTCCCTTCAGGTTCAGGGCTTTTACCGCTGCGGCCTGGTCCCGGGGAACCCGTTTGGCCAGGATGACGAACCGGCGTTTGCGGGCCAGTTGCTTTTTGAGTGAGGCGGGCTTGGTGCCCAGGGCACGGGCCAGCTTTTCGGCTGTTTTGCCGGGATCTCCGATCTGGAAGGGGTCTGCCGTGACGTTGGGGGCGTCAATGCTGGTGCCCAGTTTATTCAGGTTTCTGTCCAGGATCAGCCCCCGGTCGCCCTGGATGGTCAGGTATGTGGATTGGGCCTGTTCTGCCTTTTTAGCCAGCACATCATAGTCAAATATCTGGATCTGGACGGACTTGGCGCCCAAGCCTGCCAGGCATAAAACAAGCAATGCCCTGAGGACAAGAATCCGGGTGCCGATTTTGTTTTTTGGGGTCGCGTCCATCAGTTGGCTGCTCCGTAACCTGCCAGCGGGTTCATTGCAGGCAGGCCAGTGTTCTGTATGTATATCGTCTGGTCCGAGACATCCGAGGTCAGCCCCAGGCGGGTGCGGGCGATGCGGGTGATCCTTCCGTCCGAGGCCAGGCGGTCCCGTTCCAGGTTCAAAGCTTTGCGGTAGGAAAGGCATTTCTGGACCCGGGCCTGGGCCTGGGAAATCCTGAGCATGGCCTGGGTGGACTCGGTCCTGACCCAGGTATGGGCCATGAGTTCGCAGATCAGCACCAGGATGAGGGCGAACCATCTCAATCCTTTCCGCTGGGGAACCGGAATCTCATGTTGTTTTGCCATTGCGACAGGCATCCTTTCCTGCAACCAAACCAATACAGCTAGTGGTTATAGTTTTTGAGCCACCCTTAATTTGGCGCTTCTGGCCATGGGGTTGGCAGCAATTTCCTCGGGCGAAGCAATAATTGGCTTTCGGGTGACGGACTTCATACTCGGAACAAAACCGCAGAGGCATTGGGGCAGTTCCCTAGGGCAGGTGCAGCCTTTTTCAAAAGACCTCAGCCGCTGTTTGACGATGCGGTCTTCCAGGGAGTGGAAGGAGATGATGCTGATCCGCCCTCCCTGTACCAGCATGGCCGGCACCTGTTCCATAAATGCTTCAAGGCGTTCCAGCTCCCGGTTGACTTCTATGCGCAGGGCCTGGAAGGTCCGGGTGGCCGGATGGATTTTCTGTTTTGCCGCAGATTTGGCCGGAACGGCCTTTGCCACAAGCTGGGCCAGTTCTCCGCTGGTCCGGACCGGTGACTGGGCACGGGCCTTGACAATGGCTGCGGCGATCCGACGGGAAAAGCGTTCTTCCCCGTATTTGAAAATCAGGTCCGCCAATTGGGTTTGCGTGTATGTGTTGACCACCTCATGGGCCGTCAATGGATTTCGGGTATCCATCCGCATATCCAGGGGCTCATCCTTTTGAAAGGAAAAGCCCCGTTTGCTTCGTGTCAACTGGTTGAGTGAAAAGCCCAGGTCAAGGAGAATGCTGTTTACCCCTGTGATGCCGGATTCGGCAAGGATCAGGGGCAGGTCGCTGAAGTTTCGATGAAACAGCCTGACATTGTCCTGAAAGGAAGATAGTTTTTCTTTGGCATTGGCTATGGCATCGCTGTCCTGGTCAATGCCGATGAGCATGCCGTCCGGGCGGATGGCCCTGACGGTTGAAAGGGCATGGCCTGCGCCGCCGAGCGTACAGTCCACGCAGATGTCCCCTGGTTTCAGATTCTGGTATTCATGCACCTCTTGGGGCAACACCGAAGTATGTTCAAATTCCATACTTATAATCCCAGGGAAGCAATTTCCTCCCGTACATCCTCTTTTTCAAGCTCCTGCTCCATTTTGAGGTTTTCCTGGTCCCATTTTTCCCTGGACCAGATTTCAAACCGGTCCAGAACACCCACAAGGACGATGTCCTTCTCTATGCCTGCATAACTCCTCAGGCTTTGGGGAATCAGTATCCTGTCCTGCTTGTCGCATTTAAGCGGACAGGCATTCCCCAGGAAAAACCGTTTAAACCGTTCCATGGCAGCACTTTTGGCCGCCCGGATCCGTTTTTCAATGTTTTTCCATTCACTGAAGGTGTAGGCATAGATACAGCCGTCCTTTATTGAGACCACCACCCCGTATTCATCATCCGCAGCAATGACCTTCCGGAACCGTGCCGGAATAATGACCCTGCCTTTTGGATCGATTGTATGAAAGGAGCTAGATCGAAACACTTATCTTAAGCCTCTGATTAAAAATAATCATCCACTTTCCACCACCATACGACACACTTTTACGAAAATTCACGGGTAAGTCAAGGGAAAAAATAAATTTTCTTGAAAAAATAATCGTGGAACTACCATGGAATGGGGTATACAGAATTGTAGGCTTTTGTGGTGCAAGGTGGAAGATGGGGTGGGGGATTGTGGGGGGATGGCGTCCGCCCCCGGGGGCAGGGCGTGAAAGCGCAAAAAATACACTGCTGAACTGGGGGGCGAAAAGTGGAGTGGAGGGGAGGTGGAGGAGGGGGGAGGTGCCTGTGCCGGATCAGGAAACCAGGTTGGCCACCATCTCCTTCAAGTCGTTGAGACGGTAAGGTTTGGGGATTGCCCCCTTGAGTCCGTAGGACGGGTAGTCGGCCATCACCGGGTCATCCAGGTAGCCCGAGGAAACCACCAGCCTGGCTTGGGGGTCCATGTCCAGGATTTTGCGGGCCGCCTCCTCACCGCCCATGCCGTTGGGGATGGTGAGGTCCAGGATAACCAGGGCATAGGGAGCGCTCCGGTCAAGGGCGCTGCGGTATTCATGGACGGCCTCGCTGCCGTCGGCCGTGAGGCTGACATGGTAGCCGAATTTTTCAAGCATCTTTTTGGTGATATTGCGGATATGTTCTTCGTCATCCATGACCAGGATGTCTGGCTGCCGGGGATCGGTTGTCATCTGGCTCACCTCGTTTGCTTATTCCTTTGGATCTCTCCCCCACGCCATGGGGAGGTCATTCTGCGCCTATATGGCCGCGGCTATGGTCTGACGCGTCTGTTCGATGATCTGGTCCAACTCTTCCTCATGGTGGGGGCTGAGATGGACCGGACGGTGTACCACAATATCCAGGGTGCCCGGGGTCAAATCCAGTGTATCCGGTGGCAGAATATCGATGGAGTTCCGGATGGTTACCGGCAAAACCGGCACCCCGGTTTCCATGGCGAATCGGAAGGCCCCTTTTTTAAAGGGCATGACCTCGCCGTTCCGGCTCCGGGTCCCTTCGGCAAAGAACAGGGCCGAGGCCTTTTGGGACATCTTCTCCTTTGCCGCTTCAATGGACCTGACGGCCGAATCGTGGTCGGAGCGGTCCACATAGATACATCCCAACTGCTCGCAGGCCGTGCCGAAAACGGGAATCTTTCTTAATTCCTGTTTCATCACCCATTTGATCTTCAGGCCGATGAACCCATGGATGGCTGGAATGTCCGCCATGCTCTGGTGGTTGGCCACCACCACATAGGATTTAAACCGGCTGTAGTTTTTTCTGCCCCGGATCCTGACCCGGACGGGCCCTGCGGCGCAGCAGAGCCTGGACCAGGTCACCGCCAGGATGTCTGCAGCATCCTGGCTGAAAAAAAATCCCACGACTATGCATATGCTGCCCAGAACCAGGGTGGTTAAAATCACGAAGGGAACCGCGATGAGCCACTTATAGGGCTGATATGCAATTTTCAGCAGGATGCTCACTCTTTATCAGATCCGCTATCTTCTTTTTTCTCAATTCCAAGCAGCTTGTCCACGTAGGATACAATGTCATCGGCTTTATATGAGGCCAGGGAGAAGGCGTAGGGGGTGGATGACGCCGTACCTGCCATCGTCTCCTTCCCGTCCTGCTTGAACAGATTTAAACTGAGAACCTGATCATTTTCAAGCATTATTTTGCACAGGACCGTTTCTTTTCCCAGGCCCTGTGCACCCCCCTGGGGCAGAAATGCACTGCATTCCAGGCGGGAAAGGGAGGAGATCAGGTCGGATACGGCAGTCAGGTCCGCCTCTGTACCGTCCCCTGACTGCCAGATATCGGCCCTGTCGTCGCCCTTTTTCTTATCTTCGGCCTGGGTGACCCTTGTCAGGGTTGTGGACTTCCCTTCTTTTTCCATGGTTATTTTTTTGATGGTCTCTGTTTTGATCTCAAAGACCAGTTTGTCCCTGAGGTCGTCCACGGATTTGTCAAAATAGTTCCTGAAGCTTTTGTCAGCCTGGAAGATCCGTTTGTCCCCCGCCAGCATAATAAAGGTGTGGTTGAAGCTGGGGGCGGTTTTTCCCACGGTGAAGGCCCGTTTTTCATCCTGGCCTTCAAAGGCCTTGACCTGAACGGCATTGGGGGGATCCAGTTCGTAACGGATCAGGTCCGACGCCTCGGAAACCAGAGCCGAAAGCTTCAGCCCTTTAACGGTGTCCAGCATGTTGTCCACAGCGGACTTGTCCGCTGGGAATTTTTTCTCCGTAAGGGTCCAGCCTTTATCCCCCTTATTGAGGACAATGGTGAATTTATCTTTTTTTATTTCCAGCCGGTCGATTTTATCTGCATCCACTACGGGCGGCACCGGCAGCTCATAGTGGACACGGTCGTCTTTTTTCAGTCCCAGGTAGGCGCCCAGTCCGATGATCAGGGCGATCAGAATAATATATTCTTTTTTCATGGCAGTTTCCTAAATACACCTTAATATACAATATCTGTTTATCCGTGCGGTTCTTATACCTTATATAATTGGGCGATGCGTTTCTTTTTCAGGTTCCTGCGGAACAGGACCACCAGGCCAAACAGCACCACAAGCACCGGAAGGCCGGCGATGTTGAAGGCCTTGATCACGCCCTTGGCCAGGGGATCGGTCTCCGCGATGGGGTTCAGGGTCTGCTGTTTACTGCGCATGGCGGCAATGCTGTCTTCGCCGTTGAGGTGGTCGATGAGGTTGAGCAGGAAGGTGGCGTTGGTGGTCCGCCCTTCCGGATCCAGCATGTTGTCGTGGAGCACCTGGGCGCAGCCCAGAACGAAGATCCTGGCCGGAACCGAGGTCTTGAGCACCCGGTTTTCCGCCTTCATGCCGGCCAGGGTCCTGGCCGCCGGTTTTTCATTTTTCGGGCCGGCCGCCTCGTCTTCTGCCGTGATATCCTTTTCCCCGGTTTCTTTTTGGGGGACGGGTTTATCCTTGAAGTAGGAGGTGAATTCCCCTTCCAGGATATAGGCTAGGTCCTGGGCGGCGTAGTCGCCCTCGGCTGAGGGCGGGGTAATGAACATGGGGTTCAGGTTGATGTTGTCGGTCATGAGCCAGGACTGGTCAGAGGAACTGAGCAGTTTTACGGTCCGCACCTTGTCTGTGTTGATATTCTCTTCAACCAGTGTCACCGGGGAGATCTGCATGGCCACCAGCCCCTTGATGTTCTTCATGAAGGCCGGGGCGGTGTTGATGCTTTTTTCCTTGAGCATGGGGGCAAAATAGATGCTTTGTTCCCCCCCGCCCTGGGACTGTGGCAGCTGGTGCTTGTAGGCGCTTTTGTCCAGCACATAGGAGGGCTCAATTTTAACCCCGTAGTGGGCCAGAAGCTTTTCAAGGCCGGTGTCGATGGGGGTGAAGGCCGGGGGCATGCCCATCATGCCGCCGCCCCTGTTTTCTTCCTTGAATGCATCGGCAAAGACGGCGATATTGGTTCCCTTCATCAGGGCCTGGTCGATCTGGAAGAGTTCATAGTCGGAAAATGGTTCGGTGGGCTTGGCAATGACCAGGCAGTTGAGCCCTTCGGGGATTCTGTCCTCCTTTAGGGGGATTTGCTTGATATTATACCGGGCGCCCAGGAGCTGGTTGAATGCGCTGAGGCTGTTGCTGGGGCGCCCCTGCATCATGGCCATGCGGTCGGGGAGCAGGGAGGGGACCCCGTGGTCGGAAAGGTAGCCGATGTCCTTGTTGATGCCGATCATTTTTTCCATCACCGCCTGCAGTTCTTCTTCCAGCATCATGGGATCGGCCATCTGGTAGGTGGTACCGATGATGGGCAGTTCAACGGCGGAGATCAGCGGCAGGGCCGTGGCTTCGCCTTTGTACTCAATCACCAGGCCGGCGGTGCCGTTCCCGGCTGGGATATTTGTTTCTTTGACTTCCGGCCAGGACATGGCCATGAGATCGTATTTTTTGGCGATTGTTTCCATCTGGGCTTTGGTGTCGATATCCACGTGCTTGAATTCGAATATGCCCAGGCTTTTTTTATTCATGCCTGCAACGGTCTCTTCCACGGCCCGTCCCAGGCCGGGCAGTTCCGGCAGCCCGATGAGGGGGGCAATGGCATTGAGGCCCGAGGAAAGGTACATGGTGACCTGTATCTTGTCCGTTTGGCGGAGCAGGGCCGATACCTTGTTATTCAGCTTCTGGATGGCCGTGGTAAGCTGGTATTCCAGACCGTTCACCGAGGTGATGGCCGGGATCTTTTCAATGAGGTCTCCGTGGAGGATGACCAGCCCCATGTAGGCATTTTTGAATTTGATCTCATCGTTTTCCATCACCCGGATCTGGACGGGCTGGATCCCGTAGTCCCGGGCCATTTCCCGGTTTTTGTCCGCCTGGGATGCAATATCACCCTCCTGGGAGACATTGTAAAAGGTAAAGTTGAAATACCGGCCGGCCCGGGCCGCATACTCGGCCAGAAGGTCACGCAAATACCGTTCGGTATTGTTGTGGGGGGCGGGCAGGTTTTTGGAGAAAAACACCTTGATGTTCAGGGGCTCGGACAGGGTGGAGACTGCCTGGCGGCTGGCGTCGGACAGGGAGTAGATCCGGTTGGCCGTGAGGTCGGCCCTGAAAAACAGGGTGAGTCCCGCTATATTCACCAGGACGATCACCGCCAGGTATAGGATGAATTTTATATAATGTTCTTTAAGGGAAAGCTTACCCATGGTAACTCCTTAATTCTTTTCTTTCATGGCAATATAGGTTGAGAAGATGAAGACAAAGACCACAGAGGCGAAGTAAAGGATATCCCTGGAGTCGATGATGCCCTTGGAGATGTTCATGAAATGGGCGTTGGCACCAATGTATTCCACCACAGGAACCAGTTTTTCCGGAATGAAGAACAGCATCCGGTCCAGAATGGTCAGGGTAAAGCACAGCGCGCAGCCGATGATAAAGGCCACGATCTGGTTCCGGGTGAGGGAGGAGGCAAAAATGCCCATGCTGCAATAGGCTGCGGCCAGGAGTACGGCCCCCAGGTATCCGCCGATCACCGGCCCCGGATCCACGGACCCGATGGTGGAGATGAACAGCGGATAGGAGAGGGTGGGCAGCAGCATGGCGCCGGCAAATGCCGTGGCGGCCAGAAATTTACCCAGGGCGATGTGGGTAAAGGAGACCGGCATGGTCAGCAGGGTCTCATAGGACCCGACATTTTTTTCTTCGGCAAATAGCCGCATGGTAATGGCCGGGATAAAGAAGGAAAAGGTCATGGGCAGCAGGGAGAAAAAGTCCCTGAGGTCCGCCCGGCCGAAGATGAAAAAGGTGGAAAAGAAAAACCATCCGCTGACAATGAGAAACAGCGAGATCACAATATAGGCGATGGGGGAGACAAAATAGTCCCTGAATTCCTTTAAGGCAATGGTTTTAATGGGTGTCATGCCGCGGCGTCCTCCTGTGTGAGTTCCTGGAAGATTTGTTCGAGTGCCTGGGATTCCCTGGACAATTCGGTGATGATCCAGTCGGTCTCCTTGATGCTCAGGTAGATTTCGGACCGAATGTCCTTGTGCCCCGGGGTTTTGATTTCAAAGGAGACCTCTTTGCCCGGAGGGGCGCCTTCCACGGGCCGGACCTCTATGCCCTGGGCGAGGTTGCCCAGCCGTTCCATGGCGCTTCGTTCGTCGGTTCCTTGGAGGGTGAGCTTGATGAACCCGGCCTGGCGGGCACTCTGCTTGAGGTTGGCAGTGCTGTCGTCGGCCACCTTTTTGCCTTTGTTGATGATGGCGATGCGGTCGCAGGTGGCCTCGGCCTCCGAGAGGATATGGGTGGAAAAGATAATGGTTTTTTCCTTGCCTATGGACCGGATGATATCCCGGATTTCTGCGATCTGGTTGGGGTCCAGGCCCGAGGTGGGCTCATCCAGGATGAGGATTTCCGGATCGGTCATCATGGCATGGGCCAGGCCCACCCGCTGCTTCAGTCCCTTGGACAGGGTGCCGATGGGTTTGGCCATGATGCCGGTCAGGCCGCAGAGTTTGGCAAGCTCCCTGAACCGTTCATCTTTCCGGGCCGGATCGGTGAGGCCCTTGAGCCGGGCCACATAATCCATATAGTCATAGACCAGCATATTGTGGTAGAGGGGCGCGGATTCCGGCAGGTACCCCATCAGGGATTTTATTTTCAGGGTATCCTGCGGCATTTCCAGATCCTTGACCCGGATACGGCCCGATGTGGGGGGGTAATAGCCTGTGAGCATTCTTAAGGTCGTTGTCTTTCCGGCCCCGTTGGGACCGAGCAGGCCAAGTATTTCTCCGGGCTGGATGGTCAGGCTGATACCGTCCACCGCGCAAAAGTCGTTGTAATACTTGGTCAGATTCTGAACATCAATCAATGTCTCCTCCTAAAAATCTTCAAGTACTTTGCTTTTCTCCAGGAACTCGTCCACGTCCCGGCGGGTTTTTCCCATGGCGTCCACCACCTTTTCCAGGCGGCGGCAGAAGGGGTCGTCCGCCCCGAGGGTTTCGGCGGACTTCCGGTAAAGGGCCAGGGTGTGCTTAAATTCATTTTCCATTTCAGCGGCCAGTTTTTTGCGTTCACCGTGCCTTATTTTTTCGGACTGGATAACGGATTCCAGTTTTTTGATGGAATACTCCACCAGGGCATCTCGGGGCATGTTATAGGTGTCCGAGATGGCCGTCAGCGCCTCTATGGTTTTTCGGCTGAGCACAAAGGTCTTCTGTTTCCTGGGGATTTTTTTAAACTGCCGGACCCGGATGGTCCGGGCCAGCTGATCCAGGGCTGCATAATCCTCGATAATATGGTCAAACAGGGATTTCTGTTTTATTCCCATATGTACGGCCACCAGGCCGATGGAATCGATCGCCTTCTGGGAGAGCTTGAAGGTGGCCCTGACCGACTGCTTTCCCCTCAGGTCGAACATGGACGGTCCGGTGAGGGGATCGTTGAATTTTGTCATATCTCCTCCTTTCCGGGATGTTGTGTATTATTTAATAGTTGCGATTCAAAAAAGTAATGGCAACTTATTGTACGACGAATTCTACCCTAAAACCCAGGACGGTTCAACCTGAAATTCAAGGATAACCAAATGATAATTTAAAGGCGGATAAAGGGGATCAGATGAAAAAGAATAGTACGGCGGCGGCTGCAGCCAGAAGAATGGCGGGTATCTCCCTGCCGCTGGAACCAAATTGGGGATCTGTCCGCTCTTCGGTGTAGGCCCGGGCTTCCATGGCCAGGCTCACACTGTCGGCCTGTCTGAACGTTTTGGACAGCAGGGCAAGGGAGAGGATGGAGATCCGTTTGACCGGGTTTTTCCTGCTGCCCCCGCATCTGGCCGCAATGGCCTGGCCGGATTCCCGTGCCTGGCTGAAAATCATGGGAAGAAACCGCAACGAAAGGCCGATGACCATGCCCGCCCGTTTTTCAGGGATGAACGGGACGGGTTTGAGGAACCATTGCACCGCGGCTTTCAGCTCCGAGGGCTTGGTGGTGGCTGAAAAAACGAGCCCCAGGGCCATGACCGTGAAAAAACGCAGGGCCACCAGGCCGCCTTGGGCGGCGCCCTGGAAGGAAAGCGGGTGGCCGAAGAGGGAAAAGAACGGCGTTCCCGGGGTGGCCAGGGACCTGACCAGGATAATAAGGGACAAAAAGAGGATAAAGGTTCTCAACTCCCAGGCCAGTGACACCGGCCCGGTGCCCAGCCGTCGGATCATCAGGAGCAGTGGGGCGAGAATCAGGGTGCAGGATAGCCATGACGCCGATGCCAGGCCCGCGCCCAGAATGCAGAGGATAATGAACTTGCACCTGGGATCCAGGTTGTGGACCAGGGTTCGTCCGGATTTAAATTCAAAGAGCGCGGGCATCGGTTTTACCTGCCGCAGGTGCACAGGGGCTTGAGCCCGTATCGGCCCAGTTCCGGGGCCAGTGCGTCGGCCGCTCCCAGGGCGGCTGTTTCCCCGTTGTCCATGATCATCAACCGGTGGGCGTCCCCAAGGACCTGGTCCAGGTCGTGGGTGGCCATGATAATGGTTTTGCCCGTCCGGTTCAGTCCCCGGATGATCCGGGCCAGGTCCAGGACCGCCGGATAGTCCAGATTGGCAAAGGGCTCGTCGAAAATGATGATTTCAGGATCCATGACCAGAATGCCGGCAATGGTGAGCTTTCTTTTTTCTCCGCCGGAAAGGGAGGCGGGATGACGGTCGCGGAACCGGTCCAGGTCGAAGCTTTCCAGGATACAGCCCACCCGCTCGTCTATGGTTTTTCTGTCCATTCCAAGGTTTTCAGGGCCAAAGGCGGCTTCATCAAAAACCGTTTCCCCCACGATCTGGGTATCGGCATCCTGGAAAACCATGCCGATGGTTTTACGGGTGTGGGCCAGGTTTTTGAAAATATTCTTTCCAGCGAGGCGGATTTCCCCTTTGTCCGGTTTGAGCAGGCCGTTCATGTGCCGGATCAGGGTGGTTTTGCCCGAGCCGTTGGGCCCGGCCAGAATCAGGTATTCCCCGTGATTCACAGCCAGGTTGATGTTGCTTATCCCGCCCCGCAGACTGCCGTAGCAATGGGAGAGGCCGGTGATTTCAAGGATGGGTGTGGACATGGCAAAACCTAGGGAGTTGCCGGCCGGATCATGGGTCGGATTTTTACGGCGATAAAGGCGGCAGCGGCCACCTTCAGGGCGTCGCCTAAAAGAAAGGGATACATGCCGGCGGCCAGGGCCTTGGGCCAGTCCATGGAAAAGGCGTATTTCAGCCATGGGACGCCGGCCGCGTATACGATGAGGGAACCCGTGATGAGCGCTATAATGTCACCGGCCGGGCGCTGATGCATTGATTTTGAGATGAGGCCGGTGGCATAAACGGCGGGCAGGTATCCCAGCAGGTATCCGCCGGTGGGGCCGAATAATTTCCCCATTCCCGCCGTGCCTCCGGCAAAGACGGGCAGCCCGGCCAGGCCGATGAGCAGGTAGGCCCCGATGCACCCCAGGCCCCATACCGGGCCCAGTATGAGTCCTGCCAGCAGGACGAACATGTTCTGCAGGACAATGGGCACCGGACCGATGGGGATTGAAATAAATGCCCCGCAGGCGATGAGGGCCACAAAAAGCGCTGTGTATACGGTCATTCTGGTCTGGGTCATATCACTCTTTTCTCTATTTTGGGTTTAATTGTGAAAGCAATCGCCGTAAATGATGGTTTCGGTTTGGCCTGTCTCTGTCTCAATGATGAGGCTGCCGCCGTCATCCACGCCGACAGCCTTTCCGTTATGGATCCGGTTCAAGGTCTCCACCCGGACCCGGGTACCGATGGTGGATGTCTGTTTCCGCCACAGGTCCATGATGACATGGATATCCGGGTGCCGTGTCTGGACGGAAAAATCCTTTAAAAATTCTTCAAGAACCATTCGGCGTGAAACGGGGCGTCCCAGTTCATTTTTGATGGAGGTGGCTGAAAAGTCCGGATGGGCCGGGTCATTGTTCACGTTGATGCCCATGCCGATGGCCAGAAAATTTACCATATCGGCCCGGGTCTCCATCTCCGAGAGCAGTCCGCATAGCTTTTTCCCCCCAAGGAGAAGGTCATTGGGCCACTTCACCCGGGTATCCAGTCCGAAAAGCCGGTTGATGGTCCGGGAGAGACAGAGGGAGGCGGCAAAATTGTAAATATAGGCCATTGGCGGGGGGATATCCGGTTTAAGGATGAGGGTGAACCACAGCCCCCCCCGGTGGGAATGCCATTCCCTGTTCAGCCTTCCCCGTCCCCGGGTCTGGCGCTCGGCTACGCAGCAGCTGAGATGGGAGGCGCCTTCCCGGGCCAGAGCCTTGGCCGTGTCCATGGTGGTTTCCACTTCTGGAAAATGAAAGATCTTTGTTCCCAGATCCTTTTGGAAGCAAAAGGGGTGGAGCAGGTCACCGGGGTCGGCCAATACATATCCCTTGGGCCGCGCCTCTATGTCCACCCCGGATGCTTTGAGGGCCTTGATGTGTTTCCACACCGCCACCCTGGAGATGCCGGTGGCATCGGAAATCTTTACCCCGGAGAGGGTTTTTCCCCCTGCACGGAAAAGGAGTTCAAGAATACGGCTTTTATTATCATCTGTTTCGTTAACCTTCATGAGTTGGTATGGTTAACAGAAAAAACAAGGCAAGTCAATGCGGAAAAAAGGCTGAGCAGATAAAGTTTCGGTGTCAGAATCGGGCGATGAGGTCGCCTAACCACGGTGTCCAGGCCTTGGGCGGGGAGGGGGCGTAACCGGCGTTGAGGACCGGACTGCCATGGACGGCAAAAGGCCGGGCCGAACGCTTTTTCGCGGTCAGGACGACCGCGGAAATTTAGGGTCGATCCCTTCCCGCTCAGGGCCGGGTTTAATACTGAGCGTCTGCCAGGAAAGGGCGGTTAGCGTCCTTTTTTTCGAATGAGCCAGTCTATGATGGCGTCCGGATCCGGCTGGGAGGGCGGTGGAGGGGCTGTTTCGGGTTTCGGTATTCCGGGCGATTCGTCAGCGGCAGATACCTGCTCGGGTTCAGGATGTTTGGGCTTCGGTGCTTTTTGGGCCTGTGTCTGGGGAAATGCTCCTGGTGATTCAGAGATGGAAGAAGATTCCTTGATCATGAAGACCTCTTTGATAAATTTATCCATATTTGACGGTTCGTCCGCCTCTGCTGCGGGGGGGGCAATCGGTGGCGAGGGCCGTTTTTCCGGTTCCGGCGGCTCGTAGGGTTCGGCCTGGAATTCTTCCGGCCGGCGTGTTTCCGGTTGGGTGGCTGCCAGGTCATGGGGGGGCGAGGTCCGGTGTTCCCGGGAAGGGCCGGACATCACCGGCGGGATGGACGGCATCTCTTCAATTTCCCGGGGATCGGGAGGAGGGGATTCATCCCGGACTGCCTGTTCCGGCGGCATTAGCGTTTCTGACAGCATCGCCGTTTTTGAATGGGGAGACTCATCGGTTGATGCCGGGTCTTCCATTCTGTCAGGGGGAATTTGAATTGGGGCCGAAACCGGCTGGGGGTAAAAGGTATAGGCAACACTGGCCAGGATGATGGCAGCGGCCAGTCCGGCCAGTGCTTTGGCAGGCCGGCGGGGCTGTGCGGCAATCTGGGGGGATGGGGCGGTGACACCGCCCGCCGGTTTGGGCCGGATAATGGGTTTGGGGGTTTCAGGCAGTTTGAGAATGCCCACAGCCTCCTGGAAGGTCTGGACATCCACGGTGTGCATATCCTTTGCGTATGCCGCTATCATGGATTGGTCGCAGGCGATGTTGATGCGCCGGGGGATCCCCTTGGAAAACTGGTGTACCTGGCGGATTGCCGGGGGGAGGAAAATCCGGTCCTTTGCCCCGGCCAGTTCAAGGCGGCGGTGGATGTAGTCCCGGGTCTCATTTTCATCCAGGGAGGAGAGCATGGCATGGACATCCACCTGGTCTTTCCAGTCCCTGCCCAGGGCCTTGGTGAGGACGGTGTGGAATTCCAGCTGGCCGGCAAGGATGAGGGTGAGGGTATTGTCCGGTGCGGATTTGGACCAGGAAAGAAGAAGGGACAGAAATCTGTCCGGAATCAGGTGCGCCTCATCAATGATAATGAGGCATTTTTCCCCTTTTTGGCGTTTGCGCGCTAAAAAGGCCCCCAGTACCGGGGCAAATTTTTCGCCCTCCTGGTAAAGAATCCCAAATCCCAGTCCCTGGGCAATGGCAAGGAATAGGTAGTGAAGCTCCAGGCTGGGATCTGTTATATGGGCAAGGGCGGTCTTCTCGGATACGGACTCAATCAGTTCATGGAGCAGGGTGGTTTTGCCGGTGCCGATGTCGCCGGTGAGGACCAGCAGCCGGCTGGGGCCGTCCATACCCCGCTTCAACAACTCCAGGGCCCCGGCATGGGCCTTCCCCAGCCAGAGAAAGCTGTTGTCCGAACTGAGCTGGAAAGGTTTTTTCTCCAGATTGAAATGGCTGCGGTACATGGGCGGCCTCTTTTTACCCCCTTAAAATCCGCTCCGGTGCGGCCGGATCAGAGGATTTCCTTTATGGCATCCAGGAGCGGGTTCTTTTCCATGGGCGGATCTTCTTCCCCGGGAACGGCGGGCCTGCGGTATTTTTTGACGCAGTCGTATTGTTCCCACCCTTTGAGCGGATAGTCCAGGTCCACACTTTTCCATTTGGGATGGCCGTTTTCTTTGAGCCAGTCCAGGTTGTCGTAGACGATGCTGGCAAACCCTCCCACGTAGTCGCAATTGTTCCGCCTGAAGTCAAAGGAGACGAGCACCGCCTTCACCGCCACGGTGGCCACCTCCTCTGCCTGCCAGGGGTAGGTCCCTGCAGGAATCGTGGCTGCAGGGTAAAATTCAGTGATGCTTTTGTTGCCGATGGGGACGATGTGCAGTCCGTCCTGGGCCGTGACATGTTCTGAAAACAGGGCGACAGGAAACCCGGCCACATAGAACATGGCGTCGATGGTACCTTCCTTGAGCATGGCCAGGGCCTTGTCCGTGCCCACGGCCACTATTTCTGCCGGTTTGATGCCCGACACTTCAAAAAGGAGCCTGGAGGTGAGATAGGTGCCGGAGCCCTCCTTTCCCACGGCCACCCGCCTGTTTTCCAGATCGTCGAATGAGCTTACATCTGTCTTGCCCAGCAGGTGGATCTCTTCGTTGTACAAGGGGAATACCATTTTTGTTTTTTTTGCGATGCGCTTAAGCACTTTATTGGATTTCACCTTGAGCACAAATGCCAGCACATCGGACTGGACAATACCCATCTGGGTTTTAGGGCGTTTATATACAGCATATACGTTTTCCACGGAGCCCCGGGAATTGTATACGTGGATGTGGTATCCGTATTTTTGTCCGATTTCCATCAGGTTCAGGCCGAACTGAAAATAGGTGCCTTTTTTGCTGCCGGTGATTATCCCCATGTCCACGGCCGATGCACTGCCGTAGATGGCTGTGCAGAACAGGATAAATACGATCAGGATGTATTTGCGAAACATAGTTCCCCCCATGAGTTGTACCGGCCTGCGGCGTTACTGCCCCTGAAGAAATCGTCCGGGCGGCTTGGCCCGCCGGTTGATATAAACAAAAATGGAATCAGGTAATTACGTTAATGGTAAAGGTCTACCAAATATGGGCGCAAAGTCAAGGCGCAATGGCCTTCCCAGGGGATAATTTTGGGGTGCCGGGATAATTGACGAAATAATGTGAAAAATATGTGCGAAATTTACTAAATAATTTCCCCCGGCATCCGGATAATGAAAAAAAAGTGCAGCCGGGGGGAGGGGGGCTAATAATAAATCGGTTCGGCATATTCAATGCCGTATCCGTATTGTCCGCCGGGTGATGAGGTGCCCAGGTCATTGGACCATTTGACATAACCGGTATAGTTTTCGTATTTTTCAGGCCCCTTGCCGGCCTTGTCGTAGTTTTTTATCCTGATGTAGACCTGCTGGCCGATTTCCATTTCCTCATCCGCGGTCAGGTAATGGCCACCGCTGCTGTAATTGTACATTTCGCCATCGTAATGCCGGTCAAGGTTTTCGTATCTGTAAATATAAACCGGGTTATCGCATTCGTGGCGTTCATATTGGCGTTTATCGGAGTGCGGGTCCATGGGGGGCTCCTTTTAACTTATTGGTTTGATAGTTATTCCCATGCAAATAATGAACCGTCCTGACAATGGGAAAGCGGATACCGGGCTGCATTTGGGCCGTGTATGACTGAAGAGCATGTTTAGTTAAAAAATTATATCAGGGGCCGTTGTTAAAGTACATTGAATATTGTATTTTTTCTGGGACAGAAAAATCGGATAAACAACACCGGACAAGGAATATGAAAAATACAGTTCTGGTCCCTGTAATTGCGGGGCTTTTCCTGGGATCCCTCTGGGCGTTTCCCGGTCCGGGGCTGGGCGCCCGGCAGGAAGTGCACTGGAACCGCAAGGTTTATATTGCCCTGGGATTCCACGGCAACCTCTATCATTCCTTTAGGGGGGATACCAATGACGAAAACGGTTTCGGCCGGGATATACGGATTATTCGCCATATCATAGAAACCCTGGACCGGTTTAATGACAGGGGCGTCCCGGTCAGGGGAAGTTGGGAGTTTGACAATCATTTTTCCCTGGAAAACATCCTGCCGTTGTACGCCCCCGATATTATCCGGGATATCCGGCGGCGGATTGAGTCCGGCCGGGACGAAATCCTCCTCATGTCATACAACAACGGGCTGGCATCGGCCATGACCCGCCGGGAACTTACCCGGGCCGTTCAATGGGCCATATCCAACCCCTGGGGCAGCGGGGTACAGGACCTTTTCGGCAGGTATACCCCCGTTGTCAGGCCCCAGGAGATGATGACCACCCCCGGAGATTTCAATGTGTACCGCCAGGCCGGAATAGAGGCGGTGGCCCTTTACTACAGCGCCACTCCTTTTGATACCTTTCGCCTCTTTTCAAGGCCCCTGAGCCGGGATGAAGCCCATAATCCCCTGGAGTATAAAAATGATGCCACATCCGAGGAAATCCTGGTGGTTCCCACTTATAATATCGGGGATCTGGTGGAAAATGTCAGTCTGGGCGAATGGGTGGAGGCGCTGCATAAAATGCAGCGAAAAGGAGAAATTAAAAGGGATGTGCTGGTGTTCATCAATTTCGATGCGGATTCCGAATACTGGACCGGTGCGGACCGGCTGACATGGCCGTTGAACCGGCTGCCCAACACCCGGGGGCTGGAAGGGCTGATCCGGGAAGTGGATAATAAAACCTTTGTCCGTTTTACCACCCTTAAAGCATATCTGGCGGAACACGGCCCGGCCGGCAGGGTGACGTTTCAGCAGGACACCGCCGACGGCAGTTTTGACGGGTATAATTCCTGGTCGGAAAAATGGGAGTCCACGGCGTTCTGGACAAGGATAATGGCTGCCCGGCGCATGCACCGGACCGCCTCAAAGGTGGTTAACCTGTTCAAAAGCAGGGCATTGGCCGACCAAATCCGGCCGCTGCTGGACGAAGCCTTCAGGCTTCGTTTGCAGGCATTGTCCACCACCCATTTCGGTATGGGCACCCCCTTTGTCGCCCCCCAGCGGGAGGCAGCCATGGAAAAGATTCTGAGCCGGTTGGACAAGGTGGGCAGCCAGATCAGGCAGGTGCTGGACCTGGCTGTTCAGCGGAAGCTGGCCCGGAGGACCAGGCCCAAACTCCCCCGGGGCCTCAAGGTGGCTGACACCCTCATGGTGATCAACCCGGGTACCGGCGGGCGGTGCCACAGCCGGTTCCTGTCGGTACCGGGGCTGGGGGGCGGGACCGGCTACCGGCTACTGGGAGAGCAGGGCCAGACCTATCCCCTGGTGCCCGTACCCGGCTTGGAGGCGGAGGGCGTCCGCCGGTTTTATGTTTCAGGTCCGCGGCCTGTCCCGGACGGGTTTTATTTCCTTTGCCCGGTTCCGCTCCCTGGGCCGGTAAAAGATGGGCCTGTCGCCGTCTCCTTTACCGACGGAGCGGTGTTGAAAAACAAGGCGGTTGAGGCGGTGTTTGACAGCCGGGGCCGGCTGAAATACCTGAGGCGGCAGGGAGAATCCCTGGTCGGGCCCGGGGGGATGGGGGCCTACCTGAAATACCGGGAAGAAGAATTCCGGCCCGGGCCCATGGAAATCTGTGCCGTTGGCGGGAACGGCGCCGGCTGGGCCGCCCTTGGGATGGCCGGAAAATGGCCGGGGCCCGGCAATCACACCATAGCCGGAGGGCATACCGCCTATTCCATGGGGCTGGTGGGGGATCTGCCCTATCTGTTTGTGGACGGGGAAGTCAGATATCCGGCCACCATAAAGGCGGACCGGATCAAATCGGACCTGCCCGGCATTGCCAGGGATGCGGACCTGGGATGGCAGGAGACCGCCCCCATGGAAATCCGCCTGGACGGCGCTGTCGGGCAGGATTCCCCGGTCCGGATCTATAAGAATAATTTCATGGATGAAGACACGGCCTACGACCTGGATTACCACCGCTATTCTCCTGAAAATCTGGCCCTGGACAATGTGAACAACCATATTACGGCGGGGTACGCAGGGATTTTTGCAAAGGACAAGGGGCTGGCCATAAGCTTTGACCCCGGGGTGGCGGCCAATTTTGCCGGAGCCCCGGCCAGGGTGAGGGTTGATAGTGACGGCGGCCGTTCCGTGTCCATCAATCCCCTGGGCACCTACCACGGCAGCCAGAACCGCAGACCCACCTGGGGAAACGGCCAGGGCCACGAGGCCTCCCTGATTTCAGGGGAGCAATACCATAGTGCGGCCCCCACCTTTAATGGAAAAACAACAAGATTTTCAATGATGCTTGGCGGATTCAGCGGGGACAGGATGCCGGAAAAACTCAAGAGGGATCTCAAGGCCTTTGCCAGCCCCGGTGTGGTGTTCAGCTTGCGCCACAGGAAAGACGCAACTGATGCGGCCGTGGCTCCCGGGGTCCCGGCGGAATATGAAGCGGCCATTGACCGGGGGCGTCTGACCCTTAGGTGGGCCGGTGATGAGCGTCTGGACTATGTGGTCCGAATGGGGACGACATCAAAGCGTTATCCCCATGTGTTCAGGTGCAGCACCAATTCCCTGACCCTGGACGGGCTGTCGCCCTTAAAGCCATTTCGCCCTGGAGAGCGGTACTTTGCCGTGATAGAGTCGGTATCACCGGACGGCGGAATCCCGTCCAGAACCCGGGAAATCCGCCTTGAAATTCTGGACTCCAACCGGATTACCGCAGAAACAAAGATTCCCTGGCAGTTTCCCCTGAAGGTGCTCTGGGCCAATTTAAAAGCCATATTCATGTAAATGCCTTTTTACCGGCCCGGAAAAATTATTGTCTTGAACAAGGGGCGGCATGTGAATTATATTCAGGGCCGACTGAGTAATGAATAGACCCAAATATTTTGAGAGAGACCAATGGCCTGTATAAGAGAGATCCTTCCCAATGCCAAAGATTTTAAATCATTCTGGAAAGAAAAGGGCCCTTTCAGGTATGCCCTGACCAGCAATGAATATCCCCCGGTGCTTCTGGCGCCCGAGGAGTGGATATTCGGCAACGATAAAACAGAGGTGCTCAAGGAACTCATGGGGTTCGGGAAATCAAAGATGGCCTTTGTCCGGGCGCCTTTTAACCCGGATAAAAAAAATATCCTGCGTCCGGAGGAGATCTGTGCCTGGAAAATCAACCATTTCCCAGAAGCGTGGAACCCGATAGTCTGTGATGCATTCGTGCCCGAAGGGCATCTGACCCGTTCGGTAAGCGATGAGGCGGCGGCCATGGGCGGTGAAGATGAGAAAGAGGATGTGGAAAAGGCCTTTTTCAGCCTCATCGGCCGGCAGATGGACAGAATGGGGTATCTTTTGCTCGAACCCCGGGGCAACTCAAAGTCCGCCGCAATTGCCGCCTACCTTGAGGAATGGGAAGAGGATGATGCCGATGCCGGCATCCATTAGAGTTCTCCCCTGCAGATAAGGTCTGCCACCAGTTCCTTGTAATTGATTCCCGCCTGTTGGAAGCCCTTTGTGCCGTATTTCATGTTTCCCTCCAGCACATAATACCTGCCGTTGACTTCGGCAATATCCAGGCCCACATCGTCCCACCCGCATTTGGCGGCCGTGGACAGGGCCAGGTCGTTCACCGCCGGGGGCAGGGGATCGAAACTGATGCCGGCACCCTGGGAGACATTGGTTCTGAATTCCGCTGGGGCTGCGGTGCGCCAGAAGGCCAGGCGGACTGCTCTGCCAATGACCACCAGGCGCATATCCCTTTCAATGGGCAGGTATTCCTGGATATAGGCCGGGCCTTTGCGTGAGAGGTATGTATCCAGGTCCTCCTGGGTTTTAATGAGGAAAACCCCGTTGCCCCTGGCCGATCCCCTGCCAATTTTGGCCACAAAGGGAAAGCTGAAATAACTAAGAATCTGTTTTTTTTGTTTGGGACCGTAAAAGATCTGGGTACGGGGATGGGGGATGCCCAGCATATTGAAAGCAGCGGTCTGCCTTATTTTATCCTGGGCGAATTTATAGGTGTGGAAACTGGGAAATGTGGGCTTGCCCATGGCATTGAAAAGGTCCGCATAAAAGGCCGTCGGGTAGTAAATTTTTTCAGCGGCCATGATTTGCTTCCGCTCCGCCGGGCTGTAATCCCTGAAATTGGGTCTGAATCCAATGGTGCGGATGCCTGGGCAGGCTTTCAACCGGGCGCCGATGGCCAGGGGACGTCCGGTTTTTTGTCTCTGGTTCACCTGGTGCCGGCCCAGGATTTAATTTGGCTGGGTTTGGCCGGGAAGGGGCAGAAAGCGTTGACGCCGGCTTCGGTGAACTGCTGTTCCAAAAGTACGGGGTCCAGGTGTTTTTGCAGGGAGGAGGCAATGACGGGAACTTCTTCAGGAGAATAGAGTTCCCGGATTTCCCGGGCCATGTCCAGGACCGTGAGCTGCCCGATGAAGAGGTCGCAGACCACGGCCACCGGTTTTTCGGCCATGATAAACTCAAAGGCATCAAAGGAGGTGGTAAAGGTCCGGGCCTGGAATCCGCATCCGTGGATGAGTTTGGCATATACATCCAGCGCCGCTGCGTCCGGGTAAATCACTGCGATCCAGGGCGCTTTCTGCCCGGCTCTTTCGGATCTGAGGCGGGTGTATTTTTTTACGGTGGACCTTCTGCCTCTTTTTTCAAGCACCTCAATATAGGCGTCAATGACCTGGGCCGGCGCGTTCCGTTCCAGGTAGTTGGAACTGATATAGGAAAAGGTGTCGGAATCCATCAGGGCGTCGATGAGGCGGGTGGCTTTGGCATCCAGTATGGTCATCCCCAGGGTTTCCCCGGTTTTGGTGCCGGATTCGATTTTCTGCTTGATTTCCGCTGTGACATAATCCGAGCAGTGCCGGTCAAGGAGTTTTACGGCGGCCGTGCGGATGTACATGACCGGGTCTGTTATCCCGTTGAGGATGGCGGCGGCGGACTCAATTTCCGGAAATCGGGAGAGGGCCGTGTATACTGAGAACTTTACCGAGTTGTCCAGATCCCGTTGCCCTGAAAGGGTGAGAAGGTCCCCCAAGGCGCCCCTGGGAATGGTTCTTGCCGCAAGCCTGAGCAGGTTGATCAGAAGGTCGTGGTCAGGGGTGTCCAGATTTTCGTGAAGGAGCTGGGCCACCTGGTCGCCCCGGTCAGAGTAATACTCACAGGCGGCTGCCCGTTCCAAAAGGCCGGGGGCGGTGAGTGCCCTGAGCGTGGGGGCGGATTCCTGTACCGGGGCTGCCGGTGTGGCGGGGGAGGCGGTTGCCTGTTCCGGTTCCGGGGCAGTCTCTTCTGAGGATGCAAGACTGTCCCTGAGGACATCCACGGCATCCAGGATGTCCATGTCGCATTTTTCTGTTTTGGCAACCTGTTCCAGGCGTTCCAGGGCTTTCGCCGTTCCGATCCGTTCCAGGGCTTTTACGGCTTCCCGCTTCAGGCCAGGTTCATCATAGAAGATGAATTCCGCCAGATCATCCACCAGGGGGGCCAGTTTCATCTTGCCCAGGGTCCGGATGAGCTGGTTGAGCTTTTCTCCTTTTATTTCTTTGGTCATGATATGCTTCAGCAGCGGTATGAGCTGCATGCGCTGGGCCTCGTCAGCATGTTTCAGGAGTACCTGTGCGAAGCTGTAATTGACATGGGCCCTGTCCGTGGCCAGCTGAAAGAGCCTTTTGTGGAAGGGGTGGTCGGGGCTGATTTTTTCCATGAGAAAGGAGGTCAGGGGCAGGGCATCCTTGTCCTTGGTCAGGGCCAGCATTTCAATCACTGCCTGCTGGTCGGCGTCGGACCTTTCCTCAATGCCTTTCATGGCCGCTTTTGCGGCCTCGGTGTTCCGGGCATCTAACAGCGACTTTAATTCCTGGATATAATCCGCCATTTTTTTCTCCCTTCTTAATACCCCTCGGGGTTTTTCTGCTGCCAGTGCCAGGTGTCCCGGCACATGTCTTCCATTGTTTTGCGGGCCTTCCAGCCCAGTTCTTTCTGGGCCCTGGAAGGATCGGCCCAGCATGCTGCAATGTCCCCGGGGCGCCTGGGGGTTATCTCGTAGGGGATATCGTGGCCGCAAGCCTTTTCAAAACCACGGATCATTTCAAGCACGGAGTAGCCCTGTCCGGTACCAAGGTTGTATATCTGAACCCCCGGGGTGGCCATGAGTTTGGGCAGGCTGCAGATATGGCCCCGGGCCAGGTCTGTGACATGGATGAAATCCCTTACCCCTGTGCCGTCAGGCGTGTCGTAATCGTTGCCGAATACATTGACCTTTGGCAGCTGCCCCACTGCCACCCGGGCGATATAGGGCATCAGATTGTTGGGCAGCCCCCTGGGGTCTTCTCCGATGAGGCCCGAATGGTGGGCGCCCACAGGGTTGAAGTACCGGAGCAGGCAGATATGCCATTGGGGGGCTGAGGCATGAAGGTCCGTCAGGATATCTTCAATCATCAGCTTGGTTCTGCCGTAGGGATTGGTAACTGAAAGGGGGAACTTTTCTTTAATGGGCAGGCTGGCCGGGTCGCCGTATACCGTGGCCGAGGAGGAAAAGACAATGGCGTTTACCCCGGCTTCCCCCATGGCCGCGATCAGGTTCAGTGTGCCGGTGATATTATTGCTGTAATAGGCCAGGGGCTTTTCCACGGACTCTCCTACCGCTTTGAGGCCGGCAAAATGGATGACGGCGTCGATGTCCTTGTGGGTGGTGAAGACGGATTTGATCCCAGGGGGATCCAGAAGATCAATTTCATGGAATTCAAGGGATCTGCCGGTGATGCTCTCAACCCGGCGAAGGGATTCCAGGGAGCTGTTGCACAGGTTGTCCAGAACGACAACTTCGTGGTTTTCATTGAGAAGTTCTACACAGGTATGGCTGCCGATATAGCCGGCGCCTCCGGTCACAAGTATCTTCATTGGATATCCTCATATGCCTTTAGGCCAACAGGTTTTATTTCAGCGGTCTGTTCGAAAATGGTGTCACATATCCTACATTGTTTGCACTCTTTTGTACAGGTGGTCAGCGTTTTAAAAAAGTTAGGGCCAAGGGCATGGTTGGAGATGTTGATCCGATCGGCCATGAACCGGGCCGTATCCATAAGTGCCAGAAGGTTGCCTTTAAAGGACCGGGCAGAATAGGCCCGGATGCATTGTTTCAAAAAGGCGGTGCCGATGGTTCTGCCGCAGAGTTTAAGGCTGTCGGCCATGCCCCGGTAATGGATGGCGTCTTCGGGGCGGATAAAGGGGGATTTTAAAAATTTATGGGGATTGGTGCTGAAATAAGCATGGCAGCCCATTGTCCGGTTCATCTCCCAGGTGGCTTCCCGGACCAGGCCGGTGTTGGACAGGGCAATGTGGGCGTCGTGGGCCGGCTTGAAGGGACAGTGGTAAATACAGCCTTCATTGGCCAGCAGTTCTATGGACATATCCGGATAGGCGGCCTTCACCCGGGTGTACATATCCCGCAGCCTGTCTGGATTCCGGTTCAGGGAC
This sequence comes from Desulfobacter sp., assembly GCA_028768525.1. Taxonomy (NCBI): domain Bacteria; kingdom Pseudomonadati; phylum Thermodesulfobacteriota; class Desulfobacteria; order Desulfobacterales; family Desulfobacteraceae; genus Desulfobacter; species Desulfobacter sp. The sequence continues at coordinate 1,456,195 of CP054837.1, read as the reverse complement.
CGGTCGGGGATGATGCGGCCGGGCAGGGCAAACCGGGTCTGACCGATCATTTCCAGGTGACTGAACAGCTTTTCAGGGCTGTCCAGCATGGTGTTGACCCCGGGCACGGCTTCGAGGCGGGGAATGATATCATGGCCGGTTCGATCCAGGGCGTTGAGCAGGTAAAGATCGGAAACCACAATGCCCTGAATGCCAACCGCATGCGCCAGCCGGGAGAGCGTGTCCAGGAACCGGCGCAGCCCCCCCTTGTCCATGTAGACCTCTGGGGGCACAAATCGCGTGTTCATGAGGATATATTTTTTTACATCGGACAGGGGGGACAGAAGCCGGGCTAGTCTGTCCTGGGCCGTGTCGGCCACACCACAGAGTTTTACCCGGGCGTCAAAGGGAATGGCTGTGTCCAGGGGAAAATAGAGTGATGACAGCATTTCGCTGCGCGCCGCCAGGAATCCGGCGTAGTCCGGGTCCGGAATAAAGGGAACAGATAGTTTCATGTCGGGTCCGGGTGTTGTTTTGGGTAAAAGTTTGGCATTGAGTCGGTCACTAACTATGGTATACTTATGGAAAAAATGCAAGGCCTTGACATTGACAGGCCGATAAGTGTGGTTAACGTAAGGCTATTCAGGGGGCGGCCTCTGAATGGCCAAATATTAGATTTTAAGGAGAGTGTTACAATGATTGAGTTGACTGATCCTGCTAAAACGCAGATCGACGATTATTTCCAGGGGAAGGAACCCACCCCTATCAGAATTTTTCTTAACTCCGGCGGCTGAGGTGGCCCGTCCCTTGCAATGGCTCTGGATGAGCCTAAAGATACAGACGATTCTTTTGACGTTAAAGGGCTTAAGTTTGTCGTTGATAAAGATTTCATGGCAAAAGCCGAAAAAATCAAGATTGATTTCACCGGAATGGGATTTCACCTTGACTCAAATATTGATCTGGGCCAGGGCGGCGGCTGCGGCGGTTGCTCAGGCGGTTCCTGCGGCGATTAAGTAATTTAAGCCATTTAATAAGAAGGCGTCTGGACACCCTCTGTGTACGGACGCCTTTTTCATTTTCCATCCCTCAACAGCCTTGCTTTGACTAAAGTTTTTCACCGTTCCCCCCGAACTTAAGAGATGAAGGCCGGCAGGCGTTTCGTTGTACCGGACCCTGCCTTGACCCGTTTCACCGGCCGTGATAGCCTGTCTATCATGAGGATAAACCCATAATCTCAGGACAATACCATGTACGGACAGATCAGGCGTAAATCAGGGGAGGCATTCAAGGTCTCTTTTTTGCTAATGCTTATTCTCATTGCCGTATCCGGAATAACGGGCTGCGGAGAAAAAGAGCCAAGCCGGGAAGAACTGGTGCTGGGCAACTGGACGCATTACAGAAACCGGACATACGTCCTTTTGATCATAAATCCAAAGGGAACATGGAATTCCTCGGTCCGTATTGCAGATGCCACCTCCAAGATTGTCAGTTCAAAAGGCAGTGCAAACGGGTCCTGGCATATGGAGGACGATCAGCTGATTTTTACTGTGGTTGAGTCTGATATCGAAGAGGTCTGGGAGAAGAACGATACCAGTTTCTTCGAGATCGTAGACCTGCAAAGCCGCCTGATGGTGCTCAAGGAAGAGAACGGCCGGGTGGCAGAGTGGAAGAAAACCGGGGGGCAGAAGGCCGGGGGGGACAGCGGTGAAGCCGCCCCAATCATACCGATGAAGCCCATTGCGGTTAATTTAAATAAACATTCCTCCAATGCCAGGGACCGGTATCTCTGCCTGAACATGAGCCTGGCACTCAAGGAACTGATGCCGGATCAAGTGGTGCCCACCATTCATCCCAAGGCCAGGGATGCGGCTATTCTTTTTTTAAGTTCACTGGTCTACGGGGATGTTGAAAATTTTGAGAAAATTAAAAGCCAGAAAAAAAAGCTGATGGATGTTCTTAATCCCTATATGGAGGGATTCATCAAAGAAATCAAGATTGACCATGTCATTGTGGCCTCCTCTGTGGCCAAGGTGGAAGAGTTCATTATCGAGCATACCATCACAGAGACACCCGAGGGGGGAGAAGAGGGGGAGGGTACCGAAGGCAAAGACGGCAAGCCTGATGGAGAAAAGGAAAAATCCTGACGGATTACTCCGCTTACTACTCCCTGGACTTTGTTACGAGGAGTACTCCCGATGCAATGCTGATGTGCGCCCGGGTGCCGGTAAAACAATTACTCACCCCCAGGGCGGTGCCCATTTCAAGTGTTTTATTCTTTAAGGGATATTCAAGGCCTTCCAGGGTCAGGCCGGTGACCCTTTCCGATACAGGGATGACCGAAAGCAGGTCCCCGGGTACCCCCTTCAGGGTGAGATCCGATACCACCAGGTAAATTTCGTTGTGGGCGTCCATGATCCGGGCGTCAATCCCCAGGTCTGCCGTGCGGCGGAGGAGGAGTACATTGGCTATGGTATGGTCCAGCCGGTGGCCGGTCACCCCCAGGAATACGATTTGGGTACATCCCTTGGTAGCCGCATATTCGATGCAAAGTTCCGTATCGGTCTGATCTTTTTTCGAGGGGTAGGTGTTTATGGGCACCCGGGCAGAGGAAAAAAAATCCAGGGTGTCAGAAGAGATGGAATCCAGGTCGCCAATGATGATGTCCGGGGTGATCTTCATCCGGTGCAGATGGCTGGCGCCTCCGTCCGCCGCTATGATTAGATCTGCGTCGCTGAACTGGGCCCGGATCTCCCGGGTGGGTGTCAATTGACCGCTTGCTGCGATGATACATTTCATGGCACCCATCATTACCAGAAAAAAAAAGAATTGAAAACAAGAGTATGCATTGACACCCGGGCAATGAATTCGTATTTTCCCAAGGCAATGATTGGAATTAAGCGTACGCATACATATATTTTCATGGAGCTGGTGCCGCCTTTTGTCATCAGTCTCTTTTTTTTGACCTTTGTATTTTTGATGACCCGGATACCCGAGATCACCAATATGGTGGTCAATTACGACACCAATGTGGCGGATATCCTGATGATGATCGGCTTTACCCTGCCCCGGTTCATGGAATTCACCATTCCCATGTCCGCCATGATCTCCGTTCTTCTGACCTTTATGCGCATGTCCGGGGAAAATGAAATTACCGCTCTGAAAGGGGCTGGGGTCTCCCTGTACAAGTTGCTGCCGCCGGTGCTGGTCTTTGCGGTGCTCGCCACCCTGCTGACCATGTGGGTGACAGTGTTCGGGGTTTCATGGGGCAAGCTTTCCCTGAAAAAAAAGAGTATAGAACTGGCCAGGTCCAGTATTGATGCGGCGCTTCAGGAGCGGCAATTCAATTCCCAGCTCAATGATATCATGATTTATGTCTCCCATGTGGATATGAAAACCCGGGAGCTGACCGATGTCTTCATTGAAGACCGGCGGACACGGGGGGTTATTTCCATCTCCGTGGCCCCCCGGGGAAAGCTGATCCGGATGAGCAATGAAGAGGTCTATACCATCCGCCTCTATGACGGGGGGATCAACCAGGTGAACGCAGACGACAATTCCGTCACCCACATCAATTTCGGCCATTACGACATCAATATCGATTTGGCCAGTATGCAAAAGGGGGGCAACAAAAAACTGGTCAAGGACCTGGATGAAATGAGCCTGGGCGAACTGGTGCACCGCATAAGAGCCGGGTTTAAAACCGAGGCCCTGGACAGCGAGGCCAGGATGGTCTTCCATGAAAAATTTTCCATTCCCTTTGCCTGCCTCTCTTTGGGGCTTCTGGCCTTTCCCCTGGGCGTCCAGTCCATGTCCCTGAGAAGGTCTTCAGGGTTCGGTCTGGGCATCTTCTTTTTCCTGCTTTATTATTTCCTGCTGGCCGCGGGCTGGTCCGCCGGCGAGACCGGGCATTATCCCCCGGTCATCGGGATGTGGCTGCCCAATGTGGTGATGGGGGCGGCGGGCATCTACCTGCTGGTCCGCAATGCCAAAGAGGAACCGGTGCGACTGCCCCGGGTGGTGAGGCGGGGCGTGGAAGCCTTGAAAAAGAGATTGAAAAAGAGGACAAATTCGTGAAGTGCCTCCACAGATACTGGCTGAAAGAGTTTTTTAAGTTTTTTATCATCATCCAGGTGATGATCCTGGTGCTCTTTGTCTTCATTGACTACCTCTCCCGGATGGACAATTTTTTCAATTCAGGCATCGGCCTGGGCCGGGGGCTCTGGTATGTGCTTCTCAAACTGCCCTTCATGTTTGTCCAGCTGACACCGGCCAGCCTGCTTCTGGCCGTTATTGCCTCTTTTGGCATTATGAACCGTAATATGGAACTGACGGCCCTGAAGTCCTCGGGAATCTCCGTCTATTTTCTGGTGAAGCCCGCCCTGCTTGCCGGCACCCTGCTTGCCGGCGTTATGATTTTGATGGGGGAGACCCTGATCCCCATCTCCATGGCCAAAGCCAATTACATCCGGTACCAGGAGATGTCAGGGCGGGCACAGATGTCCCAGGGGCGCAACGACATATGGATTAAATCCGGGTCGACCCTGGTCCATATTAATTTTTACGATCCGGTCCAGCAGACCGCCGAGGGGATCACCTGCACCACTATGGGGGAGGGATTCAGAATTGAGGCCCGGATAGATGCAAAAAAAGGGTATTACGACAACGGGGAATGGGTCTTCCAGGGGGTGACCCGCCAGATGTACAATCCTGCCGACACCGATTATATGGTGTCCACACTGCCTGAAATCCGGCGTACCCTTGATATCAAACCCGAAGACCTGGGACGGGTGGCCCAGAAATCCGACGAGATGAGTTTTTCTGAACTCCGCTCCTATGTAAAAAAGGTGACGGCCGAAGGATACGACGCCACCACTTATAAGGTGGACATGAACGGTAAGCTGGCCTTTCCCTTCATATGTGTGATCATGGCCCTGACAGGGGCCGCTACAGGCATGCGCTCCTTTGTGAAAACCAACCTGCCAGTGGCCATTGCCCTGGGGGTGGTCATCTGTTTTCTCTACTGGTTTGTCTACGGATTCTGCATGTCCCTGGGGTATGCCAAGATACTGCCGCCCCTGGTGGCGGCCTGGGTGGGAAATATCGTTTTTTTCTGCCTTGGGATCATCTATCTCATCCAGACGGAATAAAAGAGAAGAAATGATGATTCTTTACCACATCGCTGCCAGCCTTGTTTTTTTGCTGGTCCTTCCTTTTCTGCCCCTGGTTTGGCTGGCATCTGAAAAACGCCGGGCCAATCTGCTGCAGCGCCTGGGCATGTTTACGGGCATTCCAAAGAAAAAATCGGGAGCATACCGGATATGGATTCATGCCCTCTCCGTGGGGGAAGTGAATTCCGCCCTCCCCTTTGTCCGGCGGATGAAAGAGGAAAAGCCTAATGCCCAGATCATTTTCACCGCCTCGACCCGGACGGGATTTGAAACGGCCCGGCGCCTGATGGGCCCTGAAAAAGAAGGGTCTCCACTCCATGGATTGGGATATTTCCCCTTTGACTTATGGGGGGCGGTTCTGGCTGTGGCCGGCAGGGTTCGGCCGGATCTGGTCTGCCTTGTGGAAACTGATCTTTGGCCGGGGTTCCTCTCCATCATGAAAGGAAAACAGATACCGGTGGTTCTGGTCAATGCAAGAATTTCACCCCGCTCCTTAAAAGGTTACCTGCGCCTGGGCCGGGCCACTGTCCTTTTTTTTTCCGGCCTCTCCCATATCATGGCCCAGACCCGGGAGGACGCAGCGGGGTTCAGGCGGCTTGGGGTTTCCGAAGCCCGTATCAGTGTTACCGGCAATATGAAGTTTGACCAGCCCAGGCCCGAGATCTCCCCGACGGAATTGGAGAAGCTCAGGGAAAGGTTCGGCATCCGGACCGGGCAACCCGTATGGATTGCCGGCTCCACCCACCCCGGTGAAGAGGCCATGGTGGTGGAGGCATTTTCCAAAATAAAAGAAAATTGCCCTGAACTCCGGTTGATCATCGCCCCCAGGGACCCCAACCGGACCGGGCAATTGCTCAAAGAACAGCACTTGGCACCATTTGCCACTGCTCGCCTATCGGATTCCGGGCCCGAGAAATCCGGGGCGGATATTCTTTTTATCGACAGTATGGGAGAACTGGCCATGGCCTATGCCCTGTGCGATTTTGCCTTTGTCGGGGGCTCCCTTGTTTCCTGCGGAGGCCATAACCCCCTGGAACCTGCCATGTTTGCCAAACCAGTACTCTTCGGTCCTCATATGACGGATTTCAGTGAGATGGAAAGACTGCTTCTGGATGGCGGCGGGGCTGAAAGGGTGGATGGCTCCGGGGCGCTGGCGGAAAGGGCTGGGGCGATGCTGGCCGATGCCGGGCGGTGCCGGGCCATGGGCGAGGCGGCCCTAAAGGTGTTTTTAAATAATGTCGGCGCCCTGGATAGAATGATCAAAAGGCTGGATCATGGTTTTCTCCATTAAATCTTTTCTTAAATACCTGGAAAAAAGAATCACCGAGATATCGGACCGGGAATACCGGCCTGGCGTTTTTTCCCTGGAAGGCGTTTTAGTCGCTGTTTCCTATGTTTACCAGGCCATGACGGGGATCCGACTGGCCATGTACTGGGCCGGGATTTTAAAACAAAAAAAACTGCCCTGCCCGGTAATCTCCATTGGCAATATCACAGCCGGAGGATCGGGTAAAACCCCCATGACCATTTATCTGGCTGAGCTGTTGATCGACATGGGATATCGGCCGGTGGTGGTCAGTCGCGGTTATGGCGGGAATTATAAGGAGGCTGCCGCAGTGGTCGGTGACGGCGGCCAGGTACTTATGGATGCGCAGGCGGCAGGTGATGAACCCTTTATGATGGCCATGAAAAAGCGGTTTCCTGTGGTGGTGGGCAGAAAACGGTATACGGCCGGCCGGTTGGCCGTTGACACCTTTCATCCCGACGTAATTATCCTGGATGACGGATTCCAGCATCTGGCCCTTGCCAGGGAGCTAAACCTGGTCCTGTTTGACCATGACAGGCCTTTGGGTAACGGTCGGATGCTGCCGGCCGGGCGCCTGCGGGAGACCCCGGCCATGGCCCGTGAGCGGATTGACGGTATCGTTTTGACCCGGTGCCCGATATCCGGAAATAAGGGTGCTGCAGAAAAAAGGATCCACGAGGTAGAAGATTACTTTCCGGATCACCCTATATTTTATACCCGGCATCAGCCCTTCTTGGCCAGATGGTCGGCCTGTCCTCCTAACCTTGATATACAACCAAGAGTAGAGGGCCTTAAGGGGAAAAAAGCAGTATTGTTTTCGGGAATCGCCCAAAACCATGCATTTAGAAATACCGTTGCCGGCCTAAGGGTGCAGATTCTTGCCCACCTTGAATTTCAGGACCATTACAGGTATAACAGGGCTGATTTTGAGGCGGTAAAGGCCCACGCCCGAACCCTTGGGGCAGATATGGTGCTCACCACGGAAAAGGACCACACCAAAATGGACCCCGGCTTTGACTGGGAAATGGATCTGGGGGTGATCGGTGTCCGGATGGGGTTTGACAACGAGGATGGGTTTAAACAATTTTTTAAATCGAAATTGAATTTATGAACGACGATCAAATATACCGGCTCCTCATGCTGTTGGTGATGATGCTTGGCAGGATTCCCGTATGGGCGGCTGATTTCTGTGCCGATCTCATCGGGCTGCTCTGGTTCAGAATCGACCGCCGGCACAGGAAGATAACCCTGGACAACCTGACCCGGTGCTTTGGAGATGAGATGAACCAGGCCCAGATTGAGGCCATGGGTAAGCGGGTGTTTAAAAATATTGCATCCATCCTGTTTGAAGTGGCCTGGGCCCAGAAATTCAGCAAGGAAGCGTTCCTTTCCCATTTCACCATAAAGGGATTGGAGCATGTTAAACAGGCCCATGCCAAAGGCCGGGGCGTCATTGTGGTCACCTGCCACATGGGGAATTTTGAAATGCTGATACCGGCCATCGACGAAACCGGCTTCAGGGGATATGCTGTTTACCGCGCTCTGGATTTTTCTCCCCTGGACCGGTTGATCCGGAGTATGCGGCAGCGGTTCGGGGTGACCATGATACCCATCATCGGGGCATCGGATACAATTAATGATGTTCTGAAATCTGGTGGTGTGGTGGGAACATTGTTGGATCAGAATGTAGATTGGTATAAAGGGGCTTTTGTCGAATTTTTCGGCAGACCCGCCTGTACTAATAAAGGGCTTGCCATGTTAGCTTTGAGAACCAAGGCTCCAGTTATCCCAATGTATACGGTCCGGAAAAGCAGAGAATACCTTATCGAGTTTTTACCTGAAATACAGTTGGTTGAGACCAATGACAACATTAAGGATCTTGAAATAAACACACAGAATTACAACGATGCCATTGAATCCATGGTGAAAAAATATCCTGATCAATATTTTTGGGTCCACAACCGTTGGAAAACCAAAAACTATAGCCCCTGGCCTAAAAAAATATGAAATTCATCAAATTCGACGACAGAAGTCGGGGTAGGATCCTGATCCGGGCCGCCAACTGGGTGGGGGACGCCATCATGACCACCCCCGTGATCCGGGCGGTGCGTAAAAATTTCCCCCAAGCCCATATCGCTGTATTGGCCAAACCCTGGGTGGTGCCGGTATATGAATCCAACCCCCATGTGGATGAGGTTATGATCTATGAGAATGGCGGACGCCATAAAATGGGGGCGGGCACTCTGAGGTTGGCCCGGGATATCCGCAGAAAGAATTTTGACCTGGCCATCCTCATGCAGAACGCCTTTGAGGCGGCATTGCTGGCATTCCTGGCAGGGGTACCCGAGCGGCTGGGCTACGATACAGATGCCAGAACTCTGCTGCTTAACCGTTGTATCAAGATGGATCCGGCCCTGAAAAAGGGCCATCTCATTGATTATTATATTGCCATTCTTACCCGGGCGGGATTGAGGGCCGACAGCAGAGACCTGGAATTGCATGTCTCTGCCGAAGATAGAACCTGGGCCCAAAGTCTGCTGGCGGAAAAAGATCTGTCCGGATCGGGCATGCCGGTTATCGGTATCAATCCAGGAGCTACGGGCGGAACCGCCAAACGCTGGTTTCCGGAGCGGTATGCAGAACTGGCCGGGGCGCTGGCGGAGAAATACAATACCAAGGTGATCATTTTCGGGGGGGCTTCTGATTATGACCTGGGAGAAAAGATTTCAGCCATGTCGCAGGGGGCATGTGTGAATATGGCCGGTAAAACGAGCCTGGCCAGAGCCTTTGCCCTCATCGGGGCATGCGACCTTTTTGTCACAAACGATTCCGGACTCATGCATGCCGCCGCCGCACTCAAGGTGAACCAGGTGGCGGTGATCGGTTCAACGGATTTTATTGCAACGGCTCCGTCGAACCCAAACAGCATCATGGTCAGGGAACCTGTCCATTGCAGTCCCTGCCTGAAAAAGGAGTGCCCCATCGATCACAGGTGTATGGAACGGATCGGTGTGGGCCGGGTGCTGGATGCCTGCTGTATGCTGATGGAGAAAGGGGGATACCGTGGTTAAGCCTGTTGTGGATGGCAGTGGAAACCTGTCCGGCCCCATTAATCGGATTTTAATCGTAAAACCCAGTGCATTGGGAGACATCGTCCATTCCCTTCCGGTACTCAGCGCCCTGAAAGGAAAATTTCCAAGGGCCAGGATCGACTGGGTGGTGGCCCACGGCCTCCACAAATTTCTTGAAGGCCATCCCATGATTAACCGGTTATGGGTGATCAAAAAGGACCAGTGGAAAAGATTTTCCAATCTCAGGCAGACCCTGGGGGAGATCAATCAGCTTCGCCGGGATCTGGGGAAGCAGAATTACGATGTCTGTATTGACCTGTCCGGTCTGTTCCGGTCCGGCTTGATTTCTGGATTTTCAAAGGCACCTGTTCGCCTGGGATTCAGGGAATCAGACGAAGGAAGCCCTTTATTCTATACCCATAAGGTCCACGGATCCATGAAAATCCATGCCATAGACCGCTACCTCAAGCTGGCAGGATTTCTGGGCTGCCGAACCGATGAGGTGGTCTATCCCTTTGCACCCTATGATCCGCATCCCCCGGTCTGCAAGATCCTGCCGCCCCGCTATGCGGTAATGAGCCCCTCTGCAGGGAAACCTGCCAACCGGTGGCCTGCTGAAAAATTCGGCGCCCTGGCCGCACGGCTGGAGCTGCCCGTGGTGGTCATCGCATCAGCGGCCGAAGCAGAAATTGCAGAAATTACAGTTGCCCATTCCCAGGGCAATGCCATCTCCATTGCCGGACAGACAGGATTAAAAGAATTGCTGCCGGTTATTGGGGGGGCTGAATTTTTTATCTGCAACGATACCGGCCCCATGCACATGGCTGCAGCGCTGAATGTACCGGTGTTTGCCATCTTCGGACCGGCCAACCCCATACGGACCGGACCCTACGGAAAGATGCACACCGTGATTCAAAAGGACCTGCCCTGTTCTCCCTGCTATGCCAAACATCCCTGCGAAGCAAACCGATTCCAATGCATGGCGGATCTTTCCGTTGACGAGGTATATGGGAAAATCCGGGAGAACCGGCCATGAGAGCCTCGGTGATTGTGACCACCTATAACCGGCCTGATGCCTTGAAAAAAGTGCTGGACGGCCTGCTTGGCCAGACCTGCCTGCCCCATGACATTATCGTGGCCGATGACGGTTCCGGCCCTCAAACCGAAGAGATGCTCTCCCCCTACCTGGCCAGGCAGGATATTTCCATATCCCATGTGTGGCAGGCGGATGAGGGGTTCCGGGCGGCAAGAATCCGGAATAAGGCGGTCCTGGCCGCTGAAGGGGATTATCTAATCCTCCTGGACGGCGACTGTATCCCTGAAAGGCATTTTGTGGCCGACCACATGGCCCTTGCACGGCCCGGCAGTTTTTTTCAGGGAAAACGGGTGCTGGTCAATGAAAAGCAGGTGGAAGAGTTTGATCACAGGGACATGGGATCACTCCTCCGCCTCATGGGACTTGTTTTGGGGAAAGACATTTCCAACGGCCACCACATTGTCAGGGTGCCCTTTCTACCAGCCTATACGGTAAAAAAACTCTCTGGGATCCGCAGCTGCAACATGGGTATTTTCCGGGAGGATATGGTGGCCGTGAACGGTTTCAACCAGGCTTTCGTGGGGTGGGGGCGGGAGGATACAGAATTTGTGGTCCGGCTCTTTCGCTACGGCTTGACGCGCAGGGAGCACCCTTTCCGTGCCATCTGCTACCATCTGTGGCACCGGGAGAATTCCCGGGATAAATTGGAAGAAAATGACGCCCTTTTGGAAATTTCAGAGCGTTCTGAAACCTATTATTGCCGGCTGGGACTGGACAGTCTTGCTGCGTCAGATGAAGATGCCGGTGCGCAAGGATATGACAGTGAATAAATTATCCGTTTATATAATCGCATTCAATGAAGCAGACAAGATTAGGGACGCCCTGAAAAGCGTTGCCTGGGCAGATGAAATCGTGGTGGCGGATTCAAACAGCACTGATGGGACCGTTGAAATCGCTGAAGCCCATGGCGCACGGGTGGTTCAGATTCCCTTTAAGGGGTTTGGGAAGCTGAGGAACGATGCCATTGCCGCCTGTTCCCATGACTGGATTTTCAGCCTGGATTCCGATGAACGGTGTACCGAAGCGGCCCGGCAGGAGATTCTGTCAATCATCAATGATCCCGGCAGTATGGACGCCTACTATGTGCCTAGACGTAATTTTTTCATGGGCCGGTGGATCCGCCATGCCGGTTTTTACCCCGATTACAGGCAGCCCCAGCTTTTCCGAAAAGGGGTATTGGTCTTTGAGCCCGACGCCGTTCATGAACGCTACCGGGTGGTCAGCGACCGGCCCTGTGGGCATTTTAAATCCAATATCCTTCAGATTCCCTATAAGAATCTGGAAGAGGTGATCCACAAATCCAACCGCTATTCCACGCTGGGGGCGGAGAAACTGGCGGAAGCCGGAAAATCCGCAGGTATGTTCAAAGCATTGGCCCACGGATTCTGGTCTGCCTTTACCATCTATATTCTGAAACTTGGTATTCTGGATGGCTGGCCGGGATTCATGATCGCATTCGGCAATTTTCAGGGTACCTTCTATAAGTATGCCAAGCTTTATTTAAAGAAGAATGGGATTGATTCTTTTTTAGAAATAAAAAAGAGTGATTATAAATAAGTCGCCTGAGCTGAATTGGACGATCAGAGCCCGAACTATAGTTAAATGCAAATAATAATTTAAGGCTACATAGAATCTCTCCTTGACAATAGCTTTAATGATATCCTAAAAAGATTGCTTGTTTTGCGATTGAGATCTATTCAGATAACTTACATAATTTTGGAAATCATTATATATGAAAACGAAAAATTTATATTTAGAATTATTAAAAGATACGCTTAATTTTGCCCTATGGGATGAACCTGGTATGCCGATTGAAACCTTTGCATACAAAAAGAGCAAAGTTCATAGAACTTTTTTATTAACACTGGTTAAATTTTTCAGACTATTTAATTATCAGATTGTTAAATTACCGAAATCTAATGAGTCAGATAAAGAGGATGGCAAAGTATGGCCACGGTATGGGGAATCTATGGTTGGCAGAAAACGTTTGGACAATATCCAGTATTGCGTTGAAACAGTACTGAAAGAGGATATTAAAGGAGATTTTATTGAAACAGGAGTTTGGCGGGGAGGTGCTGTAATACTTATGAAAGCTATTTTGAAGTCTTACAATATTTCTGATCGGATTGTGTATGTTGCAGACTCGTTTGAAGGCCTTCCTAAACCTGATGAAGAAAAATATCCTCTAGACATTGGAGATATACACTATACAGAGGATTTCCTTGCAGTTTCAGAGGACATCGTTAAGTCAAATTTTGAAAAATATGGATTGCTTGATGAGAATGTTCATTTCCTTAAAGGCTGGTTTAAAGATACTCTGCCCACGGCGCCTATTGATAAACTGTCTGTTTTAAGGATTGACGGTGACATGTATGAATCCACCATGGATGCCATTACAAATCTATATCCTAAATTATCTGATGGCGGATTTTGTATTATTGACGATTATGTTCATCCACCTTGTAAAAAGGCTGTGGATATCTATCGTAAAGAGCACAAAATTGAAAGCCCTATAGAAAGCATTGACTGGACAGGTGTTTACTGGCGGAAATAAGAAGGGGGGTAACATTAGGAGGTATTGATTTAAGACACTGTAAAAGAGGATTTGCATGTATTAAAAACCTCTCTAAGATTTCCCGTAACTAACTCTTAGTCAGTTGTCCAGAAATCCCGGTTTTTAGGCAAAAGCGTGACTGGATATTATTTTGACAGAGTATCTTATTCAGAGATAAAAGATGCATTTTGTGATAAATTGTTTAAACTATTTTTCGAAGACAGTGTATGAAACATAGTTGGTTTGAGTTAATGCATTTTTTTGTTGTTTGGGATTTGAACAGAAGGACATCTTTTGGGGCGTAATAAAAAAAATGAGGAATTATACCATAGAAAATGGTTGATTCTATCGCATTGTTTTAATATGGATGGAAGGGCAGCGAGTCAGACCATAACCGATAAAATTCCGTATCTTATGCGAGATGGGATCCAGCCGTTAGTCATTAGTGCCCCTACAGGGACAAAAGATAAAGCTTTTCCTCACTACCAAGTCATTTCTATGGCTCCATCCGGCTTCAATTTTGAAACTAGGAAAATAATAGAAAAAAAATATTTTAATAGTTCAAGAGCCCGGCTTTTGAAAGCATTAGTCACTATTATATGTTTACCTTTCCTACTGCTTGAAAAAATTTTTATAAATTTGGATAGCCACTGGTCGTGGTTTCTTAGCGCAAGCATTAAAGGATTTGGCCTAATAAAAAGAAACAAGCCCGAATTAATCTATACAACAGCAGGGCCTAGTAGTACCCATTTAGCAGGGTTTATCCTAAACAAACTGTTTGCAATTCCTTGGCTTGCGGAAATCCATGATCCGTTGATTTCTGATCATGGGGAGAAAAAATATCAACGATATGCTTTTCACAAGTGGCTTGAGAAGACAGTGTTTGAAAATGCGTGTGCCGTTTTTTATTTTACACACAGTGCATGTGAACGGGCTGAAGCGCGTACCGGTATATACGGGAAAGGTCATGTCTTACGCCCTGGCGCCTCTCCTCCGAGTATCAAGAAGGTGAGGTATGAGAAGCGCAATCAAATTCACTTCGGTCACTTTGGATCTCTGGCGGAGGATCGGAATTTGTATATTTTGATGGCGGTTCTCGGCGCTCTTTTTGATGAAGATCCGGCCTTGAGAGAGAAGGTAGTTTTAGATGTTTATGGGACAGCCCTTGACGGTATTTCTAGAGCCGCGGTAGATAGATTTTCATTAGAAAAAGTTGTTTGCGAACATGGTCGGCTTGAGTTTGACCACTTCACCGGTAAAACTGGTCGACAGCGGGTGTTTGAGAAAATGCACCTTTGCGATGTTCTCGTTTTGGTTCATGGAGAGTCGAAAATAGGTGAAGAGTATATCCCTTCAAAACTCTATGAGTATTTATTGGTCCGAAGACCTATTGCCTGCATTGCATCCAAGCGCTCGGAATTAGCCTCTTTGATGTGCTCTATCGACAATCCTGTGTTAGATTCGGATGATTTTGAAGGAATTAAATCCGGGATTAAAATGTTGATTAATGCTTGGCGTAAAAATGAATTGAATAGAGCGAGGCCCTCTGCCTCACTCTTTACCGTCGAAAGAGCAGTTGAAAATATAATAGGAGTTGTTGAAACGTGCCTCCCAAAACCAGCATAATAATTGTCAGTTATAATAATTACGATGAAACAACGGGCCCCTGCCTGGAAAGTCTCTTTGATGATGAGTCCAATTCTGAATTTGAGATTATTGTGGTTGATAACAACTCCAAGGACAACACCGTTGAGATGTTGAAAAAAAAGGCATTGAAGCATACTAATCTTAGTTTGATTTTAAATATAGAAAACCGGGGATTTGCGGGCGGCAATAATGATGGTGTAAGGAGGGCAAAGGGTGATATTGTTGTTTTATTAAACAGTGATACAGTTGTTCCTCCCAATGCCATTGGAAAACTATCTTCCTTGCTGGATTCAAATCAAACTTGGGCGATGCTGGCGCCTGTCACCAATGAAGCCGGAAATGAACAGAAAATATATTCAGAAGCTTCAGATTTTAAGAAAATTATAGAAGATGGACATTCCTGGTGCCGTCATTCCAATGAAGATTGCTTTGAATCACCACGTCTGGATTTTTGCTGTGTTGCAATCAAGAAAAATATTTATACTCAACTTGGTGGGTTAGACGAATCTTTTGGATTAGGATATTATGAAGATACCGATTTTTCATTAAAGGTCCTTAAAAAGGGATATAAGATTATGATTACAGAGGGGGTTTTCATTTATCATAAGGCTGGTAAAAGTTTCTCGAGTCACGCTCAGCGCCGCGTTCACAATTTGATGAAGGCAAATAGAAAATTGCTAAAGGCGAAACACCCAGAGGGATTCCAACTTTATCATATAAGGGAATGCAACTTCAGTATATTAAGAGAATATGTCAAACTTCAAGAAGAAAACAAACTAAATCGTGATATTTGTAAAAATATTTATTACCGGTTTATGAGAAGGTATATGATGGCTAAATCGTTCTATCCGACAAATCCGGTCAAGAAAATAAAATATAAAATGGCATTAAACTCAGTGATCAAAAAATTCAGGAAATGTAATGGCGAGTTCGTGTAGAATTTGTGGCGAATCTTCAGATTTGTTGATTCATAAACTATGTGAAACCATGTACGGCATGGATGAAACATTTGAATACTTTGAATGCACCCATTGCGGAACATTGCAGATTAAGGATATCCCAGATGACCTTGGGCGATATTATGATGAATCTTACAATTCGTTCCAGAACCCGCCGAAACTGAAAGATAATAGGGTCAAAGCATTTTTAAAACGAGAAAGAGCAAAGGCATGTCTCGGCAGTAACGGTTTTTTTCGATCTGTATTGCAAGCAGTTTATCGCCCCCCTGAGTATTTTGATTGGTTCAAAGGGGTTAACGTAGACCTGGATTCAAATATACTTGATGTCGGGTGCGGGGCCGGTAATTTTTTAATTCGGTTAAAGAAAGAAGGTTTTAAAAACCTTTACGGGTTGGATAAATATATCTCTAAAACAGTCGTTTATGAAAATGGGGTGTCAATTCTGAAATCAGATCTTGAACAACTTGATGGAAGATATGACTATATAATGCTCCATCATTCCTTTGAACATATGCCAGAGCCAGAACGTGTGTTGAAAAAGTTGTTTGAGCTCTTAAGGAATGATCGTTTTGTAATGATCCGTATACCTGTTTTTGGGAATTTCATATGGCAGAAATACAAAACCGATTGGGTTCAATTGGATGCGCCCCGTCATTTGTTTTTGTATTCTGAGAATAGCATGAGATTACTGGCGGAAAGCGCAGGGTTCAGCGTTAAGAGTATAGTGTACGATTCCAATGAGTTTCAGTTCTGGGGAAGCGAGCAATGTAGGAAAGATATTGCTTTATTTGACAAGGAATCATTTGCTTATTCTCGTAAAAAAAGTATTTTTACAAAAAAAATGATAAATAAATTTAAAAAATGGTCTATTACCCTGAACGAATTTAAGCTTGGAGATCAGGCTTGTTTTTATTTATACAAACAATAACCCTTTATTGGTTATTGTTGCTTTTAGATACAATGCAATCCGAATTCGTTAAAAATAGAAGGTAAAATTTGAGTTGTTTGTTTTCGATCTTTTGTAAGTCATATGCGCCCGATATTGAACGGGTCGTCAAATTGGCTGATAGCCTGGAAAAGTACAATGTAGATAGGATCCCGTTCTATCTATCATGCCCGTGCAAAGAACTGCCATTATTCCAAAATAGGCTGCAAGGCTACAATGTAAGGCTTCTAACCGACGAAGAGATATCAAGCAAAACTGTGGGGGGAGAAGAACACCTTCAAAAGAAAGTTGAAAAACTTCCGCCCCATTTAGTTCAACAGTTGATCAAAGCGGAATTCTGGAGAATGGAAATAAGTCCAAACTACCTTATTATTGATTCAGATTCTTATTTTATTCGTCCATTTTTTTTAAAGGACTTTTTGGTTGACGATTATACGCCATATACAATTTTGCATCAATCTAAAGATCTGCTCAGTTTTGCAGCCCGCCAGGGGCGAAAAAATATTATAAAAGACTATTATGAATTGAGGGAACTCTTCAAAGATATTTTTAAACGGACAGGGTGCTGTTTTGATTTTGGTCCGACACCAGTTGTTTGGTCTTCCAGAGTCTGGCGGGCGTTGTATGAGGAGTATGTGGTTCCAAACAAAACCAATATGATTGAATTGATCTCTAATTATCCATGTGAAATACTATGGTACGGGGAATATCTTTTAAAAAGCAGAGTCATTCCCATCATACCTTTAGAACCATTGTTTAAGGTCTATCATTATAAAAAACAATTTGATGAAAGCATAGGACTTGGAGAAAATGAAACCGTACTTTCAGAAAACTATTTAGGTATTGTAGAACAGTCTAATTGGAGTACTGATAAGCAAAATAGAATTGGAACTAAGAGTTTTTTTAAAAAAATTTTTAAACGGGGTGTATGATAATGGAATTGGGAACAAAATTTTTGTTCAATCTTTTGTTGAGGTTTATAAAGCCGTCTGTAATTTGTGATATTGGATCGATGGATGGATCCGATGCTTTGAGGTTTAAAAAAATACTTCCCACGTCTCAGATCGTTATCTTTGAAGCAAATCCAGATAATTATGCGCAGATCGTTGGCAACCCATTTTTTAGCAATGAAGATATCTCCATATTCAATGAGGTTGTTTGGAATGAAAATGGCCCAAAAGAATTTTTCATTCAAGAAGCGTCTGACCAAGAAGGAAAGGATGAGCACCTCCGTGGAATGAGTTCTGCTTTCCCAAGGACACTTGAAAAAGAGCCGGCGAAGATTCAACTAAATGGAGTGCGAGTTGATTCGAAAATGGCTGAAATGAAAGTCAATGGCAGTATTGCACTTTGGATAGACGTTGAGGGTGCCTCTTATGAAGTGCTTCAAAGCATTACAAATGTCCGGGAGCAGGTCAAGCTTATCCATGCTGAGGTTGAAAATGAGGCCTTTTGGGAAGGCCAGAAAACAAGAGAGGATGTAATTGCCTTGGCAGACAAGATGGGATACGTCATGTTGGGCCACGGCAGAAATAAAGAACAGCATGATATTGTTTTGATTGATAAGGATTTGTTGGCTCGTTTTCCAAGAGTTGTGAAAATAATGACCTGGATTGCTTTTTTTAGGACAATCCGGTTAAAAGATTTTCCAACTAGTTTTAAAAAAGATGGTGAGTTAGGATGATATCAGAGCTTAAAAGGCTTAGGAAAATTGAATTAGAAATAGAAAAAGAGCGTATCGTATTATTTCTGATAATGGGGGGCCTCTTTTTTAACCCTTTCCCCCATAATAATTTTTTGGTGCAGTTATTCTTTTATTCAGCGGTAGGCATCACAATCGTATTAGCCAAAGAAGGCGGCGTTCAATTATATGTTAAATCTCCTCTGTTTTATCCTTTGCTCTTTTTTTCAGCGTGGTCTGCGGTCAGTGTCCTTTTTGCGCTGGATAAACCGGATAGCATCCGTGCTCTTTATTCGCATCTGATAAGGTATTTGCTTTTATATCTTGTCTTAGTAAATTTTATTCTCAGCCAGAGAAAACTCATTCTGCTTTCTGTTTGTATTGTTGTTTCAGAGTTTATTTTTACGCTTTGGCTTTTAATCTATTTTTATCTTATGCTAGGACATGGAATTCATACACGCTTGTGCCAAGGGTTTTCTGCTATTGCTATTGATATTGTGCCATTCGGAATGATTATGGGTATCATATTGGCTGGTTGGTTGTTTCAGATTAGTCGAAAAATGTGGTATCGCATTCTACTGGTGGCAGCCATTCTGGTTTTATTGTCAGGTGTATTGTTAACACATTCAAAGGGTGCTTTTTTATCATTGTGTGTCGCACTGCCGATCCTTTTTTGGAAAAATAAAAAAACATTGTTTGTTATCGCAGTAGCCGTTGTCTGTATCACTTTACAAACCCCTTTAAAGGATAGAATTAAGCCCTCGAAATTATTCGAGGACCATGCCAGGATGGCATTGATTTTTTTCTCGCTTGAGATCATAGAGGATCACCCTATTGTCGGAACCGGATTTTCTTTGGATACCTATAGAGATCCCGATTTAATAGGCAGGGATAAATATCTATTTAGGATACCCGAACAGTATCAAACTAACGAGCATTTTTTGTGGCCTCACAATATGTTATTGAATATCGGTGTAAGGACCGGAGTTACTGGAATTTTATTTTTTTGTGGAATTTTTGCATTTTCCATTAGCACATGCATTAGGCTAATTTTATACGGGAAAAATGAATTTATAAGAAGCCATGCCGTATGTTGTATTGCCCTTATTTTAATGTTTTTCGTCAATGGCTTGGTGCAACCTGTTTTTGTTCATTTTCTAGATACAGTTTTTTATACTATATTGGCAATGATAACTATAATATGGAAAATAAATGAGAACATTGAAATTTACCCACCTGAAGGCGATATGTACCCTATATAGGGCTGACCTTAATGAAAAAAGCACTGCGCATTGCCCTAATCATTAAAAATTTTGTGGCCACAGGCGGGGCTGAACGGTATGCCGTTGAAGCCGCGCAAAGAATGGTGGAAAACGGGCATGAGATTGATCTGTATGCCAGGGAAATTGATGGGAGCCTGACCCGGGGGATGACCGTTTTCAGGATTCCTGAAAAAATGATGTTTTCCAGTGTCCTTGCCCTGCATTCCTTTTCCAGGGGGGTCTTGGCCCGGATGGAGGGAAAAATGTATGATGTGGTCCATTCCCACGATAAGGGATGCCGTGGTGATATCTCAACGATTCATACCTTTTCATTCATGCGGGGCATGGGAACCATGTCCCTGTTGAAAAAAATTAATGAGTTTTTTATTTCGCCCAGGGCCTGGCTCTATATTCACATGGAACGGCAGCAGGCGTCATCCAGCCGCCTGGTAGCCGTTTCAGATGTGATCCGTGAGGATCTTCAGGATTGCCACCGGCGTTTTGGCGGCATTAGCGTCATCCCTCCTGGGGTGGATATTGATGTGTTCTCTCCTTTGAAAATTGCTGCCATGCGGGCGTCGGCCAGGCGGGAACAGGGACTGGCACCCGATGAGACCGCCGTGCTTTTTGTGGGTTCCGAATTCCGGCGCAAGGGGCTGGACAACCTTATCCCTGCCATTGACCGTGGAATGAAACTTTTTGTGGTGGGACGGCAGGAAAAAATGGAGCATTACACCCGTCTTGTGGCGGAATACGGGCTGGGCGATCGGGTGGTGTTTACCGGTCTGACGGATAATGTACTCCGGTATTACGCCCTCGCAGATGTGCTGGTGCTACCCTCCCTTGCAGAGGCCTTCGGTATGACCGTGCTTGAGGCGATGGCGTGCGGAATCCCGGTGGTTACCTCCCGGGCTGCCGGGTGTTCATGCCTGATTGATTCGGGGCGGAACGGCATTGTGTTTGATTCACCGGACCAGCTTCCGGGGATATTGAAAGACCTTAAAAACAAGACGGTTAGGGATGAGATCGGCCGGCAGGGCAGGGAAACAGCAAGCGCCCATACCTGGGATGAGACTGCGGCCCGGTATGAGCGCCTGTATTACGAAATTGCAGAAGAAAAAAAGAGCGCCAGGCTTAATTGTAATGAAGTCTCCGCTCGATCTTGACCTGGCGAAGCCTGTATATCCTGATAAGATCCCGTCCCATGGCATCCATGGTGTATTTGTTTTTTGCCACCTCCCTGGCCACTGCCGCCCTTTTTTGGGCTGACGTTTCATCTGCCAGGGCCGCTTCCGTCATTTTTGCCAATTCAGAATCATGGCCCGGAGTGAACAAAAGTCCGGTTTTCTCATGGGCAATAATATCCCTGATGCCTCCGCAATCGGCGCCGATGACCGGACAGCCGGCATACAGGGCTTCCAGCATTCCCAGGGGGACACCCGGGTAAACGGCCGGAGGCTCCGGAAAGAGTAAACAGTCCAGGGCACGGTATAGGGCCCAGCAGTCTTCTTCTGTACCGGGGGCGTGGTGAATCTTTCCGGCCATCCCCAGTTCGCTGGCCAGTTGGGCCATCCGCTCCTTGTTTTTGTTTTCTGCCTTTTCAAAGAAAACCAGGTGGCGGGATGCCGCCCGGGGGCTTAGTTTAACCGCTTTAAACAGAGCAGCCAGGGCCTTTGGCTCAGGAACCTTTCCAAGAATCCCAATGAACCGGGTGTCCACGGGGAGCCCGAAATCGTGGGCCAGATTTTTTCTTGCATCATCGTTTTCTGGCAGGCCGTCGGGTTCAGAAATCCCGTCGGGGATGGAAAAAATTTCCATCTCAGAGAGGTTGAAGAGATCCCGGAGGTGCCGGGTGGTATCATTGGCCGTGGTAAAGACGTAATGGCTGAGCGTCTTGTAGATTTTCCTGTTGGCCCAGGTGTTTTTCAGGGCCCCGCCGGTGTGGCGGGTGATGATCCTGCAGGGAACCCCTGTTTTCTGGGCGGCTTTCAGGGCGATCCTGGCATCGGCCCGGCCGTGGCAGTTGACCACAAAGGGTTTTTCATTGGCAAAGATCTGCCGTATCCTGCCGTATTCGCCTACCTGGGCCAGGGTCTGAAAGGAGAGGGGATGCACGGTGATTCCCTTTTCCCTGGCCTTAAGGTAGAGGGGGCTGTTTAACGGCGCAATAATGATGACCAGGTGCCCCTGTTCCTCCATCCAGACGGATTCGCTGAGGATTCTTTTTTCCGTATCCCCCCACTGGGTCCGGGCGGAGGTGTGGATGATTTTATAAAATGATCTCCGGGACAATCAGGAAAGCCTCGCTTCGATGCGTTTGATATCTTCGGGCAGATCGATTTCCGGGGAGTCATAGGGGGAAACCACCACCTTGATGGCATACCCGTGTTCCAGGATTCTCAACTGCTCCAGTTTTTCCACCTCTTCGCAGATACCCGTGGACAGGGTGATGATCTTGTCCAGAAACCGTTTGGTATAGGCGTAGAACCCCAGGTGCTTGTAATAGTCCACATCGGTCTGGCCGTCACGGGGAAAGGGGATCTGGGCCCGGGAAAAGTAAAGAGCAGACCCATTTTTGTCAAAGACGACTTTCACATCCTTGGGATCGGTGATCTCCCTGGGATCTTCAATCCTATAAGCCAGGGTGGACATGGAAAGGTCTTTCTCCGTTTCAAAGGGGCGGATCATGTAATCCAGGCACCGGGGATCGAATACCGGCTGGTCTCCCTGGATATTGATAAGAATTTCATCGGGACCCAGGCCCAGCAGCTCTGCTGTTTCAGCCACCCGATCCGTGCCGGACCGGCAGGTGTCCGAGGTCATGAGGGCTTCTCCCCCGAAGGACTCCACGGCCTTGACGATGCGCTGGTCATCCGTGGCCACCACGGTACGGCTGACCACAGATGACTGCTGCGCCTGTTCGTAAACCCGCTGGATCATGGGTTTGCCGGCGATTTTTACCAGGGGTTTTCCTTCGAGTCTGCTGGACCCGAATCGTGCGGGTATGACGGCTACGGGCATGGCGTCTACATCTTTTCGAACAAGGAACGGGCCTTGTCGCGGGTCATGATGGTTTTCCAGTCCCTGCCCAGGCAGTTTTCCCAGAGGGGATCAAGGCCAAGGGCCACAGTGATCATGGTTTCCATCTGCTCATCGGTGAGGCCGGAAGTCAGGCCCCGGGGAATATCCACTCCGGTCTTTTCCATCATGGTCCTGAATTCTTTTACCCCGTCAGCGTAATATTCGTCCAGGGTGTCGAAGGTGATGCAGCAGCCCACCCCGTGGTGGGTGCCCAGGACATAGGAAAGACCGTAGGAGAGGGCGTGGCAGGCCCCGACCTGGGAATAGGCGATGCTCATTCCGCCGAAAAAAGAGGCCATCATGAGCTTGTCGTCTGCGTCAGGATGGTTGTCCAAAAATACCTGGCGGCAGAGGTCCAGGGATTTTTCTCCGTAGGCCTTGGAAAATTCGTTGAGGTAGGTGCCCTCAAGGGACTCGATGCAGTGGATATAGCAGTCCATTCCCGTGTAAAAATGCTGGTCTTTGGGCACCCCTTTAATGAGTTCCGGGTCCAGGACCACCTGGTCGAATACCGTGTAGTCGGAGTTGAGTCCCAGTTTCTTTTCAGGGCCGGTGAGCACGGCGGTTCTGGATACCTCGGCCCCGGTGCCGGAAAGGGTGGGCACGGCGGCATGGTAAATGGCCGGGTGTTTAATCAAATCCCATCCCTGGTAAAGGGTGGAGGAGCCTTCATTGGTGAGCATCAGTGAAATGGCCTTGGACAGGTCCATGGATGAGCCGCCGCCGATGCCGATAACGGCGCAGGGCAGGGTGGGGCGCAGCCCTTTGACTTCCAGGGTCAATGCATCCACATATCCGGTCTTGGGCTCGTCATCCACATTCACCCATAGGATGTGGTCGTTGGCCTGGGCGGGAATCCGTTTTTCCAGCGCCTTGCCCTTGAATACATCATCCACCACAAAAACGGCCCAGCTATCCTTCGCGGTCCGCTGGTTTCCTAAGATTTCATCCAATTGGTTAAAACATCCCCGGCCGAAAATCACGTTGGGGACGAGTTTGAAATTTCTAAACATCGTATATCTATCCTTAATTTTTAAATGCGTTGTAAATGGCCTGGATGCGCTGGTCGATTTCTTCCTTGGTCCAGGAGAGCATGATCTGCATGGAAAGGGTGCGCTTCATGACATTTTCAGTCTGTTCCAGCACCAGGTTTTTATAGTCGGGCAGATTCTCAGCCAGCTCAAAAGCAAGGGGGGCGGACCGTTTCATGTCCTGAAGGTGGTGCCATTTTTTGTAGTAATGCCAGTTGTTGTCATACCAGTAAGGGCAGGGCACACCATTTTCGGCCAGTTTTTTTGCCATTTCCCGGGCCCGGTTTTCCGTGGGCAGAAAAAAGCTCAGGAATGTGGCGGAATCCCCCGTGGGATCGGGCAGATACCTGAAGGTGACATCCCCGATGTCGGCCATGGCATCCTTGATGGCGGCCTTGTTTTTTCTCTGGGTGTCAATTATCTGATCCAGTTTGTTGAGCTGGGCCAGGCCCACGGCGGCGTTGAGTTCGGAAATCCTGAAGTTGGTGCCGATGATGGGATGGTCGTCGGCGCCCCGGTCAGGGCCGCCCAGATGGTCGTGGCCGTGGTCGGCGTATTGGTCGCACCGGCTGTAAACATCCCCGTCGCTGGTGATGATACCGCCGCCTTCGCCGCAGGTCACGGTCTTTACCGCGTCAAAGGAAAAGCAGCCGGCCAGGCCGAAGGTGCCCAGGTGTTTTCCCTTATAGGCGGCCCCCAGGGACTGGCAGGCATCTTCAAGGAGGATCAGCCCCTTTTTATCGCAGAAGGCCTTGATTTCATCAATTCTGGCCATGGCGCCGCACATGTGCACCGGTACCACAGCTTTTGTTCTGGGAGAAATGAATTGTTCCAGGCGGTCGGGATCCAGACAGAGGGTTTCATCGATATCGGCAAAAACCGGTACCGCACCGGCGTGGATCACTGCCTCAAAGGTGGCCACAAAGGTAAACGGCGGTACAATGACCTCGTCTCCGGCACCGATGCCGCAGGCGGCCAGGGCCGTGGACAGGGCGGCGGTGCCGGAAGAGCAGAGGTGGCTGAAACCAGCCCCGGTGATATCTGCCAGTTTTTTTTCAAATTCCAGCGCCTTGAAATGGCCGTTTCTGGCGCCCTCAAACCCGTATCGGAACAGGACCCCTGTTTCCAGTACATCGTTGACCTGTTTTCGTTCTTCATCTCCGAATATTTCAAAGCCGGGCATGGCCGCCTCCTTATTATTTATACTTATGTTTGGTACTTACTATAAAAGTATGAATAAATATCACACTCCAGGCGCTGTTTTCAAGCCGGATCCAAATAAATTGACTTTCGGTTTTTCAATGTTTATAAGACATTGTAATGATAAACAGCGGATACGCTTAGACAATGACGCAATAAGAAGCAAGCATGCCGGCAAAAAAAAACAGACCCGATAAAAAAAAAGATGCGTACAGGGGATTTGAGCAGGGGCCCATTCGCCCGCCTTCAGAGGCGTATAGCCTGTTGCTGCGGCTGACCCGGAACTGTCCCTGGAACCGGTGCACCTTCTGCCGGGTGTATAAGAACAGGAAATTTTCTTTACGGTCCGTCGAAAATATCATCCGGGATATCGATCTTATCCATGGCTATATTTCAGAGATCCGCAAGGTTGTTATCCCGGGGCTGATTCCCGACCACAAGGCCGTCCACGGGGTGTACAAAAATGTCGACGTCAAGGACCGGGTCGCCTTTAATGCCGCCATGAACTGGTATGCTTCGGGCATGGCATCCATTTTTTTGCAGGATGCCAATTCCATGATCATGAAGCCCGGCGACCTGATTCAGGTCCTTGAACATATCCGCCGCTGTTTTCCTGAAACCAAGAGAATCACCTCCTATGCCAGGAGTCACACCATCCTCAGGATAAAATCCAATGATCTCGCGGTGATGGGGCGTGCCGGCCTGAACCGGATTCATATCGGCATGGAATCCGGCTCCGACCTGGTATTGAAGCGCATCAAAAAGGGCATCGACAAGGCCGGGCATATCAGGGCCGGTCTCAAGGTAAAGGCCGCGGGAATGGAGCTCTCCGAATATGTGATGCCGGGACTGGGCGGCATCGACCTCTCCGTTGAACATGCCCTGGAAACCGCATCGGCCCTCAACGCCATTGACCCTGATTTCATCCGCATCCGGACACTGGCCGTTACCCCGGGAACCGTGCTGGCCGAACAGGAGGCCGAAGGGGGGTTCGAGAAGCCCAGCGATGCCATGATGGCCAAAGAGCTGAGGCTTTTTCTGGAAAGTCTGGACCATATCCGGTCCAAAGTGAAAAGCGACCACATCCTCAACCTCTTTGAAACCCTGGAGGGGGAGCTTCCCGGTGACAAGGACAAGATGATCCGTATCATTGACCGTTTTTTCGACCTCTCCGCCCAGGACCGGGTGCTCTACCAGGTGGGGCGGCGCATGGGGTTTTTCAGGGGGCCGGAGGATATGGCTGACAGCCCCAACCTGGAGCGGGTCCGCCAGGCCTGCGAGGATTTCGGCGTTACCCCGGACAATGTGGACCACATCATTGACCAGCTCATGAAGCGTTTTGTCTGAACACATTTATATCCATGTGCCTTTCTGCCTTAAAAAGTGCAGATACTGCGATTTCTATTCGGAAACGGATCTGTCCCGGACCTCGGATTATGTCCCGGCCCTGGTGGAGGAGATCCGGTTGCGGTCCCAAAGGCCCGGCCGCCGTGACCGAACTGCTGTGAAGACAATCTATTTCGGTGGGGGGACCCCGTCGGTTCTGTTGCCTGCCGCCATTGAAAAAATCCTGGAGACGGTATCCAGATATTATTCCCTTGCACCCTCCGCGGAAATTACCCTTGAAGCCAACCCCGGCACCTTGGACCGGACATATCTGAAGGCCCTGCGGAAGGTGGGGGTCAACCGTCTGAGCCTGGGAATCCAGTCCTTTGAGGATGGGCGGCTGGCACTGCTGGGACGGATACACACCGGGAGCCGGGCGGCCCGTGCCATTGATGCGGCCAGGGTTGCCGGGTTTGATAATCTGGGGCTGGATTTGATCTACGGGCTTCCCGGAGAAGCCGAAGGCGACTGGCAGGAGGAAATGGACAGGGCGCTTTCATTTTCCCCTGAACACCTCTCCTGCTACATGCTGACCCTGGAACCCGGCACTCCCCTGTACAGGTCGTGGGAAAAGGGGCTCGTCACTCCCATGGGCGGCCCGGCACAGGTGGATCGTTTCCGGTTCACCTCCATATACCTGGAAGCGGCCGGTTTCAGTCACTATGAGATATCCAATTTTTTCCGGGAAAAAAAATGGGAGTCCCGTCACAATTCAGCCTATTGGAAGATGGTTCCCTACGACGGTTTCGGCCCCTCGGCCCATTCCTATGGTATTCGGCTTGGACGTGCCGGGGAGGTCGAATATGTCCGGTCCTGGAATGTCTCTAATCTAAATCAATATATATCCGCATTAACCCGGGAATGCCTCCCCGTTGGGGATCATGAATGCCTGACCCCGGGCCAGCAAATGCTGGAACGGATCATGGTCGGGCTCCGCAGATCAAAAGGGATTGATATCCCAGCCTTTGACGCATTGCCGGGGGCCGGGTTTCAACGCGATTTCAATATCTTGGCAGATCGCCTGGCAGAGGATGGGCTGGGGCGGTTTTCCAAAGCGGGAGACGCATTTGTCTTGACATTGGCGGGCTGGGCCCGGCTGGATAGTATTGTGGAGGCATTTGCCAAGGAACTGCCAGACGATATCTCCTGAATTGGAACCCGGTTTGATCCAATGATTGCAATTTTGCGACCCTTTTTTTGACGCCATGTGTTCGATTGTATCTTTTATCTTGCTGAATTTATTCTAAAACCTTCAAAAAGCGTGGCTTGCTAATAAGTGGCACAGTCTTTGCTGTCTTAATGGTTGGGCGTCAAAGCTTGGAAAGCTAAATAAAGTTTGTTAATCCTTTAGCAAGGAGGCGTGATGAAAGTAGCTGTAAGCGCATACGGTGAAGATCTGGGTGCTGAGATCAATCCCAGGTTCGGCCGGTGTGAATATATACTGATCGTGGATACCAAAGATAAAAGTGTTGAAGCCATATCCAATGGCAACAGGAATCTTGGGGGCGGTGCCGGCATTCAAACGGCAGGTTTAGTAATTGACAAAGGGGCCGGAGCCGTAATCACAGGTAGTTGCGGGCCCAATGCCATGGATGTACTCTCCGCCTCGGGTGTTAAGGTCTATGCGGGGCAGGCGGGGATTGTGGGAGAGGCAATTGACCGGTTTAACCGGGGCGAACTGGCGCCCGCTGCCGGGGCAACCGTTCCGGAAAAGTCCGGGATAGAAGCCCCATCAGGCAATGCGGGATACGGCAGTGCCCGGGGCGGCGGATGCAGGGCCGCCGGCGGAATGGGCCGGGGGCGCGGGATGGGCCGGGGCCGTGGAATGGGACAGGGACTGGGTCGAAGACAATAGCAAGCGGATGCAGAATGCAAGGAGAATATAATGACAAAGGTAGCCATTATCCGGTGTGAGAAAAATGAGAACAGGTGTCCCCTGACCAGTTGTTTTAAGTCCATGATGGAAAACAGCCAGGGCTTTGCCCGCTATGATTCGTGCAGCCCGGCCGGCGTTTTTACCTGCCGGTGTCCCGGAGATAATGTGGTGGATTACGGGAAAATTCTAAAAGCAAAGGGGGCACAGGCCATTCATTTCTGCACTTGCGCCTTTGCCGGAAAAACCGAAAACGGATGGGATAAAGATAAAGGGGGGTTTTGCGATCATATTGAGGCCATCGCCCAAAAGGTGGCCGAAGGAACTGGTCTGCCCTGTGTTTTGGGATCTGCACATCTGCCTAAAGGGTATGTTCCGGAAGTGAAATAATCCCGTCAGGACAAAATACAACACCACCCCTGCAGAATTCTCCTGCAGGGGTGGTGTACGGTTTGATGACAGCGGCTGATTTAGACCTGACGCCTCAATTGCCGGTGGTCCCCCACCCGGATGGTCAGGCGGGTGGAATCAAAATATTCAATCAGGGGGATAACGAATTTTCTTGAAATACCGGTCATATCTTTGAATTCCGGAGTGGTGATTTTTTCATTTGCCTTTAAAAATTCAATGAGTTTTGTTTCAAGGTCGGCAATGGCACCCGCCCCGAAAAACAGGTCATCTTTGGTTTTAACCACTTCTTTTTCATCGATGAGCATCTGGAGTACATCCTTGGCCGTTTTCTGGTCAAGGTCCAGATCCTGACAGATGGTCCTGAAAAAAGGCGGGGTGAGGCCTGACGTTTTGTAAATCCCCAGGATTTTTTCCTTTATTTCATGCTGGTCCACCTGCAGTGCCACCTCAAACCCGTCCAGTTTGACCAGGTTTTTGTCCTGGATAATTGCCTTTTCTTTTTCCAGGCGGTTGAACAGGATATTAAAGAACCGGGCGTCATCCACGTATTTGAATTTGGATTTCAGTTCCTGGGCGGGCATGCCCTCCTTTAAGGGATTGGCTTCGTGGTAGGCGGCCAGCAGCTTCAGTGACTTTTCTTTGAAATTGTCAAACACCCTGCCGTGGACATATATTTGCCTTTCCTTGTCTGTCTGGATGATTTCCTGTCTGGCCAGCATTTTCTGGAGGGTGGCGGCCAGCTTTTTATCCGGGATATTGGCCATCACCCTCAGGTCGGTGAGGGAGAGCCCGGCAAATCCTCTCTGGGAAAGAAAGTATGAAAGGGTTTTTTCATGGTCCTCTGTGAGCAGGTCGGCAAGGCCCTGGATAACGTCAGGATCGTTTAATTTATGCTTCTGGGAGGCGGGGTTCAGGATGGTGCCGCCGCCGATGGTTTTCACCGGTGAGTATGACCGGACCACGTAGCGGTCATCCTTGATGCAGCAGACCGGTGCCTCCAGGCGGAACTGCACCGGGGCTGAATCCCCCGGCAGAAGTTCCTCCCGGTCAAGGAGAACCATATACCCCAGGATTTCACTGGTGCCGGAATGGAAGCGCACCCGGGTTCTGGCCTTGGCCGGTTTGGCATTGCTTTTCAGAAAATGGAAATCAGCATCCACCATATAGCTCTCGATAAGAGTGCCAGGCGAGGAGAGTATATCCCCCCGGACCACGGATTCCCGGTCCAGGCCCTGGAAATTGATGGCGGTCCGGGTGCCGGCGGCAGCATTGTCAACGGCACTGGAGTGGACCTGAATCCCCCTGACTTTGGAGGTGATTTTTTTGGGGTAGACCATGATGTCATCCCCCACGTTAACCTGGCCGGATATCAGGGTCCCGGTGATGACGGTGCCAAATCCCTTCATGGAGAACACCCGGTCCACGGGAAGGCGGAATATGGAAGAATATTTTCGTTCCGGCAGTTGGCTGCAGATATCTTCAAGGGTGGCTGTGAATTTTTCCAGGCCCTGGCCTGTGGCGGATGATACCGGCACAATGGGTTTTTCTTCCAGAAAGGTCTCTGCCACAAAGTCGTTGATATCTTCCAGGGCCAGTTCAAGCAAGTCTTCATCCACAAGATCGGTCTTGGTCAGGGCGATCATGCCGTGGCGGATGCCCATGAGGTTGCAGATTTCCATATGCTCACGGGTCTGGGGCATGACGCCCTCATCTGCGGCAATCACCATCACCACCACATCAATGCCCGAGGAACCGGCCACCATATTCTTTACAAATTTCTCGTGGCCCGGCATATCCACGATGCCGATGTGCTGTCCGTTGGGAAGATCCAGGGAGGCAAATCCCAGTTCTATGGTGATGCCCCGCTCTTTTTCCTCTTTGAGGCGGTCGGTTTCAACCCCGGTCAATGCCTTGACCAGGCTGGTCTTTCCATGATCAATGTGTCCTGCCGTGCCTAAAATTATATTGTCCACGAATATTATCCGTTAGTCTTTGGATTTTCTGAAAAAACTCATGCCGTAGGCCAGGGCCACCAGGATCACCCCGGTTGCCGCCCCGTGAAAAATTCCCCAATCCGGCCTGAACAGCCGGGTCAGGATGATGCCGAAAGCCAGGCCCATGATCAGGCGCACCGTAAAAATAATCAATGCATTCATATATATTAAGGTCCTTACTTGTTGTCGCAATTCATAATCAAAGGATAATAGTCAAACCCGGGTGCCAGGTCAATCTTTTAATCGATGATGAAATTTTAATCATTTTATAAAAAAAGCTTGCCAAAGGAAAATTGTTTTGATATCTTAGCCTGGTTTTTGCGGTGGGTGTAGCTCAGTCGGTAGAGCACTAGGTTGTGGCCCTGGTTGTCGCCGGTTCAATCCCGGTCACTCACCCCACAATAAAGCAATAAAAGCAGCTGTGTTTCAGCTGCTTTTTTTATGCCCGGACACAGGGTGTCTCTTCCCTTTGAATTTCCCGATTTCAATTAGACAAAATTATTCCGAATTGATATATAGCTCCCAATTGAATTGCAGGATATTGTTACCTTATTGACGCTCGGTGGAAAGCGGGCGGGCTGAAGGGATCCTGCAATGCAGGAACGCATACATCTAAATATCCGGATAGGAAAAATTATGAGATCTGAATTTAAGCCGCCCTTAATGGGAGTAAAATCGGTTTGTAAAGCATTGCTGCCCAGACTTTGTAAAATTTTACTGTTGTGGTCCTGCCTGTTCTGCCTGGCGGTTTCTCCACCCTCTGCCATGGCGGCTCAGGACAGCTATCCCGGGCTTGGGGACGGGTTGTATGCAAAAATGGATACGGACCGGGGCGTCATCCTGATCAAATTGTTTTATAAGCGGGTGCCGCTGACCGTCACCAATTTTGCCGGCCTTGCCAGGGGAACCATGAACACCTCCAGCAAAAAGGGAGAAAAATTCTATGACGGATTGACATTCCACCGGGTCATTGCCGATTTCATGATTCAGGGGGGGGACCCCACGGGCACCGGGCGGGGCGGCCCCGGATACCAGTTCCCGGATGAATTCCATCCCGATTTGAAACACGACGGCCCGGGCATTTTGTCCATGGCCAATTCCGGCCCCGGCACCAACGGCAGCCAGTTCTTCATTACCCATAAGGCAACGCCCTGGCTGGATTTTAAACATTCTGTATTCGGCCGTGTGGTAAAGGGAATGGATGTGGTCAATGCCATTGAAAAGAATGATACAATCAAAAGCGTAGAGATCATAGCCAAAGGAGCGTCGGCCGAGGCCTTCCGGACGGACCAGTCCGGATTCGATGTCCTGATGAATGCCCGTAAAGCCCGGCGGGAGGCTGACAGAAAAAAAGAGATCGCCGCCTTTAAAATGGAGATGCTGGAAAAAAATCCCGGTGCCGTCAGCCTTGAATCGGGGCTGATGTACGTGCCAGTAAAACCCGGCTCCGGTTCGGCCGTGGCAAAGGGTGCCACCGTTCAGGTCCATTATACGGGGGTGCTGGCCAACGGCAGGAAATTCGACTCTTCCAGGGACCGGGGGCATCCCATCAGTTTTACCCTGGGCCGGGGAGAAGTCATTCCCGGATGGGACATGGGAATTGCCGGCATGAAAAAGGGGGAGATGCGGCGGCTGCTGATTCCATATCCCCTGGCCTATGGCGAGAGGGGGTATCCCGGTGTGATTCCGCCCAAGGCAACCCTGATTTTCGATGTGGAGCTTGTGGATTTCAAGTAGGCCGCTGCCGGCCTTTTACAGCAAAGGCATATTTTTCATCTGGCGGAGTATCCGGGACCTGCGCTGTTTGACGTGGGGGCCGGGGTGTTTTGCCGACCATTTATGGGGGCTGGGCAGGACGGCGGCCATGGCAGCGGCCTGGGCAGGCGCCAGCTGTCCGGCATCGCATGAAAAATAGGCCCGGGCACCGGCCTGGGCCCCCACGATTCCCGTTCCCCAGTCCACCGTATTTAAATATACCTCAAGTATCCGTTTCTTATCCCAAAACAATTCAATGAGTACAGTGTACCAGGCCTCTGCGAGTTTGCGCACCAGGCTTCTGGATGACGGGAGAAACAGGGAACGGGCCGTCTGCATGCTGATGGTGGAGGCCCCCCGGAACCGTCCCCTGGCCATGAGATCTCTTATGACATTTTTGATTTCCGTGAAATCAAATCCGTTATGGGTGAGGAACCGCTGGTCCTCGGAGGCCAGGACTGCCCGGCGCAGATGGGGGGATATGTGTTCTATTTTTTTCCATTCCCAGGCCGGTGTGACATAGGGGGCGTCAAAATAGTTTCCCCTGATCCATTCATAGGCCATATTCACGGTGCCCGGCGGGTTGATGAATTTTACGGCCAGCACCTGGAGTGATGAGAGCAGGATCGCTGCCAGGCAGAGTTTCAGTCCGGTTTTTACCAACCAGCCTCGCAGTGTTTTTCCGACGTTTTTTTTCTTTTTTTTCCCCATAACCTCTTTTGTCCCATTTTGGGGGTTCTACTGCGGCGCCCGATTCTTGTCAAATGGAATTCCGGCCTTATCTTTTTTATATCTGTCCGGCTTCTTTTTTAAAGGAGCCCATATCCCAAGAATACACAGAGAGGTGATTATGGCACAAATTCACCATGTCACGGATAACCAGTCCGATGAATATATCACGATGAACATTTCAACAGAAAATCTGGATTTTGCAGCAGCCAAAGCAGCGGCAAAGGGCAAGGCCTTTGAATTTTGCGACCACCCCATGATCCTTTCCTGGAAAAACGGGATCACCGGGGAATCCCATCCCGATTATGAATGCGGGGTTAATGACCGGCCGTTCTGGATACGGTATGCCCAAGGACGGGGAGCAAATCTGACCATTGACATCAACAACGGCGACTATGTGTTTATGGTGCTGAAGATTTAGAATCCAGGGCCGTTGAAAAGGTATTCAAGCCCGTTCCGCTTGATTTCGTATACGGTTTTGAGCATCTCCCCGAGCTTGCCTGCGGGAAAGCCCTTTTGGGAAAACCAGACAAGATAGGGTTCGGGCAGGTCCACCAGCCGCAGTCCCTTGTATTTGCCAAAGGGCATCCGGGTGTTGGCCAGGGCGGCGAATGCCGCTTTATCGGGTTCCACTGGGATTCCCACGGGATTATCCTTTGAGACGGCCCAGGGCAGGATCATCGGCCCTCAGAATATTGCAGGTTTCGGATTCCGGGTCGAATACGATAACGGCCCTGCCGGTTTTGAGGTGGGTCAGCACCTGGCTGATCTTTGTTTCCAGGGAGACCTCATGTTCACCGTAGTCCGTGCCGTCACGGGTGACAAATTCTTCAATCACCCCGTTAAGGGCCTCGGGGGTGAGCTGGTCATATGGAATTTTTAAGGCGTTCATTACAGGTTGGTCTTTATGCATGAACCCGGTGGCGGTGTCAAAGGTTTTTTTGTTTCCTGGAGGGAGATCTCGTGGTATATCCTCTGGCCATGATGGAGATTCTCCTGGCATATAAAACCACCTTGCTCTGGCTTTCCGCACTTTCATTGTTCTTTTTTTTATTCAGCTTGGCGGCGCTGCCATGGATCCTGGCCAGGATACCGGAAACCTTTTTTCTTGACCTGGCCCGTGACGGCGGGGGGGTTAGGAAAAACAAGCCCCTTTCACCGGGGAAAATGGTTCTGGCGGTAATGAAAAATCTGGCGGGCCTCATCCTGCTGGCAGGGGGGATTATCATGCTTTTCATTCCGGGCCAGGGCCTGTTGACTATGTTGGCCGGCCTGCTGCTGATTGATTTTCCCGGTAAGAAGAAACTTCTCCTGATTCTGGCCAGCCAGCCCGGGATCCAAAAGGGGACCAACTGGATCCGGGCCAAAAAGGGGGTGCCGCCGCTGCGTTTCCCCGGTTGACATTCCCGCCGCCGGCGTTAGCTTATATACATGTAACCGTAAGATGACCATAGGACGTTCCGGTAGAAAAAACGCTGGGTAAAAGAAGACGGGACATTTTAGCATAAGGAGAACCGCCATGACCGAATCCAATAAGAAAAAAAACTATTGCGATGCAGCGGACCAGAAGAAAGTGGTCGAGAAAATGATGGACTGCGATGAGAAATCACAGGACGATAAGGAAAAAAGTGAATGCTACGCAAAGATCCTTAAGGAAGATGACGGCTGCATGTCTTGATAATCCCCCGCTTGTAATCACCGCTCCCGGCCCGGATTGCCCGGGCCGGGAGTTGTATTTTCATCCAGGACGGGCAGGTGAAATTTAACAACAACGGTTGAAAGAGGAGGCGTTTATGGATGTCGATTCCCCAGAGGTTCAGGCCTATCTGTACCAGCTCAATGAAATCGCCGGCGCCGACCCGGACGCCCAGGTTTCCATGTATGAGGTGGGAGAGGCCCTGGGGCTTGAAAGGGATGAGGCCGCCCATATGGCCGAAGTCCTGTTCATGGGCGGATATGCCGAGTTGAAAACCCTGTCCGGGGGCATCGGTATCACCCCCATTGGGATGAAGGCGCTGGGCGTGGCCCCGGTCCAGGATCCGGCCGCAGTTCCCTCTCTCAGCGGCGAAACCTCACTCACGGACCAGGACCGGAGCAATACGGAGGCGCTCCTGGCCGAGGTCAAATCTTCTCTGGAGACCCGGTCCGGGGCGTATCAAACCCTTGAAACCGTGGTCATGGATATCAAAACCATTGAGGTCCAGATGCTTTCTCCCCGGCCCAAAACCGCCGTGGTCCGGGAGGTGTTCCGGTCAATGGCCCAGGCCCTTCCGGAAAAGGACTTTCCCGAAATTTTAGGCCGTTTAAAGGCCATGGTCAGCGGGTGAGCCCTTCAGGACCGGAACCTTAAAAACAGTCGGCCCAGTTTTTCTGCCCATCCGGCGTATTTCCCGTCCTGGGCATTGAGATCCAGCGACATGCCTCCGGGGCCGTAGGACTGTTTCATGATGTCCAAGACATTTTTTTTCACCATTTTCCGCATGGGCACCTTGGATACCATGCCGTAGGTGGCGGCGCTGCCGCTGAGGCCAAGCTCAGGATTGGCCCGGATTTTTTCCACACTCTCTTTCAGGTCTCCCAGGTATTGGTTGGTCATTTTGTGGTGAAGGGGGGTGACCATGGCATGGAGGCTTTCAGGCTTCTGCTGCCGGTCGATGTGCCATCCTTTTTCTTCCATCCTGTCCCCCACGGCATAGATGTTCAGGCCCTTGTCCGTGGATCTGTAGGCGAAAAGACCGGCCTCGGGCCGTCCCAGCACTTCCAGGCCTTCAATGGCGTTGATGCCCCGGATCAGGGCGGCGGCCGTATCCATGATGATCCGGGCATGGTCCAGGTATCCGTCCCGCCCCATGGCCTGCATGGCCGCCCAGGCCGCGGCAACGGCGCCGCCGGGCCGGGTGCCCAGGATGCCGGGGGACGCAAATACCCCGCCGGGCCATTCCGTGGAGATGAAAAATTGGTGGGCCATATACTCCATGTCCCGGTAGAGGAGAGTGGAGGCCCCCTTGGCCGCATATCCGTATTTATGGGTGTCGGCGGAAATGGATGTCACCCCGGGTACCCTGAAATCAAAGGGGGAGATATGGTAGCCCAGCTTTTCCACAAAGGGCAGAAGATATCCGCCCACACAGGCATCCACATGGAGGGGGATATTGTTTTCCACGGCAAGGTCCCCCAGGTACTCAATGTCGTCCACCACCCCGTGGGGATAGCCCGGGGCCGATCCCAGGATCATCACCGTGTTTTTTGTGACGGCCCGTTCCACAGCATGGATGTCCACCCGGAAATCCTCGCCCAGAGGGATGCGCACCGGCTTGACGTCAAAGTATTGGGCGCCCTTTTCCCAGGCCACGTGGGCGGATTCCGGGATGATCATTTCAGGTTTTTTTATTTTTTTCGTTTTTCTTGCCATGTCCCTATAGGTTTTTACGGCCAAGAGGCAGGATTCCGTGCCCCCGGAGGTCATGATGCCGCAGGCCCCTTCATCTCCGTTGAGGAGGGCAGCCGTCATCTGTACCACTTCAGCCTCCATCCGTTTTAAGCTTTTGAAGGCCATGGGGTTGAGGCCGTTGGTGGAGGCAAAGAGCCGGCCGGCCTCGTTCAGAAAGTTGGAATATTCCTCATCCCGGTAATAGACAAGGCTCCAGGTCTTTCCGTTCTTATAATCCGGATCGTCCAGGCCGAATGTTTTCAAGTCGTCCAGAACCGTGTCAAAGGAACGGCCCTGGTCAGGAAGGGTGACAGGTTTCATGGTGTCCTCACTGTAAAAGGGATTTAACAATATAGGCCATGGTGATGCCCAGGTAATTGCCCACGGCATATCCGATGATGCCCGTGGTCAGGCCGGACAGGATGATGGCACGGTTTTTCAGGGCCCCTGCCACCACCGGCACAAAGGGGGGCGAGCAGATGGCCGAGGCCGAGGTGATGATAAAGGTGTCCGTATCAATTTTGAATATCCTGCAGAAGAGGCCGTGGAGGGCCATGGACCCGAAAACACAGCAAAGCACATAGCCCAGCAGGGGCAGGGAGAGGGCCACTGTGGCCTCGCAGATGCTGTTCTGCATGGTTTCCGATCCTGCGGGCAGGATGTGGATATTGCCCAGGATCAGCCCGGCGGCATAGCAGAGGATGATCATTCCGATTTTATCGGCCAGGGGGAACCGGATGCACAGATAAATGATGAGCGCCGGAAATAGAACGTAGAATCCAAGGACAGCCGCCATATATACCCCCTGCAGAAAGAAGATCGTGGTTAGAATGTCAACATGGTGAACTTAGAAAGTTTCAGCCTTCCCTGTCAACCAATAATCTGCCTGATGTTTATATGAAAGAACTGAGCAAACCATTTGAGTTATTTCATAATTTGTTGCGGGCAACCCCCTGTGAAAGACCGGGGCGGCCCATGGCCGTTTATTCGCGGGCAATGATCACCTGGATCCCCAGGTCCTCCAGCATTTTTTTGAAATCCGGTTTGATGCCGGCATCGGTGATGAGGATATCGATTTTTTTAATGGGAGCGGTGACAAAGTTGGAGACCACCCCGATTTTGGTATGGTCGGTGACCACCACCACCGGCCCCTGGGTCTGTTCGATCATCAGCCGGGTGACCTCGGCCTCCTGCTGGATGGGCGTGGTCAAGCCGAATTTAATGCTCAGTCCGTCCACCCCGATGATGGCCTTGGAACCGCAGACCTGGTCCAGGACTGAATGGGCAAAAAAGCCGATCATGGAGTTGGACTCCCGCCGGAACAGGCCCCCAGTGAGGATGAGTTCGATGTTGGGGTCGGTGACCGCGGTCAGGGCATTGGCATTGGAGGTGATCACCCTCAGGTTTTTGCCTGAAAGGTGTCGCAGCACCTGGGAGGTGGTGGAGCCGGTGTTGATGAGCAGGGTATCCCCGGATTCCACCACCCGGTTGACGGCCCTGCCGATGAGTTCCTTTTCCCTGCGCTTGATCCGGTCTTTTTCCGTGTAAAGGG
This sequence comes from Desulfobacter sp., assembly GCA_028768525.1. Taxonomy (NCBI): domain Bacteria; kingdom Pseudomonadati; phylum Thermodesulfobacteriota; class Desulfobacteria; order Desulfobacterales; family Desulfobacteraceae; genus Desulfobacter; species Desulfobacter sp. The sequence goes on along the minus strand of CP054837.1, from coordinate 1,418,084 downwards.
GTTCGGTTTTCATCCGGTGGCGCAGGATGGCCCCGCCGTGGGTACGGTCCAGGATACCTTCTTTTTCCAGGGCGTCAAGGTCTCTTCTGATGGTCAGTTCCGTAACCTTGAATTGCTTGCTCAGCTCAATGACCTTGACCACCCCTTTCTCTTCGATGATGGAGCGGATTCTGGACTGCCGTTCTGCGGGTATATATGCCATGCTTTTTTCCCCGTTGGTTGGTGATACAGCAGGGGGGCATTAAAATAAATGCCCCCCTGGGTTTTCAGACGATGCCGTAAAACGGCAGAATTACTTCTGCCAGGTCTTGATCAGCTCGTCGTAATCCACGGTAATGCCCTGGGGCTTTTCATTGGCCAGTTTGGCCTTGGGAGATCCCGGCTTTTTCAGCCATTCTTCTGGATCAACCTTTTTGTTGAGTTTGGGGCCTTTGTCGCCCTGGATGCCGGCACGTTCGATACGGGCCAGGATTTTGTCCTGTTCTTTGGCCAGGTTGTCCATGGCGCGGGATACGGTGACTTCGCCGGAAACGGCTTCACCGATGTTCTGCCACCAGAGCTGGGCCAGTTTCGGGTAATCAGGCACGTTGGTGCCGGTGGGAGTCCACTGTACCCGGGCAGGACTCCGGTAGAATTCCACCAGTCCGCCCAGTTTGGGGGCGCGGTCGGTGAAGGACTGGTGATGGATGTCCGTATCACGGATGGGGGTGAGGCCCACATGGGCCTTTTTCAGGGAGACGGTTTTGGAAACCACGAACTGGGCATAGAGCCAGGCGGCCTTCCGGCGGTCAACCGGGGTGGAGTTCAGCAGGGTCCAGGAACCGCAGTCCTGGTAACCCAGTTTCATGCCTTCTTCCCAGTAGGGGCCGTGGGGGGAGGGTGCCATCCGCCATTTGGGGGTGCCGTCTTCATTGACAACAGGGGTACCCTCTTTAACCATGTCGGCGGTGAAGGCGGTGTACCAGAAGATCTGCTGGGCCACGTTGCCTTTGGCAAGGGCGGGCAGGGACTGGTAAAAGTCCATTCCAAGGGCGCCCGGAGGGGCGTATTTTCTCAGCCATTCCATGTATTTGCGAAGCGCATATTTGGCGGCAGGAGAGTTGGTGGCACCGCCGCGTTCCACAGAAGAGCCCACGGGCTGGTTCTTTTCGTTTACACGGATGCCCCATTCGTCAACGGGCTTGCCGTTGGGAAGGCCCTTGTCGCCGCAGCCGGCCATGGAGAGCCAGGCATCGGTGAACCGCCAGCCAAGATCCGGTGCTTTCTTGCCGTAGTCCATGTGGCCGTATACGGCTTTGCCGTCGATTTCCTTGACATGGTTGCCAAAGAAGTCGGCAATGTCGTCATAGGCGGACCAGTTGACGGGCACGCCCAGTTCATAGCCGTAGAGTTCTTTAAATTTTTTCTTGAAATCCGGGCGGCTGAACCAGTCGTACCTGAACCAGTAGAGGTTGGCGAACTGCTGGTCGGGCAGCTGGTAAAGCTTGCCGTCGGGGCCGGTGGTGAAGGATTTGCCCATGAAGTCGTTGATGTCCAGTGTGGGCAGGGTGACGTCTTTGCCCTTGCCGGCCATCCAGTCGGTGAGGTTGGTTACCTGGCCGTAGCGGTAATGGGTACCGATGAGGTCGGAGTCGTTGACATAGGCGTCAAATACGTTTTTGCCGGACTGCATCTGCACCTGGAGTTTTTCGATGACATCGCCTTCCTGGATCAGGTCATGGGTCACCTTGATGCCGGTGATTTCTTCAAAGGCCTTGGCCAGGGTTTTTGATTCATACTCATGGGTGGGGATGGTTTCTGAAACCACCTTGATTTCCATGCCCTTGAACGGCGCGGCGGCTTTGATGAACCACTCCATTTCCTTGAGCTGCTCTGCTTTTGACAGGGTCGACGGCTGGAATTCGCTGTCCACCCATTTCTTTGCTGCGTCCATTCCGGCCCAGGCCGGCAGGGACATGAGGCAAAGTGCCGTAACGGCGGCCAATACTTTTTTCATCTGACAATCCTCCCAAGGCCTTCAGCTAACGGTTTGAGAATAACAGCCGCCCGGGCACCGGCTTGAAGGCCTATAAAAAAAAAGCCGGTGCCTGGGCATACACAACACTTCTAACCCCAGCGCATCACCACTGCCATCCAGACAAGGGAGATGCCGAGGGCAAACCATATGGTCAGCTCGGTGAGCCCGATCCATGCCAGATGGATATAGGCGGTCACCAGCAGACCGACGAAAAGCCTGTCCCCCCGTGTTGTGGCAATGGGGAGAAATCCTTTCCGTTTAATCGTCGGGGATTTGATTTCCCAGATGGTCATTCCGATGAGCATCAGGACGATGAATGAAAAAAAACATGCCGTAGGTATGGTCCATGCCATCCAGTCAAGTTTCATGGAGCCTCCTTATACGCGGCCCAGGGCAAAGCCCTTGGCAAGATAGTTTCTGACAAAGTAGATAACCAGGGCACCGGGTACGATGGTCAGGATGCCGGCGGCGGCCAGCAGCCCCCAGTCCAGGCCCGAGGCAGACACGGTCCGGGTCATGGTGGCGGCAATGGGCTTGGCCGCCGTGGTGGTCAGGGTCCGGGCAAAGAGCAGTTCCACCCATGAGAACATGAAGCAGAAGAAGGCGGCCACACCGATGCCCGACCGGATCAGGGGAACGAATACAAAGAAGAAAAACCTGGGGAACTTGTATCCGTCGATGAAGGCCATCTCGTCGATCTCAATGGGCACCCCCGAAATAAACCCTTCCAATATCCATACCGTCAGCGGAATATTGAACAGGCAGTGGGCCATGGCCACGGCAATGTGGGTGTCTATGAGGCCGAAGGTGGAGTAGAGCTGGAAAAAGGGCAGCAGGAATACGGCGGCCGGGGACATTCTGTTGGTCAGCAGCCAGAAAAAGACATGCTTGTCGCCGATAAAAGAATACCTTGAAAAGGCATAGGCGGCGGGCAGGGCTGTCACCAGGCAGATCACCGTATTCATCACCACGTAGATGATGGAGTTAATGTAACCGTTATACCAGGAGGGGTCGGTGAATATTTTCATATAGTTGCTGAAGGTGATGTCCGTGGGAAAAAAGACCAGCCTTGCCATGATGTCGGCATTGGTCCGAAGGCTCATGTTCAGCATCCAGTAAATGGGCAGCATGATGACCACAAGGTAAATGGTCAGGGTGATATATCTTTTTTTCATGATTCCTCTCCTCCTCCGACATTGAGCAGGGCCTGGTAGAACAGGTAGCAGAATAATAGTACGATGAGAAAATAAATAAGCGAGAACGCCCCTGCAGGACCCAGGTCAAACTGCCCGACGGCAATCTTGACCAGGTAGATGGACAAAAAGGTGGTGGTGTTCCCGGGGCCGCCGCCGGTGAGGACAAAGGGTTCCGCGTAAATGAGGAAGGAGTCCATGAACCGCAGCAGCAGGGCGATGGTGAGCACCCCCCTCATTTTGGGCAACTGGATATAACGGAAGATGGACCAGGAGGAGGCCCCGTCGATTTTGGCGGCCTGGTAATAGGCCGGGGGGATGGACTGCAGGCCGGCATAGGCCAGCAGGGCCACCAGCGGTGTCCAATGCCAGACTTCCATAAGCATGAGGGTGATCCAGGCATGGAGCCCCGAGGCCGTGTGGTCGAAGGTCAGTCCCAGGGCGTTGATGGTGGCCCCCATCAGCCCGATGTCCGGACGGGTGAAGATGATCCAGATGGTGCCGATGACGTTCCATGGGATGAGCAGGGGCAGGGCCAGGGTGACCAGGCATACCGAGGCGGCAAACCCTTTTTTGGCCGGCATGAGCAGGGCTATGCCGATGCCTAAGGGCATTTCAATGAGCAGCACCAGGCCGGAGAAGAGCAGCTGCCGCCACAAGGCTTCATGGAGACGCTGATCCGTTAGTACTTCCTTGAACCATTCTGTTCCGACAAACACCCGCTGACCGGGTCCGAATATATCCTGGATGGAATAATTGACCACAGTCATCAGGGGCACGATGGCACTGAAGGCAACGATCAAAAAAACCGGCAGGATGAAGAGCCATCCTTTATTATCTTGCCATTTTTTCATTTAATGCGTGCTCCTTACTTGAGTAAATGTTCATCCGCAAATACGCGGATCCATTCTTTGGGAAAGCGGATCCAGGCCGTTGATTCGGGAATGGGATCGTTTTCAGAGATTCTTGCCTTGAGGGTGTTCCCCTGGAAATCAACGGAAATAATCCTGTGGCTGCCCTGATCCTCAATCCGGGTGACAGGCACCTCAAATCCGTCGGGCTGGGCCGTCTGGGAAATGTTGAGGTAAAGGGGGCGGATGCCCATTTCCAGGCTGCCCTTGGCGGCGCTTGCCAGCTGGACGGTTTTTTCATCCGCCGGTATCAGGGCCTCGCCCACTTTGATATGATTCCCTTCCACGGTGCAGGGCATGAAGTTCATGCCGGGGCTCCCGATGAAGTAGCCGACGAACTTGTGGTTGGGGTATTCAAAGAGTTCCTGGGGGGTGCCCACCTGGACGATATACCCTTCGTACATGACAATGATTTTATCGGCAAAGGTCAGGGCTTCGATCTGGTCGTGGGTGACGTAGATCAGGGTCAGCTTGAGCTTTTCGTGGATTTCCTTGAGTTTGCACCGCAGTTCCCATTTGAGCTGGGGGTCAATAACCGTAAGCGGTTCGTCAAAGAGGATGGCGGCCACATCTTCTCGGACCAGCCCCCGGCCCAGGGATATTTTCTGCTTGGCGTCCGCACCCAGGCCTTCGGCCCGTTTTTTTAAAAAGGGCTCCAGGTCCAGGATTTCGGCCACTTCCCTCACCCGGCGGTTGATGTACTCGGCGTCAAATCCCCGGTTGCGCAGGGGAAAGGCCAGGTTGTCGAAAACCGTCATGGTGTCGTAAAGCACGGGGAACTGGAAGACCTGGGCGATGTTTCGTTTCTCCGGGGGAAGGTCGGTGACATCAATCTCCCCGAATTTTACCCGGCCCCGGCTGGGTTTGAGCAGGCCTGAAATAATATTGAGCAATGTGGTTTTGCCGCAGCCCGACGGCCCCAGCAGGGCGTAGGCTCCCCCGTCATCCCAGATGTTGTGGATACGCTTGAGCGCATACTCATCTTCCTTCTGGGTCTCCGGGAGATAGCTGTGGGCAATTTCATCTAAATTTATCTGCGCCATTGGTTCTCCTTATTGTGCCGGCTGGGCCGAATCGCCTTGTGGCAGGCCGTCCGGTGATATCAGCAGTTCACCTGCCTCGGAATAGACAAAGAATTTTTTCGGATTGACATAGGCGGTGATCTCTGAACCGATTTTCCGGCTGTCTATGCCCACCTCATGGATCACTGCCCGGGTATCGTCAAATTTGAAGTGGATAAAGGTTTCAGAGCCGTTGATTTCGGAAATTTCAACCCTGGAATCAATGGTGATATCATCTTGGGCCTGGGGTTTGAGATAGAGGTGGTTGGGCCGGATACCGAATTTGTATTTTCCCGGGGCAAGGGTGTTGAAGGGGGCCCGGTTTTCAATTTTCAGATCCCGTCCGATGGTGATGTTTCCGGTATCGATGTCGCCGGTAAAGAAGTTGATGGGCGGATCTGAAAAAAGCTCCGCGGTCTTGGTGGTGGCAGGATTCCTGTAAACTCTGGCCGTGGGGCCGGTCTGGAGCACCCGCCCTTCGTCCATCACCACGATGTTCCCTCCCAGCTTCAGGGCTTCGGAGGGCTCGGTGGTGGTATAGACCACGACGGATTCCCGCTTTTCGAATATGGCCTGGAGTTCTTCCAGCAACTCTTCCCTCAGCTTGTAATCCAGGTTGACCAGGGGCTCGTCAAGGAGGAGAAGGTCTGTATCCTTCATCAGGGCCCGGGCAATGGCCACCCGCTGCTGCTGTCCGCCGGAAAGTTCCGAGGGCAGCCGGTCCAGCATGGGCTCCAGGTGGAGCAGCTTTGCCGTTTCCCTGACCCTGGCCTCGATTTCATCCGCGGCGACCCCGGCCACCTTGAGGGGGGATGCAATATTATTGTAAACGGTAAACGAGGGATAGTTGATAAACTGCTGGTATACCATGGCCACGGACCGCTTCCGTACCGATACCCCTGTTGCATCCTGGCCGTTGGCCAGGATCCTTCCCGATGTGGGGCGGTCCAGCCCGGCCATGATTCGCAAAAGGGATGTTTTGCCGGCCAGGGTCCTGCCGAGAATGACATACCTGGATCCGGACTGCAGATCAAGGTTGATGTCGGCAAGGTGGGTTTCGCCCTCCACCACTTTGTTAATTTTTTCTAGGGTAAGCCCCATTTTTCAGACAATGCCTCCTGAAAATAATTGTATCCGCTTTTATCCCCGTGAGTTACGAAAAAACAGCGAGCAAACCAGCATCAGTGTAAGGGTAAGCAGACGTTAAATTTTCCCATCATCAAATTTTGATATTAGAGTTTTGTAGTGAAGTCAAGAAAAAAAAAGATAAAAAATGATAATAAATATTGAAATTTAAAAGCAAAAGGGATAAAAAAAGAACATATATGATCTTTTATTCGGCGAAATAGGAATAAAAACGAACAAACATGATCCTGTACAATCCTTTGTATCATTATAAGGAACGGGAACTACCGGACATTAAGATAAGGGTAGAAAAACCAAATTGGAAACCGAGGTATTAATCATAGGGGGCGGCACCACGGGAACCGGCATTGCCAGGGACCTGACCCTAAGAGGGATTTCCTGCATCCTCATTGACCAGAAGGATATCAATGCCGGTGCATCCGGTGCCAACCACGGCCTGCTCCATTCAGGGGCCAGGTATATCTTCAAGGACGGCGAGGCGGCGGTGGAGTGCCACCGTGAAAACCTGCTGCTCAAGCGTCTGGCCCCCCACTGCATTGAAGATACAGGCGGGCTTTTTGTGGCGGTGGATCAGGACGATGACGATTATATTGCCCAATTCCCCAAACTCTGTGTCAAATACGGCCTGCCCTGCAAAGAAATATCTGTGGATGCGGCCAGGCAAAAGGAACCCTGTCTGGCTGAAAATCTCAAGGCCGCCTTTGAGGTGGCCGACGCGGTTGTGGACCCCTTTATGCTTTCCCTGGACAATGCGGCCCATGCCCAGTCAAAGGGGGCGGCCATTCTTCGGAATATGAAGCTGACCGGGTTTGAAATGCGCAATGGGAAAATCCATACAGCCCAAGTGGAAAACCGCCGGACCGGTGAAAAATTAACCATAAAGGCCCAGGAGTTTGTCAATGCCTCCGGCGCCTGGGCCGACAATGTGGCGGCCATGGCCGGTGCATCAATCCCCATGAGTTACTCAAAAGGGTCTCTTCTGGTCACCCAGAGCCGGATCAACCAGGCGGTAATCAACCGGCTGCGGCCGGCCTCGGATGCCGATATCCTGGTGCCCGGCGGCACCGTCTCCATCATCGGCACCACCTCCGTTGAAATCGACTCCCTGGATGACATCCGGCCCACGGTGGAAGAGGTGGATGCCATCATAAAGGAAGGGGCCCAGATGGTGCCCAAACTGGCCACCACCCGGTATATCCGCGCCTATGCCGGCGTCCGCCCCCTGGTCCGGACGGCGGGGGGGGACGGCCGGAGCATCAGCCGGAACTATACCCTGAAAACCCACACTGAAGACGGCATCGACAACCTGGTGACCATCACCGGGGGCAAGCTCACCACCTTCAGGCTCATGGCGGAAAAGGCCTCGGATATTGTGGCCCGGCGACTTAAAAACACCAATCCCTGCCTTACCGAAACGGAAACACTGCCCCCCAGCACCAAGGGGGAATGGACCGAACCGGGCAAATCCCCCCGGGTGTGGATGGCCAATCCGGAACGGCGGGACACCCTGATCTGCGAATGCGAGATGGTCTCCGAATACATGGTGGATGAAATCGTCAACGACCTCAAGGCCGAAGGAACCATCCCCACCCTGGAAGAGGTGGGGCGGAGAAGCCGTATCGGCAAAGGCCCCTGCCAGGGCACCTTTTGTTCTTTCCGCCTGGCCGCCTATCTCTACCGCAAGGGGGAACTGGCCGATTCCCAGGGCATGGGCCAGGTCCGTGAGTTTGTCAATGAACGGTGGAAGGGGTTTATGCCCCTGGTCCGGGACAAGGAGCTGATGCGGGTGGAACTCCAGGAATCTTTTTTATGCGCCCTGTTTGGAATGGAAGAGGATGATGAATAAGCCAGTTAATTGTAATGTCGCCGTCATCGGTGCCGGCATGGCCGGCATGGCCGCCGCCATTTTCGCCGCCAACCGGGGGCTTTCCGTGGTATGCGTGGGCAAGGCCTCTGAAATCTCTTTTTCCAGCGGCTGCCTGGATCTTTTTTCACGGATCCCCGGTTCGGATATGCCGGCCTTTGACAACCCTTTTGAGGGAATTGCGGCCCTGACGAAATTGCAGCCCGATCATCCCTATGCCAAAGTGGGCCGGGAGGATATTGTCCAGGGCTTTGAAGAGTTTACCGGATTCATGAATACGTCCGGCATCCAATACCATTGCACCCCTGAAACCAACCAGAAAATCATCACCCCGGCAGGCACCCTCAAGTCCACCTGGTGCGTCCCCTCAGCCATGTATGCCGGCACCCGGGCCCTGGCGGAAAAAAAGAAAATTCTCATTGTGGACATCCGGGGCCTCAAAGGGTTCGGCGCCAGGCAGATGGCCCAGAGTTTGAAAAAACACCACCCCTGCATGGGCAGTGTCACCGTGGAATTCCCGGGCCGGGAGACCGCAGGGGACCTCATGTGCGAGCGCCTGACCTGGGACCTTGAAACCCCGGATATCCTTTCCCGGTTTATCGGGGTGCTCCGGCCCCATACTGCCGGTTATGATACCGTGGGCCTGCCGGCCATTCTGGGCATTTACCGGTTTGAGGAACTGAAAAACAAGATCGAGAAGGCCCTGGGCAAAACCGTATTTGAAATCCCCACCCTGGCACCGTCCGTTACGGGCATGCGTACCAAAGAGGCTTTTCTCGGGCAGCTGCCGGCAAGTAAGGTCCGCCATTATCCGGTGATGGTAAAAGATATTACCCATGGGGAAGCAGGATTCAGTTTTGAGGTGAGCGAAGGGATTGCTGTCCGGGAGGTCCGGGCCGAAAACCTGATACTGGCCACAGGCCGGTTCATGGGCCGGGGGCTCGGGGTCAATGCGTCAGGAAATATCAGGGAAATGCTCTTTGATCTGCCTGTCACCCAGCCCAGGGACCGGAGAGAATGGTTCCGCCGTGATTTTTTCAATCCAAAGGGTCATGGGGTGAACCGGTCCGGCCTTGAAACCGATGAATGCTTCAGGCCCCTGGGCCGGGGCGGCAAGGTCTTCCATCCCAAACTCTATGCCGCCGGTTCCATCCTGGCCCACCAGGACTGGAAACGGGAAAAATCAGGATCAGGAATTTCCATCGCCTCGGCATACCGGGCGGTGGACCATCTGGCCTGAGAACGTCACCGGCCGGCGGCCATCGGACGGCCTCATCCCCTGAAGTCTTCAGCATTGAGGTCGCATTTTTTCATCTGCTCGTAGAAATCCGCCCGGTATTTGCCGGCCATTTTTGCGGCCTGGCTCACATTGCCTGAGGTCAGGGTCAGCAGCTCGATGATGTATTTTTTTTCAAAATCCCGCTTGGCCTCCTTAAAGGGCTTCAGATCGGTCCGGGGAGGCTCTTCGCCCATGAGTACCAGTTCCTCGGGAATGGTTTTGGTCTGGGACATGGCCACACAATACTCCACCACATTTTTAAGCTCCCGGATATTTCCCGGCCACGGGGCCTGGCACAGCTTTGTCATGGCCGCTTCTGAAAACCGGGTAACGTTCCTGTTCATTTCCCGGCTGAACTGCGCCAGAAAACAATGGGTCAGCAGCGGAATACAGGCGCGTCGCTCCCTTAACGGGGGCAGGGTGATGGGGATCACCCGGATCCGGTAATAAAGATCCTGTCGGAACCGGTTTTTTTTGACCTCTTCTTCCAGGTTGGTGTTGGTTGCGGCGATGATCCTTGCCTTGAGTTTGATTTTCTCATTGCCGCCCAGGGGATAGAATTCATTTTCCTGGAGTGCCCTGAGCAGCTTGGCCTGGGTGGAGATGGGGATTTCCGAAATCTCATCGAAAAAAAAACTGCCGTTTTCCGCCTTTTCAAGAAATCCAATTTTATCTTTATCCGCCCCGGTGAATGCCCCTTTTTTCACCCCGAACAATTCGCTTTCAAAGAGGGCTTCGGGAATGGCGGCACAGTTTACGGCAATGAAGGGCGCATCCCTCCTTGCGCTGGCCACGTGGATGGATTTGGCCATGAGTTCTTTTCCCGTGCCGCTTTCCCCCTGGAGGAGGATGGTGGAGTCGATCTGGGAGGCCTGGATCACCGATTTGAGAACGGCAATCATTTTTTCATCTTTTGCAATGATATTGTCAAAGCCGAATTTGCTCTGGAGCATTTGCTTTAGCGCGTTGATTTCTTCGGTGAGCCTGTTCTTTTCGCATCCCAGCTGGACGTGGTGGATCAGTTCTCCGTCGTCAAATGGTTTTGTCAGGTAGGTATAGGCCCCCTTTTGAATCGCCTCCACCGCATTCTTAATGGTGCCGTGGGCGGTGAGGATGATAACGGGCAGGTCGGGCCGGATTTTTTTTACCTGTTTCATGAGTTGGATGCCGTTTTCATTGCCCAGTTGCAGATCAATGATGGCCAGTTCCAGGGTATGGGTTTCCACCGCAGTGAGGGCGGCCGTCGCGGTTTCCACTGCAATAACCTTGTAGTCCTCCAGTTCAAGCCTCATTTTCAGTATGCCCAGTATGCCCGGGTCATCGTCTGCGACAAGTATGGTGCCCATGGCCGCTCCTTTATTTGAGGTCAATCTGTTTCATTCGTTCCAGCTGTTTTTCCAGGCCGTTGTTCTGTTGTTCGAGACTGCGGACGGCCGCTTTCAGCCGTTTGATTTCAGTTTCAAGGGCTTTTACGGCATCCGCCTCTGTCGTCAATAGCTGGGTTGTTTTATCGGCCCGGGCCGCAAGATCCGCCTTTCTGGCCTGGTCGGATAAGATCTGGTTTAAAAGGGCCCTCCCGGTGCGAAGCAGTATAATTTCCTGGGATTCGGCAGCTGACCGCTCGCCTTCCCGGCTTTGAACCAGTTTGAGCATCAGGCTGTTTGTCCGGGCGGCCTCTTGGAACGCTTTATCCTGAATCTGGGTCTCGTAATCGACCAGGTGGCGGTTCAGGCGCATCTGATCGGGGGAGGGAGCGCTCTTGAAGGTCGCCTTCAGGGCACAGCCCGATACCAGTGTCCCCGTCAGGATGATGCAGGCAAGGTAAACGAAACCCGGGTGCCGCCTGCTTCCACATTTTCTGCCCATATGTCTCCTCCGTGTGCACTGATGATGTATTTTGATATTGACAGTCCCAGTCCGGTCCCCATCCGAGTGTTCTGGTCGCAGTCAATCTGGTTGAATTTATAGAAAATCTTTTCAAGATGATCAAGGGCAATTCCGGGGCCGTCGTCTGTCACCCTGACCTTTAGAATATCCCCCTGTCCCTCAAGTCTGCAGTCCACTGTGACGGTGCCGCCTTCGGGGGTGAACTTTAATCCGTTGCCGATCAGATTGTCCATCACCTCAATCATCCTGTCCTCATCCCCGCAGATCCGGGGAAGGTCAGACCGGGGCGGTTCGAATTCCAGGGAAATTTTTTTTTTCTGCGCCAGGGGGGCCAGCCGTAATATGGATTTTCTTAGCACATCCGGCAGTTGGACAGGATCCTTGCGGTATTCCATTTTTCCGGCTTCCATTTTTGAAAAATCAAGGAGGCGCATGACGGAGTTGAGCAGCCTTGCGCATTCTCCGTTGATCAGTTCAAAGAGCTGGGACTGCTTTTGGGGCTGATTTGCGTAATACCCTTTTGAAAGCATCACGGCCGCCTCTTTGATTGAAGTCATGGGGGTCCGCAGCTCATGGGAGACATGGTTGATGAAATCTGCCTTGAGTTCATCCAGTTCACTGAGGCGCCGGCACATCAGGTTGAAATGGTCGGCCAGATCCTGAATCTCTTTGGGCCCCTGGATGTTTTTGATTTCTTCGAACCGGCCCCGGGAGATGTCCCGGGTCTGTACCTGGAGCCGGCCCACGGCATTGCGGACGGACCGGGTGTTGATCAGGGTGATCATCATTCCTGTGAATACGGTCAGAAGCGTGGTCACTACCGTGATAAAGAATATCTGCCGGGTCATTTCGCCTGAGCGTTCGGTTTTTCGGGTCACCAGGCTGCGGGTTGCCGCCTCCATGGCCATGAGGCCGGTGAGTACCCTGACCTTCATTGGGCCGCGCTGGCGGGAAAGGGTGTCGAACTCCGGCACCGTATCCTCTGTCACCGGTTTTGCATTGGCGGTGAACCAGGCCAGATAGGCCTGGAATGAATTCACAGTGCGGTCAAAGCCTGATTTCTGCCCAATGGTTTCCAAAAAGGGATAGAGGGTCTTGAATGCGTTGTCCACCAGTATCTTTTGCTGGTTGAACCGGTTAAAATAATCCCGGTCCCGGGTGACGAAGAATTTTTCATCAAAGCTCACCAGGCGCTGGAAATTTTCTTCAATCTGTTCTGTCCCGGCCAGGCTTTCCTGCTGCCGCCCAAGGATATCGCGGTTGAGTGACTGGAGGCGCATCAGGTCGTAGGATACCAGGGCACCCATGCCCAGGATCAGCACCAGGATAATAATATTTCCGATGACCAGGCGGGTGAAAATCGTCATAGGCTTCATGGCCGGTCCTGAAGAATTTTAGTTTATAAATGTAGGTCTCTTAGTCGTGCATGGAATTCGCCTTTGTATATCCAAGGTGGGGCGGTTGTGTCAACGGTGAAAATTTCGCATGGGGTCAATTCATCTGAATATCGGTGCCACAGGAAAGGGGGGACCTAACCAAAGACTTATGATTTCACAGCACCGCCTATGGTTGTGATTGCCTCTATGTATTGGGCCCTGATTTTTTCTATTAATCCCTCCTGGTGCATTTTAATCAGCGACGCATTGATTTTCGGTATAATATTTTTATTCTTTTTGTGTACATAATGATACAATTGGCTTTTTACTAACGGCTGTTCCATGGCCTTTACACCCATTAAATGAAGTTTCTTTATCTGTAACAGCCCGGTCAAACGGGATGCTAAACAAATATCAGCCCTGTTTATGTCCAGCAGGTGAAACGCCATGCCATAGGTCGGCACTTTGATGGTGGTCATATCTTGGGTATTTTTTTCAGCGAACTTACTTCCGATTCGCATTACAATCCTGTAGGGTCTGAGGCTGTCCCATCCGTTTAGGGTGAAGGGTAAATTTTTTGTAAATACGACGCCTTCAAAATAGTTGACTGGTGTGGGGATCATGATCAGATTGGCATATTTTTTATCGATTCCCCGTATCCGGTTCACCTCTCCGTCGGTGCTGCCGGCGTTTGATGCGAGCAAAGCCCTTTCTGCAGGGAATTTTCGTATTTTAAGGGTGATGCCGATTCGCTTATATGCCTGTGTTAAAATTCTTTCGGACACTTCTGAAACCGGATCTTTGAGACTTGATAATTCCATGAGGCCATTGGCGCGGGATGCCGTTGTGCAGCATAGCAGGCATATTATGATTATAAGGGATGATTTCACTTTTGAACCTTGTTGATTCAATTCCGTTGATTCGGTTAAACTGCACCGTGCAAAATAAAGATATTGGAGAATAAACTTACTCCGGGATATTTGGCAAGTTTTTTCCTTTAATTAGGGGGCTGAAAGAGAGGCAAGATCCCGGCCTTGAACGGCGGGCCCTCACTGCCAAGACCCGGAAGTTGCCGTTTGCATGGGGATCGGTATGCAGGTTCGTGTATCCTTGACAAAAAATAACCCAGAGGGTAATGCAGTTGCCGTGCATGTGCTGTTGAAATTGTAAAACCGAGATGGAAACTTTGCTGAGCTGAACATGAATCCCGGTATCCTTAGAACATCAGGCCCTTTTCGGGCAGTCTTTTTGTGTATGGCTATCTTGCTGGCCCTTGCTGGGGCCACCGGCTGCCGTTCCGCTGCCCTCCTGCCCCGGGCTGAAAAGGGGCAGTTGGATCTGCAAAAATGGGATTTTGAAGCAGAGGGGCCGGTCCGCCTTGACGGTGACTGGGCCTTTTACTGGGGAAAATTTATGGGGCCCGAAAGGGTTGCCCCGGACACACCGGCGGCGGCCCGGGCATACTACCCGGTGCCCGGGTTGTGGAAACATACCCCCGGCGGGCCGGGTGGAAAAACCGGCTTTGCCACCTATGGGCTGCGTGTGACCGGCCTTGACGGAAAAGGTGTCGGCGGCCTGTTCATCAACGATATTCTTTCAGCAGGGCAGGTGTTTGTAAACGGCCGTCTTCTGGTGTCCAGGGGAATGCCCGGCGCCGACAAAAAGAGCGAACAGCCTGTTGAACACGCCCTGGCCTTATGCTTTCCGCCGCCGGACAACGGGGTGCTGGACATTCTGATCCAGGTTTCCAATTTCCATAATTCCCAGGGCGGCATTAATACGCCGGTGTGGCTGGGAACCGAATCCGGGATCCGGCGAATGGCGGACCGGCAGTGGATTACTGCCGGCGTGCTTGGGGCCGGCCTGATGATCATCGGCATCTACCACATCCTGATTTACCTGGTGCGCCGTCAGGAGCAGATTTCGATGATATTCGGCGCCTATGCCCTCCTCTTGGCCGTCCAGACCTTATTCGGGGTGAACGGCGGATGCCTCATGGCCTATCTTTTTCCAGGACTTCCCTGGCGGCTTTCCATTGACATGACCCTTCTGCCTTTTGGGCTGGCCGCCCCGCTGCTGGTCATGTTTTTTCACAGGATGTTTCCGGAACCTTATGCCCCAGTAATAAACAAATGCTACGGCGGCCTTGGCGGGGTGTTTGTCTTATATCTTCTTGCGACACCCGGTACAAAAGCCTACGATCCTGTGGTCCTGGGCTTCATGCCGGTGACTCTCAGTGCAATGCTCTACGTCTTTGCCCGGCTGGTCAAACGGTGGATGCAGGGGGAAAAAACAGCCCGTTTTCTCTTTCCCGGATATTTGATTCTTGCCCTTACTGCGGTCAATGACGTGCTTTCTGACCTTCATATCCTGGATACCACCCGGCTGGTGCCCCTTGGGATTCTGATTTTCATCCTGTTTCATTCCTTTGTCATCACCCTGCGGTTTTCAACGGCTTTTGCCGCAGTCGATGCCCTGACCCTGAAACTTCGGCGGCGGGAAAAGCGCGAATTGGAGTTGCGGCTGATGCAGCGGCGGCTCTCATCCATGCTCGACCGGGTGGATGACGCCCTGATCGGCGTGAACGGGGCTGGGGAAATCGGGGTTGTCAACAGGGCATTTGAGACCTTTACCGGGCAGTCGGCGGACCGGATTCTGGGGACAGCCGCCCTTTCCTCATTCAAGGAGATCCCATGCCTTGCACCTCTGGTTCCCTGCCTGTCCTCCCCTGCCTCCAGCCTCAGCGGCATCGAGATCCATCTGCCGGACCGGGCCCCTGTGTCCGTGGATGTTGTGATATCCCCATTGGACCTGGAAGAGGAGGCCTTCCGCCTTATGGTGTTGAAACCCGCCGGTGGGATGAACGGCGGAGAGGGGGACCTGCCATCGGCATCCTTCATTGAACGGCTGAATCTGAACCGGGAACGGATGATGAAGTTTGAGGCGCTGTTGGATCATTTGGCGGTGCCGGGCCGGGGGGAGGGTACCCTGAAATCCATTGACCGGCTTTTAAACCGGCTTCCTTCCCCGGGGCCGTCTGCAACAGCTGACAAGCGGTCCCTGGCCGTTCATATCATGAACCGGTCCATTGAGTACTGGTCGGTTTCCACCGGAACTTCCAAGGCGGAAATGGCAGAAAAATCCGGGCTGTGGAATGTATACATCGAAAAGGACGGATGGGTCAGGACCCAGACCCTTGATAAATACCTTTCCCTGGAGTCCCTGCCTGCACGGCCCCGGTGGAAGAGCATTCTCAATACGGCGGAGTATGTCCTTGCCGCCTGCAGTGCGCCCACGCCCTTGAGGGAAAGGCTGGCCGCCGATGTTGAGGCCTTCCGGGCCCTGAAATAATGGATGTTCCTGCTGCCTGATACGGGCGGGGTTACCGGGGTTAATGGTATTTCCCGGCAAGTATCATGCAATATCCGGTTTTGTTATTCACGCTGGGGGTGCCCAGCTGGGAGAGCAGGCCGGTATGGTCTTCAAGAATATCGATTTTGAATCCGGTTTTTTCAATGTCCGTCATCATTTCCATGAGCGTACGGGCGCCGGCGGCACAGGCGCCTTCCCCGTCATCCGGCCCGGGCGCCTTACAGCGCTGCGGCGACCATTTTCTAATGTAGAGATCCGTGAGCACCAGTTTGCCGTTGGGCGCCAGGAGACGATGGCATTCAGAGAGCCAGGCCGCCGGGTCAGGGGAGAGGGAGAGTACGCATTCGCAAAAGATTCCGGTCCAGGTTTCGGGCAAGAAAGGCAGTGAGGGCAGGGCGCCCCTGAGAACGGCGGGGGCCGGGCCGGGGTGCCGGGGCGCGGGGGCCTGGCCCATGCCCGGGATAATTCCGGGATCGGGGTCTATGCCTGTTCCCCGGATTCCGTGGTGTTCAAGCAGATAGGTCAGTGTCATGCCGTAGCCGCATCCCACATCAAGGATCCTGTCCCCGGGCTTGAAATCACAGACTTCCACAGCCCGCCGGGTGAGGGTGAGACCGCCCGGACGGAGGGTATGGGCAGATACGGATATCAGGGATTTCTGCCTCAGCCAAAAAGGAACCCTGCCCGTGGACAAGTGCCGGGGGGAGGGCTTGACTGCAGAGGGGTGACCGTACATACAAAAGACTCCTTAAATTGGTGTATTTAAGGAGTCTTTTAATGGTTGAGGTTTGTTTTGGTCAATAGTTTAATTTTATATAAACCAATACAGACTAAAATTAACTCTAAATAACTTTATCGATGGTTTCCATGGCCAGGGCAAATACCTTTTCATTGAACCGGGATTTGAGGGCCGTCACCAGCATATCCCGGGTCAGCACCAGTTCTTTTCTGGCCAGGATACCCAGGGAGGCCAAAGCCCAGTCGGGTTTCCGGATTTTCATGGCCTTGAAATCCACCTCCTCCACCCGGGCCCTGGTATAGGGAATGGCCACGCTTTTTTCTTTTAGAATAAAGGTGTCCGGGGAAAGGCCCGCAAAGATTTTCTGCCGCCTGGCCACCCCTTCGTCGCTGAGGGCCAGGACCACGGCCGGGGATTCAAGGCCGGTATAGCCGATGTTATCCGGGGAAAGCAGGATTTCGGAAACCGACTGCCCCCTGAGCACGGTAATATTGTAGTCGTTTTTAATGGAGGCGTTGAGGCCGGCGGAGATGCCGGCATAGCAGACAATATCCCCGGCCGTGACAATTCTCATGCCCGCCGATCCCAGGATGACCACTTCCTGCCGCCGGGGGTTTTCAAGTGAATAGCTTTTTTCAATGACCAGGGGGGCGGGGAATTTTTGTTTTTCCGCTGCCAGGGCCCGGTACTGCTCCCCGTATTCCGGACGCAGGTTCTCCTTGACCAGGCCGGTTTCCCTGGGCAGTTTTTCGATCATTTCATCGATGGCCTTGGGGGTGAGCTTATTCCGCTTGGTATACCGGCCTGTGCACATGCCTAAGGTTTCCACCACGGCGAGTCCTTTATGGCGGATGGCCCGGCCGAATTCATCACAAAGGCCGCTGTCGTGGCCGGAATACCGGGAAACATAGGTGGCGCCGGCGGCCTTGGCCACCCGGCAGATATCAATGGGGATTTCCGCCTGGTTGAGGAATTCCGAGCCCACCACGGCATCGGTGGGGGTGGTGGACGAGTACTGGCCCCCGGTCATGCCGAAGTTGAAATTGTTGAGGATGATGAGGGTGAGGTCCAGATTTTTACGGCAGGCGGCCAGCACATGGGCCCCGCCGATGCCCAGGCCTCCGTCTCCCATGGTGACGATGACTGTCAGTGACGGATCGGCCAGCTTGAGGCCGGCGGCATAGGTCAGGGCACGGCCGTGGACCCCGTGGAGGGCGTGGACGTTGAAAAAGGTGTCAAAGAGGCCGGAACAGCCGATGTCCGTAACGATGACGGTTTTATCCGCCTCCAGCCCCAGGTTGACCAGGGTTTTGTCCAGCTCTTTGGTGATGCGCTCATGGGTACATCCCGGGCAGAAGACCGGGGGGCGGTTGTTATTTAAAAAACTAGTCATTTTCAATGGCCTCCATAATTTTTGCCGGCGGAATCAATACCCCGTTCATCTGTCCGTAAAAATCAACTTTTTTGCCCTGGAGCACCCGGCGGATTTCATTGACGTATTGTCCCAGGTTCATCTCAATCACCACAATGCGGTTAAACCGCTGGGCCGCTTCCGTAAGCACCTGTTCGGGAACTGGCCACAGGGTTTTCAGGGAGAGGGTGGATACGGGCCGCCCCTTTTGGGCCATGGCTGCGGCCGCATCTTCAACTGCCCTTGAGGTAATGCCGTAGGAGATGACCAGGGTGTCTGAATCCGGCACCTGGTTTTCCTCGTAAAGGGAGATTTCGTTCCGTTTGGCATGGATCTTATTTCTCAGCCGGTCCTGGCAGGCGGCAATGGTATTGGGATCAATGGTGATATACCCGTCCGGTCCGTGGGTGGACGAGGTCTGGCGGACCAGGGTTTTCCCGCCGATGGGCAAAAAGGGCGGAGCCTTGTCCGGTTCCGCGGCAAAGGGGATGAAGTTTTCCCCCTCAAACCGGTTCCGTTCGACCCGTTCCGGCAGTCGGACGGCGTCCATGTCAAAGCTCTCCTTTGTCATGCCGATTTCCTTGTTGGAGGCGATGAATACGGGGCAGCGGAATTCTTCGGCATAGTTAAAGGCGTGCACTGTCAAGGCATAGCAGTCCTTCACATCCTTGGGGGCCAGAACAATGACCGGGGCCCCGGAAGTGGAGCCCCAGCGGAGAAACTGGATATCCGAGTCCGCGCCCCGGGTGGCCGAGCCCGTGGAGGGTCCCAGGCGCTGGACATCGGCGATGACCATGGGGATTTCGCTGCCGATGGCAAAGGAAATATGTTCGGAATAGAGGCTGATGCCCGGCCCCGAGGTGGCGGTGAGCACCTTTTTACCGGCCATGGCCGCACCGATGCAATACCCCATGGAGGCAATTTCGTCTTCACCCTGGACACAGATGCCTCCCGTGGGGGGCAGCATTTTAAGCATGTTGTTGAATATGGTGGTGGCCGGGGTGATGGGATAGCCGGCAAAGAAGTTGCAGCCCGCTGCCATGGCCCCCCTGGCAACGGCTTCATTGCCTTCCATAAATGCAAATGCCATGTGGTTTCTCCTTGAAAGATGTCTATGGGTTTATCAAATCTGTTATTTAATCATAAATCTGATCAAATAATTTTCTGTGTACAGGTAAAACCCATAGTTGTCAAGGCGTAAGAGACTAAAATATTTTTCTATTTTTTTAAATATTTCATGGGGAAATACAGTGGAATCCTATTGATTTTATAATTGCCTTGATATAATTATGCGGTATGACAAGCAATAGAACCGCTAAAAAAACGACAGCGAAGAAGAAAAAAACAAAAGAAGATTTTACCCAGGAAGCCTATATGGGCATCCGGCGGATGTTTTTTCTCAATGAAATCATTCCCGGCCAGAAGATATCATACGGCGATCTGGCCAAGCGGCTGGACATGAGCACCACCCCGGTGATCCAGGCCCTCAAGCGGCTGGAGTTCCAGGGCCTGGTCCGCCATGAACCCAACCGGGGGTATTACACGGAGAACATCAGCCTGGAAGAGATCACCGAAATCTACGAGTTCAGGGAGCTTATTGAGGTCTCCCTGCTGCCCGCCACCGTCGCCAGGATGACCAAGACCCGGCTTAAACGGCTTAAAAAAGCCTTGGACAACCATCTGGACGCGGTACGGGATATCTTTCTCAAGGACCGGCTTCTCAAGGATATGGAGTTTCACCTGACTCTGGCCGAACTCTCGGGCAACCAGATCCGGATCAATACATTAAAATTCCTGTTTGACCTGCTTTATCTGAAATACCGGGGAAATATTCTTTTTGTGACGCCCATGGACACCGTGGACGACGAACATATGCGCCTTTACGAGCATATTGCCGCAGGAAATGCGGATGGGGCAGCCGAGGTGCTGAGCCGGCATATCACCAATGTGAAAAAACATGCCATCTTAAGTATTGAGCGAATGAACCGGGAAAAAAATATTAAGCAGATATGACGGAGGCCCTGGATTTCAGGCCAGGGCCCCGGCGGCGGTTACTCAGGCAGGTAGGCCACCTGGATATCTGACAGGATATCCGGGTGGAGTTGGTTTTTTACTGCACAGGCACCCATGGCCTTGATCACGGCCTTGATATATTTCTCAGGGAATTTCTGGTTCACATGGAGGATGATCTCAATTTTTTCCATGTGTTTCTGCCCTTTCTTAAAATAGGGGGTGAGCATCAGTTTCATTCCGGTGTAATCCAGTTTCCGGGTATCACAGAAGGATTTTGCATAGATGCCGGCACAGGATGCAAGGCTGGCCAGGAAGAGGGCAAAGGGTTCAGGGGCGGTTTCATCCCCATCGTTCTTTTTGCTCTGGTCGGTTTTGATCAGAAAGTCCTTGACCTTTACATCTACTTTTTTATTCCCGGGAAAAATCACTTCAAGTGCCATAATCTAATTCCTTATCATTAATTCTGGTGGGGATTCTTAATCTGACGGGGCCCGGTTCCACGGAATCAGGCGGAGAGTTCAAGCCAGTCAAACCATATGGGGTAATGTTCCTTGTACCAGGCCAGGATTTCCTTGAGCAGTTCCTGCTTTTCAAGGGTGATGGTGGCCTTGGAGATTTTGTCAAACCTGAGCACCACCTTGGGGCCGAAATGCTCCAGGGCGTCGGTGCACAGGGTCATCAATTCGTTTCGGATCCGGCCGGAGTCGGATATTTTCACCGCCCGGGTCCGATAGTCCTCTCCTTTGAAAAAACGGTTCAGCAACGGAGAGAAAACCAGTTTGCTCTGGTCAGCGGGTTCTTCCAGGCGCAGGGCAAAGGTGATGTGCTTGTCGCCGTGGTCCGAGGTCATGCGCACGGTGACTTCCCAGGTGTCTTCTGAAATCTGGGTCACCCCGTCGGCGCCGGAATAGGGGTCGGGCAGCATATATCCGGAGGTGGCCAGGGTCTGCCAGTGTTTTTCCGCGATGAGATCCGAGGCGCTCACGGTGCGCGGGCCCAGGGGGATTCCTGCGTTGCGGGCCAGGATGATACTGTCCCTGTAGATATCCACCAGTTCGGGGTCAACGGCGGCATCAAAGAATCTGTCCTCCAGAATCCGGGCAAAGTTATTGTCGTCGGGGTCCAGTTTCATGGCGGCCGCATCCTTATGGCAGTCCAGCTTGAACTTGGAGGAGAGTACGGCTAAAGATACATCCAGGTTCAGTATTTTAGCCAGGCTGGCCGCCTGGATGGCCTCGGCAGAGGCCGCATAACCGTCCACCACCAGCAGGTGGGTGCTGCCGTCGTCCTCGGTCCAGGGCTGTACGGCAAAGGTGGGGGCGTAGGTGCCCGAATCGGTGAAGGGGGCCATTCCCGTGGGCAGGGTCCAGCCGCCGTCCACCAGGTGGGCCCCGGTTGCGTCCCATTCTTCCCAGAGTTTCCCGATGCGGGTGCGCCGCTGCTCCCCGGTGAGGGTCCAGACATGGACATGGCCCGGTTCAATGCCGGGGTAGGCCTTTTTTATGGCGTCCATGACCATTTGCCTGGGGGTGAAATAATTGACCAGCACGGACCGTTCAGCCGCCTTTTCAACAACGGTAGCCGGAAGGAGCAGGCAGCCAACATAGCCTTCGTACTGGTCGGAAATGATCAGGGGCTGGTCAAACAGGTGAAACACGCTCATGGGGCCGGTGGGCTCCCCCTTGGCAAAGCGGGAGGTGTTTTCAAGGGTGTCAATGGCCGCCCCCCACACCGTGATATCCTTTTTGGTAATGGCCCGCCGGAAATCCACCCACAGGTAATCGGGGTCATTGATCAGGCGCAGCACACAGGATTCCACAAATTTGGCCACCTGGGGACGGGCATAGACCCGGCCGAATCCCAGGAGGGGATTGGCCCCCATTTCAGCTGTTTCCCCTGCCTTGGGCATGAGGCCTTCCCCCAGGCAGACCATGATGGCATGGTTTTCGGGCAGGGTCCGGCTCAGATACCAGAGGCTTTCGCTCATGGCGTAGGCGGAAATGGCGTCGGCATCTTTTTTAACCAGATTCAACTCTTTTTTTGACAGGCCCCGGCCTTCCCCGTACCGTCCGAAAAGCCGTGTGCCCAGCGCCGTTACCGCCGATGTCATGGCCAGCATTCTTTCGGTGCGGTCGTCGGTGAAGGAGATGGAATCCATCATTTCGGATTTTGCTCCGGGACGGGCGTCGTCACGGAGCCAATTGATGCGGACATCTTCAAGCCAGAGATGGAACCGGCCCAGGATGGGCCGGCAGTCAAAGGCCCACTGGGAGATGAGATTCCGCTTTTGCATTTTCCGGACGGAGAGCTGTTCGTCCATATGGGACTCAGGGGTCTTCTGGGTATCCATGAATGCCTCTTTTATGAGTTAGATCATGGATTTCACTTACCACTTCACAGGAATTAATGTCAAGGTGAACCGCCTGGTGCATTGACATTGCACTTAAGCGGTTTATAATGACCTCAATTTTTAGTTAACCCATTGGAGATATCAGCAGATTTATGGAAGATTACGTCGGGGTCAGGGAATCACAGATTTACCTGTATAAGGATGTCCCCCTTTATTGCAGGTCCAAGGAGGGCGCATATGTCCTTTACAAAAAGGCCGGTACCCTTCTGGACGCGCCCCGGCTCAGTGATAAGAAACATCCTGAGCTTTTTATCAAAAAGAGTGATCAGGGGGCGGCAATCAAAGAGCTTGTGGTTAAGCTGAATCAGCAGTTGGCTGAGCAAATCCTATCCAGTGATCTGGTTAACATAAGGACATCCCTGAACCTGATTATCAAAGAAGCGTTTGAGCATGCAAATGCAGAGGCGTTATCCGCGATTCCGGAAACCATTGAGCTCATGTTTAAAGGATTTTCCACAAAAACAGAATTAGTTGAGACCCTTCTGAAAATCAAGACGACCACTGCAACCGTTATCGAGCACACCGTCAACGTAATGCTGCTTACCTTCAGGTACGGTTTTTTTTATGAATTGAAGGAGGAGGACATCAAGTGCCTGGCCCTGTGTGCCCTTTTCCACGATATCGGCATCACCGAAATAGACCGGAAAATCCTGAAGGTGAATAAACGGCTTACCGAGAAGGAGTTCAAGGAATACGCCACCCACCCCTCCAAGGGCTGTGACCTGCTGGTCAAACAGCCCGGGTTTGATCCCCTGGTCGCCACCGTGGCCCAGGAGCACCACGAACGCATCGACGGCAGCGGTTATCCCTACGGCCGGACCGATGCCTGTTACGAAAGCCAGCTCATCGGCCTGATTGACTGCTACGAGCCGCTGACTTACAGCGAAAAACCCTACCGCAAGGCCAAGCCCCCCTTTGATTCCCTCCAGCTTATCAAAGAGGAGGTCCTCCAGGGCAAATTTTCATCAAAGGTATTCAGGGCGTTTTCCACCAGCCTTACTGCCAAACACTGATTTTGGACTACCGCCTCTTTTTCCGGGGGCGGCGATATGCTTTTGTGTCAGACCGTCGGAATATATCATCCCAAATATTTAATATGCTTACCTTGCGCTTATGCCAGCCATTCCGCCCACATCGTCTTGGGACGGTTCCGGAACCATAGAATCGAGAAATTCTTGAGTTCGCTCTCTGTGTTTTTCCATATATCGTTCGAATTCAACCGCAGCCTGAATTTTGATCATATTTGCCTTAATTCCATTAAGAGACCGCTGGTTTTGTTCTATAAGGGCATTTTCAGAACCTTGTGCCTTTGTATACGCTGAATGGATCTTATATATTTTTGAATTGTCATCTGAGGCGCCGCGATTTTTTCCTTCTACTTCTGCTCAAGGAGTGATATGTGTTTTTTATCTTGATTCAGGCCCAATTCTTTCAGTGATCCAGGGCTTCATTTTAACGAATTGAAATAATTAGCTCATCCAGTGTCTTGTTGCGGGCAGGAATCATTAATGCACAGTATGCACAGCGCATTGAGAAGTTTCATGCCATTTGCCGTTGAATATAATAAAAGAACAGGAGACAGACAATGAAGCAGATAAAGATGTTCTTGTTTTTGATGCTGGCAGCAGTGGCCACACTCTGCCAGAGTGCAGCAGCCGATACCGATTCCGAGGCCGCTATAAAACAGCAGTGGGCCGGTTTCGTCAATCAGGATATCGGGTGTCTCTCCCTTGGTTGGCGAATGATGGGAGTGAACCTTACCGCCCTTGGCATGGTTCAGGACCAATCCATTCTTGGGGAGTATGGCTTCAAGTTTGGACAGGGACCTTACAGGACCTCCTCCACCCGTATTGAAACCGGGCGCTACCTGGTCCGCCTGCAGCCCATGAGCCGTCCCGATGGCGGGCAGGAGATCGTGATACAGCTTAATACCCGGGCAGATGAGGTCTATCCCTACAAGGTGCCGCCGGCACCAGAAGGCAAATATACCTGGAACAGCGCCATACAATACGACATGATGGCCCAGACCGGTATGGCGGCCCACTATGAGATGGCGTTTGAACCGGTCTCTTTTGTGGATGTCCGGATCATTGATCCCGAAAAACTGTCCCGCCTGGGGTTTCCCGGACACAAAAAGAACGATACCCAGTGCCAGCTCATTTACAGGGGCGGCAGCAGATGGGAGTTCAATCCCGGGGGTGTCCGGCCGGGTCACGGCATCCTTGTGTATGAAAAGGGACAGTGGCGAACCGAATCGGGTGCTTCAGCGGATGGGGGTATGGCAGCGGCAGGCTTGACAGGTGATCAGGGAGATGCACCGGGCCCTGTTGTGGCACCTGAAACGGTTCATACACCGGTTCAGGAAGAAGACAGCGGTACAGAACCGCCGGTAAAGGAAAATCGCCGAATAACATTTGTTCAGGCTGCAGCAACGGATATGACCTATAATGATGATCCCATTGAATGGGAGGTATTTGAGGCCCGGACAAATGCGGACCATTATTACCTGATCCGGAACCCCGATCTTGGGACGGCGTTGATTGATGTGTCGGCCTGTCGCATGTTTGATGCCGAAGATGCCCGGCCGCTTTCCGGTGGGGACGGCATGTCCGTGGAGATGAACCGCCTTACGCGGCTTTCGCCTTCCGGAGCAGACCTGGTGGATGATCCGGCCGGTAAAAAGGTGATGGCGTGGTGGGGCAAAGAACGGCTTTCCTTTACATTGGCCGGTGGGGGCGCCCCCCTGAAGCCCCGGGAGACAGTGCTTGAGAGCCCGCCAGCCCAAATGCCCCATGATCCGTCCCTGCTGTTTGAGAACTCCGATTTTGAAGCCGGGGATCTCACCAACTGGACCAGAGAAGGAGATGCCTTTGATTTCCAGCCTACCCGGGGGGACAATCCCCTGGCCCGGGGAAGGAAGGGCATGGCGTCACACCACCAGGGCGATTTCTGGATCGGTACCTATGAGAAATACCAGGGAGACAGCAGTGAGAAACCGGGGGGCCGCCAGGGGGACCGGCCCACCGGGGTCCTGACCTCTGTTCCCTTTGAGATCCGGCAGGATAAAATTTGTTTTCTTATCGGCGGCGGCAGCCAGCCCGGCAAGGAGACGGTTTCTCTGGTCATTGACGGCCAGGCCGTTTATACGCAAACAGGCAGCAATACGGAAACCATGACCCGCCGTACCTGGGATGTGTCCGCCTACCGGGGCGGGCAGGGGCAGATCGTTATTTCGGATATGCACAACGGTGGCTGGGGCCATATCAATGCCGATGATTTCAGGTATGGGCAGTAACTGAAAACCCGCTCAAAACAATGATTCTGTGGCACACCGCATCGTCACGGTGCACCGTGGAGGAGGAAAAGAAATTGACGTGACAAATTTACAGGAAAGGAGATGCCGGCCAGGCAGGCCGCGGGGGAACGGCGATGGACATTCCTCTGCAGCGGCTTGGCTCCCATGGCAACTGCGCCCGGCTTTTCGGGTGAAAACAAGGAGGGAAAGCATGGCAGAGAAAGTTAAATTAACCATGATATTTGTCCTGGGTCTTCTGGTCACAGGCCCGTACAGTCCGGTGGCAGTCCGGGCCATGGATGTTGGTGTCCAGGATTTCTACGTCAATGTCGATGTCCAGGATTTTTACATTGAGGTGAATGTCCAGGATTTTTATTTGAAAACCGGCGTGGAGGCCCCGGCAAAGGTGCTCGAATCCATGGGCACGGGAGGGCAGATTCAGACCCGGGTGGGAGATGAAAAAACTGCCCGAAAGGTGTTCAGGGCCGATGTACACAAAGGAGATCCGGTGATGATCCTGAAAGAAAAAATCGACTGCTTTCTCCTGGTTCATAAAAAAGCAGGCACCGGGGTGAGGGCAAGAATCGGATCCGGCAGGGATAATTGATCCCGGCCGTGGAAAAGGAGGAATTCATGGGAACGATTGAAAAATGCATCTTGCTGGTGGTCATGGTGACCATTTCAGCCTCTTTTCAGGCCGTTGTTCTGGCCGGAGATAAAAAACTCCAGGCCGGAAAGGTGGATGCAAAGATGATGGTGATCAAAGGGGACAATGCCTGGCAGAGTACCGGATTGGTGGTCCAGCCCTCTGACAAGGTGGTGGTGAATGCCTCGGGCCAGGTCTTTTTTTCCAATGGGGAGGGGCACTCCGGGGTGACCCCGGACGGGTATAAGGTGGAGTGGTATCAGAAAGACTATATTGGAATGGACTTTGGTTACTGCGGGGATCCCATGGGCATGGTCAGTCATGCCGCTTTGATCGGCCGGGACAGCCAGGGCATGTTCCCCATCGGCAGAAGCCGGGTGGTTACCGGTAAACGAGGCCCCTTGTTCATCGGCATCAACGACTGCTCTTTTAAAAATGAGTACCACAACACAGGGGAATTCAAGGTAAATATCAAGGTGATGAGGGGCAAATGAGTGCCGGTGCTGCTGCCCCGAACTGGACGGCCGGGCCTGTCCGGGGGGCGTCCTGTACAGATTTCCTCTGCGCACTGTGGGAAGCGCCTTTCCCCGTATAGGTCTAAAAAGACCCGGTTACAGGCGCCATGTCTTCCATGAGTGACCGGGGCAAATTTTTGAGGATAATAAAGACAAGGCTTTTGAATAATGGAGGCTTTCATGAAGACATATCCTAAAGGCGGCACATGGTGTCCCATCCTGATTACGGCAGTGATTTTTTTATTTCTTTTTATCATTGCCGAGTCTGCATTCGCCCTGTTCGGCGGGAAGGTGGATAATTTCACAGCAGACCAGGTCGAGTTGTCCAAAGAGGGTAAAGTAGTAAACACCATCAAATTTTATGTCACGCCGAAGGCGACGCGGATGGACGGGATGCCCGGTGCGGGCATGAACCCGCATATGCCTGCGGCCAACCTGTCCATGTTTTCCTTTAATGACAAAAACGAATACTATATTTTCAACCATGATAAAAAACTGTATTACAAGACGACACAGGAGGATGAAGATTTTTTCAAGGGCATGGGGGATTTCAACAATGCCCAGCAGGTAAAGGAACTGGGCACGGAAAAGGTTTCCGGGTACAAATGCACCAAAAAGGAAATCACGATGACCTCGGAAATTTACGGTATGAAAAATACCACTAAAACGCTGATCTGGCAGAGCGATAAATTTGATATGCCCCTGCGAGTCCAAAGTGAACAGGGGCATACCAGTGAAATGAGACATATCAAAAAAGGGGCCCCGGCTGACAGCGTATTCATACTGCCCAAAGGATATAAAAAGGTCCAGAATATCATGGCGGCCATGGGCATGGATTTTGGAGACAGGAATAGGGATGACGATAAACCACCTGTGCAGGCCTCCCAGGCCGCATCACAGCAGCAGGGTCAAACCGGACAGAACAGTCAGGTCCAGACCGGCACTCCGGGGCAGGCCGGTGAAGAGGGATTTATCAACAAAGAGAATATCGAAAAAACTCTTCAGGGGCTTGGCAAAAAGCTGAAAGGGTTTAAATTCGGCCAGGATTGATATTGTTTTTCCTGCACAACGCCAAAAATTTTAAAAAAATTGTGGGATGTGAACGGGAAACCGCATTATTTGCTGATCCTGGATGATTCTTCGGGGTTCCGGGCAGGTTCGGCAGGTGCCTCCGCCGGCTCCTGGCGCTCTGCGCCAGGGGGCTTGGATGACTGTTCCTGCATAAGTATCCGCACCGTTGCCCGGTACTGGCTTGCCCCCCTGAGGCCGCCCGGGACAAGGCCCGGGGCGTGCCCCAACCTGCTGGTGCCCTGGTACGACTGCTCAAAGGGGAACTCGTTAATTTTCTTCCCTTTTTTTAAATAATACGTCTCTGGTGAAATCCCCAGGGCCGTGTCGATTTCTGGATCAAACCGCATCTCGACGGCCATGGTCTCCCCCTTGTCATGGATCTGCACTGTAAAATCCCTGTGTGCCCGATCCACAACCTCCCGCCGGATACAGTATTCCACCAAGCTGTGACGATCCATTTTACGGGTTACGGACCAGCGTACGGTAGCGGAAATGGTGTAGGCCTGGGGGGTGAATGTATAGCTGGGAGTGGTGCCGGCTTTACCCCGCAGCAGGTGGTTCACATCATAGGTCGCCTCTGTGGAGGCCTGGTCCTCTCCCCTGGGCAGAAAAAGGGTAATGTCGGCCTGGGTGTCGACCTGGAGGGTATGCAGGTCGGAATCCGCCTCAAAAGCCCCGTTGTCGAAAATTTTAAAAACGATCCCGTCACGGCAGTTCAGGGTAAAATCCGTTGACGGCACATCCAAATCCGAGGCGGCGCATTTGATGTCTATCATCTTGGCCTGGCGACCGTTTTGCTGCGGACACATGGCCGTGACTTCAGCGCGGCCGATGGGTACATTCCCAATGCTGTAATACCCGGAGCCCGTGTAGGTGATATTGTCGCCGGAGGCCGGAGATACAATGACGATGACAGGGTCCAGCACGCCGCCGTCCTCATCGGTAATCTTACCGGCGATAAACCCTTTTCCATCAAAAACCACATCCGTTTTCAGGGTTTGCCCGCCCGTTACCTTAAACAGCCCTTCAACAGGATCACATTCCAATTCTTCATCCCGGAGCGTATAGGGAATCGATTCCTTGGGCTGGTTTATCGGATCTTCAAGGAATATATTTTCAAAAGTAAATTTTTCCCCCGCACCGGAATGGGTCTCAAGCAGCCCTTTGGCGGTATTCAGTTCCACATGGATGCCAGCCAGGGGATTGCCTTTCGGGTCTGTCACACGCCCCTCCAGACGACCGTTTTCCGGAACGATCATGAACGGGAAGTTTCTTTTATTGCCATGGGCGACCGGTCCGTTCAACTCCGAAACAATTTGGTTTGATCCGTCGCTTGAAAAATTCAGTGTCTCGGGGTTCGATGTATATTGAAAGTGTTCGCTGGATCCTTCGATGTTTTCAAAACTGTAATTACCCCGGTAAAAGTCTGTTTTAGGGCAGAACATACCGACCCCCTGCCGGCTCAACTCGTACCTGACTTCCGTGCCAACCGTCATCTCTCCCCGAATCTGGATCTGGATATCTGTCGGATTTTCCTCGCACCCGGGCGCCGGTTTCAAGTCAATACAGATATTTTCGCCCGTATCGTAATCAAATTCGTCGCCCATTACCGAAGGGATGAAAGTGGAAAAAGACCGGCACAAAATGGTGGCCCGGCGTTGCACCCGGTCGGTCTCAAAGGGGATCACCAGGCTCTCTTTGTCGCCCGATATCTTGATGACCACCAATTTTTCAAACCGGTCCCCGCAGGAGGCGGGAACGGGAAATGAAACCTTTACCGGATAGGCCGGCGGGGATGTCATGTCAACTTTGTAGGCCTTGCCCAGAGGGGTCACTCCTGGAAATTGTACGGCCGGCACCCTGGTTTCTTTGACTTGGGGAGGGGCAAGCCCTTTCCCGTTCCGTCCCGGGTGCCAGGCCAGGCCGGCTTTTAGCGGCATCATTTTTCCGGGAACCCCTGGTGGTGGCTGCGGGGCAGGGGATGTAACTGGCGGTAATTTTTCTATCGGCTTTTTTGATGCCAGTGTCTTAACCGTCTTGCCCTGGGGCCGCTTGAATCCAGGCGGGAAAGGGATGGATACCAGTAAAAGATTATCCTGCCAACTGGCTTTCAGTGTCCACTTGTTTTGTAGGGCCTTCAGAACCACCCGGCTCCCTTTTATTGGTTCCAGAGCGGTGTAGGTAATACTCATCCCCTTGTCCGATGGGACGGCAGAGAACCCGTCAGGTACCCCTGCGGTTCCCTTAATTGCATCCAGGATAACCTCGCCTGCTTGAGGAACATAAAATAAGGTTTTATCCGGTCCTGCAGGACAGGATAAAACGGTAAACTGCACCAGTTTACCGTTAAAATGAGTCCCGCTGGACGGTTCTTTTAAAAAGGACCTGGCTTCCAGGTTTGCCCCCATCGCCGGGGCCGCGATCATGGTCAGGCAGATGACCAGCGGGCAAAAAAACATATTCCCAAACCGTTGTATCATATTGTTTTCCTCAAATATTCGGAAGACCGGACAGGATATGCCGGTGGACAGGAAAAATGAACCCTGTTTTATTTTTTAAGATCCAGAGTAATGATCAAGGCTTCGCCGGCGTCCCGGATGACGGCAGTCACCTCCCGGCTTTCCTTGGTGAATCCCAATACGGTCCCACCTTCGTTCGCTTCATCAAAGGCTAATGCCCACCCTTTTTGGAGAATTTCAGTCTTATAAAAAAGAACGGCATCGGCAGCAGGGACACCCTTGGCCGTCATCATCACTCCGACATCCTTACCTTTTTCCCGGCTGAGCATGATGCTGCTGCCGGGATAGAGGTCGACAATGGCAGCCAGCTCTGCCGGGTATTTGGTTTTACCGCCGAGCAGCCCGGCCATATTCATTTTTCCTTCCGGTTCTTTTTGTTTGGGAGAAACAACTGGTGGCACCGGTGTTGACGCGGCTGGGCGAGGAGGTTTGACATCCAGGGCCAGCATGCCGACGGTTTCCCCTTTTTGAGTGTCGAGACTGATCACGGCATTCATATTCGGTTTTTCGGCAATAATGGAACGCTCCTGCATGGTATGTTTGATGGTATAACCGTTTTCAGTCAGTTTGGTTTTGTAGTATTCAAAAACATCCGGAAGCAATGACTGGCCGAAACTCACCTGGGCCACATGGCTGCCGTCCGGTGAAGACTGGGCCCGAATTACTTTTAAACCGGGAAACAGGGTAAACTCATCTGCCATGGGTCCGGGGAGCTTTCCTTCGATCATCGCTGCGGACGCAGCCCCGATAACGAAACAACATGCGACCATACAAAAAATGATGGATTTAATCTTCAATGTGGCCTCCTTGGTGATATTTGGATAAATGCAGGTTAAACGATTCCTGCAGAAAAACGATTCTTAAACATCTGGAATATAATCGCCGGCCTGATCCCGGCACCATAACTATTAGCTGTATCAGGGAAAAATGAGTTTAGGCAAGAAAAAAAGCCGATCAGACGAAATGATTAATAAAATAGGAACTTCCCCTATTTTTAAGCAAAATACAACAAAGAATAAAAAGAATATCAATACCAACCTCCAGAATTTCAGGCAAATTGGCGGGGATACCTCATAAATTTTTTGGATCAACATAGCCAGGCAGTCAAGGGGATAATCTAAAGGTTTGAAACTTAAACCTTTTTCTGAACTTCGGTCTTGGCATGAGTCTTTCTTCGTTGAAACGTTTGAATAGAGTGCCATAAATCCGGGCTTGAACAGGGAACTGTGGCCCTAAACCGCGGAAAACCATTGTTTAAACCGGCGGTGTCCGCTATGATAACCGGCCATGAATCACACCTCCCATATGCCGGACAAAGGCCCCCATATCCATGAAACCCTAAGGGGGGTGGTGGACCGGGTCACCTTCCATAATCCGGACAACGGCTGGGCCGTGCTCAAGGTGTTGCCCTTTGACGCCCCCAACAGCCGTGAAACCGTGGTGGTCCACCAGACAAAGGTTTTTGCCGGCGCCACCATGGAATTCACCGGGGAATGGGCCGTCCATCCCAAATTCGGCCGGCAGTTCAAGGCGGTCCATGCCAGGGAGAATAAACCGGCCACGGCCTCGGCCCTGGAAAAGTACATCGGTTCCGGCCTGATAAAGGGGGTGGGCCCCAAGACCGCAAAGAAGATTGTCACCCATTTCAAGGACAATACCCTGGATGTGTTTGAGGGGCAGATTGATCGTCTCACTGAAGTCCCGGGCATTGCCCAAAAAAAGCTGGCCATGATTTCCCAGGCCTGGGAGGAGCACCGTGCCATTAGGGATGTGATGATGTTCCTGCAGTCCCACGGGATTTCTACCCTCTTTGCCGTACGAATTTACAAAGAATACGGGGACAATGCCATTGCCTGGACCACGGAAAACCCCTACCGCCTGGCCAATGATTTTTACGGCATCGGTTTTTTTACCGCCGACAAGGTGGCCCTGAGCATCGGACTGGGAAAGGAAAGCCTCCAGCGGATTACGGCGGGCATCCGCCATGTCCTGTCCGCGGCCCGGGATTTCGGCCATTGTTATCTCACCGCTCCCCAGATCCGTGAACAGGTAAAAGATCTGCTCTCTTTAGACCTTTCAGACAAGCTGGATACCCTGCTTTGCGAGATGGAAGAGTCCCGCCAGCTCATGCGACGGGACCTGAGGGATCCGGAGGTGCCGGAGGGCCAAGGCGCGCTTGTCCCATGCTACTATGCCAGATCCCTATACTATGACGAAGCCTATGTCGCCCGGCGGGTGAACGATCCCGGTCCGGAGCGGCAGATCGACCGGGCCCGGGTGGAGCGCTGGGTCAGCCTCTATTGCAAGGCCCGGCAGATGCAGCTCAGCCCGGAGCAGGCAGACGCCGTCCAGGGCGTTGCCATGGAGCAGTTTTCCGTACTCACCGGCGGACCCGGATGCGGGAAGACCACGGCCACCCGGGTCATGGTCAAACTGCTGGAGGCCATGGGCCGCCGGGTGCTGCTGGCGGCGCCCACGGGGCGGGCCGCCCAGCGCATGAGCGAGGTCATCGGCCGTGAGGCCAAAACCATCCACCGCCTGCTGGGATGGAAAGGCGGGCAGTTCAAGAAGAATGAAAAGACCCCCCTGAAAACCGATTTCCTGGTGGTGGACGAATGCTCCATGCTGGATATCAATCTCACCGCGTCCCTGCTCAAGGCCGTGCCCCCGGAGGCCCAGGTGGTCTTCATCGGCGATTATGACCAGCTGCCATCGGTGGGGGCGGGCAATGTGCTCAAGGATATTATTGCCTCGGGCCGGGTGCCCTGCTTCAGGTTGACCCAGGTCTTCCGGCAGGCCAAAGAATCCTTGATCATCAAATATGCCCATCAGATTAACAGCGGGCAGATGCCCTGGATCAAATCCCCTTTTCAAACGCCGGCCGCGTGGACGGATAACACCGATTGCCTATTCATTGATTCGGACCAGGCCACAAAAGAACAGCTTGATTTCATCAGGCGGGTAAAGCGGATATACGGCGAAAACGGGGGCGCGGCCGCCGGGCAGGTTTCGGAGGATGATTGCTTTGAATTCAGGGTAAACGAGGAGATTGCGCCCTACGACACGGAAATCCAGGTGCCCAAAAAATTCGCCCATGTGGATCTGGAACGCTTGGCCGCCGCAGGGGACGGCATCGGTGAGCTCATGGCGGTTGTGAAAAAAGTTCATCCCTGGTCTTCCCTTCATTACGGCCTTACAGCCCTGGATGCAGTCAAGCAGCTGTATATGGAATGGATTCCCAAATATATGGGCCCCAACGCAGAGGTCCAGATCCTTTCCCCAATGACCCGGGGAAGCCTGGGTACCCTGGCCCTGAACCGGGAAATTCAGGAGGCGGCCAACCCTTTTGCCAAGGGCAAGCAACAGCTTAGTGTGGGGCGGCGGATATTCAGGACAGGAGACCGTGTGATTCACCGGAAGAACAATTACGATCTGGGGGTGTTCAACGGGGATATCGGCACCATCGTGGAGATCAATACCATGGATGTCACCTGTGCGGTGCGGTTTTTCCCGGACAACCGGGTGGTGCACTATAAACAGACCGACATCATGGAACTGGACCTGGCCTATGCCATTACCATCCATAAATCCCAGGGCAGCGAATTCCAGGTGGTGATCATTCCGGTGCTCACCCAGCACTTTAAAATGCTTTTCCGGAATCTCATCTATACGGGGATCACCCGGGCCAAACGGCTGGCGGTGTTTGTGGGTACCCGCAGGGCCCTGGGCATGGCCGTGCGCAACCAGGACATCAGCCGGCGGCAGACCGCTTTGCAGAATCTGTTGATTGAAGGCGGCAATTAGGATATAACCAGCCATCTGCAAACAGGGCAACATGCCCTGAAACGGTAATGAAAAGGAAATCTGACATGAAATTCGCGCATTGGCTGATCGCTGTGTTTGTGTGTGCCGCGGTTTTTTTTGGCTGTTCAAAGATCACCCGGGAAAATTTTGACAAAATCAAGATGGGCATGGGCTATGACGAGGTGGTGGACATCATCGGCGAACCCGATACATGCGATGCCGCCCTGGGTGCCAAAAAATGCGTCTGGGGAAATGACACCCAGAATATCACCATCAGTTTCATGGGGGAGAAGGTGATTCTTCCTGCAATGAAAGGACTTTAAATTTCAGGAGAAGAAGATGCAGTTTATCGTAATCGGCCGGGACGGCACGGATGAAAATGCCCTGGAAAGAAGAATGGCCGCCAGGGAGGAACACCTTGAAACGGCCAAAAAAATGCACGAATCCGGCAACTGGCTTTATGCTGCCGCCATTCTCAATGACGAGGGAAAAATGGCCGGCTCCATGATTGTCTGCGAATTTGAGTCCAGAGAGGCCCTGGAAAAGGAATGGCTGGACAACGAGGCCTATGTCAGGGGCAAGGTATGGGAAACCGTTGAAATCAAGGAAGCCGCCGTCGCTCCGTTCTGGGCGCCAAAGTAAGATTTAATTATTCTTTTTTAGACAGTATTTCACGAATTCGGGGATATCGCTGCCCCGGGTGAAGCGCAGGTGGACCTGGGCCCGGGTCATGGCCACGTAGATGAGATTGAACTCGTCCGGTGCCGTGGCCCCCGGGGCAACGGGCCGGCCCTCCTTCATCAGGGGGGCGAAATCATCCATGAGCAGAACCTGTTGCCATTCAAGGCCCTTGGCCTTGTGGGCCGTGGTCAGCAGGATGACCGGGTTGCCGGTGTCAGAGGCTTCTGCCTTTTCCAGAACCCGGTCCACCAGGCCCGGGATCCGGGACCTGTATTTTTCTACCATCCTGCACCGGCTCAGCAGATCAAAATCCTCCACGGTCCTGGCATAGGAGCGGAGGGCCTTGAAGTTCTGGAAGCCTCTGATATAGGGATCCCGTATCTGGCCTTTCTCCCTGTTGTAAAGATAAAAAACGTCCTTCAGCCCGGGAAACCGGTAGCCGCCCGCCCCGCCCACAAAACCGATGCTGTGGTTTTTCATTAAAGAGACCGCCTTGTCAAACAGCACGGCATTGGTCCGGGCAATGACGGTGTAGTGTGCCGGATTCCAGGGGGCTTTCCGGGGCACCGGGGTGCCGGTGAGGGGCTTGCTCTCCTTTTTAAAGGTGGCCAGCACCATATTGGCGACCTTTGCCACATTATTGTCAAACCGGAAGCTCTGGGTCAGGTAGAGGGTCCGGGCGGCCTCAAAGCGTTTAAGGCTGTCCTTGGCCCCCCTGAAACTGTAGATCTGCTGGTGGTTGTCCCCCACCAGGATAAGGGAGGGCTGCCGTGCGCCGGGCTGGGGGGGGCGGTCGGCCTGGGAGAAGACAAGGGCCGCCGTGACCGGGTTGATGTCCTGGGCCTCGTCCAGGAGGATGCAATCGTAATCCAGCAATGGGGCGGACAATTGAAAGAGCTTGAGGTATCCGTCGTGGAGCATGCCGATATCCGGATGGCTTCCCTCGCACATGATCCGGCCCAGGCGGTTGGCCAGGGCGACCAGGTCGGGCATGGGAAGGCTGTTTTTCCGGTAAAAGGCCCGGGCGGCAGCCGGGATATGGCCGGCCGCGACTTTGGGATCGGCGGAGACCAGGTAATTGTTGAGGGTATCCGTTGCAAACCGGGCGTCTTCGTACTGTTTTAACGCCAGGGCCTCCATGACCTGGTTGGCCCTGAAACCGGCGGTAAGGCGGTCTTTGTATTTAAATCCTTTTGCCCTGAAGGCCAGGGCATGGGTGGTCCGGGCCGTGACATTGGGCGGAAATTTTCTGGCTGCTTCGGTCTGGACGCTTTTATTGAAGGCCACATACAAAAAGCGCAGGTCCGGCCGTTTCCGGGTGTAGGCCTCAAGGGTGGTGGTCTTGCCCGTGCCGGCAAAGGCCATGATTTTCAGTGTCTCTCCGGGGGCCAGATCGCAGTCTGCGATTGCCCGCTGCTCCTGGGTTAATCGCATGGGTTAATTCTGTTCGGTTTTCGGAGATACAAAGTACTGCACCTGGATGGATTCCCTGTCTTTTAATTTCAGGCCCGGCGAATTCAGCTTCAGGCCCACAGAGACCACGCCGGAGTCCTTCAGCCTGCTGAGGTCTATTTTTTCCGTGAATACCGTGGCCAGATTTTTCAGGGCCAGTTCCCCGCCCATGACCGTCAGTTCCGGCGGAATGGCCCTGGCCCCCTTCATGATATAGCCCTCGGGCAGTTTGCCCGTCCAGTCCGGCTGCACCGGCAGTCTCTTTTCCGTCAGGGCGTCCAGGGTGATTTCCACATTGGCGGGATCGATGCTTTTAAGGCGGATGCCCGGGGGCAGCAGGATATTCTCCCTTGTCACGGCCAGGGTGTTAATGCCCGTTGAGGCATCTGCCAGGTCCAGCTTGACCCTTACCTGTTCGGGCTTGAGGGCGTTGATCAGGGGCTTGGCCCCGGAAATCAGCAGTTTGACGCCGGAGACCGAAGCCTTTGTCAGTTTCAGCCTGGGATCCGGGTTGGTGTATTCAATGGGGATCTCATGGGTGGCCAGGGTTTCCATTCCCCTGGAAAAATAATACCAGAGCCCCGAGGTAAACAGAAGGCAGAGGGTGGCGGCCACGGCCAGTTCCCGGGCCTGGCGCCTCAGTCCCCTGGCTTCGGCTTCGTTTCCCGCATGCCGGGTCAGCATGGCTTTGAGGGCCTGTTTGGCATCCGTTGTCCGGCGGATGGGATGGATTTCATTGTCTTTGACCAGGGAGATCTGTCCCCGCTCCTCGGAAACCACAAGGACGACCGCGTCACAGGATTCGGTCAGCCCAAGGGCGGCCCGGTGGCGGGTGCCGTAGGCCGATGCCAGGTCCCGCCGGCTGGTGAGGGGCAGGATGGCGCCGGCCCGGGTTATCCGGTCGCCCTGGATCACGGCGGCCCCGTCGTGGAGGGGATTGTCCGGCCAGAAGATTGAGGTGAGCATCTCCCGGGAGAGGTTGGCCTGGAGCAGTACCCCGTCTTTTACAATGTTGTCCACTCCCTGTTTGAGGGGCAGGATGATCAGGGCCCCGATCTTTTTTTCCGCCAGATCCGCGGCACTGTCAATGATGATGTCCAGCGGGGTGTTGCGCTGGTGCCTGGGGATGCCCCAGAAAAAGGATTTGAAATCCCGGGTCTGGATCACGGCGGAGATTTCGTTCCTGAATACAATGATGATGATGAAGGTGGCGGCCGTGATCACCCCCTGCATGGCCCAGTTGGTGATGACCAGGCCCATGGACCCAGCACTGCGGTGCAGCACCCAAAGCAGACAGACCACCAGGAGCACCCGGAATACATTGGTGCCCCTGAACAGCACATATAGCCTGAACAGGATGTAGGCGTTTAACAAAATGTCCAGGGCGTCCTGCCAGCGGAAGCCCGGAAGGGAATAAAAAACCTGTTCCATAGGTGGTTAATCCGAAATGCTGAACCTAAGGGTTTCTAAAATATGGCCGGCCTTGTCCTGGATTTCCACCCGCCAGGGGCCCTTGTCCGCGTCCCTGAGCTGGATCCGGCTGAAAGACGACCATTTGGGCGGGCTAAGGACCAGGCGCATGGTGAAAATCAGTTTGTCCTGCTTGTACCATTTGTGGAAAATATGGGTTTTGACCCGGACCGGATTGAATTCCGAGAAGCAGAAGACTTCCCCCCGGGCCATGGAAAAAATCACGGCCGGGTTTACCGGCTGGTAGTTCTCCATGGCCTCGCAGATCACGGCCCGGTCCAGAACCATCTCCGGCATTCCGCTCTGGGCCCGGCCCGTTTCCGGGGACAATAAGTTCAGTCCCATGGCGAGGAATAGTAAAACGGCGGATATGTATAGATATGGTATTTTCATAGGATTAACTATAATGAATGGTTTGCGCTTTTCAAGGAAAATGGCACGGGGCTGCTTATTTTTTTCGGATATGGTATTGAATGGCAATTGAATTGGGGGCAGATACGGACAAATGATATGAAAAGATTGCTGCGGTTTATTTTAGTGTTGGGTGTTGCGGCGGCCGGGGCCGCAGGATTTATATATTACAACCATTTTGACACCCTGGTGCAGACACGGTTCCAGGGACGGCTGTGGGAACTGCCGGCCCGGGTCTACGCCCGGCCCATGGAAGTGTACGAGGGCATGCACCTGGATTCCGGCCGGTTTGAAAAGGAACTGGCCCTGATGGGATACCGGAGGGCAGCGGGGGAAAAACCAGAGGCCCCCGGCACCTATCAGAGAACGGGAAGCTTGTTCCGCCTGTATTTGCGTGCCTTTGATTTCGGCGATGAAAAATGTGATCCCCGGCGGATCCGGTTCCGGATCAAAGAGGGGGTGGTGGACGGGCTCCAGCGGCCGGGCAAATTGTCCGCTGCTGATTCCCATGCCGATTTGGCCCGGCTGGACCCTGTGGTCATCGGCAGCTTTTATCCTGATTCTAAGGAAGACAGGATTCTGGTTGACCTGGATGCGTTTCCCCCGCTTCTGGCCAAGGCCATTGTGGCAGTGGAGGACCGTAATTTTTACACCCACCATGGCATCGACCCCAAATCCGTACTCCGGGCCGTGGCCGTAAACCTGAAAAAGGGGCGGCTCACCCAGGGGGCGTCCACCCTGACCCAGCAGTTGGCCCGCAATTTTTTCCTGACCCGGGAGAAGACCCTCACCCGCAAGGTCAACGAGGCCGTCACCGCATTGGCCCTGGAGCGAAGGTTTTCCAAGGAGGACATCCTGGAAGCCTATATGAATGAAGTCTATCTGGGACAGGACGGCAGGCTGGCGATCCACGGGTTCGGTCTGGCCTCACAATTTTATTTCGGGAAATCCCCCCAAAGCCTGCAGCCCCGGGAAATCGCCCTGCTGGTGGGCTTGCTCAAGGGGCCGTCGGCCTATCATCCCCGGCGCCATCCCAAGGCGGCCCGGGCCCGACGCGATGTGGTCCTCCATGTCATGGCCGGCCAAGGGCTGATTTCAGATAAGATTCTCAAAAAAGCCCTGGCCGCTCCTTTAGGGGTTGTAGAAAAAGAAGCCAGGGGGCATTCTCCATTCCCCTATTATTTGGATCTGGTCAAGCGCCGGCTGATGACGGAGTACCATGAGGCAGATCTGAAAACCATGGGACTGAGGATATTTACGGCCCTGGATCCCCAGGTCCAGCTGGCAGCGGAGGCGGGCACCGCCGGATTCCTGAAAGGACGGAACCGTCATCTGGACGCCGGGGTGGTGGTCACCTCCCTGGCCACCAATGAGATCCAGGCCCTGGTGGGTGGAAAGGACTTCAGGTACAAGGGATTCAACCGGGCCCTGGATGCCCGGCGGCCCATCGGCTCCCTGGTGAAACCGGCCATTTACCTGACCGCGCTTTTACAGCCGGAAGCATATACCATGCTCACCCCCCTGGATGACGGAGCCGTGGCGGTGGAAAATCCCGACGGCAGTATCTGGCGGCCCCAGAATTTTGATAGGCAATTCCACGGGCAGGTCCGGCTTTATAGGGCCCTGGTCAATTCCTACAACACCTCGGCGGTGCGGCTGGGGATGGCATTGGGGCTGGACCGGATCGGCGCGACCCTGGAAAAGATGGGATACACGCCCAGGGGAACCCTGCTGCCCTCCATGCTGCTGGGAAGCCTGGAGATGTCGCCCATGCAGGTGGCCCAGCTCTACCACTGCCTGGCGGCCGGTGGGTTTTATATCCCGGCTAAATCCATCCGGGCGGTATACACCCCCCGGGGGCAGGCCCTGAGCCGGTATCCCCTCTCCATTGACCAGCGCCTGGATCCCGGGGCGGTCTTTTTGGTGAGCAAAATCCTCCAGGCCGTGGTGGACCAGGGGTCGGGCCGGTCCCTGGAAAAATGGATGCCCAAATCCATGGGCACGGCCGGAAAAACCGGGACCACAAACGATCTGAGGGACAGCTGGTTTGCTGGATTCACCGGCAGCCGCCTGGCTGTCGCCTGGACCGGCCGGGACGACAACAAGCCGGCCGGGCTTACCGGTGCTTCCGGCGCCCTTCAGATCTTCGGCCGGGTCATGTCCCGGGTTTCCAATACCCCCCTGGTGCTTTCCGCCCCTGAAAATATAGAATGGGCCGCCGTGGATATGGTGTCCGGCATGGTCACCGACCCGGATTGCCCCGGTGCCGTGGCCGTGCCCTTTATCAAGGGATCCGGCCCGGTCCAATACCGGCCCTGCAGCTATCGCAGAACTGCAGGCGGGCAACGGCGTTCTCCCTCCCGGCCGGTACCTGAAAAGGTTAAGCCCAAATACCTCATAGACTGGTTAAAGGAGATTTTTTAAATGCAACTCATCCGTTTCCCACGGCTGGTTCCGGTTTTGGCGGTGCTTTTTATCTGTTCCTGCGCCAAACCGCCCCTGAGGCCCGTGTCCAGAACCCATCTGCCCCCGGAGAACCTCCCCCAGGTCGGCAGCACCCGGCCCCCGGCCGCCTCCCCCTCCGCCCCCCGTCCTGCCCGTCCGGCGGTGGTGGATGCCATGATCTCCAAGGCGGAGCAGCAGTTGAAACAGGACCGGCCCGAGGCCGCCTTCAGGACCCTGGAGCGGGCCCTGGCAGTAGACGGCCGTGATCCCCTGATCTGGCACCTCATGGCAAAGGCCCGCCTGAACCAGGGGCAATACGCCCAGGCAAAGTCCCTGGCCGGCAAATCCAATACCCTGGCCGGTGATGACGGGGACCTGCGGGAAAAGAACCGACGGATCATCAGCCAGGCAAAGGAAGGGCTCAGCCGGATTTAAATCGTGTTCCGGGGGCGCTGCTACCAGGGCACCCGGGTAAAGAATTTATCCCTATAGGCCCTGGGCGAAATCTGGGTATGCTGTTTAAACAGGCGGCAAAAGGAACTCACGTCTTTATACCCCACGGCCCAGGTGATTTTGTCGATGCTTTCCCGGGTGGTTTCCAGCCTTTCCTTTGCCGCGTCTACCCTTACCCGCTGAAGGTATTTCAGGGGCGGCTCTCCGGTGGCCTTTTTGAACCGCCGCTTGAAATGGCGGGGGCTGATGCCCACTTCCCTTGCCACATGGTCGACGGTTTCCAGTTGGGCATATTCTTTTTCAATGATGGCCTGGGCCTGCCTGACCTGGACATCACCGTGGTTGCGCAGGGGCGCGGACATGGCGTAGGGCGCCTGACTGACCCGGTTGGGGTCCACTAAAAGGGCCTTGGAACAGATTGCGGCCAGGTTCTGGGAACCGAATTTTTTAATCAGATGGATGGCCAGATTATAGACGGCCGTGGCCGCGCCGGCGCAGATGATGTTATCGTCCTCGGTGAGGATGCAGGCAGGCGCCAGATCCACCAGCGGATAGCGTTTTCTGAACAGCCGGGCAAAGGTCCAGTTGGTGGTGGCCTTTTTGCCGTCCAGCAGGCCCATTTCAGCCAGCACAAATGATCCGGTGCACACCGTGGCGATGGTGGTGCCTTTCTGCCGCAGGCGGTTGAGGTGTCCGGCCAGTTGGGGCAGACTCTCCGGGATGGGGGTGATTTTGGGCAGGATGGGGGAGATGACGATGCAGTCGGTGTCTGTGACCTGGGCTGCCCCACGGTCCGCTTCAATGCGCAGGTTTCCGTAGGCCGTGATGGGGCCGCCGTCGGTGGTCACCACCTCGGTTTCAAACAGGGGGCCTGGGGATTCCGGTGCCATGGACTGCTGCCAGAGATTTGCAATGGAAAATGCATCCATGAGGGTGGTGATGCTGGAAGCAAGGCTGCCTTCTCCGACCCATAGGCTGATTTTGGCCATGATTTCTCCTTTTAAAAGTCTTTTTTTGCATAGTATTTGTCATTTATGACACTTTTCAATTTAATGGGCAACCCGTATTGTTCTACCATCACACGATCCTAGAGCGAGACAATGACAT
This sequence comes from Desulfobacter sp., assembly GCA_028768525.1. Lineage (NCBI taxonomy): Bacteria > Pseudomonadati > Thermodesulfobacteriota > Desulfobacteria > Desulfobacterales > Desulfobacteraceae > Desulfobacter > Desulfobacter sp. The sequence continues at coordinate 1,375,536 of CP054837.1, read as the reverse complement.
CAACGGATTAAGGAGGCAGATATGGCGGATGTTTTCGAAAAACTGGCAAAACACCTGGATACCCTTCCGGCGGGCTACCCGGCTACGGATTCCGGCATTGAAATCAGGATTCTTGAGCGGTTGTTCTCCCGGGAAGAGGCAGGGATCACCCTGGGGCTGACCATGCTGCCCGAGCCTGTGGGGGCGGTTGCCGCCCGCATGGGAATAACTGAGGGCGAATTGGCGCCCAAGCTGGAGGAAATGGCTCAAAAAGGGTTGATTTACCGCCACAGCAAAGGGGAGATGAATGCCTATGGGGCGTCCCAGTTTGTGGTGGGTATCTGGGAATACCACCTTAAAAGTCTGGATGAGGGACTGATCCGGGAGGTCAATGAATACCTGCCCCAGTTCATGCATAAAAGCTGGCTCAAGCATGAGACCAAGCAGCTTCGGGTGATTCCCGTATCCCAGGAGATTACGGCGGATAATACGGTGATGCCCTACGAGGCCGCAGAAAAAATCATAAAAGAACAGAGCAAAATCGTGGTTTCGGACTGTATCTGCAGAAAAGAGCATGGGATGGTGGGAGAAAGATGTGAATATCCCATGGAAGTCTGCCTTTCTTTCGGGTCCGGGGCGTATTATTATGAAAAGAACGGGCTGGGGCGGGCCGTTGGCACCGACGAGGCCCTGGAGATTCTGGCCAGAGGGCAGAAGGCTGGCCTGGTCCTCCAGCCGGGCAACTCCAAGAAACCCACCAATATCTGCATGTGCTGCGGATGCTGCTGCCAGGTGCTTAAAAATCTGAAAACCATTGACCGGCCCGCCAAAGCCGTGCATACCAATTATTATGCCCGGGTGGAGGCGGATGAATGCACGGCCTGCGGTGTCTGTGCCCAGCGCTGCCACATGGATGCCATTGAGGTGGAAGCGGTAGCCGTTATTGATCTTGACCGGTGTATCGGCTGCGGCGTCTGCGTGCCTGAATGCCCCGCCGGGGCAATGGCTGTTGTGCAGAAGGATGCGGCAGACCAGTATGATCCCCCGGCAAATGTATTTGAAACCTATATGACGATGGCCCAGGAGCGTGGAAATATTTAGGAGGCAAGCATGGGAGAGTGGCAATCCAGCGGGTGTGTGCTCTGCGCCCAGAACTGCGGGCTGAAGCTTTTTGTTGAAGACGGTAAGATAACCAGGGTGAAGCCGGACAGGGACAATCCCCGGTCAAAGGGGTATGCCTGCCGCAAGGGAATGAAACTGCTTTACCACCAGTACCCGGCCGACCGGCTTACCCATCCCCTGAAACGGGTGGACGGGAATTTTGTGAGGGTCTCCTGGGGTCAGGCCCTGGATGAGATCGCCCAAAAGATGAAAAAAATAGTGGGCGATCACGGCCCAAGGTCCCTGGCCTATATGGGGGGCAGTTCCCAGGGCGGACACATGGAGGCGGGATTCGGACTCAGCCTGCTCAGGGGCATGGGGTCTCAATATTATTATTCATCCGCCGGCCAGGAATTTTCCAGCCATTGGTGGGTGACGGGCCGGGTCATGGGCAAGCAGTATAATATTTCCGGGCCGGATCATGACAATTGTAAGATGCTGGTGGCCTGGGGGTGGAACGGGATGGAAAGCCACCAGATGCCCCGGGCCCCCATAGTGCTCAAGGAAATTTCAAGGGATCCGGACCGCATCCTGGTCTCCATCGACCCCAGGAAGAGCGAAACCGCGGCTATTGCCGATATCCACCTGCCGTTGCGGCCGGGCACCGACGCTTTGCTCATCAAGGCCATGATTGCCATTATTCTGGAAAAGGGCGGGGAAAACCAGGACTATCTGGATGCCCACGTCCATGGCTGGGACAAGGTGCGCCCCTGGTTTGAAACGGTTGACGTTGCGGCCGCCCTGGCGGTTTGCGGGCTGGATTACGATCAGGTGGAAGAATTGTGCCGGCTTCTGTCCACCCAGAAATGGGGGATCCACCAGGACCTGGGCATTTATATGGGCCGCCACTCGGTGCTCAACTCCTACCTGCTCCATATCCTGGGGGCGGTGTGCGGGATATTCCAGACCCGGGGCGGGAATATGATCCCCGGCATGGTCATGCCCATGGGATTCCATGCCGACGAGCGAAACCCCAAGACCTGGCGGACCGTTGCCACGGACATGCCCCCGGCGGCGGCAGGCTCCTTCCCGGCGGCGGTGATGCCCGAGGAGATCCTGTCCGGCCTTCCCGACCGGATCCGGGCGGTCTATGTGTCGGCCTGCAATCCCCTGCGGGCTTATCCCGATACACAGGCATATGAAAAAGCCTTCAGTCAACTGGATCTGCTGGTGGTCAACGATATGGTCATGAGCGACACCGCACGCCTTGCCCACTATGTCCTGCCCTGCAGGTCCTATTACGAATCCTGGGACGCCACCTTTTTCCCCTGGTCCTACCCCGGGGTCTATCTTCAGCTGCGCCGGCCCCTGGTGCCGCCCCCGGGGGAATGCCTCGAGGCCGCCCAGATCCATACGGCCCTGGCCGACCGCCTGGGGCTGATTCCGGACATCCCCGATTTCCTGTATGAAGCGGCAAAGGGGGACCGTCTGGCCTTTGGCGGGGAATTGATGAATTGGGCTGCAAAAGAACCCCGGGCTTTTAAGGCCATGGCCTTTGTTCTGGCCAAAACCCTGGGAGGACAATGGGACAGTGCCGCAAAGGCTGGGTTGTGGGGCATGCTCATGACGGCCCCTGAAAAGTTCCGGCAGAATGCCGCCCGGGCCGGATTTGAAGCGGATGTTTTCCAGGGGGACAAAATCTTCCAGGCCGCCCTTGATGCGCCCCAGGGGTTCTGGGCCGGCAAATCGGACACGGACAATCCCATGGGCGACATCAAGACCGAATCCGGGAAGCTGGAGATTTATATTCCGGAACTGGCGGATTTCATCCGGGACCTGAATCCCCGGGATGAGGCCCGGGATCTGGCACTGCCCCGGGACTATCCTTTGGTTCTCAATGCAGGCCGCCATTCCCGGTTTACCATGAACTCTTTGATGCGCAATCCCGAATGGAATAAGGGGCACCGGGATTGCACAATCGCGCTGAATCCCGCCGATGCAGACGCGCTGGGCCTGGAAGACGGACAGCAGGGCAGGGTGACCACGGCGGCGGGGAGCCAGACCGGTGAGATCCAGGTCAGCGGGCAGGTGGCAAAGGGGACGGTGTTGATTCCCCACGGATTCGGCTTTGAATTTGAAGGGCAGGTCTACGGCATGAATGTCAACCGGCTGACCCGGACCGCCAACCGGGATCTCATGGGCACCCCCATGCACCGGTATGTGCCCTGCCGGGTGGAGGGGGTCCAATGAAAACACCCAATCCCGAGTTTGTCCGTCAATTAAAAACAATGGTTAAAAACAGCCCCTATCCCAGCCATATGCGCATGGCCTTAACAGAGATTTCATTTGACGCCTGCACCGTGGAAATGGCGCTGGCACGCTGCCATCTTCAGCCCTACGGCATTGTCCACGGCGGGGTGCTGGCCACCCTCATCGACACGGCCACCTTCTGGGCGGCCTTTCTCCGGCTGCCCCAGGAGGACGGCCTGGTCAACGTGGATCTCAAGCTCAATTATCTCAAGCCGGTGGTCAACGGAATGCTGACAGCCGAAGGACGCTGTCTGCGCCCGGGCAGGACCATCTCCTATGCAGAGGCAAGGGTGGTGGATGAGGAGGGGGCGCTCGTGGCCCACGGCACTTCCTCACTTATGGCACTGCCGGGCAAGGGCATGGATATGGCGGTGCCAAAGTTTCTGTGATTTGCGGTGGAGGCATCACCCGGCCGCGATACGGGAAGACGCCTCCACTAAAGCATTCCCGGTCGTCCTGGCCGGGAATGCAGCGGAGAGCCCGCCGGCTATGCCGTCCTGGCATCCGGCAGGTCTCCCGCCATTCCAGTGCCCACCCGCACGGCAGCCTGACCATTCAGGCACATTTCTCCGGCTGTTCTTTATTCAAAAGAATGATTTTCCACTGCGATCCTTAGCGGTTTCAGTTAATCCTTCAATACTCTGGATTTTCGCCATACCCCATATCGTGGAATCGGGGATTCCCCGCCGGAAACCTCCAATCATCGACATCGCCAACGGTTTTTAGGTATCACTATTAAATTTTACTTTTTACGGGACCCGCAAATTTAAGAATGTATATTTGTATCAATCTGGAAATTATTTTCATAAAATACAATCTTTTTTTACTGAGAAAAAAAGTTTCGAAAAGTGCTGTAAATATCGACAGTTATGGGTTTTGAACTGCCTCGTGTAAGGTATGTTTCTTGCATTTTTTTTGATGCTGCCTACTCAATTTTACCAAATTAGCCAACAAAGCCAAACTTTTTGTGAGGCAGTGACGGAAAGCCTGCGATATTCATGGGGCATTTCCCGGGGTGCATCTAAAAACAAGGAGACGGTATATGAAAAAAAGCTTATTAGTCATTTGTTTTTTCTTATTTTTTTGGGGATTCAATTCAGCCCAGGCGGATATCATCGAAATAGATTTAACGCCAGGGGATGCTCTTATTACCAGAGATACAAATACGGGATTAGAGTGGCTGGACCTGAGTGCAACCGACGGCATGTCATACAACGATGTCCTGGTCTCTCAATGGTATACCGAATACGGATTCCATCACGCCACAGAAGAGGAATTCGTAGGCTTTTTTACGAATGTTACAGGTATCCAACCTGGGACAGGCACAACTTCGGGGGGATACGATCGTTATTTAGACGTATCTGGTCCAGAATACCACGATCAAATAGCCACTTTAGTTTATTATATGGGGACAACCCATGAATATACTGATCCCTACAACCCAGCATATTCTTATTCCTGGTCAACGGGTCAGATACAAGATACTTATCTCGCACCATATTTGAGCCAAACGTCACACAGAGCAATTCGAATTACGCTTAGTGAATCAAATGGGACAGTAAATTGGGGCTCGCCTGCCTCTGGATTTGCCAGCGAACCTGATGAACGAAGCGGATATGCCGGCCATTTTCTTATTCGGAATTTCACCCAAACGTCTCAAGTTCCCGAATCTGCCACCATGCTTCTTTTCAGCATTGGGCTATTAGGCATTGCAGGGGTGAGCAGAAGAAAGAAATGATGTAAGGCATTATTGAATCAATTTCTAAAGGCAGGGCCGTTTTGGCTCTGCTTTTTTTATCAAATTTTATATGCTTAAGATTGACCGGGTCTATATCTCCTGAAACGCCATAGGTCAGTGTGTCCGCCCCGTCAGTCATCGTCTTTTTGCCTTCAAGATGGACTGGCCCGTTGGGCAACGCCAATATTCTTGATTTTCCGGCGAATTTGGCATATAGAGAGACGATTTGGTTTCTATAATTCATTTTTTAATTTTCTATTCAAAGGAAAATATCATGAAAAGAGTATTGTCTGTTGCACTGGTTCTTTTGTTCGCCAGCGCTGCTTTTGCCGTTGAAAATCCCTGGGACAGAAAACTGCCCTTTAAATCCGCCACCGTAGCCTATAAGGTCGCCGGAACCATGACCGGGACCAAAACCCTTTACGTAAAGGATTACGGCCGGACCACGGCAGAGTATTCAAATATGTCCATGAAAATGTTCGGCATGACCCAGGAGCAAAAAGAGATCATCATCACCACTCCGGACTGGATTTACACCGCAGATCTCGTGGAAAAGACCGGCTCCAAGCAGGCCAACATCAATAAATATATGCAGGAGGAGTTTGAAAAACTCTCTTCAAGCCAAAAGAAAAAGGTGGTTCAGAACGCGGAATCCCAGGGGATTTCCACCATTGAAGGACTGGAAGGCTCCATTGAAAAAAAGGCAGCCACCATTATGGGATATACCTGCGACAAGGTAACGGCCATGGGAACCACCGCCTATAACATCAGCGGCAGCGCCCTGCCTTTGAAAATCCAGGGCGAGACCATGGGGATCAAGATCAGCCAGGAAGTCACCGACCTCTCCACGGGAAGCGTGGCTTCTTCCAAGTTCGCGCTGCCCAAGGGAATTCAATTTGAGCATGACCCTGATGGGGACCGGATGATGAAAGAGCAGGCCAAAACCGTGATTCAAAATCTTGCGGCAGGAAAACCCGCCATGGCCGGTGCCGCCGGGCAGATGCCCGCCGGGTATTCCCAGACCCAGGTTCCGGAACAGCCCCAGGCCTCAAGCGCCTCCGATGATACCGGACTTGCCCAGGATGCCAAGGATGTCGGCCAGGCCGCCAGGCAGGAGGCCAAGGACGCCACAGTAGATCAGGTGAAGGAAGAGGTACAGAATCTGTTTAAAAGCATTTTTGATTAAACCCGGCTTTTCGCTCCTGTGATTTTCAGGGCGATTGTGTGATGCATGGGGGGCTGCTGAGGCCGGTGGGCTGCAGCAGCCTCTTTGATATAGGGAGGATTGGGGCGCGTGCCCCGTTAGTTTGGCCTGCTGTTCATCTCTTCCTTGAGTTTGCCCGCACATTTGAAGGTGACGACCCGGCGTTTTTCCAGAAGCATTGATTCGCCGGTGGCCGGATTCCTGCCTTTTCTCGGAGATTTTTCAATGACCTGGAATTTCCCGAAACCGGATATCATAAGGTCTTCCCCTGATGCCAGGGTGGATTTGATGATTTCGATAAGGGTTTCAACTGTTTCTTTGGCCTCGGACGGTTTTTGATTGAATCTGTCGGAAATTTTTTCGATGAGTGTGGTTTTGGTACAGGTCAAAACGTTTGCCTTTATCTTTTAATTATGAGCCACTTGGCATATATTATCTTCTTTTTTTAAAGAGTCAAGTGATTAGATAAATAATTGGTAATTATTTGAAATTTAAAGTTTTTTGAATTTGATGGAGGGGTTTGTGAACAGGTCTGAAATGATTTTGGGGCTCAATGACCGGCCGCCGGTTTTCCAGGCGGTGCTGGCGGCATTTCAACATCTTCTGGCAATTTTTGTGGGCATCGTTACGCCGCCGCTGATCATCGGGGGCGCCCTGGAACTGCCGCCGGAATATAAGGCGTATATCATCAGCATGGCCCTTTTTGTTTCGGGGGTTGCCACCTTTATCCAGGTAAAGAAATTCGGTCCTGTGGGGTCGGGGCTGCTGAGCATCCAGGGAACCAGTTTTACTTTTTTGGGACTTTCCATCGGTATCGGCCTTTCGGTAAAGGCTGCAGGTGGCAGCCCTGAACAGGCCCTGGGCACCATCTTCGGCGTCGCCTTGGTCTGTTCCCCGGTTGAAATGATCTTTTCCAGGTTTATCCCTCTGCTGAAAAGAATCATTACACCGCTGGTGTCCGGTATCGTGGTCACCCTTATCGGCCTTTCCCTGATCCGTGTGGGGATCACCGACATCGGTGGCGGGCAGTGGCTGCTGACCAATAAACCCGAACTCTACGGATCCGGGGCGAACCTGGCCCTGGCCGCCCTGGTACTGGTGACCATCATTGCCCTGAACCGGAGCCGGAACCAATGGCTGCGCATGGGGGCCATTGTCATCGGCCTGGCATTGGGGTATTTTGCGGCGGCTGCCATGGGCATGGTGCAGTTCGGGAAAATTTCGGACCTGGGTGTTTTTGCCGCGCCCGTTCCCTTTAAGTTCGGATTTTATATCTCCTGGGGGCATGTTATTCCCATGGCCCTGCTTTATCTGATCACCACGGTGGAATCCATCGGCGACCTCACGGCCACCTCCATGGTTTCCGGCGAGCCCATCATTGGTGAGACTTATATGAAACGCATCGCCGGCGGTGTTTTCGGAGACGGGGTGAATTCCGCTCTGGCCGCAGTGTTCAACTCTTTTCCCAACACCACCTTCAGCCAGAACAACGGGGTAATCCAGATGACCGGTGTGGCTTCCCGCTATGTGGGGTATTGGATTTCGCTGCTGCTGGTGCTGTTCGGGATGTTTCCCATTGTGGGCGGGTTGTTCTCCATCATTCCCAATTCCGTGCTGGGGGGCGCCACCATCATCATGTTCGGCACCGTGGCTGCATCCGGAATCCGGATCATCGCCTCAAGCATCATCGACAGAAGGGGCGTACTCATCATGGCCATCTCCCTTGGGATGGGCCTGGGCGTGGCCTTCCGGCCGGAGATCCTGGGGATTTTTCCGCCCCTGGTCAAGCAGATTTTCGGTTCGGCCATCACCACCGGCGGCCTCACCGCCATCTTCCTCAATGTGGTCCTGCCCCAGGACCTGAGGGAACAGGTGCCGGAAGGGGACGGGGACGCATTCTCAAATATCGGTAAGGATAAAAAATAATAGACCTGGCCGGCGCCAACCGCCGGCCAGGCATCAGGAGACGGCCGTCTCAAAAAAAGAGTCGGCCATTTTCACCGCATCCAGGTAGTAGGCCGGCAGCCTTGTCCCCATGGTCCGGCCCGTTACCGCCGTCAGCACATTGGACTCCCACAGCCCCCGTTCAAAACAGTCGATGATATGGAGCATCAGGTTGAATTGCCTGATTCGTCCCATAAGGGCGTCGGTCATATTATCTGAAAACCTGATATTTTCCGCGATCACTTCCATTTTGCAGTTCATCAGGGCGTCCATGAGGGTGAACATCCCCAGGGTGAATAATTCATCGTCGGAGAACTGGGTTTGCATGATCTGCCCCGTTTTTTCACACATCACGGCCCGGACCACCGAGCGCCGGAGCAATTCATGGGAGGCCGCCGGGTTTAAATCCCCCACCGCGATGATGGTGATGAATTTTTTCAGTTCATCCCGTCCTAGGAATATGACGGCGTCTTTGATGGTGTCAATGGGGACGGGGCGTCTGAAATAGGCGGAATTGATGAATTTGAGCAGTTTGAAGGAGGTCCCCGGGTCCTTTTTGATCAGCTCCTGGATCTTGCTGATATTCAGGTCCTCCTGCCTGAGTTGGGCAATGAGCTGCATCTTGGCAGCCTGGTTGGCGGAAATCTCTTTTCCCGTGACGGTTTCCGGCTTGGAGAAAAAATAGCCCTGGAACAGGGTGAATCCCATTTCGCATGCCCTGTGGTAATCTTCCCGGGTTTCCACATGATCCGCCATCAGTGCCGGCCCGTTTTTTTCTTTCAGGCGCCGGATCCGGTCGAAAATGCCTGCCGGGGCCGTTTTTCCGATGTCGATTTTGACGATATCGGAATGGGAAATCAGTTCGGGGGAAGCGGGGGCGTTTAAAACAATCTGGTAGCCTTTTTTGCGCAGGCCGGCGATGGCGTTAAGGAGGTCGGGGGCAGGGGCGGTCTCCCCCGGAATTTCGATGTGCACAAGCCCTGCGGGAAAGAGCAGGGGGATGTTTTCCATGATCATTTCCGGGGTGAAGCGGATGAAGCCCGGCTTGCCTCCGAGCAGGTCCCGGATGTCAAAGGAAAAAAATGAATGGGACAACATGGTGATTGCTGCGGTGTCCCCGGCCTTATCCCCAAGTGTACATTCCACTCCGTCTTTGAACAAAAGTGTGTACCCGGCCACTTTGTTTTTCTGGTCAAAAACAGGCTGCCGTGCAACAAATATGTCCATGGTCATGGGATCCTGGATTTAAATCAAATTGACGTTCAGGCATTACTTTGGAAATGTATACTCGGCTTTTCCCCGGGGATTGTCAATACCTTATTAAAGGCGTTGGCGTGGGCAAATACCCTGAATTGTATCCGGTTCCGGATTAAGGGGATAGAAAGGCTTCTGCTTCTCCCATTGTGGTGGACACCTGCCAGTGGTAGGGCAGGTCCCGGGCCATTCCTGTGAAAAGGCCTGCCATGGATGCGTGGAATTGTCCCTGCACCAGGATGACCGTTTTTTTCAGCCGCTCCGGATGGTTACAGGGAGACTGCCTCAAAATTCCTACGATTTCAGATAAGTCCGCCATGGAAAATCCCGGTGTTGACTGGTAAAGATTCCACAAAGATGGCTTGGCAGGATACTCCGGATGTTTCAGCAGTTCCCCCAGTGAGGATAAGATGGTGTTTTTTACCAGGGTGCCGCTGGTGATGACTTCAAGGTAGTGGCGGTGGTTTTTAAGCCTGAATCCCTGCCCGCTATATCCGGGACCGGGTTGATTTTCTGGGTTGTTGTCTGTCATGCGGCTTTAATTCTCTCCCCCCTAAAGCGGTTCCGGGAGTCAAGGTCAGAACCGTCAGGCTGCAACCAAGGCATGGAGGTGCTGAAAACTGCAGCCCGGCTGTCTCCGACCCAAAGACCCGTGGCTTTCCGTCCCTGTTTTACAACAGGTTTGGCAAAATGTGGGTATTTTAAACGGTTTTATTTTATTGTCAATGGCGATTTAAAAAGAAGACGCCATGCATTTTTCCTGCCGTGGCTTTTATAATGAGGATTAATCGAATTCGCAGACACCCGTTCTTTATGCTTGACAATTTTTCGGTGTTTAATAAAATAGTCACCACTGGTGACAAAATGAAATTGAAAGGATTTTCAATGACAGACCGACAGATGCGAACCCGGAAAAAGTTGATAAAAGCAGTGGGGACGGTGCTGGCTGAAGAAGGGTTCAAAGGGGTGGGCGTCAATAAGGTGGCCAGGACAGCCGGTGTGGATAAAGTACTGGTATACCGCTATTTCCAAGGGCTGCCAGGCCTGATGACTGCCTATAGTGAAACGGTGGATTTTTGGCCCACGGCTGAAGAACTCTTTGGATCTGACCCAGAGGCTGTCCGGGAACTCGCACCCGACATGCAGATGGCCTATTTTTTTAAATCCTTTCTTGCGGCGCTTCGCAGGCGGCCCGTTACCCAAGATATCCTGGCGTGGGAGCTTCTTGAACGGAACGAATTCTCTAAACAGCTCGAGGACCGCCGGGTACGCAGTGTACTGGAATTTTTCGAGCAACTCGACACCCTGCCCGATGATGAGCATCTTCCCGCCATCGTGGCGCTGATGGCCGGTGCCGTGAATCACCTGATTGTCAAGTCTCGCATTGCCAGCTCCATCAGCGGCATTGACATAGAAACGGATGCCGGGTGGGATCAGATCAACAAAGGGATTGATCTTCTGTTGAAAGGTATTTTTACAAAGTAAATTTTTTTTGCCCAAAACGTCACCATCGGTGACATTTCCATAAAAACAGGGAGAAAATAAATGACAGATCATACTGCGGTCAATAAATTGCTGGAAGGGTACTCCTGCTCAGAATCCATTCTGATGGCGTACGCTCCATATTTTGATCTGCCCCCTGAACTCGCAGGCCGGCTGGCTGCAGGATTTTCAGGCGGGTTCGCCCAGGGGAAAACCTGCGGGGCTGTGACAGCTGCCACTGTGGTCATCGGCCTGAAATTTGGTCCCGGCCTCACACCTGATCCGTACAAAAAGGATCTTTGCTTGATCAAGATTCAGGAATTATTCCACCGGTTCGAAAAACGGCATTATACGACCAACTGCGGAAAAATTCTCACCCAGTCTGGGGTGGACCCCAAAGATCCCGAGCAGATTAAACAGCTCCGCCAAAAAAAGATCTGCAACAAAATTGTTTATGACGCTGCTGTCATATTGGATGATCTGCTTGGGGAAAAGGTTTAAAAATCTTCCTCCATTGATATTTTGGGGGTATCACTGACCGCGTATGGGGGGCCGCTACTCGCCAATGAGGGATGGCTTTAAGTCCTGGGCGAAGGATCTGTTTCTGCTAACAGGGATGGCCGTAGACTAGCGCTGGGAGATACCATTCCCCCTTTTTTCAGCGGTTCTTTTGGCCCTGATGTAATCTTCAAGTGAAAAATGAATAGAGCTATGGTATTGGGGGAGGTGCAGAATCAAAAATAAGACACTATGTACAGGGAGACAGGAATTTGAAAAATAGAAGAAATACCGTTGTGGTCGTCTGGTCAATTGTATTGATGGTTTGGGGAATTGTATCTGTGGTTCAGGCGGATGAGATTGGCGAGGTCCGGACAAAATTCAAGATCCTGGGAGCCAATGATAAAATCGTGATTGAGGCCTTTGATGATCCAGATATTCCGGGTGCCACCTGTTATCTCAGCCGAGCCAAGACCGGAGGGATTAGCGGATCTATAGGCCTCGCAGAGGATAAATCCAACGCCTCGCTTGCCTGTCGCCAGATCGGTAAAATTGTTCTGCCGGAACGTGTGCGATCTGGTAAGGACGATGGCAAGAAAGTGTTCAAAAAATCAACCTCCGTTTTATTCAAATCGCTTCAGGTGGTTCGTTTTTATGATAAAAAAAGAAATTGTATTGTATATTTGACCTATTCGAATAAATTAATTGATGGCTCACCGAAAAACAGCATCTCGGCAATTCCTATTTTGGATTGGAAATAAACACTGGGATCAAAAGGAACCACCGAATGGATCGTGAATGGCAGAATCGATATACCATGAGCCGGCGGCGATGTGACCAGAATGCCACTGAGGTGAACAGACTCTGGTCCTGATTTGTACGATATCCTTCGGGAGGAATTAAAAAGAGGATATGCCCATGAATGACTCCCCGGTTGCCGGTCAACGAATCTCCTTTATTGATGCGGCCAGATTTTATGCCATGGTACTGGTTTACTACGGCCATATTGTGGAGCAAGTCATGTACCTGGGCAGCAGCCAGGCCGCTGCCCAGTACAAGTTTATATACTCCTTTCACATGCCCCTGTTCTTTTTCCTGTCCGGTACCATTGTCGCGGACAGGAAACTGGCCCTGGCCTTTGGCCGGTTTGCCAAGCAGGCCCTGGCGGCAAGGCTGGCTCCATATATACTGTTCAGCATACTTTTAGGCCTTTTGTCCCTGTTTATCCCGGGATGGTTCCCACTGGGCGCCCTGACCGACGCCCATGCATATCTCAAGGGGATTTCCAAAACCTTGACCGGATTCCCTGCCTTTTGCATTCCCCTCTGGTTCATGGCCCTTCTCATCAGTGTGGAATTCTTTCATTATATCCTTTCAAAAATTATTAAAAAAAACCTGGTGCTGGCTTTCACCGCTGCCCTCCTGTATTGGGGGGGATATACCCTCAACCATGCCCACAATTTTGTGGCCCAGGGTCAGGCATACTGGTTTATCAATGAAGCCCCGGTGGTCTACCTTTTTTATGCGGCAGGTACTCTGCTCCAGAAATCGGGCTGGCTGGAAAGGGTCGTTTCCCAATGGATCACCGGGCTGGGAGCCGTCCTATGCCTGTTCCTGGTTTTTTTCACCTTTGATTTGAATCAGGGACCCTTCCGGATCATCCAGGCGGTGGTGATTGTACTATCCGCCCACGGCAGCTTCTTTCTTTTCCCGTTCACTGCCTTTGCCGGTTCTTTTTTTATCCTCTTCGCCGCCCGTACCGGCCCTGCATGGGCGTGGATTTCATATATGGGGAAAAATGCCCTCTCCCTGTTCTGCCTAAATGGCCTGTTTTACCATTTCGTCAATCCCAAGGCCGCCAAATGGTTCTCAGCTTCCTTTGAGTTGACCCATGGAACGATTTTGGCCTATTCATCTATTATGACCCTTGTCAGTATCGTTCTATGCATTCCCATGATTTATCTGCTCACGACCTGGCTGCCCCAGTTCATGGGAAAACCCGCAACGAAAGGCCCCATTTTAGGCCCCTTAATTCGGCCTTAATTAGTCAGCAGTTTTATACCGGGGGAAACTTGGAAAGAATGAGCATGAAAGCAAAAAAGCCTTCCAGGGAAAATCCCTGAAAGGCTTTATTATCAGTGGCTGGCTGACTAGGATTCGAACCTAGATTGACGGAGTCAGAGTCCGTTTTTGTGATTTTACACAAGTTTTCACACGACCACATCTTGTCAGTATAACCACTTGACAACATTGTCTTTTGATTGTATTTATGTTCTCGGTTATATACATTTTGTATCACATAAAATCCTATCGCATTTAATAAAAAGTGGGGACTAAGTGGGGATAGATTTGGGGTGCCGAATATTTAAAAGAATGAAAAATTGATTGACAACATTGGATGTGGGCAAACTGAAAAAGAGAGTGAAGCTCCAAAAAATTAATTTGGGAGCAGAGCTATTCTTTCTTGGGCCAAATTAAGGAATGATCCGTTCGTTGCAATTCTCAAAATCAAAATAAATGGGGATAAATAAATGGCTAAGTGGGAAAGTACAAAATTTCCAGGTGTGAGGTTCCGGACGCACAAAACCCGAAAACATGGAATCAGACCAGATCAGTATTTTTCTGTTAGGTATCAAAAAGACGGAAAACGTAGGGAAGAGGGGGTCGGTTGGGCTAGCGAAGGCTGGAGTGCTCAAAAGGTCGCCGTAAAGCTTGCAGAATTGAAAGTTGCTGCTGTTACCGGTGAGGGGGAGGCCCGCCTGTCGGAAGCAAGGGAAAGAATAGAAAAGGATAAAAGGATAGCCCAAAAGACTAAAGAGGAGGCTAAAAAAAAGGCACTTACCATTAATGAGTTTTTTCATGATGTCTATTATCCTCAGATCCAGAAGGAGAAGAAATCCAAGACATACAAGCGAGAGGAGTCTCTATTTCGTTTGTGGATTGACAAAAACATTGGTGCACTCACATTCTCGGAAGTTAGTAAATCAGATATTGAAGGGGTTTTCTATGACATGGTTGATTCTGGAAAAAGTATCCGAACAGCTGAATATGCCATGACGACCCTAAAGCAAATTTGGCGAGAAGCTAGAGAGGGGGAGTATGCCCCGGAAATGCCAATGATATCCAAAACCATGAAAAAGAAAATCAGCCAAAACAATAATTCCCGGATACGGTTTCTTTCTAGGGCAGAGGCTAAAACACTTTTGGGTGAGTTGCAGAAGATCAGTATTCCTCTTTATGAAAAGGCGCTGATCAGCCTTCATTGTGGATTGAGGGCATCAGAAATATTCCACCTGACTTGGTCCAAAGTTGACCTCGAACATGGGATTTTCAATATTATTGATTCAAAAGGGGCTGACAGATCTGTGAGTATGACGCAGGATGTTTTGAGTTTGATGAAGACAAAAGATAGGGGGAAATTGAATGAGTTGGTATTTCCGGGCCGACAGGGGAAACCCTCAACTCAAGTCAGTCAAAAGTTTCGAGAAGTCGTCAATAGATTATTCAATCAGGGAGTGACTGATCGACGGGAACGGGTTACTTTTCACACATGCCGTCATACTTGTGCTTCTTGGATGGTAAAACAGGGAATTAGTCTCTATTTGGTGCAAAAGGTTTTGGGACATTCAACTATTCAGGTAACGGAAAGGTATGCCCACTTGGCACCAGATCAGCTTCAACTCGCTGCCAGTGCCATTGATTGGGCCGTGGCTGAACATAAAAATGAAAAGATTGTATCAATTCAGAAAAAGGCATGATTATCCAAAATGGATAATCCCAGATTCTCCATCCGGTATCAGATACAGTAAAATTTTTGTTCAAAAATGAGAAAATACTTCCTTGAAGTAAAATGGCATGAGATTTTTGATTAGACCAAAAACTAAGAGGTAGATTTTGGTCGGGAAATTTCGTTTTCAGATGACCAGCAGACGCATTTACCCATTGATCGCCCCTACTTTTTTTGTGGGTAAAGAATTTTTTTTACAAATGATAAAAGTTTCGGTTTAGGAACATCTTTCAGTTTTTCATATATTTCTTCTGATGGTTTTGCCGCATGGGAAAGCCCTTTTCCGGTTTCAAGGTATTTGAAATTGCCTTTCCTTGCAATAAAACTCTCTACGGTCATGTCAAGTTTATCAGCAATACCAGATTCAAATAGGCTAAAAACATAATAGATGATCAACGTCATTTATAATACCCGCAAGAAAAAAACATTTGTCATTGATCAAATAGAAAACATTTGAAGTGACTTGATAGGTATCAACCCATGTCTTATTCTGGGGGTATCCCCGTAAATGAGTATATGGGTTCCCTCGTTAATGAAAGCAGTTTTTATTTTTTTATCTGATGGTTGAATGATTATTTGGGGTGACTTAAGGATTTTTTTATCCCCTAAAAAAAATTTTAGGGTGGGCATTTGCCAGATCGAATTTTTTCCTATAAAATTATATATAGCGATAGCTTGAGTGATGACCCATAACCCAAACTTTTTGGCGAGGCGAGGATCATGAGTCATCAAAAAAGAACAGTCAATTGTGATGGTTAGCTTGACTGAATCCTTTTTAGCTTAACAACAAATTCATGTTGGTTCCAGAAATTTGTTGTTGAAAGTTGAGTTTTAAATTTGGTGTCATAAACACCTATACAAGACTACTATATTATTTTGGGATTCCAAGTCAATGAAAAATTGCCGAGGCGGCAATTTTTTTCTTTCTGCGCAATTGCATTGAGAACACATTTTAATGTCAAAGAGGTAATTATTATGACTTGTAGTACGGTTGGAAGTAGAGATGATGAAAAAAACGCAAAGCCGGATTTTAGTTCAATTTTCAAGAATAATCCCACGGGATTTATACTTCGAGAAAGAATATCGGAAGCAACTGGTGGCTTAATCCATCATCGGACCATCGCTAACTTAGACGCCCTTGGGAAGGGGATTCCCCGTTTTCGGGTTGGGAGAAAGATCTGCTACTTGGTGGAAGATGTGGTGGCCTACATCGAAGATCGTGTGGAGATGGTGTAATGCAAAAAAATGGAATAGGGACAAGAATGACAGTACAGGACGACATTCAAGCAAAACGAATCAAGCAACAAGAAAAAAGGATCGAGAGACGGGATATCCTCGAAAATGAAATAAAAGTCCTACGGGCAAAAAAGAAAAAAAGGATAGACAAGCATAGGAATGCAATGAATAGCCTTTTAGGAAGAATCCGTCAAAAAGAAAACAGCGTGAAGAAACTAAATCAGCAAATACTTTTTGAAGCTACAGTTGATATTGATCGAGAAGAACTCAAAAAAGCCATCGAGGCGGCTAAGTCTGCGACGAAAGCAAAACAAGTTGAGAAACAGAAATACGAAGCTCACGAATCTGAAAATGCATCACAATAAAAGTGGCCTGAATGCCAACGCATTCGCAAATTTTGTCGATGGACTTCTATTCGCTGCTCGTACCATAGGAATCTGATACGCCATAAAAAATATTTGATACTCAATGAGTTAGGTGGCTGACGGAGAAATATATTTCTCGAACGAAGTGTCCGAGGAATATACCGCTCCCCCTCGGGGGGAGCGGATGTGGAGTATCAAGGATAATAATAGCGTATCACATCAAGTAGTATAGTACATCAATGAACCATATAAGAAGAATATTTAGATATGATTGAAAAACCGATAAATTCGATGATAGACCACGAAGACGATATCCTTATTCTCCAAGCATCGGTCAAGGAGTTTCAAAAAAATGTTTCGACCAACAAAGATACTCTATTGGCATATTTCCAAATTGCCAAAAGGATAATCGATTATAATAAAGCAAAAAGGCATGACGACTATGATATCTGTGCGTATGCCTTGGATAGCCTAATCGGCAAAAATACTTTTTACAAATATAAAGCGGCGCTGCAGCATTGCCTTGTCAGTGAGATCCAAGACAGCCTTGATGCCTACAAAAAAAAACATATTAAAGCAGATTTGGATAATGCGTGGCGCCTTCTTGATAAGTTTAATGAGTTGGCCCCGATGATTGGGTCTAAGGCAAAGGTTGCTTTTTGGAGAGAGAATGTTTCTATTTATCCTGATCTTGAAATTCGAAAACAAAAAGAAAAACTTGGGAAAGCTAAAAAAAAAGAAGGGCGGCAACAGAGAGCGAATAGTAAACGAAAGTCTATTGTCGGTTTGCCAAAAAACTGGCAAATCTCTGTTTGCAAGAATGTCAAGGAAAAATATCACGTAGAAACATTTTTATTAGCTTTGACTGGATGTCGACCAAAGGAACTGTTTAATGGAATAACTACATATATGCAAGATGGTCATTTGATGTGCAGGATTAATGGCGCAAAGATCGGTGATAATAAGGGGCATGAATATAGGACCTTAGGGTTCACTCCAAGCAAAAACCCAATAGCCCAATTGTTTGTAATGCTTTTGGAGAAAAATGATCAGGAAAGAATAACATATCAACTTCCAGGTGAAGGTAACGCCGACGATGTGCGGGCTTATGGGGATCACATTCGTTATATTGCACAACGTAAGCTAGGTTTAAAACATGTCTCTTCTTATTCCTTTCGGCATCAATTTGCATCTGATTTGAGAAAGCATTTGGGTGGAGATCCTGGACATGAAATTGATTTTGCTTTAGCCATGGGGCACATGACAACTTCGATGAGGAAACATTACGGGTTAAGACAATGTGGTAATGGAAATTTGGGCCTTACCTATTTTGATGCCGCCCGGAAGGATGAAGTCAAGGATGACTATTCGCCACCTGAGCATGTTAGAGAACAGAACCAGGCTGACCAAAACCGAAGGCTATGATTCAGACGAACGAATGTGATCTGGAGGCAAATCTAATAATAGGGTAATCTGTTCTCGACACGGGAGAAGTCAGAGGTTTAAGTCCGCTCTGGCCTATCATAAGAAAACAACAAGCACTTACGAAAATTTTGTAAGTGCTTGTTTGATATCTGCTCCCGGTTTGATTTTTGTGTTTAATTCTGTGCCCACTTACAAGGTCTGCCTGCTCCCCTAAAAAACTCAGGCTTTTAATAATAGTCCGGGGTTCTGAATCCATCATTGGGGAGATTTCTTATTGAAGTAGTCCTCAGTGGAAAAATTCAAAAAGTCTTACCCAAAAAGGCTTTCATGCTGTCAGTTACTGCAATCAGGGATGCTGTTGACGTATCATACCATACGCCGTTAACCTTTTTCTCATCTATTTTTCCTTTCGTGTGTTAAAAGTAATGGGCCATCTAAAATATTATGTGTGTTTACGTTATTCGTTCTGATGGGAAGGCTTGTACAGAAGGCATTTTAGATAAGAAGTTAGAGTTTGATCAGGAAAAACGGAAATTCATGTAAATTTACTATATTTTGT
The DNA here is from genome assembly GCA_028768525.1 of Desulfobacter sp. NCBI lineage: Bacteria > Pseudomonadati > Thermodesulfobacteriota > Desulfobacteria > Desulfobacterales > Desulfobacteraceae > Desulfobacter > Desulfobacter sp. Next base: position 1,356,654 of record CP054837.1, on the reverse strand, counting down.
TGATTTTACAGAGATTAAGCGATATGGAGGTGTTGGTACGGTTTGTAAGTATTTAAAAAGACAGGAAATAATTGTTCGGTATCGATTGGAATGTGTGCAACCGTAATGATTAATTCGTCAGATTTTTTTCTGTCTGAATACAGCACGATTCTTTCTCAATGTGCTGTTCTTATTGAAAGGGATGTATAAATAAATCTGGAGGCCTAAGAGGACTAAAAGATGAACCTCAGCTTAGACTACAAGTATATCAAGCTTAATAGAACCTTCCATGAACTATCTAAAGATGGCTTTCAAAGTGATGACTCAGATATTTATCGATTATTAGGCACAGGAGAACGGCTTAATTGGTCTAATCTCATTAAAGAGTACCGTCTAATAATTTTGTCAGAAGCGGGATCTGGTAAAACTTATGAAATTCAAAATGTCGCCCTTATGCTTCGAGAGCAGGGGAAAAATGCTTTCTTTCTTCGATTAGAACATATTCCATCAGATTTTGAAGATGCCTTCGAGATAGGAACTTACGAAAATTTTGAAAATTGGTTGAATTCGGGTGAAGAGGGGTGGCTTCTATTAGATTCGATAGATGAAGCCCGTCTACGACATCCACGTGATTTTGAGAGGGCAATCCGAAAATTGTCCAGAATAATAAGCAAAGTTAAAGACTGGACTCACATTGTGATTACTGGTCGAACAACAGCATGGAGGCCATTATCGGATCTTAAGATTTGTAAAGCCCAATTACCTTATAATGCAAATTCCTCCACGGAAAAAGGGCCTATAAATGATTCTGATCTTGAAGGTGGCTTACATACTCAAACTAAAACAAAAAACAGTGATGAGACGGTGTTTAAAATTGTTGCATTTGATGATTTAGATTCTGGTCAAATTGAGTTATTTGTCAAAGCTCGAGGGATTGAGGATAGCAAATCTTTTCTTGAGGCTGTTGAAAGAGCTGATGCATGGTCTTTTACATCACGTCCCCAAGATTTAGAAGAACTTACTGAATACTGGATCGACAAAGGTAGAATTGGAAGCCGCTTAGAGCTCATGCGAAACAGTATTGATCGAAGGATAATCGAGCGTGACCAAGACAGGGCAGAAGCCTTTCCCCTTTCAGTTGAACGATCCCGAGAAGGTTTAAGGCTTTTATCGGCAGCTACAACACTATCTCAAAATCAAACCATTAGAGTTCCTGACGGAACAAAAAATTCTGAAGGAATACCAATCCAACCTGTACTTCCCGATTGGGATGATAAAGAACAATCAGTGCTATTATCCCGGCCAATACTTGACGAAGCGATTTACGGAACGGTTCGCTTCCACCATCGATCGGTGAAAGAGTACCTAACAGCAGAATGGTTCTCCAAATTACTCCAGAGAGAGACATCAAGAAGATCTATTGAAAAGTTATTTTTCCGAAGTCAATATGGCTTGGAAATAGTTGTTCCAACGTTACGTCCAATTTTGCCATGGTTGGTTATCCTGGATGAAAAAATAAGGGAACGAGTTCGTTTAGTGGCACCCGAAATTATTTTTGAAGGTGGTGATCCCAGCCAACTTCCTTTCGATGTGCGCCAATATATTTTACACGAAGTTTGTGAGCAAATGGAAAGAGGGACCACTGGTCGCTCCATGCACGACTATTCAGCCGTTCTACGGTTTGCAAACCCTGACCTGACTGATGATGTAAGAGCCTTGATAATAAAGTATGAAAAGTCAGACGATTTGGTTGCCTTTCTTTTACGCATGGTATGGTTAGGACAGCTTGAATTGGCTCTACCGGAAGTTATGAAATTTTCGCTATTGTCCACTGCTGATAAGTATACTCGCATAACGGCATTTAGAGCCCTTATTGCAATAGGTTCCGATGAGGATATAGAAAAGGTACAGCAGAGTTTTTTGCTTGAATCATCAGAGCTGAAAAGGGAATGGCTTGCTGAACTGCTTACTGGAATACGAACGACGAAAAAGACTCTGACTTGGCTCTTAGCATGCTTGGAAAAAGTTAAACCCAAAAAACGTTATAGTATTGATCTATTAACAGAAAAGGTGTCAGAATTTGCGAGGAACTCTAAAGTTGAACTTCTTCCACAATTTGTCTCTGGATTAAATAGATTACTTGGGTTTCCACCGATGATCGATCGCCTGTATTGTGATGTTTCAGAAAAATTCAAATGGTTGATATTACCTGCATGTGAATCAGTAGAGCGTTTGATATCAATTCATCATCCTGCCTCGCTTGAAGTTGATTGCCTTGCAACTTTACACAAATTAACAAGTCTCCGAGACTACGAGAGCAATGACCTAAACAAAATCAAAAATAATTTTTCAGAGCTTGTCCCAGCATGGAAAAAATTGAATTGGTGTTTGTTCTGGTATGAAGTAGAAATATCGAGAGAAAAGATTTCAAAAAAACCTGGAAATAGATTGACAGATTTCTGGAGAATATCTGTTTTCAATCCTATTTGGCGTTTTGAACCAAGTGATTTTGAGAATGTAGTTGATGAGATTAATCAACAAAAATTCCTCGACAATAAATTAGTACTTTTATCAATAGCATTTAGCCTCTATAGAGAAAATAGTAGACCTCGTGCATGGCGTATGAAACTAAAAAAGCTCGTTTCAGGTAATGATGAGTTGTCGGAGCGATTAAATTCCTATTTGAATCCACCGCCCCAAAGCGAAGAGGAACTACGCTGGAAACAGCAGGAAGCAAAATGGAAAAAAGAGGCTGAAGTCCGTAAAAGAAAAACAAAAAAGCATCATGCAAATTGGAAAAAATTTCTTAACGAAAATTTTGATAAGAATAAAGCTGATCTGCAAAATAAACCTGGAACTCTCACAAATCCTTTGCTCTATTTATTCGAGCAAACTCGAAAAAAGAACGGGTCTTCATCCAGGTGGACTGAGTATAATTGGAAGACACTGATTACAGAATATGGTGAAAAAATTGCGAGGTTCTATAGAGATGGCACCGTTTCTTTTTGGCGTAACTATGAACCAAAATTACGTTCGCAAGGCGCTCCTCTTAATCAAACCCCCTATGCTGTCATAATAGGTCTTACAGGACTTGAAATAGAGGCCTATGAAATTGAAGGTTGGCCGGCTGGACTAAGTTCAAAAGAAGCTGAATTAGCATGTAAGTATGCATCTTTTGAGTTAAACGGATTCCCGAAATGGTTTTCCAAACTATTTGAAGTCCATTCTGATGTTGTCTGTAATTTTTTCCTTCAAGAAGTCAAATATGAGTTGTCCATAGAAAAACAAAAGGAAAGAACCCATTACATCATAGATGACCTAAGCTGGTCGGGTCAGTGGGGTTGGGATAAATTAGCGAAGCATATTCATGAAATCTTGAAAAAAGAACCTAAAAACTTGTCTAATTTGGATGCATTATTAAAAATTCTTCAAGGTTCAAATGTATCGGATAACTTAATTGAGAAGCTTGCATCTCGAAAATGTCGTACCTTAAAAAAGATGGAACATCTCGCACGGTGGTTTGCTGTTTGGGTAGGGGTTGCTCCAAAAATTGCTATTACATCTTTGAAGATTAAACTAAAAGAAATACTTGATCCTAAATCACAAACTTTGTTTGCAATGGTTTTCATTACGCAGCTTTTAGGTGATCGTATGAGTGGTGAATCTAAAGTGCGAGAACAGTTCAAGACACCCGAATACCTGAAGTCGTTATACCTTCTGATGCACAAATACATTCGAAGGGAAGAGGACATCAATCGAATTGGGGGGTGAGCCTATTCTCCTGGGTTGAGAGATAACGCACAAGATGCTCGTAGTAGTCTCTTTAATTTGTTGAACCAAATCCCTGGCAAAGAATCATTCTTAGCACTTTGCGATTTAGCTAATTTACATCCTGATGAAGAAGTTCGATCGTGGATGTTTTTGAGCGCAAAGAAAAAAGCCGAACAAGATGGAGATTCAGATCCTTGGCCCGTTTCAGAAGTTAGAGAATTCTATGATAAACTGGAACGCACACCCAGCAACCATAGGGAATTGGCTGAGTTGGTGATCAGCGTCATTTATAATTCCCGCCAAACGACAATTAAAATTCCCGAAATTTAAGAATCAAAAAAAATGGTAGAAACATCCAAATTGAACAGAAGGAGAGATTTGGATGGTAACGGACCAGCAAGTGAGGAGGTTGTTCAAGTTGATTCAGTCAGAGAAGAGTTTCGGGATAGCAGCAATGAAAGCTGGAATGGATGAAAAAACAGCTCGAAAGTACCGTGAACACGGGAAGTTGCCGAGTGAACTCAAAACGGATCATACATGGCGCACACGCAAAGATCCGTTTGAGGAGACCTGGGATGGTATCAAAGGCATGTTGACCATAAATCCAGGTCTGGAGGCCAAGACACTGTTTGAGGATTTGCAACGCAGACACCCCGGCCGGTTCGCCGATGGACAATTACGGACCCTGCAACGGAGAATAAAGCAATGGCGTGCTACAGAGGGGCCGCCCAAAGAAATCTTTTTTGCTCAAATTCATAAGCCTGGCGAATTATGCCAGTCAGACTTCACCCACATGGATAAACTGGGCGTCACTATAGGCGGCGTCCCTTTTGACCACCTGATCTACCATTTTGTTTTGACCTATTCCAATTGGGAGACAGGTACAGTCTGTTTTTCAGAGAGTTTCGAAAGCCTGAGCCAGGGCCTGCAAAATGCCCTATGGGAACTTGGTGGTGTGCCGCAGCAACATCGCACCGATTGTCTGACATCCGCTGTTAACAAGGTAAGTCACCCTGAGGAGTTCACCAGCAGGTATCAGGATCTTGTTGACCATTACGGTATCATTCCTTGCAAAACTAACCCTGCCAGCCCCAATGAAAATGGAGACGTGGAGCAGCGCAATTATCGGTTCAAAAAAGCCGTTGACCAGGCCCTGATGCTGAGAGGACACCGGGATTTTAAAGACCGGGAAGAATATGACTTGTTCCTGGCCAAACTGTTCGCACAGCTAAATGCCGGTCGTAGGAAACGGTTTACACAAGAACTGGATCTCCTACACCGGTTGCCCAAACGCCGGCTTGATGCATGTAAAAAGATGGATTTAAAGGTTGGTCCCAGCAGTACCATTCGGGTCAATCACAACGTTTACTCTGTAGACAGCAGGCTCATAGGAGAAAATATCCAGGTCCGCCTCTACATGGAATGCCTGGAGGTCTGGTACGGCCAGAGAAAGGTCGATACTTTGCCAAGGTTGCGGGGTGAGGGCAAATATAAAATCAATTACCGGCATATCATTGACAGCCTGGTCAAAAAACCGGGGGCATTTGAAAATTATCGTTATCGTAATGCCATGTTCCCCACCAGCCGGTTCCGGATTGCCTACGATCATTTAAGAAAGCGTTATACCGTTAAAAGCTCAGCAGCAAGGTATCTGAAAATATTATACCTGGCAGCAAAGACAAGCGAGGTGGCAGTAGACAGCGCCCTGATGGTTCTAATAAACGAGGATCAGGAAATCAGCAAAGAGGCTGTTAAACGCCTTATTGAGTCCAACGCCTCTGTCAGCAGGCCGGATGATGTTCATATCCAGGCAGTTGATTTGACTCGTTATGACCAATTGCTCAAGGGGGTGGCGGCATGATCAATGATCGGGATCAGATAGACACCAATCTTAAAAGCCTCCATATGCCGACCATGCGCCGCAGTTATGAAGAAATGGCGGATCAGGCCAGGGCGGAGGCATGGGGATATGAAAAGTACCTCTTACAATTGTTGAGTCTCGAATGCGAAGTCCGCTGGCAGAACCGGATATCACGTAACCTGAGGGCATCCAAGTTGCCATCTTCCAAGACATTTGAGAATTTTGATAAAAAGCGCCTCCCCTTAAAGGTTGCCAATCATTTAAGTGTCCTGGTCAACGGCGCTTTTTTAGAGCGCTGTGAAAACATCCTGGCCTTTGGTAATCCGGGTAGCGGGAAAACCCATCTGCTCTGTGCCATTGGCCATGAATTAATTGCAAAGGGTAAGCAGGTTCTTTTTATCTCATGCAGTCAGCTCGTCCAGGATCTGCTGATTGCCAAAAGGGATCTTGAGCTAACCAAAAAACTCAAATCCCTCTCCAGGTTTGATGCTGTGATTATAGATGACATTGGGTATGTCCAACAAAGCCGGGGAGAAATGGAAGTGCTGTTTACCTTTTTGGCGGAACGGTATGAACAGGGCAGCCTGATGATCACGAGCAATCTTCCGTTCTCTAAGTGGGAACAGATTTTTAAGGACCCTATGACAACGGCAGCAGCCATCGACAGACTCGTTCATCACAGTATCATCCTTGAATTGAATGTGGAAAGCTATCGCATGGAACAGGCTAAAATGGAGGCCGAATAATGATCGAGACCAGATATACCAGGCAGGAGATTGTTGAGATTATTAAAATGATCCGACTGGATTTATACAATCGAGGCCTGAACTGCGGTGCCGGTGCTATCAGCAAGGAGATGGAAGCGGAAAATATTGAACCAATGCCGTCAGCAAGCACTATCGGACGGATACTATCGATAGAGGGCTTAACCCATGGAAGAACCGGGTTTTGTGATGGTAATTAAAAGGACTTTTTACCGGATTATAATGGGGGCCAGCCCCCAAACCCCCGGAGTTTAGCGCATTATAGACCAAAGTATGAGAGCAAAAAGCGAAAGGCCGTACGTGGAAAATACGGCCCCTCATACTTCAGTCACCTTCTCGGCGCTCAGGTTGCTCTCCAGCATAGCCTTATCCTCCGGAAGGATGGTCTTAAAAAACATAATCAGAATTGTTTTGCAAGTATTTTTTAATGAAATTAAATGGTTACGCAGGTTGGGGAACGGGAGTTTTAATTGTCGTTGAAGGAAAAAAATATTTGTCGTTGATCATGAGTTGGTTATGTTTAGATTTCTTGATCTCAAAGATGATTTGGAACATGGAGATAGTAGCATAGCAAATATACTTAAAGAAGTAACATTGGAAACTGATATGCGAAAGTTCATCGGAAATGAACTTAGAGAAAAAGCATTCGGACGATATTCCATTCCCCAAGAAGAGGAACTTGCCGATGCAAAAAGACCAGATTTGAGATTTCATGGAGTTAATTTCGATCAGCCGGTTCCTGTAGAATTAAAGCTTGCAGATAAATGGAGTGGGCCAAAATTGTTTGAACGTCTTGAAAATCAACTTTGTGGTGACTACCTGCGGGATAACCGTTCGAATAGGGGGCTATTTATACTTGTGTATCAGGGAGCTAAAAGCACTTGGGAAATGCCAAACGGCAATAGGGAATACTTTGAGGGGTTGACTATAGCACTACAAAAATATTGGACAGCTATTTCCACTGATTATCCAAAAGTAGACGATATAGAGATAATCGGTATAGATCTGACTAAGAGATCTAATTAAATAATCTTGAATAGATTATTTAAGTTTTTAACTTCACAATGAAAATAAAATAGAACTAATTTTTTCGTTTTGTAATTATTTATTAATAGTAAATGCAAATATTAACTGAAATTTTAAACTATTTTGCCAGTGACCCTCTCGATCCTTTGTTCTGTGTTGAAGAGGCTGCTGAAGATAATTCGAATTTAATAAATTCAACTATTGTCAGGCAATTAAATTTACTTGATGCTCAAATAGTTGAACAAACAAAAGCCGATACAGAGTTTAAATTCTTATTTAAAAATACCAACGGGGTTGAATATGATAAAAAAGCGAGAATTTGGACTTTAAAGAAAATATTGGATGAAACAATCCCCAGGTTCAGATTAAAATCTTTGCTTGATTCCCACAATTCGAAGAGACCTGATCCATACAACCATAAATCTTTAATAGATATCAATTTGAATTCCGATTTTTTGGTTCCGCTTAACTCTTTCAATATTAGAGGAAGTGCATTAATTAGAAATAATTTTGGCTTCACAATCACACCGCCGATTGATGCTAAAAATTCTCAATATTGGTTGATACAAGCATTATTAGAAGAAAATTTGCAATCAGTAACTGATGTTAGGTTAGACCCTTTCATCTTACGAGAGGAATCTGAATATCCATGCATGGAATACCGCATGTTGGTATATGGGATTTCTCTTGATTGGAATTTAATAGAAAAACTGGGATATGAAGATCACGGAAGATGGTACCCAGGAAAATTTTCTACTAAAACAGCGTATACCGATTATTCGTGGACACCAAGAGATGGGGAAGTCCATTTCAGATGTGAAGAGCTACCATTGAAAGATGATATATACAGGAGAGGGAGTCGGTACCTTCATGGAATATACATGCCATCTAAAAGAAAAATTGTTCATCTTGATGGCGCTATCAGAATATATACACCTGATGAGTGGGAGATGCGTTTAAAATCGCATGTTCGAAAAATTGGTAAAATAGGCAAACGGATTAAAATATTTAGAATTAATAAAGAAGTTTCTCGTGAATGTTTAGGGAATATTGCGTCAAATTTTTTTGTCTGGAATTATGATGTTTCAAGGTATTTTGGTGTAAAAATCCCTGAAGACTACTAACAATCGTTAACTCGATGAGCTACCAATTTGAAAAAGTCCGACAAACCCCAATTGCACTAAAGAAAACTTCCTAAAGGACTGGTAGCGGACCGGAGAAGCAGAAAAGGATTCCGGCCAAATTGCTTGAATCCGTTGTTATCAATGGTTTGAGAAGTAATGAGTGGAGAGAAGATAAGAAGCTATTCGTACAAATGATTTGTTCTATTCTCCCGGCAATCGTTTCTGGTATAGATTGTGTGGGGTAAGTTGAAGTTCAAAGTACTGTGGACTACTTCAGTTTGAGTCTCATCTCTTAGCACGAAATACACCCCATACTATCCCTGTTACTCCAGAGCATTTCCAACGCTAAAGCTCGCCCCCCCGAATTGTGAGTGGTTTGAGCACTGGGAAAAGAAGTGAATGCCTTTATTGACAGTATTTTCGGCCACGAATGATAGATATAGTCAGGATGTACAGAGTACTTTTTAATCAAAAAAATACCAGTGAAGTTGGGGGCATACTTATTGTTGACATTTAAGGACACCAATCAAAGAATGATTTGAGGGCGGGTAGTTTATTTGCAGAAGAAGAGGATTATTCAAATTACACATTTATTATCCACTTAGCCGTTGCGGCTCCACCTCTAAAAACATATTCCAACCCAAAAGCCATTAAATCAGATAAATGGTCATCAATCATATTTATAGATATTCCAGGTTGTACAGCATATATTTCAAAAAACAATTTGTTTGGAACTGTGCTTTTAAGCAAACCTACAGTTGATTCCAACTCTCCTAAAATAAATGCAGAGGGGTTTATATGCCTATTTTCATTTGATCTATGAGTCATATGCTCACATAGGATTGAAACTTCACAGTAAGATACAGATTTTACCATTTGACCAGCTACTTCATAAGCGTCATCGACCCTACCTCCAGAGGGATTTCCACCTGCGCTTTTGCAATGATATAGTTTTACGAACACTTCATTTAAGTCATTTCTTGTGACGGCAATGAAATCTGCTGCCTCTCCGGATCGGTGATCATAGAATAATGACACAATTCCGTTTAACCCTAATAACTCTCTTTCTAAAAGTTGATGTACTGTTAAATCGGGGGATGCCTTTTCGATATTAAATTCTGTTTTTATATCACAATCCCCCCAATCGAGTACTTCCGTATCGTGCTCTGACAAAGACAGTAAAACTGTTGAAGGTGGAGAAATTTGATTTACCCCCTGGAATGACGATTTGTCGGATGCGTAAAATGTAGGCGGATGCGTGGACATCCATTGTTCAAAAGCTGTCCAATCATCTACTCCAGACAAAACCTCGACATTCCATTCAGGATCTTTCTTTTGAATAAGCGCACCACCACTAATTGAGAAGATATAGCGCACTTCAATATCCTCAAATCCGATTTTGAAAGATAATGATTTACGATCATCAGATGTAGTGAAATTAAAAATATCAAAATCGGTAATTTGTTGAAAATTCCAGTTCTGTGATCCATCCATACGATACCTTATTCTTGGAGCAGATCTATAAGCCGATTTATTCCAACCTGCGGCTATTACAATAATTGGAATTTCAGAGAGAACTTTTGCATGTTGAACTATATCTAATTGAGATTGAGCGACAGCATCATTACCGCTTAATCTTGCATTTAGTATTGAAAGCCAATCGAGATATTCAGATACCGTTAATCGTTTGTTGCTCCAAACTCTGGAACTGCTGCTCGCCCCAACTGTCTCTCGTCCATCTTCAGCTTCTCCACTACCAAAAAAATGCCCTTGCACAAACGCTCTCGCATCTCCGGCGGTTACAGCTCTCTCTGCACTTGGTCCAGTTAAAACACGATATGATTCAGCCTGAGTGTTAACGGCTTTGTTTTTTAACCCCACGTTATAGAACCGAAGGCTACCTAAGCCGGCTATAGCCCTGCGAGTCACCTCATAACTCACTGGGCGATGCTGCTTTGAGCATGATTGTTCCATTAAATCCAAATATATTTTGTCCGTTCGGCGAGTGGAACCGATAAAACAATATTTGGTCGCCTCGTTGTATGCCAAAAGAAATACATCATGTCTCAAATTTGAAATAGCGTCAGATTTGGCCCAATTCGGAGGTGAATCGTCTACGGTTAATATTAAACTAATCAGCCCATCATCGGAGACCCATTGTTTTACTATTGGTAAGAAGCCACATATATTATGTCCTACCAACGAAAAATCAGGTGTTGAATTACAATCGAAAATTCTAGCATGTGCGTATAGTTTGAATAATAAAGGTGAAACGGACTCATAATCTGAGTCTCGTTGAATTTTTATCTTCAACAGATCAAGTATCTCCCGATCCTTATCGGACCTTTCAATCTGCTCCCGTGACACTTCGTCTATTAATTCAGCCACATCTATCCCTATTTCAAAAAGCCTTGATGTGGCCTCTTTTAGACGAGTAGGTGCGGTTATGAGTGTAGCATCACTGGTTCGTTCGTCATTAGTCCTCGCAAATCTACCAATGAATTGTAAGGAGGGAACCAATGATTTGTGAGGAGCATGGAGCGCCGCAATTTTCAGTTTAGGAAAATCATAACCTTCGCCAAACATATCAACACAAACGACTCCATCCAATTCTCCATTTATGAGGGCATCTTCGGTCTCATCTTGCTTTTTCTTGGTTAAATAGCTTGTAATGGCTGCTACTTTAGCACCCTCATTTTCATATACCTCAACCAACTCTTTTGCCTTCGGTCTGGATGCCGCTCTAGCGAAAATCCTATGATCATATCCATTAGCTTGATCTTTTCTTAATTGACTCACAGCAGCGGAAGCAATGGCTTGATCGATTTCGTTGTCATTATGGTCATTAGTAACTAATGCCGGTTTATAAATAACTTTTCCAAACGCTTTTTCCCTTGATGCTTTTAGCACAGGGTAAAAATAACAGAGCCTGCCGGGTATAGCTTTGTTATCTCTTCTGAAGGGTGTTGCTGTAAGGAACACAAAATTTGCACCAGAAAATTTTTCTATATAAGCTGACCATGTTTCTGCTGGAGCATGATGGGCTTCATCGAAGATAATTAAATCAAACAAGTCATCTGGAACAGTTCCACTGTTTACTGGGGAACTACTCGCAGGAGTAGAAACAACAACATCATATTTTTTCATTTCTTCCCATTGGTCCAATGATGATATCTGACCTTGTTGTAAAAGGACAATCGGGTTATCTGCATTTTCAGCTACAACATTAAGACGTTTCAGAACAGATAGTTCTTTAAAGTGGGAAGCCGTTTGTTTCCTTAAAGCGTTTGATGGCTCAACAACTAATACTCGCTTTGCTTTCATTACGAATGGCAATGACATAATTATCGCAGTCTTACCATACCCTGTGGGCAAACAAATAATAGCTGGGTCATCATAAACAGAAAAATGTGAGAGTGCGGCATGAATACCTCCTAACTGACCAGGTCTAAAACCGGTATTCGGTGAAGTTATAGGGCGGAGGGACAGCTTCTCAACTTGCTCAAAATAGTCCATGATTGTCCTTATATTTTTAGTCTCCTATTTTACATAACTATCCCTTTTAGAAGTGACTCAATTTTCAAAATACTATTTTTTACTTCTTCAATAAAATCTTCTTCGGAATCATTGCCCTTCATTTCATAACGAAGCTCAATAGTATGTAAAGGCTTAGCGATTTCTCTCAATGCTTCTGACAGGCCTGTTTTAATTCCATTGAAATTATAATAGCTAATTTGGAGAACGATATATCCAAAGTCTGAAACAGTTGAGCGAATATCGTCGAATATTTTATATTTCATACTGCCATTAGATTTTTCATACCTGGTAATTTCTTGATTAAGAACACGTTGTTTTTGCGCTATTATTTTGGATATTTTTAATTTTGATTCCTCTCTAATTGGTATAGCATCTATATGAGCTTTTTTTATTTTCCAGGCTGTTGCGACTGCATTATCAACCAATTTATTAAAATTTTCCCAAGATTCTCGCCCTATTCCTTTTGGAAAATCAACGACTTCATTCAACTGGGTGATTAGAATTTCTAAATCATCAGCAACCTCAATATTTAGAGCAAGTTCTTTAGCAATTAATTCCCGGACTTCACCGATACCATCTTCATAAGAATCTATAACTTCTTGAGCCCATGGGTTTATATCTCGTTGTCTCGATTCTTCTCCGTAAAGTATTATTTTAGTAAGAACCATATTGAGGTGGCTTAGATATTCTATTTTCTCTTTATCTTCTGAATTTTCTTCAAGGTATTCAAAAATAGCTTTCAAGGCATTTTTAAGGTTTTTTCTAAGAATCTTTCTTATTGGACCCGGCTCATCATCTTGTCCCATGTTATAGGTTAGAACACGCTTGAATCGGAGATCAAAAGGTAATTCAGACACATCCCCGTATTCTGTATTGAATACAAGAATAATTCTTTCAGAAGAAATTGATTTTAAAGCATATCCTAACTCAATCAAAACATTAGGATTTGGAAACAATCTTCCATTTTGGGATTTATTCACACAAGAAACGTCACCTACAAAAATTTTAGCGGACTCAATTTTTCGAAAAATTGTGGCAGCGATATCAGGAGATCCGGGTTCTCCAAGAGTATCACGATCTACAACAGGTTCTATGGCTATAGACTCATCCAGTTTAATATCTTTTGTTGCCTTTTCTAAAGCAGATTGAATGAGGCCTCTATTTGTATGATTTGGCAAATCTGATTGCCAAGAATAAAAAATTGTATCACCCATTTTAAAATACCAACTATAATTTTAGATTTATTTCTTATGAGCCTCTCCCATATCCTGGACCGGGCAAATTTAGAAAATTCGGGCTTCTTTTACTTGATACCGGAACTCAAAAGGAGTCAAATCTCCTAACGAGGAATGAGGCCGGAATTCATTATACTCTTTCCACCAAGTATTAATTTTTTCTCTGGCGTCGTCAATGGAAAGAAACCAATTTACATTTAAACATTCATCCCTGAAGCTTCCATTGAACGATTCAATAAAAGGGTTATCTGTTGGTCTGCCTGGTCTGGAGAAATCCAAGACCACCTTGTTTTCATATGCCCACTTATCCAACTCCTTCGATATGAATTCCGATCCATTATCAACCTGAATCCGCTGAGGAACTCGCCCTTCAATCAGGCGCAGTCCCTCAGACTATCCCTGTACTTGAACGCCAAGCGGATTGCAGTCCAGGGCGGTTACTTCTTCAGATATTAATGTGTACTTTAAAAACAGGGCTGGTAATTTTTTATTAGTGTGGCCCTGGCATTACTCATTTTCCTTGTGGTTATCGTCCGAATATATGATCATTTTTAAAATCGAACTTGATGCCAAGTCGGTTGAATATTTGATTTGTCTGGCAGTGAACAATGCCAAAAGCATTGAGCCCCACAAAAAAATCTCAAAGCCAGAGAAGGAATACCATTTCTCAACCACATATTTTTCAGTGATTCAAGAGCAATTTTGATTAGCTACTATCAATCAAGCTCATCAAAAATCAGGAAAACCCCGATTGTTTTCTTTGAATGAGGAGTTTATAGTGCTTCAGTTTCGATGATTGGCAAGGAGTGCTATTTGGAACCGTTTCAATCAATATTGTATCTTGATCTTGAGCCCCTTAACAATGATGCCAAAACTATCAGGGAGATTGGTGTTGTCATTGGGCATTATCAATACAAAAGTGGATCTGCTTCTCAAATCTTCGAGCTGATCGAACCCTATCAACCCCAATACCTATGCGGGCATAACATCAGAGCTTTCGATTACCATTACCTTATGGAGACAAGGCTCTCCCAGTTAATACAGGATCTGGAAGTCATCGATACCCTTGATCTATCTTTACTGTTTTTCAATGAAAAGACCCTGCACAAATTACCTAAAGCATATAAGGCTGATGACCCCGAGAGAATAAGCGATCCTTTGGAAGATGCCAAAATTACCCGTGAACTTCTATTCAAGTTGGTCAAAAGGTTTTCAGAACTCAGTGATGAGTTAAAAATCATCTATCATACCCTGCTATGCAAAACCAACCGGTTCAAGGCGTTCTTCCGTTTGATTGAATCTGATTTGCCCGATACAGTGTCAGACTTAAACTCTTTGATCGTAAAAGTGCTGAACAACAAAATAAGAAATAGCACGAAGATGGATAAATTGATTGAGCAAGATCCTGTGGCGCTGGCTTTCATTCTCAGTGTTTTGCACAATGATATTGAAGTAAGGGCATTCCCCCCCAAGGTGTACTTTGATTACCCACATATCCAGGAGTTGTTGGTCTCATTGACCTTCGACCCTGAGTATGAAATCAAGAACCTTACAGAAAGTGCAAAGACTTATTTTGGATTTGACAGTTTTCGGGCTTTTCCCAAATTGGGAGCAGAAAAAGACCTCTTTGCTCATGGCCAAACGGTTTCTCAAAAGGATATCATTACGGATACTCTTAAACGGGAACACCTTTTAACTGTGTTGCCAACCGGTGGCGGTAAGACTTTTACGTTCTGGTTGCCTGCCATAATCAAAGCTAAGAAAACCAAGAGCCTTACAGTGGTTATCTCTCCATTACAAGCTTTGATGAAAGACCATATCTTCAACTTCAATAAGAAACTTGTCGGTTTATCTTCTGCTGAGGCGTTAAGCGGCTACCTGACTCTTCCGCAAAGAAGGACGATCATTCGCCGTATCATCAATGGTTCAGTGGATATACTCTATCTTGCTCCGGAATCCCTACGATCTAAAAATTTGGAGCGCATTTTAAAGTTCAGGTATATTGATCGAATAGTCATTGATGAGGCTCATTGTCTTTCCACTTGGGGAAATGACTTTCGCCATGATTACTATTACATTGCCAGTTTCATACAAAAGATAACGGATCAGAAATACAATGGAACCCCAATTCCACTTTCCTGCTTCACGGCAACGGCCAACAAAAAGACCATTGAAGACATCGAGGGGTATTTTAAGGGAACTCTTGGGGTTACATTCAAAACCTATATCGCATCGCCTAATAGAACCAATCTAACATACAGTGCTCAACGGTTTAAAAACAAAAAAGAAAAAGCTATGGCTCTGACAGCTAAAGTCAGAGAGATTGAAGATCCGATTCTGATATACAACCCTGCCAGTAGAAAACAGTGCGAGGATATTGCAGAACAACTAAGCACAGATTTGGGGCGTTCTATCCTGCCTTTCCATGCCGGGTTATCATCTTCAGTTAAAAATAATACGCTAACCGGATTCATCAAAAATGAAGCTGCAGGGATAGTTGCGACAACAGCCTTTGGTATGGGCATAGATAAGCCAGATATACGCCATGTCATGCATTATGAAATCTCTGCCAGCCTTGAAGACTATATGCAGGAATCCGGTCGTGGTGGCAGGGATGGTGGACAAGCCCATTGCCATCTCCTGTTCAACTCTGATGATTTTGATAAACTGTTTTTCTCTCAAATCCGTCAAAAGGTAACACAACCGGAGATTAAAAAGGTATTCCAGGTCATCAAAAGCTATGATGGGATGAAGACCAAGGACGATAAAAAACGAATCGTTGTATCGATTCATGAGTTAGCGCAGAGCATTGGGATTCAGACCGATGATGAGAATGCAGGTTTTGACACTAAGATTAAAACTGCCATATTGGAGCTTGAAAGGTGTGGATACCTCAAGCGCGGTTATAATATTCCGGATGTCTGGGTCACGTCACTGCACTTTTCATCTATGGAAGACGTGCACGAGATCCTCAAAAGCAACGGCCTATCAGAAACTGCTGAGGATGAGAACGAACGTATTCAGGTCAAGTCTATTGTATTGGTTTCTAAGACTCTGATTAAAAAAAGCGGACAGAGGTTCAGCCTGCACATCGAAGATTTAGCCCATCTTTTGAATCTGGATGTCAACGAAATCTATAGAGTTCTTGACCAAATGCGCCAGATGGATTTGATCTCCTTGAAGGAAGATTTGATCATTGGCGGTTTTCGACAGCGCAAACTACTTCAGCTCGTCCAGATTATCCCTGCATTGAAAACCAAACTACTTCCCATATTGAACCAACTGTCTCAAACCCGATTCAAACTTAAAGACTTAAATCAACGCCTTAATGATGAAGGGATATCAATCCAGTTTTCAGATTACGCTTACGTATTGAAATACCTTCTGTTTTCTATAACCCGGAGAGGTGTGATCGAATGCTACAGAAGAAAAGCAAATGATCAGTATTGGCATCTTAGTCTCGTTGATCATAAAAAGGCTCAAACCAGGCTGTCAGACTTCTTGGAAACTCTTGAGACAACAGCCAAATACCTGCTTCAAGCCTACCGAGACAATAAAAAAGACAAATTAATCATTCCCTATGAAACCATGGTTCACTCTTGCAATAATACTTTGAAAAGAAGGATTCCAGTAAGTGGTTATGATCAAGCTGTCATGTACCTCCACAACATTTTTCTGATCAAATTAGAAGGAGGAAGAGTTCTCCACCATATGCGCATCGAGGTTCTAATGAATAAGGATTTCGATGCAAGGAAACAATATACGTTGGAGGACTATAAGCGCCGTATGGCCCCGATGTATCAGCGCAAAAGGGCTTCCGTCCATATAATTAATCAGTACATAGATCTATTAGAAGCATCTCCGGATAAAGCCCAAGCCTTTGCCCAAGATTACTTTTCTATGGACTATGACGAGTTCATCAGAGCTAATAAACTGTCACGGCTTGTTAACCTTCCGGTTTCCCAACATAGGTATAAGAAAATTAAGAAAGGGCTGACTGAAGAACAAAAGGAGGTTGTATTTGACGATAAATCCAGAACTATGCTGATTCTGGCAGGACCAGGCACTGGCAAAACCATGGTCCTCATCAATAAGATTGCTCACATGATCCTGGACGAGAATTACAAGCCAGAGCATTTCTTGATGCTCACTTTTACAAGATCCGCAGCTCATGAGTTTAAACAGAGATTGTTTCAGTTATTGGGAGACCTGGCCTATGACATAGATATCTATACTTTTCACGCTTACGCCACAGAACTTGCGGGTATCACAATAGATAGGGGACATGGTGTAAGCGTTTTTGAAGATTTGATCAGCAGGGTTACAGCCCAACTACATAACGATGAAATAGTGTTGCCGTTTAAGAACGCCATCATCCTTGATGAATTTCAGGATGTAAACAGCGACTCTTTCGAATTTATAAAAGCTCTGTACTGGCAATTCTCCAATCGGAAGGATAATGAACGAGAGAATGATGTAAGAATAATTGCTGTTGGTGACGATGATCAGTGCATCATGGAAACAACTAACGGGGCTGATATAAATTTCATGAGAAGATTCATCAGCTCGTTTACAGACGAGAACCAAGATACCAAGAAGCATTATCAATTAACGACTAACTTCCGAAGCCAAGCCAGTCTCGTTAATTATTGCAACCAATTTGCCCAAAACATTAAGGATAGAATCCATATTGGAAAGCAATTAATTCCCAAAAGCACCCATGAAGGAGACGTCCGGGTGTTCAATTATTCAAGCACTGAATTCTTATTCGAGATAAAAGATCATATTCTTAAAAGTGATTCATCCCAGATTGCGGTGTTGACACATGAGAACGAACAGGTGCTTGATCTCTATTCTATACTGAAACAGCACAACATGGATGTAATGTATTTGCTGAGAAACGAAGGATTCAAGCTTTATATGTTGGATGAAATATTTTCATTCACAGCCTATCTTAAATCCAACCTGGAAGATGAGGCCAATCTAATCAGCCATAAACTGTTCGAGGATGCTAAAAATTTTTTGAAAGCGACCTACACCTCTTCTACTTTGCCTTTGGCATTGAATCACATAAATGCATTTGAAGACGACCATGAGCTTTTAACCTTATCATTTTGGGAGAATTATACTTTCGAAGTTAACGTCAGTGATGTTCAGAACACAGAAACGAAGGTCATAGTCTCAACCATCCATAAGTCTAAAGGCAAGGAGTTTGATGAAGTCCATGTAGTCTTGCAGAAAAAGCATAGTATGAACCTACCAGACTATTTCTACAGGCTATATTACGTTGCTTTATCTAGAGCTAAATCCAAGCTCTTGGTACACACTTTTCCCAATGATGTATTTACCAAAGGTGAATCCCGTATTCCAAACCCGGCACCGCCAAAGCAGAGAATTCTGATCATGCAATTGGAGGACTGCTATCTAAGCTATCTTGCAAAAAACAAATCAGCAAAAGATTATGTTGCCCGTAACAAAATCCAGGCAGGAGATTCTGTAGACTTGATTCCCAGCCCTCACGGTTTTGATATTGTCTACGGTAAGAGGACCATTGGTAAAACATCAAAGGCGTTTACTCGAAAGCTGAATAGATCTTTGAAAAAAGGCTATAGTCCATCGGAAGTTCAAATAGAATATATTGCCAAATGGCATTCTCAAGACACTCAAGAACATCTGAATATTTTTCTATGTAGGGTTATTCTGAAGATTGTATAGCATATAAGGTTGGTGAAGTAGACCCACCAACCTTACTTCTGCTATTGATAGCTCTTTCCTGAAAGGCAAAAAGGATGGATCATACCATAAGTCACCGCCCCGGGAATGCGAATTTTTAAGCAATTTAAAATTGTACAAACCATTAAGATATTGATCAAGCGGTGCAAGCCTATTATTAATTTTATTACTCCTACTCATTTTGAATAGCCTATCGAATTGAAATCCAGTTCTGAATTTGTTACAAAGAATTAATAATTCCTTCAGATTCTTTACAGTACGTTTTCTAATTTTGAATTGGTAGGTAGTACAATTTCCTGAAAAACAAAATAGTATCAATAAAAGGTGCCCAAATGGAGTGTCCTGACTGCGGATTTCAGAATCCTGAAGGGATGAAGTTTTGCGGCGAATGTGGGTATAAGTTAAAACAACCCAATGATATCCCGTCCAACAAGTTTTTCCATCCCCAATCCTATACTCCAAAATTTCTTGTCGATAAAATCCTTGCTCATAAAAGCGTCATCGAAGGTGAGCGCAAATTAGTGACTGTATTTTTTGCCGATGTAGCAGGATTTACCGCATTTTCAGAAAAGCTTGACCCCGAGCAGGTCCACCGGATCATGGATGGTGCCTTCAGGATTCTGATGAATGAAATTCATGAATGTGAGGGAACCATTAATCAGTTCACCGGCGACGGTGTGATGGCCCTGTTTGGTGCACCCATCGCCCATGAGGACCACGCCCAACGTGCCTGTCATGCTGCCCTGACAATTCAAAAGGCCATGATCGAATACAGAAAAAAGGTCACAAATGACTTTGGCGTGAAATTCAGAATGCGGGTGGGTTTAAATACAGGTCTGGTGGTAGTTGGTTCTATTGGCGACGATTTGAGGATGGATTACACGGCCATCGGTGACACCGTTAATCTCGCGGCCAGGATGGAGAAGACAGCCAAGCCAGGCAAGGTTCTGATTTCAGAAAATACTTACAGAAGGGCCCGCCGTCATTTTGCATTCGCCCCACTGGGCAAGGTGAAAGTTAAAGGCAAGGAAGATTCCCTGGATGTCTATGAACTACTGGATAAAATCGAAAGGAAAAAATTGGACGTTGACAGCCAGATATTTTCGGAAATGGTGGGCAGAGAAAAAGAACTCAACAACATAGAAATCCAAGTTTTAAAGGCTGTCAACGGTGAAGGTTCTGTAGTGAACATCATCGGTGAGGCAGGCGTGGGTAAATCCAGACTGGTGGCTGAACTCAAAAAGAGGGAAGTCATTCACCAGGTAGCTCTTCTCGAAGGAAGGGCAGTCTCCATGGGCAGGAATTTGAGTTTTCACCCGGTTATTGACATTCTGAAACAATGGGCACGAATAGGTAAACATGACACCGGGGCCGCTGCCCTGGAAAAACTGGAGGAATCCATCCAAAGGGTGTTTCAGGAAGGAATGCAGGAGAAACTGCCTTTTATTGCAACCCTTATGGGAATGAAACTTTCAGGCAAATATAAAGAGAAGATCGATGATATTGATGGGGAGGCCTTGGAAAAACTGATCCAGAAAAATGTACGGGATCTTTTAGCCAGGGCGTCCGAGCAGACTCCGCTGGTCATCGTGATGGAAGATCTGCACTGGGCAGATACAAGTTCTATTGAGCTTATGGAGACGCTGATGCGTTTGGTGAGAACGCACAGGGTTCTTTTTATCAATGTATTTCGTCCAGGCCACAGGGAAACAGGAGACCGGATCGTAGAAACCATTAAGGAAAAACTTTCCATCCATTATCTGGATATCGTACTTCACCCCCTTAATAAAAGCATGAGCGAGGCGCTTATTAACAATATTCTTAAGATTAGGGGGCTCTCCCGCTTTGTTGTGGATCGAATTATCGAGCGTGCCGGTGGAAATCCTTTTTTCATCGAAGAGGTGGTCCGTTCATTTATTGACGAGAAGGCCGTGGTTTCCAAGGAAGGTGCATTTGAGATAACCGAGGAAATTCATACAATGGTCATTCCCAATACCATCAACGATGTGCTCATGGCCAGAATAGATCGGCTCGAAGAGAAGACCCGGCATCTGCTCAAGGCAGCATCCGTGATCGGCAGGAGCTTTTTTTACCGGATTCTTGCAGAACTCGTCGCCACGGATAAAGATCTCGATAAGCGGTTGTTCCATTTAGTAGAGATACAGCTTATCCAGGAACGGAAACGCATGCACGAGTTGGAGTATTGTTTTAGACATGCCCTAACTCAAGAAGTAGTTTATGAATCAATCTTGTTACAAAAACGGAAGGAATTGCATCGACAAACTGCACAGATAATCGAAAGTAAATTTACCGATCATCTCAGCGAATTTTACGGAACTTTGGCATACCATTACAACATGGCTGATGATCTGAGCAAAACAGAAGAGTATATGGAAAAAGCCGGTGAAAAGGCGATGAAGGCTTCAGCTTCCAGTGAAGTAATCAGCTATTATAAACAGGTTATTGATCTTTATATTAGAAAATACGGAGATAAGATTGAACCCAAAAAATTGGCCCGAGTGCAGAAAAACATTGCCCAAGCGTTAATCAAGAAAGGCAATTGGCGTGAGGCAGTCGATTATTTTGATAACGCCTTAAAAAACCTCGGTTACTTTGAATCATCGATAAAACCAGTACAAAAAATAAATTTCATAATGAGCTTCATCAAAATTATCATAGCCGTCCGGTTTAAAAGCCAGAAAAAGGGTTCAACGCCAAGTGAGAATGATATAGAAATATTTGAGATTATCAATGACAGAGCTTTTTCATTAATTTTAGTAGATCCGATGAGGATGTCGTTAGGCTTTTTTCCTGCGGCAAAAAAAATTTTTGGCCTTGATATTTCTAAGTCCCAAGCATTGTTTGATACCATGTGTCTTATAGGTAACGGATTCGCTTGGGCAGGTATCTCATATGATTTAGCCAGGCGTACGCTTAATTTGGCAATCAATTCCTTAGGAGAAAAAGAGAACAGTATTGTACTCCATGTCTATAGGGTAGCTGAGGGATTTTCAAATATGCTGTTCGGCAAATGGGATTTTGAAATAGATTTAAAAAGCGTGGATAAAATGATTGCTACAGCCAATTTTGAATCAGCCGTTAGTTACCTTTGTTTTTCAGGCCCGTTATCTTTGGAAAAAGGTGATTTCCAGATGGTCAAATTGGTTGCCGATCGTTTGGAAGAAATTCGTGACGTCTATAACAATGAGCATTCAACAACCGATTTACTTGAATTAAAAGGTATTAAAGCGATTAAACTTCATGACTATGAAAAAGCTTCAAAATATGTGGAAAAGGGGTTAGAACATGTAGAAAATCTTGGGCATAAAGCCTACAATGTGAGTTTTTTAGGCTTGAAATTACAAATCGAGGTCCTGACAAATAATTTAAGTAAGGCAACAGAAACAATATCTGAAATAAGATCTTTGATAAAAGCGGTTGGAATGATTAATATTGCTCCTTTTTTTTATTCTCGTTATGTAGTCGGACGACTTTTATATCACCGGGCAAATCTTATTAAGAGCATCAATGAAGAAGACCACTCTCTATATAACCAGTCGAAAAAGCAAGCACAAATATGGTGTAAGAACGTATTAAAAACGGCTCAAAAATTTGCGCCAATTCTAACCGAAACATTACGATTGGCGGGTGAAATAAACTGGCTTATTAATAAAAAAAATAAGGCCTTTATTTGGTATAATAAATCGATTCAAGAAGGTGAACGATTGGGATCCAAATTAGAGTTATCCCGTTCCTATTTCGAGGTTGGGAAGCGACTTATAGATTCCAAATCAAAGGACAAAAAGGTCAACGGAATTACCGGAGAAGAATATTTAGAAAAAGCACAGGTTCTCTTTGAAGAGATGGGTCTAAATTGGGAACTGAAACAGCTTAAAGAAGTAAAAACATCCTGATCCTTTTCTAAAACAGGGCCTCACAGTTAAACTCTTTTTGTGTGAATGAAAGGCGAACAATCCGTCTATTTTCTGACCAAAACCCTTGCCAATAAATGTGTTCACTACTTTCGTTATTCTTGCCTGTCTGGAAATCAGGGTTGGCCTCCTTTGATACCCCATGTGCGCCAACAGTTTTATCATCGACATCTACTGGCACAACCATAGTATTTAAGATAGAATTTATGGATTCTGGCTTGACTGTATAAGACTGGGATAAAGCCAAAATAGTTTTGGAATCTTCCGCAATCGCGGCATTTTGGATTTTGCCCCATAAAATACCAGCAGGGTCATTGCCTTCAGCACCGGTGAACATTGATGGAATTTATGTTAGGGCTTCAGGCTCTGAATGGTAACAATACCAACTTTCGCAGTATTATGAGCGGCAATGGAAAGCTTGGAGGAACAATCATCCGTTTTTATTCGAAGGACATCCCACTTGCCCAGATTAAATATTGAATCATCTATTTTTATTTCTGTTTTATCTGTACCGGCAAGAATGAATACCGTGGTGTGTGCGTCAACACCAGAAGACACCCCCTCAGCCACATCACACCAGTCAACCCTGGCGTTAACGAAACAAGGGTCATAAATTAGGTTAAAATCAGAAATTTTTCCATCAACCAGAACAGCACTGGTGTCGGCATCCCCACTAAATGCATAGGATTCAAACGCCCTAAGCACCCCTGAAGATTTTCCGTCAACATCCAGCGTCATCCCGTTTCCGGCCAATACGCTGATATTTCTTTGATACCCTTCAAAATGGGAAAATGCGCCGTCTTTATCCACTGCGGCAATGGAAAGACGCCAGACAAATCCTTCTTTGCCGTCAACGTTTAATTTGTCGATTTCCTGGGTCACCCCTAGCCCATTTTTCCAGGGTACTTGTACAAAATCTGTGTGGGGAATAAATTTATATTTTACCATGAGTATTCATCTTTTTATTTTAATTTACCATGGGCATGAAGGACATAAAGAATGGCCATGTTCATGGTGAAAAATTATCTATTTGGTAACAACCTGTCCATCAAAATCCGGGAACAAAACCCCTTCTGTCCTGCGCGGCGCCTTAGGGGGGTTGGACTCGGCCAGGGCGTCAGACCCTGCCGTAAAGGTTTTCAAAGAGGGGAAGGCGTAATTGGTGATAATTATCATCCCCCCTCTGATGTGGTCAAGTAAAAGTGGACACTTTTCTTAAGCTGCTTTTTCCATCTCCCATTGTTGTGGACTTTTATTCTTTATAAACGAGTGGCACCGTCGAAAGTTGAGTTATTAACTCAACTTTCGGTGATTAAAATCAGCGACATGAAAAGATGTAATGTCTTGAAATTATTATCAAAATTGACGAACTTCACTTTGTATGATATGCTTTGCTTACCACTAAACAAACAATCGAAACAAAGGGAATTCGTCAAAATGAATACTACCTTTACCGGTCCACTAAATCAAAATACAAATTTAGAGCGGTTTGGTGTTCTCAATGAATACTTTGCAAAATTCAAAATAGGCACGCTATTGAACCAATCAGGAATTACTAAAACAAAGGGGGCATCTCCGCTTGCCATCTTCACAGCCCTTTTCAACCTGGCTTTTTGCAATAAAAATTTGTACCAGGGCATTGTGAGAAACAAAGAAATAGAGGTTGATAAGGACGCTGCCTACAATTTTCTGAACACACCAACATTTAACTGGCGACGGTTTACCTTTCATCTTAGCCGCCGGATTTATTTTATCATCAGAGGCCTTCTTGATGATTCTTCCGAAGAAGTTCTTATTTTTGACGATTCTACCTACAGCAGAAATCGTTCTAAAAAAGTGGAGCTTTTATCCCGTGTGTTCGATCACACAAATATGAAGTTTATTAAAGGATTTCGGATGCTGACCCTTGGATGGTCTGACGGTAATAGCTTCCTTGGACTTGATTTTGCTCTTCTATCATCCGCAGAAAAAAAGAATCGGTACAATGAAATCAATCCTGAAATCGATAAAAGGACCTGCGGATACCATCGCCGCCAGGAAGCAGTCACAAAATCTACGGCTCACCTCGTACCAATGGTAAAAAGAGCCCTTGCTATGGGTGTCCAAGCCAGATATGTCGTGATGGACAATTGGTTTTCGATGCCCTCAGCAATAGCAGGTTTGCGGGAGCACATACACGTCATATGTATGCTGAGGGACCATCCAAAATGGTATTATGAATATCAAAGCAAAAAACTCCGGTTGTCCGACCTTTACAGGAAATTGAAGAAAAAAAGGGGAAGAGCAAAGGTCAAAGCCCATGCCGTCGTAGCTCTTCCCAACGGTAAGCGTGCAAAAATAGTTTTTGTTCCCTGTAATACAAACCGAGGCTGGCTTGCACTCCTGTCCACAGATTGGGCTCTTTCTAACGAAGAAATCATACGGCTGTACGGCAAACGTTGGGATATCAAAGTTTTTTTCAAGATGTGTAAGCAGCACCTGAAACTGGTAAAAGAGGTGCAAATCAGGAATTACGATGGTCTGATCGCACATACATCACTTGTTATTGCCAGATATAACCTGCTCAGCCTTTATCAGCGGGAATGTATGGACCAGAGGTCGTTTGGAGATCTCTTCAGAGCCTGTAACGATGAGATGAGCAATTTGTCTTTTATGGTTTCTTTGGAGCGGATCATGCGTTTAGCTTTGGCAAATATTCGGCGACTATTTGATTTTACCGAGCGTATGGTGCAGGAGATGCTCGATCAGGTGATTGGGTCAGGCCCTAAAGTACTTCGGTTTTTCTAGTGAGCCTAAGGAATTATCAGTGGTCACTGTTGTCCAAAAACGGAATTTAGGTAAAAAAATATTGTAGGAATTCTCCTTGCGAGATTATGGTTGTTGCGACCAAACAATAACCTGAGAATCCCAAACAAGGAGAATTCCGAAATGATGGTACGTCATGCGAGTCTGTTCAGTCAATTGGTAGCCTTTTTTAACCGTAATAAATTTATGAATCTGGTAGCGAAGAACAAAACAGAACGATATTCCAAGGGGTTCAAAAGCTGGGACCATTTTGTTGCTATGCTTTTCTGTCAAGTTGCCCAGGCAAAGAGCCTGAGGGAAATCAGTGGGGGCCTTGCCTGCTGCATGGGGAAACTGCGCCACCTCGGTGTATCCTCGGCGCCAAGTAAATCAACGTTGTCTTATGCTAATAAGAACCGCTCATGGCAGCTGTTTCAAGATCTTTTCTATGATACCTTTGAATTTTGTCGCAAACATTCACCTGGTGGTCACAAATTCAGGTTCAAAAACAAACTGCTTTCTTTGGACAGCACAACAATATCCTTGTGTCTCAGTCTTTTCCCCTGGGCAGAATTCCGTCGTACGAAAGGTGCCGTTAAACTTCATCTGCTACTGGATCATGATGGCTACCTGCCTTCCTATGCTTACATATCAAATGGCAAGAATCACGAATCCAAATATGCCAAAAGATTCCCGCTCGCACCAGGATCAATTATCACAATGGACCGTGGATATAACGATTACAGCCTGTTTGCTTCCTGGACAGCACAAGATGTATTTTTTGTGACCAGGCTGAAAACCAATGCAGCTTATGAGGTGTTATCAGAGCGTGAGCTACCTCTTCGGAGAAACATTCTCTCAGATGAAATGATCAAGTTTACCGGCCACAATGCCCGGAAAGCATGTCCATTCATATTGCGGAGAATCGTTGTTTGGGATGCGGATAACCAGCGGGAAATCATTTTGCTGACAAATCATTATAAATTCGGAGCAACCACCATCTCGTCTATCTATAAGGATCGCTGGCAAATCGAATTGTTTTTCAAGGCCATAAAACAGAATCTGAGAATCAAGACCTTTGTCGGAACGAGTGAGAATGCCTTGTACACACAGATTTGGACAGCATTAATTGCCATGCTGCTGATCAAATTTCTACAACTCAAATCAAAATTTGGTTGGTCTTTATCCAACTTGATCGCTTTTTTGAGATGGAACCTGTTCAGCTACAGGGATCTTTGGAAATGGCTCGATAAACCGTTTGAGACCGTGCCGACGACCCCACCGCCAGTACAGATGGAATTGCCTTTTAAAAGGTTCTGAAAATATAGGAAACGAAAATTGGGACCTGTTTTTTGAAATGCAAACCTGATGCGTGATTAAAAGGGTTTTTGATGACAAAAAATTCGGATTGCAATTTATTTTGGACAGTAATGATCAGTGGTGTATATTTACTCCACCGAAAGTTGAGTTATTAATATTCACCACTCCGAGATTGCTTATTTTTACTGATTTTTGATTTAGGTAATAATCGATACATATGTCTATATCTGTCGCTTCAGACCAATTTCCTATAACCACAACATCTTGTGTCTGGTTTTATATCGGAAAACCTGAGCTTTGATACCATAAGTCAACGCCTTGGCATTCCTCAATTTTATACAGGATTTTTTCAGCCTGGCCGGTTTTGGAGAGTAAGGAGTTTAATGTATATTCTTACCCTTTAAGTTAAGAATAATTAGTACCACAAAATATTTTTGCCAAGATTAAAGGAAAAAATGCGTAAATATAAAAAGGACGTTGGAGTCTATGCTGGTTAAAAATGAACGAATTCCTGCACCGTTCCATGAAATGATTATTCGCTAATTCCAGGAATAATTAAATCCGAAAAATCCCAGATATCCTTTTTCATACTTATCCTCTGAATAATCAATGATACCTTTGACAGAAAAGGATGAGGTAAGATCACAGGCTAATTCAAGCGTGCCGCCTACTTCCGTAATCGAAGCATCCCTTCCGGTTATCACAGTCTGAGAGGGGGAACCAACAAACCGGACCCCGATATCATCATCTCCGCTGACCTCAAGCAACTGGTTTACATAGGGTCTGAGTTTAAATGAGCCGCTTTTTTCACCGATGGTAAAATTGTTTTTCAGGGTGAAGGCTGCCTTGACATTCATCTGGGCGTAGGAACATGATTCAACAGACATATTGTATGGATCGCCCTGGGTTTCAGTGTATTCATCGGTCTCATTGTAAAGGTATCCTATCTGGAGGAAAGGCTCTATCATCAATCCTGGTCTGATTTCAAACAGTTTGGATCCCGACAGGGTGGCGGAAAAATTAGCACCGTCATAGTCAGCTTCAGGATTGCCCGAAATACCGCCAATGGAAACATGGCGGACTGAATCATATTGGGCGATGCCGCCGCCCAGGGTCGCTGCCAGCTTATAGGACCCAATAATTTTCTGGCCGTAAAGCCCTAAGATATAGTTTTTAATTTCAGTTTCGCCCACATTATTATCCAGGCCAACGTCCGTGAAAAGGCTGTTAGCATAAACCCCAATGAGGTGCTTTTCATCCAGGGCAAATTCATACCCGGCGAGCAGGCCGTACCGTTCTGTCTCATAGCCGTTGCTTACTTCCGTGGCATCCCCGTTACTTTTTCCGTAGACACCCTGGATCCACAAGCCGGAATCTCCTTTGGTAAAGGGTTGATAGTCTGCTTTGGAGAAAGCATACATCATGGTTTTAAAATCAGAGCCAGATATGGCTCCAGAAAATGGTCCCTGGGTATTGGTGGGTTGCAGGGAAGAGGCGGCATTCAAACCACCGAGTACCGTGCCGATGCGGTCGTTGACAATGGAGCTGGCGCTACGGACATTCCCCACGGCGGTCTGGACCGAGGAAACCGTATTTACAGGGAAAATCTGCCGCATGGCACTTGCAACCTGGGAGGCGGTGTAGGTATTTAAAACGATCGCAACTGTCTGAAGGGTTCCGCTGTCGTCATTTTCGTCAAGATATTCTGCCAGACCGCTGACCGGCTGTGTTTCCACAGTCAGGGTGTAGTTGCCGGAAATGGCGCCGATGGGCACCACGGCATACCGGATAATCCCGCCTGCCAACATGGCATCCCCTGTGCCTGTCCCATACAATGTTACGGTCGTGAAGGTGGCTGAATCATCAATGGTGCCGATAAAGGTTTCGTAGGCTCCTAATTCACTAAAACCTGGATTGTCAGTGTTGGTATTTGCCGTTCCCACGGGAATTGGCGTGCCCCCGTCAAAGCTGATATAAAGCGTAGAAGGCCAGCAGCAGGTCGCCCAGCCTTGGAGATCTATTGCAAATCCGTTGATTGGAGATGAAAATGTAAAGGTTAGGCCGGATGTGATGCTACCGTCAGCATTCATGGAAATAGCATCTCCCCCGGGGATACCGCCCGGTGCTGGAGTGGCAAGGGCCACACTGCTGACGGCTCTGTTGGCTGCGTTGGTTGAGGTAATGATATAATCGGTCCGGTCCCAGGTGTTGGTATTGTTCGTCAGCCCGGACAGGGCATCATTGGTCTGGGTGCCACCGGCATCGGATATCTGGGTATCAAATGTGTCCCGGCCGTCCGGTATAGTGTCAAAAAAAACGACAGGGTCTGCCCAAACACCTATTGGTAGTATGCCCATCATAAGATAAATAAAAGTCACATAGGTGGCAATGAATCTCATAGTGTCCCTCCTCTATTAAGATTTCTACGAATTTTTCTTTTTAAGAGGTTCAATTTCCGTAATGGGTCAGAACAAATCAAAACCTCCTTCTGAAAATTTTGGGATACGCCCAGAAAACATATTATTCAGGAAAGATTAATAAAAGCAGGGTTAAAAATCAACCATATTGGAGAATACCCTGACTGCAGCATAGATGGCAAGGGTGAATTCGAATTCCTGGATTAAGATTTTTCCAGGGTGGTACTTTGATCTGTTATTGGTGGGGGCCTTTGAACTTCAAATAGTCCGGCTCCATACCATAAGTGCGGTCTACTCAAAAATTTGAGTTGGTAGAAATCGGAAATCCCGGGATACACGTAATATTGCCCGCTGGTTTGATGATTTAAAATGTGTGGAAGTACCGGGATAGCCTGTAGAGGCTGTCCGAAAAACGAATCCTGGCCCCGGGGGTAGTCCTTAGCCCATGTAATCATTGCCAGTCGTTAGTGGGTCTAATCCATAACAGCGATAAAACAAAATCAAACTCTTTTGATCCGATCGAATGTTCTACCACCTCTCCGATTCCTTGTTTATCATTAAACCAAGCATCTGCAGGCGTTTCGATAGGGTCATCATATAATTCTTTTCTCTGAAAAAATTCATATGCTTCTGTCCTCTCGTCAAGTGGGACCCCACGTTGTATGAAAAAATCCCAGTCCTGGCTCCCATAGGACCAAACGATTTTGCCATTCTCGGAGTAAACCAGAGCACATTTTTCAGAATTAAGACGAACAAATTTTATCGCAGTTGCGGTCAAAGAGGAGCGAAACGTCTTAGCGATTTCTTTAACCGGCCTAAAGTCAACTTCTTCCACATCACACAATTTTTCAAGCATTGTCGTTGGTAAGATGAGCTCACTGGCAAAATAGTTTGCTTCCGTCTCGATACTTTTTTTATACCAACTCATCATATCCTTTTGGCTACATACCGTTTTGATTTTACCGTTTTGATGATTCAACTTTAAATGGCCGAGCTCGTGGGCAATACTAAATCGCTGTCTCTCTTCTCGATCTCCCGGAGAGATCCTGATAGTGGCCTTATTTTTAGTCCGAACCAAGCTTGCAGCTGCGCTGGTAATCGACTTTTCAACTACAAGCGCTTTTTCAGCATAGGCAATATCTCGTAGCCTGATTTGCTCGGGGAAAATAATGCCGTATTTTTTATGGAGTTCTTGAGCGGCATGCTCCGCTAAACCGTACCGAATAGAAATAGAATGGTCAGCACCCATTTTCATCTTCATCTGGGATTGATTTTGCACTCATAATATCTGTGAGAAGTTCTCTCATCTCCTCTATCCCACCGGATTTCCCGCTTTCATATTCTCGATATGCGATACTCAGGTCCGGATCCTTTCGCGCAAGCTCTTTAAAACGTTCTATGACTTGCTCCGGCGTCCAGACTTTTATCTGCTCAGATATTTTTCTGTACATAGACTCCTGTTGTTCACGTTTCTTTTTTGCCTCATCAAGAGGCTGAGCAAGGGCTGCCATTTCCATCTTACGCTGAAAATCAATTAACCTCGCTTCTGCAGAATCAATATCAAAGCCTTCTTCTCGGAGCTCTTCCCTAACCTCGTCAGGCGTTTGCCCGTCACTTTCACCAAACGTCTCGGAAAGCTTGTCAAGCATCTTGATATATTCCAATTTTTTGTCGGTGCTCATACTTTACCCCTTCCCGATCCATCCTCAATCCAGAGTTTTACCTTTATAAAACTCAAGACGGCGTTTCAGCCTTTTTTTTAAATTATACACTTTTTCAACAGGAAGCCCTATCTCATCCGCTATCTGTGCACTCTTTGTTATGCCGTCCTGATGAATACACATAATCATCAGGCCCAATTCTTCATCACCGTCTGCGACCTCCTTGATCACGGCTGATAACTTATCAATGCGCTCCTTACGAAGAGTTGCATTTTCAGGTGTATCGGGGTGGTGAGAATCAACCGAATCAAAACTATCAACAGCGAGCCCCTTTTCTTCACCAGGGTTCTCATCCCAACAAATTTGCTCTTTCGAATAACCGGTTAAATCCTCTACTTCTCGTTGTACAATTTCTCTGATAACGAATTTAAGAAACAAACCGATGTCAGGATACTTGTCACTATCCCAGTTTCGGTATTTCCCATTCTCACCTTGCCCATAAACCCGTGCGATGGCTTCTTGTATGATATCCTCGTAGCCCTTTTCAGATCCTATAGAATCAAGCATGAACTCTTTCGAACGAGCATACTTAATTAACCGAGGCCGAATAGAATTCCAATCTACAGCTCGAAGCTTCTCAATGACGGATCGATCGTACCCTTTTTTTTGAAGCATTCACATATCCTCGAATCAATGCTTAAGAAGATAAGACTACTTTTTGATGATATTTGCCAAAAAAATTTTTAAAGCGCGGCAAATAATTGAAAATGTTCGTCTTAATATAACAACAGAAAGGGAACGGTCAATGCGGTTAACATCAAAAACACGTAAAAAAAGGAAAGCTAATGGCAAAATCTAAAGTAACAAGTCCTAAAGCGGCCAAAAAGGCGTCATCAACGCTCAAGAACAAGGCCACCAGCCCCAAATCCAAAACTGCAGCTGGCAGTGCGTTGTCACAAACCAAAGCCCCAAAAAAAGTGACATCCTCCAAGGCTGCCAGTGCGGCATCCTCAGTGCTGCGAAACAAAAATACGAGTGAGGCGTCTAAGTCCGCGGCGGGAAGCGCACTTTCACAACGCCCCTCAAAGAAGAAAGGAAAAAAATAGTCGTGAAAATCAAGATGGCTCATTTAAAAGAGAGATCAACATCTGGAGGTTGGATAAATTTTGCGGTTTTTGATGCAAGGTCAAGCTCTGGAACCCAGTCAGGCAATAATAACCTGCTGGTCAGACTTGCTGCAAAGGCCAGAGCTGCCGGGTTAAGGGTAGATCAAGCAGCACTCGCATACCCCAGGAACGGTCGGATTGAATTCTACGGGTCTCAGTCCCTGGTCAATTATTTGTCCCGCCGTGGGCTCCCCAGGTGGACCCATAGCATCAATGTCTAAACGAAAAACCGGAATCTTCCGGACCATTAATTCATTTCACAGGAGAAGCTCATCATGCCAAGATTTATAATTAACCAAAATGCACAGACAAACGGAGATCATGAGGTACACAATGCCACTACTGGCTGTCCACACATGCCCAGGATAGAAAATCAAATTGACTTGGGAACCCATCCATCTTGCCATGGAGCCGTGGCAAAAGCCAAAGCCTCATGGCCAAATCATAAAGTTGATGGGTGTTACCATTGCTGCAACCCCTGCCATACAAGCTGACTTTTTATGGGTGGCTGAAAAAAACTATTAGATAGGGGGTTGTCGGTCGGTACATGATCATAGCACATCATGCCGACCTAAAACGCCTTTCTTTTTAGTTGCACATAAAGGGAATTATGTGCAGCTCCTCACTATGAACCGTGATGGTCCATTTTGAAAGCTCTCCGTGAAATGGACTGCTCTTTATGAGATTGTCTGGATCAAAATCTAATACCCCTGCTCGCCCGATTGTATTTGCGAATGAACCGAGCAATTCCGCACGGGTCTCTTTATTAGCCATTTCCTAAATCTTAATTTTTTGTCTAAAGTTAAAGATTCGATATCTTTCCCATTTTCAGTTCGAAAAGTTCATCAATGATAAGCAGAAAGGATTTTAATAGGCGAACCATACTCAATACATTGAACAGGTTAGTTTTTCTTAATTTCTCGGTTTTATAGGATAGAAATTGAGCGACTGCTATGTCTATGTCCTGTCGCTATTGTGCCGAAAATCCTACCAAGTACTGGAGTTTCTATTGTTGGTGATTGAGATTATTCCAATCCTCTTCAAAAATCAGAATACCGATAGAGTTTTGGATCTTTGGAAAAAATCGCTTGAACCCGGGAAGCGACTGCATCGTTGGCATGTTCAATTGATCTGTTATTGATGAGGGGCTTTAAACTTCAAATAGTCCGGCTCCATACCATTATGCTCGCCCATGATGCTATGAAATGTCTGGGTTCCTGATGCGTCCGAAGCAAAATAATAATGTATACTCTTTTCTTTCAAGTTTGTTTACTTTTCATATATTAGTGCGAAAAAAGGCAAAATCAGTAATGACTCTGCCTTTTTTCAATTTTTTGGGTCGATCAGGATCATTTATTCATTTTGCGCCGGCTTAACCCTGAAAGCCCTAACAGACCAAGGCCCAAAAGTGCCACTGTGGCAGGTTCTGGGACGGGGCTTCCTGGAGCTCCAGATCCCATAGCGTCAATTGCAAGATCCCT
This sequence comes from Desulfobacter sp., assembly GCA_028768525.1. Taxonomy (NCBI): domain Bacteria; kingdom Pseudomonadati; phylum Thermodesulfobacteriota; class Desulfobacteria; order Desulfobacterales; family Desulfobacteraceae; genus Desulfobacter; species Desulfobacter sp. The sequence goes on along the minus strand of CP054837.1, from coordinate 1,322,863 downwards.
TGGAAACCCAGTACTTGAAGCGTCAACTCTTAAAGTATGAACCCCTAACGCTAAATCTGAAAATACAACCGAGAACCAACTGCCAGCATAGGTATTCATACTATGCACCAAGTTTCCGTCAATAAAAAAATTAGCAGGACCATCGTTATTGTCAGATTCAAACTGAACAAAGAGGCTCGTAGATGGAGTTGTAAATTGTGTTTGAACAAAACCAGGGGACCCATAAATCCACATCACACCACCCCAGGCTGGATCTGTTGTGGATGGGTCATAAATACTATAATTTGAACCAGTGATTCGTGCGTCACTGGCTATAAATTCCATTTCTGCAACCTCTTGCCAGTTATCACGTTCTCCCAAAATTCCGGGAGAATTACCTACCCCCCAATCGCCATCCCCAAAACCTATTACGTCAATTGTAATTGCATAACAGCTAGATGAGATTAAAAACGACAACATAAACGAAAAAAATAAAATAGATAATTTTTTCATTTCTACCTCCTTATTGCAGTTAAAATCACATTGCTTGAAATTAGGATTCCGATTGAAGAGCTCAATATTTATCAAACACTTATTTGAAAATAATTTTGCAAAACACATACCAAGAGGATAATGCAACCAGGTCTTCAAATGGTAGAGCTTCCGATTTTTGGGAATGTATTTCTCGGAAATAAATGTGCTATATTAAGAAAATAAGTACATGATATTTTATCAAAAGAGTTTCATTTAACGTTTCATTTAACGTTTTGTATATAAGATGATGAGGTAATGATAAAATAAGAATTATTGGAGATTAAACTTACTTTTTTTTCTTTTTCATTTCTTTATACCAATCTTGGGCGCCATATAGTTTATCTGAACATTCTGGGCACATACCGTGACTAAATGATGCGTCTGAATGCTTTTCAATGAAGAGTTCTAAGTTATTCCAGTAGCCTTTATCGTCTCTTATTTTCTTGCAATTGCTACAGATTGGTATTAAGCCTCTAAGTTGTTTGACCTCCGCCAAAGCACGTTCTGTTTTTTCTTTTTCCTCAATAAGATTGGTGGTGAAATCTTTCATGTCTCTTTCATAAGCATGAATTAATGAACTGATTTGTTTTTCAAACTTAATAAGAATGAAAGCGGATAATATGAATGCAATTATAGCAATGGAAAACGAATAATTTTGTTGTTTATTTAGAGTATCCTCCATTTTTGTTCTTTCAGTCTTTACCAACAGATCCACATCATCCAGATAGACACCCGTGGCCACAACCCAATCCCATGGCTTATACAACTTGGCATATGACATTTTATGAGCAATTCTATTGGAATCCATTTTTTTAAAATAGTAATCAAAATAAATTTCTCCATCCTTTTTGATGCCATCTAACTCAATTTGGTAGGGCTTATTTCCTTTGATATCTTCAGTGTTCGTGGATAACCAATCTCCCTCTGTATGAGGAAGATTGGGATGAATTTGTCTGATGGCATATTTGTCTCCCCCACCATAATTGACAATTTTGTTTACCCAGACATACCCATTGTCAATCAACCTTAATCCTCTGATTTGTCGACTAATCCGATCAATACAAATTTGTTTTATTTGTTCTTGGCTGAATTCTCGTGATGCTGTTTCCTGATAAACCTGCTCCAAGTCGCAATTAATCATACTGATCGTGCGATCTACAGCATTCTTTAAAAATCTTTTTTTTTCGTCAATTATTCCAGAAGACAATTGAGCAATTTTTATTTGATATTCTTGGGTTAGACTTCGAGAGTAGATTCCTGATATAAGTATTATAATAAATAAAATTGCTGAAATAGATCCAAGATAATAGTACAGTCGAATCTTATTCTTTTCGATGGGTTTTCGATACATTAAAATTTGTGCTCAACACTTTTTGGGTTTATTCCACAAAATTTATAGTTTCATTGAAGCAATCTAATTGGAGATTATCTTGATTTATGAAGTGATGGCAAGGCTCTGTTTCAAAAAATCCAGATAATCCGATATTAAATTGACTGTTTCAGATCTTTGGGCGGAATCGATACTCTTTAATAAATTAAATTTATAGGATTTTACTATCATTGATAAGCAAGTTGGTTAGTACGATTAGAATACAAAATGAATCCCAATACCACTATTATTTTTTCGAACGATAAAGCCATTCCGTTTTTTGGGGCCTTCTTTCGGGAGTTGAAACGTGAGCATAACCTTATCACCTACTTTATACCGATCTGGCATTTTGGAATTTAAAAAGATTCCTGTATAACTTAAATCTTTTGATGTTTCTTTAAATAGCTTTCCGTTTTTTATAAACTCAACTTGGGATTCGACATTGTATCTGGGAAATTTCCGTTTTTCTTTACCTTTTGCGTGAATGGTTGAAATTTTATAGTTCTTGGAAGAAGGTGCGTCGTCAAAAGGGTTTTTGTTCTGAATAGATACAACATATATGTCTTTGACAATATTTTTCTTGGGATCCTTTCCACGCTGATAGCTAATCCATATTGTCCTAAAAATTAGAATTAATATCGTTAAAAAAATCGCTGCAGATAAAAGTTTAGATACTGGACCCATTGACGATAAAATTGAATTAAGTAATTCCATTTTCAATGCCATATACTGTGTTTGATTTGGTTACTGCTGCCAGAAATTGTCTGTGTTTTTTGCATAGCCCTATTCGAAGGCAATTAAAGCGCCCTTATGTGAGATAAGGGGTGTCCTACTCAAGCCATTTGTTGGCCTCAGTCAATGACTTGAAAACTTCTATACGGAAGGGACTGTCATCCATTTCTGCATAATTCCTAAACCAAATTGATAAGTCATAAGAATGCTCATCGCAGACAACTATGGCAACTTTTATTCGAATGTAATCTGACTTATAGCTTAAAGTAGAACTGGAAATGGATTCCATATCTTTAGCATTGAGCCCCCAAAGGTCAGCATCCAACAGATTCCAGAGGACATTCTCTGTGGGATTCCTTTCATAAAATTTTTTCACCTCATAGATGAAATCATTCACGGTTATTTTACCTTTGGCTGTGTATGCAGTGAGATTCTTAACTATATTTCGATCAACTTCAATAGACATGGTTCAATCCTTCAAGGAAACATTCTGTAGCCAAATAAGTCTAACCAAGCTTCTGCCTCTTTCTTGGTGCTAAAAAAAGATATTAGCAAATCACCTTTGGTTCTGATTGGTTTATTAACTTTCCATTTTTGTTTTTTAGAATTGCCAACTACATGGGCTACATGGGTTGGCAGGATTGTTATTCCGTTAAAAATATCCTTGAGAACAGTTTCGGGTCTCGGAATGTTAAGATTGCAATTTTTTATATCAGCAAAGATAGCCCACCTTTTGTTGATGTAGTATTCAAAAACCAAGTCCGTGAAACAAAGAAGTCCCTCTCTGGCAATTGTTTGATTCCAGACTGAAAATGCCTCTATAAAGAGAACATTTTGATATACTACGAAACGGTAATATCCTGTATTGATTTCCATTCGTTGTCAATGTGGGGCAAAGCGTATGAAATACTATAATTGCATTTTTTACAGACTGTCAAGACATCTTATGATTTGATTAAATATGGTTATTAGATATTGGTCCCACTTATCAATTCTACAAAAAATAGAGTAGGATAAACTCTTCAAATCCCATATATGCTTCCAGTAGAATTAGGCCCCAGGCAACCCGAAAATTTTACCGGCCCTTGGATAATTAAAGATGGTACCCGACTGATTTCCGAATGAATAGCGGTAGGCAAATAAATCATTTGAATTCTCAAAAAGGCAACCTCTCAACCTTTTTTTCTGGTGTTCTATGGATCTGTTTCGGCTCTCCGGACCTGAGGCAAAACTGCCGTAGACATGCCATGCTTACTCAGTATCGGGCAGAAAGTTTGATGTTCACCTGACCTTTGAGATGTGTCGAAAAAATATTTTTTTGCAAAGTGTGACTTAATCATATGGCTGGTTTCGGTGCAGCGTTTTTAAAGATCAGTTAAGCCTTCTTTAATGGCTATTTTGGTCAAACCAGCTATTGTTCTTGTATTGAGTTTGCTCATTATATTGCTCCGATGAATATCAACAGTGCGTTTGCTTATTTCAAGCTTGTTGGAAATTTCAATACTTGTATTTCCTTCCGCAATAAGTTGCAGCACATTAAGTTCTCTGAATGTTAGTTTTTCAGCAACGGATTTTATTTTCTCAGATTCCGGATTCTGGATCGTTTTTATTACAAAATCCAGAGCTTCAGAGCACAGATGTCTGTCTCCCGAATTCACTTTTTTTATCGCATTGTATAATTCTTCAAACGGACATGATTTTAGTATGAATCCTCTTGCACCTGCTGCTAACATTCGTTTAACAGAGTACTCATCGCACATCATAGACAATGCAATCACATTGGTATCAGGGTTAGATTTGATTATTTTTTTGGTGGCTTCAACACCGTTGAGATCTGGCATGCTAATGTCCATTAAGACTACTTTAGGGTATAATAAATTTGCCAACTGAACCGCATCCAATCCATTATTTGTGTCGCCGACAACCTTGAACTCTTGATGTTGTTCTAAAGTCTTTTTCAGGCTGTGCCTTAAGATTTCATGGTCATCGGCAAGTAAAATTGTAATCTTTTTGTCAGCCATATTTTTATTTTGACCCTTTCATTGGCGCAATCAACATCACATGGACCCCTTTTCCGGGGGCTGTGTCTATCTCCATTTCACCACCAAGAGCCTTCAGTCTTTCATTTATGCTGAATAATCCGAACCCTTTTTTATTCTTCCCTACAGATTGTACTAGGTCAAAACCAATACCATCATCTTCAATGCTAACTACATATGAATTCTCAAAAGTTGACAGCGTTACCTGTACTTGTTTTGCTGTAGCATGTTTGATGACATTTATTATCAATTCCCGAATTGATCTGTACATAGTTATTTTGAGAGACTCTTCAAGAACAATTGGCCCCTTAATGTTGTCATTCAATTGTATATACGTATTATTTCTTTTCCCAAGGTCTGCAACAATCCACTCAATCGCTGCCTTAAGTCCCAAATCATATAGAATTGGAGGATTTATCTGGAATGTGAGAGACCGAATATCTGAGAGTACCTGCTCCAGAGAGGATTCTACCATTTCAAGGTCTCGACTTTTTCCCTCAGAAGACTGATTGAAATTTTTTAGTTTAGATAGACTTAGTGCTAAAGATTGACTGATACTATCATGGAGTTCCTCGGCTATCAAACGGCGCTCACGCTCTTCTGTGGACACCAACTCTTTAGAAATATTCTTCAGTTGCTGTTCAATCGCATAACGTTCGGCGTTAAAAATTTTAGCCTGGATGCGATTGAGTCTTTGGGTTTTTTCCCTAATTATTTTGTCTCTATTTAGAATCTGCTCAGTGAATTCTTCTTGAACTGCATTCGCATTTTCGATTGTATCTTTTACAACTGGAACATGAGAAATAATCAGATTGAATATACGTGCGAAAAAGTTATGGTGTGTGAATCGAATATCAAATTCCCACCTGGCTCGCCCCAGATCTCCATATTTTTTGGGGCCTTCCTCTAAATTGCGCCCTTTAACGATCACATTGCTTGCGCCTGCAATTCTAGCATAAGATTCAAAAATACCAATATGCCATGCCAAAGCAAAGTCATTAATGATAACATTTTCTTTATGGATAACCTCTATGATAACATGTCCTTTTGTAAGCTTTCTAATGACATTCTCTTTGGTCCGGTTATATTTCCTATTCTCCCTTGACATTATTTTTAATAGTGTATAGGGCCCCATGAGTGGTATACCAATTGCTGTCTTTATTATGTGCTGGGCCCTATAACTTGTTTTACCTATTTTATATCCAAGATTTGGATCGAGTACTCTTTTTTGAACGCATTCGTACAACCGAATCATAAATTCATTTGAAAACCAGTAAGCGGTGTCGAGCAAGTGAACTTTCGCTACCGGTTCCATGAAACCTGTTTTTAAATTCTCAACAAGAAAAGGGCAATCTTGATGGACATCTTGCATTATCTCTTCAATGCTGATTTCACTATGATATTGACCCAAATATTTTACGATCCAAAATGTATTTAAGGCTGAAACCTGCTTTTTCATTTTGATTCGTCTTAGCTTTTCTTTGGATAGCAGTGAATCAGAAGAATGCATGAACATTTTTAACCTTGAATATTTTAAGGAACGCTAATTTCATTAAAATTAATTTTCATTTCTTTATTATGCTCCGCAACTCACTGTCAATTGCATTTTGCGATTGCCCTTCAGGTTTTGATAGGTATGAATACTTCAAAACATAAGTATATACCCCTATATACAAAGTAGAATGGATTGATTAGTCAATATTATCAGAAAATAAAAACAAAGGGAATTTATAGTAACGGTGGAAAATGGTCGGAGAATTGAACAAATGTCCCTATATTGAACGCAATTACCCTCGCACGAAGACAACGGTGAAGAGAACTGGCTTAACTTTTGAAAAAATAGAAATGCGATATTATGTTTGATTGTAAATACGCACAAAAAAATAAAAAAATTATAAAAAGAAGCTCTGACAACGGTTTTATCATTGATCAGCTTGAAACAAGACAATTCTGTAAATTAGATGGCTCTCCCTTTCCATTCGGATCTGGAGTAAAGGAGTTGCCTTGTAAAGGAATTGTTAATTCTCCAGAATGTTTTCTGAATAGAAAAATGACACAAACATCTCCTTGGAAAAATTAGTGGAGAAAAGCAATCAATTGGATTGTAGCTTGATTTTTGGTCCTTTGGCAAGATCTCTTTTAGAAAGAATCCAGATAATAAAATTTCAATTTATAATCCGGCCATTTTAATTTTGTTGCAATCACATTGCAGACTAACTATGATTGCAAAATCAACGCTAAAAAAATAAACTAATTTAAAACCTACAAATGGCCTATGATGCCATCCTCATATAGTAAATTTCGTAGCGGATTAGGAGAAACGACATGGACCAATCCTCCTATCAGATGGTTGATATCTCTTATACGATAGGAATTATATTTCCTTCGAAGAAAATGGTAGGGTTCTTGTTGTTTTGTTTCATAACTATTATCGGGTCGCCCAATTTATGGTGCATGAACAAACATTCTATAAAGTTAGGAGCCTTTAAATATCCCCCTTTTTATTTGGAGGAGGAAGGAAAAATATGCGGTATTGCAGTAGAAATTATAGATGAATTGTTCGGACGCCTATCTATCGAGACTGATGTGACGCTCTACCCCTTAAAGCGGGCTCTAGGGTATGCAAAAGAGGGTAAAATTGACGCTATAATGATCCTAATCAAAACCACTGAACGATCTGAATATATCCAATATACAATTCCCATTATGAAGGTTCGAGGGCTAATCTGGTCTGCTGTTGACAGAAAAGGCGGTATTCTTCATTTCTCAAGTCTAAAAGATCTAAAATCTTACAAGATCGGTGCAACCATCGGATACAGTTATGGACAAAAATTTGATGACCTTCTAAAAAGCATGAAAGTGAACCGGGTAGCAACTGACTACCAGAACTATAAAAAGCTCATGGCCCACAGAATAGATATATTCCCTGGAAATGAAATCGTAGCCAAAGGGTTGTTTAAAAAACATCCTGAACTAAGAGGAAAATTTCGTCATTCTGACCAATCCTTTATGGAATGGGTGCTCCACATGGGGGTCAGCAAAAAGTCGGCATTTATACAGACACTTCCATGTATAAATACTGTCCTTAAAGACTTAAAAGAAGAAGGTTTTATCCAAGAAACAATAAGAAAATATACTGAATAAGTACTCTTTTGATTAAAAAGAGTGTTTTAAATGAGATTTGGAATGAATCGCCTCCCGTTTCTTAGACACTTCTGAGTTATAAAAAAAATGACTTTAGGAGGGTCTTATGAACGGAAAACGGTACACACGAGCATTATGTCTATAATCGAACGCCCATAGATATGGCAATTATAGCGTTGATGATCAACGACAAATATTTTTTTCCTTCAACGACAATTAAAACTCCCGTTCCCCAACCTGCGTAACCATTTAATTTCATTAAAAAATACTTGCAAAACAATTCTGATTATGTTTTTTAAGACCATCCTTCCGGAGGATAAGGCTATGCTGGAGAGCAACCTGAGCGCCGAGAAGGTGACTGAAGTATGAGGGGCCGTATTTTCCACGTACGGCCTTTCGCTTTTTGCTCTCATACTTTGGTCTATAATGCGCTAAACTCCGGGGGTTTGGGGGCTGGCCCCCATTATAATCCGGTAAAAAGTCCTTTTAATTACCATCACAAAACCCGGTTCTTCCATGGGTTAAGCCCTCTATCGATAGTATCCGTCCGATAGTGCTTGCTGACGGCATTGGTTCAATATTTTCCGCTTCCATCTCCTTGCTGATAGCACCGGCACCGCAGTTCAGGCCTCGATTGTATAAATCCAGTCGGATCATTTTAATAATCTCAACAATCTCCTGCCTGGTATATCTGGTCTCGATCATTATTCGGCCTCCATTTTAGCCTGTTCCATGCGATAGCTTTCCACATTCAATTCAAGGATGATACTGTGATGAACGAGTCTGTCGATGGCTGCTGCCGTTGTCATAGGGTCCTTAAAAATCTGTTCCCACTTAGAGAACGGAAGATTGCTCGTGATCATCAGGCTGCCCTGTTCATACCGTTCCGCCAAAAAGGTAAACAGCACTTCCATTTCTCCCCGGCTTTGTTGGACATACCCAATGTCATCTATAATCACAGCATCAAACCTGGAGAGGGATTTGAGTTTTTTGGTTAGCTCAAGATCCCTTTTGGCAATCAGCAGATCCTGGACGAGCTGACTGCATGAGATAAAAAGAACCTGCTTACCCTTTGCAATTAATTCATGGCCAATGGCACAGAGCAGATGGGTTTTCCCGCTACCCGGATTACCAAAGGCCAGGATGTTTTCACAGCGCTCTAAAAAAGCGCCGTTGACCAGGACACTTAAATGATTGGCAACCTTTAAGGGGAGGCGCTTTTTATCAAAATTCTCAAATGTCTTGGAAGATGGCAACTTGGATGCCCTCAGGTTACGTGATATCCGGTTCTGCCAGCGGACTTCGCATTCGAGACTCAACAATTGTAAGAGGTACTTTTCATATCCCCATGCCTCCGCCCTGGCCTGATCCGCCATTTCTTCATAACTGCGGCGCATGGTCGGCATATGGAGGCTTTTAAGATTGGTGTCTATCTGATCCCGATCATTGATCATGCCGCCACCCCCTTGAGCAATTGGTCATAACGAGTCAAATCAACTGCCTGGATATGAACATCATCCGGCCTGCTGACAGAGGCGTTGGACTCAATAAGGCGTTTAACAGCCTCTTTGCTGATTTCCTGATCCTCGTTTATTAGAACCATCAGGGCGCTGTCTACTGCCACCTCGCTTGTCTTTGCTGCCAGGTATAATATTTTCAGATACCTTGCTGCTGAGCTTTTAACGGTATAACGCTTTCTTAAATGATCGTAGGCAATCCGGAACCGGCTGGTGGGGAACATGGCATTACGATAACGATAATTTTCAAATGCCCCCGGTTTTTTGACCAGGCTGTCAATGATATGCCGGTAATTGATTTTATATTTGCCCTCACCCCGCAACCTTGGCAAAGTATCGACCTTTCTCTGGCCGTACCAGACCTCCAGGCATTCCATGTAGAGGCGGACCTGGATATTTTCTCCTATGAGCCTGCTGTCTACAGAGTAAACGTTGTGATTGACCCGAATGGTACTGCTGGGACCAACCTTTAAATCCATCTTTTTACATGCATCAAGCCGGCGTTTGGGCAACCGGTGTAGGAGATCCAGTTCTTGTGTAAACCGTTTCCTACGACCGGCATTTAGCTGTGCGAACAGTTTGGCCAGGAACAAGTCATATTCTTCCCGGTCTTTAAAATCCCGGTGTCCTCTCAGCATCAGGGCCTGGTCAACGGCTTTTTTGAACCGATAATTGCGCTGCTCCACGTCTCCATTTTCATTGGGGCTGGCAGGGTTAGTTTTGCAAGGAATGATACCGTAATGGTCAACAAGATCCTGATACCTGCTGGTGAACTCCTCAGGGTGACTTACCTTGTTAACAGCGGATGTCAGACAATCGGTGCGATGTTGCTGCGGCACACCACCAAGTTCCCATAGGGCATTTTGCAGGCCCTGGCTCAGGCTTTCGAAACTCTCTGAAAAACAGACTGTACCTGTCTCCCAATTGGAATAGGTCAAAACAAAATGGTAGATCAGGTGGTCAAAAGGGACGCCGCCTATAGTGACGCCCAGTTTATCCATGTGGGTGAAGTCTGACTGGCATAATTCGCCAGGCTTATGAATTTGAGCAAAAAAGATTTCTTTGGGCGGCCCCTCTGTAGCACGCCATTGCTTTATTCTCCGTTGCAGGGTCCGTAATTGTCCATCGGCGAACCGGCCGGGGTGTCTGCGTTGCAAATCCTCAAACAGTGTCTTGGCCTCCAGACCTGGATTTATGGTCAACATGCCTTTGATACCATCCCAGGTCTCCTCAAACGGATCTTTGCGTGTGCGCCATGTATGATCCGTTTTGAGTTCACTCGGCAACTTCCCGTGTTCACGGTACTTTCGAGCTGTTTTTTCATCCATTCCAGCTTTCATTGCTGCTATCCCGAAACTCTTCTCTGACTGAATCAACTTGAACAACCTCCTCACTTGCTGGTCCGTTACCATCCAAATCTCTCCTTCTGTTCAATTTGGATGTTTCTACCATTTTTTTTGATTCTTAAATTTCGGGAATTTTAATTGTCGTTTGGCGGGAATTATAAATGACGCTGATCACGTTGAATACTATTGTTATTGGGACCTGAAATTTAAACAGCTCAGATACGGTCGAGGTGTCTAATGCGAGTTTTGTTACTTCTGCAGCCATATTGTTTCATCAAGCGGAAAACGACCCAATGCTATTCCTGCTAACCTCGCAACAGAAAAAACCTCAAAATATCAAAATTCGGACCTGCTTTGACTGTTTGGATTTATTTCTTTGAAATCACCAAGGCTTTTGCATCCGCAGAAATTAAGTGTTGGCAGTGGTGACAGACCATATTCAGGCTCTTAACATGGCCTTTAAAAAGAAACTTACCACAGTGAGGGCATCTATACTCATTTAGATCAGGGGCACTTTTCATCGGCGGTACAATTGTATCGGTTGTCTTTAAATTATTCATTTTTTACTAAAAAACGGGGGGCTATTTCTTTGGACTTCTGGAAATTTCGGTTAAATGCTTTACAAGCTCCTCAATTATTTTTTTTGAGGTATCATCAAGTCTATTATAGTTCTGAATGAAAATTTTGTTTTTTTGATCATCTGACATTTCATATTCGTTCTGGTTTGCAAGGTAATCTAATGATAGACCCAAGGCTTTGGCAATGCCAACAATGATGTCAAACGATGGTTTTTTTTGGGGGTCTTTTTCAATTTGCCAGATATAACCCCTACTCGAACCCACCTCTTTAGCAAGTTGTTCTAATGTTAACTTTTTTTGTTCACGAGCCTCTTTAATTTTATTTGATAGCCCTTCCAATGTTACTCCTCTTTTACGGTCAGTTCTACTACCTGTGTTTTTTTTAGTGGCAATAGATGTATGTTATAGCAATAAGATAACTTGACTTTTGTTTGCTATTGCATTAATGTGTTTATCATTAAAGCAAACGGTATGGCTGTGTTTATATGATAGCAGGTTCATCAACAATAAGAGAGGAAAATCGTGATGCAGGATCTTAAAAAATCAAATCTATACATTTTGATGTTTCCAGCAAAAAAAGTAATGAAAATTGGGAAGGCTAATTCTCTTAGAATTAGAATTAGTCAACTTGAAAAACACTGGGGACCTATCGATTATAATTCATCCTATTCGATAGCCATGGAAACCGAGAAGGTCTTTAAGTTGGAAAAGTCTCTGCATTTTATGGTTTCAGAATATTCTGTGGCGTTTGATGAGGGAGATGGACGAACCGAATTTTTTTCAATTAATGCGAAAGAGCAGGTCTTAGAGCATATAAGATTATATCTATCAACCACCGGAGGCCAGAAAGCACTAAAAAAAGGCATTAAAGAATCAATTTGCAAAAGGAATAATAGTCTCAAAAAACATCCTGTCCCACAAAGCAAGCTATTCTCGGAAAAAAGCAATAGATGTATCAATTTTCTTGAGAGGAATACTGCAAACTTAAAAAAAGTATTTTTTCTAATAAAACTTCTATTGCGTTATCAGTCTAAAATACCATTTCAGTACGATGTTATAGAGGATAACATTTATTTTCGTATAAAATATCATACGAGTTCCCAATGGGACTTAATATATTCTGCAATCCATCACTTTAATTTTCATATGGAAGATTGCTTTGGATTAGTCGGTTGGAAAGTTTGCGTAAACATGTGGTCTGAGGACGATATATTTCAATATCAAATGGATATCAAAACTGATGATGTGTTTTTATACAGAACATACATAAATACCCTCATTAAAAATGCGATATATAAATTACCTCAAAAGTCCGGAGCGGTCGTAGAAAATATTCCTATTTTAGATTATGAGCGGATTTTTTGCACTAAACACGCAGCATAAAAGCATTAGTTTGATGAGCATTGTTTTTCAAATGTTGCGAGTATCGGCCACAAATAGGGGTTATTATGGCTTAGGAATCGATTCAAGTATGATCCACGGTAAGATAAGAAAGATTATGGATGAAATAAATCAAACTACACTTTTTCTTACATGAACCCCGGTGCCGGCAACGGCCCGGGGTTTCGTGTAAAGGAAACTTGGAAATTAGCTATATTACACGATGTAAATAAAACTCTTGACTTTAGTTTACATAAGTGGTTTAAGATAAAATTGCGAATATTATTTTTCTAGGAGGGTGAAAGTGAAATATCCTGCTCTGGTCCATAAGGACGAGAAATCTGCTTTTGGTGTTACCATTCCAGATTTTCCTGGTTGCTTCACGGCTGGGGATACTTTGGATCAGGCCCTGGCCAACGTCCAGGAGGCGGTAAATCTTTATCTTGAGGGAGAGACCTTTAAACCTCCGGAGCCGTCTAATATCCAGGATCTTATCAGAGATCAAGAACCGGGTGGCTCTTGGTTTTTTGTTGATATTAATTTTGGAGATTTGTAAATGACCTGGAACTATCGAATCATTAAAAGGCATCATGCCGAATCCGGAACCACCACCTTGGGCATCCACGAAGTCTACTATAATGAGGAAGGGGCTATTGATTCCTGGACGCAAGGCCCAATGGACCCACACGGGGAAACACTTGCAGAATTAAAAGCGGATCTTGAACATTTTGCAGAGGCCTTGGAAAAGCCCGTCCTGGTCGAAAAAGTAAAAGATGGAAAAGATATCCTGGTGCCGGCTGCGGATCTGAAAAATTTGCTTGATCAGTGCGAGGGCAAAGATATGTCCCTGACCGATGAAGATAAGTCCTGGGTCAATGACAAGACGGTTGGCCGGGAAAAAGAAGGGTGGGGTAACTTTTTTGAGCAGGGGCCGTGTCCAGATTTTCCGTCAATTAAAGAACTACGGGCAGGGATAGGGGAGGATGCACCCAGAGAGAGCTTAGATGATCGGGAGCAAAAATAATGGCAGATGTAGGGTATATAAGGGTCAGTTCAGCCGACCAAAACACCGACCGGCAGCTTGCCGATTTCCATCTGGATAAGGTTTTCATTGACAAAATTTCCGGGGCCACCACTGACCGGCCGAAATTGCGGGAGTGCTTGGAGTATGTAAGGGATGGCGATACACTCCATGTCCATTCCATGGATCGGCTGGCCAGGAACCTGGCAGACCTCCAGCGATTAGTTGAGGATCTGACAGAGAGAGGGGTCAAGGTTCGGTTTCGTAAAGAGGGCCTTGAATTTGATGGGACCGAGAACCCCATGAGTAAGTTGTTGCTGCAAATGATGGGGGCTGTTGCGGAGTTTGAGCGTTCCATGATCAAGGAGCGACAGGCCGAAGGGATCAAAAAAGCATTGGCCAGGGGCGTTAGATTCGGTCGCAAGCCTAAACTCTCTGATGCGACTAAGCGAGAGATCATCGCCCTGGTGGACTCCGGCCAGGAAAAAAAAGCCGTGGCCGAAAAATATATGATATCCAGGACCACCGTATATAAAATCCTGGAGGATTGGCAGAGTGGTAAAATAACCGGGCCGGTTGAGTGTCAAACGGAGTTGTCTATTTAAAAGACTAAATTTATGCAAAAGCAGCAGAAAATAAGGACTATTTTTTTACGCAAAATGTGTAACGCATTTTGTGTAAGATGGAAATGGTAGTAAACAAAGGTCATCGTTGGACTGACGCACTTCATTTGTCTTGCTCGGTGTCCAGCGTCCAATTCTCCGTCCGCTGCGCTCCCGGACAGATTGGACACCGGCCCCCGACCCTTTGTTAACTCTCCAGGAGGCTTTATGTCATCCAGTCGCTGGACCGAGGGGCCGAGTGGATTAATTAATCTTTTTTTTGAGGGTAATGATGATCATTTACATTGATATGGATGGTGTGATCTGCAAATTAACCAATAAAGATCTAAGGATGCTAATAAAACAAGGTCACAAGCATTTCCCTCCTGATTTTTTCTTGAGCCTGGAGCCTATGCCCGGGGCAATCGAGGCGGTAAACCGGTTGCGCTCGATGGCAGACGTTTATATCCTGACAGCACCGAGCGTCCGGAACCCGCTTTGCTATACCGAAAAGCGGTTATGGATTGAAAAGCAATTTGATCTGGAGCTTTGCCACCGGCTGATAATCAGCCCGAATAAAGCCCTGTTGAAGGGCGATATCCTGATTGATGACAACATCAGGGGCAAAGGCCAGGACGGTTTTGAGGGCAAACTGATTCATTTTGGATCTGAGGATTGTCCGGATTGGGATGCTGTGGATAACAATATAGGGAGAGTCCTGGTGGAGATGGATTTTGACAAAGCGATGGCCAGGATTGAAGCTAAAATAGAAGAGAGGCGTAATGAATGGTAGGATTGAGATCCGAAATGCCGGAAGAGTATAAGCGACTGTATAGCGAGTATGACCGCTTTGATGGCCCGGAACTGTATCAAGAGATGGTTCGGCGCAACCATGGCCGAATCAAGGTGCTTGCCCTGGACTTGGAATATACGCTGATCACCAGTGCTGTGACCCAATGGCCCCGGCCTGGCCTTTATGAGTTTTTAGAGGCCGTAAAGACCATGTTTGAGAGGGTTGTTATCTATACGGCTGTTGCTGAAAGCCTATTCCGTGAGGTTGCAAACAATCTGGTCCGGGAAAAAGATGTGCCGGAGTGGTTTGCGGATATCGAGTATATAGATTGGCCAAGGCAAGGATACAAAGACCTGTCCCTTATCCCTGGGATAGAGTCACATGAGGCCCTGCTTGTGGACGATTTTCGCCCGTATGCTCATCCGGAACAGTTGTTCCAGTGGGTCAGAATTGTACAATATAGTGGCGGCAGCGAACTCGACGGCCTGGAACTCGTCAAAATTCTGATGATTCTTGAATTGATCCAGACCGGGGAGGTTAGTCAAAAAAGTATTGTGGATCATCTGGCATGGCTTGTTGATGATGATATCTCTATCATTAAGCGGTTACGGCTGTATCCGATGGAGGGGCCTTTTGATCCCTTGAAAATTGCCGTTGAAGTGGACCCTATTGCCGAGGAAAATCATTATGATCCCATAAAACGGACTATTCCGGATCTATTTTACGATAACTTAAAATATTTTTTTAAGTGGACAACGGTGGAGCAGGTGCCTTTTTGTGAGGGTGAGGCTATTGAAATCATCAATACCTGGGAATCGTTTTATGCTGTTTTTAAGAGATCCCCGGGGCGCATTGATATATCCTTTCCGGATCTGCCGGGCCTCAAAGCGGAGTGCGTAAAAAAAGAGGGTGACAATAGTTTCGATAATTATACGCTACAGGCCTACGATGATGTAAGGGAGGCCCTGGCCGCATGGCTGCAGACCGCAAAACCCGAGGACATCCCGGAACAGCGGTTTTCTAGAAAAAAGCTCAAAGAGCTCTATCCGGATGATCTGATAGAAACAACTCATGGACAATTGCCATGGAGGAAAAGAGAAGGATCTTGATTGATGAACTGGTTTTTTACAGCAGATGAGCATTACGATCATTTTAATTCGATTGAATACAACGGCAGGCCGTTCGAAACCAAAGAAGAGATGAACGAGGCCATGATTCGGCGTCATAATGAGGTTGTAGGTCCGGATGATACCACTGTCCATGTCGGGGATTTTTCTTTAGTCGAAAACAGGGGTAAGGTAGAGGCCTTTATCCACCGGCTCAACGGCAATCATATTTTCATCCGGGGGAGCCATGATTATTGGCTCGACAAGGAGCCGATTTCCATTGAAACCCCGATCATTGAGATTTGGGAAAAAGAGTTTAAAATGGATCTTGGCCGGTTTTACATTGTGGCTTGCCATTACGCCATGAGGACCTGGCCAAGATCCCATCATGGAGCTTGGCAGCTCTATGGCCATAGTCACGGAGCTTTGCCCGGGATCGGGCCGCAAATGGACGTAGGTGTGGATACGAATAACTTTTATCCTTATTCCCTGGAAGAAATTGTTAAAATTTTACGGAAACAACCGGCTTTTGCGGATTGTCATCACAACGAAAGGAAGAGGCAGAATTATGGATTTCACAATCGCTCTTGATCTGGAAGGGACACTGATCACAGATGAAAAAAGCCGGATTCCTCGACCTGGCCTTTATGATTTCTTAGAGGCCTGCCGGGATCTGGGTCGTGTAGTCCAGTATACAATGGTCGATGAAGAAACCGTCCGGGAGATCGCACGGGAGCTGGTAGATAGTGGCCATGCTCCTGAATGGTATGCCGATATCGAGTGGGTTGATTGGTTTTCCGTAGACACTGATCACAAGGATCTCAACCTGATCCCGGGAGCCAGCGTTAAAAATGCTGTCCTTGTGGATGATCATATGGGGTTTGTTGCTCCTGGCCAGGAGCATAGATGGATCAAGGTTGATTTCTTTGATCCATCGATATCTGATAGGGAACTCAACCTTGCCCTGTGGAGAATCAAGCGGCAATACTGGAAAAGTCTTGGCCTATCCCAAGTGATAGATCTCACCTGGCCTGGGGATAAGGATAAGTTGATAAATGATCTCCAGGATGAAATAGACGAGCTGCTGCAAGATGTGGTTCGGCTGCAGAGGCCGTAGAAGGAAGAAAACCGCACATTACCGTGGGATACTATTTGTCTCCCGAAACGGGATGACACAAGGCCTCAGGTGAGAGGTCCGGGGTAGCCCTGAACTTGACCAGAGGGCTCCAATTGCCCAAGATGAGAGGTTCAGGGTGGGATAATAGTCTCAAATTTAAGCGGGAAACACAAGTGAAAATACTCTATACAACAGACCTGCACGGCAGGGATCTATATTACAACCTGATTTTTAAAAAAGCGCAGTGCCATGAAGCTGACCTGGTGATCAACGGCGGGGATCTGTTGCCGAAGGTGGAGCCGGTTTTTAAACGGCAGCAGAAGTATATCAAGTACCTGGCAAGGACATATTTCCCCCGGTGGGAAAAAGCTGGCATCCATTATATCCTTTGCCCAGGCAACGATGATGCCCGGGTGTTCGATGATTTGCTGGCCGAGGCCTGCAGCGAATTTGAATACGTCCATTTTCTGCGCCCTGAAGGGGATATGGTCAGCATCGGGGATCTGGATTTCATTGGATTCAACTTGGTGTGTGATTATCCTTTCGGCATCAAGGATCGGTGCCGGATGGATAAAGAAGGCTTTGAGTTCCCACCGCAACGGGGAACCCCGTCATACACGGTCGCAAAAGGGAACGGATACGGTTGGCAGGAGATCGACGATTGGTTTTCTCATGCCCGGACTTTGCCCACCCTGGAGGATGAACTGGAGGCCCTGGTAAAACCTGACGTCCGGCGACCGGATGAAGGCCTTGTGTCATCCAGCCCTCTGGACCTAAAGGCCTCCATGAAAAAGGCCGTGTATATCATGCACATGCCACCGGCCGGCCTGGGCCTGGACGTTTGTTCATCCGGAGATCGGCCGGCAGCGTGGTCCGTCCGGGAGTTCCTTGAAAGGGAACAGCCCTTGCTTTCCCTCCATGGCCATATCCATGAGTCATACATCATGACTTCGATCTGGAAAGCCAAAATAGGTGACACCTGGGCAGTGCAGCCCGGGCAGGGCGGTCCTCATCCTGTATATTGTGTCATTGATACGGATGACCTGGAGAGTATGAGGCGAGTCGGGCATAAAAGCGAACGGCTCCATCTGACGTTGGATAGCTTCGTCCAGGTAGACGAGCTGCCCGATTATTTGCAATATTATTTTTCCATCTGGCTTGCCAAAAATGAAATGGAAGGGGGAAAGGAAGTGCCATTCCCCCATTTTGAAAGGTTCGTTTTGGAAAAAGGACTTAATATTAAGTTGATCCGGAAATAGCGATGAAAAGAGAAGAACACGAACAACGAAGCATTGAAATGTTCGGGAAACCGTTCTCCGAGGTCCATGCGTTCCTGGATCAGTATTTTGCCATGTTCGGGCCGTACCATCGTATCGTGCTTCACCACCGCAGAGGCCTGGAGCTGATGAATCAGCAGATCCCCGGGCCTGTTCGCCAGGTGGGAGAAGGACATATCATTGATGATCTGGGTTTTATTCCGGAAGATTGGACGGACCCGGAATTCGATATGGATCGGGATTATGCCGATTCCTGGCTGAATCGGGATACGGATAAGGGCCTGGATGATGTATTAAAGGAGTTATTTGGTTGAGGCAAGAAGACCACGAAGCAAAGGCCCTGGCCACGTTCGGCCGGGAATGTACGTTTGTCCATGAGTTCCTGGATCAGTATTTCTCGGCCTATGGTCCTTATCATAGGATTGTTTTGCACCATCAAAGAGGGATTGAATTGATCAAAACCGCTTTCCCCAATGAAGATCCGGATTTGATCGAGAAGGTGGCCATACAACACATCAGGGATGATCTACATGGCAGTATGCCGCATGATTGGTGGGAGTTTGACACGACGATAGAGTACCTTGATCATGTAATCTCCAAAAAATGTAAGCGTCCCCCTGGGCGATTGCTGGAGCGCATGAAAAAATTGTATCCGGAGGATTTTAATGCTCGAAAGCGCCCATGGACGGTCCAGGGCAAAACCATGTACTATATTCGCAAGGCGGATCTGGCAGATCCGGAGAGGGAGGCCTTTCAAAAGTTCCTTGTGGCTACCTGCCGGAATGCCCCGGTTCCCCCTGGAGAAATCCCGGGAAGTACGGCATGGTGGCATGACTATCAGGCTTTTGCCCGGGGCGAAGATCCGTACCTGGGTATTAAGGCGATGAGCGGTTTCCCGAAAGAGGATTGATACAGATCCCCCCCGGCACCCTATGTGCCAGGGGCGATCAACTTAAAAACGATCTGCTGTGTTTGCAGACAGGGCGAATATACCATGGTCGGCTGCTTAATTCATTGAAATAATTTTGGATGCTGCTCAATGGAGGCTGGAGGTAGAATGAAAAAAAAGAAAACCTCAAAAACAAAGAATCTACTGATCGACAATCAGTACAACTTTACCCGGAGGCCTCACCGAGTCAGATGTTTAACCATCCTCTTGGAGGTTGAAAAGAAAAAAGGCATGGTGGATACTGGGTACCATAACACACAAACCAAGACCTGATCCCTCAGTTTATCTATTTCAAACCAGACAAACCCTCCTTGTTAACAATGGCAGTGTCCAATCCGGGGGATTCTCCCATGCGATTCCAGAAGGCGAAGGCATAGCAGGGCAACATGGCGTCAAGGTTTCTAAAATTTGAAGCCCTGTGAAGGCCTGTCTCAAGCTCGATTTAAAGCCGTCACAGGATATCCTATGGATATCAACAGAGGTGGGCTATGGATAGCCATAGAATTCATGCCCTTTGGAGGGGACGCCGTTAGCACGGGGTTTTTGAGTTTTTTGGGTAACCCTAAAATGCAGCAAAAAATACCGTAATAAATAAGTAGATTTAAGCACTTTAAAAAACATATTTACCACACTATGGTGTGCGGGAAACATTTTTTAAAAAGGTTTTTCACCCTTTCCGACTGTCTTAAATTAATTTATATGTAAGGACTTTGCTATTATCCATTGGTGTTTGCAGATTACGGAACACTGTGAACTATCCCTGTGACTCAAGCGCACTTCAAACACAAAAACTCGTTCTCGAATTATCAGTGGCCTGAGCGCTGGAAAAAGAATTGATCGCCTTTATTGGCAGTGCTATCAGCGAAAAATGATAGACATAATGTGGGGTACTTGATTCCTAATATTTCTTCCTTCATTTTCCTCCGAGAAGGTAAAACATTT
Source organism: Desulfobacter sp. (assembly GCA_028768525.1). Lineage (NCBI taxonomy): Bacteria > Pseudomonadati > Thermodesulfobacteriota > Desulfobacteria > Desulfobacterales > Desulfobacteraceae > Desulfobacter > Desulfobacter sp. The sequence continues at coordinate 1,302,438 of CP054837.1, read as the reverse complement.
TTTCGTATTTGAATCTTAATGGGCTGCAACGGCCCGCAGTCTTAAAATGCACCGCAGCAACCTTCACAACCTGGCCACAAGGCTTGGCCTAAGGCAAAAAATGGATCAAGGTTAAGAAGGTCAGTCAGCCTGCCATATTTCAAGCCGTCGCCCATCCGGATCAAACAGATAGAACACCCTGGCGTTCCATGGGTGGGCTTTAACTGGGGTTGGATGCAGCCCTTTTTTCACATAGTCATCCCAAACCGATTTGATATCATCAACCTGTAGGGCAATGGTAATCCCATGAGTCTCTTGGCTTTTGATCGACGCTTTTTTCTCATCAGCGATGCTGATTCTGGCATTTCCCGATACCAGAAATTCAACAAACCAGTCGGTCATGAAATTTACCTTCAAAGAGAGTCCATCACGATAAAACCCGACTGTTTCTTCCCAGTGCCGGCAATATAGTATCATGTTTGTCGAGATTACGTTATTGTTGTCCATTTAAATTAAAACCAAAATTCGGGATATTTTCTTTTGCTCGCCATATTGTTCACCACAAGGGCGACAATAAGCATGATCACTACACCCAAGCCTACAGGAACCAACGCATACAAGAAACCCAATTCGTGTATTTTTTCGCTGCCGATCACAGCGATCAGCGCTGTGGCCCCACCGGGCGGATGTAGCGTCTGAGTGGCGTGCATCAGGGCAATGGCCGTTGCAACTGAAAACGCCGCTGCAAACCAGGGAAAAGCCTGGAAAAGCTGCCAGCAGGCCACACCGACAAAGGCGGACAATACGTGACCGCCGATCAGATTTCTGGGCTGGGCCAAAGGGCTTCTCACGGCACCGTAGATCAGGACTGCCGAGGCCCCGAATGACCCGATGATATAAACAAAATCACTTCCAGAAAACAGATTGTAGTTCAAAAAGGCCACCGGGGTAATCCCCAGAAAAGCCCCTATCCAGGACCAGAACACTTCGCTTGGATTCACTTTCGGGGGACGTTGCCCGCCACCGGCCATTTTTTTAAAATACGGAATCATGGTCAGTCTCCTTTGTATCAGCACATGGCCTGGACAAGATCTGACCTGGCAATGATCCCCACCAGGGCGTTGTTATCATCACTCACCGGGACACGGTTGATATTGTTCCGGTCCAAAAGGTTGGCCACATCCATCAGCTTGAGGCCCTGGTGGACGATCACCGGCGGTGAAGACATGATATCCCTGGCTTTCAGCGTTTTAAGGGGCAACGCAAGGCAACGGCTGTCATCCATGCACTGAATCAAAACCTGCATGAACGACGGCTCCTTGTTCTCATTCATCCTGGACAGAAAATCTTTCTCCGATATAACCCCGGTCACAGCCCCCTCTTCGTTGAGAACCGGAACCCCAGAAATATCGTGATCCCTCATTTGCATGGCGGCCTCCAAAAGAGGTGCATCTTCAAGGACAGAAACCACATTCCGGGTCATAATATGCTCGGCCCGGATGGCGGTTTTAACACGGGAGATTGCATGGTCAAAGGCAATCCTGTATACTTCGATGAAGTCGGACGGCGTGATATCCAGGTATCCGGGTATTTCTCTCATTGCCTCCAGCACGTCTTCATCTGTAATGGCTTGAAAGCATTCATTGATACGGCTGAAATTCATATCTCTCCTTTCGCTATCTGGTCCAAGTTCAGCTTTGTAAAAGGCAAATCCCAGGCTAATAAGTCTTTTCAGGATTTACCCCAGCCTATCCATTCGTGGCATTTATCATGGAGTATAGGTAGCGCCGGAAAGAAACGCATTGACATAGATCAATTTTACTTTTTGGTTTGAACTTGATCTATGTCAATGCGACCACCGCCCAAATGCGATAAGAAATTACATCAGATGAGAATTAAGATAGGGGAAACTGAAAAAAGGGAACGAACCGATGAAAATTCATTATCTGCAGCATGTTCCATTCGAAGACCTTGGCATGATGAAACCGGTTTTAATGGCAGGCGGCCATCAGTTAACGAACACACAATTTTTCAACTCTTTCGAGATTCCTTCTGTTCACGATTTTGATTGCCTGATCGTGATGGGAGGTCCCATGGGGGTAAATGACGAGTCTGATTATCCCTGGCTTTATGATGAAAAAAAATTGATCGAAGATGCCGTCAAGCACAAAAAAATCATCCTGGGGATCTGCCTGGGTGCTCAACTGATCGCCGACGTGATGGGCGCAGGTATTCATAAAAATAAATATAGAGAAATCGGCTGGTTTGACATAGAAACAATCAAAGACATCAACGATACTATTCTGGCGAACGTCTTCCCGCCTCAGGCACCTGTCTTCCACTGGCATGGAGATACGTTTGATATTCCAAAGGGAGCGGTGCACATCGCCAAGAGTGAGGCCTGTTTAAATCAAGGCTTTGTATTTGAAAATCATATTGTGGGGTTTCAATTTCATCTGGAGTCAACCCCTCAGACTGTCAAGAATCTGATATTGAACTGCAAAGACGAAATTGACGGATCAAAGTACGTTCAGTCCGAAACTAAAATTTTATCGAGCGAGAATCATTTCTCATACATCAATACGATCATGCATGGCGTTTTGGATAGATTGATCCGGCAGGCGCCAAGATAAACATTTTCTTAAATGAGAAAGGGGAAATCCATGAAGGTTTTAAAGCTTACTGAAACAAACGAATTCACACCGGGAGCGATGAAGCGATTCTTTCTGGTAAAAACTTCAGAATTCTTCAAGATCATTAATTTCAACCTCGATTCCGGAGTTACATTCCCGGTGCATTCTCACGACTTAGACGGAGAATTATCTATCCAGGTTCTTGAAGGAAAGGGATGGTTTTTAGGGGAGAATGACTCAAAAATACCGGCAAATGAAGGTGATATCCTGATTTCAGAAATCAGGGAGCCCCATGGTGTCATGGCCGATACGAAAATGCGGATCATCGTTACAATTGCCCCACCAATTTAATGAAAGGAATCTGGATAAAACACGAGGAGCGCTTCCATGAACCGACAGGAATATGAAAAAATTAAAGAAAGAATGGAGCAGCTTGAGACACTGATCGCTGAAACAAAAAAAAGACTTCCTGCTCATTCTGTAAAGCCCCCTGTCATGCTGGACCTGCTGGAATATGAAGATGAATATGATTTGTTACTTGAAAAAATGAATCAGTTAAAGGCGGGCAACTAGTGGCAGATGATCTGACAGGCAGTGATCAGGATATCACCGAATATTTGAATGCCATTAACCTGCAGAATACTGACGAACTTGTCACAACTCTGGGACTGCAGAGAACAGCAGAGGGCTGCAGGTTTTCTTTTTTTAACAGACAGATACTATTTGATCATCAGGACTTCATTGACGTTTCAGGCGAAGAATTGTCTTTGCCGATAAAAGAGGTTCTATGCAGATACCTGACAAACTGCCCCCAACCAACCGTCAAAGAATCTGCCAGATTGGTGACGTTCAGGGAGTTTTCAAAGAATAGCCCGCTGTTCTATCGATTTGCGGAAAATACAAGCAAAACGATTGAGCAAACCTTTTCGGGCCGGACGAATATCCTGGAACAAAAATGCAGACGGGCATACGGCATTCCCATAGACAACTCATCTTTTGACCTGTGTATCAGATTTAAAGCCCTCCCGAAAATACCGATAGCGCTGCAGTTTAACGATGTCGATGAGATGCTTCCCGCAAAAGCGACATTTTTATTTCATGAGGATGCTGTTAATTATCTGGATGTGAAATCTTTAGGGAGTATTATGACCTACCTTTCAGGCCTTTTGATAAACTGATTTCAAAAAAATCTGCAAAGGGGCTTTCTTTATTTTTTCAGGCCCGTATGTTACAAAGAGACCTGATATTTTTCGTATTCCAATACTGCGTCAGCGCAAAGCTTATATTTTTTGACAAATTGATCCAGATCAAGGCTTTTGATTTTTTTACGCCATATTGTGTATCCGTGTTGCAGTAATACATAAATCGCCAATTTCTAAAAAGGAGGATTTACGATGTTTTGCTTTCAATGTCAGGAAACGGCAAGGGGAACCGGATGTACTGTACGGGGTGTCTGCGGTAAGGAAGAGGCCACTGCAAATCTCCAGGATCTGATCATCTTTCACTGCAAGGGCATTTCCGTCCTGGCTAAAAAAGGTAAAGCGCTCGGCATCGACCGGATTGAAGATGCCGGACGGATCATCACCCACGCATTGTTCACTACGATTACCAACGCCAATTTTGACGATACCGCCCTCATCGACTGTACCAAAAGCCTGCTGGTCTTCAAGGATGATCTTAAATCCGCCTTGGGGGATAAACTTCCTCAAGATCTGCCCGATGCAGCGTTATTCAGCTCTGCTGATGAATCCCAGTTCCAGGAGAAGGCGAAAACGGTCGGTATCCTTGCCACAGAGAATGAAGACGTCAGATCCCTTAGGGAAACGGTTGTCTTCGGCTGCAAAGGCATCAGCGCTTACGCCCACCATGCGGCCATGCTGGGATTCGAGAAAAAGGAAGTGTATGATCAACTCATAGAAAGCATGGCATCGGTAACAGAAGACCTCTCTGTTGACGACATGGTGACCATGGTCATGAAGACCGGTGAAAACGCCGTCGCAACCATGGCGGTACTGGACGAGGCCAATACAACCACCTACGGACATCCTGAGATCTCAGAAGTCAACATCGGTGTGGGGACAAACCCCGGAATCCTCGTCAGCGGGCATGACCTTAGGGACTTACAGGAGCTGTTGATCCAGACTGAAGGCCAGGGTATCGATATCTATACCCACAGTGAAATGCTACCGGCCAACTACTATCCAGAGTTAAAAAAGTTTGCCCATCTGAAAGGCAACTACGGCAGCTCATGGTGGCATCAGAATAAAGATTTTGAGACGTTTAACGGTGCGATTCTGATGACGACGAACTGTGTTATCCCCATCAAGAAAAACAACTCCTACGCAGACCGGCTGTTCACCACGGGGGCCGTCGGATACCCGGGGGCCGTTCATATTCCCGACAGAAAAGATAATGCGGCCAAAGATTTTTCAGGTGTGATTGCCAAGGCGAAAGGATACCAGCCCCCGGAGGAAATCGAAACAGGTACAATCGTCGGCGGTTTCGGACACAACCAAGTTCTGGCCCTTGCCGACAAGGTTATTGACGCCGTTAAATCCGGAGCGATCAAACGCTTCATCGTTATGGCGGGATGCGACGGCAGGATGAAGGACAGAACCTACTTTACCGAAGTTGCTGAAAAGCTGCCCAAGGATACCGTCATCCTAACGGCCGGATGCGCCAAGTACAGGTACAACAAACTTGATCTTGGCGATATCGGCGGCATCCCCAGAGTCCTGGATGCCGGCCAGTGCAACGATTCCTACTCCTTGGCCGTTATCGCCATGAAACTGAGGGACGCCTTTGGGCTTGAGCATATCAATGATCTGCCGCTCTCCTTTGACATCGGCTGGTACGAGCAGAAGGCCGTTGCCGTACTTCTGGCGTTGCTCTCCCTTGGCATCAACGGCATCCGGCTTGGTCCCACGCTGCCGGCCTTTATCTCCCCCACTGTCTTGAACGTACTGGTTGATAAGTTTGATATCAAAGCCATTAGCACCCCCGAAGAAGACATCGCCGCCATGATGGCCGGGAACTAAAAGGAGGAATCAATGGATAAATACGAATGCATACCCTGCGGATATATCTATGACCCTGAAGAAGGTGATGATGAAGGGGGCATTGCGGCTGGCACAGCCTTTGAGGATCTTCCGGATGACTGGACCTGCCCCATCTGCGGAGTCGGCAAAGAAGAGTTTGAAAAAGTCTCCTGATTCTCCAACCGTCTAAAAACAATGCAGCCGCCCAGGATTCACCTGAGCGGCTGCATCTTCTTCATCCTAATTATTTAAAGATCTCTTTGGGCTTTGTCGTATCCCCCGTGGCGTTGGGATAATTTTCTGCCTTATAGGCTTTGGTATTGGTTTCAATCAGATGATTGGCCTCTTCCATGAAGTTGTTAAACCGTTTTTTGCACTCGTAGAACCCGTGCCACCAGGAATAATCCGGAGCCATCATGGCCGCCCCCATTCTCGCCCGACGGCCCTCATGATGCCATAGTTCGTAATACTCCACCTCCAGGCGCTCGTCAAAGAAGCGGGCCTTATCCAGAAGCCCCTTTTCATAAAGCTCATCCAGCTTCGCCTTGGCCGGTTTAAAGTAAACCTCGTTGTACTCCTGAATGGTCTGGTCCATCTGGCTGTAGTGGGACTCGGTCCACCGCTTTCCGTGGCATTGCATACAAACTTCCTGCATTTTGGTCCGCTCTTCTTTCCAATTGGTCTGTGCGGGAAGCGGTTTGAAATTTTCCGGGCGGACCGTCAACGGGGCCTGCAGTTCCCAGGACAACCTTTCCGTTACATCATGGGAGGTCATGACACTGCCTGCTCCCGACATATGGCATGAGGCGCATGTCGGCCCTCTGAAATCAACCCCGGGTGTCCAGGTGCCGGGAGCGGCTTTCCAATTATACTCATCACCAAAGGCATCATAGATATCCCCGTGCTTGGATTCGGTATATATCTCGATCTGCGGATGATCCGGGCCAAGGTGACATTGCCCGCAGGCCTGGGGCTTTCTGGCTTCCATTACAGAGAAACGATGTCTTGTGTGGCAACTGGTGCAGCTTCCTTTGCTTCCGTCCAGGTTGATCCGGCCGACTCCTACATTTGGCCAGGTGGACGCTTCCAATTCGCCCTCTGTCATCTTCACGATGGTGCCGTGGCAATGGTAACACCCATTGACCCGCTCAAAGTCGCTGTTCATGCCCTTGTTGAGCCAGGGATCAATTTTCCATATGATTTCAAGCGTATTGGCGTGCTTGCTTTTACCGTATTGCATGGCCTCATCCGGATGGCACCGGGAACAGTCCTTGGGGGTGACGACTGCGGAAACCGGGACCATGTATTTTTTCTGCCCGTATTTCGTGTCATTTGCCTCGTACTCCTTAAAATGAGCCTGACTGACGTCCGGGTCACTGGGGTCTGCGGCGTGGCAATCATAACAGGTGATATTGGCACTGGCATGACGGCTGGCTGCCCAGTCTGAAAATATACCCGGATGCTGCTTTTTGTGGCATTCAATACAGGCCATTGCCTCTGGTGACATGGACCTTTCAATTCTAAACTCTTTGGATTTCGGCATGTTCATTTGGGCATCCGAACAGAGAACCGTGGATGCGCAAATGACCATGATTAATAAGCCCATTAGCAGTACTATTAAATTCCTTTTCATAGTGCCCCCTGTTTTATATGTAGCTATTTTAAATGCTTTTAAATTCCTAATCCTCTATACGGCGCCTGATTCTGTTTGTACTTGTAAAACTCACTGTCCACGTGAACCAGGTTGCGGTGGCAGTCAACACACTTTTTTTCATACCCTTTTCTCGGGTACAGGACTGATCGATGGGCCAGCATGGCACCTCTCTTATCCGGTATGTGCAGAAGATTACGATGGCATTTCTGGCATTGTGCATTTTTAAAAGTTGCATAGGCATGTTCACGGCTTTTTTCCCGGTCATAGGTGCCATAAGCAAAATGGACGAATACATCTTTTATGCCGTGAGCTGTCTTGGCGTAAAAGAAATTGATCGTATCTTGCGGGGCAGGCAGATGGCAGTCCATACAGTCAGCGACAAACCCCTGGGCATTGTTTACATGGGTGGAAGTTTTCCAACTGTTATAGGCGGGTCGAATTTCGTGACAGGACGCACAGAAACCAGGAGTGGACGTTCGGGCCATGGTATAATAGGTGAGGCTGAAAACGGGGAAAGCGATAATAATACCGATAAAGACGAAAATCACAGGTTTGATCATTTTTTTCATTACGAACCTCAAGCCTGTCAATAGATAAAAATTATGTTTTCTATTGTGATGAATAGCTAAATGGATTTTCTATTTCAGCCACTTTAGTATACAGAAACGCTCAATGTCAAGAAAAAGGCCGATAAATATTAGCGTACAATAAACTACATAATCGCAACTACTCCACCCATGAAAGGGCAATCACTTATGGTATGGAGCCGGACTATTGGAAGTTCAGGCTCCCTCATCAATGACAGATCAAGTTCACATGCCAACGATGCAGTCGCTTCCCGGGTTCAAGCGATTTTTTTCAAAGATCCAAAACTCTATCGGTATTCTGATTTTTGGAGAGGATTGGAATAATCCCAATCACCAACAATAGAAACTCCAGTACTTGGTAGGATTTTCGGCACAATAGCGACAGGACATAGACACAATGATCACTTGATGTTTACTAAAAATTATCGGGATAAAAAAAGAAAAAATTTGGATTAGTATATCCAAAAACGTTAATTTGTTTACAAGAAAATAGTATTTAGATTACAGATACACTGCAGTAACAAGTCTCTTTTGAGCATGTTCAACCTCGAATGTACTTTCGTTTTCTTCATTGAAGGAGTTAAATCCAATTGCATTGAAATTTGAGTGAGTTAGAAATACTTTTTCCCCGCTATTAACTAGTCCAATTTAATTTGGAAAAGCAGTGGTTTACCCAATTAAATTATAGGAAAACAAAACAAAGAGTCATAATTATGGTAGGTACAATTGCATAGGTGAGAAGTAGTATAGGGGAAATTCCATTACTGAAATAATTTTTCAATAGGCTTTGTCCAGCCGGGTTTGGGGCATTGGCAATTACAGTAAGCCCACCGCCGGTAACGGCACCAGCTACCACCGCATATTTCAGACTGTCAGTGAAACCAGGCACCAAGGTGCTCAAGTAAGTTATAGCGGCATTATCATTGAAAGCTGTGAGCACAATCGCACTCAACATAAGAGGCAATTCTCCCAGGCTACCAAGCACCGGGGCAATCCACCATCCTTGGAGGCCGCCGTGGATAACCAGACCACCCAGGAAAAATCCTACCAGCATAGGGGACTTCAGGCTGATATTGTTCTGAAATGGCCAGGTAACATGGCTAAAGCCTATAAAAAACAACATTCCAGAAACAAATATAGCCGGATAGTGTGCATTCACAATGGTCCAGACCATAAAGGTAACATGGACAGCTATAATCCAACCGGGAACATCACCGGAGCGCTTGTCCCAATTAGGATCACTGAGCCTGGGTCTTTTATCTCTGGGAAGCAGACCCGGTACGGAAACACTCATTTGTTGTATTTTGAGATCTTCAAATTCCTGTTCAAATGTTTCCTCCAGCAATGAGCAATCAGTGTCATCCATATCACAAACTGTCATTGTGGACTTTTTGGCAGAGTCTTTAATCCTCTGAAATTCCTGCTGCAGATCCCTACCGATGCGTTCCTCAGCCATCCTCAGGTCCTTTTTGAGAAAATCGCTATGAATATATTTATCCTTAATCTCATTTTTCAGCATAGACAGCTTAAATTTTCTTTCGAGCTTAGAAATTTCTTTCCTGAACACCAGGAAAACCAGTGTGTTTGAAAAAATAATACCAATAACAGCCTTCCAGCCAAATGCGGTTAGCATGAAAGGTAGATTCCAGTCCCACGGAGCTGCCACCATAAGGACCGGCGGGGCGGCAAAATGGGTAAGGGTTCCACCGACAGAAATATTGACAAAAAGCAAAGCTATGGTTGCATATTTAAGCTTCTTACTCGGCTTTAGTTCATAAAATTTTCGTGCAAGCAACATGGCCGAAATGGTCATTGCTGCTGGTTCAGTGATAAATGAACCCAAGATGGGGCCCAGGGTCATAATAGTGAGCCACCAGGCCGCCAAAGTCCCTTTAAAAATACCTGCAACACGGCTCATGATCTTTTCAGAAAGATTTAAAATAGGACGTGATGAAGCCAGGGTCATTATGACCACCACAAACATAGGCTCAGTATAATTTACACTGCTTATATAGGAGACAAAGGTTTGCCAGTCATAGAAGAGAACAATCGCAGCCGTCAGCACTATAGCCCATAGGCCAAAAACAACCTCAACCTCACCTAAAAAATGAAAAATCTCTGCACGGAGCCTGGTGGAGCTTTCCGAAGCCTTTCCTGTTTCAATATCTTTTTGGTGTTCAGCTTTCCATTTATGGGCGTAATAGAGAAATTTGCTGCTGAGAAAAGTATGGAGAATCGCTGCCAGGAAAATAAGAGTGGCCACCAAGTTAAACGGCGTATGACCGATACGATGTTTAAGTATTGTTCCGACACCTTCGATATCAGCATCATTGTAATTTGCAAAACTGGGTGGAAAATTGACAGTGACTCCATGAGGGGCGGAACCTCCCCCACCTGCATAGACAAATGTGGTGGACACTAATACAAAAAACAAAAGGATGATTGCAGACCGTACTTTTATAAGCTCCATCACTACCCTTCTCACTTAAGACACCTGATATTCGGATTATTCTATGAATATTCAAAGATTTAAAATAAATAATTTATCCCGCTTGCTGTGATTTGACAACAGGAAAACAACAGGCCGTTTTTTTACATTAGGTTCTGGGTGCCGGATACAGTACTGCCCTGTTTACGAAAAGATTAGCAATATCATTTTATCAACAAGTGCTTTTAGTTGAAAAAATCCATGGAAATTGAAGTATAATGTATCGTTGTAGAGGAAGGGACATCAAGAGCCCAGATACTTTGATGAGATTAATTTCTGCAGTCCTGTTTTTAGTTTTATATTTCTTCCGGTTATTTTATTTTGACACAAAAAAGAGTGTTTAAAATTTGCAATTCATGTGGACACCAATGGGAAACAAAAGAAAATTTCTTTCCGACCCAGATGTTGAAGTAACCGGTTACCAAACTTACTTTTCGAGCCTAAAGCTCGGGTTGTTTATGTTCAAACACTCATGCGGAACAACCTCGCTATTGAGTCTAATTTTTTTCTGGGTCTTTACAACGGCACCTTTCATCATGAAAGAAAAGCGCGATTAAGGGGAAAAAATGTCCGGGGCGATGCCTGAGCATAAATTTTCTCTCTCCCTGTTCTGACACATGCAAATGTGCGTTTATCTCAAAACCACTTGATATTTTAAATAACTGGGAAAAAGCCCCGTTGTCCAAACTTTAGCTTTCTAAAAACAAAGGTAAAATCAAATAGCATAAAATCGTGTTGAATAATGTTATGTAACCGGACTGTTTGAAGTTCTGAATCACGCATTATACACATTGCGCAAGAGCAGGCTTTTCAAGAGTTACACTGAAACAATTCCACCACATCTCCAATATTTTTGAGCAGCCTAATGATACTTGACATCATGAATAGAATACAATTATACAATATTAAGTTCTTATCGCTATTTTTAATAATTAGAATCAAATATTATCATAGAATGACTTCCTTGAGACCTGATTATGCTCATTATATTATATAACGAAGAGAAGTGCTACTCTTGATGATATATGGGCATGTGATTTTAAAAATTCAAAATGGATACAGAATGTTCCTTCAGAAGGAGCAGTTCATGGCAATTCAAATAATCCAAAACAGGTATAGATTAAATTTTGGTTCTACACTTTCCAAAAAAATATACAAAAAGGCCTTTCATTCATTATTCGTTTATTGTACCGATATACAATACCATGTACAAATAATCTCCTATATATGTAAGGATTGACTGTGTCTAAAGCCTTAAAAATATTTGGTTTCTTATATTTTGTTACCAATATTATTATCTGCTTTTTGATCGCAATGTTTGCCACATCGGCCTGGATGGCTGGGAATTTTTCAACGGGCTATATAATTATTGTGCTTCCTCTCACCGGTATCCTATCAGGATATTGGATGCGGAAAAGTCTTTATGGTTTGTGGCGAAGCCTTATTATTGGAAGCAATATCATTGTTACCATTGCAATACTTTTTACTGCTATTTTTATTTCACCCGGATTGGAGAAAGCTAAGCAAAAGAAATTTGAGAGTAATAGAATTTCGGAACAACATTCGCCTAATGAAGTTCCAGATAAATAGTTTCAATGAGGATGCCGCCATTTAATTAATCATGTAAGAGTTTGATATAAAAGGAGAAATCAAACTCGTTAAATGCCAGGATGTTGCTGCTATCAACCATGACCCGTGGGTAAGAGCAAATGTATTAGTATAATATTGGGTTGCGGTTCTGTCTGCAGAATTTTTAAAGCAAATGTATGATTGAACAATAAATGAAACCCAGGCAATGATAATCCACAAGAAATATGATTTCACTATCACTAAAAACAAAACCCCAGGAGAGGTCCCCATCTGTTCTACATAGATTAATACTATTTTGGAACTGAGAGTAGAAAACAGGCTGTAACTTGCTGTTGCGACCAACATGATTGCCGTCACGATGAATTTTAGATAGTAAGTCATTGGTAAACCTCTGAAATGACATATTAAAGATTGCATTATAAAATTTTAAAAACTACCATTTACTTCATATTAAAAATAACCTACGAATAAAAATTATTATTGGCACTTTCATCCCTGACCGTTTTTTAATAATCGTTACTTCTATCAGATCTAATAATACACCAATAAAGGGCACAAAACATGTTTTATAAAAAATTGTATAGGTCCCTGATAGTCACCTTCACCGACGCTCTACTGATTGTTTTGTTCACGGCCCAATGTATTGCAGGGCAAACCATTGAGCCGGTCCTCCGGGGCAAAGATCCTCTTCCGAATGCCCTGAGGGGGCCGGGGGTTGAAAGCCTTGATGCCCTTGAAAATACATCAGCAAATGAAAAGATAAAAAGTGAAAGCGATATTCAAGGAATGCTTCTACAAGCTTTGGGTATGGATGATGTTGCTCAAGCCGTTTATCTTATCTCAAAAGGGGCGCAGATCAATCAACCCCTTTCTGAGACGGGAGCTACTCCATTGATGCTGGCTCAATCACTTCCCATGGGCCGGATGCTTGTTTCAAAGGGGGCCAATGTCAGTGCCCGGGATACCAAGGGCGGTACTGTCATGCACTATGCCATTGCAAGACCAGCGGCACAGGATCTTATCCCTTTTCTTGTAGAATCCGGTGCTAATATCAACACCCGGGGATGGGAAAATGAAACACCATTCAATATTGCCATCAATTATCTTAATGAAACCAGAACAGCGAATATGGAAATAATAAAACTGTTGGCAGAATTAGGCGCAGACATTAATGCCACGGACAATTATGGTTACACGGGGCTTATGCAGGCCGCTGCCTTAGACAACACGACCTTGGCTGATACACTCATTTCCCTTGGTGCGGACGAGACCCTGACAGACCCTTATGGTAAAACCGCAAAGGAGATTGCTCATGAATCTGGTTCCAGGTATATCTATCTTCAACTTCAATAAGTTATGAAAGAAATCATAAATACGCTTGAAAATTTTGCTGATGACGCAGCTATTGAAATTAGCCGTTGTGACTCAGAATCCCTTGTCCTTTCGATTGAACTTCCTTCAAGAGGGAATGAAAAATGGACTCTAAAAATAAAAAATATTGTTCATTTGGATATGGGAACAGCTTTTATTCTGGGTTCCACAAAATTTGGGGATTTAACCCTTTTACCTGAAGGATATACTGAATCCATAAATTTTGATCATGGTTTGACCAAAATTAAATATAACGTAATCCAATTAACGGATTTAGACTTTAAAAAACATTATATCGTCTATTTGGGAAACTATACATTTATCAGGGGCGAGAATGGGAATCACTTATAAAAATTGGAACCAATCTATCGTATCCGGCAGTTTGACTCTGGAGCCAGCAGAGGATATCCTGAATCAGACTATAAGGCCTTACATTACATATGGGAATGGGCAGGTTATTAAGCACTAAAACTATATTTAGATAGCGATTCATAATCACCATTTTGATACTTTTCTCAATTGTTAAAAGGTATAATCTGGTTTTTACTTTTCTTGACAATATAGAAAAATATATTTTATCTAAAACCACTACACATAGAAACTGACTGGTTCGCTAACTCTTTTAATTAAGGAAAAGACGATGGAATCACGTGCGCAATCCTACTGGATTCATGCAGTCCACATAGGACTTATCCTGGTACTCCTGCTACCAGTCCTGACAGATGCCAAACAGCTCCCTTTAAGTTCCGCCATGAAATCTCTGCTTGGACAGGCAAACTCAATGTACCTGAGCAGATTCGGCACCAATGTCGACAAATTGGTCAATGAGGCGCCCATGACTTTTGCTTCTATCCTTGGTGTTACCATTCAGCGTCAGAGGAATTACGCTTATGATAACCCTGTATATAAAGATAACTATCTCAAATTAAAGGGAGAGTGTTTTGCACTCCTGGAACTTGTGGCAAAACAGAAGAACTTCCAGAACCCCAAGGATGGAAGCCATATGACTGCAAATGATTTGAACGGCGAGTTCTCTGAAGGCATCAGTGGAATTCCCAATAATTTTTTTTATGAAAAATTCGGTTTCGATCCAGCCATTGCCAACCTCCCCATGATTTTGGATCAGGTTGGTCCGGTGCACCAGAGTGGAAGTTGGGAACCCGAAGGCGAATTGCCGGTTCGTGTCAACAAACCCAACCGTATTGTTATCGGTGGGAAGGAGGCTGGTGCAGCTGAAAGTTCTGTAAATTATACACCTTCCAAAACCAGGGTGTTTCCTGAAGACTTTTTGCTGGGTACCTGGGCTGACCCAAAAAACAGAAACAATCAGATTACTTTTCAGCGACAAGGAGGTCGATATGTGGCCTCTTTAATACGGCAGTTTACAGACAAAGGAAAACCGTATTCCATGAAAACTGTCTATACGGTGCTGTCAAGCCAGATAAATAGTGGTATCGCAGGAAAAATCCGAGTGTGGAATGTTCACAGAAAATATATCTGTACTCCTAAAGCTAATGTTTGGAATTGTACAAATGGCTCTGAAAAAACATATAGGATATCTCTCTGGCCCCCCATGAACGGTAAACCTTACTACAGTATATCGGGTGATTTTATCGAAATTGATGATTGGATAAAGATTTAAAAGCAAATGAACCAGCAAAACTCAGAAACTGCTAAAAAAAACAAACTCCCTGGTTATATATTCAAAGGCTGCTTGTGGGGTGCTGGCATCATAACGATTATAACCGCTGCCTGTATTATTATGCTTGTAGCTATACTTGATGGAGATAAAACTGAACGTGAACGGTATGGACAAGAAAAAACTCTAAGAGAGAATGCTCTTGAAACTTTAAGGGGTACTGTTCAAGAGTACTATAACTCACATGCAACCTACCCATCTCACAAACTTATTAGAAGCATCCAAAATGAAAAACTTCAAGAATATCTATCCTCAAGAGTGCTCCGCTATTATATCAACACGGATCCAACAGGCCATGAATGCTATGTGATAGAGTTTATTGATGATGTAAGACTGGGTTGGAGTGGTTACCGATACAGTAATAATCCAGAATGTATTGGGCTGCCAAAAGAGACTATCGCTAACAAAAATGGCACCTACTCCAATATACTTGATTTGCATTAAAAACCTAAGTCCTACACGTTAAACAAATCGACAGCAGAAAGTTAGGGCAAGATAACATTGCACTTGTGGGAATCAAGATATAAACAATACTTACTGTTGTGATTTTGATTTTCATTGATTATTGCTATATGTCAAACCTATAAGATATGTTAATTCCATGGCCTATGACCATATTTCGGCTGCAGCAGGGATGGCAAGGGAAAGTTCATTCAGATAGGATTCACAGATTTCATGGAGCCCCTAACTCCCTATACACAAGAAAGGGCACATTGTTTTGACTCGAAAAACAAAGCGTGAGATCAATCTTGGAAATGAGGTGTATTATTGGGTTGCAGATCAAAAAGACTTAAAAATATACCCTTACACGGAAATGCATATCCGAATCCATCAAGATAATCATACTAAATCCATTTTATATATTGACGTAAATTCTTGGTATTTTGAGATATCTCCTCAAAATATCAAGAACGCAATAAAATTTGCATTATCGAATAACTGGGACCCCCAAAAAAATAATAGGAGTATGTATATTTCAATGAATAATGATGGATTTTATGTTTTACCTAAAGGTCTAAAACATTCCTTTGAAATGCATTAATTTTTAAAAAATTCGGCAAAGCCTTACTTAGTCTGACGGCAAGAAAAAAAGCATCTTTTGGATGGAAAACCCTACCCAGAGCCTCTGACCAGGATTGTATATGTATTGAAATCAGTTAGTATTCTGGTTTGGAATTATTTCCTTATTGAACGTTAATGAAGAAAAAAGTTTTTTATAAGAGCTGATATTAAATCAAAAGGAAAAGGAAACATACAATGAAGCAAATCTTCGGAATGATGCTGGTGTTATTTACAATCATAATGATGGTGGTCAACGTCAATGCAGAAAGCCTTGCTGAATTGGAGAAAAGATATAATAGCTATAAAAATGTTGTGTTGGATTCAAATGCCCTGATAATTCCAGATAATTACACAGAGTATCTTGAATTGGGGTTAACGGGTAATAAATGTTTTACAGACCTAAGAACGGGTATTCAAAAAAGACATCTGGTTGAAGAACAAGTCATGGAATGCGTCATGTCAGATCCGATGGTTCAGCATCGAGCCTACGATGCTTTTATGTTTTCCATTATTGCAGGTTCAAATTCAATAAAAAATGATCTTATAAAGAATGATATTCCGGAACTTCAAAGAAAGATTGCACAATTAAAACAACAGCAGAAGAATGGTTCAAACTCAGATGGGTCATTCAGAGAAACAATGGATAATTTAACGTCGGATTCGCACCTTAGCAGTACCTCTTTTAGCAATATTGAGAGTGTGATTTCAGGTCCTAACCAAAGCGGCACATCTATTTCTTCATCCCAGATATCATCTTTTGACAGGGGGTGGGATGATACTTCAAACAGTGGATATGGTGGCGGTTGCCCAAAAGTCAATCCTGGTAGTAAAACGCAGTTCAAACTATATCCAAACGGTCAAAATTCGGGAAGGACCTACCTTTTATGCGGCTATTTTAGGGATGGGGATATAAATTTCGAAAAGCCTTATAGACAAGGAAAGGTTGACGGAAAGTTTATTGCTTGGAGTAAAACTAATGGTACTCATTACGTTAGAGAAAGATCAAATTGGTTACAGGGCAAGCTAAGTGGACTGAAAGAAACATATTTGCTGTCTAAAACAGGGGCTGTTTACAGGCAAAAGATGATGACATATGCAAATGGAATACAGCATGGGGATTCTGCAAGCTGGTATGATAACGGACACACTCAAAATGAAACAAATTATTTTAATGGGAAAGCTACGCTTCAGTATAATTATAACCGAGATGGTTCTTTCTCTTACTGTACAAAATGGGGAAGCGATGGTAGGCCAAGAGATTGTAAAACTGGTAAACTTAGATAACCTATCTCTTACGTATTTCTCTAACAGTATGATGTATTATCCTAAATATCAAAATTCTGGATTTTTCTAATTGCTTGCAGCCATATTATTGCGAGTTTATATTAACCGTTTTACTTCTAAAAACCAGTCATAATCATGATCAAATGAGTAATGCCAAGGGGAGGACTTATGTTATACAACCGGATTATTTGAAGCTCAAAGCTCCCGACCAATAACAGATCAAGTACACGTGGCCACGGCGCAGACGTTTTCCGAGCTATTCTAAAAATAACCTCCAGCTTTTACCCTGGAATTTTTGTATACTGTCCGTATCCTGAATCATCAGGATGGATTGCAACATTTTTTCAAAGGAGGGCATCATTATGAAAATTTCACAGGCAATCAAAAATTTTCTGGCCTATCAAAAGCTCAATTCAAAAAAAACACCATCCAAAACTATCGGTATTTCCTGGTAGGCTTCCAGAAAGCATTCGGCAAGAGGGATGTATCCGAAGTTACATCGGATGAAATCATGGAATTTCTGGTCAAAATCACGGACGGCCTGAAACCATCGACTAAGAAACTCAAATACTCCCTTCTCAAGAGCCTGTTCAATTTTGTTGAAAACACCGCCATACCAGATCTCTCCAATCCGTGTGACGCTCCTGTCCTTGCAAAGACATTCCGGGTGTCCAAACTGCAGCCATGGACAATCTTGGAACGAGATGCCGTTGATGAATTCATTTTCAAAACGGACAATCATAGAAACAGACTTATGCTTGAACTGATGGCAAGGGGGGGAATGAGGATCGGTGAAGTCTTGAAACTGAAGCCTCGGGAGGTCCAGGATCGAAAACTTCATTTGCCAAATCCCAAAAGTGGACGGGCGTCCGAAGTCGTTTTTATTCCCCAAAAGGTGGCGGACCGGTTACGTGAATATATTGCCGCTGAAAAAATCCTGGATGATGAGCGTATTTTTCCATTGGGTTACACCCGAGCCCGGGAAATTGTCAAAAATGCCGGAAAAAAGATTGGGGTTGATGTAAAACCCCATGATCTCCGGAGGCATGCCGCCACCTATGCCAGTCGTTCGGGAGTGCCTATTGAAATCGTGTCAAAGATCATTCTCCGACATTCCAACCTGTCTACCACCCAAAGATATTTGGGCAAAGTCAGCGACACTGAGGCCATGTATTGGATTGAGAATATTTACCGGTAAAAATCGAAGGGGATTTGGGTGATCCCAATCCCCAACAATAGAAACGCCAGTGCTCATGGGGTTTTTCGGAACAATAGAGTTTTTTCATGGACAAAGTCAACTCTCAATTCCTATTTCTAAAAATGGCAAAAATCAGGAAAATCGGACTGGTCAATTTGAAGACTATGTGCCGCTGTGCCCCCTTTTGACCCACCTATCACTGAAAGAGAAAGTCAACGCCTTTGTTGAGTGGACCTTCAGCGAGCCTGTATATTAGTTAACTCCTTAATCTCTCTCATTTTCAACTTAAAAGGTATAGAATTTTCTAAATTTAATGATAATAAATACCGAATTGTAGTTATTGACATTCTTTTGCTAAACGGTGATTAGTATATTTTATTCCACAATTTGGTAATTTAAAAATTTTGAGATGGATATGTTGCTGAAATTGAACTCAAAGGTGAAAAAGAACACTTGCCTCTGGATCTGCATTTTTAATTTGATCGTTTTAGGGGTATGCATTGAGAATAATAGTTGGGCAGATCAGAAACTTCCCGCCACAATTGATCCCGGCCGGGTCGATAAAAAATACGAGCCGCCCCTTACCCCCCTGTCCATCCCCGAAGCCCCCCTTACCATTAGACACCCCAAACGATTGCCCATAAAAGATGCGGAAAAAATAAGATTTATTCTCAAAGAGGTTCGTCTTGAAGGCAATACTGTTTATACCCAATCTCAATTGATGCAATTTTATGACACCCCTCTGAATACAAAAGTATCTTTGGCAGATATATACAATGTCACAGATAAGATCACGGCCCATTATCGTAATGACGGGTACATTCTATCCCAAGCCATCATTCCCGTCCAGACAATAACCGATGGAAAAATTACCCTGCAGATTATTGAAGGATTTGTTGATGATGTAGAGATTTCGGGTGATATCCAGGGCAGTGTATACATATTGGAAGCCTTTGGAGAAAAAATAACTGAATCCAGGCCCTTGAAGAACGAGGTGTTTGAGCGCTACGCATTGTTTGCCAATGATCTTTTCGGCGCAAAGGTTAAAGCGATTCTTCGCCCCTCAAAAAATCAGCCAGGTGCAGCAACCGTCGTGTTCACAACGGAACACACCCATGCAAGCGGAAGCGTTGGCATTCATAACAGGGGGACCGACAGCGTGGGACCATTGGAGGTGGTCGGAAGTTTGAATCTTAACTCATCCCTGGGATTATATGAGCAGATTTCAGCCGTGCTTGTCATAACAACCGATTACCGGGAGCAAAAGTACGCAGCGCTTACCTATAAACAGCCTGTCGGAACTGAGGGGGCTGTTGTTTCTTTATCTGCAAATATGAACCGTTCCGAACCGGATGGACAATTCATGCGCCTTACCGAGGTGGAAACAGAAAGTGAAAACTATAAGATTTCCTATGAGTATCCGCACATCCGGACGCGCAAGAAGAACTTGCGGTCCCGCATCAGTTTTGAGCATCGAAAATCAAAAACCCAACAACTCAACCAGGTGTCCGCCCTGGATAAAATTCGTGTGCTGACGGCTGGCGCAACCTATGACTTTGTGGACAAGGCCAATGCTACAAATCTATTAGATCTGTCTATATCCCAGGGGCTTGACATTCTTGATGCCACCAAGACAGGTTCCGACAACCTTTCCCGGTCAGACGGCAGAAGTGATTTCACAAAACTCAATATCATGGCAACTCGGAGTCAGCCGTTAAGCAATAAATGGGGATTGCAGTTTGGAATGATCGGTCAATATTCCTTCAGCGACCTTCTCTCATCACAGGAATTCGGGTTTGGCGGAGCCCAATATGGGCGAGCATATGATTCCTCCGAAATAACCGGGGACCATGGCATTGCTTTTAAAACAGAATTACAATACGCACAACAGAGCCAACTGCCCTTTTTAAATAGTTGGCAACTCTATAGTTTTTACGATATCGGCAAAGTCTGGCAGTTAAGCTCTCTGCCAGGGGAGGAATCAAATGAATCCGCTGCTTCTGCCGGTCTTGGATTTCGTTTTAATTCACCGTTCAATATTTCCGGTTCACTGGAAATGGCCGTACCTTTAACGCGGCCGGTCGCAGCAGAAAGCCCCGGCGGTAAAGACCCACGATTCTTCTTTAACCTGAATTCAAGTTTTTGATCATATCGAATGCCCGGCAGCCATTCACAACATATTTATATTGGAGTGCATAGAAGATGGTAAACGTCTCACTGCAAAGAAGACAGGCAGATATCTTTACGAAAAATATTATGCCCAAAGGTGATTGCCCGTTTCATCACCCATTAAGATGGGGTATTCAGGTATTGATTATTCTATTGCTTGCCGTACCCGTGTCAATCGCTTTGGCGAATCCGGAAGGTGGTAATGTTGTGCAGGGACAGGCGGTAATAAATAAGGAATCCGCAACCAAGACAACGATTCATCAAATATCAGATAAAGCGATTATTAACTGGCAGCAGTTTAATATCGGTAAAGGAGAACATACCCGGTTTGTCCAGCCGTCAAAAACAGCAGTCACCCTCAACCGGGTAACGGGTCAGGACCCTTCCAAGATTTTGGGAAAACTATCGGCAAACGGCCAGGTTTTTCTGGTAAACCCCAATGGTATTGTAGTTGGGAAAGATTCCCGGATTGATGTTGCCGGGCTTATGGCATCAACCGCGGACATAACCGATGAAAATTTTATGGCAGGCCGGTATGAGTTTAATATTTCAGGCCATCCCGATGCAAAAATTATCAACCAGGGCAGCATTAACATTGAGCAGGGCGGCCTGGTTGCCTTGGTTGCCCCCCATGTTGAAAACCAGGGTTGTATCATCGCCAAACTGGGCAGGGTCGTCCTGGCCGGCGCAGACAGATTTACCCTGGACTTGTACGGCGATGATCTGATTGCCCTGGAAGTCGGTAGTGACCTACTGGAACGCGCCCAGACCGCAGACGGCCAGTCTCTCAAACAACTTGTGAGCAACAGTGGAACGATCCAGGCCGATGGCGGCTATGTCCTGCTGACCACGGATGTGGCGAAAGATGTGCTGGACCAGGTAATTAATATGGACGGTTACGTCGTTGCTCAGAGTGCTGAGGAACGCAACGGGACCATTGTTTTAAAGGGCGGTGATACCGCAGACGTTAACATTTCAGGCACCATAGATGCTTCAGCTGGGGACGCTGATGTCGATTATGCCGGAGAAGTGCGCATAACAGCAGGGGAAATAATACGTCTGGATCGCAATGCCCAGATATTGGCCCACGGCCATATTGAAGGGGCAGATGGAGGATTTGTGGCCATTGCTACCCAAGATGTTCAAAACATAAATGGCACCGTATCTGTCAAAGCATTGAATTTGAATAATGAAAACGGCTGGCTTTATATCGGTAACAATATTGACGCAGCTGATACCATGCGGAATCCTAATCTGGAAGGTGCCGGAGTGCAACCGGACCAATCCACGGTATTGTTTGAAGAGAATCTTGGGCAAACAGATGCCAATGTGAATTTTCTGACCCGCACAGACAGTGCTACGCTCTATTTAACCACAGCCGAGGCTGTCCTTTCAATGGAGACCGGTGAGAACACTAATGGTAACATTGAAATGGGGTTATCAGGTTCAAATACAGAAGTTACAGCAATTGGTGAAAACAAGCAGCAGAGTTACTCTAATTATTATATTGGCAATGACGAATCCAATTGGGTGGAAGGTGCGTCCCATTATGGTGCAGTCCGTTATAAAAATGTTTATAACGGCATTGATCTGGTTTATTACGGCAACAAAAACGGAGACATTGAATATGATTTGGTGGTATCAGAAGGTGCTGATGTTTCCCAAATTGCCATGAATTATAAAGGTGCCTCTAACGTGGTTCTCAATGAGGTGGGAGACCTGGTGATTACCCTTGGAGAGCGGACGGTCATTCAAAAGGCGCCGTTGACTTATCAGGTAGAACGTGATGCGAAGGTGATTGTACCCAGTCGATATGAGTTGCGCGAAGATGGCCAGGTCAATATTCAGACAGATGATTACGACGCGACTCGTCTATTGGTTGTTGATCCGATTCTGGAGTGGTCCAGTTATCTTGGGGGAAGTAATTCTGATTACGGTCGTGGAATAGCCGTTGATGATACTGGCAGTATATTTGTGACAGGCTCCACGTCTTCTGCAGATTTCAATACCAGCAATGGTTTTGATACCACGTTAGGGGGCACACAAGATGCCTTTGTTACCAAAATTTCTTCAAATGGTTCTATTCTTTGGTCGAGCTATTTTGGTGGCAACAACTCTGATAATGCCAATGGAATAGCGGTTGATAGTGGTGGAAATGCAGTTGTGTCAGGAAGTACATCATCCTCTAATTTTAATACGACCAATGGGTTTGATACCTCCTTAGGCGGGATGCAGGATTCTTTTGTAAGCAAATTTTCTTCAACCGGCGCCTTAATCTGGTCCAGCTATTTAGGAGGAAGCAGTCATGACTGGGGTAAAGCAATTGTTGTTGATGAAAATGATAATATACTTGTTACAGGTTACACGAATTCGTCAAATTTTGATACCAGTAGCGGCTTTGATACCGCATTGGGGGGCACACAAGATGCCTTTATTTCAAAGATTTCATCGGGCGGCGTATTGTCCTGGTCCAGTTATCTTGGGGGAAGCGGCACAGATCAGGGGTTTGGAATAGCAACGGATGGCAATAACAATATTTTTGTAACAGGACAGACGAATTCTGCTGATTTTGATACCAGCAGGGGTTTTGATACTTCTTTAGGGGGAACTTGGGATGCCTTCATAACAAAAATTTCATCTAATGGTTCTGTGTCCTGGTCCAGTTATTTAGGTGGAAGTGGTAACGAAAATTATTTGTTGGGAGGCTTTGACGTTTCAGCGGATAGAAGTGGAAATGTATGGGTGACGGGGCCAACGGCCTCTGCAGATTTTAATACGGTCAATGGTTTTGATACAACGCTTGGAGGTCCTTCAGATGCCTATGTCACAAAAATTTCATCGAGTGGTTCTGTTTCCTGGTCCAGTTATTTAGGAGGAAGCGGAAGTGACCGTGGGGTTGGTATTGCACTGGATGGGAATGGCGACGCATTTATCACAGGGGATACATCATCATCTGATTTTAATACCAGCAGCGGTTTTGATACTTCATTGGGCGGATCCTGGGATGCTTTCGTAACAAAAATCACATCTAATGGTTCTGTTTCCTGGTCCAGTTATTACGGGGGAAACGAACAAGATAACAGTACTGGAATCGCCTTAGATTCCGCGGGTAATATTTTCATTACCGGATATACACGATCGACGGATATCGCTTCTAACGGCTTTGATCTCACCATCGACGGTTCAGTCGACGCCTTTATTGCCAAAATCACCGACCCGGCAACCTCTCAGGTTACAGACAATGTATCACAAGAATTATCACAAGAGATCGTTCGGATTGAGAATATTGTTTTCAAGGATAAATTTATTCCAACCTTTGACCAACAACTGATCAGTTCCGTGGACGATACCATACAATTAATCAGTCCTGTGGACGAAACCACACAAATTAACAACAATTTTATATTCAAGCCAAAAGTTGCTGCTTCATATAGTGGACAATTTATTAAATCTGAGGAAAGTGGGGGGGGAGCCAAACCTATAATATATGATGGAATTGAAATAACGGGTGACAACTATTTTAGTTTTCCGTCTTCTGAAAGATATCAAATTGCCTTTCAACTAATTTCGAAAGCAAAAACATTGGCAGAGCAGAAATACCCGAATGGGTTACCATTAGACATCAAAAATACGATTGACTCTATGGATAGCACCTTAAATTTAACTTTCCTGGGAACTGCTGCAGGTTTTCTTAATAATGTTGCTGTTGAGGATGGCAGATTAGTGTTTGATGACCAAACAAGCCCACTTGTACTAAAAACTTTTTCGAATATGCGTCCTGATGTTGCCAATGCTATCTTAGGCTTAAAAGATGAAAGTTTTGAACAAGATGGTATAAACTTCGATATTATTTCCACAAAAAATAAATATTCCCCAATGGAAATTATCGTAGATAGATTACTCACACAAAATGCTTTTTATGAATATGTTTCAGCTCATAAAAATGCAAATACTGCTGTTGAACTAGGGTTGATTACTCCAGAAGAAAATCATTTTGTAGATTTTGATATTCCCAAAATACCCGAATACCCAAACGGAGTCGGGCCAATTTTAACCACAATTAACAATACAGCGCAGGATCTAGTAATTGCTGGCACGCAAATTATTGCTAAATACGATGATATCAAAAATGATGTTGATAAAATCTCTTTAAGCTATGATCTTTTGACAAATGCGTGGGACAATGGAACGCGAATGATAACTTCTTTTCAAGAAATGGCTGATGGGAAAGGTGTGGGAATAAATTTTGCAACTTCATTCGTTGCTTTGGCTACCGATTTAGCGAATGATTTAAATCAGCTTGCGGGGGGAGAAGAGTCGGATGGATTAGGGCTTGGAGCTAATGCCTCTAAGATATTATTAAAAATTTCTAATATAAAAAAATTAAAAGATAAAGAAAAGCTTTATACAACTATTCAAAAAGTGGATAAGAGTGGAATAGCCGAAAAATATGTTCGTGTTATCCAAGATACAATAAACGCTGAAATAGTAAACATTTTGCAACTGGGAACAGATTCCTTTGATAAATTAATGCCAGCGATGGGGATAAACCTTTTAACAGAACAAGTGAAACTATGGGCTATAGGGGCGGAAGGTATAGTAGATGCAAGAAAACAATTGCTAAGTATCCAACTGTTAGATAATCAAAACATAAACAATGTTTATTCCGAGGCAATTCCAACAAGTCGATTAGAAAGAACGGTTGGCATATCTGAATTTAAGAAAACATCTGAAGCTATTGTTGATGCTCTTACAAAGAATCAAAACCAGCAAATATGATTAGAATTAGCTAACTTTTATCTAAAAATTAGCCAGTTTCATCGTTTTATATTCTTGGACAAATCACGGCGATAGTCGGGGTAATTTCGTATAAAAAAACAATAAAATTTTGAGATGTATTAGAAAGCCAGATATGTCTATAGCGATTCTCAAAAGAATATTCCGATTGGGTTCGTAAATTCCAGTGGCATCATGTCTTTCCGCATGGTTCAAATGGAACTTATTTATGAGAACCGCTATATTGAGGCTCACCGGCCGTGAATCCAAGGCAGACCGGACTGGAAAAAGAGCCTGTAAATTTTTCTGTGTAACTGCCATTTCCCTATACATGAAATCTGCCTTCAAATTCAATGGAGAATCGGTTCATGGCCGGTTTCCACTTTTGAAGCGGCATGCTCCACTTCTTTGAGGCTGACATTATTGCCAAATATATAATTTTACAAGCAGAATTATCGCTTGGAAAAATCTTCCTGTTCTTAATCGCCTTTCTAATGACACTGTTCAAAGACTCAATCGCATTGGTGGTATAGATGATTCGACGGATTTCCTGGGGATAATCGAAAATGGTAATCAGGTTGTCCCAGTGGCTGCGCCAGGATCTGCTGATGGGTGGATATTTTTTATCCCAGCGTTCTGAAAAATTATCCAAAGACTTCTCTGCATCAGACACGGTTGCTGAATTGTAAATAGCTTTAAGATCCGTTGCGACCTGCTTTTTGTCTTTATAGACAACATATTTAAGAGAATTTCTAACCATATGAACGATGCATAATTGGATTTTTGCTTCCGGATAAACGGTTTTAATGGCATCTGGAAATCCTTTGAGTCCGTCAACGCAGGCAATGAAGATATCTTTCAATCCTCTGCTTTGAAGTTCGGTCAGGACAGACAACCAGAACTTGGCTCCCTCTGTCTCTGCGATCCAGAGTCCCATGAGTTCTTTATGATCTTCTGAATTAATGCCCAATGCAATATATACGGATTTATTCACGACCTGGTTGTCCTGGCGGACTTTAATGACGATGCAATCCAGGTAAATAATAGGATATATGTCATCCAGCGGCCTGTTCTGCCAGGCATTGACCTGATCGATCACAGAATCGGTTACTTTGGAAATCAGGGTATGGGAGACCTCAGCACCATACATCTCTTTAAAAGTGGCTACGATATCTCTGGTGGTCATACCCTTCGCATAGAGGGCCAGGATCTGGTCATCAAACTGAGTCAGCCGGGTTTGGCCTTTTTTAACGAACTGAGGGTCAAAAGTGCCGTTTCGATCCCTGGGCGTCTGCATCTCAACTTGCCCGAAATCGCCCTTTAATGTTTTTGAGGAATATCCATTACGGCTGTTACCAGAGTTCCGGCCATCTGGGCTATTTTTGGGGTAGCCCAGATGGTCCTCTATCTCGGCATTCAAAGCTGTCTCAACTGTCAATTTGACTATTTCACTGGTAAGTGTTGAGAGGTCTTTTTCTGATTTAACGTCCTTGGCAAGCTCTTTTACCAAGGCTTCAAGTTTCTTCTTGTCCATGTCTGCTCATCCTTCTTTTCTAATTCTTCGTTAACTACAGAATTATGAGCAGTTACACAATTTTATTTACAGAGCCTGGAAAAAGTATTGCGGTGGGTTCCGTCAAGAATCTTTCGCACTTTTGGCCTCGGTCTCAACTTGATAATTTATTAGGCCACGTGTTCTCTTTCAATTTCCATTTCTTTTAAAAGGTTCATATTTAGATACTTTTTGGAACCCCATTTGGTACCTGCGATGTGCCGCAATCTTGCACCTACCAACATTAGAGCAGATTTGCCGTCAGGGAAGGCTCCAACCACTCGAGTTCGTCTTCTTATTTCTTTCATAATCCGCTCAAGAGGATTGTTTGTTCGAATTCGCCGCCAATGCTCTGCAGGGAAGTCATAGTACGTCAAAGTATCTGCTATTCCCTTTTCCACAGTACCAGCGGCACTGTTGAGCTTTTTCTTTTTTAACTTCTCGATAATATGATCAACGACAAATATTTTTTTCCTTCAACGACAATTAAAACTCCCGTTCCCCAACCTGCGTAACCATTTAATTTCATTAAAAAATACTTGCAAAACAATTCTGATTATGTTTTTTAAGACCATCCTTCCGGAGGATAAGGCTATGCTGGAGAGCAACCTGAGCGCCGAGAAGGTGACTGAAGTATGAGGGGCCGTATTTTCCACGTACGGCCTTTCGCTTTTTGCTCTCATACTTTGGTCTATAATGCGCTAAACTCCGGGGGTTTGGGGGCTGGCCCCCATTATAATCCGGTAAAAAGTCCTTTTAATTACCATCACAAAACCCGGTTCTTCCATGGGTTAAGCCCTCTATCGATAGTATCCGTCCGATAGTGCTTGCTGACGGCATTGGTTCAATATTTTCCGCTTCCATCTCCTTGCTGATAGCACCGGCACCGCAGTTCAGGCCTCGATTGTATAAATCCAGTCGGATCATTTTAATAATCTCAACAATCTCCTGCCTGGTATATCTGGTCTCGATCATTATTCGGCCTCCATTTTAGCCTGTTCCATGCGATAGCTTTCCACATTCAATTCAAGGATGATACTGTGATGAACGAGTCTGTCGATGGCTGCTGCCGTTGTCATAGGGTCCTTAAAAATCTGTTCCCACTTAGAGAACGGAAGATTGCTCGTGATCATCAGGCTGCCCTGTTCATACCGTTCCGCCAAAAAGGTAAACAGCACTTCCATTTCTCCCCGGCTTTGTTGGACATACCCAATGTCATCTATAATCACAGCATCAAACCTGGAGAGGGATTTGAGTTTTTTGGTTAGCTCAAGATCCCTTTTGGCAATCAGCAGATCCTGGACGAGCTGACTGCATGAGATAAAAAGAACCTGCTTACCCTTTGCAATTAATTCATGGCCAATGGCACAGAGCAGATGGGTTTTCCCGCTACCCGGATTACCAAAGGCCAGGATGTTTTCACAGCGCTCTAAAAAAGCGCCGTTGACCAGGACACTTAAATGATTGGCAACCTTTAAGGGGAGGCGCTTTTTATCAAAATTCTCAAATGTCTTGGAAGATGGCAACTTGGATGCCCTCAGGTTACGTGATATCCGGTTCTGCCAGCGGACTTCGCATTCGAGACTCAACAATTGTAAGAGGTACTTTTCATATCCCCATGCCTCCGCCCTGGCCTGATCCGCCATTTCTTCATAACTGCGGCGCATGGTCGGCATATGGAGGCTTTTAAGATTGGTGTCTATCTGATCCCGATCATTGATCATGCCGCCACCCCCTTGAGCAATTGGTCATAACGAGTCAAATCAACTGCCTGGATATGAACATCATCCGGCCTGCTGACAGAGGCGTTGGACTCAATAAGGCGTTTAACAGCCTCTTTGCTGATTTCCTGATCCTCGTTTATTAGAACCATCAGGGCGCTGTCTACTGCCACCTCGCTTGTCTTTGCTGCCAGGTATAATATTTTCAGATACCTTGCTGCTGAGCTTTTAACGGTATAACGCTTTCTTAAATGATCGTAGGCAATCCGGAACCGGCTGGTGGGGAACATGGCATTACGATAACGATAATTTTCAAATGCCCCCGGTTTTTTGACCAGGCTGTCAATGATATGCCGGTAATTGATTTTATATTTGCCCTCACCCCGCAACCTTGGCAAAGTATCGACCTTTCTCTGGCCGTACCAGACCTCCAGGCATTCCATGTAGAGGCGGACCTGGATATTTTCTCCTATGAGCCTGCTGTCTACAGAGTAAACGTTGTGATTGACCCGAATGGTACTGCTGGGACCAACCTTTAAATCCATCTTTTTACATGCATCAAGCCGGCGTTTGGGCAACCGGTGTAGGAGATCCAGTTCTTGTGTAAACCGTTTCCTACGACCGGCATTTAGCTGTGCGAACAGTTTGGCCAGGAACAAGTCATATTCTTCCCGGTCTTTAAAATCCCGGTGTCCTCTCAGCATCAGGGCCTGGTCAACGGCTTTTTTGAACCGATAATTGCGCTGCTCCACGTCTCCATTTTCATTGGGGCTGGCAGGGTTAGTTTTGCAAGGAATGATACCGTAATGGTCAACAAGATCCTGATACCTGCTGGTGAACTCCTCAGGGTGACTTACCTTGTTAACAGCGGATGTCAGACAATCGGTGCGATGTTGCTGCGGCACACCACCAAGTTCCCATAGGGCATTTTGCAGGCCCTGGCTCAGGCTTTCGAAACTCTCTGAAAAACAGACTGTACCTGTCTCCCAATTGGAATAGGTCAAAACAAAATGGTAGATCAGGTGGTCAAAAGGGACGCCGCCTATAGTGACGCCCAGTTTATCCATGTGGGTGAAGTCTGACTGGCATAATTCGCCAGGCTTATGAATTTGAGCAAAAAAGATTTCTTTGGGCGGCCCCTCTGTAGCACGCCATTGCTTTATTCTCCGTTGCAGGGTCCGTAATTGTCCATCGGCGAACCGGCCGGGGTGTCTGCGTTGCAAATCCTCAAACAGTGTCTTGGCCTCCAGACCTGGATTTATGGTCAACATGCCTTTGATACCATCCCAGGTCTCCTCAAACGGATCTTTGCGTGTGCGCCATGTATGATCCGTTTTGAGTTCACTCGGCAACTTCCCGTGTTCACGGTACTTTCGAGCTGTTTTTTCATCCATTCCAGCTTTCATTGCTGCTATCCCGAAACTCTTCTCTGACTGAATCAACTTGAACAACCTCCTCACTTGCTGGTCCGTTACCATCCAAATCTCTCCTTCTGTTCAATTTGGATGTTTCTACCATTTTTTTTGATTCTTAAATTTCGGGAATTTTAATTGTCGTTTGGCGGGAATTATAAATGACGCTGATCAATAATAGCATCTGCCTTTTCCAGGGCAGCTTTCTTATCCTCGGATGCATGGATCGCTTTGAGCATGCGGGATACCTCATTCATTTTGCCTCTGGGAACAGCACTGAATACATTACGGTAAAAATGGACGACACACCTCTGCCATTTGGCATTTGGGTAAAAATCCCCGATGGATTCGATTAAACCAAGGCAGGCATCAGAAATAATGAGTTCTACACCAGTAAGTCCTCTTTGCTTGAGGTGCTTTAGGAATCCTGACCATCCTGATTTGTCTTCTTTATGCCCCTCTTGGACACCCAATACCTGGCGATAGCCGTCTTCTGAAACACTCACTGCAACAAGAACTGACACGTTTCGAATTTCATCCGCCCATGTTCGTTTTAATACGATACCGTCCAGATAGACATATGGATGATTGCCTTCAATGGGGCGATTCCGCCAATTTTCTATATGCTCGTAGATCTTTTTATTTAAATTACTTACAGTGCCTGGACTTACCTTTGTTCCCCACAGAGCCTGGGTGATGTCCTCGACCCTCCTTACAGAGACCCCAGCCAGATACATTTCAATCATAGCTTCTTCAACGGATGACTCACGTCGCTGATATCGTTCTATGATGGCGGTCTCGAATTTTTGCTGCCTGAGTTTGGGGACATTTAATTTAACCTCGCCGGCCTTGGTATGCAGTTTCCTTTGGTAATAACCGGCTCTGGTATCTTTCCTGCCTTCGGTTCGCTCATAACGACCGGCGTTGCAGAATTGGTCGGCCTCTGCATCAAGCATTTTGTTCAATGTCTCTTCAACAGTGCCACGAACTAACTCACCGAGGTGATCCTGAATCTTGGATTCGTCTATTTTGATGACTTTACCCATGGATGTTGTATAATCTTCAGCCAAGATGGTCTCCTTTCTTAGTTATTCTTATTGTTTGGCGACTTAAAAATAACCAAGTTGAGACCATCTTTTCAATTTCTAAATGTGCGAAAGATATTGTACGTTATCTTGCGGTGTAATCTGACCTGAAGCCCAGGCGGTCAATATAACGAGGATCAATGATGACGTAATATCTACCGATTTAAATTTTTTACTATACCACAATGATGGTATTATTGAGCCTTAGGTTTTTTCTGAAGAAAGCGATCAATCCTAAAAGCATTGTCATGGATATATAATTTGAGGGTACTTTCTTAATCTCAGGTATGGCACTTTTTCTGGAATATATGAAAAATAGCCGATTTTGTCAAAATGTGGAAAATTCAAAACGCCCTTAAATAGGGTGTTTAGCGTTAATTAAGGATGTGTGAAAGCCAAAGGTCACTGACTACGAATCAGAGGGGCGGTGGCGTTATCTTGGGGTATTATAATTTGAATTTGACTCCGTTTTTGGGAAATAATTGAATCCTGATTGTGATAATTAATTAATCGGAGAATTGCGCAGTCCCCACATAGTCCCCAGTTTTTTCTCCATTTTATAAAAATTATCGATTGATTGAACTCAAAGCTGGCTCTTTTTAAATTTAGGTTGAATCTTTCCATATAGAGGATATTTGAATGGAGCCCTGGTTGTTATTCACTTAACATCATTTGGAAAATGGGGACTATGTGGGGACAAGATATCTCAGACGCAAAAAAGCCTTTCAAGGGAAATCCCTGAAAGGCTTTATTATCAGTGGCTGGCTGACTAGGATTCGAACCTAGATTGACGGAGTCAGAGTCCGTAGTCCTGCCATTGGACGATCAGCCAGCAGAAGCAACGATGGGGGTTATACACAAAGCCGTTTTTAAAGTCAAGAATAATCTTATTGAAAATTTAATATTTGTCGGGCTAAAATAAAAAGAGGCTGGAAACAAAATAGACCCGGAGGTGAACATGGCTGTTACGGTTTTGATCAGGCGCAAGGTGGCAACAGGCAAGGGGGAACTTCTGGAAAATCTTTACAGGGAGTTGATTGCCCTGGCGATGAGCCAGAAAGGGTATATCGGTGCTGAAACCATGAGACGGACGGATCTTTCCCATGAATACCTGATCATTTCTAAATGGGAAAGTGTGGAGGACTGGTCCACGTGGCTGATTTCGGAGAAGCGCCGGTCATACCAGGAGAGAATCGACGCCCTGACCGATTCGGAAACCAAATTTGAAATTTATGAACATACATGATCCGGCAATGCCGGTTGAATTGACAGGCAAGTTCGAAAATCTGAAAAAAGAAATCAAGCAATATGATTGTATGGCGCTGGCCTTTTCCGGCGGTGCCGATTCTGTATTTTTGCTGGCGGCGGCCAGGGCGGCCGGCCTGGAACGGATTCTTGCCGTTACCGTGGTCTCCGCATTTTTTACCCAAAAAGAGGTGGCACGGGCAAAACGAATTGCCAAGGGCCTGGGGGTTGAACACCTCTGCCTTGAAATGGATGTTTTTGACAATCCAGATGTGGTTCGAAATGGTGCCCGGCGGTGTTACCACTGCAAGGGAGGTTCTTTTTCTATGATAAAAAAAGCGGCGGCCGGCCGTGGTATTCATACCCTGGCTCATGGGATCAATGTGGATGATCTGGGGGATTACAGGCCCGGCATTGAGGCGGCCGAGTCCCTTGAATTTAAGGCCCCCCTGGTGTCCTCCGGATTCTCAAAAGCGGAAATCCGGGCATGTTCCAAGGCCATGGGGCTTGAGTCCTGGAACCTGCCTTCCCAGTCCTGTTTGGCCACACGGATTCCCCTGGGAGAGAAGATCACCCTGAAGGGATTGAAAATGGTGGAAGAGGCCGAAGAGATGCTCCGGGATATGGGGCTGGGACAGGTTCGTGTCCGCTGCCACCGTGATCTGGCCAGGATTGAATTGCTGCCCGGGGATTTTCCCCGGATGCTTGAAGACGGGGTCAGGGAAAGAATCAGTCGGGAATTGACGGGAATCGGATTTGCGTTTGTGGCGTTGGATCTGGGTGGATATGAAACCGGGAAAATGAATCCTGCCGCTCAAAGAAAGGAAATGAAGGGAAAATGAAATATTCGCAGGCAAAGAGCGGGCGGGTCTTTGTGATCCGCCTGGAGGACGGAGATGTGGTTCACGAGGCCATTGAGGCGTTTGCACGGAAAGAAAAGATACGGGCGGCGTCACTGATCGTCCTGGGCGGAGCGGACAGGGGCAGCGTCCTGGTGACAGGGCCGGAACAGGGCCGGGTGGAAACCATAGTTCCTAAAACCAGGGTGCTGGATAATGTGCATGAAGTGTCGGGTACGGGTACGCTTTTTCCCAATGAAGCGGGGGAGCCTGTACTGCATATGCATATGGCCTGTGGAAGGGATGCGTCAACAATAACCGGATGTGTACGAAACGGGGTGCGGGTGTGGCAGGTGATGGAGGTGATTGTCCACGAGATTGTGGAGACTTCGGGCATGCGGCGGCCCGATGCGGCAACGGGTTTCGAACTGTTGATTCCCTGATTCCGCCGGACGCAAAAAGACGCCCCCTGCAGAAGTCAGATACTGCAGGGGGCGGTTGTTTGGTCAACTCCGGTTGTCTTACCGGTTCTGGATTTCCAGGTCGTTGAAAAAGTAGCCGATTTCAAAAGCGGCGGTTTCCGGAGCGTCGGAGCCGTGGACGACATTTTTTTCAATGTCAGTGGCGTACTCCCTGCGGATGGTGCCTTCTTCGGCTTCTTTAAAGTTGGTCGCACCCATGAGTTTTCTGTTTTTGGCGATAACGCCTTCCCCCTCAAGGACCATGACAACGATGGGGCCGGAGGTCATGAAATCGGTGAGGCTGCCGAAGAAGGGGCGTTCCTTGTGGACCGCATAAAATCCTTCGGCCTGGGGCTTTGTCAGGTGAATCATTTTCATGGCGGCAATTTTGATGCCGTTGGTTTCAAAACGCTTGATGACTTCACCAATAATATTCTTTTGGACACCGTCTGGTTTAATAATGGATAAGGTTCTTTCCACGTTTTGGCTTCCTTTATGCTTGCAGGTTAAGGGTTACTTGGATAAAACGGATTGAACCGTAGCACATGACCCTATTATAAGTCAAACCTTATACAGGGAGAGAACGATTCAGGAGGGCGGAAACGGAGCTGGAATGGAAAAAATAATGAAAATCGGGGTGACGGGATCTGCGGGATCGGGGAAAAGCCTGGTCTGCGAAGCGTTCAGGCGGTTGGGGCTGGAAACCCTGGACTGCGATAAAATTGCCAGGGAGGTCGTGGCGCCCGGACGGGATGCTTATAATAAGGTAGTCTCGGTTTTTGGCCAGAAGGTGGTGGCAAAGGACAGGTCTCTGGATCGGGCCGGGCTGCGTAAGATGATTGTGGAACAGCCTGGGCTGCGAAAGCGGCTGGAAGATATTCTTCACCCCGTTATCATCAAGGAGATGGTCCGCCAGATGAATGGCGCCCGGTATACTGGGGAGCCGGCATGCGCCGTGGAGGTTCCCCTGCTTTTTGAACTGGACATGGCGGCTTACTTTGATGTGGTGGTGGTTGTGACGGCAATGGACAGCAGCCTGGCTTCCCGGATAGCCGCCCGGGACGGGGTGACCCGGAGCAGTGCCGAAAAAATGCTTGCCCTTCAGATGGCCCAGGATGAAAAAATAAAGCGCGCCGACCAGGTTATCTATAATAATGGAGACAAAGAAGAATTATTTCAGTCGGTTTCACATTTATATGGGAAACTTAAAAAGAGCGCTTGACAAAAAAAAACTAATGCATTATTTAGCTCCTTGTATTATTATACACCAGCATCTATCTTTTTTTCTGCAGGTCGCTATAAGCTTCCACATTGTCAAAAAAGGTATCCCTTAATACAACTGATCCAACTAAACCTAAAAATAAATAAAACTAAAAACCGGGAGAGTGAATGAATCTTGTAGAACTCAATAAGATGAAAATCAGCGAGCTGACCAAGCTTGCCAAAAAATATAATATCCAGGGCATTGGGGGGCTTAAAAAACAGGAACTGATTTTTGCCCTGCTCCAGGCCAATATTGAGGAAAGCGGACAGATTTACGGGGAGGGAACCCTTGAGATTCTCCCGGACGGTTTTGGGTTTTTGAGGGCGCCGGGGTATAATTACCTGCCCGGTCCCGACGATATCTATGTCTCCCCCTCCCAGATCCGGCGGTTTAACCTGAGGACCGGTGACACCATCTCCGGACAGGTCCGTCAGCCCAAGGATTCAGAGCGGTATTTTGCCCTGCTCAAGGTGGAGGCCGTTAATTTTCTGAACCCGGAGCAGGCGGCAGAGACCATTCTGTTTGACAATCTGCTGCCCCTGTATCCCGACCGGAAGATGAACCTGGAAGCCGAGCCGGACAACTATTCCATGAGGGTGATTGACCTGATGGCCCCCATCGGGTTCGGCCAGCGCGGCCTCATCGTTTCACCGCCCAAAGCCGGTAAAACCATGCTGCTCCAGAACATTGCCAATTCCATGATCAAGGCCCATAAAAATATCGTTCCCATGATCGTGCTCATTGACGAGCGCCCCGAGGAAGTGACGGATATGGCCAGGAACGTTCAGGCGGAAGTGATTTCATCCACCTTTGACGAGCCCGCAGAACGCCACGTCCAGGTGGCGGAGATGGTCATTGAAAAAGCCAAGAGAATCGTGGAACAGGGCCATGACGTGGTCATCCTTCTGGACAGTATTACCCGTCTGGCAAGGGCCTACAACTCTGTGATGCCGCCCTCGGGCAAGATCCTGTCCGGCGGTGTGGATTCCAATGCCCTGGACCGGCCCAAACGGTTTTTCGGTGCTGCCCGAAATATTGAAGAGGGCGGCAGTCTGACCATTATTGCCACAGCCCTGGTGGATACCGGCTCCAGAATGGACGAGGTTATTTTTGAGGAGTTCAAGGGAACCGGCAATATGGAGCTGGTGCTGGACAGAAAGCTGGCCGACAAACGTGTTTTTCCCGCCATTGACATGAATAAATCCGGCACCCGTAAAGAAGAATTGCTGCTGGATCCCCAGGTCCTGAACCGGGTCTGGATCTTGAGAAAACTGCTCTCCAGTTTAAATTCTGTGGACAGCATGCAGTTTTTACTTGAAAAAATGGAAGGAACAAAGGATAATAAAGAGTTTCTTGAATTGATGAATTCTTAATGGATTTGAAGTTCAAGAAACGTTTTACTTTACCATATTAATGATCGGTCTTTTATAACGAAGGCCCCAAGGAGTTACGTGTAACATGAAAAAAGACATCCATCCGAACTACACTAAAACCACCGCTTCCTGTGCTTGCGGTGCGACTTTTGAAGTGGGATCCACCAAGGAAAACATCAAGGTTGAAATTTGTTCCCAGTGCCATCCCTTTTTCACCGGTAAACAGAAACTGGTTGACACTGCCGGCCGTATTGACCGCTTCAAGAAAAAATACGCAGGGTTTGACGCAAGCAAACTGGTTTAGCGTTTCATTGCCTGGAACAATCAAAGGGGGGCTTTTTCCAAAAGCGCCCCTTTTGAATTTGTACCGGGTGAGTTTCACCCGATTTTCCTGACCCATTTTTAAACCCGGGGGTTATGCCGGGGGGATTGAACCATGATTGAAAAATTAAAAGGCATTGAAGAACGGTTTATAAAACTTGAACATCTGCTCAGCGATCCTGCAGTTATTGCTGACCAGAAAAAGTACCAGGAATACCTTAAGGAGCACGGGGAGCTGAATAAAATCGTACCGGTGTTCAGGGAATATGAGGCTGCCCTGGAAGAGCTGGGCGAAGCCAAAGAACTTCTCAAGGACGATGATCCGGATATCCGGGCCATGGCCAAAGAGGAAATTCCGGAACTGGAAACCCGGATCGAGTCCCTCAATGCCGATCTCAATGTGCTGCTCATGCCCAAGGATCCCAGGGACGGTAAAAATGTCATTTTGGAAATCCGGGCCGGTACCGGCGGGGAAGAAGCCGGGATCTTTGCCGGAGATCTCTTCCGCATGTATTCCCGGTTTGCCGAATCCAAAAACTGGAAAATCGAAATTATTGAAAAAAATGATTCCGCCGCCGGCGGGTTTAAGGAAGTGGTCTCACTGGTCAAAGGCAACGGGGCCTTTTCCGAATTTAAATACGAAAGCGGCACCCATAGGGTTCAGCGGGTCCCCGAGACCGAAACCCAGGGCAGGGTTCATACCTCAGCCGTAACCGTCGCCGTATTGCCGGAAGCCGAAGATGTGGATATTGATATCAATCCTGCGGATCTCAAAATCGATGTGTTCAGATCCTCGGGACCCGGCGGCCAGTCCGTCAACACCACCGACTCCGCCGTCCGCATCACCCATGTTCCCACAGGGGTGGTGGCCACCTGCCAGGATGAAAAATCCCAGCATAAAAACAAGGCCAAGGCCATGAACGTACTCAAATCCCGCCTTCTTGACGCCAAGATACGGGAGGAGGAAGAAAAACGGGCGGCCGACCGCAGGGGGCAGGTGGGTACCGGCGACCGATCCGGCCGTATCCGCACCTACAATTACCCCCAGGGCCGGATGACGGACCACCGCATTGGTTTGACCCTCTATAAGCTGGACAATATCATGGAAGGTGATATCCAGGAAATCATCGATGCCCTGAGAACCCATAACCAGGCCGAAACCCTCAAGGAAATGGGTTAGGTCCGTCGCCGGAGGACGCTGTGGCGGAATGGACCATAAAAAAACTGCTGGGCTGGACGGAAGGGTATTTCGGGGAGCATCATATTGACAGCCCCAGGCTCACCGCCGAAATCCTTTTGTCCAAGATTCTTGATATGCGTCGGCTGGATCTGTATCTCCAGCATGACCGCCCATTGGAAAAGCAGGAACTGTCGGATTTCAAGGCCTTGATAAAGCGCCGGGTGGCCCGGGAACCTGTGGCCTATATCACCGGTGAGAAGGGGTTTTACAATGACCGCTTCGCTGTTGCCAAGGGCGTGCTCATCCCCAGGCCTGATACCGAGGTGCTGGTGGAAACCGCCGCCGCCTTTCTGAATGATCCCCAATGGGCCGGGAAAAAAGCCCGGGTGCTGGAACTGGGGGTCGGGTCCGGCGCCATTATCGTGTCCCTGGCAGGCGAGTGCCCGGACCATCTTTATTTCGGATCGGATCTGTCTCCCCGGGCCATTGTAACGGCGGCGGGGAATGCCCGGAATCTCAGTGCGACCCCTGTTTTATTTTTCCGCGGATCCTGGATGGATGCCGTTGCTCCGGATGCCGGCTTTGACCTGATCCTTTCCAATCCTCCCTATATTCCAGCCGGCGATATTGAAACCCTGGCGCCGGAAATAAAAGACCATGAGCCCAGGCTTGCACTGGACGGCGGGCCCGACGGCCTGGATGCCATCCGGGTTATTCTGGCCCAGGCGGGCCGCCGCCTGAATCCCG
The DNA here is from genome assembly GCA_028768525.1 of Desulfobacter sp. Classification (NCBI taxonomy): domain Bacteria; kingdom Pseudomonadati; phylum Thermodesulfobacteriota; class Desulfobacteria; order Desulfobacterales; family Desulfobacteraceae; genus Desulfobacter; species Desulfobacter sp. The sequence goes on along the minus strand of CP054837.1, from coordinate 1,263,710 downwards.
GAGGGCAGGTGGTTCTTGAGATGGGGTTTGATCAAAAGCCCGGCATGACGGCCCTGGCGGCCGAATTCGACTGGGTGGCCGGCCTTGAATTTATCAAGGATCTTGCCGGTCATGACCGCCTGGCTGTTCTCAAAAAATAATTGATTATCCATATTATTTTTGATATATACATTTGGATTTTGCTTTTGTACGCAAATAAGACACACCCGTGGACCCGGAGTCCGGTGCTTTTCCCAAAGTCGATATCCGGGGGAGAAGCGGGTGGAAGAGTTTTTTAAAACCATTTAAAAATTTGGAGAAAAAATGGCTTACATCACGATCAGAGAATTACTGGAAGCAGGCGTCCATTTCGGACATCAGACCAAACGCTGGAACCCCAAGATGAAAAAATACATCTTTGGCGCCAGAAACGGTATCTACATCATTGACCTTCAGCAGACCGTCAAGCTGTTCAAGGATGCCCACGATTTTATTAAAAGCGTGGCCGCCAACGGCAAAGACATCCTGTTCGTCGGTACCAAGAAACAGGCCTCCGAAGCCATCTACGAAGAAGCCAATCGTGCAGAGTCTTTCTACGTGGAAAACAGATGGCTGGGCGGGATGCTCACCAACTTCCAGACCATTAAAAACACCATTTCCCGGTACCACTTCCTCAATACCATTGAGAACGACGGCACCCTGGAAAACTATCCCAAAAAAGAACAGATTAAAATGCTCAAGGATAAAGCCAAACTTGAGTTCGCCATCGGCGGTATCTCCACCATGAAGAAACTGCCCGGCGCCCTGTTCATTGTTGATCCCAAGAATGAGTCCATTGCCGTCAAAGAGGCAAAACGCCTGGGCATCCCCGTTGTTGCCGTAGTCGATACCAACTGCGATCCCGATGACATCGATTACGTTATCCCCGGCAATGACGACGCCATCCGTTCCATCCGCCTCTTTGCTTCCAGCATCTCCGACGCCGTCATCGAAGGCCGTCAGATCTGGGAGGAAAAACAGCGTGCCAACGCCGACAAAGAAGACAGCGAAAGCAAACCCGCTGGCAAGGGCGGTGAAAAGATCGGCATCGAAGTGGTCTCCGACGGCACCGACGGTCCCGTAGTGGAAAAGATCAAAAGAAAAACTGCCGCTCCTGAAGAAAAACAGGAAGCAGTGACTGAATAACGACGACTATTAAGGAGCAGAATAAAAATGGCTGAAATTACAGCAGCAATGGTAAAGGAGCTTCGTGAAGCTACCGGCTCAGGCATCATGGACTGTAAAAAAGTCCTGAAAGAAGCCGACGGCAGCATGGAAAAAGCAATTGAGCTTCTGAGGAAAAAAGGCCTGGCCAAGGCCGCAAAACGCGCAGGCCGGTCCACCTCCGAAGGTATCATTTTCTCCTACATCCACACCGGCGCCAAGCTGGGTGTTCTTCTGGAAGTGAACTGCGAATCTGATTTCGTTGCAAAAACCGATGACTTTGCCAACTTTGCAAAAGATATCTCCATGCACATTGCAGCGGCCAATCCCGCAGGTCTGGTCAAAGAGGACGTGGATCCCACATTGATCGAAAAAGAACGGGAAATCTACCGTGCCCAGATGCTGGAAGAGGGCAAGCCTGAAAACATTATCGACAAAATTGTCGACGGAAAGGTGGAAAAATTCTACAAAGAAGTCTGCCTCATGAGCCAGCAGTATGTTAAAGATCCCCAGAAAACCATTGAAGATGTCCTGAAAGAAACAATCGGCAAGATCGGTGAAAATATTCAGATCAAAAGATTTGCACGTTTCCAGATAGGAGAATAAGTCTTGGATAAAAAACCTGAGTTTCAACGGGTTCTAATCAAGCTGAGCGGCGAAGCCCTGATGGGAAATCAGGGCTTCGGCATCACCCCTGAGATGATTCACTATGTTGCCGAAGAGGTGGCCAAGGTGTATCGTCTAGGGGTGGAGATTTCAATTGTTGTGGGCGGCGGCAACATCTTTCGCGGGGTCGCAGGGTCTTCTGCCGGTATGGACAGAACCTCTGCCGACAACATGGGGATGCTGGCCACTGTGATCAACAGCCTGGCCCTTTGCGATGCCCTGGAAAAATGCGATGTGCCCACCCGGGTGCAGACCGCCATTGCCATGGACAAAATCGCAGAGCCGTTTATACGCAGGAAAGCCATCCGCCACCTTGAAAAGGGGCGGGTTGTTATTTTTGCGGCAGGTACGGGCAACCCGTACTTTACCACTGATACCGCAGCTGTGCTCCGGGCCAATGAAGTCCGTGCCCAGATTCTGTTCAAAGCGACTCAGGTGGACGGGGTCTATGATAAAGACCCTGTGGTCCATGATGATGCGGTGATGTTTGATGAACTCTCTTATATGAGGGTGATTGAAAAACAGCTCCACGTCATGGATATGACTGCCATCTCCCTTGCCATGGAACATGACCTGCCCCTGCAGGTGTTTGACCTTCACCAGGCCGACAATATCTTTAAAGCGGTCACCGGCGAGGATATCGGTACCAGGATTTATAATAAGTAGTTTTTATTGAGAACAGTCAACAGCGAGAGCAGCTGCCCGAAAGGTGCCCAGTGATAGCTGTTCTCGCTGCTGGCTGTTAACTTTTTTAAGGATGTGTTGTTATGATTAATGATGTGCTCGAAGAAACCAAAGAACGGATGGGGAAATCTGAAAACGCCTTTGAAAACGAAATGACCAAGGTTCGTACCGGGCGGGCATCTCAGTCCATGCTTGACAGCGTCAAGGTCGATTATTACGGCACACAGACTCCTCTTCCCCAGATGGCCACGGTGGCGGTGCCCGAAAGCCGGCTGCTCACCGTAAAACCCTGGGACGTTTCCGTGATCAACGAGGTGGAGAAAGCTATTCTCAAGGCCAATATCGGCCTGACCCCCTCCAATGACGGCAAACTGATCCGCATCTCCATCCCTCCCCTCACCGAGGAGCGCAGAAAAGAAATTGTCAAAAGCGTTTCCAAGACCTGCGAGGATTTCAAGGTCGCTGTCCGGAACATCCGCCGGGATTCCAATGAAATGCTCAAGGACCTGCAGAAAGAAGGGGATATCTCCGAAGACGACAGCTTCAAGGCCCAGAAACAGGTCCAGGACCTCACTGACCAGTCCATAAAAAAGCTGGACGAGATTTTTGCCGCCAAGGAAAAGGAAATTCTTGAAGTCTGATATGTCTCTACCTGCAGGACTGAATATGGAAACCCTGCCCGCCCATGTGGCCATGATCATGGACGGCAACGGGCGATGGGCCAAAAAACGGCTCATGAACCGGGTCAAAGGCCATGAACAGGGCTCCAAAACCGTAAGGGAAATGGTTGCAGCATGCCGGGAACTGGGCATCGGGATTCTGACATTGTATGCCTTTTCCACGGAGAACTGGGCACGCCCCAAAGCGGAGGTCAAGGCATTGATGACGCTTCTCAAGCGCTTCCTGGTTTCCGAGCGGGATGAAATGAACGCCAAGGGAATCCGGTTGAATATCCTGGGACAGGTGGACCGCCTGCCCGAGGATGTGCGTGAGGAGGCCGTCCGGACCATGGAGCTGACCCGGAAAAATAAAGAGATGATCCTGAACCTGGCCCTGAGCTATGGATCCAGGGAAGAGATCACCCAGGCGGTGCAAATTATTTCACGGAAGGTGCGGTCCGGGGCACTCAGCCCTGAAGAGATCACTGACGAAACCATCTCAGCCCACCTTTACACGGGGGGGATGGCGGACCCGGATCTTATTATCCGGACCTCCGGGGAATTCCGGCTCTCTAATTTTTTGATGTGGCAGGCCGCCTATTCGGAACTCTTTATCTCATCCACCCTCTGGCCTGATTTTTCACGGCAGGAGTTCCATGGGATTTTAATCGATTTTCAAAACAGGGACCGCAGGTTCGGGAAGGTAAAATGCAGCACCTCCAGCGATGGCTAACCGCAATTGTTCTAGTTCCCCTCGTACTTTGGATCATTGTCAAAGGTACCAATATTCTTGTGGCCGCACTGGTTTCAGTGGTGGCCATTTTTGCTATTCGGGAATACCTGCGGATTATCTGCGGCAATGAAGAGGGGCCGGTCTCCCAGACCATAAAAATTATCTCCTACACCGTATCCATGATACTGGTGATGGGGGCCTGCCTGTCTTCCTGGCAGATCATCTTCCTCATCCTGGCCCTGAACCTAATGACCCTGTGTGTTTTTGTGCTCTTAAGATTTTCACGAACCCCCCGGGTGTTTGACCTGGTGGCCAGGCAGGTACTGGGCATTGTTTATATCCCCCTGGCCCTGGCCATGCTGGTATTTATCCATGCCGGTCCCGGGGGCGTACTCTGGATTATCTGGCTGCTTATTGTCTGTTTTGCCAACGACACCGGCGCCTTTTACGCCGGCACCTTTTTCGGCAGGCACAAACTGGCTCCCAAGATCAGCCCCAACAAAACCATTGAGGGCTCAGTGGGCGGGGCGACCGCCTCGGTGATTGCCGGGTTTGTTTTCTGCCTGATTTTCTTTTCAGATTTATCCATCGCCCTCTTATGTATTCCCTGTGCACTGATCATGGCCGTTGCCGGACAGATCGGCGACCTGTTTGAATCCGCCATGAAGCGGGTGCACCAGGTCAAGGATTCCGGCCGGATCCTGCCCGGCCACGGGGGGATGCTGGACCGCATTGACGGACTGCTGCTGGCCGTCCCCGTACTTTACGCATTCCTGGTATTAATTCAATGAAGTCATTGTCCATTCTCGGGGCCACCGGCTCCATCGGCACCTCGGCCCTTAAAATTGTACGCCGCCACCCGGACCGCTTCCGGGTGAACTGCCTCACCGGCGCCACCAATGTTGACCTTCTGGCCCGACAGATCAGCGAGTTCAAACCGGCCCTGGCCGTTGTGCTTGATCAGAACCGGGCCGACGAACTGGCCAGACAACTGGCCGGCGGATACTGCCCTGAAATCCTCTGGGGGGAGGCCGGATACATACAGGCCGCCCAATGGGAAAAAACCGACATGGTCCTCCTTGCCATGGTGGGGGCGGCCGGGCTCAAGCCGGCACTGGCCGCCATAGAGGCCAGAAAACAGATTGCCCTGGCCAATAAGGAAACCCTGGTCATGGCCGGGGAGCTGGTCATGGCCCGTGCCCGGGAAAAGGGGGTGGAGATCCTGCCCGTGGACTCAGAACACTCGGCCATCTACCAATGCCTGAGGGGCAACCCGGCCCGGGACATGAAACGGATTTTTCTCACCGCTTCCGGCGGCCCCTTCAGGAACCGGCCCGCAGAGACCTTTAAAGAGATTACCCTGGCCGATGCGCTGAACCACCCCACCTGGAACATGGGCGCCAAAATCACCATTGATTCGGCGACGCTAATGAATAAGGGACTTGAGGTGGTGGAGGCCGTCCACCTTTTTGATGTCTCCCAGGACGATATCCAGGTGGTGGTCCATCCCCAGAGCATTGTCCATTCCATGGTGGGATTTAAAGACGGAGCCGTCATGGCCCAGATGGGGGTGCCGGATATGGTGGGGGCCATCGCCTACGCATTTTCCCTGCCGGACCGCCTGGACCTGGGGACTGGATTCCCGGATTTTGCCACGCTGGGCAGCCTGGATTTTGAAGCCCCGGACACCCAAAAATTCCCCTCCCTGGAATTTGCCTTTGAAGCCTGCCGGCAGAAGGGCACATTGCCTGCGGTGATGAATGCAGCCAATGAGGTGGCCGTGGCCGCCTTCCTGAAAGAAGAGATAAAATTTACTGATATCTTTACCATCATTTCCGAGGCCATGGGCAAACACACCCGCATTGACAATCCTGGGCTTTCAGGTATTATTGAGGCCGACCACTGGGCCAGGGAAACCGCCGCAACCCTGGTCTGCCGAATTTCAAAAATCAATTAGTGAGGTCATATGGGGCACTCTGCCGTTGCATTTATTATTGTTATCGGTGTTCTTGTATTTTTTCATGAACTGGGTCATTTCCTTGTGGCCCGGCTCTGCGGAGTCGGGGTGGAAGTTTTCTCCCTGGGATTCGGCCCCAAACTTTTAAGGCGCAGGGTCGGGCGGACCGAATATTGTATCTCAGCCATTCCATTGGGGGGATATGTAAAGATGGTGGGCGAGGAGGCCGGTGCCGAGATTGATCCGGCTGACAAGGCGCTTTCCTTTTCCCATAAAAGCCTGGGGAAACGGGCCGCCATTGTGGGGGCCGGACCGGCTTTCAATTTTGTTCTGGCCATTTTGATTTTTTATCTGCTCTACCAGGTTTCCGGTATTTATATGGCATTGCCCAAGGTCGGCAGAGTCGTGGAAAACAGCCCGGCTCAAACCGCAGGCCTTCAATCCGGCGACCTTATCAAGGAGGTCAATGATACCCCTGTAAAGGCCTTTGAGGATATCCCGGCCATCATCGCCGAAGGCGGCGGAAAGGAAGTGTTCGTCCTGGTGCAGCGGGAGGGGGAGGTCGTGGGATTTACCATGGTTCCCGAAATAAAGGAGGGTAAGAACCTTTTTGGGGAGGCTGAAAACCGGTATGTCATCGGGATCGTCGGTTCCGGTGAAACCTTCCACGAACGGCTGGGGCCCATCCGGGCCATGGGGAGATCCATTGCCGACACCTGGGGGCTGGTGAAGCTGACCGTCCTTTCGGTGGTCAAAATGATCAACGGGACCGTGTCCGCCGACAACCTGGGCGGGCCGATAATGATCGCCCAGATGGCCGGACAGCAGGCCAAGGCGGGCGTGGTTAATTTTGTATGGTTTATTGCACTGCTATCTGTGAACCTGGGGATAATCAATCTCTTTCCCATCCCGGTGCTGGACGGCGGCCACCTGCTCTTTTTCGGCATTGAGGCCCTCATCGGCCGCCCGGTGAGCGACAAGCTGCGCGAAAAGCTGATCCAATTCGGTGCGGCAGTGCTTGTAACCTTAATGATCTTTGTTTTTTATAACGATATTGTTAGAATTTTTAATGGTGGATAGGATGATTTCAAATATCGAAGTTGCACTAAAGCCGGACCTGAGGGATGCCGAAGGGTCTGCACTGGTAAAAAAGGCGGATTCCTATTTTGGAATCAAAATGGACAGGGCGCGGTGTATCCACATTGTGACCATCGAATCTGACCTGGACGGGGCGGAACTTGAGCGTGCCAGGGAGGAGATTTTCACCAACCCGGTGACCCAGGTATCAAGTCTTTCTCCTCTGGATATGGACTTCGACTGGTGCATCTGGATCGGATTCCGGCCCGGTGTAAAGGACAATGCCGGTGCCACGGCCATGGAGGCGGTAAAGGATGTGCTGGGCAAGGAATTTACCGGCGACGACGGCATTTACACCTCCAAACGGTATTGCCTGAAGGGCCGTGACCTGAGCCGGGAGGATGCGGAGAAGATTGCCGCAGAAATTCTTTCCAATGCCATCATCCAGCAGTTCAAGGTTTTTCACAAGGATGAGTGGGATAAGGCTGTGGGCGCAGATGTGAAGCCGGCCAAGGTGATTCTCAACCATGAGCCCTGTTTTGACATCGTCAATATTGACAGCAACGAAATGCTGGCACAAATCTCCGACGAGCGGAACCTGGCCCTGAACCCCAAGGATATCCCGGTGATCCGGGAATACTTTCTGGATGAAAAAGTGCTGGCCGACCGGGCAGAAGTCGGGCTTTCCAAACCCACGGACGTGGAACTGGAATATATTTCCCAGGCCAGATCCGACCATTGCAACCATAATACATTCAACGGGATATTCCGCTACACCGACGCCGACACCGGTGACACCGTGGAAGAAAACTCCCTGTTCAAAACCTATATCAAGGATCCCACCCTGGAACTCAAGGATAAAAAAGAGTGGGTGGTTTCCGTTCTCTGGGACAATGCCGGGGTCGGTACCTTTGACGAAGAAAACAATTACGTGGTCACCGGCGAGACCCACAACTCCCCCTCCAATATGGAGGCCTACGGCGGGGCCATCACCGGCATCGTCGGCGTATACCGGGACCCCATGGGTACGGGGCTGGGCTCCAAGCTGTTCATGGGCAGTTTCGGATACTGCGTGGGGGATGTAAATTACGACGGCCCCCTGAAACCGCCGCTGCACCCCCGGCGCCTGCTGGACGGGGTCATCGAAGGGGTGAAGGACGGGGGCAACAAGAGCGGGGTGCCCACTACCTTCGGGCAGACCCTTTTCGACCACGGCTATATGGGAAAATCCCTGGTCTTTGTTACGGCCCTGGGGATCATGCCCAAAACCGTCGACAACCGGCCCAGCCACGAGAAAACCACCTCCCCGGGCGAGCTGATCATCATGAGCGGCGGCCGGGTGGGCAAGGACGGCATCCACGGGGTGACCGCCTCCTCGGAAAGCTATTCGGAAAATACCCCGGCCGGCCACGTCCAGATCGGCGATCCCTATACCCAGAAAAAAATGCATGATTTCCTCCTGGTCTGCCGGGACGAGGGGCTGATCACCTTTATCACGGACAACGGGGGCGGAGGGCTTTCCTCCTCCGTCGGCGAGTCCGCCATGCTGTCCAACGGCTGCGAGGTCTGGCTGGACAAGGTTCCCCTCAAGTATGAAGGCCTGGACATGTGGGAAATCTGGATCTCCGAGTCCCAGGAGCGGATGACCATTGCCGTCAAACCCGAACACCTGGACCGGTTCATGGCGCTGTCCGCCCTTCACGAGGTGGAGTCCACGGTCATCGGCCAGTATACGGATACAGGTAAGCTCCATATTAAATATAAGGATGAAACCTGTGCCTATGTGGATATGGACCTGCTGGACAAGGGATTCCCGGCCTGGGAATTTGATGCGCTCTGGACCTCGCCTGAAACCCGGGGGCTCACCGAGCCGGTGATTTCCACCCCCACTGATTTCAACGGCATCATGGAAGATATGCTCTCCCGGCCCAATATCTGCTCCAAGGAATGGATCATCCGCCAGTACGACCATGAGGTCCAGGGCGGGTCCGTGGTCAAACCCCTTGTCGGGGTGAACCACAACATCCCCTCGGATGCTTCGGTGACCCGGCCGGTGCTGACCAGTGAAAAAGGCCTGGCATTCTCCCAGAGTCTGCTGCCCTGGTATTCCAGGATCGACGCCTATCATATGATGACCTGTTCCATTGACGAGGCGGTGCGCCGGCTGCTGGCCGTGGGCGGGGCCTTTGACCACATCGGCGGCCTGGACAATTTCTGCTGGCCCAATATCGGGTATGATCCCAAATCCAATCCCGACGGCAAATTCAAGGCCGCCCAGCTGGTACGGGCCTGCCGGGCTCTGAAAGACGCCTGCATGGCCTATGAGATCCCTCTGCTTTCCGGAAAGGATTCCATGTATGTGGACGGGCATCTGGAAGGGGAGTTCGGTGAGCGGACCAAGGTTTCCGCCCTGGAAACCGTACAGATCTCCGCCACCTCGGTATTGGACGATATTGCCAAATGTGTGACCCTGGATCCGAAAATTTCCGGTGACCTGGTCTATGTGCTGGGTGCCACAGGAGATGAACTGGGTGCCTCTGAATACTATGACATGTTCGGCAAAACCGGGGTCAACGTTCCCCAGGTGGATTTTTCAGGGTCCCGGGTGGTTTACAAGGCCCTGGAAAAGGCAATAGACAAGGAACTTGTGGCCTCCTGCCATGCCGTGGCAAGGGGGGGGCTGGGTATCCATCTGGCCATGAAGGCCATGGCCGGCGGCCTGGGTATGGATATCGATCTGTCCAAACTCCCGGTAAAAGGGGAGGGCGTCCTGGGCCATGAAGCCGCTCTGTTCAGCGAATCCGCCGGCCGCTTTATCCTCACCATTGCCCCGGAAAATAAAGAGACATTTGAAAAATTATGCAAAGGCCTGCCCTGTGCCTGTGTGGGATCGGTAACCGATACCCATGACCGGCTGGCTGTAAGGGGGGAAGGCGGCGCAACACTGGTGGACCTGTCCATCACCGCCCTTGACCAGGCATTTAACAAGACCTTTGGAGAGATGATATGAAAACGGTAAAGGCGCTGATACTGACCGGTTTCGGCCTGAACTGCGACAATGAAACCGCCCTGGCCTTTGAAAAGGCGGGGGCCCAGGCCCACAGGGTGCATATCAACACGTTGATTTCAGGAGAAGAACGCCTGGAAAACTACCATATCCTGGCCTTCGGCGGCGGCTTTTCCTGGGGCGACGACCACGGCGCCGGGGTGATCCAGGCCCTGAAGCTGAAAAATAATATCGGCAAAGACCTGCTGGATTTCGTGGCGGCCGGAAAGCTGGTCATCGGTATCTGCAACGGGTTCCAGGCCCTGGTGAACCTGGGTCTGCTGCCCGGGCTGGACAATGACTACACCAAAAGATCCGTTGCCATCACCTTTAACGACTGCGGCAATTTCAGGGACCACTGGGTCCGCCTGGCACCCAACGGGGAGAGCCCCTGTGTGTTTACCAGGGGCCTTGATGCAGTGGATTATCCCATCCGCCACGGGGAGGGTAAATTTGTGGCCGACCCGGCCGTGATCGACCGGCTCATTGAAAACAACCAGGTGGTCTTCCAGTATGCCCATGCCGACGGGAAACCGGCCAATGGCGCGTTCCCGGCCAACCCCAACGGGGCCATGGCCGATATCGCCGGGATCTGCGATCCCACGGGCCGTATTTTCGGACTCATGCCCCATCCAGAAGCCTACAACCATTTCACCAACCATCCGGACTGGCCCCGGCAAAAAGAGCAGGCCAAACGCCAGGGGAAAACCCCGGGCGGTGATGTGGTGACGGGCATCCGGCTGTTTGAAAACGGAGTGGAATATATTAAAGCGACCCTTCTCTAGATAGGATCTGAATCTCATCATGCTGGGAACCTTTGTAAACTGCCTGGCCATCCTGGCCGGGACCGCCGTGGGGATGCTGTTTCGCAACGGCATCCCCGAACGGTATAATCTCACCGTTATGCAGGCCGTGGCCCTTTCCGTTATGCTCATCGGCATCAAAAGTGCCCTGGGCTGCCCCGACCTGCTCGTTATCATCATCAGCCTGGCCGCCGGTGCCCTGATCGGGGAATTCATCGGTATAGAAGCCCATCTCAAGCGGCTGGGAGATTTCCTGGAACGCAAGTTCTCCAAACCCAGTTCCGGAGAGGCCTCACTGTCTGCCGCATTTGTCACCGCATCCCTGCTTTTCTGCGTGGGCTCCATGGCCATTGTGGGGTCCCTTGAGAGCGGTCTGACCGGCAACCACAGCACCCTTTTTGCCAAGTCCTTTCTGGACGGGATTACCTCCATCATCCTCACCGCATCCCTTGGGGTGGGGGTGGGGCTGTCCGCCCTGGCCGTGCTGGTTTACCAGGGGGCCATTACCCTGGCCGCCGGCATCATGAAGCCCTTTCTGATTCCTTCGGTGGTCAGCCAGATGTCCGCCACCGGCGGCCTGCTCATCCTGGCCATCGGTCTGAATATGCTTCGGGAGAAAAAGATCGCCGTGGGCAATATGCTGCCGGCCATTTTTCTGCCCCTCATCTATTACCTGGCCACCACGCTCTTTGCCTGATCATGGCTGTTGATATTTCCAGGTTTTTAGAGATCCTTAAGGTAGAGGTGGCCGGTTATACCGTGCCCGTGGTTGATCTCATCGCCGTTCAGACCCGGTCTCCCTTCAAGGTCCTGGTGGCCACCATCCTTTCTGCCCGGACCAAGGACGATGTAACGGCAAAGGCATCTGAACGGCTCTTTCGGGCGGCTCCCGACGCCGAATCCCTTTCCCGCCTGACCGAGGCCCGTATCCAGAAATTAATTTTCCCGGTGGGGTTCTACAAGTCCAAGGCCGGGTATCTGGCAAAGCTCCCCAAAGCCCTGGCGGCATTCGGCGGAAATGTCCCTGATGAAATCGCGGATTTGATCACCCTTCCCGGGGTGGGGCGAAAAACCGCTAACCTGGTCCGGGCTGTGGCCTTTGACAAAGATGCCATTTGCGTGGATACCCATGTCCACCGGATCATGAATATCTGGGGATACGTAAAGACCAGAACGCCCCTGGAAACCGAAATGGCCTTGCGGAAGAAACTGCCGCGTCAACACTGGCGAACGGTCAACGGCATACTGGTCGCTTTCGGCCAGGGCACCTGCCGCCCGGTGGGGCCCCATTGCGATGTCTGCATCCTCGGCACCGACTGTCCTAAAAAAGGGGTAACCCCAAGAAAAACCAGATAATGCGCCCTTGGCCGTTCCGGCCTTTTCCGGGGCAAATCCATAAAAAAAGAGTCTGTTTTTTGGGGTGTGGCATTTTTTTCTTAAACCCGATTAGTTTAGACTTGACAATCCACAGGGGATAAAATAAGCCTGTAATCTACAACAATACCGTCATTTTAGTGTATTGATCATCTTTGTCATTTACGTAGTATCGGATTCTGTTTTGACTTTCCCGGGCGGAATAATTTCGAGGAGACAGCCGCGGGTATCCATGAATGAAAGGAAGGGTATGATGACGCATCGGACGAGGTTAGTAAAGGTTGTTTTGATCTTTTTGACATTGGTTTTTGGTGTGGTAACCGGGAGCCAGGCCATGGAGGCGTTGAGCCTTGACCAGGCCCTGAAAACCGCCGCAGGGACAAACCCCCAGATCAAGGAGGCCCTGGAAGATTACCAGAGCATTGTGGCGGAACGGAAAATCGCCAGAAAGGGATACCGGCCGACCCTGGGGGTTGAGGCGTATACCGGCCCTAAATATACCAACGGCGTGCCCACTGGTTTTGAGTCGGACAAGCTGTGGGAGAATTCCGCCACCGCCTATATCCGCCAGAACCTGTTCGAAGGGTTCGGCACCCAGTCTTATATCGACGAAACCGAAGCCCGGATCAAATCCGCGGCCTACAATGTTTTGAATACAGCAAATACGGTGTTTCTCGGTGTGGCAGAGGCCTATGTCAACGTGCTTAACGCCAGGGACCAGGTGGCCATTGCCGAGAAAAATGTGTTGACCCAGGCCAGAATTCTTAAACAAATCAAGGAGCGGTCGGATTCCGGGTTTGGCAGGGCGTCGGACCTGACCAATTCCGAGTCCCGCCTGGCCCTTTCCCGGGGCAATTATATTTCCCGGCAGCAGGACCTTAACCAGGCATTGACCAAGTTCCACCGCCTTTACGGCCGGGTGCTCACCCCGGAGCAGTTCATCATGCCCGAGACCAATTATGCCCTGCCGGAAAACGTCCAGGAGGCTGTTGACACCGCCTTTGGCAATCATCCCGCCCTTGGGGTGGCACGGTACAATATCATTGTGCGCAAATTTTCCAGGGAAAGGGCAAAGTCTGCATTATGGCCCAGGCTGGATCTCTATCTCAGTTCCAATATCCGGCAGGATACCGGAGGGGAACGGGGGGAAACCAAGGATTTCGGCGCCGCGCTTCAGCTGAAATATGAGCTTTACGACGGCGGGGCAAGATACGGAGAGATTGAGAAAAATTACAGGCGGATGCTCAAGGAATACCAAAAGGCCTATGACGAGCGCAGAAATGTCAATGAAATGGTCCGTCTGGCCTGGAACATCCAGGTGGCTGAAAAGAATAAGAAAGATTTTCTCACTGAGCATGTCCGCCTGAGCCGGAAAACCCTTGACGAGTTCATTGAAGAGTTCCATGCCGGCAAACGGGACCTTCTCGAAATCCTGGATATGGAAATCGAGTTTTACAGGGCCCAGTCCTCTCTCATTGAATCTGATTATGCCTATCTTTTGGCATACTACAGGACGGTTCAGGCCATCGGCACCCTGCTCGGCGAATTCAATTCCGATCTTTCCGAAGCGGTCGGCCTTACAAATGAGCCTGGGTTTGATATCCGTTCCTGCGGCGAGCTGGCCGGCGAAATGGGAATCGATGGGGTCGTGACGGACCAGGACGGAGACGCCGTGGACGACTGCGGAGACCAGTGCGATAATACTGCAGAAGGCGCGGGCCTCGAAGCCTTTGGCTGCAGCAAGATCGACCCTTCCGAATCCGGTTATGACATACCCAAGGAACTTAAACCCTATATCCAGAATTAAATGCCGCTGTATACGCCGGGAACCGCCTCAAAAGCGGTTCCCGGCTTGTCCATGGCCTCCTTTCCAAAATACGGTCCCCCAAAAAATAGATGTTGCATATATGTATGCGGCCAGGTAGTCTTAAAGGTCTTAAATTGAGGGCAGGGAGATGAGAAAGACCCGGATTGGTTTTGCCGTTGCCGTACTCTGTCTGTTCTCCGGAATACTCTGGGGAACAGATTCCCTGTTTTACGTTAAGCCGGAGCGATTGGACCGGTATGAGAAAACCTATGGACCAAGAGCGGTAAAACGCCTCAATGCCCTGCTGAAATTAATGAATACCCGGCAGGACAATTCGGAACGGGAAAAGCTGGATGCGGTAAACCGGTTTTTCAACCAGGTGCCATACAGGAGCGATATCAAGGCATGGGGGAAAACCGATTTTTGGGCCTCACGGCTGGAGTTCCTGGGCAAGGGCATGGGAGACTGCGAAGATTACGCCGTGGCCAAATACCTGACCCTGATTCAGCTGGGGGTTCCCCAGGAAAAACTGTTCATGACCTATGTCCGCGCCAGGGGATTTGCCCGGGCCGCCCATATGGTGGTGTCGTATTATACGGACCGCAGAGCGGTTCCCCTGGTTTTGGATAATTACGATAAACGGATTCTGCCGGCCACCCAGAGAAAAGACCTGGTTCCCGTTTACAGCTTCACCGGCCGGGACCTGTTTCTCCAAAAGCAGAAGGGGCTGGGGAAACGGGTTGACCCGTCAAGGGTGAAAAGCCTGAAGCGGCTGAGATCCATTGATCTTGAAATACACAAGGGATGAAGATATGAGTTTATTCAAGCAGATCATGATGTTTATTACGGCCCTGCTTTTCCTGGTCCTGATTATTGTTTTCGGTATTCATTTCAATGCATCCAGGAATTTTGTGGAAAATGACCTCTATCAGCGTGCCAAGAATTCGGTCAATTCCCTCTCCCTTTCCCTGGGCGATGTCAGCGATGATGTGTATCTGATGGAAACCACGATCAATGCCATGTTCGACGGGGGGCATTTCAGGAAGATCGTGCTCATGGATGCGGATAACCAGGTTATCTATAAAACCGAAACGCAATTGTCCATTGAAGGCGTACCCGGGTCCTTTATCCGGTTTCTTAACCTCCAGTCCCCCGTCGCCGAAGCCGTGGTTTCAAACGGGTGGAATATTGTGGGCAGCCTGCAGGTCCAGGCCCATACCGGTGAGGCCGTCATCCGGATGTGGGACATATTTAAGGATCTTGGTCTTTCGTTCTGCCTGATCTGGGGCGGATGCCTTGTGGTCAGCGGCATTATGCTCAAACTGCTGCTACGGTCGCTGGACCTTATCCGGGCCCAGGCCGAAGCCATCGAGGAAAACCGGTTTATCATCAATCCCCATGTGCCGTTTACCACGGAGTTTAAGAAGGTGGCACTGCAGATGAATAAGATGGTGGGGACGGTTCAGAATAATTACGACCGTTCCCTGGAAACCATAAAGGAGGCCAAGCGGCTCAGGTTCCGTGACCGGGTGACCGGGTTGTATAACAAAACCTATTTTGTGAACCGGATTGAGGCCTATATGAGTTCCCAGGAGGCGGTTTCCCGGGGGGAGGCCGCCCTGGTCGGCCTGGACGGCCTGGTGGAACTGAAGGGGACGGCCGGCTATGAAATCAGCGAAGCATTTATAAAAGAGGCGGCAGAGGTGATTGAGACGACTGCGGCCCATATTGACGGGCAGGTGGTCACCCGGCTCAACCATACGGAGTTGGGGCTTATTCTGCCCGGTATCGGCGGAAATGAGGCCATGGAGATTGTGGTGAATGCCCTGGCCGGAATCTGGGAAAAAATCGGGGCGGACACGGCCCTGTCGGATCACATCAGGATATCGGCGGGGCTGGCGGCCTACCATTATGAAGAGGGGGCATCAAGGATTTTTTCCAAGCTGGATTATGCCGCCACCCAGGCAAAGAATTCTTCCCGTACCCGTCCTTTCCATTTCCGGGAGGAACGGGACTGCCTCATGGGCCGCCAGGAATGGAAAGCGTTGATCCGGAACACCCTGGACCTGGACCGGTTTGTCTTCCTATGCCAGCCGGTCCGCACCGGGGAGGGCCCGGTTTTTCACAAAGAGATATTTATTGCCATAACCGATGAACTGGGCGCTTTGAAACGGGCTGGCTTTTTTATGCCCACGGCAACGGAACTGGGTCTGGCGCAGGAGATTGACCGGCATGTCATCGGCCGGATGGCCGGCCTGCTTGAAGAGAGCGCCGGCGATGGTACGGTATACAGCATTAATATCAGTACGGATTTCATTGGGAAAAGAAGTGCATTGATCTGGGCCAGGCAATTTTTATCCGGCCATAAGCACCTGGCGGACCGGCTCTTTTTTGAGATTTCAGAAAGCGCCCTGGTCAGGTATCCGGAGATCTGCCTGGATTATGCCGGCCTGCTTAGGGGCATGGGGTTTAAGCTTGGCATTGATAATTTTACCATAGGAGATGAGTCCCTGGCCATGCTCCAGCAGCTCACCCCGGCCTATATCAAATCCGATGCCGCATGCCTGTACGATGCCCGGGACCCCTCCCGGTCTAAAATTGCGCTGGGCATGCTGCAGACCATGGCCGAAAGCCTGGATATCCGGCTCATCGGTACCAGAATAGAAACCTTAGATCAGCTTGAAGACCTTAAGGCCGCAGGCATCCGGTATTTCCAGGGAGATCATGTGGGCGGGATTCAGGCACTGGAGCAGGATGCCGGATAAGATGACAGAGAAAATGACGGATATGGACCCTCTGCTGGCCTGCCTGGCCACCCTGACCAAGATTGAGAACCAGCCGGTCAGCCCCGAGGCCCTGGTCAGCGGCCTCCCATTTGACCCCAGGGATGACAAAAAACGCCTTTTTTCCATCGGCAACTCAAAGGCAAATTTTTCCAGGGCCGCCAAGAACGCCGGATTCCAGTCCGGCCTGTTCAAACGGAAACTTGTGCAGATCCCAGCGGTGGTCCTGCCGGCCATTCTTCTTTTAAAGGATGAAAAGGCCTGTATACTGACGGCCATGGACCATGGCAGCGGTACCGCAGAGATCATCTGTCCGGATGTGGACGAGACCCCCACTGCCGTGGAGATATCCACCCTTGAGAAGGAATACATTGGATTTGCCTTTTTTTTGAAGAAAGATTATCTGGGCAAACGGGTTGAGGAATTCTCCGCCGGGGAGCGGGATAAAAAGCGGTGGTTTTTTTCCACCCTGCTTCGCTTCAAGGCGATTTATATCAATGTGCTGGTGGCCAGCCTATTTATCAATATTTTTGTGATTGCCGGCCCCATGTTCACCATGAGCGTCTATGACCGGGTGATCCCCCACAATGCGGTGGATACCCTTTGGATGCTTGCCGCCGGTATCCTTGTGGTCTACCTGTTTGATATCATACTCAAATTCCTGCGGACCTATTTTCTGGAAGTGGCCGCCAAAAAGAGCGATGTTATCCTTTCTTCGGTGCTTTTTGAGCAGTGCATGAATATGAAAGTAAAGGATAAACCCAATTCTGTGGGGGCATTTGCCAACAATATTAAAGATTTCGATACCATTCGCTCCTTTCTGTCTTCATCCGTGGTCACCGCCTTCATTGAACTGCCCTTTGCCGCCCTTTTTCTTCTGGTGATATATACCATCCACCCCCTGATGGTTCTGGCACCGCTGACGGCCATTCTCCTAAGCCTCATTTACAGCATTGTCATGCGGGGACCCCTGAAAAAGGTGATCGAAACCACCCAGGGGGCGGTGGCCCGGCGAAACGGAATCCTGGTGGAGTCTTTGTCCAATCTGGAGACCATAAAGGCCTTTAATGCGGCCAGTTCGGTCCAGTGGTTCTGGGAGGAAAGCACCGGGGATATTGCCCAGCGCAGTATTAAGTCCAGGGTGATGTCCACCTCTCTGACCACCATTGTGGCCTTTTTGTCACAGATTTCATCGGTGGCCGTGGTGGTCCTGGGGGTCTTTCTCATTAAAAAAGGGGAATTGAGCATGGGCGGGCTCATTGCCGTAAATATCCTTTCCGGCCGGAGCATCGCCCCCATGTCCCAGGTGGTCTCTCTGGTCTCCACCTTCCAGCAGATGGCCGCTTCCCTGAGATACCTCACCGAACTGATGCAGCTGGATGTTGAACGGCCCGAACACAAGCTGTTTGTCCGGCGCCCCGTATTCAAGGGGGACATTGAGTTCAAGGGGGTGGGGTTCTCCTACCCGGATGAAACCCGGCCGGCCCTGGCGGATGTGAATATCCGGATCCGTTCCGGGGAGCGGGTGGGGATCATCGGTCCGGTGGGATCGGGCAAATCCACTTTGGGAAGGTTATTGCTGAATTTTTATGAACCGGCGTCGGGCAGCATTTCCGTGGACGGCATTGATATCAAGCAGATTGATCCTGCAGACCTGCGCCATAATTTTTCATATGTGCCCCAGGATGTGACCCTGTTTTCGGGCACGGCAAGGGAGAATATTGTGTTTAAGGCGCCCCATGCCGGTGATGCGGATGTGATCCGGGCGGCAGCCATCGGCCTGGTGAATTCCTTTTCCGATACCCATCCCAAAGGGCTGGACATGCAGGTGGGGGAACGGGGAGGAAGGCTTTCAGGGGGACAGCGCCAGTGCATCGGCATTTCCCGGGCCTTTATCCATGCCGCCCCCATTGTTTTACTGGACGAGCCCACCAATGCCATGGATTACGCCACCGAAACCCGGATTGTGAAGAATCTTGCCCAGGCCAGCCGGGGACGCACCGCCATCGTCATCACCCATAAACCATCAATGGTGGCCATTGTGGACCGGCTCATCGTCATGGAGGGGGGACGGGTGGTCATGGACGGCCCCAAGGAAGAGGTACTCCGGCAATTGGGGGGAGGGCCGAAAAAATGAGAAAACCAAGGTACTCTTCCCGGGATATCGAATTCATGAACAGCCTCAACGGGGCGGTGCTGGAAAAAAGCCCGGTCAAAATGACCCTGTTGCTGTATATTATTGCCGGTTTTGTGACGGCCTGCATTGTATGGGCCAATTTTGCCCAGATCGACGAGATGACCCGGGGATTCGGCAGGGTGATTCCCTCCTACAAAATTCAGGTCATCCAGAACCTTGAAGGGGGCATCGTCAAGGAGATCCGGGTCAATGAGGGGGACAGGGTAAAAAAAGGACAGGTGCTGGTGGTCATTGACGATACCGGTGCGGGCAGCTCCTTTGAGGAGAATAATATCCGGATTATAGGACTGAAAGCGGCCAGTGCCCGGCTGAACGCCGAGGCCTCGGGCCGGCCTTTCAAGGTGGATAAGGCAATGGCCGCCGAATACCCGGAAATCGTCATTGAGGAAAAGAAACTCTACCTGGCCAACCAAAAGAAAATAAGGGCAGAGGAAAATGTTCTGGCCCAGCGGCTCCGCCAGAAGAAGATCAGCCTGTCTAAGGCCAAACAGAGCATAAAACAGTTGAAACTGAGCCAAAAGATGATCCAGAGGGAGATGGAACTGACCGAACCCCTGTTTAAAAAAAATCTGGTGTCGGAACTCGAATTCCTCCAGGTGAAACAGAAGGTTGTGGACAACCAGCGTGAACTTCTGGCAGAGACCAATGCCGTATCTTCATCCAAGGCCGAGATTGCCGAAGTTGAGGAACAGATCCGGGACCTCAAGGCGGAATTCGCCCTCAACGCCCAGGCGGAGCTGAGCCGCACCGTGGCCGAGATCGAACGGCTCCAGCGGGGGCGGGTGGCCCTGGAAGACCGGGTGAGGCGGACCCATGTGCGTTCCCCGGTCAACGGTACGGTCAAGCAATTGCTCATCAATACCCAGGGCGGTGTGGTGACCCCGGGGATGGATATCCTTGAAATCGTTCCCACCGATGACAAGCTTCTGGTGGAAGCCAAGGTGCGGCCTTCTGATATCGCCTTTCTCTATCCGGGCCAGAAAGCCGTGCTTAAAATCACGGCCTATGATTTTGCCATTTACGGCAGCCTTGAAGGGAAGGTGGTCCACATCAGTGCGGACACCATTCTGGACCCGGCCCACCAGGAGGAATTCTACCTGGTGAATATCAAGACCGACAAAAATTATCTGGGTACAGAGGACAATAAAAAAGAAATTATTGTGGGGATGACGGTCCAGGCGGATATTGTGACCGGAAAGAAGACGGTGCTGCAATATATCATGAAACCGATTCTCCGCGCCAAATACAACGCATTCAGGGAAAAATAGGCGGCCATGCTGGTGTTTACAGGCGACAAGGGGTTTGTTGAAAGATTGCAGGCAATTCTGGGGGAGCGTAAGATCAAAGCCGTAGCTGATAAGGCGGCTATGCCCTACATGGCAAAGGGAAGCGAGATGATGATCCTGGATCTGGAAACAGGGTTTAGCCCCGATGCCGGATTCCAGGGCAGCGCCCCTGCTTTTTCCTGCCCCTGTCTGGCCCTGTCCAATGTACCTGAGTATGAGGAGGCCGCCCGGCTGCTCCGGTACGGGATCAGGGGATACGGCAATAAATACATGCAGGGGGAAAATTTCCGCCAGGCCCTTTCGGTGGTGGCGTCGGGACAGATGTGGCTGATTCCTTCCATCTTAAACCAGTTTATCCAAAACATGGCGCTGCCTGCCGGAAACACGGCCGGGGGGGAGGGCAGCAGATTCTGGGACCAGGTTTCCAAGCGGGAAAAGGAGGTGGCCGGCCTTGTTGCCAAGGGGCTCTCCAACCAGGAAATTGCCGAGGCCATGTATGTTTCACTGAGAACCGTTAAGGCCCATCTGACCAATATCTTCCGGAAAACCGGCTGCAGGGACCGCATGGAACTGGCCCTGAAAGTGAATCGTCTGAAATAAAAAAGCCCCCGGACAAGGTGATTGTCCGGGGGCGGTGGTTTGGTTGTCAAGGGGCTGTTACTGCAGTTGTTCTCTCATGGTGATATCGTGCCTGAGTTCCTGGATGGTTTTTTTACCCAGTTTCCGGTCATGCCTTTCGGCGTTGAGGGTGGCGCACACCCTTTTAAGCTTCTCTGCATTCCCTTCAATCCCGTTCCGCACATCGCTGGAGAGATTTTCAATGCAACTATTATATTGTCTGTTCAATCTGCGTCTGACTTTGAATTCTTCGTGCCGTCTGACTGCTCTGTCTCTCATGGCAACTCCTTTCATATAATAGTGTAACTGGTGTAAGCAGACCCCCTTTGCCGGTGACAAAGGTTATCTCTTAAGGAAACCATAACCAGTTTTGTGCGGGTTTGCAAGGGAAGGAGTGGAAAAAGTTTGACAAAGCTAAAAGAAAACGGGTGAGCTAATTATTTGCATCACCAATAATTATCCCACCCGTTTTTATTAATGTCCAGCGGATTTTAAAAAAAGTATGTTAACCGCGGCCCAGCATGGCTTTGAGGATATGACTGACCATGGCCGGATTCTCTTTGAGGCGCCGGGTGGAGTAACCAAACCATTGTTCTCCGAAGGGGACATATACCCGGACAGGATGGCCGGCATCCACAAGTTTCTGGCGCTGTTTGGGGGTGACCCCGTAGAGCATCTGGAATTCGTACTTATTCTTGGGCACCTCATATTTTTCAATGAGTTTCTGGGCGCCTTCGATCAGAGGCTTGTCGTGGGTTGCAATGGCGGGGTAGACGCCGTTTTGGAACATAAACTCAAGGTCTTCAAGGTAGTGGGCGTTGATTTCGTGGTAGTCTTTATAGGCGATGCTGGGGGATTCAACATAGATGCCTTTGCAGAGCCTGAAATTGAGTTCCGCCTCATCGGATTTGAGATCCAGCATGCTTTCGATATCCTGGCGGGTCCGTTTCAGGTAGGCCTGGAGAACAAGGCCCACATTCCTGGGAAATTCCTTTTTCAGTTTTCTGAAAATTTCAATGGTGTCGTCTGTGCAGGGAGAGTTTTCCATGTCAATGCGGATAAAATTATCGTAGGATGCCGCTCTCTTCACCATGTCACGCATGTACTCAAAACAGGTTTCCTTGTCTATCAGCAGGCCGAACATGGAGGGCTTGAGGGAGTAGTTGCCGATGACATCGGTCTGTTCGATGGTGTCAATGAGATCAATGTATTCATCTCTGTTTGCCTTGGCCTGGTGCATGTTCTGGATGAATTCTCCGAGAATGTCCAGGGTGACCATGGTTTTTTCCCGGTTCAGGGCCTTTGAGGCATCAATGGCGTCCTGGGTGCTTTCACCGGCAATATAGTTTTTGGAAAACTGCCAGATGAATTTCTGGGGAAAATAGGGAAGGGCTTGGCTGATAATTTTATTTAACATGGGATCCTCCTAATTTAAATGGTTAAACCATTAGTAACTAATTTGAATATGATGGTATTTAAATGAGTTGTCAAGGATTTAATCATTTTTTTAATCGATTGATTTTTTTTTATATGCAGCCCGGACCAGCCTGCCCAAAATTGCAATTCCCTTTTCAAGGTCAGGTCCCCATTTGACGCCGCAGTTGAGCCGCAGGCAGTGGCTGTAGCGGTCCGTGGAGGAACAGATTCGGCCGGGGAGGATGGAGATGCCCTGATGTCTGGCCTGCTGGTAGATTTCCATGGTGTCAACGGACCTGTCCAACTCTATCCAGAGAACCATTCCCCCCCTGGGAAAGGTTACCCGGATATTTTCAGGAAAGTGGTTGGCCAGGGCAATGGAAAGGACCGAGGCCTGGTTCTTAATCTGGTTTCTCAGCCGTCTCAGGTGGCGGTCATAGGCGCCTGAGTCCAGGAACCGGGCTGCGGCCCTGTGGTGGATTCCGGGGCAGGCCAGTTTTGAATTGAGCTTGAGGCGAAGCACCTTTTCCCTGAATTTTCCCGGCACCGTCCAGCCGGTCCTCAGACCCGGGGCCAGGTTTTTGGAAAAGGAAGAGCAATAGAGTACCATACCCTGGGTATCAAGGCTTTTGAAGGTTGAAGGACGTTTTGATCCGAAATAGATGTCCCCGTAGATATCATCTTCAATAATGGGCAGGCCCTGGGCATGGGCAATGTTCAGTACCTTTAGCTTTGCCCCAGGGGACATCACCGAGCCCAGGGGATTCTGGAAATTTGTATTGAGCAAACAGGCCCTTATCTTATGGGAGGTGACAATTTTCTCAAAGGCATATGGGTCCATGCCGGTTTCCGGACATCCCGGCATTTCAATCACATAGAGGTTCAGATCCTCCATAAGCTGCAGAAAGCAGTGAAAAACAGGGGATTCAACCAGGATGGTGTCCCCTGGACCGGCCACGGCCCTCAGGCAGAGGCTGACTGCCTCCAGACAGCCGTTGGTTGTGATAATATCGTCGGGGCCCACGGTACATGCCTGGCCCAGCATCCGGGCGGCCAGGGCCCGGCGGAGTTCAGGCGAACCGGCCGGCGGGTCATAGGTGCCCATGCCCTTTTCAAGTTCATCCATGGTCATGGTTTTGGTGATCCGGGCCAGCTGTTTCAGGGGCAGAAGTTCCCTTGACGCAACCGCTGCCCCCAGTTGGAGCATATCGGGGGCATTGAGGTCCGACAGGATGGTCTCGGCCAAATCGTTGATGCTGACCCGGCTCGGGTGGGGGCTGCCCTGATGCCTCAGGGGCCGGGGCAGGGGCAGGGTGTGCAGGGGACGGACATAGAAACCGGATTTTTCCCTGGCTTCCACCCGGCCCCGTTTTTCCAGTTCAATATAGGCCTGGTGGATGGTGGTGACACTCAGGCCCAGACGGTTGTGGAGCTGCCGCAGTGAAGGAAGCTTTTCCCCGGGTCTGAATTTGCCGGCGAGGATGCCTTCCTGGATTTCATCGGCCAGTGCCACATACCTGAAATTGTTTTGGGATCTCATGGGAGTCGTTCTCTGTTATGGTTGGGTGTGGTGATTTTTTTATCTGTTCCTGTTATACCCCTAAACTTCCCCGATCGGCAAGAAATTTGCATTGGTTGCCGGTGAACTTGATGTTGCATCCCATGGGGTACTATGTTAATTAGAATCCCTATGAAACAATATGTAATCGACGGATTGACGCTCAAGGATTATTCCGCACTAAAAGAGTATCTGGATGCCCACCTGGAATCCGCCCCCATCGGCGGTATCTATTGGCTTGAATTGGCCCCGGAGTGCCTGACACCACTCCAGGCCGAGCACCAAGGCTGCGGGCCCCATGTTTTTGCCCTGATGCTGGAAGAATCCTACCTGTCCTGTGAGTTGCTGGTGAGAATTAAAACCAATATCAAATGCGATTGTATGGGCTATGCCACCAAAGGCCAGCGTGACTGGCTGGTGGACTGGACCGACGCGGTCTTTGAAAAACTGGCCATCTGCATTTGATATGGGGTCTGGATATATAAAAAATATGTTAAAGATCATACCGCTCGGGGGGCTGGGTGAAATCGGCCTGAATATGATGGTGGTGGAGTACGGGGACGTCATGTTTATCATCGACGCCGGGCTCATGTTTCCCGAAGACTATATGCTGGGGGTGGATATCGTTATCCCGGCCATGGATTACCTGCGGGAAAACCGGGAAAAAATAGAGGGCATCATCCTCACCCATGCCCATGAAGACCATATCGGGGCGCTGCCCTACCTGCTCCGTGAAATCCGCCTGCCCGTCTACGGCACCCCTTTTACCCTGGAAATCGCCAGAAACAAACTGGTGGAGTTCGACCTGAACACCCATGTGGACCTCAATGTGGTCAACCCCGGAGAGGTGCTCACCATTGAGCCCTTTGACATTGAATTTATCCGGGTGAGCCATTCCACGGTGGACGGCGTCGGGCTGGCCATTAATACCCCTGAAGGGGTGGTGGTCCATACCGGGGATTTCAGGATCAGTCACTCCGGGGACAAGATGAAGAATACGGATATCTCCAGCTTTGCCCGGTGGGGAGAGCAGGGGGTGCTGGCCCTGATGTCCGATTCCACCAATGTGGAGGTGGAAGGGTATACCATGTCCGAACAGGAGGTGGCCAAGAACCTGGGCAAACTCATTGCAGCGGCCCCGGGTCGGGTCATCGTGGCCCTGTTTGCCTCCAACGTTTTCCGCATCCAGCAGGTCATTGATATGGCCCGGCGCAATAACCGCAAGGTGGTCTTCAACGGCCGGTCCATGGAGCAGATCACCGATGCGGCCATGCGCCTGGGATATATCACCTGCCCGCCGGGCATGATTGTGGACATCAAGCAGATCCATAAACTGCCCCCCGACGAGGTGGCCATCATCACCACCGGCAGCCAGGGAGAGCCCATGTCGGCCCTTGCCCGGATGGCCTCGGGGGTGCACAAGCACATCAATATCCGGAAAGGGGATACGGTGATCCTTTCCTCCAAACACATCCCGGGCAACGAAAAAGCCATTTCCAATATCATCAACAAGCTCTACCGGAGGGGGGCGGAAGTGGTGTATTCCAAAGTCGCCCAGATCCATGCCTCGGGCCATGCCCACCAGGAAGAGCTCAAGCTGATGATCAACCTCACCCGGCCGGAGTATTTTATCCCCATCCATGGGGAATACCGGCATCTGGTGGTCCACGCCCGCCTGGCGGAGAAACTGGGCCTGGAACGGCACAACGTCATTGTGGCCGAAGACGGGCAGGTCATCGCCTTTGACGAGGACAAGGGCGGCCGCATAGAGGGAAAGGTGCAGACCGGCCGGATCCTTGTGGACGGCAAGGGCATCGGCGATGTGGGCCGGTCCGTGCTCAAGGAGCGCCGTGAGCTGTCCGAAGGGGGGCTTGTGGTGGTCACCATGATCATCGACGAGGAAACCGGTGTGGTGCTTTACGGGCCGGAACTGGTCTCCAAGGGGTTTGTCTTTGATTCGGCCACCGGATACCTGGTGGACGACGCCCAGTGCGTGATCCTGGAAATCGTTGAGGAATACGAGGCCGGGCTGGAATCCCGGGTGGAGCTGATCCGCAAAAAACTCCAGCGCGCCCTGAAGCAGTAC
This sequence comes from Desulfobacter sp., assembly GCA_028768525.1. NCBI lineage: Bacteria > Pseudomonadati > Thermodesulfobacteriota > Desulfobacteria > Desulfobacterales > Desulfobacteraceae > Desulfobacter > Desulfobacter sp. Next base: position 1,237,778 of record CP054837.1, on the reverse strand, counting down.
TTTGCCTTTGCCATCAACCGCCGTCCCCTGATTGTGCCCATTATCATTGAGGTCTGATCATCCAGGTATGAAAAAAGAACTCTACGGCATTTTCCTCTTTTTTCTGATTATCCTGACAGCGGTAAGCCTTTTTTCCTTTCACGCGGCAGACCCCTGCGTGGGCAACCATTTCTTCGAGGTCCCCAAAAAGATCCACAACCTGTTCGGCCTGGTGGGGGCCCATACGGCCGGGCTTTTTGTCTATCTTTTCGGCATCGGCTCCCTCTGGGTCCCTCTGGTCCTCTCCCTGCTGGGCCTCTGGTATCTTAAGGGAAAATCTGCCAGGGTGATCTGGCTTACCCTGGTTGGCGGCCTCATGCTCATGGTTTCCACCGGTAGTATCTTTTATCTGTTCAGGGATGCCTACCGGTTTTCCAACACCCTGATGCCCGCCGGCGGCGTGGTGGGCACGGCGGTGACGGGGTTTCTTTTAAAATATGCCAATATCACCGGATGCATCATTGTGCTGGCTTTCGTGGTGGTGGTGGGATTCGTCCTGGCCACCGGCATTTCCGTTAAAGCGGTGGTGCTGTTGCTCCGGGACAAGGCCGCAGCGTTGATGCGGACCATGCAAAAGGATATGGCCGAGGCCCTTGCATATATGAAGACCCAGGGCGTAAAGATGCGGGAAGCCAGGAAATCGGCAAGGATAGAGCGGGCCGAACGGGCGGAGCAGGCCAGGGAACTTGATGCAAAGCCCAGGGAGTTGCCTGAAAAAACAACGAAAAGGAAGAGAAAAAAGAAAGAAACGGTCCCGGTGGTGGTGCCTGAACCCGTGGAGGGCAGAGGCGATGTTTCCGTGGACGACCTTTTTGCCCCCAATATCGTGGAGGTGGAACGGGATGACAGGGAATATATGGCCGATCCGGCCCTTGAAGATATCCGGGAGCGGCCGGATTTCGTTCTGCCCAAGCTCTCTTTCCTGGATGAAAAGGCCAAGGTCCGCCGCCATGTGGATACCCAGATCCTTCAGGAAAAAGCGAAGATACTTGAGGAGAAACTCAAGGATTTCAACGTCCGGGGCGAGGTGGTGGAAATCCTGCCCGGCCCCGTGATCACCACCTTTGAATACCGGCCGGCGCCGGGAATAAAATTGTCAAAGATCGTGGGCCTTTCCGATGACCTGGCCCTGGCCCTCTCCGCCATTTCCATCCGTATTGTGGCCCCCATCCCCGGCCGGGATGTGGTGGGCATTGAAATCCCCAATGACGAACGGGAACAGGTCAACCTCAGGGAGATGGTCGCTTCCAAGGAATTTGTCACCTCAGATTCCCTGCTCACCCTGGGACTGGGCAAGGATCTTCTGGGGCAGCCAGTGGCCACCAAGATGGATAAGATGCCCCACCTGCTCATTGCAGGAGCTACCGGCACGGGCAAGTCCGTGGGGCTCAACTCCATGATCATCAGTCTGCTGTACAAGGCCAGCCCGGACCAGGTCAAGCTGATCATGGTGGATCCCAAGCGGATCGAGCTTTCCGTATACAACGACATCCCCCATCTGATCACCCCGGTGGTCACGGATATGAAAAAGGCCACCAACGCATTGTTCTGGGCGGTGAAGGAGATGGAGCGGCGGTATGAACTCCTGGAGCTGTCCGGGCTGCGGAACATCGGCCAGTACAATGAGATGGTAAAGGAAAAACTGGCCGCGGCCGGGCCCGGCGCCGATCCCGATGAACTCATGGGTGCGGCCGGGGTCCCCCTTGAGACCCTGCCGTATATCGTGGTCATCGTGGACGAACTGGGGGATCTCATGATGGTGGCCTCCAAGGATGTGGAATACGCCCTCACCCGCCTGGCCCAGATGGCCCGGGCGGCGGGCATTCATCTTATTATCGCCACCCAGCGCCCTTCGGCGGATGTCCTCACCGGCACCATCAAGGCTAATTTTCCCACCCGGATCTCCTTCCAGGTCTCTTCAAAAATCGACGGCCGGATCATCATCGACCAGGGGGGGGCAGAAAGCCTTCTGGGCAACGGGGATATGCTTTTCTGCCCGCCGGGCACGGGCAAGCTCATGCGGATCCAGGGGGCCTATATCTCGGAAAAGGAAATTGGCCGGGTCACCGGGTTTATAAAGGAACAGCGTAAACCCGACTATAATGAAGAGGTTACCATGGGAGACGGCCAGGACGAGGAAAAAAGCTTTGACGAATCCGAGTACGATGCCAAGTACGACGAGGCCGTGGCACTGGTCACCAAGGACCGGCAGGCCTCCATCTCCTATGTCCAGCGTCGTTTGCGCATTGGCTACAACCGGGCCGCCCGGCTCATTGAAATGATGGAACATGAAGGGATTGTGGGGCCGCAGATCGGCTCCAAAGGCCGTGAGATACTGGTGAAAAGCTATGACGAAAATTGATTTTCAGTTTCTGAACACCATCAAGGGATTCATGCACGATGAAGAGGTGGTGCGGCTCTATGATGTCGCCCTGGAGGCATCGGCCATGGGCCCCCTGCTTGAAATCGGCTCTTACTGCGGCCGGTCCGCAGCCGTCATCGGACAGGCCTGCAGGGAAAACAGCGGGATTCTGTATTCCATTGACCACCACCGCGGGTCGGAAGAACAGCAGCCCGGTGAAGAATACTTTGACCCTGATCTTTATGATGGGGCCGTTTTAGGGGTGAACACCCTGCCGCTCTTCCGGCAGACCCTGGAACGGGCCGGACTGGAAGATACGGTGGTGCCCATTGTTTCCTCTTCGGCCACTGCCGGCCGGATGTGGTGCACGCCGCTTGCCATGGTCTTTATAGACGGCGGCCATTCCTATGAGGCTGCCCGAACGGATCTGACCACCTGGGCCCCCCGTCTCATGCCCGGGGGCTACCTTGTGATCCATGATATTTTTTTCAATCCCGAGGAGGGGGGGCAGCCCCCCAGGCAGGTCTACGAAGAGGCAAGGGCGTCCGGCCTCTATGAAGAACTTGAAATGACGAAAACCCTCGGGGTGCTGAGGCGGAAAAAGGAATAGGCCGGATCCTGTATCCGGCCCAAATTATTCCTGAATAACGCCGGTGCCGGCACAATCCGGGCATTTCTGGTCCGGCTCGCAGACACAGTCATCAGCCACGTCTTCCGGATCGTTGGTCCGCCATTCCGCGTTGCATTCACAATTGCCGACAAGCACTTTTTTTCCTTTACAGGTGGGGCATATTTTTTCGGTCATCTGTCTTCTCCTGTATAGTGATGGTGAATCATAAAATGAATACTAATCATTAGAATAGGGCTCTTTTCGTCGATGTAAAGGCAGTTATTCCATTTTCTTTTTTCTCATTTTTTCCAGCGCTTTCCTGAATTTAAGACAGGGATCCTCGTAAGAAACCCGCTGGGTAAACCATAGAAAGTCTCCGGGCGGGGCAGGGGGGTGGTCTTGTAAATCCAGCGGGGCCAAATAGGCGGCAAGGTCTGCCGGTTCCCTGGAGATCTCTGTCATGGCCAGGTTGACCTGGGAAATATCCGGGCTTAAATGGCGCACCCTGTCCATGACCCCCAGCCCGTATTCAGTATGCCCGTTGCCCATGATCACCACCACCGGGCCGGTTCCTTTTGCCCTGGTGCGGTGGAGTTCTGTAATGGACAGGGCCATGCGGTCATTTCTGGCCAGCCAGGTATCGTATAGCCTGTCAGTCATTCTGCCGTGGTCCATGCCGCAGTGGACATTTTTGAAAATTCCGGTCATATGGGTTTTGTACGCCGGATCGTTGAGGCCGGTGGAAAATATCTGCGTTTTTTCAAGGGGCGTGATGCCTTGAATGCCTTTGCGGGTGATGCGCCGTTTCAGTGACGGCACAAGGTCCAGGCCTCCCGCGGTCAGCCCCTTGTCCCTGGCCAGGGTCAGGAGGTTCCAATAAAAGGACCACATGGTGTCGGATTGGTCTTCCCAGCCCAGTTTCTGTCTCATCCGGGTCTCCACGGCTTTTTCAATGTCCGGGGAGTGTCCAGCCTTTTTTGAATCCATGAGATTTAAAAGGAGGGGGGTGTCCTTCACCGGGAAGAATTCAAAACCGAGAATGGGGGAGCGGCCGGAATCGGCCAGATCGCTGATGATCCGCTGCTGGGCGGCATGGTGCATGGGGTTGTCGTGTTTTTCGGAAAGATAGATAACGTCGGCGGCGGCCAGGGCGTCCAGCAGATGGTCGTAGGATATTTCTTTCCCGGTGGTGCCCTTTATAATTTTTCCGATTAAAGGATCGCTGCGTTTCACTGCCTTGGGGGCGGTGGCACATGAATAGGCCAGGGGGATCAGGGCGGCCAGGATGATTAGGGTGCGCATATTTCTCCTCAATATTTAGGTTATGAAGAGAATATAATACCGTTTTCCCCCCTGAACAGGTCAGGCCGCGCGTAAAATCCGGTCTTAATGTTTTTTAAAATACATGACCACGCTTTTGCCCAGCACCGGGTTGAGCAGCCTGTCCACCCAGGTGGTGAGCTTCGGCTTTTTCATCAGGTCCCAGACCAGGAGGCGGTGGTAGAGGTTTACGGCGGCGGAATCGGTCCGGTTGGGGCCCACCAGGCATTTAAGCCACCAGTACGGGCTGTGGATGCTGTGGGCAAAATGGGCACCGGTAAAGGAAAATCCTCTCTCGCGGATCCGGTCCATGAGTTCATTCTTATTGTAGATCCGGACATGGCCCATGTTGGCATTGAAATACTCGTCGGAGAGCTGCCAGCAGATTTTTTCGGGCCAGGCCCTGGGGACGCTGACGGCAAGGGTTTGCCCCGGCTTTACGATTCGGGCCAGCTCGTCAATGGCGGCATCATCGTTGGGGATATGCTCCAGGACTTCCGAGCAGAGGACCACATCAAAGCTTTCATTATCAAAGGGCATGGCCGTAATGTCCATGCAGGAGAGGTTCCAGTCCCTGCAGGAAAGGTCTTCAATGGCCTGGTGGAATTCCAGCTTCCCCCGGGTGGTGACCAGGTTGTCGAACCCGAAGTCGGCCCCGGTGCAGACAGCGCCTTTCTCCTGGCAGATGCGCACGGTGTGGCGGCCTTCGCCGCAGCCGATGTCCAGCACCCGGTCCCCGGGGCGGATATCCAGCCGGTTAAAGTCCATGGTAATCATCAATCACCTCCTGATATACGGCTGCGGTTTTTATGGCGGTTTTCTCCCAGGTAAATTCGGATTGCACCCGTTCATACCCTTTCTGGGCGAGGGTCTCCCGCTGTTTCTCATCATCCAGGAGTTCTTCGATGGCCTTTTCCAGGGCCCGGGCATCCCCGGGGGGAACCAGTTTTGCCGCGTCTCCGGCCACTTCGGGCAGGGCGCCCCCGGTGGTGGAAATCACCGGAATCCGGCAGGCCATGGCCTCCCCCACGGGCAGGCCGAATCCCTCGTACATGGAGGGGACCACGGCCACTTGCGACCTGGCATATTCCCGGACAAACCGCTGGTGGTCGATGCGGCCGGTGAAGTCGATGTGGGGTCCTAAATCCAGTTTTTTAACCAGGTTTTCAATGCCCCCGTCCTTTTTTGGCGTGCCGATGACGGTGAGGGAGACCTCCCGTCCCTTTTTGACCAGCCGGTCCAGGGCATGGAGAAGATGGTAAAGTCCCTTGAGGGGAGTGTCTGCACTGTTGGTTACAATGAGCCGCCCCGGGATCTTTTTGACGTGGTCCAGGGGGTAAAAATTGTCCATGTCAATGCCGATGGGGATGGTCCGGAAATTTGACTCCGGGATGTCAAACTCCCTTGAAATATCTCTTTTGGAACTGTCGGACACCGTGATAATGGCAGGCATCCTCCGGGCCACCCGTTTCTGCATCCCGATGAAGGAGTACCACCGCAGGGCCTTGAGCTTTTTCCAAAATGACCGGGTGCTCTGCACAGCCAAACGCCGGTCCACGGTCATGGGGTGGTGGATGGTGGCGGTGACGGGCATTGACCCCGCCAAAGAGAGGATGCCGTAGGCCAGGGTCTGGTTGTCATGGATGATGTCCAGGCTGCGGGTTCTGTCCTTCATATACCGTTTCACCCGCATGCCGAAGGTCAGGGGCTCGGAATATCCCATGGCGGAAATATCCAGCCACTCAATCAAATTGACCGGATCTTTGAGTTCATCCAGGCTGGGGGTCCTGAACAGATCTTCGGGATTGTAAAGGTCAAGGGTCTGGAGCATGGACAGCTTGATATTGTCCATGGGGCCGATGTCAAGTTGGGGATCCGGCGGCCCGGCGATCACTTCTACCTGGTGGCCCAGGTCGGACAATGCATGGCTGAGGTGGCGGATGTAAACCCCCTGGCCCCCGCAATGGGGATTGGACCGGTATGAAATCAGTCCGATGCGTAATCCTGTTTTATGGAATGTATTCATGGGAGTCTTAAGGATGGCGCGCCCGGCTGGAATCGAACCAGCGATCTTCAGCTTCGGAGGCTGACGCCTTATCCACTGGGCTACGGGCGCTCAAATCAGGCGAAGTTATACCACATTATCAGATAAAATCCAGACAAAATTTTTCTTTTGCCTCCCCGGCCACGTATAGTGACCCGGCAATGCATACGGCATCTTCTTTGGAAGACGTTGATATTGCATGGGATACGGCTTCTTTGACATCTTCAATAATGGTGGTTTCTCCCTTAAAAAATTTTTTCACAGCCTTTTCGAGAACCTCGGTTTCAAGGCTCCGGTCTATTTTTGCCTTGGTGATGATTACCCGGTGGGCCAGGGGCGCCAGGTGTGCCAGCATCTCTTCATGGGGTTTGTCATCCAGGATGCCCACCACCAGGGTGAGTTTTTTGTCTCCCAGCCTGCCGGCCAGGTATTTGCCCAGCACCTGGGCCGCCTTGAGGTTGTGGGCGCCGTCCAGAATCACCAGGGGCTCATCCATGATTTTTTCCAGGCGGCCGGGCCACCGGGCGTTGGACAGGCCTTCCCTGACCAGTTCCGGGGAAACCGTGTATCTTTCATCCCTGCCCTTGTTGTGGTCGAATATCAGTTCGCAGGCCGCCAGGGCCAGGGATAGGTTTTCCCGCTGGTGGTCGCCGGGCAGGGGCTTTACCAAATCTTTATAGGTATTGTGAATTCCCTGAAAGGCATAGGTCTTTTTGTTCGGCGTTTTCCGGATGGAAAAATCCTTTTTGAACCGGAAGAGGGGGGCCTTGTTCTCTTTTGCAATTGTTTCCAGCATCTCAATGCCCGACGGCTGGGATACCGCGGTGACCACCGGGGTGTTGGGTTTTATGATCCCTCCCTTTTCCCGGGCCAGGTCTTTGATGGTGGATCCCAGGTATTCGGTGTGCTCAATGGAAAGGTTGGTGATCACACTGACCTGGGGCTTTATGACATTGGTGGCATCGAACCGCCCGCCCATGCCGGTTTCGATCACAGCCCAGTCCACCTTTTCCTTTGAAAACTGGTAAAAGGCCATGGCAGTGGCAATTTCAAAAAAGGTGGCCCGGCGCTTGCCGATGTCCACGGCATTTACTGCCTCATAAGCCTTGACCACATCATCATCGGAAATCTCTTTGCCGTCAACGGTGATCCGTTCGTTGAACCGGACCAGGTGGGGGCTGGTGTAAATGCCTGTCCTGAACCCCGCCTGCCTGAGAATGGAGGCTATATAGGTGGCGGTGGAGCCTTTGCCGTTGGTGCCGGCCACATGGACGACCTTGTAATTTTTCTGGGGGTTGTTCAGGAATCTCAGGATGTTAAGGATGGTATCAAGCTCCAGCTTGATACCGAAGCGGCCCAGCTTATAGATTTTATCCAGGCACTGCTCATAGGAAATTTTTGGCATGTTCGGTTATCCATAAAAAAAGCCCGGCATGTCAGGAGTGCTAACATGCCGGGCGATTTCAGTGCTTAGCTACGTCTTCTGCGAGATCTTGAGGCGGCAATTCTTTGTCTTCTCATTGCCTCTCTCATCTTACGTCTTCTGTACTGACACGGTTTTTCGTAGTGCTTTTTAACCTTCAGACGTTTGAAGAGTCCGTCGTTCTGAATTTTTTTCTTCAGAATTCTCAAGGCCTTTTCTACGTCATTATCAATAACGGTGACCGTAATTTCTTTCAAGCAGCATCGCCCCTTTCATAGTGGATTTAAATATTAAATATTTATAACCGCACTTTGTAACAAAATGATGATGATAAAGCAAGTGAAAAAACAAAAACCGGTAAGCTCAGGGAATTGGCCGGTTGATAGTATGTCCGGTTACAGGCCCGTCAATATATATTGCCGTAAAGAATATATTGCCGTAAAAATCTCGGGCCGGGCCACCCGAGATCGGCTGTTCGACCTTCACCGGTGTATCTTCTTTGCATGTTCACGTATTCAACTATTAAATAGTGCCTTAAAACGGGCGGACTGAAAATCCAATTCTCTGGATCCGGTTCGATTGGGGGCCTCAATATCAAATTCGTCTTTGGCGTCTTTGCCAAAATAGAAACCTCTTGACTTTTTATATCTGGTTATATACGACACTTCGAAAAAGGCGGCTGAAGCCGCTGATCAAATCTCAGGTACAGCAAAATGCACATCTTTTGTTCTACTTTGAATTCTTAGAGTCGCAGACTAATCCTTGTGGCCATGAAGGTCCAGAAACACCCTTAAACCGGGGAATGGGCATTCATGGCCTTTTTCATATGTATGCCTTCATCCCTCAATTGATGTTGATCTGGAAGCTGAAAAAGGAGAAGAGGAAAATGAAAAAGAGTTGTTGGCCGCTGTGGTCAGGCGTTATACTTATTCTGGCTCAAGTCCTGATCTACCCGGCATGGGCGGAAAAAGACCAAAATAAAGTAAATCAGATTGAAGAAATTACGGTTACGGCCACCAAAACAAGTGTGGCACAGGAATTGTCTCCGGTGACATCATACAGCGTGGACCGTGAGGACCTGGATTGCCAGCCGTCCTATTACATGAACAATTTTGGCGAATTTATCCGGGATCTGCCCGGTGTCAGTGTCGGGCAGTATTACCCTTGGGGCCCGCCTTGGATACAATTGAGGGGCACCGGTCACTTTCTGCAGCGTACCGCCTACCTTATCGACGGGATTCCGGTTCATGCCTTTTTATCTCCGGCAATAAACCCCAACGATATTGAGCAGGTGGATGTGGTTTTAGGCCCCTCATCCGCCCTCTACGGCCCCAGTGCGGCCGGAGGTGCGGTGAATATCCTTACCCGCAGCGGCACGGCCCATGAAGGCATCAGCGCCCAGGTCGCTTACGGCGAAAACAACACTTTTAAGCCCAGCCTTTCCATCGGAGATGCAAAAGATAATTTGACCTACCGGTTTTCCTATTCCGGGGAGATATCCGACGGCTATCAGATGAAACCCGTGGACGGAATGATAGAATTGTCCAAACTGGGTAAACCCCAGTATATAAGGGGATCCTCAGTTGAAGACAATGACTATAGTTACCAATGGCTCAGTGGGAAGCTGGAGTGGGATAACCACAAAGACACGACGCTGTCCCTGGCGCTGAATTATATGGACCGGTATCTCTATGGGGGCCAGGAAAATGCCATCACAAACGATCACGGCGATACCGTGGTGTCCAACCTGAGGCTGAGCCACCAATTTACCGAGCAGGTGAAATTGACGGCAACCACCGGGTACCAGTACCAGTCCATTCCCTCCCAGTCCAATGGAGGGGCAAGCCTTGTGGGCGGCGTGATAGTGGTAAATGATGCCATTACTACAATTGAAGATTGGGATCGCAAACGGATCCCCTTTGAACTGCAGGGCGACTTCAATATTCTGCCCAACAACGTGCTTACCGCCGGTGTGTATTTTGCCAGGGAGGAAGAAACCTCGTATGATTACGACCCTGACGGAACTCAGACCTACCGCTATGAATTGACTACGGACCAGTCAGCCCTGTACCTCCAGGACCAGATGTTTTTCATGGATGACCGGTTAAGCCTCTTGGGCGGGCTTAGGTATGACAAGTGGGAGTACAAGGATATCTATGATTCCGGTTCTTCCAACAGCACTCCGGACGATGTTAGCAAAGACACCGTCACTTACAGGGGCGGTGTCAAATTCCGGGTCAACGACATCCTGGCGCTGCACTCCTCTGCCGGTACGGCCTTCTGGCCCGGCAATCCCAAATGGCTGTTCCAAAATAAAAACACCGGCCCCACCTGGCGGGAAGCCAATACCGACCTGGAACCCGAAGAAACCTGGATGGTTGATCTGGGGGCTGACATCACACTGCCCCAGTGGAACACCCTGATCAAGGTTACGGCTTACCACGGTATTATTGAAAATATCATGGCATACACCTATGAGGATAATACCCCTCTATCCACCACCCTGATCAAAACGAGAAATATCGGAGAGGCGGAAATCAACGGTGTTGAAATTTTCCTTAAACAGCCCATTACCCGGCACCTGGCATTTACCGGATCGCTGACCCTGAACGATTCGGAAATCACCAAGGACGACACAAATCCTGACAATGTTGGTAACCAGTTGAGAAATTCCCCGGACTACTTCGGCAGCCTGGGGCTCAGATACCTGAACGCTCAATTGTTTAACTGGGAAGTGCTGTACCGGTTTTCAGGCAGCCGGTATTACACGGATAACAACGAAGACTTGCCCTATTTTCACATGAAAGCTTATGAAACACTTGATGTAAAGGTCTGGAAGGACTGGGCACTGTCAGAAAAGGTGACCCTAAGTACCCAGGTTTCCGCCGTGAACCTGCTGGATGAGGATTATGCCACCGAGATTGTCTATGTCAATCCCGGCCGGTATGTGGAATGCATGATGGGGGTCAGGTACGCATTTTGAATTTGAAAAGTGTATCCTCAATCACCCTGAACCTTTGGAACCGGTGCCTGATTTTTCTGGCACCGGCCATGATCTGGATGGTCCTGGCACCTGGTTTCTCCCTGGCCGGGGCCATCCAGGCCCGGGAAGACACCCTGATTATCGGGGTGGGTCGGGATTTTCTGGACGGCCCGGCCAGCCGTACCTATCTTCACGGTTCCACCCATACCTGGGAGGCTCTGACCTATCTGGATGACAACCTGAACGCCTGCCCATGGCTGGCCCGGTCCTGGGAAGCAGAAGAGCAGTACCGGACCTGGATTTTTCATCTGCGGGACAATGTTCGGTTCCATGACAATACGCCTTTGACCGCAGAACTTGCCAGGCAGTCGATTCTTCGCACGGCATCCAGTCCGCGCTATGATCCTTCCGGTGTTTATAAAAATCTGGATAGACTGGAAGCCCGGGGCCGGCTGGACCTCGTCTTTCATCTAAAAAAGCCGAATCCGTCCTTCCCAAACAGGGTGTCCTATTACCAGAGCCCCATACTCCACCCAAAGGATTTTGAACCGGACGGCCGTCTTAAAACCGTGACTGGCACCGGTCCCTTTTACCTGCACCGGGCCGTTCCAGGAGACCGCATTTCCCTTAAAGCCTTTGACGGATACTGGGGGAACAGACCCCATTTTAGGCGGGTGGTTTTCAGGAACCTGGTCGATGCCCAGACCCGGGCCATGGCTCTGATGGCCAAGGAGGTGGATGCCGTTGCCGATGTGGGTGCTATTTTACCCCAGCAGGTTGAGACCCTTAAGGATGTGAAAGGCCTGGTTCTGGAATCCGTTGAAGTGGCCACCACCCATTATCTGGTGTTCAACTGTTGGAAAAAACCGTTTATTGATCATTCTGCCCGGCAGTGGCTGGCCTCCATCATTGACCGGAAAAACATTGTCAATGCACTTGTTTCAGGATGCGGCCGTGTGGCAAAAGATCCGTTCACGCCCCTTGCAAAAGACTGGTGTTTCGGACACCTCAACGACGACTGGCATCCGGTTAAAATGCCTGAAAAAGGGACAGTGGACATTCTGCTCCATGCCGGTACCGTAGAGCGCTGGCCCTATCTGGATATTGCCCAGTTTATCCAAATGCAACTGGGCCAATATGGATTTGCTGCAGCCATCCATATCCGGGAACCGGGGGCGTACTATAAGGAAATGAAAGAGGGCAAATTCAACCTGGCCCTGCAGCCCAATACCCTGATGACAGGCGAGCCTGATTTTTTCTATGCTTATTATCTGGCCTCTGACGGTCCGAGAAGCTACGGGTGTGCCTGTGACAAAGCCGATGCGCTCATTGCCCAAGGAAGGCACGGCACCTCCAGGGCCGCGCAGAAGAATATCTACCGTCGCCTGTCAGAATATTTCACCAGGAATCTGCCTTTGCTGCCCCTGTACCATGATATTTCATTCTATGCCTATACCGACCGGCTGGCATATTTTGGCATGGACCATAATTTCAGGCCCCTGCTGGTTGAGGCAAAGCCGGCGGCAGTGTCCACACTCAAAAAGAGGAGCGCTGAACAATGACGTCAGATGCTTTGGACGATACTGCTGAAAATGCGGACTGGGGCGTCCGCTGGAAGGCGTTTGAAAGAAAATCCTTTTTAAAACAGAGCCAGGTTGAATCCCCTGAGAAATGGCAACAATTTTATGACAAGGTTTCTGATCTATGGGAACATATGGCCGGGATCAATCTGGCCTGTGCCCGTGAAATGGCCGCGGTTTTGGCTCTCCATGGCCTCTGTCAGGAACAAGATGCCATTCTTGAAATCGGCTGCGGCCCGGGAAACCTTTCCATTGCACTGGCCGGGCAGGGCGGCCGGGTCACGGCCATGGATAACTCCCGGGGCATGATCCGGTTATTGGAAGACAAAATTCAGACTCGCGGTATTTCCGGGATTAAGCCGCTGGTTGCTGACTGGAACAGCCTTGATTCCACGCCGGAGCACGACCTGATTGTGGCGGCATTTTTCCCAGAGGCCTGCAGTCCCCAAGGAATTTTACGCCTGGAAAAATTGGCTAAGCGCGCCTGTGTGCTGGTGCTGGGAAACGGGGTTGCCGCCTTTCCTTTTTACCGGCAAATATGGACAAAGGTCATGGACATCCCCCTTCCTGCCTCAACAAATCATCTGACCTGTGCCCGGAATTTTTTAAAACAGACGGGCAGGTCCCCCCAGGTGTACGACTTGAGCCTGCCGGCTGTGCTGGATATCGAATTCCACCGGGCCCGGGAATACTTTAGATCCTATTTTGGGATGTTCGGGTGTTCCGGGCCGCATATGGACAAGACCATTGACGATGTGCTCAGCCCTTATGTGGAAAAACATCATATTTGTCTTAAAGGAGAGTTCGGCGCTGCCATGGTCTGCTGGCATCCCCCCAATGGGTCGCCCAATCACAGGAGTATGAAATGAGGACAGCCCCCAACTGGATTAAACGCATGGTTTATACCGGCTTTGTCCTCTGGGGCGTCAGCCTGGGCACCTTTGTCCTGTTTACCTTAAGCCCGGGTGATCCGGCAGAGATCATTCTGTCCAGCCAGAGCCAGGCGCCGGGCCGGGAACAGATTGAGAAACTGCGGCATTCCCTGGCACTGGACCGGCACTGGACAATTCAGTACCTGCATTGGATGGGCAGAATATCTACCGGAGATTTTGGCCTAAGCTGGCAGACGGGCCGTCCGGTTACACAGGAGATGGCCCATTGTCTGCCGCCGACCCTGGAATTGGCCCTGGCCGCCTTTGTGATGGCGGTGGTGTTATCCAGTGCCGGAGGCATGCTGTCTGCCGTGTTCAGGCATAGGTTCGTGGATCATTTGATTTCCGCCCTTACGATTGTGTCTTCTGCCATGCCCCCATTCTGGCTGGGGATTATGCTTGCCTGGCTTATATCCCTTAAACTGGGGCTTTTGCCGGTCAGCGGACAGGGATCTTTTGCCCATGTCATCCTGCCCGCATTTTCACTGGCACTGGGCCTTGGGCTGCTCCAGGGCAGCATGCTGCGCTCGGCCCTGATCAGAACCATGGATGCCGATTTTATACGTTTTGCCCGGACCCGGGGGCTTGGATCATTGAAAATATTTTTCCGGCATATTCTACCCCATGCTCTGGTGCCCATGATTTCCTTGTGGGGAGTGTGCCTGGGCCAGCTTCTGGGCGGTACTATGATCGTGGAATCTGTTTTTGCCAGGCCGGGCCTGGGTCGACTGACGGTTCAGGCCGTTCTGGCCAGGGATATTCCCATGGTCCAGGCCCTTGTCCTGCTGATCTGTCTGGTCTTTGTGGGTGTCAACGGGCTGACAGACTTTGTTCACTGGCGGCTGGATCCCCAGGTGAGGAAAAATCAAATGGGGGCCAGCCTGTGAAAAAAGACCTGCATCTGATTCCCGGCCAAACCGGTTTCAGCCTTTTGTTCTGTCTTTCTATCGGGGGCTCAGCCTTGCTGGCCCCCTGGATTGCCCCCAATGATCCCCTGGCCGCAGATCTTGCCCTTCGGCTGACATCACCCTGCGCAGAATACCCTTTTGGAACGGACCAGCTTGGAAGATGTGTCCTGTCCCGCATAATCTGGGGACTGCGCCTGTCACTGAGCGGTGCACTTGCCGCATCCGGACTGGCTGTGGGAGTTGGGGCAATGATCGGCATCGGGGCGGCCCTGGCCAAGGGCTGGGTTGAAGTTTCATTAAGAGCGGTGATTGATATGGGGCTGGCCATGCCGGGTCTGATCCTGGCCATTGTCTTTGCCGGGCTTGCCGGGGGGACCATGCAGGGGCTGATTATCGGTCTGGCAGCGGCCAATTGGCCCTGGTGGGCACGCCTGATTCGGGGCCTTGCCCTGTCAGCCGCCCAAAAGGAATTTGTCCTTGCCGGCAGGACCGCCGGATTAAAACCGTCAAGAATAGTTCTTGCCTATATCCTGCCCCAGTTTAAGAATCCCGTGCTTGCCGGCGCCGCTTTGAAAACCGGGAGAATGATCCTGGCCTTTGCCGGGCTGAGCTATCTTGGGCTTGGGCCGCCCCCGCCGGCACCAGAGTTGGGCCGAATGCTCCAGGAAGCCGGGATCTATATGGCCCGGGCCCCCTGGCTGGTTTTAGCGCCGGGTATTTCCATTACCATGGTGGTTGGGGCCTTGAATGTGGCAGGAAAAGCATTCCAAAAGGAATTCCAGGATGTCTGACCCTGCTCTTCTGACAGTTCAGAATCTAAGCGTTGGAACACCCGGCGGAATTTCCGGCGAGACCTTGGTTGAAAATATCAGCTTTCGGCTGAACCGGGGGGAGGTAATGGCCATTACCGGCCAAAGCGGATCTGGAAAGACGTTGACCGCCATGGCCCTGGCCGGTATCCTGCCTGCGCCGCTGGCGGTCTGCAGCGGAAAGGTCCGGTTTATGGGGAATCCGGTTTCTCCGGAGAAAGGGGCACAAAAATTTCTGGTTTCCGGCCGGGACATCATGATGCTGTTTCAAAGTCCGTCCAGGGCCCTGGATCCCTGGGTCAAAATCGGCACCCATCTGGCCGACGCCATTCAGGCTGCCCGGCCAGTCCGGAGGGAAAAGCTTAAAGAGACAGCAGTCCATGCCCTGGAAAAGGCCGGGATGGATGCAGAAGCCTTTGACCGTTACCCGTTTGAACTCAGCGGGGGCCAGCGCCAGCGCTGTCTGATGGCCCTGGCCCTGGCAATTAAACCCCGCATCCTCATTGCCGATGAGCCTGCCACAGGACAGGATGACATGAATAAAGCCCTTGTCATCGAAATTATCCAGGATTTGACTAAAAATGAGGGGACAGCCGTTATTCTTATTTCCCACGACTTGAGGGGACTGCAGGGCCTGGCGAAGCATCTGGCGGTCATTTACAAGGGCAGGCAAATAGAGGCCGGCCCGGTCCGGAATATCATTGAAAATCCCTTCCATTCCCACACCCGGGAACTGGTCAGGGCCATGAAATTCATTGAAGGCGGAGGCCGATGAACTCCCATCTTCTATATTTGGACGGTATCAGCAAGGCCTATGCAGACCGGGGGCCTGAAGCAGTATCCTTGCTGTCGAATTTTTGCCTTGGCATAAAGCCCGGAGAGGCAGTCGGCCTGTCGGGACCCAGCGGTATCGGAAAAAGCACCATTGCACGCATTATTCTGGGCGTAGAACCGCCTGATGCCGGCCAGATTTTTTGGAAAGGGCGGCCGGTTGCCAATCAAAAAAAACGTCCCGGCCGAAAGTTTTACCGCAGGGTGCAGATGGTATGGCAGGATCCCTTTGTTTATCTCAATCCTTTTTTACCGGTTCGCACCTCAATCATGGAACCCATGACCGCCTTTGGCATGGGATCGAACCGGTACCGGCATAATCGGGCGGACAAGCTGATGCAGGCCATGGGCCTTGACCCGGTTCTGGGGCAATACCGCCCGGGGATGCTCTCCGGCGGGCAATGCCAGCGCGCCGCCATTGCAAGGGCGCTTTCGGTTTCGCCTGATCTGCTTATCTGTGATGAAGCCCTCTGCGGCCTGGATTTGCCTTTGCAGGTGGATATCATGGAACATCTGACATCCATACGGGAACAATCCGGTATGGCCTTGCTTTTTATCTCCCATGACCCGGACTGTACGTCCCGAATGTGCACCAGGATCATAACCTTAATGTAGGGCCGTGTCAGGATAGGGATGTTTGACCATCCCGTTTTTAGCATGGGGCGGATATGGAGGGG
This sequence comes from Desulfobacter sp., assembly GCA_028768525.1. Classification (NCBI taxonomy): domain Bacteria; kingdom Pseudomonadati; phylum Thermodesulfobacteriota; class Desulfobacteria; order Desulfobacterales; family Desulfobacteraceae; genus Desulfobacter; species Desulfobacter sp. Next base: position 1,221,260 of record CP054837.1, on the reverse strand, counting down.
CGTAATAATGCAGTTTCCGATCCGGTAAATGCCAGGATAATCTGATTCTATTAGACATCTGATTATTCACCGTGCCGGTCGTTTTACCAAACCGCGCGGTAAAATAAGGCGTACAAACCAGCGATGCCTGGACCTGCCCGTTCAAATCCTGGTTCATAACGTTTTGTCAGCCCAAAAGTTTCATAATTATTCAGCCTGATCGGTTTTGCTGAGTTTTTATCATCCGTAATCGTTTTTACATTGGGGAACGACTCCTGTAAGTCATCCATGAAGTAGCGCGTTTCCATTTTGCCCTTGGGATTCAATGAGGTTCAGGGTTAAAAATGCACTCATTGTATTGGTGTCTATTTTTTTGAATTACCCGGGATTGACCCGGCGGAGAAAAAAGGCTAAAGCGTCGGATAATCAAATTTCTTATTTTAAGGGGGAGGCATTTCTTTGGGCTTCAGCAAAATGGCCCCTCCCCAAACACCGCCCACGGCGGATCAGGAGGATCGAGGCCTATGACTGATTTTGCTCCGGACATATTCAGAATTCAGCGGTACAGCATCCACGACGGCCCGGGCATCCGGACCACCATTTTTTTCCAGGGCTGTCCCCTTTTCTGTGCCTGGTGCCACAATCCGGAAAGCCAGCCCATGCCGGGCAAAGGCAAGACCCGGGCGGGGGAGGGCGGCCGGGCTGGAGAAAAATACCAGGGCCTTGTCAGGGATCTTGTTCGGGAAATTGAAAAGGATGCGGTTTATTTTGAGGAATCCGGGGGAGGGGTCACTTTTTCAGGGGGAGAGCCCCTTGTCCGGCCCGGTCTTTTAACGGCCCTGGTGGCTGCCTTCAGGGATCGCGGGATTCACACCTGCCTGGACACCAGCGGTTACGCCCCTTTTGCCGTCCTGGGGCCGGTGGCCGGAGCCGTCGATCTGGTACTATACGATATCAAAGTGGTGGATGAATCCAGAGCCAGGGCACTGACCGGCAGATCCCCGGGGGTGATCCTGAAGAACCTTGAACGGCTCAGTGGCCAAAATATTCCCCTTTTGCTCAGGTTTCCACTTATTCCGGGCATGACAGATACCCGTGAGAATCTTGGGGGGATTGCGGATTTTCTTATTCGCCGTACACGTTATAGACAGATTCACCTTCTTCCCTTTCATAACACCGGGGCGCGAAAATATGCCGATCTGGGACTTAAAAATCCCATGGAGAAAGCGTCTCCTCCCGGCGCAGACCGGATCCGGGCCGTTGCCCGGGTATTTGAAGAAAAAGGATTATCCCCCATTATCGGCGGATAGCCGCGTTTCTGCTGCCTTAGTCATTTTTTTATTTTTTTACTTGACCCGGGGAATTTTCACTTATATATAGTTTTAATATATACTTTCTATATATTAAAAATTCATATAAGCCCTTGAGATCAAGGAGATGTCCATGTCCCTCAAATACGCCATCCTCGGCCTGCTGCACTACGAAGATATGCACGGGTACAGAATCAAGGAACATATAGAAAAAAATTTCGGCCATATGTGGTCCGTGAACTACGGCCAGATTTACCCCAACCTTAAGAAATTGGAGCAGGAAGGCCTGGTCTCCATGGGCGAATCCATCCAGAACGGCAGGAAGGGACCGCCCAAAAAACTCTATTCTCTCACGGACCAGGGGAAAACCGTTTTCAGGGAATGGCTGGAATCCTCTCCCGAAAAGAGCATGCTTCTTCGAGATCCCTTTTTAATGCGTTTTGTCTTTTTCGGGTTCGGTGACAAGGACAGGGCTCTGGAATTGCTTGACGAACAGATCCGATCCTACGAAGACCAGCTGGTTCTCCGCCGGAGGAACCAGGAAAAGTGGCGGTCAAAGGATATTTTCGTTAACCAGGTGGCGGACCTGGGAATCAAAATGAACCTGATGTATCTGGAATGGCTGAAATCGTCCAGGCAGGAAATAGATGAACTCCAAAGTGCACCTGAACAGGAGGAAATATGAAACTCACCGGCATTTCCCTTGTGACCGGCGCTGCCGGATTCATGGGCAGCCATGTGGTGGAGTACCTGGCCCGCCAGGGGGTCAGGGTAAGGGCGACGGCCCGGCCCGGAAAAGACCTTACCTTTTTCAATGACCTGGGGGTGGAATTTGTGGGGGCGGACCTCACCGATCCCCAAAGCCTTGTTCCTCTGTTTGAGGGCGGTGTTGACCGGGTCTTCCATCTGGGGGCGGTCTGCAATCTTTCCACCCCCTATGAGAAACTTTATCCGGTCAATGTGCAGGGGGTGGCGGCCATCACCCGGCTGGCCCTGGAAAAGGGGGTCAAAAGCTTTATCCATGTAACCTCCACCAGTGTTTACGGATACTACCAGGGCATCCCCTACCGGGAAACCGATGAGCGGCATCCGGAAAACGATTACGGTAAAAGCAAGCGGGACGGTGAGGATGTGGTGTTCAAACGGATGGAAGAGGGGCTGCCTGCGGTGATTGTAAGGCCCTGCACCGTTTACGGGCCCAGATGCGCCGATGGCGCCGGCAAGGCATTTTCACGGCCGACAAATATTTCGGCCATTCCGGGCTCGGGCCGGCAGCGTCTGTCCAACATCCGGGCCGAGGATGTGGCCAAGGCCCTTTATTTTCTGTCGGAAAAAGAGGGGTGCATAGGACAGATTTATAATATCTGCGAGGATTCCCACCCCACCCTGGCCCAGGCCCTGACCCTGGCCGCCGACACCTTCGGCACCCTCCGCCCCCGGGTCCGGCTCCCCCTGTTCCTGGTCAAGGCCCTGGCCCGGATCCAGGGTTTTGCCGCCCGGATGAAGGGCCGGATCCCGGATCTGGAATACGAGGCCGTCAAATATTTATACCAGGACTATATTGTGGACAACGCCAAGCTGAAAGCCACCGGTTTCACCATGGACTACCCGGATTTTGAGGGCTCCATGGCCCAACTTAAGGCGGCGCAGCTTGAAGTGCGGCCCGGGGAGATGGAGGCGGCACACGGATAACCCCGGCGGTTATCCCCGATATAAGATTACAAAAAAAACAATAATTTAAGGAGGCAGATCATGAAGCAGGTTGTCGTCATCACTGGCCTGGCCCAGGGCATGGGCCGGCAGGTGGCCGAAATGCTGGCCCGGTCCGGAGACAGTATCGCAGGGTTTGATATGAACCAGGAAGATCTTGAAAGCCTGGGCCGGGAGCTTGACCGGTTGGGCGCTGACCACCTCCTTGAACAGATTAATATCCTGGACCGGGACAGGGTCAGGGAATTCAAGGACCGGGTGCTTGAACGGTTCGGCCGGGTGGATACGGTATTATCCAATATCGGCATCGGCTTCTTCGGCCCCTTTGAGGAGGTGGACCTGGACCGGGCGGCACAATGCCTGGATATCAATGTCATGGGGACGGCCGCAGTCTTCCAGGCCTTTATCCCGGCCATGCGTAGCCAGGGCAAGGGGAAGCTTGTGGCCATGTCCTCCCTGGTGGGCCAGATCCCCTTCCCATTTGAGTCGGTGTACACGGCAACCAAATTCGCCATAGAGGGCATGGTCCAGGCCATCCGTATGGAGGTCAAGCCCTTCGGCATACAGGTGGCCCTCATCGAACCGGCCCAGGTTTCCACGGCATTCGCCTCAAAAATCCATACCCTTCCGCCGGAAGCCTCGGTTTACAGGGAGCGGGCCGGCCGGTTTATCTCCCGGGACAACGAATTGATCAAAGACGCCACCACACCCGAGGCCGCAGCCCGGCGGATATATAAGGTTCTTAAGGCGAAAAAGCCAAAACTCCACAACCAGGTGGATTTCATGAGCACCTTTTTTCTTTTTCTCAACAAGGTGCTTCCGGGCCCCATACGGGACCATATTCTTCTCAGTCATATGAATATCAAGTAAGTGCTGTTGCGGCCCTGTTTTAAGGGACGCCTTGGACATAACCCTGCCCGCCGAGGCGGGCCGTCAAAAGGGAGATTCCTATGAAGGCCGAATCTTTGCCTGCATCCACCCAGCGGGTGGCGCGGATCCGGGAGCGGATCATCAACGCGCCCCAGGAAGTCTGTGTGGAACGGGCTCGATACATCACCGGATCCATGGCGCGACACTGGGATGCCCATCCCCTGACACGCATGAGCCGGGCATTTGGAGAGATCCTGAACCAGATCCGGGTCGTCATCCGGGAGGACGAACTCATTGTGGGGTGCAGGACCGCCAAACTCAAGGGCGCCCCCCTGTTTCCGGAAAACAAGAACCGCTGGATCCGGGGGGATGTGGACAATTTTGACCGCCGCCAGGTCCAGCGGGCCCTGATCACCCCGGAAGAAAAAGAGGAACTGAAAAACAGGATTCTGCCCTTCTGGGAAGGCCGGTCCGTGGAGGATATTTTCGAGCAGCGGCTGGACCCGGACGTGGCAGGGGACATGGACAAGTATATTTTCACCTTCATGCTCCAGATCACCTATGGGATCGGCCATTTTACCATGGACCACACCCGGGTACTCTCCAGGGGACTTTCCGGAATGATAGCGGATGCCCGGCAGCACCTGGATGCCCTGGCCCTAGATGATAAGTGTCAAGATGAAAAGCCCGGGGAAAAATCAGGGGAAAAAGGGATCTTTTACCGGGCAGCCATCCGGTCCATGGAAGGGGTCTGCCGCTTTGCCGGCAGGTATGCCCGCACCGCCCGGGAAATGGCTGGAGCAGAAAAAAATCCCGTCCGGAGGGCCGAACTGGAACGGGTTGCAGACATCTGCGCCAGGGTGCCGGAGTATCCGGCCGAAAGTTTCCATGAGGCGGTCCAGTCCGTTTATTTTATCCATCTTGCGGCCCAGATTGAAACCGGGGGCAATTCCGTCTCCCTGGGCCGGCTGGACCAGATCCTTTATCCCTATTATCAGGCGGACATTGAGGCCGGCAGGATCACAGAGGATTCGGCCCGGGAATTGATCTGCCTGCTCTTTCTCAAGCTTAACGAAATCTGGAATGTCCTGGAAGAGGCCTACATCCCGGGGGGCGAAGGCACCGAGGGAAAGACCACCCAGAACGTGACCGTGGGCGGGGTCGGCCGCGACGGCCGGGACGCCGCCAACGGCCTGAGCCATGTGATCCTGGACGCCTACGCATCCATCCGGACGGTCCAGCCCAATTTCGGGGTCCGCCTGGGCCCGGATACCGGCCAATCCCCCCCCATGGGAGGCCTGTTCAAAAAGGCGGCCCAGTACGCCAGGGAGGGGGTGCTCCTCCATTTTTTCAATGACCGGACCATTGTCAGCACCCTGGTCAAGGGGGGACATACCCTGGAAGACGCCCGGGATTACGGGGTGGTGGGCTGCCTGGAGCCCAATGCCCAGGGTAAAACCTTCGGGTCCACCTTTGCGGTCCAGTTTAATCTGATGAAATGCCTGGAACTGGCCCTGAGCAACGGGGTGGACAATATCTTCGGATATCTGTCCGGCCCTGAGACCGGTGTTCCGGAAACCCTTTCCGACTTTGACCGGGTATTTGATGCCTATGATGCCCAGGTGTCCCACTTCATCGGCCAGATGGTGAAGGGCATCTTTTGCCTGGACCAGACCATTGCCGATATCCTGCCCTCTCCCTTTGCCTCGTCCATGATCCAGGGGCCCATGGACAAGGGGATGGACCTGACCCGGGGCGGGGCCGTCTACAATGCCACCGGGGTCCAGTTCATGGGGTTTTCCAATACGGCGGACAGCCTTTTTGCCCTTAAGAGGGCCGTGTTCGAGGAAAAACGGTTCACCCTGGAAGAACTCTCCCAATGGCTGGCAGAAGACTGGACCGATGCCGAAGACAAAAGGGAATTCCTGTTGAGTCAGGTTCCCAAATACGGCAACGACCATGGGGACGCCGATGCCATGGCGGCTAAGGTAGCGGACCACCTGGCCCTGGCCCTCGAGGGCCGGAAACATTATAGGGGCGGGGCCTTCTGGCCGGGGATATTTTCCGTGGGTTTCCATATCACCATGGGCGCGTTTACCGGGGCCTCCCCCGACGGCCGCTGGGCCGGGGACATCCTGGGCAACGGGATCACCCCCTCCAACGGCGTCACCTTTGAAGGCCCCACCGCCCTGATGAATTCGGTCACCAAGCTGCCCCTGGACCGGATATACAACGGGGCCAACCTGAACATGCGCTTTGACGGCAAGTCCGTGGACCCGGATCTGTTCTGTGCCCTGATCCGGGCCTATTTCCGCAGAGGCGGGGCCCAGGTCCAGTTTAATATGGTCAACAAGGAAACCCTCTGCCATGCCCGGGACAATCCTGAACTCTACCCGGACCTGGTGGTCCGGATTTCAGGGTATTCGGCCCTGTTCACCAAGCTCAGCGACATCGCCCAGGAAGAGATCATCAACCGGTTCGAATTCAGTTTCTAAAGGCTGCAACCCAAAGAAAAGAGGTCGATATGAATAAAGTTGTAACCATGAAAGAGGCCATCGCCGACCATGTCCGGGACGGGGATATTTTATTCATGGGCGGGTATATCTGCAGAACCCCCTTTTCCGCCGTCCATGAAATCATCCGCCAGAAAAAACGGGAGCTGACCGTCACGCGGAGCAATGCCGCAGACGATTTTGACATGCTGATCGGCGCCGGATGCGTCAAGGGGTTTATCTCCACATTTTTGTCCCTGGGCATCTACGGCCTGGGACGCTGCTATAGGCGGGCCGTGGAAAAAGGGATTCCCCACCCCATCCAGGTGGAGGAGTACACCAACCTCTCCCTGCCCATGATGCTCATGGCCGGGGCCATGGGCATGCCCTTTGTGCCGGTGCGGGATATGGCCGGTTCGGATCTGCTCAATGTCTCCTCGTTTATGGGGGAGAATAAGTACAAGCTCATAGACAACCCCTTTGACGGCAGCCCCACGGTGGTGGTGCCGGCGCTTAATCCCGATGTGGCCATCATCCATGTCCAGCAGGCCGATGAGGCGGGCAATGCCCAGATGTGGGGCATCGGAGGGGACTGCATGTACGGGGCCAATGCCGCCAAAAAGGTGATCGTCTCCTGCGAACGGCTGGTGGATAGGGAAACCATCGGCAAGGACCCCTCCAGAACCATCGTCTCCGGCACCCGGGTGGCGGCCGTGGTGGAGGAACCCTTCGGGGCCCATCCCGGTTACACCCCTGGGTTCTACGATACGGATTTTTCATTCGGCTATGTCTACCAGCAGGCCTCCAACACCCAGGAGGATTTTGAAAAATTCCTGGATGAATGGGTATACGGAATTGAGGACAGGACCGCCTATATCCAGCATTATATCGACCGGTTCGGGTACGGGGCCTTCGATAAGCTTAAGGCCAAATTCGATTACGGATTTCCGGTGAGCTACGCCTATTAAACCCAAGATACAAGGATGCAGATAATGAATGATAAACCCTATATCAAGCCCGAACTAATGGCCTGCTGCGGGGCCAGGGAAATATCCGACCAGGATCTGGTCATCGTGGGAACCGGTTTTCCCACCATGTCCGCCAATATTGCCAAGCATATGCATGCCCCCAACGCGGTGATGATGCAGGAGTCCGGCGTCATCGACGCAAAACCGCTGCGCCCGGCTCTCTCCGTGGGAGACCCCTGCCTCAACCCGGGGGCCGCCATGATCGGCGGACTGGTGGATATCATGGGCATGTTTCTCCAGGCCGGCCGTGTGGATGTGGGATTTCTCTCCGGCAGCCAGGTGGACCGCTTCGGGAATATCAACACCACGGTCATCGGCGACTACAACCGCCCCAAAACCCGGCTGCCGGGCAGCGGCGGGGCCAATCCCATCGGCGCCCTGGCCAAAAAGACCCTGATCATCGCCCTCCACGACAAACGGCGGCTGGCCCACCATGTGGATTTCATCACCACCCCCGGGTATATCGACGGCCCCGGGGCCCGCAGAAAATGGGGAATGGATGAAAATACCGGCCCCCATGCCCTGATCACCAACAAGGGGGTACTCCGATTCGATCCCGAGACCAAGGAGGCCTATCTGGCCTCCTACCATCCGGGCAGCACCATAGAGGAAATCATTGAACACACCCCCTGGGATCTGAATATTTCGGATACCGTCCAGGAGACCCAGCCCCCCACCCCGGAAGAACTGGAGGTGTTAAGGACCGTGCTGGATCCCTTCGGCATGATCTCAATCTACGAAAAAAAAGGATATGTATAAGGAGGCCCCATGACTACAAACGCATCCGATAGCTGCGCCCAGGCCCCCACCCGGGTGCTGGCCGATTTCTGCGCCGGCGTCCGGTACTGGGCCCTGCCCGAAACCGTGGTCCACAAAGCCAAGCTCTGTATTCTGGACTATCTGGCCAATATCTACGGGTCCCTGAGCCTGGGGGCGGTCCAGCAGACCGCCGGATATATCCGGAGCCTGGGCAGCCGGGGCCGGTCCAGGGTTTTAGGATTGGATTTTACAACGGACATCCACCATGCTGCCTTTATCAACGGCACATCCGCCGAGGCCATAGAGGCCCAGGACGGGGTGAGGTTCGGCGGGAACCATCCCGGGGTCGCGGTCATCCCTGCGGCTTTCGCCCTGGCCGAAGACCGGGGCCTTTCAGGCAAGCAGATCATCGAAGCCATTGTGGCGGGGTACGAGGCGGCCAACCGGGTGTCGGCGGCCATGCATCCCTGGCACACCCTGGGCGGTTTTTTGCCCACAGGGACCTGTGGGGCCCTGGGCGCGGCTGCCGCCGCAGGGCGGCTGATGGACCTGGACGGGGTCGCCATGGCCGCCGCCCTGGGCAATGCCGGGTATGTCCTGCCCGTATCCACGGCGGAAACCCTCATGGGCGGGTATACAGTCAAAATCGTCCAGGGGGGGCAGGGGGCATCCTGCGGCCTTATGGCGGCGGGGCTGGCCGAACGGGGGGTGACCGGTGCCCCCTATATTCTGGAGGGTTCCCACCTCAACGGCGGGTTCACCAAAATCACCACGGCGGCGGATCCCGACCTTAACAAACTTACGGCCAACCTGGGGGAACCCTATTCCATGGAAGATGTCTATTTCAAACCCTATACAGCCTGCCGCCACACCCACGGGGCCGCCCAGGCCGCCCTGGGCCTGCGCCGGGAACACGGACTGGCTGTAGAGCAGATTGAATCGGTCCGGGTCTTCACCTACGGGATTGCCGAGCTGGCCGTGGGCAAACCCGTTGCAGCGGCCGAAGATCAGCCGCCTTCCTTTGTGTCTGCCCAGTTTTCCATCCCATGGGTGGTGGCCGCCTGCCTGGCCGACGGCGAACTGGGCCCGGCCCAGGTCACGGAGAACCGGCTTGAGGACAGGGCGCTTCTGGAATTCTCAAATAAGATCCAGGTGGCCACCGACGAAGCACTCAATGCCGTCTATCCGGAAAAAACCGCCACACGGGTGGAGATCCGTCTGCAGGACGGCAGCACATTTGACCGGCAGGTGGACATCCCCAAGGGGGACCCCAGGGATCCCATGACCCAGGATGACATCATTCAAAAAATAATGAAATTCTGTCCCCAGGCTTCCCCGAAGGCGGTGAACCATACCGCCGAAACCATACTCAGCATAGAAAATATGGCGGATATCCGCCCCCTGGCTGCGGCCATGGATGCGATCTATACCCGTCCCCAACCATAAACAAGGAGATCCAATGGATTTTAGCTTAACCCGAGAACAGGCCATGCTCCTGGACAGCCTCAGGGACATGGGGCGGCGTGAAAATTTCAAGGAACTTGCCGTTGAAATCGATAAAACAGGGGAATTCCCCCACGATCTGATGAAACAATTCGCCCGGATGGATCTGCTGGGCATGACCCTGTCAGCCGACCACGGCGGCCAGGACATGGACGCCCTGACCGCGGTTCTGGCCATCGAGGCCCTGGCCAGGTTCAGCCCCATGATCGCCGCCCCGGTATTTGAGTCCAATGTGGGCCCGGCCCGGGTGGTCAGCCTCTTCGGCACCGAAGAGCAGAAACAGCGGATCATCCCGGGGGTCTGTGCCGGGGATCTGAGTGTTTCCGTCTGCATGACAGAGCCCGAGGCCGGATCGGATTTGACCAATCTTTCCACCAATGCCGAGGACAGGGGAGGGTATTTCGAGCTTACCGGCACCAAGGTCTTCATCACCGGCGGAGGGCTGGCCAGCCACTACCTGGTCTACACCCGGTTCAACGGTGTCCGGGGCTACAAGGGCATCGGCGCGCTTCTGGTGGAAAAAGGGTCGGAGGGGTTTTCCTTCGGTCCCCAGGAAACATTCCTGGGCCTTAGGGGCATGCCCTCCTGCGCCCTTTATTTTGACAAGGTCAAGGTGCCCAGAGAGAACCTGGTGGTCAAGGCCGGGGATTTCGGACAGCTCATGCTGGCCTTTGACATTGAGCGCTGCGGCAATGCGGCCATGTGTCTTGGGATTGCCGGGGCCGCCTTTGAGGAGGCCCAAAGATACGCCATGGAGAGAAAGGCCTTCGATCGGCCCATCTGTGAATTCCAGAACACCCAGTTCGCCATGGCCGACATGGCCATGAAGCTGGATGCGGCAAAGCTTCTGGTCTACAGGGCCGCCTCGGGTGCCGGCCAGGGCCTGCCCTCGGTCTATGAGGCCTCCATGGGCAAATGCTATGCCAATGAGATGGTCAAGGAGGTCACGGACACGGCCCTCCAGCTCTTTGGGGGCTACGGGTATTCCACGGATTATCCCATGGAACGGATGCTCAGGGATGCCAGGGCCTGGCAGGTGGCCGGCGGCTCTTTGCAGATGCTGCGCATCACCATGGCCTCCATCATCTTCGGCAGGCGGTTCAGCCAGAAAAGTTAAGGGTCACCCCGTATTAAGGAAAAGTTATGAAAACATACGATAAATTCTACATAAACGGTCAATGGGCAACACCCCGGGGCAAGGAATGGACCGAGGTGGTCAATCCCTGTAACGAAGAGGTCATCGCCAAGGTGGCCATGGGCAATGAGGCGGATGTGGATCTGGCGGTGCAAGCCGCCACAGGGGCTTTGCCTGAATGGTCCGGGACGCCTGTGGCCCAGCGGGCCCATTTTCTTTCAAGGCTCTCCCAGGCCATGGAAGCCCGCCAGGATGAGATCGGGGACACCATTTCCAGGGAAATGGGTATGCCCTCCCTCTGGTCGCGGATGATCCAGGCGGGCCTGCCCATCGCCGCCGCCAAAAGCTTTGTAACCATCCTTGAGGACTATGAGTTCCAAACCCCCATGGGCAGTACCATGATCGCCAAGGAACCCATCGGGGTCTGCGGATTCATCACCCCCTGGAATTATCCCCTGCACCAGATCATCGGGAAGGTGGCCCCGGCCCTGGCAGCCGGGTGCACCATGGTGCTCAAGCCCAGCCAGCTGGCCCCCCTCAACGCCTTTATCCTGGCCGAGATCATGGAAGAAATCGACCTGCCTGCCGGGGTCTTCAACCTGGTCCAGGGCACAGGTTCCTGTGTGGGGCAGGCCATTTCGGCCCACCCGGACATTGATATGGTTTCCTTGACCGGGTCCACCCGGTCCGGGGTCCTGGTCTCCCAGGCCGCCGCCCGGACTATAAAGCGGGTCACCCTGGAACTGGGGGGCAAGTCCGCCAATATCCTCCTGGAGGATGCGGATTTTGACGCCGCCGTTTCCAAGGGCATGTTCAATTGTTACCTCAACTCCGGCCAGACCTGTACTGCCCAGACCCGGATGATCGTCCCGGCTAACCGTCAGGAAGAGGTCATTGACATGGCGCTGGCGGCCCTGGGTGTCATGGAGATGGGGGACGCCTTTGACGACAATGTCTATCTGGGCCCAATGGTGGATGCCAACCAGCAGGCCTCGGTCCGGGAATATATCCGTACCGGGGTGGCTGAAGGGGCCAGGCTCGTGGCCGGCGGATACAAGCAGTCGGGCATCGGCAGGGAACGGAGCAAGTACGGCCTGGAGGAATACCTGGAGATCAAAGCCATGATCGGATATACGCCCGGGGACTGATTTTTTTACGCTTTCAATTTAAGGAGGATCCCATGAGCCAGTATTACAGAGATAAAGACCATTTGTACGAAATCTACGGAGCCTTTCTGTCCAATGTGCTCCAGGACGATAAAATCGGGCCCAAGATGAAAAAATCCGGGATCATCATCAAATTCATCTATACGGATCCGGACTGTGAAATTCTCATCGATTTGAAAAATCCGCCTGAAAAAGAGGGCTTCTACGGCAATTTCCACCTGGGCCCGGCCCCGGTCCAGGAAGATGTCTGGTCCAGCCAGTCCGCCGACCATTCCCACAGGTTCTGGCACGGCATGGAAAACCCGGTGGCTGCCGTTGCCCGGGGCAAGGTCAGGCAGGGCGGAAAGATTACGGCCATGCTCAAGCTGCTGCCTGTGGTTCGTCCCACATTTCAGAGGTTCCCCGAGGTGCTCAGGGACCTGGGCTATGACGACCTCGTTGTTACCAAATAAAGGAGGAAAAGATGACATCCCAGCTCTTTACCCAATTGGCCCAGGAATTTTCCATTCTGGGCGGCCTGCTTCTGGCTGGCGTGTTCCTGAGGGCCAGAATAGGGCTCTTCCAGAACCTCTTTCTGCCGGCGTCGGTGATCGGGGGATTCATCGGATTGGTATTGGGGCCGGTGGTGCTCAAGGAGAATGCCCTGCTGCCCATCCCGGAGGAATTTATCAGGGATTTTTCCCTGCTTCCGGGTATACTCATCCTGCCCATCATCGCTTCCATTCCCCTCGGGGTGGGCATGGATCCGGGGACTCCGTCATCAAAAAAGACCAATGCCGTGCTGCCCATGTTCCTCATCGGGACCGGATGCGCCTTTGGCCTTTTTGCCCTGGGGTTTGCCACCAAGATCGCCTTTACCGCCCTCATGCCCCAGCTGGACATTTATCCTGCCTTCGGCATGGAGCTGGCCCTGGGGTTTTTCGGGGGCCACGGTACGGCCGGCCTGGTGGGCAATATCCTCCAGAAACTGAACATGCCCTATTGGGAAGTGGCCCAGGGCGTGGCCGTCACCTCTGCCACCGTGGGGCTGGTCTGCGGCATCCTGCTGGGCATGGTCTTCATCAATATCGCCGCCCGGAAAAACAGGATCAACCACCTCACAACCCCCGGGAACCTGCCCCGGGAGATGAGAAAAGGGTATGAAAAAGATACGAACCGCCAGGCCCTGGCCTGCCGGGAGACCACCCATTCCTCGTCCATAGACAGCCTGGCCTTTCACGTGGCCGTCATCCTGGCCGTCTGCGGCCTCTCCTATGTCCTGACCGGATTCCTCAAGGCCTACAAGGTGCCCCTTTTGTCCAATATTGCCGAATGGGCCTATGCCATCGCCCTCATGCTGGTCGTCAACAGAATAATCAGAGGCCTGGGGTTAAGCCATCTTATCGATCCGAAAATCAAAACCAAGTTCACCGCGCTCCTGGTGGACTTTTCCATTGTGGCCGCCGTGGCCAGCCTTCCGGTTTCCGCCGTGATCAAATATGCCCTTCCCATGATCACCATGTTCATCCTGGGGGTGGCCATGGTCTACCTCATTGTCATGAAGCTGGGCGGCAGGATCTTTAATGATTATTCCTTTGAGCGGTGCATCGCCCTTTTCGGGCAGAGCACCGGGGTCATTATGACGGGGATTCTTCTGCTCAGGATCTGTGACTCGGAAATGAAGACTCCGGTGCTGAAGGATTTTTCCATCTCCTACGCCCTGTCCACCATGATATGCTACGCCCTGCTTTTGCCTGTGATCCGGCTGCTGCCCGATTCCATGGCCATTTTCTGGCTGACGGCGGGGGTGGCGTCATCCTGCCTGGTTGGGGCCGTTATCTTTAAATGGAAACGTTCAGGGTAAAGGGGCGGCTGGCTGGTCTGGGTTTTCATAGAACCTTTCGTCACCTGAGAAACGACCCATATGGAATGTCCCGGGACTTAAAATTATTGCAGATTTAACAGGGCTCTGTATACACCGGCCGTCAGCAGGGCCTGGGCCGTGTAGTAGGTGGACATCACCCATATGCTGGAATGGGGGATGGGGGCCAGGAACATGTTCCAGGCGATCAGGGAATCCGATGCGATGAAAATGAGGGCCCCTGTGATGACCATCCTATTGTTCCTGCGGCCCATACAGGCGGAAATGCCCATTATGGCAATCACGGTCAGGTAAAAGAGAATGGGAAGGGTCATCTCCTTGAGGTGGGGAAACAGCAGGGTGCCGAATCCGATGGTGTAGGCCAGGATCAGGATGAGTATGGATACCCTGGGCACCGTTGCCCTGGGCTGGCGGCAGAAAAGGGCGATGTAGAAAATATGGGCGAGGATGAAGGCGCCCATGCCCGGCACAAAGAGAGAGGGATCGGGCAGTTCCAGCAGGATATCTCCGGCGGCCGAAGCCAGGAGTCCTGAAAACAGGAGTTTACCCTCTTTCCCGATGAGGTTTTTCAGGGCAAACAAGGCCAGCATCAGGATGGGGATGGTTTTGACCAGCCAGCTTCCGGCGTAGGGGCGGAGATGGAGGGTGGCCAGAAATGCAACGGCAAATCCGGTAAATACCAGGATGGTCATTCGGTTCGAAGTGTGTTGATCCATGATTTCCTCCTTTCAATATCATAGTAAACGATATGGCGTTTGTCGATGAGAGATTCATATCCCTTCTGCCCGTCCGCTTCAGGTTATAAAAGATCTTTACACCATTCAATAATGTTGATATGCCGTTGACTATATTATCTTCAGCATCCAGATCGGCTAGATAAGGTACCAAATTTCCATATGGTTCTGTTCGCTGAACACTGATGAATATCCTCCGGATCCGGTGGGATTCATTCGTGATACAAAGATGGCTAACCACCAAAGGAGATGGAATCAAAATGACCGCTGAAAAGGAATACGAATTTCCCCGTCGCATCCGCCGGTGTTTCATGACTGGAAAACAATGCATATTCAGCAGCCGCAAGCCCCTATGGGACGATGCCGACTATGTGAAGGGTGAAGAACCCCGGGAATATAACGTATTTGTTGTTATGCCGTTCCGCTCTAATCTGGATACCTTCTACGAATGGAGTTTAAAACGCTATTTGAAAGATGGATTCAATATCGATCAGCCGGATAAACAAATAAAACGGGCGGATGAATTCCGGGATATCGGATATGTCATGTGTGAAAAAATATGCCGGAGAATCCAGGATGCCAATGTCATTGTTGTCGATCTTTCCATTGAAAATGCCAATGTAATGTATGAATTGGGCATATCGGTGGGGCTGGGTAAGCAGCTGCTGATTGTTTGCAATAAGAGTGATAAGGATAAGCGGATTAATACGGACTTGATGGAATCCATCGGCCTGCTGGGCTCGGATGAAGTGCTGGAGTATCCGAGTGTCGGGTATATTGACCCTGAAAAGAGTCCGCCGAAACACTTCCTCAAGCGTGTTAATATAAGCCCTTGCAATGCCACAATGAAGATCGTTCCCCTTGTTGTAAGCACCGCCTTTGACTGGCAAGAAGATCATGCCGGATCCCCAGACACCCAGGGCGGGAAAAAGGACATTGATGTGGGGTTCAGGGATGCCCTGCGGGCCGCCGTAGGCGTCGCCATTTCAGACATTGATCAAATTGAGGACAAGCCGGACGACCTTGATGAGGCATGGCGCATTTTAAAGGACGGCCGTCAATTAGACAATTTACGCAGCCTGGGCAAGAACGACGACATTGAGCTCATCGATAAAAACGGTAAGCCCGCTCCGTTTAAAAAAATTGCTGAAGTTGTTGACTCCGCCTTTACCTGTATTGTGGATCTTGCCGGCGAGAATTGCCATGCATACTTTTGGCTGGGGTATTGCCACGCCAGGGGGATTAATGTCATTCCGGTTTACAGGGATGTTGCAAAGGGAACGGATCGTTCCCATGGGAGTGACCAGAAGAGATCCCTTCCGGCGGGTGAACATTCCATCGCATTTGATATTCGGGCGCTTTGGTATATCAAGTTTGAACAGGACAATATAAAAGCGCTGGCAACCCGTCTCCGGTCTGCTTTGGAGGAGTTGATCGCCAAGGACATTCCGCGCCTGCAGCGCAATGTCTTCTGGGAACGCCTGACCCGGCATCCCACGGTACATATATATACGGGCGCGGTCCATCACGAACGGCTGCAGCGGGAGGTCGTCGGTGATTGGGACCAGCGCACCGTTTCTGAACTGGTGAGGTATCTGTCTTCGGCGGAGGAGTCGGTGGTGCCTGAGCTTGAACGGCCGATCTATTCACCGGAAACCATCAAAAAAAAATTGAATAACCACTGGGATGATTCAGCGTCATTGGATGAATATGTAAAACTTGTGAAAAATGAATTGCAGGATAAAAATTGCCTCATCGTTGCATCGGCCGATGTGAATCCGCTGACTGAAATCATTCTGGCCCATGCCTACGGACTGAAAAAGGCCCGCTTTTCCTCGGCCGACACCATTGAAATGTCTCCACAGGAAAAAAACATTGCTTTGGTGGCTTTAAAAGGATGGCAGGAAGAGATGGAGAATAATGATGGAGAGGGGCAAAACCGCGATAATCCGCATTCGCCCATTCCAACATTTTTTTCCCGTCCGGGGAAGGTGGAAGGCATTGAAGAGAACAACCGCGGCTTTTTTACGGACAACAGGGTGATCGGCCGGCCCTATAAATCCCAGGACCAGGTCCAGGATGAACCCTTTTCTCTTTTATCGCATCTGCTGGTAATGAAAAATCCCTTTTCAAAGAAAAAACCGGACACGCTTATCACCCTGCTAAATGGTGTAAGTGGCCCGGCCACCTTTGCCCTGGCAGAAGTCCTGACCGGAGGAAAAAGCCCAGAAAAGGCCGTTGACTGTGAAAAACTGCTTTCAAAATTTAATCAGAAATGGAGTGCCGTGGAGAAAAACGGCAAAAACACCGATGAGTTATTCGGGGTTCAGGGCATCATAGAAGTGGATATTCAGCCCAAGCGGTATAGCGGCATCATGACTGAGGCACAGGCTAACGGTTCCGGGAGCCCGGAACAAAAGAAGATAACGGTTGATGATAAGTTTTTTGATAAACGGGAGGTGTTAAAATGGGGGCTGCTGAAGACTGACAATCCGGATGAAACACTGGCATTGGGCAATCCCCACGCCTTCACCGTTGAAAAAATCTTAGAAGATTGATGATGCTGGAATCGCAGTGAACGCAGCTATTGATGAACGGACAAGACAACTATATGGAAAAAAGTGCAGCAAAGAAGACAGATGTGTCAACAATTACCTCTTCTTATTATTCGGAATCAATAAAAGGCGATGTCTCATTCGGAACCTCGGGACACCGGGGATCCTCCTTAACGGGGACGTTCAATGAGAGGCATGTGGCCGCCATTTCCCAGGCCGTGTGTGAGTATCGCAGGGCAAATAAGGTCACAGGCCCGCTGTTTTTAGGATATGATACCCATGCCCTTTCAAAACCGGCATTTCGAACCGCCCTGGAGGTGTTTGCGGCAAACGGAGTTGATGTTGCCATCCACAAAGATTTCGAGTATACGCCAACACCCGTTATCTCGTTTCTGGTCTTAGAGCATAACAGGAAAAACAAAACCTTCCCTGCCGATGGCGTCATTCTCACACCGTCCCACAATCCCCCTGAAGATGGCGGTTTTAAGTACAACCCACCCCATGGCGGACCTGCAGATGTGGATGTAACAAATATTATCCAGAAGAAGGCCAACCAATTGCTCGAGTCCGGCAATGACGGGGTTAAAAGAATACCCTATGAAAAAGCATACCGTGCATCGACAACACATGAAGGGGATTTTATCTCGCCGTATGTTGACTCCTTATCCAGCGTTATTGACACCGATATCATCAGACAGTCAAAAATTAAAATCGGCATAGATCCCATGGGCGGTGCCGGTGTTAATTTTTGGGCGCCCATAGCAGAAAAATACGGTTTTGATATTACGGTGGTTAATTCTGAAATTGATAAATCATTTAGTTTCATGCCGCCCGACCATGATGGCAAAATAAGAATGGACTGCTCTTCCCCCCATGCAATGGAAAATATCATCAAGCTTGCCGATCACTACGACATTGCATGGGGGAATGATCCGGATTTCGACAGGCATGGGATTGTGTGCCCCGACGGTTTAATGAACCCCAACCATTATCTGTCGGTGGCCGTTTGGTATCTTCTCCAGAACAGGCCGGACTGGGGTAAAAACACCGGCATCGGGAAGACCATCGTCAGCACCAGCATGATTGATGATATTGTGAAAGACATGGGACGCAAATTATTTGAAACCCCGGTGGGGTTTAAATGGTTTGTGGATGGACTGTTGAATGGGAAAATCGCCTTTTGCGGGGAAGAGAGTGCCGGCGCCTCTTTGGTCAGAAAAGACGGGTCGGTCTGGACAACGGACAAAGACGGATTTGTTCTGACATTGCTTGCCGCGGAAATTCTGTCCCAAACCGGGAAAACGCCATCTGAGATTTACAATGAGACCCTGGTCCGCCAGTATGGAGCCCCCTATTACAAAAGGGTTGACGGGCCGATTACCGATAGGCAGAAATCGATACTTTCGGGAATAAGCCCAGACACCATAAGGGCATCATCATTGGCGGGGCTGCCCATTGTTGACGTACGGACCCGGGCATCTGGAAATAATGCGCCCCTGGGCGGCGTAAAAGTAACCTTGTCCGACGGCTCATGGTTTGCCATCCGGCCATCGGGGACAGAGCCGAAAATGAAATTCTATATCGAAAGCTTTGGCGGGAAACGCCTGTGGGAAAACATTCATGAAGAGGCGCTGAATTTGATATTCAACGCATAGATCCACCCTTTACATCCTGTTGAAGGGCACAAAAATAAAGCAGCCCGGCAAACATCTTGGTTTGCCGGGCTGCTGTGACTCTGGGACATCGTCCGGGTGCGCCCCGGAGTTTGTCTTACAATTTGGAGACCAGTTCTGCAGTAACGTCGGGCAGGGGCTGTTCGCCGTTCAGAGTGAAGTATTTGAAGGAGGCGTCCTTCAGATCCCTGAAGTAGTAGGAAGAAGCCAGGGTGCCGGTTTCTGTATCATAGTAGATGGAATGGCGTTTGTCGATGGCAGCCTCGTCCTGGTCGTCGTCACGGGCGGAAAGGGCGCCGCCGCATACCCGGCATTTGTCTCCGTCGGGCTTGATGGCGTCGATGAAGATATTGTTGGGGTGGTTGTTGTCATTTTCACAGAGCCGGCGGCCCATGATTCTGTCTTTGGCAATCTGGCGGTCCAGGAGCATTTCAATGACATAGTTCAGCTTGATGCCTTTTTCTTCCAGGGCGGCGTGAAGTTTTTCAGACTGTACCTTGTTTCTGGGGAAACCGTCCAGCAGCCAGCCGTTTTTGCAGTCGTCCTGTTCGATGCGGTCGATCATCATGGGGATGGTGATTTCATCGGGTACCAGGTCGCCTTTGTCGATGTATTCTTTGGCTTTTTTGCCCAGTTCGGTGCCGCCTTTGATGTTGTCACGGAAAATTGCGCCGGATTCAACATGGGCAATGTTATATTTATCTTTCAGGATTTTTCCCTGGGTGCCTTTGCCGCTGCCGTTGGGGCCGAAAAATAGAATGTTCATTTTAACTCCTTGAGTTGGTTTATATTCATGTCACGTCGGGACACATCATCCGATCATAAAAAAATTTAAACAGATCATTAAGAAATTCTTAATATAAGACTGTCTTTTCTTTGTCAAGCACAAGTCCGGTTCCAACCCGAACTTATAAAATTATGGTTGAATGTGAAGGCCTAAATTGATATTAATGGACGGATTTAGAAATCCGAAACGATCTGATTTTTAGACCGAATTCGTTTTTAACCTGATTTTGCTGCATTTAAATTACCTAAATACAAATATTAGGGGGATATAATGACGGAACTGATTGATGTCAGGGCAAGGGAAATTGTTGATTCCAGGGGCAACCCCACCGTGGAAGTGGATGTGACCCTGGCCTGCGGCGCCCACGGCCGGGCCGCCGTGCCTTCCGGTGCGTCCACGGGTACCCGTGAAGCGCTGGAACTGAGGGATAATGCCGATAACCGTTTCATGGGCAAAGGGGTGCTCAACGCCGTGGCCAATGTCAATGAGGTGATCGCCCCGGAAATCATCGGGTACGACGCCATGGACCAGGCCGGCCTGGACCGGACCATGATTGATATCGACGGCACGGACAATAAGTCCCGTCTGGGGGCCAATGCCATCCTGGGCGTATCCATGGCCGCTGCCCGGGCGGCGGCTGATGCCTGCGATATCCCCCTGTACCAGCATCTGGGCGGAATCAACGCCCGGGTCATGCCCGTTCCCATGATGAATATCATCAACGGCGGGGCCCATGCGGCCAACAACCTGGACATCCAGGAGTTCATGATCCTTCCGGTTGGCGCGCCCAGCGTTACCGAAGCCGTGCGCATGGGGGCCGAAACCTTCCATAACCTGAAAAAAATTCTCAAGGGCCAGGGCCTGAGCACCGGCGTGGGGGACGAGGGCGGATTTGCTCCCAACCTCCAGTCCAATGAAGAGGCCATCGAATATATTATCCGGGCCATTGAGGCTGCCGGATACCGGCCGGGCAAGGATATCGGCATCGGCCTGGATGCGGCGGCTTCCGAATTCTTCAAAGAGGGGAAATACGTGTTCGAGTCCGAAGGCAGGGAACTTTCCGCCGAAGAACTCATCGATTACTATGAAAGCCTGGTGGATAAATATCCCCTCTACTCCATTGAGGACGGGCTTGCAGAAGGGGACTGGGACAACTGGGAACTCATGACCCAGCGCCTGGGCAACCGGATCCAGATCGTGGGGGACGATATCTTTGTCACCAACCCGGATATTTTCAAGAAGGGCATTGCCAGGGGCGTGGGTAACTCCATCCTCATCAAGCTCAACCAGATCGGTACGGTCACCGAGACCCTGGATACCATCCAGATGGCCAAGGAATCCGGTTACACCACCGTGGTTTCCCACCGGTCCGGCGAGACCGAGGATACCTTTATTGCCGACCTGGCCGTGGGCGTGAACGCCGGACAGATCAAAACCGGCTCCATGTCCAGAAGCGACCGGGTGGCCAAATACAACCAATTGATCCGCATTGAGGAACGGCTGTCGGATTCCGCCGTCTTCCCGGAGGATCTTTTTTAAATAAGAATGCAGAAAAAATATTTTATTTCTTTTCTGGCAGTCATCACCATCCTCCTTGGGGGGATCAGGGGTGAGGCCTTTGTACCCCAGACGCCTCACCTCCTTCATTTGGTGGTGAAAAAAATCCGCATTCCCGAAGGGATGACCGTTTCCCAGACCCGCAGGATTGCAGCGGCATCCCAAGCCGGTCAGGAAGGTGGGGCCGTTGAGATGCAGTCTCTGGGGGAAACCTTGACCTATGGATTCCCGGACCGGCTCAGGTCCGAGATCCGCAATGGCGCGGCCAGCCGGTTTTATGCCCTGTCTCCCGCCGGATTCGTTAAAGTGGAGAACGGGCAGGTCACGGACCTGGCCCAGGCTCCGGGCGAATTCTATACGGATCCGCTGTTGTACAGGGACCATGACATATTTGCCGGAGTCCTGGCCCGCCGGGGGATTAATACAAGTAAAGTAACCCTGCAGCGGCTGGACGGTGAAATCTGCTGGTTTATCGGTGAGCCTGCCTATGACGGTGAGGTGATGCCGGGACTGTGGATCGGAAAGGACAGTTTTTTTCCTAAACGATACCTTATCCGGAACGCGAACCGGATTATTGATGTCCGGTACGGCAATTGGGAGCGGATATCAAGGTCCTGGTACCCCAAAGAGGCCCGTATTTTTGTGGACGGCGAGTTGTTTGCACAGATTGTTGTGGACCGGATGTCTCTGGCATCGGGCCTGCCCGGCTCTCTTTTCGATATAAAGGGGATTCTGGAGCGCTATCCGAAGCGATCCGTGGAAAATGGCGAACAGGGAAGCGGAACCGGGCACCTGGATAAGGAAATAGATACATTTAACCAATTATATGATTAATTTACATGATTAATTCAAAAGAAGTGAGGGATTGATGGCTGAAAACACCAAATACATTTTTGTGACGGGCGGTGTGTTATCATCGTTGGGTAAAGGACTTGCGTCCGCTGCCATAGGGATGCTCCTGGAGAGCCGCGGGCTTTCCGTAACCATCCAGAAGCTGGACCCCTATATCAATGTTGACCCCGGCACCATGAATCCCTTCCAGCACGGGGAAGTCTTTGTCACCGACGACGGCGCCGAGACCGACCTGGACCTGGGTCACTATGAGCGGTTCACCAATGCCAAGCTGGGCAAGAACAATAATTTCACCACGGGCAAAATTTACAACCAGGTCATCACCAAGGAACGTAAGGGTGAATACCTGGGCGGCACGGTCCAGGTGATCCCCCATATTACCGATGAGATCAAGCAGGCCATTCATCTGGTGTCCAATAGTACCGATGTGGTGATTGTGGAGATCGGCGGTACCATCGGTGATATCGAATCTTTACCTTTTCTTGAGGCCATCCGCCAGTTTAAGGCCGATGTGGGATCCTCCAATGTGATTTACATCCATCTGACCCTGGTGCCCTATATCAAGACCGCCTGCGAGGTGAAAACCAAACCCACCCAGCACAGCGTCAAGGAGTTGAGAAGTATCGGCATCCAGCCGGACATTCTGCTCTGCCGTACCGAAAGCATGCTCTCCCAGGATATTAAGAGGAAGATCGCCCTGTTCTGCAACCTGGAACCCGATGCCGTATTTACGGCCAAGGATGTGAACTGCATCTACGACGTTCCCCTGGTGTACAACCAGGAAGGGCTGGGGGATACCATCCTTAAGAAGCTGAACATCTGGGCCCGGGCCCCCCGCCTGGACGACTGGCGGGAGATGGTGGAACGGCTCATGAATCCCCATGGTAAGGTGAATATCGCCATCGTGGGCAAGTATGTGGATCTTACCGAAAGCTATAAGAGCCTTAACGAAGCCCTGACCCACGGCGGTATTGCCAATGAAACCGAAGTGAAGCTCCAGTTTGTGGATTCCTCCACCCTGAACAAGGAGAATGTGGCGGAGATCCTGTCCAAGAGCGACGGGGTGCTGGTGCCCGGCGGATTCGGTTCCCGGGGGGTTGAAGGCAAGATCCTGGCTGCCAAATACGCCAGGGAAAACAAGGTGCCCTTTTTCGGGATCTGCCTGGGCATGCAGATGGCCGTGATTGAAGTGGCCCGTCATCTGGCCGGCCTGGAAGACGCCAACAGCGAAGAATTTGATCCCTATACCCCCCATCCGGTGATTTACCTGATGAAGGAATGGGTGGACGAGCAGACCGGCAAGGTTGAAAAACGGGATGAAAGTTCAGACAAGGGCGGCACCATGCGCCTGGGCGCCTATCCCTGCCGGCTGGTCGAGGATACCTTTGCCAAGAATGCCTATAAGGAAACAGATATTTCCGAACGGCACCGCCACCGGTTTGAATTCAATAATGAATACAAAGAGAAACTTAAAGAAGCCGGACTGGTCATCAGCGGCGAATCTCCGGACCATGACCTGGTGGAGATCGTTGAACTGGCAGACCATCCCTGGTATCTGGGCTGCCAATTCCATCCGGAGTTTAAATCCAAACCCATGTCCCCCCATCCGCTGTTCAGGGCATTTATCAAAGCCTCTTTGAAAAACAGAAAAGAATAGCAGGAGAGCGCTGCCGCCTCCCCGACGGTTGATTATCCGTCAGGCGGCAGCCCTTAAACAAAGGATACGAGATGGAAACGCGCATCACCATTCCCTGTGAGAGTATTCGGCTTGACGGCTGGCTGAATCTCAATCCCGGCAGCAAAAAGGGGGTGGTGGTGACCCATCCCCATCCCCTTTACGGCGGGAATATGGATAATTCTGTCGTTCTGCAGATTGTCCAGAGCTTTTACCGGGCCGGGTTTACCACCCTGAGATTTAACTTCAGGGGGACCGGGGAGAGTTCAGGCATGTTCGACAACGGGGACGGGGAACAGGATGATGTTCGTGCGGCTTTGGCGTGCCTGGGGGAGGAGGGGATATCTGAGCCATACCTGGCGGGGTATTCCTTCGGCAGCTGGGTGAACGCCCGGGTAGTAGACGCCGGGGCCGGTATCAAAGACCATATCATGGTTTCTCCCCCCTGCGCCTTTCTCGCCTTTGACGATGTGGAAAAACTGCCGGATACAGGCCTTATTGTCACGGGCGGTAATGATGACATTGCCCCGCCCGATAAGGTCCGCGCCCTGATTGAACGGTGGGAAAGTCCTGCGGAGTTTGCCGTCCTCAAGAATGGGGACCACTTTTACTCTCAAACCCTGGCCATGCTGGATAAGGTTCTTGCCGGTTATTTGGCATAGCCCCTTATTGGTCGTACCGGCCGGACTTGTTCCTGTAAAACAACTGGATTTTTTTCATATCTGAGTCAAGATGTCCGGTGGGAATAACTGCAGGGCCGATGCCAATGACTTTCTTTTTATAGTCGATAAATCCGAGGACAATGGGGACCCCGGCGGCCGAGGCAATTCTGTAAAATCCGGTTTTCCACTTGGTTACCCGCTGCCGGGTGCCCGAGGGGGCGATGGTGACAACAAGGCGGTCGGCGCTGCTGAATTCATTTGCCATTGTTTTAACGGTATCACCTTTTTGGGTCCGGTCGATGGGAATGCCGCCAAGGCGCTGGAGCAGGTGTCTGAAGGGCAGGGGGAACATGGTATGCTTCCCCATCCAGTGTACGGGGACCTGTAATTTGAAAATGGCAAAAAGGAAAAAAACAAAATCCCAGTTACTGCTGTGGGGAGCGGCAATGAGGATGAATTTCTTCAGGTCCGGCATGCGGCCCTGGACGCGCCAGCCGAATATGGCAAGTCCGGCCCTGGCAATAAAATAAAAAACCGGCTTAAGCACCGGATTGTTTAATACGCTTGGTTTCAATACATCCCTCGTTCAATTTGGCAAAATTACATACATACTGCCAGTGGCGGCCGGGGGGAATCCCCGCGAAGCTGTTTTACAATAAAAATACAAATTTCAAGGATGCAGAATTTGGACAGGATCGATAAGAAAATACTGAATACCCTCCAGGACAACGGAAAGATCACCAATGCCAAATTGTCTAAAATCGTGGGAATTTCGGCGCCGGCCACCCTGGAACGGGTGCGGCGGCTGGAAATGTCCGGGGTGATCTCCCATTTTACGGCGGTTGTGGACCCTGAAAAAATCGGATTCTCCATCACGGCCATTGTCTCCATTGCCCTGAGTTTGAGCAAGCTGGCCTCGGTGGCCCAGATCAAGGAACAGCTGGCCGGCCTGGATGAGGTCATGGAATGCTACCAGATTGCCGGGGGCAATGATTTCATCCTTAAGGTGGTGGCAAGGGATATCAAGGCCTACGGTGAGTTCATGAATGAAAAGCTCACGCAGATAGAGGGGATCCAGAAGATCGAGTCCTCATTTGTCATTGACAGCATCAAAGAGAAGAAAAAGCTGGCCCTTGATCTGGAAGAAGACTATACGATGTAATTTCGTTTCTGAATCAGCCGAATGTCCACGGGAACACCGGTCTGCTCCGTTAGGCATTCTTCGGTTCCAATGATCAGGTTTTCCAGATTTTTGATCTCGTCTGAAAATAGATTCTCATCCATCACCAAAGAAATCTGGAGCAGTTCCGTTCCGCCGCGCCGGATCCGGTCCAGGTCGCAGTCGGGCTCCGGAAAACCCAGGGCCTTTTCAAGGTAGATCCTGACCTGGTCCAGGGAAACCTTGATGCCGGAAATGATAATATGATTATCTGCCCGGCTCCGCAGCCATTCCATTTTCATCAAGGGCGACCCGCAGCCGCAGGGTTCCGTGATAAACCGGGCCATGTCACCGGTACGGAAGCGGATGAGGGGGAACGCCCGGGCGGAAAGCGTGGTCAGCACCAGTTCTCCCTGTTGCCCGGCGGGCACGGTTTTTCCTGTGGACGGATCAATGATTTCGGGCAGGATGTGCGGGTCGTTGATGTGCAGGCCGCAATGGCTGCTGCATTCATGGGCGATGGCCGGCCCGGGAATCTCGCTGAGCCCGTAGTTGAGCCACAGGTCCACGTGAAGCCGTTCCTCAAGGTCTTTTAGGCTCTCCCGTTCCACAGGCTCCCCCACCAGAATGATCCGTTTCAGGTTCAGTTCGTTGGGGTGGCGTTCATTTGCGAACATATGCTCCACCAGCTGTTCGGCAAAGGCCGGGGTGGTCACCAGGGTGGTGGTTTTATAGTCCCGGAGCACCATCAGGGTTTTGGGCAGGGACAGGGCCGTGTTGGGAATCACGCCGGCCCCCAGGGTTTCACCGCCGTCCTTGTAGTCCCGGCCCCAGTTGGCCAGCCCGGGCGGCAGATGGATTTGAAGAATGTCCATCTCTGTGACGCCTGCAGCGGCAAGGCTCCCTGCCACCAGCTTTTTCCAGATCAGCAGGTCGGCCTGGGTATATCCGCTGATGGAGGGGCGGTCCCCGGTGCCCGGTGCGGTGTGAATGCGGACGATGTCCCGCAGGGGAACGGCAAAGAGGCCGTAGGGGTAATGGGTGCCCAGATCCGCCCGGCTCATGAAAGGAAGCCGTTCAAGGTCCGTGAGCGTGGTAATGTCCTGGGGGGACAGATTACTTTCAATGAACCGGTTCCGGTGAAAGGGTACATTCTTATAGGCCCGGTTCAGGGTGCTCTGGAGCCGTTCCAGTTTGCGCTGTTCTTTTTCTTCAATGCTGATTGCTTCGGGCATTTAGTTATCCCTCCCGTCGTAAAAATCTCCGTAATCCTGACCCAGATAGGCGCGTTTCACATCATCGTCCACCAGCAGTTCATCGGCACTGCCCTGGAGGACCGTTTTGCCGGTTTCCAGCACATACCCCCGGTCGGCAATTTTAAGGGCGGCCCTGGCGTTCTGTTCCACCAAAAGAATGGTCACTCCCTGGGTCCTCAGGGTTTCGATGGTATTGAAAATCATTTCAACAATTTTAGGGGCAAGCCCCATGGAGGGCTCGTCCAGGACCAGCAGGCTGGGCCTTGCCATCAGGGCCCGGCCGATGGCAAGCATCTGCTGTTCCCCGCCGGACAGGGTGCCGGCAAGCTGGTCGGCCCGCTCCCTGAGGATGGGGAACATGTCCAGCACCATCTGCAGGTCCTGCACCACTTCGGATTTCATCCCCTTGCGGTACATGGTGTAGGCCCCCATCTTAAGGTTGTCCATGACACTGAGGGGGGAGAAAATCTGCCGTCCTTCTGGCACCATACTGATCCCGGCCCGGACAATGGCCGGGGGGGACATGCCCCCCAGGGGCTTGTCATTGAAGAGAATCTCTCCGGACCAGCTCTTCATCAGTCCGCAGATGGCGAGGAGCAGGGAGCTTTTTCCGGCCCCGTTGGCCCCGATAATGGAGATCAATTCCCCCTTCTGCACCGATAGGCTTACCCCGTGGACGGCGGTGATACTGCCGTAACCGCATTTTAAATTTTTAATTCTCAGCATATGTTCACCCCTGGCCCAGATAGGCGGCCATTACCGCTTCGTTGTTCTGTATCTGTCTTGGAGACCCCTCGGCCAGTTTCCTGCCCTGGTCCAGGACGATCACCTTGTCAGAGACGCCCATGGCCAGGCTCATATCGTGTTCCACCAGCATCATGGTGACGCCCGCGGCTTTTACCTGTCCGATCAATTGCCCCAAGGCCTCGGTTTCCACGGCGTTCAGGCCGGCTGCGGGCTCGTCCAGGAGAAGGAGCAAAGGATCCGATGCCAGGGCCCGGGCGATTTCTGCTGTTTTCTGCCGGCCCACGGGCAGGTCGCCGGCAGGTTTCCCGGCGTAATCTATCAGGCCTGTGAATTCCAGCAGGGCCTCGGCCTTTTCCACGGCTGCTTTTTCTTCACGCAGCACAAAGGGAAGCCGGGTCACCGCCCCCCAGAATCCGGACCGGGTCCTGACATGCATACCCACCAGGACGTTCTCCAGCAGCGTCATGGAACCGAAAAGTTCCACATGCTGGAAGGTCCGGGCAATCCCGGCGTTAACCAATTGGTGGACCGCCATTTTTCTTGTGTCTCTGCCGTTGAAAACCACACGCCCCCTGTCGGGGGGGTAGATGCCCGTGATCATGTTGAACAAAGTGGTCTTGCCCGCCCCGTTGGGGCCGATGAGGCCGCAGACGATTCCAGGTTCAATGGAGAAGGAAATATCGTCCTGGGCCCGGACCCCGCCGAACATCTTGGTCAGGGAGTCCACCGCCAGCAGGGCATGGATGTCAGGGTTCAGTTCAGGCCGTTTCATTGTTTTTTCCTTGCTGCCTGGTACATATCCAGAAATCCCCGGGTAAGGCCCTGGGGCAGAAATATCATGACCACCATGAGAATGAGGCCGAAGATGATCATCTCATATTCGGCAAACCCGTGGAGGACCTCGGGGAGCAGGGTGAGCAGGGAGGCGCCCAACAATGCCCCCCAGACGCTGGCCATGCCTCCGATGACCACCATGGTCACCATCTTCACCGATACCATGAATCCAAAGGACTCCGGGCTGATGAACAGCACAAAATGGGCATAAAGAAATCCCGCCACCGCCCCCAGGGCCGCTGAAAACATGAAAATCTGGAGTTTGAGAAAATGGGTGTTCACCCCCACGGCCAGGGCTGCCTTTTCACCGTCGTGGATGGAACGCAACGCCCGTCCCATGCGGGAGGAGAGAATCCTGCGACAGATGAGCAGGGCAATGAGCACCGTTCCCCAGACCAGGAAGTAATAATTTCTGCCCGACATAAAGGAGACAGGGCCCGCTTCAAGAACGGGAATGCCGACGAATCCGGAGGCGCCGCCGGTCACCGAACTCCATTCACGGAATAGTATGGTGATGATCATGCCAAAGCCCAGGGTGCCCATGCCCAGGTAGTACCCCTCCAGGCGGAGGGTGGGCAGGCCCACCACAAAGGCCACGGCCACGGCAAGGCCCACGGAAAGGCACAGCGCCGTCCATGGGGAAAACCCGTAGGTGGTGGAGAGGATGGCCGTGGTGTAGGCGCCGATACCGTAAAATGCCGCATGGCCCAGGGAAATCTGGCCGGCATAGCCCATGAGCATGTTTAATCCCAAGGTCAGCAGGGTGTTGATGCCGATGAAGGTCATGATCTGCAGGTAGTAGGTGTTGTCCGTAAGCAGTCCCAGGGCCAGAACCACGGCGATGAAAATGCCGTTTTCCAACCGGATTTTATTTTTATTGTCATCCATAATTTCTTACCGGTTAAAACCGTTTTGCCTCTTTTGCGGAAAAAAGTCCGCCCGGGCGGACGTAGAGAATCAGCAGCAGTAAAATAAATGCAATGGCATCTTTCAGTCCCGAAGAGATCAGGCCCGCACCTAGGGATTCCAGAACGCCCAGAAGAATGCCGCCGGCAAAGGCGCCCCACAGGCTGCCCAGGCCGCCGATCATGGCGGCACAGAATCCCTTGAGCCCCAGGATGGTGCCCATGTCGTAGGAGCTCATGGTGATGGGGGCGATGAAAATACCGGCAACCGCCCCGCAGCCCGTGCTGATGGCAAAGGCCAGTACCGCCATTCTTTCCGATGGGATACCCGTAAGCCAGGCCGCTTTTTTGTTCACGGCGCAGGCCACCATGGCCTTGCCCGTAAGGCTTTTTTTCAGGAAAAAATGGATTCCCCCTGCCAAAGCAACGGCCGCCGCTACGATCCACAGCGACTGGGGCAGCAGTGCAGCACCCAGGATCTCAATGGAGTCATGGCTGGAAAAGGGGGGGACGCTGAAAGGGTCCTTGCCCCAGGCAATCATGCCTAGACCCCGCAGAAATATGGAGGCGCCCACTGTGATGATCACCAGCACAATGGGCTGGGGGCTTCTGGCGGTGCGGATGGCAAAGCGCTCAAAGAGCAGGCCCAGGGCGCAGCCCAGGGCGATGGTGCCGGCAATGGCCAGGGGCAGGGGCCAGGCCAGGTGGACCCAGAGGGTGACCAGGCCCATGGCCCCGACCATGACGAACTCCCCGTGGGCAAAGTTGATGAGCTCCGTGGAGCTGTACAGCATGGACAGCCCCACGGCGATCACCGCATAAATGGCCCCGGTGGTAATGCCGGAAAAGAGGTATTGGATGATTTCCTCCATGGATTCCCTTTACTTAATCAGTTTCCAGGTACCGTCTTTGATTTCAACCATAACAAAGGCTTCCGGGGAGAGGCCGTTGTGGTCCTTGTCCGAGAAGTTGAATTCGCCGGTGGCGCCCACATGGCTCTGGGTGGCTTCCAGGGCGGCCCGGATCTTGTTTTTGTCTCCGCCGCTGCCTTTCAACGCCCCGGCCAGGATATTCACGGCATCATAGGCATAACCGCCGAAGCCGGATACATTGCCCTTGTATTTGCCCTGGTAGTCGGCCTGGTAGCCTTCCAGGATACCCTTCTGGGCGTCGGAATCATCCAGCAGCCCGGTCACCAGGATTTTGCCGGTGGGCAGGATAATGCCTTCGGCCGCATCGCCGGCCAGTTCGATGAATTTTGGAGAGGCCACTCCGTGGCTCTGGTAGAGGGGGATATCAATTTTAAGCTGCTTGGCGTTTTTGGCCACAACAGCCGGGCCGGGGTTGGTGCCCCAGCAGACAATGGCATCGGGGCCGGCCGCCTTGATTTTAGTGAGCTGGGCGGTCATGTCCGTGTCCTTGGCGCCGAAGCTTTCCGCCTTTACGACCTCAATGCCGTTTTCCTTTGCCTGGGTCAGCAACTGGTTTTTGCCGCTCTCTCCAAAGGAATTGGCCACGGTGAGGATACCGATTTTTTTAATGCCGGCGGCCTTTATGTGCTGGTAGACGGCGGCTACGGCCAGAAGATCGCTCTGGGCGGTTTTAAATACCCAGGGCTTGACCGGCGAGGTGATCTTCACGCCGGCAGCGCAGGAGATCAGGGGAACCTGGGCCCGTTCCACAAAGTTGACAATGGCCAGGGTGGTGGGGGTGGTTGAGGGGCCGATGATGGCCAGAACCTTATCCTTGTGCAACAGCTTGTTCACGGCGGAGACCGCCTTGGCCGGATCCCCTTCGGAATCGTAAATCACTGCTTCGAGCATGTGGCCGTCAATGCCGCCGGCGGCGTTGATTTTGTCCACCATCATTTCCATTGTCTTTTTTTCAGGGTCGCCCAGGAAAGAGGCCCTGCCCGTGGATGAGAAAATCCCGCCGATCTTATAGACGGGCGCCGCCACGGCGCCGGTGGCCGGCAATAGGGCGAGAGTAAGGATCAACAATGCGATTGTCATTTTTTTCATGATTTGTTCTCCTTTATAAAAATTTAAAGTGGCCCATGAAGCCGGCCGGCTGCCCGCCTAAAAAAAGGGCTGGGGGGTGGCCCACAGTCCTTAAAATATAAAAAACCATGGGTCCCTGTGTCGGTCTGCCCATGGTTTTGAGTCTGCGTTGTCTTTTCCGTTGATTTACATCGACTCTTCCCGGGCAGACTTCATAAAAAAGAAGCCGCGGAAGCATCTAAATATAAAAAAATAACGGAAGTACATTGCACCCTCAAATTAATTGTTCACGATAATCATCTTACCTAATGGAGGCGGATAGCGGTGTCAAGGCTTTTTAAAAACAGCGGGTTAGGGGGGATCCTGGGTTTCATAGGCCAGGAGGTTGAAACGCTTCTTATTGTTTTGCGAAACTATTTTTTTGTGCTACAAAATTAACGGATTAAGGAAAACCACCTAATTAAAAAAAAGTCGGATAACCATGGAAAAGAGAGGATTTCGGGCGGCAGCCGTCCAGTTTGACATTGTCAACGGAAATATTGAGGCCAATCTGGGTACGGCCTTTTCCTATCTTGAAGAACTGGCAGACCGGGGAGCGGACCTGGCGGTGCTGCCGGAACTGTTTTCCTGCGGGTTTGACAATGAAAATATCGCAGTCCATGCCCGTCGTACCCCGCAGACCCTGGCGCGGATGGCACAATTTGCCGGCTCGCGGTCCATGGCACTGGCCGGCACCCTGCCCGAGGCGGAAGGTGACCGGGTATACAATACCTTATATTACATTGACCGGGACGGGCAGGTTAAGGGCGGCTACCGAAAGCTTCACCTGTTCCGGCTGACCGCTGAGCATGAGTTCTATGCCCCGGGAGATGAGGTTGTATTTGTTGACACCGGTTTCGGCCGCATTGGGCTGATGATCTGTTACGACCTGCGGTTTCCTGAGCTTGCCCGGCAGCTTTTCCTTGACGGGGCAAGGCTTTTCATTGTATCTGCCCAGTGGCCTGCTCCCAGGGTGGCCCACTGGCAGACCCTGCTCCGGGCCCGGGCCATTGAAAACCAGAGTTATATGCTCTGCTGCAACCGGACCGGAAGTGACGGGGCGCTTGAATTCCCGGGATCTTCCGCCATTGTGGGGCCTTCCGGGGAAACAATGGGCCAGGCCGGTTCCGATGCCGGTTTTATTACCGCTGACATAGATACGGATGCGCCGGCCCGGGCCGCAGCCCAGATCCCGGTCGCAGAAGACAGACGAAAGGATATATATGGATAATAAAATAGTCACCCTGGACGATATGTGCAGGCTTTCCAGCGATTACCGGACTGCCGGCAAAACTGTGGTCTTTACCAACGGCTGCTTTGATATCCTCCATGCCGGCCATGTTTCTTACCTGGCCCGGGCCAAGGCCTGCGGGGATGTCCTGGTGCTCGGGCTGAATTCCGATGCCTCCGTCCGGAAGATAAAGGGAGAGGACCGCCCGGTGGTGCCGGAGGGACAGCGGGCCTGTGTGGTGGCGGCCCTTGAATGCGTGGACCATGTGGTGCTCTTTGATGCCCCCGACCCCGGGGACATGATCCGTATCATCGTCCCCCATGTTCTGGTCAAGGGAGCCGATTGGCCGGAAGACAAGATTATCGGCGGGGATTTTGTAAAATCCGCCGGCGGCCGTGTGGAACGGATTCCCTTTGAACAGGAGGTTTCCACCACAAAAATCATTGAGCGGATCGGAAAACGGTTTTATGGCGCCTCCTGATGTGCTGACATTTGATCATTTGTCCGCCTGTCCCGGCCTGGTACACGGCGTTTTTTCCCGGGCCGGTGGAAACAGCACCGGCCCTTTTGCCGCCATGAATATCGGCATGGGCTGCGGCGACCGCCGGGAGATTGTGGCTGAAAACCGTTCCAGGATGCTGGACAGGCTGGGCCTGGACCGGGCGGTATTCCTTAATCAGGTCCACGGGGATGAGATTCTGGTGGTTAAACAGGGAATGGATTTCCGGGAATGGGTTTGGGACAGAGAAACCCGGGAGACCCTGAGGCCGGCTGCGGCCGATGCCGTGGTCACGGACGTGGCGGATCTCGGGCTGGTGATCCAGACCGCCGACTGCCAGGCCGTGGTTCTTTTTGATCCGGTGAACCGGGTCCTTGCCAATGTCCATGCCGGATGGCGGGGCAGCGTTGCAAATATTCTCGGCAAGTGCATCTCCGCCATGTCAGCTAATTTTGGCTGCCGGCCGGAAAATGTCTTGGCCGGCATATCCCCGTCCCTGGGGCCCTGCTGCGCCGAATTTGTCAATTACCGGACAGAGATTCCCAGGCCGCTGTGGCAGTACCGGACAAATAGGCCCCATTATTTTGATTTCTGGGCAATTTCCAGGGCGCAACTGGTTGAAATGGGAGTGAAACCCTCCCATATCCTTGCCATGGAGATCTGTACAAAATGCAATGCAAACCGTTTTTTTTCCTACCGTGCCCAAAAAGAGACCGGCAGGTTCGGGACGGTAATCGGATTCAAAAAAGATGAGTAAAACAAGGTGGTTCCGGATATGGGAGAGGCGGGTTAAAGCTATGAATGGCAAGGGATTTCATCTTAGATCCCAAAGTTTTTTTTCACGTTGACTTCACCCTGCGCATATGGTATTTGCTCTCAAGATATTTGATAATTTAAGAGCAAAACACGTTAAGGAGAGATAGACCTGATATGAATGAGGATAAAGGCAAAACCTTTCGGGAACTGGGGTATTTTGCAAGCCTCGGCATCTCGGTGGCCCTGTCCATCGTCATCGGTCTGGCCTTGGGGTGGTGGCTCGACAAGCAATTCGACACACAGCCTGTTCTACTGCTGGTTGGCCTGGCATTCGGCATTGCCGCCGGTTTTTCCAATATCATCCGGGCGGGGCAGAAGGGCAGGGAGATCGATAAGCGTGAAGAAGAAAAGAAAAATAAGTAATTAAAGATAAATAAATGGCGGATCTTGAAAAGATAATAAATTTCATCACACGGACCAACTGGCTGCTCTTTTTTGCAAGCAGCCTGGTTGCCCTGTTCCTGGCCTCCCAGAAAATGTATCTGGGGGTCTTTCTGGGCGGTCTGGTAGTCACGGTGAATTTCCATCTCCTCAAGAAGACCGTCAGCAACAATATCAACAGGGAAGCTGTGATGGAAAAGGGGAAATCCTTGGTGGGGAGTCTCCTTTTTAAGTATTACATCCGGTTTACGGTGACGGGTGCCATTATCTTCCTCTTGATATCAACCCATAGTGTTCATCCGTTAGGGCTACTGGCGGGCCTTTCGGTTGTTGTTGCAAGTACCTTTATTGCAGCGGGGATCGAATTGACAAGGATCTTATTCAAGGAGGCGGTTTAAGGTGGAACATCCATATTTGTTTCTTACTTCAGTGTTCGGTTTGTTCGGAAAAAATGCGGAAGCGTGGGCTGCTGCGCATCCCCATGTTACTTACATGTGGCTGGCCATGATTGTTTTAGTTGTTCTGGGCTGGCTCGGCGGCAAAGGGGTTGCAATGGTCCCCAAAACCGCTCAGAATGTTTTTGAGGTCATTATCTCAGGTCTTGAAGAGTTTATGGTGGGCATCACCGGTGAAGAGGGCAGAAAGTCCTTTCCCCTGCTGCTGACCGTTTTCCTTTTTGTTCTACTGGGCAACCTGTTCGGCCTGGTTCCCACCCTTTATCCGCCCACTGCAAATATTAATACCACTGTGGCGCTGGCCATTATCGTTGTTTCCTGGAGCCATGTTATCGGTATCCAGAAACACGGCGCCAAATATATCAAACATTTTCTGGGACCTGTACCTGCCCTGATGCCCCTGTTCTTCGTCATTGAAGTCATCGGCCACCTGGCAAGGGTACTCTCCCTCACCCTCCGTCTCTTCGGCAACATGATGGGCCACGAACTGGTTGTGGGTATTCTGCTGATGCTGGCAGGACCTTTCCTGGTTCCCCTTCCCATCATGGCAATGGGCATCCTGGTATCCCTGATCCAGGCCATTGTATTTTTCCTCCTGCCCACCATGTACATCGCCGGTGCCATTGAGGAAGCTCATTAAGCGGAACTTTATTTAAGCGTATACGGGATTTTTGGAAGAAGCCCCGTTAGTATTAATCATATATAATTTTAAGGAGTAAAACATGGAATTTCTAGTTGGTAGTGTATGGGCTGCAGGTCTGGCAATCGGTATTGCTGCATTCGGTTGCGGTATTGGTCAGGGTCTTGGTTTGAACGGCGCAATGGCCGGTATCTCCAGAAACCCCGAAGCCGCCGGTAAAATCCAGGTTAACATGCTCATCGGTCTGGCACTGATCGAATCTCTGTGTATCTACGCACTGGTTGTTGCTATGATCCTGCTGTTCGTTCATCCTGCAATCGCTCCCGCAGTTCAGGCCCTTGGCGGACATTAAGCCGTACAGCTTGAATTAGAAGTGTTTTAAAAAGGGTATCCCCCACAAGGGGGATACCCTTTTTATATGCAGGGAAAGCGTTTTTTCTTGCATGGTTTACGGGGACCTGCTATGTTTTTCAGATCAGATAGTAATGAATATAAAATTTCTCGATTTAAATTGCTGGCAGGAGGATGCGAATGACTGATAACTCACTGGAATTTCAGCCCATGCCCGGCATTGATTCCGGGGAAGACAAGGTCCGAAATTCATTCAGGGTGCCGGCGTCGGACAAGGACAATGTGCTGGCAGTTTTCTATCAAAAAACCTTCACGGTAGTTAATATATCCAGCATCGGGATCGCAATTCGTGCGGACAGTTGTCTCGAATTCGAAGCCGGCCAAATCATTGAAGATGCCGAACTTGTGCTGGGCAGCCAGCGTATGGAAGGGCTTACTGCCAAAGTTGTCCATTGTTCCGTCCATGATACCGGAGACCTTCAGTTCGGGCTGGCCTGGGTCAACATGACCGCAGAAGAAAAAGAACGTATTGATGGCGTGATTGAACGGATCAAGGCAAGATTTTTAAGTAAAGAATGATTTTCTGAACATATGGCGTACGAAACCAGGAGCGGCATAGTGGGAAAGAAAAAAGACGTAATCGAAGAAATCCTTGACACCGACGACAAGGAATTTGAATCAGACACCCGTGAATTGGACTGCCTGATATATAAGGCAAGCACCCTTGAAGAGTTGGAAGGCGAATCCGGCGGGAAGCATCCGGCGAAATGGAAAGCCTCCGTGGAAAACGTTTCCGTGGAAATTTGGGAAAGTAGAGCGAAAATTAAAGTTAAGGTCGGTTCCAGGGGCGCCGCAACCCGGGTTTCTATGCGGAAACTGGCCAATATTGCAGTCGATGCCATTGTGGCGGAGTTAAAAAAGGAGGGGGCAAAGTGATTATCACCTGTCCGAAATGCGCCAGAAAACACAAGGTCAAACCTGATAGCTTTAAAGCATTTGTTGAGAGCAAAAAAAAGAACATTCTGGCTACATGCCGGTCCTGCAAATTTAAGTTTCCAGTGGCCATTGACAGCTTGACCGGGGCAACCGAGGAAGAAAAAACCGCTGGCGGGAAAGAAACCTTTACCCCTCCGGAGGCAAGGAAAATCTGTATCACCCTGAGCAAGGGCGGTGTCGGTAAAACCACCACCAGCGTCAATCTCGGGGCCGGACTTGCGCTGGCCGGCTATAAGGTACTTCTGGTGGATACAGACACCCAGGGCCAGTCTTCCTATATTCTGGGCAAACGGCCCAGTGCCGGGCTTACGGAATTGCTGACCAAGGAACTGCCCATGGAAGAGTGCCTGGTGGAGGCCCGTAAAGACCTATGGCTGCTGGGCGGCGGCAGATCCCTTGCCGGGGTAAAGCGGATCATTGACCGTAAAAGCTTTGGTGCCGAATATACCCTGGCCGAGGTACTCAAGCCCCTGGACCAGCAGTTTGATTTTATTCTCATCGATACCGCACCCGGTTGGGATCAGCTCATTGTAAACGTGCTTTTTTACGCAACGGAAGTGCTGGTGCCTGTGGCCCTTGAGGTCATGCCCCTCCAAGGCCTTTCCGAGTTTATCAAGAGCCTGGGTGCCATCCAGAAATACAGAAAAGAGATCCAGCTCAAATATATCGTGCCAACATTTATGGATGCCCGGATAAAGGGACCTCAGACCCTGTATGAGCAGCTTCAAAAGCTATATCCAAAGCATCTGTGTTTCCCCATCCGATATAACGAAAGCCTGGCAGAGGCCCCGTCCTACGGAAAGACCATATTTGAATATGCCCCTGGGTCAAACGGATCCGAGGATTATAGGAAGCTGGTAAAGCGGATTACCATGGAGCAGACTTCCCTTGTTTAATGCAGGGAACTGTGAGACTATGAAGGTCAATCGCTGACATTTCATTTCACAGGAAAGAATAAAGATGGGTCTGAGATCGCGAATTATCACGGTTGTGGTTATTGCTTCAAGTATAATCAGCCTTTTCCTCTGTTTTTATATTACCGAACAGGTCAGAAAACTTGAATTGACCAGTTTGAGGATGAAAATCGACAAAGCCGCCTATGTGATGCGGCTGGTAAATACCAGGCCCCTGTACAATGTCGATCTTGAGACCCTTAAAGTCAATATGGAGACCTTTTTCGACGACGAGAATATGAAGAGCATCGCCATTCTTGAGTCTGACATTGATATTGACATTCATCTCCAGCGGGAGTTCGATCCCGGCGGGATGGACATTCACAAGAATTTTTACATCTATTACAACGGCCTGAAACTGGGCAAAATCGCGGTGGTATATTCCACCAGCCTCATTGAGAAAAAACTGGCCGGATTCAGAACCAAAATGCTCTGGTTCACATTCTCCGTTATCCTGATCATGACCATCGTCCTCGTTTTCCTGATCAATACCCTGATGCGGCCGGTCACAAAGCTGGCCGATGTGGCGTCGGAAATTGCCGCAGGCAATCTGGACAAGGATATAGAGGAAAACGGGGTCGGGGAAGTCGGGATTCTGTCCAGGAATTTTGCCATCATGCGCGATGCCATCAAGGATAAGATCGAAGATCTTGCCCATACCAATGAAAACCTGGAAGGGGAGATCCGCCAGAAAATTCTAAAGGAGAAAAAGATTCTCCACCAGAGCATGGTTATTTCTTCGGTCAACACGTTTTTCCAGCGTTCAATGGTGGCCGGTTCCTATCAGAAAATTGCTGAATTATTCATTCCCATTGCCCAGAATGTGATCCCAAGCACCTATTGCTTTGTGGCTGAACTCAATGAGCAAAAGAACGGCATGGACATTCTGGCCGTCTCCAGGCTGGTTCAAACCGGCTGTCCCGCAGGCGAAGGCGATATGACGGCCATGGGCGAATGCCTGCGGGGGGTACGGGCCCGGGTGCTTATCGATAAGGAGGTGGTCATTACCAACGATCCCGCCTCCCATCCTGATTTTTCCCTGTTGCCTGAAGTCCATTTCCCCATTAAGAACTTCATGGGAATTCCCCTGGTT
Source organism: Desulfobacter sp. (assembly GCA_028768525.1). Lineage (NCBI taxonomy): Bacteria > Pseudomonadati > Thermodesulfobacteriota > Desulfobacteria > Desulfobacterales > Desulfobacteraceae > Desulfobacter > Desulfobacter sp. Next base: position 1,182,597 of record CP054837.1, on the reverse strand, counting down.
TTAGGATCGGATGTGCTGGGTATGGTCGCCTTTGCGGACAAGGACAAGGGGTTTTTCTCGGAAGATAAAGATGCCGCACAGATGCTCTCCGTGGCCCTGGTTGAAGCCCTGAGCCTGAAAAGACAGCAGGACGAGAAATCCAGGCTGGAGGAGATGATTGTCCAGTCGGAAAAAATGGTCTCTTTAGGTGGGCTTGCCGCTGGTATGGCCCATGAAATCAATAATCCCCTGGCCGGGATACTCCAGAATACCCAGGTCATCCGCAACCGGATCGAAAAACCCATTCCAGCCAACCTTAAGGCCGCAGAAGAACTTGGGATTGATTTTTCAAGCATGGATGCCTATATGCAGCACCGGGGCATCCATAAAATGCTGGATTCGGTCATGGATGCCGGGAAACGGGCCGCCGCCATTGTTTCCAACATGCTTTCTTTTTCCAGGAAGAGTGCCTCGGGCTTTGTACCAGAAGACCTTTCCCTGCTCCTGGACCAGACCCTGGAGCTGGCGGCCAGCGACTACAACCTTAAAAAGAAGTTTGATTTCAAGCAGATTCATATCAACCGGGAATACGATCCTGAGCTTCCCAAGGTGAAATGCAAGTCCAGTGAAATCCAGCAGGTCTTTTTCAATATTCTCTCCAACGGTGCCCAGGCCATGTTCGGGCTCGGCGAAGACCAGCATCCTGCCTTTACCATGCGCACCAGCATGGAAAAGGGCCAGGTGTGTGTTGAAATCAGTGATAATGGACCGGGTATGGAAGAAGAGGTCAGAAAACGGATTTTTGAGCCTTTTTTCACCACCAAGGCGGTGGGGGACGGCACCGGACTGGGCCTGGCCGTATCCTATTTTATCATTACGGAAAACCACAAGGGGCATATTGAGGTGGAGTCCGCTCCGGGGCGGGGGACAACATTCAGGGTCAGCCTGCCAGCCACGGATTAAACCATCTGAGATCCCAGATATAAGATCCCGAATAAAATAACCCCGGCCGGTTTTTTGGAGAACCGGTCCGGGGTTTTCTGCGTTTAGCCGATCAGTGCTGCTGTTTCTGGTTTCCTGGGAGGACTATAGATTGCAGATCTCCTGTCCGTCAATGACTTTAATGCTGTTTTCGGCCAGGATTTCCTTTGCCTTTTCAAGGTCGTCGAATCTGAAAATCATGATGGCATTTTTGCATTGGGGATTGGCAAATGCGTACATGTATTCCACATTGACATTCTGTTCGCTCAAGGGGTCCAGCACCCGGTTCAGCCCGCCGGGTTCATCGCTGACCTCAACGGCCAGGACCTGGGTTTTGCCCACGGTGAACCCCTGATTCTTCAGGGCAGCGGTGGCCTTGTCGTTGTCATTGACAATGAGGCGCAATACGCCGAAATCCGTTGTATCGGCCAGGGAGAGGGCCCTGATATTGACCTGGGCATCCCTTAAAATAGCCGTCACTTCAGCCAGTCGGCCTTCCTTGTTTTCAATGAATATGGATATCTGTTCAGCCATTATATATTCTCCTTTATAATTTGCGGTTATCCACTACCCGGACAGCCTTGCCCTGGCTTCGTGCAATGGTTTTGGGTTCAACGAGCGCCACTTTGGCGGAAACGCCCAGGTGCTCTTTGATGTCATGGGAGATTTTGGTTTCCATGGCCTGCAGCCCCTTGATGTCGTCGCTGAACATGGTGTCGTCGATCTCCACCTTGACGGTGAGGGTGTCCAGGTTGTCCACCCGGTCCACCTCAAGCTGGTAGTGGGGGGTAATCTGCCGGGTTTCCATGAGCACGCTTTCTATCTGTGAGGGGAAGACATTGACGCCCCTGATGATGAGCATGTCGTCGGTCCGCCCTGTAGGCTTGTTCATGCGGATATGGGTCCTGCCGCAGGTGCAGGGAACGGGATTCAGGGAGGTGATGTCCTTGGTCCTATACCGGATGACCGGAAAGGCCTCCTTGGTGAGGGAGGTGAATACCAGTTCCCCGGATTCGCCGTGGGGAACCGGTTCCAGGGTGTCGGGATCCACGACTTCCACGATGAAATGGTCTTCAAATACGTGGAGGCCGGCCTGTTCTTCGTAGCATTCCACAGAGACCCCAGGGCCGATGACTTCGGAGAGGCCGTAGATGTCGATGGCCTTGAGGTTGAGCTTTTCTTCCAGTTCCTGGCGCATTTCCTCGGTCCAAGGCTCGGCGCCGAAGATGCCGGATTTAAAATGGAGATCCCTGAAATCAACGCCCATCTCATCAGCCACTTCCGCCAGGTGCAGGATATAGGAAGGGGTGCCGCAGAGGATGGTGGGTTTAAAATCCTGCATGATGGTGATCTGCCGTTTGGTGTTGCCCCCGGAAACCGGGATCACCGATGCGCCAAGACGTTCGGCACCGTAGTGGGCGCCCAGGCCGCCGGTAAACAGGCCGTAGCCCCAGGCGTTATGGATAATATCCCCGTTGGTGGCGCCGGCGGCGGACATGGATCTTGCCATGAGGTCTGCCCAGGTGCTGATATCCCGTTTGGTATAGCCGACAACCGTGGGCTTGCCGGTGGTGCCGGAGCTGGCATGGATTCTGACAACCTGTTCCATGGGGACGGCAAACATATCATAGGGATAGTTGTCCCTCAAATCCTGTTTCGTGGTAAAGGGCAGCCGCCTTAAATCATCCAGGCTTTTGATGTCAGCAGGATTGATGCCGGCTTTTTTATAGGTTTCCTTATAAAAGGGAACCGTTGCATAAATCCGTTCAATGGTGGTCTGGAGCCTGCGGAGCTGGATGGCTTCCAGACCCTCCCTGGGCATGGTTTCAAAATCAATGTCGTAGATAGGCATGGTCGTTCTTCTCCCCTGATTGCTATTTAGCGTCTGGGCGAAAGACTCTGGGTTCTCAGATTTTCGCCCACACACTAATCCATTTGTTTATTTTAGCCTGCCTTTGAATTCAGGCTTGCGTTTTTCCATGAATGCGGTGGTGCCTTCCCTGGCATCTTCACTTGCCATGGTCATGCCGAAACCGTCGTTTTCAATAATGCAGCCGGTTTCGAGGTCTGCGGCGGTACCGGCCTGGATCACTTCTTTTGCAGCCCTCAGGGCCACACACCCTTTTGATGCGATCAATTTTGCGGTTTTCATCACCTCTTCCATGAGGGACTCATGGGGGCAGACCTGGTTTACCATACCATATTCCAGGGCTTTGTCAGCAGGAATATTTTTTCCTGTGAAAACCATTTCTTTGGCCCGGTTGTTCCCCACCAGACGTGCCAGGCGCTGGGTACCGCCGAAGCCCGGGATCAGGCCCAGGTTGATTTCCGGCAGCCCGAAAACGGCCTTTTCCGAGGCATAGATGAAATCGCAGGCCATGGCCGCTTCGCTGCCCCCTCCCAGCGCGAATCCGTTGACGGCGGCGATGGCCGGGATGGACAGGGATTCGATTTTGGAGAACACCTTCTGGCCTTTCCGGGAAAAGTTTTTGGCCTGGAGGGGATCCATTTTTGCCAGTTCAGAAATGTCGGCGCCGGCAACAAAGGCCTTGTTCCCTGTTCCCGTGAGGATGAGCACCCGGACATCGTCGTTGTCCATGATCTGGTCAAGGGCGGTATCCAGCTCGTCGAACAGGGCATTATTCAATGCGTTCAGCGCTTTGGGCCGGTTGAAAAAGATGGTGGCAATGCTGTTTTCAACTTCAAGAATAATGTTTTCAAAAGACATGTCTACTCCTTTCCTCGCGTTACAGATGTTTTGGGTTTGTGGCGTTGATGTATTTCTCAACCCCGTCGGCGATGGCGGTGCAGATGGCATCCCGATAGGATTTGGTCATGAGCCGGTTGCATTCTACCTTATTGGAGATAAACGAGGATTCAATGAGAATGGAGGGCATGCGGGCGCCCAGCAGCACGTAGAAGGGGGCCTGCTTTACTCCCAGGTCATTGACCTTCGGATATTTATGCTTCATGCCGGTGACCATTGACTTGTGAACATCGTTGGCCAGGCGGGTGGATTCCTCAATTTTGGCGTGTTTCATCAGATCGCTGAGGATATATTCCAGGTCTGAGATGTTTTTTTCCGAGGTGGCATTTTCCCGGGCGGCCACGGCAATGGCCTGGTCGTCGGTGGCCAGGTTCAATATATAGGTTTCGATGCCGGAAAGCCGTTTATTGCGTGCGGCATTGCAGTGCATGGAGATAAACAGGTCGGCCCGCTCCGTATTGGCAATGGCGGTCCGTTCCTCAAGGGAAAGCTTTTTATCGGTGGTACGGGTGAGCATCACCTCGCAGTTAAGACGGTCACGCAGCTTGTCCGCCAGGTTTTTGGACAATTTGAGAACGATATCCTTTTCCCATACCCCTTTGAGGTAACCTGGGGCACCCGGGTCTTTTCCGCCGTGTCCCGGGTCGATGACAATCTTTCTCACCCCAAGGGCCAACTGGCGGGCGATGTCCGAGGATTTGAGGTTATCCGTGGTGATCCGGTCTGTTTTTTCAGGTGTGCCAGAAGGCGCGCCTGCGCCTTTTTTATCCTTTTGATCCGGCCGGGCGGCAAGGGCCGCGGCCTTTCCGTTTTTGCCCCATACATCAATGACAATGCGGAACGGGTCTTTCAGGGAAAATATTTTATAGTTTTCAAAGGCCTTGATGTCCACCACAACCCTGACCGTGTGGGGCAGGTATTGTCCGGCCCTGGCCTGTTTTAAGAGATCATCGTTGATGGGGGTGTGTTCGGCCACCCCCTGGCCCAGCCGGGCCTTTTCAATGTCGATGTAGAGCCGCTGGAAGGGCACATTGAGTTTGGGGTCTTTTTTTAAAAGCCTGTGGGAATAGGGCCGCTCTCCGTCGGCATTGACCACGATCCGGGTGTATTCGGGATTCGACCAGAACCTGAGATCGGTGACCCGGGTGTCATCTCCAGGTATGGCGGGCTGGGGAAGAGGCGGAGCCGTTGTTTTCGCCGGGGCCGGTTCCGGGGGAAGTTCTTTTATGGTTTTGGCCGCTTTGGTCTGTATCCGCTGGCTTTTTTTCTCAAGCTTGTCCAGCTTATACCGGGCGATGGCGGCATCGTCCCTTGTTTCCGCCTTTTTAGCGGTAAGGGTTTTGACCGGTGCCGTTTCACGGCCGGCCGATGACTTTTTAATGGATTTGATCAGGATTTTGGCCCGGCCGCTGTATGCACTGCCGGGATACTTTCTGGTGATCCTGACGGCCAGGTCACGGGCCAGTTCGTTGTAATCACCGTTTCCGGCTCTTTTGTAGAGCTGGAAGTAGAGTTCCGCCGCCTTGAACATGCCTGCCGGCGCCCAGGAATCATCGGGGTAACGGCGGTAAACGGTTTTATACTTTTCAATGCAGGTCAGCCAGGCGGATATTTTCTGTTGCTGGACCGGGGATTTTTTCAGCTTCTGGTGAAAGGCATCTGCGGTCATATAAATGGATTTGGCCCTTCGCCCGGCCTGGGCCGTTCCGGCACAGGGCAGGGCCCAGGTCAGCACCGCCCCTGCAAGGAGCAGGCAGATCAAGGACAGGGCGTTTGGCCGGAACCGTTTCATGAACAGGCCTTCTGCTTGAGTTCGTTCAGGAAATTCAAGGCGTCAAGGGGGGTCATCAGGGCGATGTCCACCTTGTCCAGCATTTTTTTCAGCTCGGTGTCGGGCCCGGCAAAAAGATCCATCTGCCCGTCATCTCTGGCCTTTCTGGTTTTTTTCTTCTTTTTGGCGGGCTTGGAATCTACAGGGCCGGGCATTACCTCCGGCTGGGGGGCCTGGTGGGTTTCCACCGATGCCAATACCCCTTTTGCCATATCGATAATCCGGTCGGGGACACCGGCCAGCCGGGCCACCTGGATGCCGTAGCTTTTGTTGGTTCCCCCCTCAACCAGGCGGCGGAGGAAGACGATATTGTCGTTGAACTCCTTTACGGCAATATTGTAGTTTTTGATCCTTGGCTTGGTTGCCTCCAGCCGGGTCAGCTCATGGTAATGGGTGGCAAACAGGGTTTTCACCCCTTTGGCATTGAGGTCATGGAGGTATTCGGCCACGGCCCAGGCAATGCTCATGCCGTCGTAGGTTGAGGTGCCTCTGCCGATTTCATCTAAAATGACCAGGGAGTTTTCCGTGGCGTTGTTGACGATGTTGGCGGTTTCCTCCATCTCCACCATAAAGGTGGACTGGCCCGAGGAGAGGTTGTCCAGGGCGCCGACCCGGGTAAAGATCCGGTCGGTGATGCAGACCGAGGCTTTCACTGCCGGTACAAAGGAGCCCATCTGGGCCATGAGCACGGTCAGGGCCACCTGGCGCAGCACCGTTGACTTGCCGGCCATGTTGGGACCGGTGATGAGCATCTGCTGGCAGGTTGCATCGTCCATGGCAATGGAGTTGGGAACGTAACGTTCCCCCTGGATCAGTTTTTCAACAACGGGGTGGCGGCCCTCTTCAATGACAATGCAATGGTCGTCACGGATCTCAGGCTTTACATAATTGTTTTCCAGGGCCACCCGGGCCAGGCTCTGGAGGACATCGATACGGGCGATGAATCCGGCCATGGTAAGGATGTCCCGGGCCCGCTCGACTACCTGCTCGCGCACGGTGCAGAAAATTTCATATTCAAGGGCGTTGCGGCGGTCCTGGGCGTTGAAGATGGTGGTCTCCACCTCCTTCATCTCCTGGGTGATGAACCGTTCGGCATTGACCAGGGTCTGTTTTCGAATATAGTGTTCCGGCACCTGGGCGGACTGGGCCTTGGATACTTCAATGAAATAACCGAAGACCTTATTATATTTTATTTTCAGGGAGGAAAGCTTTGTCTTTTCCTTTTCCCTGGCCTCGGTCTTTGCGATCCATGATTTACCGTCCCGGGTGATGGCCAGCAGTTCGTCCAGTTCCTCGCTGTATCCGTCATTGATGATATTGCCCTCGTTGAGGGTGTGGACGGCATCTTCCCGGATGGCCCGGGTGATCAGGCCGGTAAGCCCGTCAAGACGCTCCATGATGTCCCGGCGGCCTTCCATCCGGCTGCCGTTGAGCATGGGGTGGGAGAAAGCTGAGAGGTCCTCAAAGAGCCGCGGCAGGTTGGACAGGGAATTTTTCAGGGAAATCATATCCCTGGCATTGCCCTGGCCCATGGAAATTTTGGATCCCAGCCGCTCCATGTCATAGACGGATTTAAGCCGGGTCCCGATGGACTGGTGGGCCTGGGGGGCGTTTATCAGTTCCTCCAGACAGTCCAGGCGCATCTGGATTTTGTCCGGATCCACCAGGGGATACCGGATCCACTGCTTGATCAGGCGCCCTCCCATGGCGGTGACGGTCCTGTCCAGCACATGGATGAGGGTTCCCTTTTTGTCCTGGGTCTGGATATTGGAAAGCAGTTCCAGGTTCTTACAGGATCTGTCGTCGATGACCAGGAAGTCCTCCAGGTCATAGGGGGCAATCTTGAAGATGTGCCGGGTGGCCTGCATCTGGGTCTCTTCCACATAGGCCATGACGGCGCCGGCTGCGGATATGGAGGCGGGCATCCGTTCGATGCCGAACCCTTCCAGGCTCCGGGTGGCGAATTTTTCCTTGAGCCGCTCCCTGGCATCTTCAAGGTGAAAGTCCCGGTTGGCCAGATAGGTGGTTTCAAGGTGGGAAAAGGCTTTTCTTATGCTTGCATAGGCCGGGTCTGTTCTGAAATTTTCCGGCAGCAGGATTTCCCTGGGGTCCAGTTTCCTGGCCTCGTCGATGAGGGCCGCAGGGATCGCCCCGGAGGTGCGCGCCTCCTGGCAGGTGGTGAAGGTGCCCGTTGAAATATCCAGGCAGGCCAGGCCTGCATACTCTTTTACCCTGGAAATGGCCACCAGGAAGTTGTTACTTCCCTTGTCCAGCAGGGATTCGTTGAGAATCATCCCCGGGGTGATGACCCGGACCACTTCCCGTTTCACCAGGCCCTTTGCCTGTGCCGGGTCTTCCACCTGCTCGCAGACGGCCACCTTGCATCCTTTTTCGATGAGCTTGGCGATATAGACGTCTGCCGCCTTGTAGGGCACCCCGCACATGGGGATGGGCTCGGTATCGTTCTTGTTCCTGGATGTCAGGGCGATTTCCAGGATGCCGGCCGCCTTAACCGCATCGTCCAGGAACATTTCATAGAAATCCCCCATGCGGTAAAAGAGTATGGCATCCCGGTATGTCTCTTTGATGGCCAGGTACTGGGCCATCATGGGCGTTTGCTTCTTGTTGCTCATGGATGGTAAAGGGTGTTACGCCTTGGCTTCCTCTGCCTCTTTTTCTTCTTCTTTTGTTTCTTCTATTTTTTCAGCCACAGGATTGTTGGCGGCTTCTTTAGCGGCCTCGGCTTCTGCAGCCTTGTTTGCCAGGTGTTTTTTGATATAGGGATCGTGGATATAAACGTCCAGCTCGGTTTTCAGGGTATTGATTTCTCCCTTGAGCTTGTCGATCCGAAGATTTTTGGCCTTTATTTCACGGCCCAGGCGGAAGGCTTTGACCATGCCGCGAATGGAGGCGATGAGCAGGCCCAGAACAAAGCAGATGCCCCAATAGGCCCAGTTGGGCAGTTCCCTGGCCGTGTACTGGAGGAATGTTTTTTTAAAAATGGTGATATCGATGTGCAGCCCCATGTTGGTCAGAAAATACTCCTGGTTCTGGTAGCCGATGGTTCCCAGGGTGCCCAGGATAATGAGAAAAAACAGAACTTTAATAATCTTCATTCATCCTCTCCGTGTTAGATTAGCTGGTGCGTTACAAATTGAAGGTGATCATAGATCAAATTTTCTTTTTTTTCAATTCTTCTTTTACCTAATAGACGCGCCTTTCAGCGGGTTAGAGAAATACGGGATTAATATAAGTCACCCGCTCTCTGTCCGCAAAAAGCCCCCAGTCCAGCGCTCCCTTATCCACAGCGGCGGGAATAAGCACGCAGGAAAGATGGAGGTGGGAGAGCAGCCGGGATTTTATGGTCCTGGCATCAAAGGTGGCGGCCAAGATATCTCCTTTTGAGATCCGGTCCCCCGGGGCAAGGCCCGGATCGGGGGAAAGATGGGAATAGACTAAAACGGGCTGGTCTTCGTCGCGGCCTGCCCCGCCTTCAGCAGCGTTATCCAGCGAGACCACAAGGCTTTTGCCCATGAGATCACTGGAAATGTTCAGAAGGGTGCCGGAGGCTGCGGCAGGCACCCGGGCACCGGGGGGCAGGGCGCTGGTGCCTTTGCCGTTTCTGTAGAAACAGATATCAATGCCTTCGTGGGCCGCATGGCGGGTGCCGAAGTCGGCCCACCACATTCCTGTGCTGTCCTGGAGCATACCCGGGTAAAAGAGCCAGTCCAAAGGCAGATTGCCCAGGCCGTTGGCCCGGGCAATACTGTCCAGATACTCTGAAAAAAAGGTCATTATACGGCTTTTAGAATGATTTTATGTCCCATGAGGTTGATGTCTTCGATGACGCCGGCAATTTCCTTTTGTTCTCCCAGCAGTCCCCTGAGGATGAATTTACTTTCCCCGGCAGGGGTGATGGTTGCCACGTTTTCCATGACCAGGGTTTCCTGGTCCCCATCCTTTAAATATACATTGGATTCACACATATTTGCTTCCTTTACCTTATGGGTTGCGCATGCCTTATTTCTTTAACACTACAGGTCGCCCCGGTGCAAGAAATTTACATGGGGGGAACGTCCTTTTTCCATGTCAATGAGGGCGCCGATACCGGACCGGCCCATGGCGCAGTTCACCACTATGGTTCTGCCGATGCGGCCCTTGCCGGGCTGTTCATGGATATGGCCGCAGAGCGCCAGGGCGGGCTGTGCCGTCCGGATGAATCCGGCCAGGTTTTTGCTGCCCACGGAAAATTTTCCGGCCACCCGGTCGCAGATTCCCTTGGGCGGGGGGTGGGCCACCAGCACTGAGTCTTCGTCCATGGGGCAGGGCAGGGTGGTGAGCAGTTTGTTCTCCCCCAGGCAGATCCTGGAGGCCAGGGGCAGGACCAGGGTGCCTGAGACACCGGAAAAGGAAAGGCCCCCCGCATGGTAGGGGGCCGGGGTGAGCAGGTGCAGGTTCCGGGCCTTTCCAATGCGGCTTTCAATGCGTTTGAGGTCGGTATTTCCCCGAACGGCAAGCACCGGAACCGGGAGGCAGTCCAGTTGGGAAAGGCAGGTGCGGTATTTGAGGTGACTGGTCAGGTCCCCGGCCGCCACAATGATATCGGGGGCATACTTATCCAATACCCCGTAGATGGCGGCCAGGTGTCTTTTTTTTCCGTGGATGTCGGCAACGGCGTAGATGCGCATGGTTCCTCCGCTAAAAAATAAATCACCCCCCAGCGTGTCAGTCCGCTTTAAATGCGGTGCGGCCCGAGATTACCACCCGGTCCACAGGGGTGTTATCCATCAGGTAGCAGAGATCGGCCGGGGAATCAATATCCCAGACCACGAAATCCGCATCTTTTCCGGCTTCAAGGCTTCCTTTGCGCCGGGAAAGTCCCAGGGCATTGGCGCCGTTGACGGTGGCACCGGCCAGGGCCTCTTCACAGGTCATGCCAAAGAGCAGGCATCCCATGTTCAGCACCGGAGTCATGCCGAATACCGGGCTGGTGCCCGGGTTCAGGTCCGTGGCAAGGGCCATGGGGATTCCTAAATCCCGCATCAGGCCCATGGGCGGCTTCTGGGTCTCTTTGAGCATGTGAAAGGCACCGGGCAGAAGCACTGCCGTTACCCCATGGGTGGCCATGGCCCGGGCCCCTTTTTCAGACAGGTATTCCAGGTGGTCGCAGGAGAGGGCGTCAAATTCAGAGGCCAGGCCGGCCCCGTCGGAGTCGGAAAGCTGCTCCGCATGGAGTTTGACCTTGAACCCCAGGTCTGCGGCCGCCCGAAACAACGATTCGGTCTGGTCCCTGGGAAAGGCAATGGTTTCGCAGAAGGCGTCCACGGCGGTTGCAATCCCCTGGTCCTTTACCCGGGGCAGCATTTCTTGGATGACCAGGTCCATATACTCCCCGGACCTGCCGGAAAATTCCGGGGGCAGGGCATGGGCGCCCAGAAAGGTGGCTTCAATATGAACGGGCAGTTCAGCATTGAGTCGGCCGGCCACGGAAAGCATTTTCAGTTCGTTTTCAATATCCAGACCGTAGCCGGACTTGATTTCCACACAGGTGATGCCCCGGGAAATAAAATGGCGGATGCGCCGGGCGGCAATTTCGAACAGTTCATTTTCAGAGGCCTCCCGCACGGCCCGGACCGTTGAGAATATGCCCCCGCCCTGTCTGGAAATCTCTTCGTAGGTGGCGCCTGCCAGGCGCATTTCAAATTCTCTGGCCCGGGAACCGGCCCAGATCAGATGCGTATGGCAGTCCACAAAGCCGGGAAGGAGCCATTTGCCTTGGCAGTCAATGACCTGTTCCGCCAGTGTGTCTGCCGGGCCTGTCAGGTCTGCCATGGCACCTGTCCATGCAATTTTACCGTCGGCCACGGCCAGTGCTCCGCTGGGAACGGCGCCGTATCCCGGACCGGCCATGGTGGCCAGGTGAGCGTTAATATAAAGGGTGTTCCAGGAAGAGATGGTATCAGCCACGTTTTTTCTCCTTATATTGACATTTGGACATAAATTATATACTACTTGTCTATACAAGTATAGATATGAAGTCAACCGATTAAATTTAAACTGGAACCCGATACCTCCATGGAAAAAAAACAAGACCAGCCCCTTGCTTTGTACCAGAGAATCAAACTCAGCGTAATCCGGGATATTGAATCGGGAAAACTCAAGCCCGATGACCGGGTGCCCTCGGAAACAAGGCTTGCCAAAGAGTTCAATGCCTCAAGAATGACGGCCAACCGTGCCCTGAAGGAACTTACCGAGGAACACCGCATCGTCCGCATCCAGGGGGTGGGGACCTTTGTTGCCCGGCCCAAGCCCGAGGCCGCCCTTCTGGAGATTAAAAGTATATCAAAGGAAATAACGGCCTGGGGCGGGATTCCGGGGTCCCGTGTGCTGCTGCTTCAAGAGGAAGCGGCCCACCCGGAGATTGCAGCAAAGCTGAAACTATCCGCCGGGGACAGGATATTTCACTCTATTCTTCTGCACCTGGACCGGGAGGTTCCGGTACAGTATTCGGAGCGGTTTATCAATCCGGCCATTGCCCCAAAATATCTGGAGCAGGATTTCACCCGGATGACCCCGAGCGATTATCTTCTGGACACGGCGCCGGTGCAGGAGGCGGAACATGAGATCGAAGCTATGTGTCCAAACGGAGAAATTGCGACCCTTCTGGAAATTGAACCGGATACCCCCTGCCTCTGTCTGACACGGCGGACCTGGTCCTTTGACCGGGTGGCCACTTACTCCAGGCTTATTTCTCCGGGCAGCCGTTATGCGCTCAAGGGTCGGTTTAAACGATAACAGATAAACGGAAAGGGACGATATGAAAAAGACCATTAAATTAAACGGGGAAAATTTTCAGTTGGAAGAACTGGTATCCATTGCCAGGGAGGGGGTCAATGCCGCCATTTCCGTTGAATCCGTGGCCAGGATCAATAAGGCCCGGGCCCTGGTGGACAAATGGGTGAGGGAAGGGGAACGAATCTACGGGGTGACCACTGGATTCGGGGCCCTCTCCGATGTGACGATTTCCTTTGAGGATACCCGGGCGCTCCAGAAAAAAATTCTGCTTTCCCATGCTGCCGGAATGGGAAAGCCCATGGCAGAGGATGTGGTCCGGGCCATGATCGCCCTGCGTATCAATGATTTTTGCCGGGGGAATTCCGGACTGCGCCTGGAAACCATTCAAAAGCTGGCCGACCTGCTTAACACCGGTATCGTCCCTGTGGTGCCGGAGAAGGGCTCCGTGGGGGCCAGCGGTGACCTGGTGCCCATGGCCCACCTGGCATTGGTGCTCATCGGCGAAGGCGAGGCCTTTGTGGATGGTGTGCGGATGTCCGGGGCCAAAGCCCTGGAAACAAAAGGGATCGCTCCCCTGGAACTGGCCGCCGGGGAGGGGCTGGCCCTGATCAACGGCACCCAGTTCATGATCGCCCTGGGATGCCTGGCCCTCCATGACGCTTTGAATCTATGCAAGCATGCGGACATTGCCGCATCCATGAGCCTTGAAACCCTGATGGGCACCCGGGCGGCCTTTGATCCCCGGATTCACCGGGCCCGGCCCCACACCGGCCAGATGAAGGCGGCCCAGAATATGCTCAACATCACCGAGGATTCGGAAATCATTTCCTCCCACAGGGACTGTTCACGGGTTCAGGATGCCTATACCCTCCGTTGTTCCCCCCAGGTCCACGGGGCTTCCTGGGATGCCTTCGGCTATGTGGACCGGGTGATACGGGTGGAGATGAATGCCTCCACTGAAAACCCCCTTATTTTTCCGGAGTCCGGCGAGTTTCTATCCGGGGGGAATTTCCACGGCCAGCCCCTGGCCCTGGCCTGTGATTTCCTGGGCATTGCCATCGCCGAACTGGCCAATATTTCAGAGCGGCGCATCGAACGCCTGGTGAACCCCCAGCTATCCGGTTTACCCGCCTTTCTGGTGGAGGACGGGGGACTCAATTCAGGGTTTATGATCGCCCAGTATGCGGCGGCCTCCCTGGTGTCGGAAAACAAGGTCATTGCCCATCCCGCCTCGGTGGATTCCATTCCCACCTCGGCCAACAAGGAAGATCATGTCTCCATGGGGGCGGTGGCCGCCCGGAAGTGCCGGGACATTGTGGAAAATGTGGAGGAGGTCATTGCCATTGAACTGCTCTGCGGGGCTCAGGCCATCGACCTGTTCACCAATCTAAAGGCCGGGAAAGGCACCATGGCCGCCTATGAAATCATCCGCAGGGAGGTGGATTACATGACCGAAGACCGGTTCTTGTCTGCGGATATTGCCAAGGTCAAGGCGCTGCTGCGCAGCGGTGCCATCGTCGGGGCGGTGGAAGCAAAAATCGGGGAGTTGTACTAGAACCAGGGATGCTGCCGGCTGCCCGGCGCTGGAAATGCATTAAAGCCGGACCAGCTGGAGATCCCCCCAGAGGCCGATCTGTTTGCCGACAATGATCACGATGCCCCGGATGCCGTTCATGGCACGGCCTGCGGCAATGGCCGGTTCGATGTCCTGGGGGCCCTGTATCCGGTTGCCCAGGGCGGTGGCCGCGGCGTCGGCCAGGGCGCAGGAATCCGCCAGGACCGTGGCGGCGTCGGCTTGGCCGAAACTTTTGGAATGGCCCAGGGTGCCCGAAGAGGTGCACATGGCAAAGGGGTGGTCCTGACGGGCCACCTGTATGCCGGCCTTCATGCTCAGGGGGGAGTCGCCGGCATAGATGGTGAAGACCATATCGGTATGGGAGCTTACAAAAATATCCCCCCCGTTTTCCACCACCACTTCCGTGGAGTATTCAAGGAGTTCTCGGCCTGTAAATTCAGCCATTGCCCCGGCCACGGCGGCCATGGGGCCCACGCCTGCAACCCGTCCGGCACCAATCATCTCCGTGATAATGGCCGGTGCCGGACCCGGATCGGGCAGGGGGGCCAGGCTGGCGGCAAATTCCGGGTGGGCGGAAATATGGGCTTCGATGTGCTGCCTGTAGGTAAGGATGGCCCTCACCGCCTCCCTGGACAGGTCGGTTGCGGCCTGGATGTTTAGATTGGTTTCCTTTACCGTGGCATTAAAGGCGGTCAGCCCTTGTTTATTGTGGCGGCTGCGGTAGGTCTCCCGGTTGTCAAACATGGGGCTCACCTGACTTGATCAATGGTTTTGGGCCTGAGGCGGGGCGGGGCCTGTCTGATAAAATAGGAGTCGGTCATACCCGCGATGAAATCCCGGACAATTTCACCGGCACTGTGGTTATTCCTGTAGCCCTGGTCCAACCCTTCCAGAAATTCAGTAAAAATAACCGATTCCCGGTTCTCTTTTTCAAGGTCGGTCAGATACCTGTCAAATAGATATTTAAAGATATCTTCAATGCCGGTGAGATGTCCCTTGATCACCGGATTTTGATAAATGAATTCATAGTTGAATCGCTTCAGCTTTTCAAGGGCCGTTGAAATTTTCGGGGAGAATCCGATAAATTCACGATCCAGGCTGGTCCGGATGATATCCGTGACCAGGTTGAAGACAATGGTACCCTGGGTGGTGCCCAGCAGCTCAGCACAGGGGCGGGGCACCTGGTCGCGGGTGACCAGCTTTAAGCGGACGGCGTCCTCCAGGTCACGGCCGATATAGGAGATGGTGTCGGCCATGCGCACCACGCAGCCTTCCAGGGTCATGGGCAGGGCATCCTTTTTTTTTCCTGATTTCAGGGCAGCGGTCAGGTCGTCCAGCGCTTGAAATCCACTGCGGGATTCGGGCCGTATCTGCCTGGCGTGGACTTCGCCGTTGTGGCAGAGGATGGCGTCCATGGTCTGCAGGGTGAGGTTCCAGCCCTTTCCGCCCCGTTCAATCCGGTCCAGGAACTGGAGGCTCTGTATATTGTGGTGAAAACTACCGGCTCCGTTGGCCTGGGTGAGCCTGGATAAAAACCGTTCTCCGTCATGTCCGAAGGGGGGATGGCCGATGTCGTGGCCCAGGCTGGCCGCCTCAATGAGGTCGGTGTTCAGCCCCAGGTAGCGGCCGATGGTTCTGGCCACCCGGGAGACCATCTGGACGTGGAGGACCCGGTGGGTGAGGTGGTCATTGTTGATCAGGGAAAAGACCTGGGTTTTATCCGGATACCGGCTGAAGGCCATGGAGTTGAGGATGCGGTCGGCATCGGCGGAAAAAGCCAGGCGGTAGTCGGTATGGGATCTGGGTTCGGCGTGCCGTCTGACGGCGGTGTGGGAAAAACAGGCCGGGGCACTGAAGCAGGCCTTTTCCCTTGAGGAAAGGCGGGCCTTCAGTGCCCCGGCTAGGATATTTGAATCAGGCGTCATGCCCGGGGGTTACACCCCTTCGAGGATATTGTCCACCACCTTGGCAAAGGCCAGGGTGAATGCGCTGTCTTCCTCGCCCATGGTTACGGGAACCCCTTCGTCGCCGGAAGCAACCACCCGGGTGTCAAAGGGAATGGCTCCGAGGAAGTTCAGTCCCTGGGCCTTGGCGGTCTTTTCGCCGCCGCCGTTTTTGAACAGGTCGATGTGCTCATTGCAGTGGGGGCAGGTGAAGCCGGACATGTTTTCAACAATGCCAAGGGTTTTCATCTTCACGGTTTTGCAGAATGAGATGGACTTTCTGATATCAGCCAGTGCCACTTCCTGGGGGGTGGTCACAATGATGCCCTGGGCTTCGGGGATGGTCTGGATGACGGTGAGGGGCTCGTCGCCGGTGCCCGGAGGGGCGTCAATCACCAGGAAATCCAGTTCGCCCCATTCCACGGAACCCACAAACTGCTGGATCATGCCGGTTTTGGCGGGGCCGCGCCAGATAATGGCCTGGTCCTTGTCCTGCATCAGGGCCTGAACGGAAACCACTTTCAGGTTTTCATTGATCTGCTTGGGCATGAGCAGTTTCTGGTCCGGGCTCAGATCCAGCAGTTCGGTCATGCCGAACATTCCTGCAATGGAGGGACCGTGAACGTCCACATCCATGAGGCCGGTCTTGTAGCCTTTTTTGGCCAGGCTGGCGGCCAGGTTGGCGGAAACAGAGCTTTTGCCCACCCCGCCCTTGCCGGAGAGAACGAATAATTTATGTTTGATCTTGGCCAGGTTGGCCTTGATCATGGCCTGCTGTTCCTGCTGTTTTCTTGCTGCATCATTGCCGCCCTGCTGGGAAGGGCAGCCCTGGCTTTTCTTTTTTGCCTGCTCTACATTGTCGTGGATCATGATATGTATGTCTCCCTATGAGATAATGGTATTAATAAAAATCCACATACATAATGGTCATGATCCCGGGCCTGTCAATATGAACATTGATTCTTTTACCGGCGCATTGGGAATCATTCCGGAGAGGGAAATATAAAGGGTGCGGCCGGTGGCGTCATATACGGACAGGGAGGCGGGGATACGGAATCCTGTTTTTTGGGTCCAGGCCTCAATGTCCATGCCGAAGATCTCTGCCCTGTGGGCATCAAGACGCCTGAAACAGGTGAGCTGCCCATTGCTGTCCGTTGTGAGTTCCTGGATCTGAGTTGAATAGTTTTTATTGGCATGAATGGCCCCGGTGCGTCCCGGCACCATCCAGGCCCGGTCAAATTCCCTTACCGGTATTTGGCCCAGCAGAATGGCAACCATTTCCGAGAGGCGGACCGGTACGCCGATATAGGTGTCCAGGTCAGGGTCTGCGGACGGGGTGGTATGGGGGCGGTGCCTGCCGGTGTGGGAGACGAATGTCACCTGTTTCCCATTGGCTGCAATGGTTTCAACGGGGTGGCCGGAGACCATCAGAGTCAGGCGGAGTCGGTTTGGGGTCCGGGCAGCCCAGGCCATTTTAAAGGACTCTCTCTGGCCGCCGCCGGTGACCACCAGCCTGCCAACGCCCTTGGAACTGGTAATGGACCGGTTGAATTCCCGGATTTTGAGGACGGCGGCCCGGGCCTCTTTGTCCTGTGCCGGGTCTGTTACCGGTTTTTTTAAGGTACAGCCGGCCAGCCCGCCTGCGATCAGGGCAGCGGCAATCAAGAGCCGGGCGGACCGGAACAGGGACGACGGAAGGCTGTTATTGGGTTTCATCTGGTCGTTGTTCAAGCGCTTTGACTTTGGCCTTGATCTTTTTGATCAGGTCCTGCTGGTCTTCTTGGGCATTGGCCAGGGCTTTTTTGTATGTGGCCAGGGCCTTTTGGGGCTGTCCGTTTTTGGCATAGGCATCTGCCAGGTGATCGGCGATGATGGTTTCGTATTTTGAGATTTCGGCTGCCTTTTCAAGGTGAAGGATGGCCTGGTCGTATGCCTCTTTTTTAAAAAAGATCCAGCCCAGGCTGTCGGTGATATAGCCGTCTCCGGGCTTGATTTTAAGGGCCCGCTGCACCAGGTCCAGGGCCTCGTCCAGGAAGATGCCCATCTCGGCATAGGTATAGCCGAGATAGTTCAGGGCCCCGGCATGGTCCGGGTCAACCCGGAGCAGGGCCTTCATCGTTTTGATACAGTCATCCCTGAGGCCGGCCTTGTCCTGGGTCGCCCCCAGCTTGAACATCAGCGCCGTGTTTTCCGGGCTCTGCTTGAGGCCGGTCTGGAGCAGTGTCATGGCTTCTTCATAACGCTGCTCTTCGTCGTAAAACGAGGCCAGGTAGGAGAGGATGTCAATGTCCGCCGGGTTCTGGCTGTGGTGGTATTCAAGGAATTTCACCGCTTCATCCATGCGGTCCTGATCCCGGTGCAGGAATGCGATGCTGAGCATGGCCTTTTTGTACTGGGGGTGCTCCGGGGGAACCTTGAGGTAGTATTCAATGGCTTCATCCCTGTGATCCAGGGCCTCGTGGGCCATGGCCAGGAAAAAATTCAGACCGGTGTTGGCAGGGGCTGCCTCCCGGAGCCGGGAAAAGACGATTACAGCATCTTCATACCGTTTCCGGCTGATGAAGGCGTCCACGGCGGCCATGGCCAGCCTGGGATTCTCTTTAAGTTCCTGTCCCAGCCGGCCAAAGAGTTCGTCCGCCTTTTTTTTCGCCTTGTTTTTATAGTGGAACAGGGCCAGTTCCAGCAGTGCCCTGTCGTTGCCCGGTTCCATTTTCAGGATTTCCGTGTACTGGGCTAGTATTTTTTTTCGTGCTTTTTTAGTATTCCCTTCCCGGTAAATGTCAATGAGCCTGAACCTGGGTTCTACCAGTTCCGGTTCCAGCTCCAGGGTTTTGAGAAAAGAGGTTTGGGCCTGTTTTTTGGCGCCGGTGAGAAGTTGTGCCTCCCCCAGGTAAAAATGGGCGACATAATAATCGGGGAACACATTCACCATCTTGGTGAACAGTTCCAGGGCCTCTGAGGGCTTCTCCCCGTCCATATAGATTTTGCCCAGGCGCAAATAGGTTTCCCTGTTGTCCGGAGCCAGCTTGAGTATCTGCTTGAAAAGGGCGGTCAGCTCGCTGTCGCTGCCTTTTTTCAGCCGGGCCAGGAGCAGCAGGTTGTCCACATTGTCCGGAAACTGCTCAGCCAGTTTTTCGGCCATATCAAGGGCCATGTCCGTTTTCTTCTGGCCTTGGAGCAGGCGGATCATTTCCCGTTTCAGGAAAGATGATTCCTGGTCTTTTTCAATGGCAGCCCCCAGGGCGGCTTCAGCCAGTTCCAGTTCGCCCTTATTTAAATGGCGGCGGGCCGCCAGGTAATAATATGGGGCTGCCAGAACCGTGTCATCGGCCGGTGCAGCGTCGTCGGGCTCCGGAGCCCGGGTGTTCAGGTTCTGGGGGTGGGTGGTTGCCGTGCCCTGGACGCATCCGTTAATAAAAGAAAGGGGCAACAGGGTGAGCAGGGCCCAGAGAATGGCTTTTTTCATGGAGTGGTCACCTTGGTATTATTGGGTGTGGTCGTACATGTCAAAGTCCGGCATATCCTTTTTAAAATAAGCCTTCATTTTTTTGAGAATATTATTTTCAATCTGTCTGACACGCTCCCTGGAAATGGAATAGACTTCCCCGATTTCCTGAAGGGTCTGGGGGCTGTCAGAAAAAATCCTGCGCTCGAAGATATCCAGTTCCCGTTCGTTCAGGGTGGTCTTGAATTCCGCCACCTTTTTATGAAGAATGTCTTCGATCTCCTTTTTGGCCACCTGGTCTTCCGAGGAGTCCGATTCCACATTAATGAATTCGATGCGCTCGGTGTTGGAATCGTTTTTCAGGGGTTCGTCCAGTGAAAGATCCCAGTTGGCCAGGCGTTGGTCCATGTCCACAACTTCTTTCTCAGAAACCCCCAGCCGCTCGGACAACAGTTTGGGCTTGGGATCGAATCCCTGTTCAATGAGGCGCTGTTTTTCCTTTTTCAGTCTGAAAAAGAGTTTGCGCTGGCCCTGGGTGGTGCCGATTTTCACCATTCGCCAGTTGTCCATGATGAATTTCAGAATATAGGCCTTGATCCAAAAGGAGGCGTAATAGGAGAATTTAACATTTTTATATGGGTTGAATTTTTTCACGGCCTGGACAAGGCCGATATTTCCTTCCTGGATCAGGTCCAGGAGATTCTGCATCCATATCCGCTGGAACTCCAGTGCTATTTTTACCACCAGCCTGAGATTGGAGGTGGTCATGATATAGGCGGCCTCCTGGTCATTTTCTTCCTGGATCCGCTTGCCCAGTTCAACCTCCTGTTCGCGGGTCAACAGTTTGTAGCGGTTTATTTCATTGAGATAACTCTGGATGGGATCGGACTTGACCAGGGCCTTGCTGTTACTTGCCCTTGCTTTGCCTGCGGGTACCAGAAAGTCTTTTTTGGTCAGTCGCTTTTTATCTTTGGAATCCGTCTTATCGTCAGTATTTTTCATTCAATGAGCCTTAGGTTGAATTAAAAAGTAAGTATATCATTATCATACTTTCCACGAAAGCAATATATTTTGAAAATTATCACTTGATCATCATTTTTTACTGGACAAAGAGGGAGAGTTTTGGTAAAAGATCCTCCTGTTGCGCCCGTAGCTCAGCTGGATAGAGCAACGGACTTCTAATCCGTAGGCCGCGTGTTCGAATCGCGCCGGGCGCGCCACTGACTATCAAGGCTTTCAGCGTTTTTGCTGAGAGCCTTTTTTAGTTTGGTCTTGCGCCCAAGTCTTGCGCTTTTGATTCTATCCGATTTAAACGGCTCAATGACAGTTCCGAGAAGTAAGTGGAACTGAAAAAATGATTTGAAAATTTAACAGATGTTTCCCCAATTTATCTTTTGGCAAATAAAAATCTATCCAGACTGTTGGAAAAATTCTGGCAATCCTTTGGGGTCATAGGCGGTGGGCCTTTGGTTTCCATTCCACTGGATCGCAAGTTTTCCATGAGATCCCTAACATAGAGCCGAGAGGTGATATTATCCTGAGTGTAAAGTTCTCCCCTTGGATTCAGTGCTGTCCCGCCTTTGGCAATGACCTCTGAGGCCAGAGGGATGTCTGCGGTTATCACCAGATCCCCTGGCTTCATCCTTTTGATAATTTCATTGTCGGCAATATCAAACCCGGAGGCCACCTGTAGAAATTTTACATAAGGGGATTTGGGAATCCGTAAATTCTGGTTGGCCACCAATGTCACCTGAATTTTTGTCCGGTTCGCCGCCCTGTACAGCAAATCCTTTATCCTTACCGGACAAGCATCCGCATCTACCCAGATCGCCATTGAATTTCCTATGGAACCCTCCACCATTTAAGCTTGGCCTTTACTGAGTTTCTCAGCACATTCCACGCAAAGTGAGGCTTCAGGCATGATCACAAGTCGTTTAATGGCAATCGGTTCTTCGCAGTGCAGACATAATCCAAAATCAGGAGTCTCAATGGAATCAAGAGCCTTTTTAAGAGCGTTGAGGGTCTGTTTTGATTTTGCCAGTGACGCCTCATTAATACTTCTGCTGTTAATGGCTTCCATTCTTGTCAGCCTGCCAATAGCACTATCCGGGGACACAGGCTTGGATAGACCGTGAAAGGTTTCAATATTCTTTTCCAGGGTGTTTATTTTTTTAACGATTGCCTGTTTGATTTTTTGTTTTTGGCTTGGATTCATAGGTGTTCAGTAGCTCCTATTCTTCCCTTGATTCGTATGCAGCAATTTCATCCCAGATAACCTCGTGACTTGCTTCAGCTTCCTTTGCCAGGCTGTCATACAAAGCCTGGTCTTCTCCAATGGCCCAGGGGCTTTGTTCATAAGGCGCTATGAACTCTATGGCGTTCAGCCTCAGGTCCTCTTCTTCAAGTGATTCTTGAATTTTTGGAATCGCATCCAGAACATCTCCGGCCTTAAAAAACATATAAACAAAACCGCCCACACAATTTTCGTAGGCAGCCGGATTTTTAATATCAAACTCAACGTTTGCCCAATAAACTTCCATTTCCCCCCCCCCTCTCTTTCGGTAATAAAATAAAGGCCGGACCGAACTATTTATTTTCTTTTCCCATTGGTGGTCCTTTGGATGATGCCTGGCATTCAGATGATCAATCCCCTATAAACCACAATACCGGAGTATTTTTACCATGCTTATTAAAAAAAGTCCCGTACCAGACCTTATGAAAGGTTATTGATTGCCACTTTTATATCACCAGTGGATGTTTCGGTACATGTTTCTGATCGAGACAAACATGGTATGTCTCCGGTGTTTTTTGAACTCAAACCCGACGAGTAAAAACAGATCAAAGGAATACCCTGTAGAAAAAATATAGGAATTCAAATCCCCCTTGCTATCTATGCTACAGTCTGCTTATTCTTCAATAATTTTATGAATCAACTGTGAAAAATGCCTAAGGATATTCAGAAAACAACGGTCATGATTCAACTGGCTGCATCATTTGCTATAGGGTGTTATCCATGAATGGCGCATTTTGGAGTTGCGAAGGAAAATGGACTCACTGATGGAGAAATTGATTACAGCTTTTTTCTAATCGGAACCAAGAAAAAGGAAGGGGGAGGGAATGAATAATTTTTCAGTTGTTATGTTGAGTTTGATAGTGCTGGCAGGTTGCTCGGGCACCCGACCGGATTTGGGGATAAGCAACGGTAGATTGATGCCATGCCCGAAAACTCCAAATTGTGTGAGTAGTCAGGCCGTTGATGAGAAACATCATATAGAACCGATTCGGTTTATGGGAACACAAGAAAAAGCCCAAAACCGTCTCCTGAAAATTCTTGAATCTGAACCAAGAGCAAAAGTCGTTGAAATTAGAGATGACTATATTCGGGCAGAGTTTACATCTGCTTTGTTTGGATTTACAGATGACCTTGAATTTTATTTTCCTGAAAAGCAGAGAGGTGAAATGCTCATTCATATCCGTTCAGCTTCCCGTCTCGGATACTCCGATCTTGGTGTGAATCAAGAGAGAGTTGAACAGATCCGGAATAAGTTTAAAAACATCCCTAACCCGGAAATTTAGAAACTTATAGTCGAGTAAACATGGATTATTTTTTTTAGAACCAGATAATAAGCTCGCCCATTCCTGTATCATACATGGCTCAAAATCAAAAATAATATTGGTCAATAAATAATTTAATAGCAGCCTCATATCCAGGCGCCTGGCTCGAATTGCTATGCCCGGCATCCTTTGCGATATACAGGGACACAGCATCGTGTTTAAAGCTATTTTTTAATTCCTTGGCAAAATCAAGTGGAAACCGCCGGTCCTTTTCGCCGTGGATCATCATTACAGGCATATTAATGTTCTGAGCAATTCGAGCTGGGCTGTAATGATCCAATTTCCCTTTATAATAAATATTTAGCCAGAAGAGTATTGTCGGGCCGAATAAATATCCGAAAAGCTTATTTGCCCATCTGTAGAGGCTGAGCAGTGCTTTTTGGGTTCGGGCATATGATGCTTCAAGAAAAAGTAATTTGATTTTTTCAGCATGGTTGGCGGCTGCCATGATTGCTCCTGCCGATCCGGCAGAATGCCCATAGAGGGAAACCGGTTCTCCCACCCAGTTTATAACGGTTTCAATATCTTCAGCAAATCGGACGGCGTTCATCATACGTTTCGGGCTCGAATTCCCATGATCTCTTGCACTGTGAATCACAGTGCTGAAGCCCCACTTGGCGAATATCCTTGCTCTTCCCACCATCCTGTCCCGATTTCTCCCCCATCCGTGAGCAAATACAATAATCCCTTTTGGAGTCTCTGGCGGATCTATTCTCCACACCTCAATAAAACCACCGTCAACAGCAGGGATAGTGATGTCGGTAATTTTACCCCAGTCCGGCGGATCTTCCACAGGATTTCGAGGAAACTGACTTACAGCATAGGCGAACATAATTGACAAAAGCAGATAGATAAAAACCATTGCGCAGACAGTGATAAACACAGGCCGGTTCCTTTTTAAATATTTTCAAAAACCAATAACAGACACCATAAAATTAAGCTGTTTTAAACATGCGTTATAGTTGCAAACAAGGTCGTATGTGCATGAAACGTTTGTCAGATCAGTCCACCCTTCCCACTTTCATATTTATTTTCCGTATCTGAACACTATCCAGGATGGCGTTCAAATTTTTTATCATCTCAGCTTCTAAAAATCGGAACTGCATCATGTGACTTGAACTGGCGACCCGGACGATCAGAACACCGTCTTTATAGGCCTGGGGTTTGGCAGAATCGGCAATGAACGGCCCTACAGCATCTTTCCAGCAACTCCATATTTGATCCATGGCTTGATTCTGTTTCGGGCGCATTTTGGGAAGAAGCCTATTTAAGATGTCTCCTACAGACCTTGGAGCTAAGGTGCTTTCTTTTCTCAAATCCCGGCCCAAATGATAGCGCATTTCTTTGCGGTATTTGTTGCTCATTTTAGATGCCTGCTTTTCCTTTTAAAAACTTGATCCTCATGTCATCCCAAAAATTATTTCCCGGATAATACTCCATGGCTTGGGGGCGCCGCAACTCTATTTCCATGAAAACCCACTAAGTATTTATCAGAACAATTTAAAAATGATAGTGAAAGCTGTCAGCCACAGGTTTAATGGCTTAAAATCAACTCAGCGGTGCGGGCCGCTTTTTCAAATGCCCTTGTCTCATTTTTGATATCTCCTTCATCCATCACACCACAGGCCCGGACCAGGTGATTGTCCGTGAAATTGTGGCGTCTGAAAAAGGCGTCATACTTGGGAAAGATGTCGCTGAACAGCGCTTCGTCCGGATGGGCCTGGGTAAGCACCATGATCAGCTTTTTTCCGGGAGTGAGCCGGGTGATCAATGGATTGGTGATAAAATCGGGACGGTAATACGAATAGGTTCGGTCAATGAATGCCTTGGCCTGGGAGGTGACATCTCCGTAGTAGACAGGGGATGAGATGACGAGCACATCGGTCTGTCTAACCGTTTCAAGGACCGTGGCCATATCATCTTTGAGGATGCATTTGTCCGAAAGGGTGAGACATTTTCGACAGCCCTGGCATCCCCGGTAGTTCAGCGTGTTTAAATAATAGGTCGCGATCGAGTTTTCAGGTGTTGCAAGTTTTTGTAACAGGTGATCGGCAAGGGTTGAGCTGTTGCCGTTTTTTCTCGGGCTTCCTTTTAAACAGGTGATTTTCATTTTTTCTTCTCCTTGTTCATCACAATGTTTGGGTATATCTGCTGTTGGGCTCTATGGTATGATGAATCCGTTTTTAGCCCAATGACCGGAGATGTGGATTAATTGATAAATCACGCAGCAATGGGGATGGTGTGAAATCAAAAGGAGGAAGAATGGACTTTGAAGTGTCCATGTCGATAGTGATTCAGTTGTTGCGGTATGCCTCGGCTAAAGGGATCGATTCAGCAGAGATTCTCAGGGCTGCCGGTCTTAACCCCGGCCTGGCAGAATCTCCGGATCAAATGATAGGTATCCGTGATTACAACCGGATCCAGGAGGCGGCAGCCGGGATGACGGCTGATGATTATTTCGGTCTGCATATGGGCGAATATGCAGTGCCGGCCAGTTGGAATATGGTGGGGTATATCATGATGAATTGCCCAACCCTGGGCAGGGCAATTGAAAAATCATCCGAATATCATGAAATAGTGGGGAGCATGATCCGGGTGGACTGCCGGGTGAAGGATGGCCTGTGTTTTCTGGATATCGTTCCCACTCAGGGCGCTTATGGTCATACGCAACATTGCTATGAGGCGATCATGTCAAGCACGGTCAGAATTATCCGATCCCTGATCGGAGACCGCTTTTCGCTGGACCGCGCCGGTTTTGGCATTGAACGGCCGGAGGATACCAGCGAATACAGCAGGGTATTCGACTGTGATCTGGAATTTGGCGCTTTGGTTTACTATTTAGCCTTTGATAAAGCGTTTCTTGAACAACCGGTGATCCAGTCGAATTCGGGAATACTGTCCATTCTGGAACAGCATGCCGGACGGTATCTGGGTGAATTGAAGCAGTCAAATGCCGTGACCCGGAAAGTCAGCCGGCTGATCGTTGAGAAGATGCAGGGCTCAGATTTTGGGATCGATTCCGTAGCCGGAGAGCTTGCCATGAGCGTACGAAGCCTGCAGGAAAAACTTAAGGCGGAAAACACGACTTATTCCGGGATCTTACGGGATGTTCGTGAAACTCTTTCAAAAGAGTATCTCAGCCACAGTCCCTGTTCGGTTTCCGAAATTGCTTATATGATGGGGTTTTCCGAGCCCGGTGTTTTTGTCCGCAGTTTTAAGAAGTGGACCGGCACTACTCCCGGGGCTTACCGAAATTCTTTTCGCTCTTAAGACGGCTGAGGTTCAACCCTGTGTTTGGTGGGGCGGGGTTGACCCACTGGTTGAATTAAGTGGGAATCACTTTTGAAAAGATTCCATTTTTTGCCTGTATGTCCCAAAAGAGCGATATAGAAAAGAAAACGAAAAATAAACCAGCCTGCCGCTCAGATTAAAACTCAATACATGAGGATATCAACTCCCTAAAGCCGATCAGGCTATATAATAAAATCGTCGTAATTGCCCCGTATCAGCTTTGTTCTGTTTTCCTGAAAGGGAAATTTTAGAACCCTCTCGACTAGCTAATTGACATTAATTAATAATGTCGTATTTTCTGATTAGGGCCTCTTACTTTCCACCACCTGAAAGTTCGAGTCCCCCCGCCAGTACTGCCCCTTTTGTGTAACATCAGGGGCGGTATCCTGTTGTACCGATGTTAATTTGCTTTCAGGCATAGAGGACGGCCCATAATTAGACAGACCTTTCTTGCATCCCGGGCGCAATAATTCCATTATGTTTTTCATTGTCTGGATTCAGCCCGTATGCGAAGGCCCGGTTGTTGATACCACAAGTTTGAGAAAAATAGGGTAACACTCCCTAAACCCGTTGATATTTCCGGTCTGCTTTTTTATTTTGTACCGCGGATATTGCTGGTCGTTGAATTT
This sequence comes from Desulfobacter sp., assembly GCA_028768525.1. Taxonomy (NCBI): domain Bacteria; kingdom Pseudomonadati; phylum Thermodesulfobacteriota; class Desulfobacteria; order Desulfobacterales; family Desulfobacteraceae; genus Desulfobacter; species Desulfobacter sp. The sequence goes on along the minus strand of CP054837.1, from coordinate 1,155,745 downwards.
GTCGGAGAAGGAGGGGAAAAAATTATGACCCATGAAATATATTTTCTTTCCATCCATGATCAGTATCTCACAAAGATAATAGAGGGGACTAAACTATGGGAATTCAGGGTGAATCCCCGGTTCGGCGTGCTGACAGAAGGGGAGCTTCAAAAGGGGGACCTGGTGTTTTGTCTCGGGACCTTTCCCGGGAATGTGCCGGCCCCGAAGATCAGGTGCCTTTGCCGGGTGCTGGATATTTTGCGAAATGAGGAAGTAAAGGCCTACTTTGGAGAGGAGCACTCTGGTAATTGGAGGGCGTCCGGTTGCCAGGGGGGATGGGAATATTTTAAGGAGAATATTCTGGGAATCTATTCGACAGCGATCCGGGTTGAGGCATTTGAAATTCGGCCTGCTTTGGATGTATCTATTATCCGCCATCGAATCAAGCAACAACGGGTCTGGAAGGGCAGGGGGGTTACGCCTGCCAGGGCGTTATACCGATATGCAGTGGACGGAGTTTGTGTCCAGGAGTATTTTCGGGCCATTGCAGACGGGGTACTGAAAACGGGGCGGGACGCCCCGTAGCCGTTCTATTGACTCCGCCTTGAAGGCCGAACCCGGGCCGGTTGGCGTTTGAGCTTACACACAGTGATTTTTATCCAATGCCTGTTTCAGTGGGCAGTTTGCGTCAAGGGCCTGTCCCCGGCGGTATACTTTCAAAATTTCCATTGATTTTTCAGCCAGATGTTTTCTTATTTCCCGCCTTTTCCCCTTTACCCGCGGCACTTTCATTGAATCATAGGCGGTTGTCTTGTGGCGCATCCAGGCAATGACGGCCGCCCGGGCCCGTTTTTCAATGGGGATGCGCTGGGTTCTGGCAACTGTTCCGCTGCCCACAGGAGTTGCATGGGCCGTGATGATTTCCCCAAGGTGTTTTGCCTCTTTTTCATACCTGGGATGGAAATCCAAAAATTTGACAACCTGGTCGTAAAAGTCACGTACATAGGCCTCCTGTCTGGCCTGGCGCCGGGATAGAGCCCGTTCCCGTTCCTTGGCATATGCCGGTGCTGCCCTCCGGGCTTCAACTTCCCGTTGTGATGACAGGATGTGGTCTGCGGGGGCCCATACCCCTTTTGATATCAGTCGTCTGCGCTGTTTTATCTGGACCACCCACACCGGTCCCTTTGATTTTACCCGTCTGGTGACAGCGGCATCTCCTGCGGGCAGAAACGCCCACCCCTCAGGTGGTGTCAGTTTTTCCCCGGACGCTGACTGCAGCGTTCCCTCTGCCTGACCCGGTGAAACATTTATATGGTCATGCGCCATGGCATCTGCCTTTCCCTTCAATTCGATCTCTTTAATACTGGTCCCCGCTGGACTCGCTAAAACCAGCTTACCATGTCAGTATCTTCCTGTTTGGTCAACCCTGCGGGGTCTATGACCTTGACTCTTTATGTCCATTGCCTCGGTCGTTTGGTGCAAAATGAATCCATTGTTTTTAACCGGGAAAATTTTGCCCGGGTGGTAATACATACTTGGGATGTCATAAAACTGACGGTTATTTGCTCTGAAAAATAAAGAATAATATCTTCTTTCCTTTCCTTATAATTGTTGTGATTCCAATGGGTTGCGGCGGCCGTCTGGGTGTTGATGATGCAGGCCCATTATAATGGCACCTTTCATGCAGCTTATATTCTTATTTTATTTATCAGGAATCAATAAACGGGGGAAAATTGGGAACAATATCCAAGGCATTAGAAAAATCTGGGCAGCATTTTGAGTCGGGCTATACAGCCATGGATGGCAAGAACACAGTAGATGATATGCCACATCATGATTGCACTCTTGTCATTGAAACGGGCCTTGGGTATCTATCGGGTGGCGCAGAACAGTCCCCGTCCTTTAGCGGCTTTTATTTCCCAGAGGAATACCAGAAGAAAATTTCCTAGAAATCACAGCACAAAGCGTCTGCGAAAAGGGCATTGCAGACCAAGAAAACGGCCTGAGATGCACCTATGAGGTTCCAGCCGCTTGAAGCACGACTGTCCCCCATGAAATAAAGAAAGTGTGCGCGCCGCCTGCTTTGGCGCACACGGCCGGGATAGAAGGGGTGAACCGGATTATTATTTGCTAATAAATTTTTGTCCTGACAATGAGTTTGGGAAATATTTTTTTCTTGAAAAAGGTTCTGACTTCCTTGGCGCTCTCTTGAAACAAATACCATTCAGACTGCTCAAATTTTCCGGGATTAAGTTTTATATATTTGTTTTCCTTGGAGTGGACAGGCCTCAGTGTTAATTCCTTCCAATGTTTATAGGAAAGGTCTGCTGCAGGATTCGCTGTTCTGGAAATGGCATCAAAATCGTCCCCGTGCCCTTTTTCCTTTGCTAGTATGGCCTTGTATTTTGCCGCTTTTTCATCATCAATCTGTCCCGCATCAATCCCCAGCTGGCCAAGGATCCTGGGGATTTGCCTGATGGCGGTCAGAAAAACTTTTTGATTGTTCCGTGCCACATTTTTATCCTGGGCATCCGTATAACTCCAGGTGCGCCACATGTCATCCGGATAGGTTAAGGCCTCTCCATGGCCGATCGCAGGCAGGACATTGGCCAATACCCCCAAGTCGAATTCGTTTTTGCTATCAAGATCTGAGATGTCGTTATGCCTGCAATAAAGCCCCATGAACCCTTCATGGGTGTAGGTGTCAACGAGGATGTGCAGAAGAATGCCAACCAGAATATTCTTTTTTGTTTCAGAGCAGTCAGGGGCTTTAATCTGTCTGCCTACAAATTTGATCAGTGCATTAACATTGTCTGTTTCCGGTCTGCACACCCCATCGTCATCCGGGAAAAAGTGAAACGGCATCCAGATATTTGACGCATCCCTGCTGTCAATATTGTCCGGGTCTAAATGTTCGTGTGCCGTGACAATGGGGTAAAAGAGGCGGCCATCATCAAAAACGATCAGCTTATCTTCCTTGAAATCGTCGACTGCTTGGGAGGCGGTGGCGATCATGTTCGCCTGGCCTGAAGGGATGCCAATATCGGTTAGTACTGCCTGAACACCGTTAAAGTGGAAAGATTTCCCAGCCATGATCGCCTCCTTGCCTTAATGTTGAAAATAGATTCTTACTCCATACCAGACAGAAATAGATGATGTAAATCAGGGAATCCCTGATTTTTCAGCATTTTTTATATTGGTAATTTAAAAAATCAGGATCTAATGGTCCTCCCTGACCGGTCTCCTGTAAATTCATTATCCTTCAGGGCAAATTTGCCGTTGACCATGACGTGGGTGATGCCGGCAGCATATTGGTGAGGGGCAAGGTAGGTTGCCCTGTCCATCACCTTCTCCATGTCAATCGTCACAAGGTCCGCATAAAAACCGGATTTAATCTCCCCCCTGTCTTTCATGCAGAAGGTTTTGGCCGGCAGCGATGTCATGGACCGGATACAGGCGGAGGCATCAATGAGTTTGTCTTCCCGGCAGAATTTCCCCAATTTTCTTGGAAAGGTGCCATAGGTCCTGGGGTGGGGGGTGGTCATGCCCTTGGGCACTGTCCAGCCGTCTGATCCGGTCAATATATAGTCCCTGGTCATAATCTCTTTAACCACGCTCATATCCTGCGCAAAGAACACCCCTATGGGCACGCTGTCCCCACTTACCAGATCGGTATAGATATCGGCCGGGGATTTGTTTTCCATTTCGCCGATTTCAGCCAGGGTTTTTCCTTCATAGGCCTGATTCTCATTGCACATGGTGATCAGTATTTTATCCGCTCCCATATACGAGAAGACCTCCAGAATGGCTTTTTTTACCTGACTCCTGCCTTGTCTGGTTTTGTATTGATCTTTTATCCCCTGGGCCGCCCTAAAGGCCGGGGGCATGAGAATGGAAATAATGGTTGAGCCCGCAGCATAAGGATATTGGTCCGCCGTTATTTTCAGTCCCTGGGCCCTGGCCCTTTCGATGGGATCCAGGATCAGGGCGGCTGAGTTGCCGTTGAAGGGGGCTGCCAGTTTAAGGTGGGAGATTTCGACCCGTACGCCGGTTTGCCGCCCGACCTCTATTGCCTCCTCAATGGCCTGTTCGACCCAGATTCTGCCTGTAGCAGGGTTCAGGGCACCGGATTCATTCCGGATATGGGTGGCATATACCCTTCCGTACCTGGCCACGATCCGGTTGAGTTCGATCAGTTCTTCGGGCGGGGTTAGCAGGCCCGGCGCATATTCGAGGCCGGTGGACACCCCTATGGCCCCTTTTTCCAGTTCCGCTTCAATTCGTTTCTTCATCAATGCCATCTGGGACCGGTTCAGTTCGGCGGGCTGGTTCGGGCCGAAGAGTGCCTCCCGGATGACGCCGTGGGGGGCCAGGTGGTAGACATTGGTGCCAAACCCGAGGCGGTCGAGACTGCCATACCATTGGTCGATATCCCCGAATCCCCAGCCGCAGTTGCCTGTGACCACCGTGGTTACGCCTTGCCCTATATAGTTGCGGTTGCCCTTCCAGCTTGGCATGATCCAGGACAGGTGGCGCTTCCATCCGGATTTGATGAATGTAAGATCACAGTGGGTGTGGACATCAATGAAGCCCGGCATGACAGCCAGTCCCTCTGCGTCAATGACCTGGCCGGCGGGGGCGTCAATGGATCCTGTTTGAATAATTTTGTCCCCCTTTATGCCGATATCGGTGATCACCGGCGCGTTGCCGGTACCGTCGAATACCAGTCCCCCTTTTAACACCGTGTCGTAGGGGAAGCTGCCGGATTCCCCGCAGCCGGACAGGCCTGTCGATAGAAGCGGAGCCGTAGCAATGCCAACAGAGGTTTTAATTGATGTTTCAAGAAATTGCCGCCTGTTTATCCGCTTTCTGACATCCGTCATTGAATTGCTCCTTTCGCTGACCGGTTAATAGGGAATTCTTTACGTTTTCCATCTTTCTTGCTATGCTTTTTCCGCCCCCTTTGATGGCCTCCTTTACCCAATCGGCCTGGGTTTGAGTCCTCAGGATCATTGAAAAAGGGCGGCTTTTTTATGGTAGTCTGAAATCCTCAGTGCAGGGTCCGGGCCGCCGCTACGCAGGAGATTAAAAATGAAGATGGTGTATGTCAATAAAAAACATCAATGCCGAAGGGTGACGTTAGATGAAACCGAGAACCGGTTCTGGGTAAAGCCGAATCTCAGAGAGCGGTTGATAGAGAAACGGATGGTTGGTTTTGATTTAAATCAGCTTGAATCCATAAAAGAAATGCCGGCCATTGCCGGTAAAATTTCTTCACCCCTTCCCCTGGTTTATCTGTTAATGGTGTTCAAAGATAAGCGTCAGGTGGCCATCGGCGTGGATGAAAAGGGGCTCGGCGCCATTACAGCGGCGTTGGAACTCGCCGGGCAAAGAGGGGATGACGCTTCGAATTCTTTGGTTTACACACCGCTGTAAAGGAGGGCGGGTAACCCCCTTTTGCTGCCGATGGAACCGAGCCGGTTATAGTTTGCCCAGGGCCTGATCCAGATCTGCAATCAGGTCTTGTGCATCCTCTATGCCGGTGGAATAACGGATCAGACTCTCGGGAATTCCCATGGCTGCCCGCTCTTTTTGGGAGCATTCCACGTGGCTGGTGGTTGCCGGGGGGCCGACAATGGTTTCAACCGCCCCCAGGTTGGCGGCCGCATGAGCAAAATTCAAATTGGGCAAAAAACGTTTAACCGCATCGAAATCATTTTTTCTAAGCATGAAACTGAGCATGCCTCCGAAGCCTTTCATCTGCTTTTTAGCGATGTCATGGCCGGGGAAGGATTCAAGGCCGGGGTAAAAGACCTGTTCTACTTTGGGATGGGAAGATAGGAATTGTGCGATTTCCATGGCATTGGCGTTTTGGCGTTCCACCCGCAGTGCCAGGGTTTTCAACCCCCGGATCATGAGATAGGCGGCCATGGGGTGGAGGGTGGCCCCGTTAATTTCCCTGAAATGGTAGATCTGTTTTACCAGGTCTTTTCTGCCGCAGGCCACGCCGCCTAAGGCATCGGCATGGCCGCCGATGAATTTGGTGGCCGAGTGGAGGACCAGATCTGCGCCAAGGGCGATGGGGTTCTGGTTAATTGGGGTGGCGAAGGTGTTGTCCACCATCACAATGGCCCCGGCTGCCTTACCTGCCGCTGACAGTCGGGCAATATCGACAATTTTCACCGTGGGGTTGGTGGGGCTTTCAAGGTAGAGAATCTTGCAGCCCCTGGCCACTTCCCGTTCAACCGCTTCATGGTCCGTGGTGTCGCAAAGGGAGACCTCGATATTGAACCGGGGTAAAAATTCCTGGAAAATTCGGTTTGTCCCCCCGTAGGTGTCTTTCACGGACACGACGCGGTCCCCGGGGGAGAGCAGGCCAAACAGGGTTGAACTGATGATGCCCATACCCGTGGCTGCCGAGGTGGCGGCCTCGGCTCCCTCAAGCTGCCGCATTTTTTCCTCAAATACGGCCACCGTGGGATTGGTATTCCGCCCGTAAATATGGCCGGGTTTCTTCTCAAGGGCCACCTGCTGCCATTCATCCACATCCCTGTAGCCGAAGGATACGCTGTGAACGACGGGCACCTGGGTGGCACCCTGCATGAGGTATTCTTCTTCTCCGGCCCATATGCATTGGGTGGATTTTTTTATCTTGTTTTTATCTGTCATTTGTCATCTCCTTTTCTATCATGGGTCAGTGAAAGCGCGTTACCGGTTTTGATTTCGGAGAGCACCAGGCTGGTGACAATCTGGGCCACCCCCGGGATGGCGGACAGCCGGTTCCGCATGAAATGCTCAAGGGCCCTCCGGCTCTGGAATACGGCCTTGATCAGGTAGTCCCATTCCCCGGTCAGGTAATGGCATTCCATGACGTCCGGGAACGCGGCCACCTTTTTTTCAAATCCTTCGATATCCGATTCTGCATGGTCCCGCAGGCGGATATGGAAAAAGCAGGCGAGTTCATATCCCAGTTCCTCATAATCCAGCCGCACGGTAAATCCCTGGATCACACCGGCCGACTGCAGCCGCCTGAGCCGGGCATGGGCCGCCGGCTGGGAAAGATTGATCCGCCTTGCCAGCTCATTGTTGCTGATCCGGCCGTCCTGGAGGACTTCCCTGAGGATCGCCCGATCTGTCTCGTCTAATTTGTTTAATTTTTTTTTCAGCATGGCCACCTCAAATTTTATATACTATATTTTATATATACTTAAATATTTTTTGTATATCATATTAAATTAAGAATAATTCAAATTTATTTTTAGAAAGTTATTAAATTATTCATAATGGTGCCCGGGCGGGCAAAAAAAATGGAAATTTTACAATCCAACGGCGTCGGGAGCAGGCTGTTTTAATGAAACGTTCAATTTTACTAGAGTGAAAGCAGGCAGTTGTGGTATGGTATTTTCCCTGTAACCTTGAAAGGAATGGAAAATGAAAAAAGAAATTCTTGCCGGATGGACAGCAAACCTGCCCGTGGCGGTGAGCGTCATGTCATACGGCAGCGTGTTGGGGGTGCTGGCGGCCCAGAAGGGCATTCTCTGGACCCAGCTGCTTTTCATGAATATCACCGTATTTGCCGGCTCTGCCCAGTTTGTCATGGTGGACATGTGGACCGCTTCCCTGCCCGTGGCGGAGATTACGGCAGCGGTTCTGATCATGAACCTGCGGTATCTGCTTATCGGGGCGTCCCTGCGGCCTGTATTTTCCGGGCACCGTCTGTTCCATAAAATGGCGGTGATGCATTTTGTGGCAGATGAGAACTGGGCCGTGACCATGGCGGCCCATCGGAAAGGGGGGACCAATACCCTGTTCCTTTTTGGGGGCGGTATCTGCCTGATGGCGGCCTGGTCTGCCGGCACCCTTCTGGGGCACAGGCTGGGCGCCACGATACAGAACCCCGAAGTCTACGCCCTGGACTTCGCCTTTATTGCTGTGTTCACGGCCCTGGCGTTTTCCATGTGGCAGGGCCGGCGCAATCTTCTGCCCTGGCTGGCTGCGGCCGGTCTGGCCGTTGGCGCTGAAGCCTGGCTGCCCGGCAAATGGTATATTCTCATCGGGGGGATGGGCGGCGCTTTGGTACAGGCATTGATGTACAGGGAGGCGGACCATGGATGCACTGAATAGGGAAACCCTGGTATTTATCACCATTGTCTGCGCCGCCCTGGTGACTTACGGCCTTCGCATCGGCGGGCTGCTGCTCTCCGAGCGCCTTCCTTCCACCGGCCGGTTCAAGATTTTTATGGATGCCCTGCCCGGAACCCTGCTGCTCTCTCTGATCGCCCCGGGCATTGCCGCAGCGGGCATGCTTGGCGGAATAGCCGCCCTGGCCACGGCAGTATGCACCCACAGGACAGGGAATGTTTTTCTGTCCATGGTGGTGGGAATGGGCATTGTGGCAGGGGGGCGGGCCCTGTTCTGAATCCATGGCCGCCTAAACGTTTTTAGGGTGGCCGTAACGCCCGGATTACACCGGGCATTCACCTGTGGGTGCATGGACGGACAAGGGTGATGGCCCCACCCCTGATTTGGAAAATATCAAGGGAATCCAGCGGTTCCCCCCGGGGGTCAAATCCGGTGGTGCACGTCAGGGCGGAGAAGCGGTTGACGCGGCTGATTTCTTCGGCCAGCTGCCTGCCTGAGGCCTTGCTCTCGGCAATGATCGGGGCAATGGACGATACGGCTTCGTATGCGGCGGCCTGGATGTAGCCGGGAGGAGAGCCGGTCTCTTCCGTGAATTGCCTGATGAATTCCGCCGTCTTTTCCTTTTCCGGGTGGAAACCGTCTGTGAACACCGCATTTTTCAGGTAGGCGGCAGCCTGGAGCAGCTTGTCCGTATGCCAGAGGTTGGTGCCCATGAGAATGACATCTGAAATGCCGTGATACTTCAGCTGTGGGGCGATCATGGCAGCGGTGTCCGGACTGTCCGGAATGAATAATACATTGAAATCTGTTTTGGCCCGGTATATTTTGTTCCGCTCTTTTCTGGGGCGGGAGGAGATGTCCCTGAACCGGCCGTCCTTTCCCTTTGCCCGGTAGCCTTTGATCAGCGATTTGATTTGGGGTGAAAAATCCGTCTGGCCGGGGCTGTACCGCTGGATATCCGTTATACGGCCGCCCATGTCCGGGATCTGTTTTTTGAGCGCGGAGACAAAGGCGCTGCCGTAATCGTCATCGGGGTAGAGGGCGGCAAATTCACGGCGGCCGTATTTTTCCATGATAAAGGCGGCACTGCTTCTGATCTGCTGCTCGGGAAAAAGAAAATGCCGGAAGATCATGGGCGAAATTTCCGGGATATCAGGGGCCTGGGAGAGGAGAATCATTGGGATTTCCAGGTCCCGTGCCTGTTCCGCCGCCGCCCTGGCGGTGACCATGGGGCCGATGATGCAGGCAGCGCCTTTTATTTTTAATTCTTTCACGGCCCTGGCCGCCTGACCGGGATCCGATGCCGTGTCCATGATGATGAACCTGAGATCATCCCTGCCGCTGATTTGCCTGTAATAATTGATTCCGCCTAGGGCCCTGCTGCCGCCGGTTTTATAATATCCGGTCAGGGGCAGCAGGATACCGACGGCCGGGGTCAGGGTCTCCGGCCGGCGGTTCAGGTCCGCCGTGATGGATCTGGCCGCTGGCGTATATGTGTCCTCGGGGAATTTCTTGATAAAGGATTGGTACAGGGCTCGGGCCTCCCTGGGGTTGCCTGCGTTGGCCTTTGCCGCTGCAGACTGAAAGAGAAGTGCCTTTTGTATACGGGGCGGGGCTGTTTTTTCCAAGATAAAGATAATATTGTCGGCGGACATATGGGCCACAGATGATACGGCTTTTGAAAGAATCCGGGAAAAATCTTTGCGGGGGCCGGCTTTTTCGCCTGCCCGGACAAAGAAATAAAAGGCGTTCACTTCTTTACCTTCCGCCATATATATATCGCCGATCAGTTCCAGGGCCTTTGATTGCCGGTCCCGGGAGCAGGGAAACTCGGCGATGTGTGACGCAATGGCCAGGGCGGCGCTGAATCGTTTTTTCAAGACCAGGGCCTCTGCCCGGTCAAATTTTCGGTCCTGGAGGGCGCAAGGGGCGCTTGATGGAACAATTGCCGGGGCGGGGGGCGTGTGGTGTTCCGGCGGCCGGTGGGCGGGGCGGATGCCTGAACTGCAGGAGGCCACGATAAATGCCAGAAAAATTAAGGCGGTACCTGCGGCTGTCCGGGGGGGCAGGAGAGGGCAGGTACAGTGCATGGGCTCCGGTTCCGGACGGGTTAAACGCTCCCGTCCGAAGACTCCTTTATATCTAAAATCTGTTTTTTCAGATAGGGCTTGGTCCGGTATTCGGTCAGGGTCATCAGCTGTTTGGTAATGTCCCCCAAACGGTCCGCCTGGATTTTGATTTCAGTCAACTGGGCATGCCGGGGATCGTCACTCGGGATATCTTCCAATAGGATTTCAGCCATGCCCATGATGACCATCAGCGGCTGGTTTATTTCGTGGCAGACGGCGCCGGCGGTTTGAACGGCCGCCGCCATTTTTTCTTTCTCCATCCGGGTCTGCTCATGGGCCTTGATATCGGTGATATCTTCAATGGAAAGAAGGACGACATCTTCCTGGTTCAATACCAGGGGCAGGGTGGAAATCCTCAGGTGGCATTCGTTGCCGCCCTTAAATGCCATGGTTGTTTCCACCATGCTCAGGGGTTCTTTTGTTTCCAGTGTGGTTTCTAGGGATTGCCTCAGCCGGCACTTGACGCAATCGGGGCCGAAACCGCAGCCCAGGGGAGAATCATCTTTGTGGATACAGCCCAGGGCCTCTCCTCCCACCTTCCCCAGCAGTTCTTCATTTTTTTTGTTGGTTAACCGGGCGATGGCCCTGTTGGCCAGTACGACTCTCCGGTTTCCGTTAATGACGGAAACGGCCACGGGCAGGGTGTCTATGACCTTGAGCAGGCCTTGTATTGTGTTTATGTCGGAAACCATATCCATATGAGTATGTTAAATAAATCCGATGGATTGAACGCGTGTTAAGAGATGTACCAGTTCCGGGCCTGATTTGCAATCCGTCTTTAATATATCCGGGGGGCGGTTGATGGGGCGCCCCGGGTCCGTTCACAGACGGTTCTTTTCATGGGCTACCCCCGTGAGGTCGCTTTGAGGTATTCTGTATCGTCTGGCAGGCCGGATTTCCGGGCCGTGGAATTGGCCAGGTGGTCGCAGGCTTCATTCAGGGGGTTGCCTGCATGGCCCTTCACCCATTTGAATTTGATATCCAGTCCGGGCAGAAGATCCAGGAGCCTGGCCCAGAGATCCGGGTTCAGCGCCGGTTCTCCGTTGGATTTTTTCCATCCCCGTTTTTTCCATCCCCTGGCCCAGCCTTTGGTGATGCCGTTTATGACATATCTGGAATCGGAATGGAGTACAATGGGGGCAATGGTCCCTTCCAGGGCCTCCAGGGCTTTGATGACGGCCAAGAGTTCCATGCGGTTGTTGGTGGTTCTGTTGAATCCGCCGCATAATTCTTTCCCGTCTTTAAACACCACACCGTAGCCCCCCGGGCCGGGGTTGCCGATGGCGCCGCCGTCGGTGTAGACCACAATGGTGTCATCGGAATAGGTTTCCGGGGCGGCCGGCGCTTTCGGTTTGGCCGGCTTTTGGGGCTGCCCGGCTTTCCTGCCCCCGCCGTAAACGGGGTTGTCCAGAAAGGCCAGGGCCTCTTTTTCGGTTTTAAAACTTTTGAACCTTGCGCCTGCAAAGCCCTTTACCTGGCGCTCGGCTTCGGCCCAGGTGGTGAATATTCCGGTTTGTCTTCCTTTGGCAACAGCATAAAATTTCATGGGGGAAATATACGTTGAAACCGGCCTTCTGTAAACGCCATAAATTGAATTGTCCGGGGCCAACACATGTGGCCATCAAGGCAGCAGGAAGAATGCAAATACCCCTGCCCCGTCCCCGGGCAGGGGGGACCCGGTTCGGTGGAATACTGCGGCCCCCAGGCAGGGCATGGGGGCCGCAGGGACTATTGGTTGACAGCCGCCATTTCCCCAGGCAGGTACCGATCCCCGAGCACCTGATCTGCCAGTTCATTGAGCCGGGCCCGGTTCTCCGCTGTGAGGCGGCAGTCGAGTGACCCCAGGTTGGTTTGTAGGTGGGCTGGCTTGGTCGTGCCCGGAATGGCTAGAATATGATCGCCCTGGCCCAGCACCCAGGCCAAAGCAACCTGGGCTGCCACGCATCCCGTTTGGGCGGCAATCTCCTTGATGGCCTCCACCAGTTTGAGGTTGGACTCGATATTCCCCGGCTGGAACCTTGGCTGCATCTGTGTCCTGAAATCAGTCTCGCTGGTGGGGCGGTCGCTGGTTGAGGTGTATCGGCCGGTCAGCATTCCCCTGCCCAGGGGGGAGTAGGCCACCAGGCTGACGCCGAGTTTCACGCATGCGGGGAGTATTTCCTTTTCAATATCACGGCTGAATATAGAGTACTCGGTCTGAAGGGCGGCAATGGGATGAACAGCATGTGCCCGTTCAATGGTCCTGGCTGAAGCCTCTGACAGGCCAACGGCCCCTATCTTGCCTTCCTGGACCAGCTTGGCCATCTCTCCCACAGTTTCCTCGATCTGCGTCGCCGGATCAATACGGTGGAGATAATACAGGTCAATCCTTTCGGCCCCCAGACGCTTCAGGCTCTTCTCGCAGGAGTGCCGGACATTGGCCGGAGAGCCGTCCACCCCCACAAAGGCGCCCGTGGCCGGGTCCCGCTGGGGGCCAAACTTGGTGGCAATAACAATTTGGTCCCAACGTCCGGCAAAAGCCCTGCCCAGCAACTGCTCATTCTGCCCCTGGCCGTAGAGTTCCGCCGTATCAAAATGGGTGATACCCAGATCGACGGCCCGGTGGAGCAGATGAATGGCCTCCGACTCTTGTGTGGGTTCCCCGTAAAATTCGGAAAGCCCCATACATCCAAGCCCGATTGCCGATACTGACAGTCCTGACTGGCCGATATTCCGTGATAACATACCCCCTCCTTTTTCCTATGTTTTCCAGCCCCTTATTCAGTATCAGGAATTGACTCGGTTGCCTGTTGATCCTTCCGTTTTTAAGGGCGAACCGCAGATTTTTAATGCGCAGCAAATAGACAGGTTGGGCTGTAAGTGAGAATTAGTTTAATGGAGAATAAACTGACTCCGGGAATTTTGGCAAGTCATTTTCCTCATCCTTTTTTCAAAGGCCTCCTGTTTGGAAATACCTGCCCCTTGAATGGCCAGGCCTGTTGCCTGCCGGCGCCGGCAGTGTTATAAGGAGTGCATGACACCTGCAGTTGCAACAGCCAAAAAGGCCAAAATCAAGTTTAGTCTCCATGAATACGATCATGATCCCGCCGTCCGGTCCTACGGCATGGAAGCGGCCCAGAAACTGGGCGTGGCGCCGGACCACCTGTTTAAAACCCTTGTGGTTTCCCTGGGGGGACGGGATCTTGCCGTGGCCGTCGTACCGGTGGCCTGCCATCTGGACCTCAAAGCCTTTGCCAAGGCCCTGGGGGTGAAAAAAACGGCCATGGCCGATAAAAAGGTGGTGGAAAAGACCACCGGCTACCTCACCGGCGGGGTGAGTCCCATGGGGCAGAAAAAGGCCTTGCCCACCCTTATCGACTATTCAGCCCGGGATCTGGCCCAGGTCTATGTCAGCGCCGGAAGGCGGGGACTACAGATATGTCTGTCTCCCGGGGACCTGGCCCGGCTGGCCCGGGCAGAATTTGCCCCCATCGCCCGTGCCGATTGACGGCCCGGGCTCCATTTTTTTCTTGGCCTTGAAATAAAGGTTCAGGCAGTGTAGGATTCTTTGAATGATTAAGGATGTTTAACTGCAGCAATTAAATCACGGGAGATCATTGCCGACTGCCCAGATGCTTGTTTCTTTAGATCCGGCCTTCCCATTCTTCTGCCTGGTGGTTTAAAGGTGTGCGTGACCGATAAGCAGAAGGAGGAATAATGGAACCCAACAAATTCCGCGAATCCAGACAGGCCATCAACCGGATGTGCGAACATATTGATCTACTCATTGAAAAGAAAGCGGTGGAGGAATCCAAGACCAGTTTTGAGGAGGTCAACTCAGAGCTGGAGAATCTTAGGCCCCAGGCCGAGGGGGAGATTCAGGAGCGTTCGGTAAAAAATCTGGGCATGAAACTGAATATACTGGCCGGCAGGATTTCCAAACTCAAAGAGAAAAAAGCCACCCGTCAGCGGTCTTCCGGCGGTAAACAGAATATCCAATGGGACGAGAACCGGGTGGGGCAGCTTGCCGAGGCCTTTCTGGTGAAACTCACGGACAATATGGCCGGCGACAAGGAGGCCAAGGTCTTTTTCGGTACAACGGGAAAGGGCATCCGGCCCAACTACCGCATTGAGTTCGGTGACGGCCGGGTTGTCGGCTTTACAGGCTCCGGGCACAAGCCCCAGGATCCCCTCCCGGCTACGGGGGCGGGCAACCTGTCTGACCCTTTCCCTTTTGAGGTAATTCAGTCCATCCTGGAAAATAAATAACGCCTTACAGATATTTAACCATACGGATGATATTCTTGCCGCTGTTTGCGCGGCTGAAATCTATCCGGTCCATGACCCGGCGGATGATGAGCAAACCTAATCCGCCGGGTTTTAGTTTGTTTAGGCTTTCCTTATTAAGGTCTTTGGCCGGAGGATTCCATTTTTTCCCGCTGTCCGAGATGGCGATGGTCAGAGCCGCTTTCCCCAATGTAATGGAAAACTCTATGGTTTTGTCAACGCGTCCCATATAGCTGTGGCGGATGATATTTGAGCAGGCCTCGTCAACGGCCAGGATGATTCCGTCGGCCCGGTCGCCTGTAATCCCCAGGGACTTTGCCGCATTCCTCATTACGTCCCGCACCAGCTTCAGGAATTTGGGATGGGATGGAACGGCCAATTCGATTGTGGGATCTGCCACGTTTGCCTGCCTTTGGAATTTTTATATTTATTATTATTTTCATATTAGATCCCCGGCCCCTTTGTCAATCTCTGATTATCGTTGACAGGGCTCAAGGCCATGGGGTATCAATGATGGTCAACCTGATTGGGGCGTTATATCCATGATCATTGTAAAAGACCTCGAAAAAAAATACGGTGATGTGACTGCGTCAAACCACATCAACTGTCGGTTTCAAAAGAATAAAGTGACCGTGATCCTGGGCGGTTCCGGATCCGGGAAAAGCACCCTGCTGCGCCAGGTGACGGGACTGGAACGGCCCGATGCCGGCCAGGTCCTCTTCGACGGCCTTGACCTGGCAGCGGCAACCCGGTCACAGCTTTTTGAAGAACGCAAAAAAATGGGAATGCTCTTCCAGGGGTCCGCCCTGTTCAACTATATGAATATCTACGAAAACATTGCATTCCCCCTGCGTGAGAACACCCGGATTGCAGAGAATGTCATCAAAACCCTGGTCACCATGAAACTGGAGATGGTGGGGTTGCGGGGGACAGAGAAAATGATGCCCTCCCAGCTCTCCGGTGGGATGATGAAACGGGTGGGGCTGGCCCGGGCCATTGTCATGGATCCCAAGATAATTTTTTACGACGAGCCCACCTCGGGCCTGGATCCCATTTCAACCGGGGTCATCGATAAGCTGATCCGGGATTTGAATCAAAAGCTGAGCATCACCTCGGTGGTGGTCTCCCACGATATTGAATCCTGTTTCAGGATCGCCGACCATATTATCATCCTTTATTACGGGGAAATCATTGCCGAAGGCAGTGTGGATGAAATACGCAACAGCAAAGATCCCCGGGTGGTGCAGTTCGTAACGGGAAATCCGGAGGGGCCCATCCCCTTCACCCGGACCCATAAGGATTATCTGGAGGATATCCTTATGGAAGGAGGGACCTATGCCAGGCCTTGATTTTGCCGCTGCATTGGGGCGGGCCACTTTGGACCGGGTGCGGATACTGGGGCGGGGCGGGATTTTTCTATTCCTGGCCATGTTGCGGTTTTTTCTTCCCCCGTTCCGGTTGTTCCGGCTGGTCAAGGAAATGGAATTCATCGGGTCAAAATCCATCCTTATTATATTTGTCACCGGCCTGTTCACCGGCATGGTCCTCGGGCTGCAGGGCCACCATACCCTGGTCCAGTTCGGGGCCGAGGCCCTGCTGGGGTCGGCGGTTGCCCTGTCCATAATCCGGGAGCTGGGGCCGGTGCTTTGCGCCCTCATGGTGACGGGCCGGGCCGGTTCGGCCATCACCGCCGAGATCGGCATCATGAAAATCACGGACCAGTTCCCGGCCCTGGAGATGATGGCCGTGGACCCCCTCAAGTATGTGGTCAGCCCCAAGGTGGTGGCCGGTATTTTGTCGCTGCCGCTGCTCACCGGCTTTTTCGATGTGGTGGGGATCTTCGGCGGGTATCTTGTGGGGGTGAAGCTGCTGGGCGTGAACGAGGGGGCCTATTTCGGCAAGATGGCGGCGTCTGTCACGTTTACGGATATCTGGGGAGGGGTGGTGAAATCCCTGTGCTTCGGCCTGCTCATCGCCTGGATTTCTTCCTTTATGGGATATACGGCAAGGGCGGATACAGAAGGGGTGAGCCGGGCCACCACCCGGGCTGTGGTCATTTGTTCCCTGACCATTCTTATCATGGATTATATATTGACATCTTTACTGCTATAGGATTTAAATTAGAAAACCATGTATTCAAAAACAACGGAAATTTCAGTGGGCCTTTTCATGATCATGGGCATGGCCTGCCTGGTCTACCTGTCGGTGAACCTGGGATCTGTTGAATTCTTCGGTTCCGGCAATTATACCATTACGGCGGTATTCGGATCCGTGGAGGGGCTTGAGCCGGGGGCATCGGTGGAAATCGCAGGGGTGCCCGTGGGCAAGGTGGCCGCCATCACCCTGGAGGAAAACAACGCCATGGTGAAAATGGAAATCAAAAAGGGAACTGAAATCACCGACGATACCATTGCCTCCATCCGGACCAAGGGGGTGATCGGCGACAAGTTCGTCAAGCTTTCCCCGGGCGGTTCAGAAGACTTTCTCGAAGACAAGGGGGAGTTGATGGATACGGAATCGGCCATCAGCCTGGAAGAGCTGATCAGCAAGTATATATTTGAGAAGTAAGCCCATGGAATTCAGTATTAAAAAGAAAATCAACGGCAATGCCGCCCTGATCCGGGTGGAAGGGGAGGTGGACATGTTTACCTCACCGAATCTTCGGGATGCACTTTTGCCCTGCTTTAACGCCGCCACCGTCGGTATTGTGGTGGATCTTTCCGGCGTTTCTTTTATGGACAGTTCCGGGATCGCCACCCTGGTGGAAGGGCTGCAGTGGAGCAGACAGCAAGACCGGCAGTTTATTTTAAGCGGCTTGGGAAAGACGGTTTTCAACGCCCTCAGCCTGACCAAGCTGGATAATGTCTTTTCCATTGAACCCGACCCGGATGCGGCACTGGCCGGCCTTCTGGAAAAAGGATGATGACGGATGATACGGCACAATAGGATGATTTACAAAAGAATAATGATGGCCTTGCTGGCCGCCGGCCTGGTGCTGGCGGCCCTTTCCCCCTGCACGGCCGGCACTGAATCGGCAACGGACCAGCTTAAGGCCAGTATTGACCAAATCCTTGACGTGCTAAGGGACCAGGCACTCAAGGCCCAGGAACAAAAGGAGATCCGCCGTGCAAAACTTCGCCGTATAGCCGGGGAGCGGTTCGACTACCGGCGCATGTCCCAGCTGAGTCTGGCCAGGCACTGGCGGGGCAGAAGCGATGAGGAAAAGGATGAGTTTACCCGGCTGTTCAGCACCCTGCTTGAGGATTCATATATGTCAAAGATTGAATCCTACACCGATGAAAAGGTGGTGTACCTGACGGAACGGATCAAAAAGAAAAAATCCAAGGAATACGCAAAAATTAATACCAAAATCATCACACAGACCGCTGAAATCCCCATCAATTATATGATGTACAGGGCTGGCGCCGGTCCGTGGCGGGTGTATGACATGGTCATCGAAGGGGTGAGCATGGTGAATAATTACAGGTCACAGTTCGGACAGATTCTTGAGAAAAAATCCTTTGGGGAACTGATAGAACAATTGAAAGAAAAAAAAGAATAGCCACCCTTCCCACCCAAATAAACATCTGAAATTCACAACGCCCTGGCGGTCAAAAAAAGACCGCCAGGGCGTTGTGGGTTTTAGGCGGTTTGCTCATATTTCTCTAATCAAAGCCTAATAATGGGTTGTTAATCTTGCCCCTCTTTTTGGGGAACCTAGTAAAACAACTAAGTTAGGATCTGATGAATGAAATTGAATTATTTTTCCGGGAGAACCAAAGGACCGGCCTTTCCTCCCCGGAGAAAATCAGGCAGTACAGACCGCCCGGTGAGCAGCGCCCGGCATGTCCCGCCAGTTGAAAGGCCGCTTGAAAACAAGGTGCCCGCGACGTGGCTGACCGTGGGGATGAAACTTATTCTAGGTGTCGGTCTGGTGTCCAACCTCTGTATGGGGGTATTGGTTTTTTCCGGCTTCACTGCCTCCGGGGAAATGGCCCGGCAGACGGATCAGCTCTTGGCCCTCCATGGAGAGATGAATGCCGATCTGAGGTCCCGCATCTCCGTACTTCTGGAAAAATACCTTAAAATACCTGAATTCCTGGATGTGAAACCGGCCGGAAAAATTGAGAATGCCATCCGGTCCGGGTTTACGGTGGCACGCGAGGAAGTGCTCACGGGCAGGGCGGCCTACGGCTCTTTTTTTAAACGGAAACAGCGCAGGGACCTGTCAAAGGGGCGGTTTGTTGTCCTGGGCGGAAACGGGGGCCTTGTCCTTGCCCGGGGCATTATTGAGGATGATACCTTTACCGATGCTGTCCGTATGATCCACCTGGCAACTACCGATCCCCTGGGGGACAAAGAGAAGATAACAGCGATCATCCGTGAAAATGAATCCGGAGCCGGGGGAGAAGCTGCGTTAAAGCAGAAGATTGCCGAACTGGGCGCGCTGCTTGCCGACGAGGGCATTGCCGCAGAAAAGGATCGTACGGAGATCCTTTACCATGTGGACCGGATCAGCGCCGAGGAAAAGGCGCTGGCCGATACCCGGGCGGTGAGGAATAAGAATATGCTGTTCATTGCAGGCGGTACTATTGCACTGAATCTTCTGGTGCTCTATGTGATGACATTCCTGAATGTGGAGCGGCCGTTAAAACGTTTGACGCGTACGGTTTCACTTATCAATTCCGGCGAATCCATAAAAATTCCCTATCAGAGGCGCAGGGATAAAATAGGCGCCCTGGCAGGCACCTTGGGGGCCTTTCAGCAGGCCCTGCAAAATCTGAGGGCAGCAGACCTGAGAAAACAGCAGGAACGGGAACTGGTTCAGGAACTGATCCGGACCACCACCGGACTGATTGAGGATTTGATCATAAAATCCCAGGCCATGAGGGCGGCCAGCTTTGAGTTGAACGAGCTTGCCGGAGAGACGCGTGACCAGAGCGATACCGCAGCCACGGCCATCGGCCGGACCGGTGAAAACACCGACGGGGTCACCCGGGCCGCCGCCAGCCTCAAGGAGGGGGTCCAGGATATCGGCGACCAGGTGAAAAGACAGGGGGGCGTGGTTTCGGATATGAATAAGACCACAGGCCGGTCCCTGGAAAATATCGAAAAACTGAACGCGGCCTCACAGGAAATTGAAGAGATTACAAAAATTGTAAGCCACATCGCCGGTCAGACCAAGCTGCTTGCCCTGAATGCCAGGATTGAGGCCAGCCGGGCCGGAACGGCGGGGAAGGGGTTTGCCGTGGTCGCCAATGAGGTCCGGGATCTTTCCCTGCAGACCGAAGCGGCCAACCAGGAGATTGCCGCCAAAATTTCGGCCATCCAGGGTGCCTGCCTGCAGATGGCTGAATCCACCCAGGGGATGGAGGCACTGATGCAGAACCTGTCGGAATCGGGGGGACGCATAGGAAAATCCATCCGGAATCAGCAGGGGTTATCCGATCGTATTGCCTTGAATGCCGATGCCACCAGCCAGGACGTCAGCGACCTTTCCACGGTGGTCTCAAACGTGAAAACAGCGGCAGGGGAGACCCGGAATTTATCGGAGCGTGTCAGGAACCATTCAAAGGAGATGGAATCCTCCCTGAAGGCCCTTTTAACAGGGGTTCAGGATAAATTGGAACAGATTAGCGAAAATACAAATCTAACAATTACCTAATATTAGATTAAATTAAATCTAATAAAAGAGGCGTATTTTCCAGACAACGTAAATTTGACGCCTTTAATACTTTTAGGGAAATAGAATGTCTCCTACAAATCTGCTTTTAACCCTGCTCATGCTCACCGCCTGCGGGTACTATCTGGGCCGGAAACGGGCATTTGCCGTGTCCGCGCCATCGGGCGGGCCCAAGGCGCTGCACTCAAGGCCGGCCTATTACGGATCGCTTACGGCCCTGTGGTGTGCGGTGCCGGCGCTTTTGGTCTTTTCTTTCTGGCTGGCCTTTGAGTCTTCTGTGCTTACGGACATGATGGTTGCAGGGCTGCCCGAGGAAATCAGGACCCTGCCGGCGGACCGGCTTAATCTGGTGATCAATGATATCAGGAATCTGGTAAGCGGAAATATCGTCGGCGGTGAAATCAGCCCGGCCATCCAGGCGGCGGCCGACCATTACAGCAGCCTTAGCAGCATAAGTCATGCGGCCTTAAGTGTACTGGTGGCGGCCATGGCAATTGCCGCCTTACTCTGGGTGCGAAGCAGGATTACGCCGCAACTGAGGGCCAGGAACCATGTTGAAACCGTGATCAAGATTTTGCTCATTGCCTGTTCAACCATTGCGATTTTCACCACCATTGGCATTGTGCTTTCCGTATTGTACGAAGCCATCCGGTTTTTCAAGGTGATTCCCTTAACCGAGTTTTTGTTCGGCCTGGAGTGGAGTCCGCAGATGGCCATCCGCTCGGACCAGGTGGGGTCATCCGGGGCCTTCGGTGCCATACCGGTTGTTCTGGGCACCATGCTGGTGTCAGCCATTGCCATGTGTGTGGCCGTGCCCATCGGTCTCATGTCAGCCATTTATCTGTCGGAATATGCCAATAAACAGTTCCGGAACATTGCCAAACCCCTGCTTGAAATCCTGGCAGGCATTCCCACGGTGGTTTATGGCTTTTTTGCAGCCCTGATTGTGGCGCCGGCCATCCGTAATGCCGGGGCGTCCCTGGGAATGGAGGTGTCATCTGAGAGTGCCCTGGCCGCCGGCCTGGTCATGGGGATCATGATCATCCCCTTTGTCTCTTCATTATCCGACGATGTGATCAATGCCGTTCCCCAGTCCCTGAGGGACGGTGCCTACGGTCTGGGATCCACCCAATCGGAGACCATTACAAAGGTGGTCCTGCCCGCTGCCCTTCCCGGCATCGTGGGCGGGGTGCTTCTGGCCGTATCCCGGGCCATCGGCGAGACCATGATTGTGGTCATGGCCGCCGGCCTTTCGGCCAACCTTACGGTGAATCCTTTGAAAACCGTCACCACGGTGACGGTGCAGATCGTCACCCTGCTGGTGGGGGACCAGGAATTTGACAGCCCAAAGACCCTGGCGGCATTCGCCTTGGGGCTCATGCTGTTCATCGTTACCTTGATCCTGAACGTGATCGCCCTGGTGGTGGTCCGCAAATACAGGGAGCAATATGAATAATTCATCCTCTGCCCAGGGCGCGGCACCGGAAAATACACGCCGGCCCCGTAAAATCCGGACCATGGATATTGTTAGCCAGGGGCTGGCCAAACGGTATAAAAAAGAGCGGCTCTTCCGCCGCTGCGGTCTGGCTGCCATCGTGATGAGCCTGGCGTTTCTCTCCATCCTTTTTGTCAGTATCTTTGCCAACGGATATTCGGCATTCCAGCGGACGGTGGTGCAGCTGGATGTCTTCCTGGATCCCCAGGAAATCGACAAGGAAAATCTGGCCGCCGCCAATTACCTGGGCATGGTGCGCAGGTCGCTGAAAAATACTTTCCCGGAGGTGACAAACCGGCGGGACAAGCGGAAACTCTATAATCTTGTCAGTACCGGCGCCTCTTATATGCTCCAGGATTTTGTGGCCAGAAACCGTCATGAAATCGGGAATACCATCCGCATCTGGGTGCCTGCGGACGACGATGTGGACATGCTCATGAAAGGGCATATCCAGCGGGATGTGCCGGAAAGCGAACGGCGGATGAATGACATGCAGCTTTCCTGGGTGGACCTGCTCATTGAAAAGGGACAGATAAAAAAACAGTTCAATACCACCTTTTTCACGGCGGGGGATTCCAGGGAGCCGGAGCTTGCCGGCATCTGGGGCGCGGCCTGCGGGTCATTCTATACCCTGCTGGTGACCCTGGCCCTTTCCTTTCCCATCGGGGTGGCTGCGGCCGTCTACCTTGAGGAGTTTGCCCCCACCAATAGATGGACGGATGTCATCGAGGTGAACATCAACAATCTGGCCGCTGTGCCCTCCATCGTATTCGGACTGTTGGGCCTGGCCGTGTTCCTGAACTTTTTCGGTCTGCCCCGGTCCGCTCCCCTGGTGGGCGGTCTGGTCCTGACCCTGATGACCCTGCCCACCATTATCATCGCCAGCCGGGCGGCACTGAAGTCTGTTCCGCCCTCCATCCGGGAGGCGGCCTTGGGGGTCGGCGCTTCCAAAACCCAGATGGTCACCCACCATGTCCTGCCCCTGGCCCTGCCGGGTATGCTCACCGGCACCATTATCGGCATGGCCCAGGCCCTGGGGGAAACAGCGCCCCTGCTCATGATCGGCATGGTGGCCTTTATTGTGGATATCCCCGGGGGATTCACCGACCCGTCCACGGTGCTTCCGGTACAGATCTTTTTATGGGCGGACAGCCCTGAAAGAGCCTTTCTAGAGAAAACGTCCGCTGCCATCATGGTGCTCCTTGCCTTTCTGGTCACCATGAACGCCCTGGCTGTTTTCCTGAGGAAAAAATTCGAAAGAAGATGGTAAGTTTTAACCCTTTAACCTTAGATAAATGCAGTAAATTTTAACCTTATCAGGAGTAAGCGAAATGAAAAAATTTTTTGTTACCTTGACCGCCCTGGCCGCCGTTGTGACCCTGGGACTTTCCACCGCCAATGCCGGTTCCTCCCGGGATTACATCTCCATCGTAGGTTCTTCTACGGTATACCCCTTTGCAACGGTTGTTGCCGAGCAGTTCGGTAAAACCACCTCTTTTAAAACCCCGAAAATCGAATCCACCGGTTCCGGCGGGGGGCACAAGCTTTTCGGTGCAGGTGTGGGCGTTCAGCATCCCGACATCACCAACTCCTCCAGACGGATTAAAAAGAGCGAACTTGAAAAGGCCATGAAAAACGGTGTGAAAGACATCGTTGAAGTGAAGATCGGCTATGACGGCATCGTTGTGGCCAATTCCAAAAAAGCCGTTTCCATGAAATTGTCCAGAAAGGACCTGTTCCTGGCCCTGGCCAAAGATGTGCCTGCAGGCAACGTGGCCGGCAAACTTCAGCCCAACCCCTATAAAACCTGGAAAGACGTGAATCCTTCTTTGCCCGCCATCAAAATCGAAGTGCTTGGCCCCCCGCCCACCTCAGGTACCCGTGACGCCTTTGTTGAACTGGCCATGGAAGGCGGCGCCAAAAAATTCGACTGGATCAAGGCCCTGAAGAAAAAAGACAAAAAAGCCTACAAAGCCCTCTGCCATACCATCCGTGAAGATGGTGCCTACATCGAAGCCGGTGAAAATGATAACCTCATCGTGCAGAAACTGGAAGCCAACCCCAATGCACTGGGCATCTTCGGCTTTTCTTTCCTCGACCAGAATACCGATAAAATCCAGGGCTCCTTCATCGACGGCGTACAGCCCACCTTTGAAGCCATTGCCGACGGTTCCTACCCGGTTTCCCGTCCCCTGTTCTTCTACGTGAAAAAAGCCCACGTGGACACCATCCCCGGTATGAAAGAATACCTGGCCGAGTTCACCAGCGAAAAAGCCTGGGGTGACGAAGGATACCTGACTGACAAAGGACTGATTCCCATGCCTGCCGCTGAAAGAAAGCTTTTCAAAGAAGCTGTTAAAAACCTGAAACCGCTGACGCTTGCTGACCTCTAATCCTCACCCGACACTCTCAAGCCGGACCGTTTCCGGTCCGGCTTGAGATGTGTTTTACAGGTTGCGTCAAAAGGGGGAAAAATGCAAATGACAGCAGTTAAAGAAACCCATACAGATATGACACAGGAAAATAACACAAGGGTCAGTCCTCAGCCCCATAGATCCGGCAAACGCCAGCTGGTAGACCGTGAAAACCGTTCGACGGTGGGGGAAATGGCGGTTGAAAATCCACGGATGAGCTGCCGGAATGTGGATGTGTATTATAATTTCGGCGAGAAAAAAGCCATCAATAATATCTCCCTTGATATCGGCTGCAATGAGGTCATTGCCATGATCGGGCCTTCGGGATGCGGGAAATCCACATTTCTGCGCTGCCTGAACCGGATGAACGATACCATTGAAGGTTGCCAGGTCAGGGGCGAAATTTCCATGGACGGGAAAAACATCTATGACAAGGACGTGGATGTGGTGCCCCTGAGGGCCCAGGTGGGCATGGTCTTCCAGAAACCCAACCCCTTTCCCAAATCCATTTATGACAATATTGCCTATGGCCCGAAAATCCACGGCCTGGTACGGCATAGGGATGAAACCGACGAGCTGGTGGAAAAATCCCTGAAACGGGCCGGCCTTTGGAATGAGGTCAAGGACCGTCTGGACCAGCCCGGTACGGGCCTTTCCGGGGGGCAGCAGCAGCGGCTGTGCATTGCCAGAACCATTGCCGTGAATCCTGAGGTCATCCTGATGGACGAACCCTGTTCCGCCCTGGATCCCATTGCCACGGCCATTATCGAAGATCTTATTGATGAACTTAAACAGGAATACACCATTGCCATTGTAACGCATTCCATGCAGCAGGCCTCCCGGGTATCCCAGCGCACCGCGTATTTTCATCTGGGCGACCTCATTGAAATAGGCCCCACGGACCAGATCTTTTTAAATCCGCTTCACCAGCTCACCGAAGATTATATCACCGGCCGGTTCGGTTAATACGGAGACCCCATGGAAAAGCATATTGTTAAATCTTTTGACGAAGACATTGAATCCTTAAATTCATGGATTTCCGCCATGGGCACCAGTTGTGAATGGCAGTTGTCAAAGGCGATAAAAGCCCTGGAAACAAAAGATGTCCGTCTTGCCGAAGAGGTGGTGAAAGAGGACCGGAATCTCAATATCCTGTACCGGGAGATTGAGGAAAACGGTGTGAAATATATCGCCAAACGGACCCCCCTGGCCGGGGATTTGAGATTTATTATCACAGCCATGCGCACCGGTTCCGAACTGGAGCGGGTCGGGGATTATGCTGCGGGTATTGCCCGGCGGGTGATCGAACTGAACGGAGAAAATAAGGGGCTCCAGGCCCCGGTCCAATTAATCGGAGAAATCGGCAAGATCTGCCGGAAAATGATTGCCGATATCGTGACCGCGTTTATCCAACAGAATATTGATGATGCCATTGAGGTCTGGCACAGGGACGACGTGGTGGACCGGAAATTTGCCCGGCTGATGACCGGTCTCAGGGAACGGATGCAGAAGGACAGCGGTATGATTGACAGCTGCACCCAGCTGATTTTCATTGGCCGGTGCCTGGAGCGCATTGGGGACCACATCACCAATATATCCGAAGGTATCTATTATATCGAAACAGGGGAAACCTATATCGGTGTCCTGGAATCTTAATCCGGTCGTTTTCAACATTCCCTGCCTATAGTCCTATTTGTGGAATTCCATATCGTGATTATATATGAATATATTCCTTCACCGATACTAGAGGAGACTTTCCATGGACAAAATTATGATCACCGGCGCCTCGGGTTTTGTGGGCAGATACCTGGCCCTGGCGCTCCTGGAACAGGGCCATCACGTTACAGGCCTGGGCACCTCATCCCGCCATCCTTTTGAGCAAAAATACGACGAATTTAAATGGGTTTGTGCCGATACCTCCCTGCCCGGACCGTGGCAGGAGGGGGTTGCCGGCGCTGATATTATTATCAATCTTGCGGGCAGAAGCATTTTTCACCCCTGGACAAAGGCCTATAAACAGGCCATCTACGATTCCCGGGTGCTGACCACCCGGAATTTGGTTTCCGCCATGGGAGAAGAATGGTCCGGTCTCCTGCTTTCTGCCTCTGCCGCAGGGTTTTACGGAGACAGGGGCGATACACTTGTGTCTGAGACAGAACCGTGCGGAGAAGATTTTCTGGCACGGGTGTGCAGGGATTGGGAGGCAGCGGCAGCCCGGGCAGAAAAAAAAGGTGCAAAGGTGGCCCTGATGCGCTTCGGCGTTGTTCTGGGCCGGGGAGGGGCCCTGAATGTCATGGGCAAAGCCTTTAAATTCTTTGTGGGCGGCCCCCTGGGATCAGGCCGGCAGTGGTTTCCCTGGATTCATATTGAGGATCTTGGCCGGGCCGTGGCCTTTTTGATGGCCGAAGGGGCTGGCGGAACCTTCAATTTTACCGGTCCGCAGCCGCTGCGGCAGAAGGAGTTTGCCAGGGCTTTGGGGCGCGCCATGAACCGGCCCGCCTTTATGCCCGCCCCTTCCTTTATGGTCAAACTGGTGATGGGGGAACTTGGCGCCTCCCTGCTCCAGAGTCAGAAAGTCCTTCCCACCGCACTTGAATCGGCCGGGTTTTCATTTCGTTACCATGCGGCAGAAAAGGCCTTGGGCCGGATCTACCAGGCCGGTGGCCCATCCGTCCCCAAAAAAGGACCGGAGAATGAATAGGGTGTCTATATTCTCATTAATCTGGTATACAAATTGCTGATAATAACAGGAGAATAAGGATAAATTCCCGATTGGATATTGATATTTAGGGTAAAAATGGTATAGCAGGTAGTACTATAGATATCAGTCAGAATATAAAAACTCATTAAAAGGAGGTAGACGAATATGAATTTCGGATCCGTAGATGAAATACTGCAATTTGCCATTGACAGAGAAAAAGAAGCGGTTGCCTTTTATGCGTCCCTGGCAAAAGAAGCCACCCGGGAATCTTTGAAAGAGACCTTTGTGAATTTTTCAAAGGAAGAAGAAAAGCATGTGGCGCTTCTTTCGGATATCTCCGGCAACAAGGAAAAGATTGAGTCCTATGAGTTTAAACCGGTTACCGATCTGAAGATCAGCGATTATATGGTAGAGACCGAGTATGAAGAAGGCATGCCCATGCCCGAAATCCTCAAACTGGCCATGAAACGGGAAGAAAAGGCCGTCAAGCTCTACAGCTCACTGGCGGGCCAGACCGACAATGCCGATGCCAAAAAGGTTTTTGAAATCCTGGTCCAGGAGGAATCCAAGCATAAGCTGGCCCTGGAATCCATGTATGACGACTATCTGGCAGACCAGGACGGCTAATTTTTGTAATGAAGGTTCACCCATCTGCTTTGTTGGGCCACAATTGTAAACTCCCCGCGTACGTTGGTACGCTCCGGGTTTAAAATTGCTTGCGCCTTGCATCCGGGCGAACCTTCATTCAAGAATAAAAATAATAAGTTCGGATTGCGGGGGAATTGATGCACCATCAATTCCCCCGCAGTTTTTTTGCGATAAACTGACAGGCAGGTGGGTATGGCAGATAAAAAGAGACTCAGGCTGGTATCATGGAATGTCAACGGCTTCAGGGCGGTCCTGAAAAAGGATTTTTTTGATTCAGTGGAACGGATGGACCCGGATATTCTCATGCTCCAGGAGACCAAACTCCAGGAAAACCAGAGAACCGAAGAAATGATCCGGTTTTCTCCCTATGAGGATTTCTGGGCCTATTCAACGGTGAAAAAGGGGTACTCCGGGGTGGCGGCCTATTGCAAGCCCAAACCCAATGGGGTAAAGACCGAGTTCGGCGTTCCTGAATATGATGGGGAAGGGCGGGTCATCCAGATGGATTTTGACGGGTTTACCCTGTTCAATATCTATTTCCCCAACGGGCAGATGAGCGAGGAGCGGCTGGCGTACAAGCTGAATTTCTACGACTGGTTTCTGGATTACGCCCAGGGTCTCCGGGATGAGGGTAAGAGCCTGATCGTCACCGGGGATTTCAATACGGCCCACAATGAAATCGACCTGAAGAATCCCAAACCCAATTCCAAGCGCTCCGGATTCCTCCGCATTGAACGGGATGTGCTGGACCGGATGGTGGACATGGGGTATGTGGATACCTTCCGCCATTTTCATCCCGAAGCGGTGAAGTATTCCTGGTGGTCCTATCGGTTCAACGCCCGGAAAAACAATGCAGGATGGCGCATTGATTATTTTTTCGTGACAGAGGATCTCATTGAAAAGGGTGTTGTGAAAGAGGCCTTTATTGACAATGACATTTTCGGGTCTGACCATTGCCCCGTGGGGCTGGTGATCGAGATATGATAAAACAAAGGGCCGGAACGCCATAACTTCCGGCCCCCATGTTCTCATGCCCCTGGTGGCGCATTAATCCTTAAATACCAGTTTCCCTCCGATATGGCCGGCAATGCCTGCGGCGGCCAGCATGACCAGGTTCAGGAGGATGAAGACCCAGGCCTTGGGGGATTCCAGCACCTTTGGGTCAGCCAGGTACCAGATCACGGATATGGCGCAGGAGGTGGCCGTGACGGCGGCTGCCAGTATTTTTGTTTTAAACAGGCTGCTCATGGCGCCCATGTACTTTTTCTGCCATTCCAGAATGCCTGTAAAAAGGACGACGGGCAGGGCCAGGATCACAAAGATGAGATTGATGAATCCCGCCTTGACCAGCAGGGTGGAGTCAAAGAGCCAGGCCAGGATAAAGAGGATCACGGCTGCCGGCAGAATCCCGTTGGGGGTGTGGACGGTGACGGGGTGGGCATGGTGTTTGACCATCAGGGCCGTCAGTTTCCCGTAAAGGGTGGCCGGTTCCGGCTCGCTCTCCGGTTCAGGGACAGGTTGTTCCGGCCCGGGTTCCGGTGCCGCCTTCTTGGGTTCCGGGGGCTTTTCTTCAGCTTTTGCCTCCTCCGGATCTTCCAGGAGGACGAATTTACTTGCCGGCACGCCGCAGACCGGGCATTTTTCAGGGGGTTCATCCCCTTCATGGATGTATTTACATACCGAACACTGCCATTTTTTCATGTTTTGTCCTTATTGATTTCTCTGTTTGCAGGTTATTTTCAAGTTATCTGTCATCAATCTCAGTGTATGAACATTCATCCGGGCCGCAGTAATCGCCCACATATGCGGCGCCGGGCCGGTAAAGGGAGGGCTTGGGGGCTGCCATGGCAAACTGCTCCTCAATCACGTGGGCAGTCCATCCGCTGACCCGGGATACGGCAAAGAGCGGGGTAAACAGGTCCATGGCAATACCCATGGAATAAAAGAGGGAGGCGGAATAAAAATCCACATTGCAGAAGATCTCCCGCTGCTTTCTTTCCTTAAAAGCGGCCTTGCCCCTGACTTCCAGGGCCTTTGACAATTCGTACCATTTGGTATCCCCGGCCAGTTCGCCCATCCGTCTGCTCATGGGGGCCAGGATAATGGCCCGGGGATCATCGGTCTGGTACACGGCATGGCCCAGACCCATGATCAGGCCGCCGGAGTCCAAAACGCCGTTGATATAATTGTCTATATTATCCACTGATCCGATTTCCTTGAGCATTTTCATCACCCTGACGTTTGCCCCGCCGTGCAGCGGCCCTGACAAGGAACCCAGGGCTGCAGTGATGGCCGCATAAATATGGGCCTTGGTAGAAGCCACCTGGCGGGCCGTAAAGGTGGAGGCGTTGAAAGAGTGCTCGGCATGGAGCACAAGTCCTGTATCAAAGAAATGGGCGGACTCGTCGTCGGGTTTTTCCCCATTGAGCATATAGAGAAAATTGGCGGCATGGGAGAGGGACGGGTCCGGGGCCACCGGTTCTTTTCTGTTTCGGATCCGGTCCCAGGCTGCCGTTGCCGTTGCCATGCCCGCGATGAGGTTCTCCGCGCTGTACAGTGTGTTCTCCATCCCTTCTTTTCCGGCATTGGGGTCGTTTTGCAGCAGCATGGGCGTAACGGTCTGGAGGACGTCCATGGGGGTCATATCCGCCGGCAGTGACGCCATGAGGGTGAAAATATTCTCGGGAATATTTCGCTTGGCTGCCAGGCTTCGGGTAAAATCGGCCAGTTCCTCCTTTGAAGGGAGGCGCTCATAGAGCAGCAGAAAGCAGGTTTCCTCAAAATTGGCCTTTTCCGCCAGGTCCTGGATCAGGTATCCCCTGTAAATGAGTTTGCCTTCCTTGCCCTGGACATCGCAGATTTTTGAGCTTGCGACATCCACACCCCTCAAGCCGGTGTTTAATACAGGTGTGCATTCATTCTCATTCATGGTCGTCTCCTTTGTTGGTGTACCCCTTAAAAGATCTTTTCAGGCGGCCGCCGCTCAGGAACATACTCGGATTCGATTTCGTTATTGTGCAGGGCGGTGGAAATATACAGCCCGCAGAAGCAGGCGCCGAATTCTTCAAGGTCCGGTGCCCGGTAATCACAGGGGCAGATGATGTCCTTGTCGTGATCCCTGTCCCCGCAGGCCAGCCGGCAGGGGCAGGCCATGTATCCGTATCTTTCCTTGTTCAGGAGCAGGGCCTCCAGCAGTTCAAAGACCAGGTCCCTGTCTTTGTTAAAATAGATGCCTTTGGCTTCCTGTGATTTTTTCAGTGCCTCGTAAAGCTGTTCAACCTTCATCTTTAATCCCCAGTGCCTCCTTGATTTGTTTTTCCTTGTACCCCACAATAACGGTGTCGTTTATTTTAATGGTGGGAAAAGAGCAGCGGGGATTCAATTCTTTAATGTCCGCCAGTATGGCTTTCCGTTCCTCCCCTTCCAGATCGTCCACCTCCACATAATCGTATTCAACCTTACACTGGCTGAATAGTTTTTTGGTTGATTTGCAATGACTGCAGGTACTCAATGCGTATAATTTGGGTTTTTCCGTGTCCATGGAATTGTCTCCTTGACAGGTTTTGATGTGGCTTGATCATTAGATACTGTTCAACTTTGTTGCATATTTCGTGCCTTTTTGGCAAGGTAAAACTCATAAAATGGCTTGGCCTGTTTATTGCAAAAATCTGTATCGATTTATTTTGATGGCAATGCGCGGGCATTGCAAGGATGTGGTTAATACTTGTGTTTCGAGCTGGAATCAGGGTAAGGTGGTGTTAACATTCCAAGATTCAAAGATCCGAACCGCCGGCGTTATCGTTAATAAATAAGGAGATATGTCCATGAGTTCCTGGTATTGTTCTGTGTGCCATCGTGAATATAACGAACCTGAAAAGCCTGCCGTATGCAGCAACTGCCGGTCTGACCAGCGCATGATCCTTTTAAAGGATGAGCTGCCGGGCACCCTGGAAGAGGTCCGGGACCTGGCCAGGAAAAAGATGAAGGGGATCTGTGCGGCTTACCCGTCCTGCGACGGAAGCGGCGATAAGATTTGCCAGCGTGAGAGCTACGGCAAACCCATCGGACTGGGCGGGGCCGGAAAGGGGCTTTCCTTCAGGAATAATGTCTTTGCCCTAGACAATATCCGGTTTAATATGTCCGTGGTCGGAGCGCACTTCCAACCGGATACCCGAACCCGGTTTCTGGGTATGGACCTGGATTTTCCCATTCTCCCTTCGTCTACGGCCGGGGCGGAAAAATACAACAACGCCCTGGATGAAACCGATTTTTGCAAAGCCGTACTCATGGGGGCCAGGGATGCCGGCACCATTGCCTTGAGGGGCGATACCTGGTTTTACACCCCGCAGAAAAATCCCAGCCTTGATGCCATGGACGCCTGCAATGGACAGGGGATCGCTATTTTTAAACCCCGGTCCCAGGATGTTCTTAAAGCGCTGATTGAACGGGCGGAAGGTTCGGGGTGCCGGGCCGTGGGCGTTGACCTGGACGGCGCCGGCTCCACCATCATGGCCCGCCACGGACAGCCGGTATTCAGAAAGAGCGTCAAGGATTTACGGGAGCTGGTGGGATTTTCTTCCCTGCCGTTCATTGCCAAAGGGGTGATGCGGCCGGATGAGGCGGAAAAGTGCGCTGAAGCCGGAGTGGCCGCCGTTGGCGTTTCCAACCACGGGGGGCGGGTTCTGGACAGCACCCCGGGAACCGCCGAGGTCCTGCCACTGATCCGGGCCCGTGTGGGAGACCGGGTGGCCCTGACCGTGGACGGCGGGGTGAGGACGGGGTACGATGTGCTTAAAATGCTTGCCCTGGGAGCGGATGCTGTGCTCCTGGGCCGGGATATTATCCGGGCGGCAGTGGGCGGCGGCGCCTACGGGGTCCGCCTTCACCTTGAACATGTGGCCAAAATTCTGAAAAAGGCCATGTTCATGACCGGTGTTAAATCCATTGAAGAGATTAATTCAACCATTCTATTCTAAGGAGGGAACGATGGGAAGCGTATTGATCGTCTATGCCACAAGGTCCGAAGAGACAAAGGGAATTGCCGACCTCATTGCCGAGGGCGTAAGGATTTCCGGCCATGACGCGGTGATCCGGCGGGTCAGCGAAATTAAAAGCGAAGAGGATCTTAACGGTTATGACGCCTATATTTTCGGCTCCCCCACCTACCACGGGGAAATGATCACTTCCATGAAGCAATTGCTTTTTATCGCCGAGCGGGCGGAGATGGAAGGGAAACCCGGCGGGGCCTTTGGCTCCTACGGCTGGAGCGGCGAGGCTGCCGGCAGGATATTTGATACCATGGAGCATATCTTCAAGATGAAGATGGCTTCCGGCGGCCCCCTGATGCTCAAGGCCGGCTGGGTGGGCGGCGGGATTCAGGCGGCCCAGGAATACGGCAAGGCCCTTTGTGCCATGATTTAGGCGGTGCCGGATTTGGAAATCATAACAGCGCTGGCCCGGCAGGAATTCCAGGACCGGGTCAGCCAACTCTGGGACATGGGCATCAAATCGGTGTGCAGCGATGCACAGATAGAAGGCAGCCCTGAAAGGTCTTTGTCCAGGGCCGTGTTTGAAGACTTCTCCGGCAGGCGCTTTCTCATTGAAATGTTTGCCGGTGCAAAGTACCGGCAACGGGACCGGGTGGCCCGGACCCTGGCCCTGTTGAACCGCAGTGGCCTGGGGGCCGCCCTGGCGCCGGAACCGGCAGTCACCGGTGAATATCTGCCCTTTATCGGGGAAGACTGCTTTCAGATTACCCGGTATCTGTATTCCACGGGGATTGACCGGCCCGGATGGCTTTCTTCCCCGGATATGGGGGCGGCCATGGCCGGATTCCTCGTTGATATGCACCGGGCTGCCCCAGGCCTTTCAACCTCTATTTCCTTCCCCTTTTTTTCCATTAAAGACTATATTTATAAGCTATTCCGGGACATGGAGATTCGTCATCCGGATTATTTTAATCAATACCTGCCCGTCCTTAAATTCCTTGAGAAGGGCTTTATGGCCGCCCACGACGGCCTGCCTGCAGGCTTTTGCCACGGAGATTTCCACCCCCTGAATGTGATCTGGAGAGACCATGGACTCAAAGCGGTGATCGACTGGGAATTTTCAGGGCTTAAGCCGGATTGTTATGATGCGGCAAACCTTGTCGGGTGTGCAGGTATCGAACATCCTGAAGGGCTGGCCATGCCCATGGTCACCACCTTTTTATCCCGTCTCAAAGATGCCGGGATCATGGGGGCTGCATCTTTAAACTGGTTTCCCGAATATGTCCTGGCACTGAGGTTTGCCTGGCTGTCCGAATGGCTGCGCAAAGAGGACCGGGAGATGCTGGAAACAGAATTGGCCTTTATGAACATCCTGATGGGCCACATGGATGAGTTAAAGGATATCTGGGGATTGATTAATAAATAGTAATTTTTTTCTTGATTTTTTCCCGGTGGCTTTGATAAGGTTGACCATACCCCTTAAATTTACCATTGAATTCCCGCGATATTAACCTGCCGACTGAGATGTTTTTGTCTTGGCGATTGATACGATAATAGAGACATTCTTGTTTCCTGTCATGGGTTGTATTGTATCGAGGGGACAGTCCGTTTGAATATACAACGGAGTGCCGGCCCGGATTTTGGAACAGAATCCGTTCTGGTACGGACTTTGCTAAAACCATTAATGTACAACGAGGTAAGAAATGTAAAAGCAAGTAAATAAAACAACCAACTTCCAGGAGGGATTGAGAATGGCTGAATCAACGAAGCACCGGAAGAAAAAAAGAACCGGCGTCCCTTTTTACGTTGCCGTAAAATCCAAAAACGAAGTCTATTACCAGATGGCCTCCCTGTTTCAGGAAGCCACCCGGGGCAAGGGTGAACTTTCGGGGAAATGGATGGATTGGATACTCAGGTCACGCGGCGTAAATAACCCTGGAAAAAAATTTGTCGATAACATATAAAACAACAGTCCGGCCTATCTTTTCCAGGCCGGGTCACAGGTTCTGAAAACGATCATCACATCCTTAAGGAGGAAATCAATGGCTGAGCAACTAGGTATCTATAAATGCGAAAAATGCGGTAATATTGTGCAGGTTCTTCATGGGGAGAAACCGCCGGTGACCTGCTGCGGAAAACCCATGGAACGACTGGTGGAGAACACGGTTGACGCGGCCGTTGAGAAACATGTGCCCGTGATTGAAAAGATTGACGGCGGCTATAAAGTCTGTGTGGGGTCAGTCGCCCATCCCATGACCCCGGACCATTGGATCGAATGGATCGAACTGGTCTCCTGCGACGGTAAATATGTGCAGCGCATGATGCTGGAACCCTCCAATATTCCCGAAGCGACCTTTAAATGTGATGCTGACAAGGTGACGGCCCTGGCTTACTGCAACCTCCATGGATTGTGGAAGTCCTAGGATTTTTGAAATAAAAAACTCACTGTCCGTCAAGACAGTGAGTTTTTTTATGCGCTAAATCTAAAGGCCGGCGGGAGAAAGATTTCTTCCGCCGGCTTTTATTTTTTATTTGAAGTCGACCAGTTTGGCGGCCAGCATCTTGATATGGCTCATCTCTTCTTTGATGATATCGTTCAGCCTGGCTTTGCCGGCTTTTTCGGATACCAGTTCCTTCATGCCCAGGTAAAATGCAATGGAATCCTTTTCAGCGGCAATGGCCGAGGTCAGGATGCCTTTCATGGATGCTTCGGGCTGATCCTTTTCAAAGAATACCCGGGTGTCGGCCAGGGCTTTGAGATAGAGGGCATTTTCATCTTCAGGATCAAATGCGGTGGCTGCGGTTTCGGTGTCGCCCAGTTCCTTTTGCATGCCGGCAAAAATCTGCTCATGGCTGTCTTCCATTTCTGCAAGGCCGGTCAGGAACTGCTTGTGGGCATCCTCGTCCACCCGGTTGGCGGCATCTCTGTAGAATTTGGCGCCGTTGATTTCTATCTGCTTGGCAATTTCAAAAATATCATTTGCATTAAAGTCGTTGCCCATTATCTCCTCCGTTAGTTTGAGAGTTTATCTTTCAACGCTGAGGCCAGTTTTACGCCCAGTTCAAAGCATCTGTCAAGGTCTGCATCATCCGGTACATATTGTACCTTCACACCGGGGTCGATGATCTCCAGTTTCATTTCCTCAAATTCCTTGTTGAGGATCTTTACCGCCTCACCGCTCCAGCCATAGGAGCCGAAGGCAACAGCAAGCTTGTTCTGGGGGCGCAGCCCCTTGATATAGGTCATCACGTCCGCGATCACCGGAAATATACTATTGTTCAGGGTGGGGGAACCGACGGCAATGGCGCCGGCATCAATGATTTCGGTCATGATGTCCGACCTGTGGCATTTCCGGGTGTTCATCAGCCGCACATTGACATCTTCCGATTCAATGCCGTTGGTAATGGCCCGGGCCATCTTGGTGGTGCTTTCCCACATAGAATCGAACATCACCACAACTTTTTTCTGGGGTTCCTGCCTGGACCACCTGTCATAGGCCTCGATGATCTTTGAGGGATTGTCCCGCCAGATGATGCCGTGGTCCGGACAGATCATGTCTATCTTCAGGTTCATCTTGGCCACATCCTTGAGCAGGGCCTGTACCCTTGGAGAAAAGTGGAGCAGGATGTTGGCATAGTATTTCCGGGCATGGGGCATGATTTCATCCCCGATTTCATCATCAAAAAACATGTCGCCGGCATAGTGCTGGCCAAAGGCATCGCTGGAAAAGAGGATGGCCTCGTCGGGCAGGTAGGTGAACATGGAGTCCGGCCAGTGGAGCATTCTTGTCTCAAGGAATGAGAAGGTTCTGTTTCCCAGTGTCAGAGTGTCTCCGGTACCCACCACCTGAAAATTAAAGTCCCGGTTGAAATGGCTTTTCAGGTTTTTGGCCCCCATTTTGGAGCAATAGACCGGCTTGTCCCGTCCGATTTTGTGGAGTACTTTGGGAATGGCGCCGGAATGGTCCATTTCCGTATGGTTGGAGATGATGGCGTCGATTTTTTTGGGATCAATGATCCTGGAAATGTTTGCCAGAAGCTCATCACCGAATTTTTCTTTGACCGTGTCTATGAGGATGTTCTGTTCCCCCAGCACCAGAAAGGCGTTGTAGGTGGTGCCCTCGTAGGTGGAATAGCCGTGGAAATCTCGAATATCCCAGTCCCGGCATCCCACGGAATAGATATTTTCTGCTATTTCAATGGGTTTGTACATGGGTGTGTCTCCTAAGATCTAATCCTCAAGTTTCTCAAAGTCTTCCTGGGCGGCGCCGCAGAGGGGGCATACCCAGTCCTCGGGAAGGGCGTCCCAGGCAGTACCGGGTTCCACGCCGTTTTCAGGGTCGCCATTGGCAGGGTCATATACATATCCGCAGGGGCATTCATATTTATCCATTTTTTATCCTCCGTATATTGAAATTTGGGTCTGATTCCCGTGCTTCCGGGAACGTTTGTCTCTGCAAAGATAAAGCAAGGGGCGTGCCATCCTTTCAAATTGAAAAGGGCAGGAAAGCACAGATAAAGGTTTAAACTTGATTGACATTCATATAATATAACCCCTGTAAAATCAATAAATCATTTAACCTGCAGGCAGGAACGGCGAAAAATATGGCGGAAAAGATATTCAGCAAAAAGACCCGGATCAATGTTCCTGTGGCGGATCTTTTTGCCTGGCACGCCCGGGAGGGGGCCATCAACCGGCTGACTCCGCCCTGGGCGCCCCTGAGCCTGATTTCCCGAAGGGGAAAGGGGATCGACAAGGGCGTACAGGTCAAATTTAAAATGAAGGTCTTCGGCATTCCCATGATCTGGGAGGCCGAGCATATTGACTACGAGGAGAACAGGCTGTTCCGCGACCGGCAGGTGAAGGGGCCCTTCGGCCTCTGGGAGCACACCCATCTTTTCCACGAAGGCGGCTCAAATACCGCTGTCATGGAGGACCGGGTGAAATTCAAACTGCCCCTGGAGCCTTTGAGCGCTCCCTTCTGCGGCCATGCCATGAAGGAGCTGGATCGGATTTTTACCTACCGCCACAGGGTGCTGAAGGCTGACATGGAAAGCCGTGTGGGGAAAATAAAGAAACAGCGGATTCTCGTTTCCGGGGCCTCCGGCACCATCGGTCAGGCCCTGGTGCCTTTCCTGCGGACCTGCGGCCATGAGGTGGTCCGACTGGTCAGGGATCCGGACTCCGATGCGCCGGATGCCCTGTACTGGGATCCCTATAAAAATGTCCTGGATATGGAGGCGGCAGGCCCCATTGATGCGGTGATCAGCCTCAACGGGGTGGATATCTCCCGGGGCAAGTGGACGGAGAACCAGAAAAAGCTGATCATGGACTCCAGGGTCATCCCCACCCGGGTGCTTGTGGAGAAGATGCGGGCCATGGACCGCCCGCCGTCAACCTTTATTTCCTCATCGGCCATCGGGCTTTACGGTGAAGGCGGGGACAGGGTCCTCACCGAAGGGAGCCCCATGGGGAACTCTTTTATATCCGAGGTCTGCAACCGGTGGGAAACCGCTTCCCTGGGAGCTGCCCGGGGCGGTATCCGCACGGTTCAGCTTCGGATCGGCGTGGTATTGACCCCTGCAGGGGGTGCCCTTGAACGGATGTTTATCCCCTTTGCCCTGGGGCTGGGGACAAGGCTCTCCCACGGGGGGCAGTATATGAGCTGGATCAGCATGGATGATGCCCTGGGCGGCATCCTCCACCTCCTTGAAAACGAGACCGTCCACGGGCCTGTGAACCTGACGGCCCCTGAGCCCGTAACCAACAAGGCCTTTACCAAAACCCTGGGCCGGGTATTGTCACGGCCTGCTTTTTTTGCAATGCCTGCACCAGTGGCCGGATTCCTCTGGGGGGATATGGGTAGAGAGACCCTGCTGACCTCGGCCCGGGTCATGCCGGAAAAACTGCTGGACAGCGGATATATGTTTACCCATACCGGCCTGGAGCCGGCCCTGCGCCACCTGCTTGGGCGGGAATCCAATTGACATCCCTTTTAGGAAAGATAAATGAATAACAAGCTGAAGTTCCTGTTTTCCTTTCTCATGATCACCGCCCTGATTTTCGGGTTTGTTCATATTTATTTTCCGGCAAACCATTACAGCTTTGAACGGCTGCATATTTTTTTGTTCAACTTATGCTCCGGCGGCACCATCCTGCTTTACTACACCCAGCGCAGGCCGCGTATGTCCGGAACGGTGCGGCTTTTTTTCTTTTTTTCACTGATCTATGCCTTTTCAGCATTTTTTGAGGCTTACCCGTTGACCCTGGCCATCTCAGTCATCCTCTGGTTCCTGGTGGAAAAGGTAAGGGTTGAAAAGTTTTCCCTGGTGCCCCTGCAGTTTTTGCAGGCACGGGTGCCGGTGACGGAAAAATTCCACCAGGCCAGCCTATGGTGCCTTTCCATCGGTATTGCCATGGCCTCCCTGGTCATTATCAACAACCAGTACACCCATTGGGTCCATATGGAAAAGCTGACCCTGAACACCTTTTTTCTGGGATATTCATTTCCCCTCTCCCTGGTGACCTTGTCCCTGATTTTCGGGATGCTCAGGAAAATTGAGGGCAGGGAACGGAAAACCATCATGGAAGCCTGCTTCTGGACCATTACCCTGGGGGTGATCATCTTTTTCATCTTTATCCTTTTTGAGCGGTTCATTCCCCAGGTTTTTGTCACGGCAGCCCTGTTCACGGCCGTGGTCATGGTTTTTCTTCTTTATTATACCTTTGCGGACAGGGTTCAACAGAAACTCTTTTTGACCTCGGGCATCGGCTTTCTTATTGTCACGGCTGTCACCGGCATCGCCTATATCTCCTTTCAGATGCAGGAGGGGTACGATCCCATGCAGACCAAGTGGCTGCTCCACATCCATGTTTTTGCCTCCCTTTACGGATGGAACCTCTGCGGGCTCTCCGTGATCTGCCGGTTTGACGATTTCCCCATACGCCTTCATTCCCCCACGGTGATTGCCGCCCACTGGCTGACGGCCCTGGTTCTGGCACCCCTGGGGGTATTTTACGGCTGGGCCGCTGTCCTGGCCATTGCCGGATATGCCTTTATCACCCTGACCCTCTTTTTTTCAGGCAACACCCGGGTGACCCATGGCCAGTAACAGGGAAAGAGTCAAACAGATGCTGGCCCTGTTTTCAGGGGCGGACAGGGTATTGGTGGTGATCAATGCGGATCCGGATGCCATTGGTTCGGCCATGGCGGTGAAGCGGATTCTCTGGCGCAGGGTCTCAGAGGTGGTCATCACCTATTTCAACCGGATTACCCGGCCGGACAACCTGGCCATGATCGAATACACAGATTCGGGCCTGGTGCCCCTTGCCGATGTGGACCGGTCTCAGTTTGATAAGTTTATCATTGTGGATTCCCAGCCCGACCATAATGAATGCTTCAAGGGGTTTGACTTTGACCTGGTCATCGACCACCATCCCGTTTCATGCCCGGATGCCCCTTTTTCCGATGTGCGGCCGGAATACGGGGCCTGCTCCACCATGCTCACCGAATATATGAAGAGCATGAAGATACGCCCTTCGGCCAAGCTGGCTGCCGCATTGATGCTGGGCATCAAGACCGATACGGCGGATTTCACCCGCCAGGCCACATTAAAGGATATCCGGGCCTTTCAGCATCTCTACCAGTTTGCCGACATGAATATTGTCACCAAGGTGGAGCGGGCCCTGATGACGGAGTCGGACCTTGATTTTCTGGGGCAGGCCATAAAAAAAAGGCGGATTGTAAATAACCGGGCCTTTTACCATGCCGGCAATATGTCAAAGCCGGACGAGCTGGTGGTGGCCGCGGATTTCTTTCTGGCCATTAACCGGGTGAATTGGAGCATCCTTTCCGGGGTGGTGGATGGGAAGCTCATCGTTGTCCTGCGCAACGACGGGTTGCGAAAAGGGGCGGGAAAGACTGCGGCAGAGGCTTTCGGAAAATTCGGTTCAGCAGGCGGCCACAAGACCATGGCCCGGGCGGAACTGGACCTGAAACTGATCCGCAGGGAGATCAAACGCGTCAGCCAGAAGGCCCTGGCGGCCTGGGTCCTGGAACGGATAACCCTGACCGCCGGAAAGAAAATAGAATAACACCCCCTTCAGGGGCAAAGGAGATGAAATGAAATCAACTGTCAGTTTTCTTGTAATCGCCTTGATGCTGGGAACCATTGCCATTGCCGTGGGAGAACTATTCTTCCGTTAGTGTTTGAGCAAAAATTGACCCATCTGCCGCCTTGCTTCAAAAATTTGAAAGCCTCAGGTACTTTAGTACGCTCCGGTTTCAAATTTTCGCGCCCTGGATATGTGTTAATTTTAATTTAAACACCGGCGGCGGGAGTTACTTATTGTTCTTCAATAAGCAGGTTCGCCAGATGCTCACTCATGAACATGACGGCTTCAATGTCCATGTGATCCATGACCGTTTCGTCAAACATGAGTTTGGCATCGGGTTCAAACCCCTCCTCCGCATCCCAGAAGAGCAGGGTGATATATACCTTGGGAAAAACCCTGAACTGGAAGGCCAGGTCCGGTGAGTCGTATCTGCCGCTGACATCTGTGCCGCCGCAGGCCCGGCATTTTTGCTTCAATGCGTCAGCATTGCCGGCAAACCTTTTTTTTATGGGGGCCTCCACATGGTCGTTCATGGATACGATTTTGGAGACCGTGTT
Organism: Desulfobacter sp.; assembly: GCA_028768525.1. Taxonomy (NCBI): domain Bacteria; kingdom Pseudomonadati; phylum Thermodesulfobacteriota; class Desulfobacteria; order Desulfobacterales; family Desulfobacteraceae; genus Desulfobacter; species Desulfobacter sp. The sequence goes on along the minus strand of CP054837.1, from coordinate 1,114,627 downwards.
GGGAAATTCCTTCAGGCTTTTCATGTTGCCGGTGGGTGAAGAGGTGCCGCCGGATGCCATGTGGATGAATACAAAGGTTTGTTCGTTCCGGGTCAGCTCCCCCCCGGTTTCATCGGTAACCTGATCCAGGGTCACCAGGAGGTTTTTGTCAAAATAGGGCAGGCGGATATGGGGAGTGCCTGCAAGGGGGCGATCCCCCCGGTCCTTGCGGCCATCTCTTTTAGATTCATGGATGCGGCCTTTTCCCTGGCCAGTGACAGTGCTTCGGCCGCCATATCCTTTTTCAGCCATTTCCCTGCCTTGTACTGCTCCTCCAGTTCGGCCTGGGCCGGCCCCAGAATATCAGGATCAATGTGGGGGCAGTTCTTCAACGGCAGTTTTTCAGAAACCACTTTTCCGGCAAAGGCAATGCAGGTGGGAAACCCGCAGTCCTTGCAATTGGTCCGGGGCAGTACTTTTGCATAAAGGTCCACAACCGAGAGCGCCATCTCCTTGTCCTCCATAAAAAATGCCGGCCGGGACATAAGGATCCCAGCCGGCATGTCATGATTCGGGTTTCCTAGGTTACTCTTTTTCGAATTCGTCCTTTGCTGCACCGCAGATGGGGCAACACCAGTCTTCGGGAAGATCTTCGAATGCAGTGCCGGGATCAATACCGTTGTCCGGATCACCTTCCGCCGGATCGTACACATAGCCGCAGGGGCCGCAAACATATTTGTCCATGAATTATTCTCCTTAATTTACTTGGGTTAATTTAAATTCTACATTCATCCGCCTTCCGGCCGGGGCAGGGCCTGCCCGGGAGGCGGTAATTCGGCTAATAGGCTTCGTCCATGCCCAGCTCTTCGTCTGTGACGGGATCTTTAAACAGGGTGTATGCCCAGATCTGGTACCCAATGACGATGGGGATGAATACCAGGACCACCCCCAGCATGATTTTCAGGGTCAGGGGGCTTGAGGAGGCATTGAATGCCGTCAGATGCCATTCCGGATCCAGGCTTGAGGGGAACAGCGCCGGAAACAGCCCGATCACCCCGTAAAATGTGCAGAGCACAATGGTCAGCCCGGAAGCAAACCAGGCCTTGAACCATGCCTTTTTAGACAGGAACAGCTTGATAGCAAACAGGGCGGCCACATCCAGGATAATGACCAGGAAGAGGATGGGATATTTAAAATAGTTGGCATAGAGGTCGGTTGCAAAATAGGATGCAATCAGGAAAATCACGGCCACGGGCACCAGGATTTTCCAGGTGGTCCCCGCGATGCCGGCGGCTCTTTCCCGCAGGTCTCCGGTGGATTTCACGGCGGTCCAGTTGGCGCCGTGGAGGATAAAAAGCAGCACAAAGAGCAGGCCGCCCAGCAGTCCGTAAGGGTTGAGCAGCTTTAAGGTGTTGCCGTGGTAGATGCCGTCTCCGTCAAAGGGGATGCCCTGGAAAATATTGGCAAAGGCCACGCCGAAGAGCAGGGCCGGCAGGAAGGAACCGATGAAGATCAGGCCGTCCCATACCGCTTTCCAGGCAGGCGTATCGATTTTGCCCCTGAAATGGAGGGCAACCCCCCTCAGGATCAGGGCAAAGAGGATCAGCATCAGCGGGGTGTACAGGGAGGAGAACATGGTGGCATAGACCTGGGGGAATGCAGCAAAAGTCACACCGCCGGCGGTGATCAGCCAGACCTCGTTGCCGTCCCACAGGGGCCCCATGGCGTTGAGCATCACCCGTTTGTCCCGTTCCGTTTTTCCGGCAAAGGGGTAGATGGTCCCCACACCGAAGTCAAATCCGTCGGTGAGAAAAAATACGGCCCAGAGCAGCCCCCACAGGAAAAACCATATTGATTGAAGTAGCATAATTTTTAGTCTCCTTAGTTGGTGTCGGCCTCAGGGCCTTCTTTTACGGATTTTGCGATGAGGAAGAATCCCACGGCACCCAGGATGCCGTATACCAGGATAAAACCGATGAGGGAAATGGCCACCTGCTCGAATCCCACGGGGGAGCCGGCATCATTGGTTCTCATCAGGCCGTAGACAATCCAGGGCTGGCGTCCCACTTCCGTCACCATCCAGCCCGCTTCCATGGCGATGTAAGGCAGGGGGATGGCAAACATCATGATTTTCAGGAATAGCGGATTTTCCATGAGCTGGTTCCGTTTCAGCCATCCGTATACCATGAGCAGGATCATCAGCGTCCCGATGCCCACCATGGTCCTGAATCCCACAAAGGTAAGGAAAACCGGGGGCCGGTCATCCTCGGGGATATCTTTGAGCCCGGTCACTTCTGCGTTGAAGTCGTGGAATCCTAAAAAGCTGAGGATTCCGGGAATGGACCCGATTTCAATAATATTTTCCTCCCGGTGTGCCGCGGGCAGGGCAAAAAGAACGATGGGAGCCTGTTTCTGGGTCTCCCAATGGGCTTCCATGGCCGCCAGTTTTGCCGGCTGGGTCTTGGCCACGTTCACCCCGTGCATGTCGCCGGTGAGGGCGACGGTGAGGGAGCAGACCAGGCCCACGGTGAGGGCGATTTTAAATGACCGCTGGAATACCTCAAGGTGCTGTTTTTTCAGCAGGTGGTAGGCAGATATGCCCATGATGAAGAAGGATCCCAGAAGCAGGGATGCGGGAACTACATGGATAATCTCAAGAAGGCCGTGCTTGTTGAACATGACGGCAAAAAAGTTCTCAAGCTCCGCTCTTCCGTTTACCAGGGTATAGCCCACGGGGTGCTGCATGAACCCGTTGGCCAGAAGAATCCAGATGGCGGAAAAATTGCCGGCAAGGGCCACCAGCCACATCACTGTGGCATGGGCCTTGGCGGATAGTTTTTTCCAGCCGAAAATCCAGATTCCGATGAAGGTGGATTCCAGGAAAAAGGCCACAGAGGCTTCGATGGCCAGAAGGGAACCGAAGATATCGCCGACATATTCAGAATACCTGGACCAGTTGGTGCCGAACTGGAATTCCAGGGTGATGCCGGTGACAACTCCCAGTGCAAAGTTGATCAAAAACAGTTTGCCCCAGAACTTGGTCATTCTCAGGTAAACCCTGTCGCCGGTTCTGGCGTACCTGGTTTCCATGTAGGCAATGAGAATGGACAAGCCCAGTGTGAGGGGAACAAACAGAAAATGGAACATGGTGGCTGCTGCAAACTGCAGTCTGGATAGAAAAACCGGATCCATAAACTCCTCCTGCATTTAGGTGTTAAGCAATTATAAGGATTAAACCTGTTTATTTAGGTCGTAATTAGCTTGCTTCTTTTTTACGGAAGTGAATAATAACAGCGTTTGGGAGAAATGACTTTTCCTTTTTCCTTTAGGGTTTTGATGGCTTTGGAGACGTCTTTGCTTTCAACATCCAGCACCTTTGCTATTTCTCCTGGACGAACCGGTTTTCCTGCTTCCTTCATGGCGTTTAATACTTTTTCTTCCATTTTTTACTCCTTTTAAATTCATTGGTTGATTGTATCTTTTAAATGGAGTCAGCAACTAATGTGCCACAGGTTGATTCGATACGGTTGAAAAATATAGGTACTGCGAAATCAGGGTCAGCATATCGAATTGCCACGGGGTTTTCAAGGCTGTTTTGAGTCGGGGGAGGCCGGAGCGGGGGAAAACAGCTGTATCGGGAAAATGGATGTGATACAAGAGTGTGTTGGTTGTTTTGATACAACTTTGTGAAAAACTATTGTCCCGCGCCTTTTTTTTCTGCAGTCCTCCGTTTGATATACCAGTCTTCCTTCCCGTAGGCCTTTTGGGTACATTCCGGGCACATGCTGTGGCTGAACGAGGCTTGGGAATGTTTTTCAATATAAGCCTCCAGGCGGTTCCAATATCCTTTGTCATCCCTGATTTTCTTACAGGATGAGCAGATGGGGACAATGCCCTCCAGGGTTTTGATTTCAGCAGCAGCCTCCTCCAATTCCGCCATGGCCTTTTTCCTTGCCCCAATTTCCTTTTTAAGTTTGGCATTTGCACTCAGGATCACCGCCAGGATGGCACCGCAGACCGCGGTTACCGCCAATATCCATTTTATGATATCGGCAGGCCTCAGGCCGTGTTCATATCTGAGAGAGAGCCACTTGTTCCGGATTGTTATCTTTTGTTCCGGCGTAATCTGTTCCATCACCTTGTTGATGATGCCCAGCAGTTCGGGCCTGTTCTTGCCCACGGCCATGTAAAGGTTGTAGTTGCCGTAGGGGGTGGGGGCGGCAATTTTAATATTGGTCAGCCCGTATCTCTGGATGATGTAGGTCGCTGCAGCCAGGTTTTCGATACCGGCTTCGGCCCGGCCCAGGGAAACGGCTTCCAGGCGCTGCCGGGGGGATGCTACGGGATAGGGGATATAATCAACGCTGTCCCGCTTCAGCCAGGTCTGGGTGACGTTTTTTTCTATCACTGCCAGGGTCCGGCCGTGGAGGTCCTCGATCCCGCCGATGAAGGGGGCGTCTTTTAGGCTGAAAATCACCAGGGGAAAGGAGAGAAAGGGATGGGAAAAATCCAGATAGCTCTTTCGGTCTTCGGATATGGCGATACAGGGGATCAGATCGATTTCATCGGATTTTGCCTTTTCCAGCACCTGGTCCCAGGGGATGGGACCGGTGGCCGTGGACCGGATACCCAGCCGGTCCATGATGGTGAAAAGGTAATCTGCGGCGATTCCTTTTAGCTTGCCCTGTTCGTCATAGTAGTGAAACGGAGGAAATGCCTTGGGTCCGGCGACGATTATTTTTTCATGGGATTTCACCCAGGCCATCTCCCCGGGGGTGAGATGCAGACTGTCAGGGAACAGCGTTAAGGACTGGCTTTCCCCTTTGCATGGAAATACCGCGATACCCAGTGTAACCAGGGCCAGGCACAGGGCCCGATGTATGGTGCTCAGCGATTTGTATAAATCATGCATCTTTGTATGGAAATATTGGTGGTTTTAAACGCGTTAACAGGAACTGCAACCTTTGATTTGAATAATTATAGAATAAATACAGGTGTTCTACAAATTAATTGTTCTTTTATTTCCAATATGAAAAAACCGCCGCCTCCCATGCGGGAGACAGCGGTTTTAAAACGTAATTTTCGGAGGATGCTAATAGGATGCAGTGCTCAGTTTTTTTTGGTGGCTTTGTTTTCCCATTCCTGAATCTTGGTGGTTTCGTAAATTTCTTCCCACCCTGTTATCATCCCTGAAATATGGCTGAACAGGGAATGGCCGGTTGTGGTCATGTACAGGTGGATGATCAGAAAATTGACCAACAGGAAGGCCACAAGGGTATGGACCACGGCCAGGATGGAAAGGTCCAGGCCGCCGGGTACCACATTATACAGATAGTAAAGCAGGCCCGTGGCCATCTGCACCGGGAGAAGCATGGCCGAAATCCCAAGATAGGCAATGCGCTGCAGGGGGTTGTGTTTTGCCCCCTTGGATTTTTGCACCGGGTGGCTCTGCCCCTTGAAAATGCCGTAGGCATAGTAGAGGACCACATCAAACAGCTTTTTGGTGGTGGGAATATACTGTTTCCATTCGCCGGTGGTCAAAAGCCAGAATACAAAGAAGGCAAAGAGAATCAGCCAGGAAAGCCCCACAAAGTTGTGGACGGTTACCGCGGTTTTAAACCCAAGGAGGGTGTATGTCCCGTGAACCTCAAAGCCTGTGATGAGCAAAATGAAGATCATCAGGGCCTGGAACCAGTGCCAGAGACGCTCAAACCGGGTATAAAGGTATACTTTTATCAGGTTGCGGTCGTTCATGTTTTAATCCTCCTTTCCGTTCCGGGTGAAAAACCGCCCCAGGCCGTGGAGGGCCACTCCGCCGAAGGCGCCGAGAACGGCGATGATACCGATGCCGTCAATGAAATTGTTTTTATCCCTTCCCGGCAGGTAGATACCTGTGATTTTGGCCAGCCGCGAGTTGTCACGGATGTGGCACTCCTTGCAGGCCATGGCCTTTTCGGCAGGGGCCACCATGTGGGTGATGGGAAAGGCATAGGTGGTTTCCACATAATCGAACTCTCCTGAAAAGGGAACATCCAATGCCTTGTTGCCCCGGGTGATGGCATCTTTCATGTCAAAGGTGGTCCAGAATCCATTGGGCCCTGATAGCATAGGGGCCACAAGCTGTTTGTTGATCTTGTCGTAGGGCTGTTTGCCCCGGTGGACCTTGAATGGGTGGATTCTGGAATCGGGATCCAGCCGGCTGCCCATGGGCTGGCTGACTTTGACGATCTGGGCCGGATCGATTTTATCCTTGATGCCGGTGTTGGAAAAGGACCCGTTGTACCAGAAGTATTCTGGCTTGACGTTCTTTTCCCATTTGAATTCGCCCTTGATGGATTTATAGGTGGGCTTGCCGAATTCTCCCTTTACCACGTAAGGCTTCCCGTCCCTGAGGTCTCCGGCCTTGGTCCAGTCCCACCACATTTTGGTGGGGTTGACCCGGGCGTATTCGGGGATATGGCAGGACTGGCAGGCCACCTTGTCCACGTGGTCATTCATTTTTGATTCGGTTTTGTGGGGCAGGGTGCCGTGGCAGGACTCGCAGGTGATTTTGGTGGCCATGTCATCCTGGATCAGGCTTTTGCGTTCCGCCGAGGCCGGCCGGGTGTAAAGTCGGCCGGCAATGTTGTGCCTCACCGTGGTGTGGCATCTGGCGCAGGTGAAATCCGCCCCTTCGGCCGCCATGTGGACATCCAGCATCTTATTGGGTTTGGCCAGTGAGGTGTCCAGGTCGCCGTGTTTGACCCCGTCGCCGCCGCCGCCTTTGAAATGGCACTCCCCGCAATGGTTCCGCTGGGGCATGGTGATGTTTTTGACAGCATTTTTAATCTCGCCCTGGAGCTCCTTGACAATTTCCTGGGTTTCAGGATCGTCATCTTCCATAAACGCCTGGATGTCGGAGAAGGCTTCCTTGTAGTTGAATTTTTCTCCGCCGTGGCAGTTCAGGCAGTTCACCTCTTCTTTTATGCCGTTCCAGCCGACGTGGCAGCCCAGGCAGCCCTTGTCTTCCATTGCGTTGCCTGAAATGCAGAAGTTGTTTACGGCATGGCCGGCCTTGCCGTTCATTATCCCCGGCTTTTCCGACTCCACCTTCCAGGTCCAGTGGATGGTTTTTTCAAACTGCATGGATGCATCGGTGTGACAGGACAAGCAGGCCTGGGTGATCTGGCTGCCCGAGGTGAAGTCCTGGTCCAGTGCTTTAATTTTGGAATGATCCGTGGTCGTCCAGTGCTTGTTGGCCTTTACGGCCTGTTTTGCCAGTTTTGCCAATTTGATGCCCAGCGCCTCATCCTTGGTCCGGGGCTGGTTTGCCGCCGGGGCGACGGTGGCCTGGCCCATGACCAGAGCAAGGCCCGTAATCAGTGCCAGGAATAATCCGGCTGTCTTGTTTCCCATTGCGCCTTCCTTATAGATAATCGCCGCCCTGTGCTGCGGTGCAGCACAGGGCAATTAATCCAGTTTATTTACACGTCGCCGGGGTGGGGGAGTCTGCCGCAAAGGAGTAAAAATAGGAGTAGATATCCAGAATATCCTTGTCAGAGGCATTGGCCCATTCTTCATCGCAGCCGAAGGCGGAAAAGTCTTTGCCTTCAAAAATGGTTTTCCATTCGGCCATTTTTTTATCGGCCGGGCTCACCTTGGGGGAAGCCGAATCTACGGCCCCACGCTCAAAGCAGGCCTTGACCAGTTTCCGGTAGGTATATTTCCCTTTTCTTTTATTCCCCCCCGGCCCCTCACCGGCAAAGGTTAGGGCAACAGACCCAAGGGTGAAAAATACCAGAGCGGCAGTGATAATCGTTTTCTTAAACATTTAAGTTCTCCTTATGGTTGATTCAGTATGGTTTATTCAATTGCTTTAATTTTTCTTGATGGTGTATGATCCGTCTTTTTTGAAATCAATGGTGGCCTCCACATAGTAGACTTCCAGTTCAGGCCGGACATCTTTCACCATGTAGTAGGCTTCCCCGCTTCTGGCACCGGTGGAGCAGACAAATACAATGGGTTTGTCAGAGGGAAGGTCCTTGATTTTGGGCTCCAGTTTTTCCGTGGGAATGTTGACGGCGGTTTTAAACCTGCCCTTGGCGAATTCATCCGGGTCCCGGGCGTCTATGAGAAGGATGGAGGAGGGGGACTCGGCAATGATTTTTTTAAACCGGTCAAGGTCAATGGAGCCTTCCACGTCTCCGGCCTTGACTGCCACGGCAGCGGCATCCTGGCCGAACATCTTTTTCCAGTTGGGATACCCCCGGGTGAATACGGCAACGTTTTTATAGCCCATGACCTTGGCCTTGGCCGCTGATTTGTGGCTCAGTTTGCATTTGAGGCCGCCGCAGTAGAAAATAATGGGGGTTTCAAGATCCCTGGGCAGCTTTCCTTTGAGTTCTTCAAACTGGGACCAGGGAATATTGATGGCCGTGGGAATATGGCCTTTATTGAATTTTGCCTTCTGGGGCCGGGCATCAACGATCAGGGTTTTGTTTTCTGCAATTTGGGCGGCCACATATTCTGCGGTCACCGCCGGATACGCACCGGGCTGCTTTTTATATTCAGGAAACCCCTTGGCAAAGACTTTTACATTTGTATAACCCAGGGCCACCGCTTTTTTCGCTGATTTGTGGCTCAGTTTGCACTTGAGGCCGCCGCAGTAGAAAATAAGCAGGGCATTTTTGTTTTCAGGCAGCATGTCCTTTTTTTTATCGAATTCTGAAAAGGGGATGCTCACGGCACCGGGAATGAAGCCTTTGACGTATTTCGGCTTATAGGGCCTGGCGTCAATGATCATCACATCCTCGTCCATGGGCACTGAGATTTTCGAGATGAGGAAATCCACCTCTACGATATCGTCGAACATCCAGGGTTCCTTGGCCTGGGCCGGGGGCGCCGTAAGCATCCAGGCCAGGGCGAAAACAAGCGCAGCCAGGGCTAAGGCCAATGATCTGTTTTTTTTCGTTTCCATGTTAACTCCTTAATATAGGGTTTATTATGTGCAGGGATATGCGCCATCCCTTTTAACCGCAATTATATCCGGCCGTTTTCAGCAGCCGGCTATTAGATAATAGCAAGGGGTATGCCAAGTGAATGTAAGATAACGGGGTTGAAGATAACGCGCTTATATTAAAGGATATATGCTTGTTGCGCAATCTTTTTCTGGGGCGGGAAGGGGGGATGAGTTGCTTTTGTGTTAACCATGTGTTAAATTCTTGTATACTTAGGTTAACTACAGGGAAACAGAATTATGGATATCGGTTCACAATGGCGGGAGATAATTGATTCGGTCCAGGAGGGAATCATTATTGTGGATGCCCACGGTGATTTTATCGCGGCAAACCATTCGGCCCAGTTGCTCACCGGGTATTCCGAGGAGGAACTGCGGGGGCGGTCCTGCCGCCTGCTCAATTGCACGGGGTGTAACATTGTGGGGCTGGGCCCGGGTAAAAACTGGTGCGGGCTCTTTTCAGCCGGCCGGGTCAGGGATAAAAAATGTGTTATCACCTCGGCTTCCAACCGAACCATTCCCATTGTGAAAACCGCCAGGGTCCTTTACGGGGCGGACGGGGAGATTCTAGGGGCCGTGGAAACCCTTAAGGATATTTCCGAGAACATCAATTATAAAAACGAGCTGGCCTCCATCCGCCGGATGTACCATGTTGACGACGGATTCCACGGGATCGTGGGGCGGACCCAGGTGATGATGAATCTCCACGAACACATTGAGAGCGTGGCTGTTCTGGATACCCCGGTGATGATTTTAGGGGAGAGCGGAACGGGCAAGGAGATGGTTGCCAAAGCCCTCCACGAAACCGGAAAGCGGGCCGGAAAACCCTTTATAAAGGTGAACTGCGCGGCCCTGAGCGAAAGTATTCTGGAAAGCGAGCTTTTCGGCCATGTCAAGGGAGCCTATACCGGTGCGGAGAGCGACCGTGCCGGCCGGTTTGAAGCGGCACACCGGGGGACGATTTTTCTTGATGAAATCGGCGACATACCCCTGGCCGTTCAGGTGAAGCTGCTCAGGGTGTTGGAGGACCGGACCATACAGCGGGTGGGAGAGAACCGGTCCATTCCCATTGATGTCCGGATCATCACCGCCACCAATAAAAATCTGGAACAGATGATTGACCAGGGACGGTTCAGGGAGGACCTGTTTTTCAGGATCAACGTTTTTCCCCTGACCTGTCCGCCGTTGCGAAAGCGCCGGGACGATATCACCCTGCTGATTCAGCACTTTATAACCATCCATGCCGAAAAAACAGGAAAGGATATCCTGGGGTTCACCCCAGAGGCCATGCGTCTCATGGTTTCCTATCCCTGGCCGGGCAATATCCGGGAATTGAGGAATACGGTTGAATATGCCTTTGTCCTTGCCCGGGGAAAGGGAGTCCGGCCGGAACACCTTCCGGAAAAGATCCTCAACCATGGCAGGGGGGATGCCGGGCCGGGAACACAGGGAGGCATGGAACCCGCCGTCCCTGCAGCCATGGCAGATCAAAGCAGCACCACCGTGGTCATCCGGGACAGCCGGCGCAGCGAACTTATTGCCGCCCTCCAGCAGGCCGGGGGGAATCAGACCCGGGCGGCGAAATTGCTGGGGGTCTCAAGGATTACGGTGTGGAAGCGGATGAAGAAGTATAACGTTACCATTCAACCCGGGTAACGGCGGCGGGAACGGTTCCGCCGCCGTTCAAAGGGGACCGCCGGGATTACAGGCTGATGCAGGTGGCCTCGCAGGCCGCATCAATGAGTTCGGCTGCCGTGGCCATGCGGCAGGAGTCGGCCAGGTCTTCTTCCTCAATGAACCTGGCCTTGGCGCAGGGGGTGCAGACCAGGATGGGAACCCCGTGGGCCTGGAGGTGGGCCAGGGAATCGTCTGCAGAATCGCCGGTGGCCGCCCTGATAAATTCGCAGGCGCCCTGCCTGGCCAGGTACACCCCGTCATCCAGGAGAAATACGGTTACGTTTTTCCCCTTTTTTTGGGCAACGGCGGCCAGGAAAAGGCCGCGGGTGGCCCGGTTGGGGTTGTCGGTTCCGCAGGCAATGGTAATGACTACATTGTCGCTCATGGTTTTCTCCTTTTTTGTAGGGCCGCGGAAAGCGGCGGTTTGGGAAACGTCCTACCCTCATAAGACAGTTTTGATCAATCTGTAAATCCACATTGTGGTACTCTCTTTTTAAACGGATGGTTTTATGATAATCTATAACCTGTTTTGGATATTGGCATCTTTTTTGCTGCCTATGTCATTGATGCTGTTTAGCATGCCCATGGTTGCGTTCCCCGGGGAACGGTTTGAAAGGAAGGATTAAAGGAAAGATAATGAGAAAAGAAAATGTGCTGGTTGCCGTATTGATTGTGATGATTGCGGGTGGGATTTACGGTTACAACGCTAACAAATCAAAAGAAACGGCCCGGCCAGAACATGCGTCACAGACCCGGCAGGCTGTTTTTGAAGGCTCTGCCCCGGTCCAGGCGGCAACCGGCCAGGAAATCCAGACGGGGGGCATCCAGTGGAAGGATTTTACCCCGGGAATGGCCAGGGCCAGGGAGGAGAACAAAAGCATCTTCCTTTATTTCCATGCCCCCTGGTGTACCTATTGCACCAAGCTGAAAAAGACCACCTTCAGGGATGCAAAGGTTCAATCCTATCTGAATGAAAACTTTGTCAGCATCAGTGTCAATACCGATGTAAACCAGGCCCTTGCCCAGGAATGGCGGGTGCGCGGGCTGCCCACCATGTGGTTCCTGGCGCCCGACGGCAAAAAGATCAACCAGATGCCGGGGTTTGTGGAGGCCGGGCAGCTGCTCAAGATCCTGGAATACATCCACACCAAAAGCTATACCACCATGGACTTTAGAGAATTTATGAAAAACGGGTAATTTCCCAAACAAAAAAGGCCAAGAAAAAATGTCCAAAACAATGTCACGGCGTGCCTTTTTAAAGGGTTCGCTTTCGGCAGCCGGTGTTGCCGCCGGCTCCCTTCCCCTGGCAAAAGCCGCACAGGCGGCCGCAGCCGATGCTGTTGAGCCCCTGGTCACGGTGATTGATATCAGCAAATGCGTTGGATGCGAGGAGTGTGTATATGCCTGCAGGGAATCCAATGCAGAAAAATTCCCCGAACCTGAGAAACCCTTTCCCAGAATGTATCCGGATCGGGTGCCGGTTCAGGACTGGTCGGACCGCAGGGAGGTCACGGACCGGCTCACCCCCTATAACTGGCTCTTCATCCAGCATGCCTCAGCAGAGGTGGACGGCGAAGAGATGGAGTTGACCATCCCCAGAAGATGCATGCACTGCAATAATCCCCCCTGCGTCAAGCTCTGCCCCTGGGGGGCGGCCAAGCAGGAAGCCAACGGCCTTTCCAGGATTGATTCGGATATCTGCCTGGGCGGTTCCAAATGCAAGGCGGTCTGCCCCTGGGATGTGCCCCAGCGCCAGACCGGGGTGGGCCTCTATCTGGATATCCTGCCCAGCCTGGCCGGCAACGGCGTCATGTACAAGTGCGACCGCTGTTACCAGAAACTGGAGAAGGGGGAGCAACCCGCCTGTATCGAGGCCTGCCCCGAAGAGGTCCAGACCATCGGCCCCAGATCCGAGATGGTTGAACTGGCAAAAAAACGGGCCAAGGAAATGAACGGATATTTGTACGGGTTGGCAGAAAACGGGGGGACAAACACCATTTATATCTCTCCGGTGCCCTTTGACCGGTTGACATTTGAAACCGGCAAGGGCAAACCCCATATGAAGCCGGTGAAAGACAAGATGGCCCAGGGGAGCAATCTGGCCCGGGCCATGGTTATCGCCCCCATTGCCGGGGCCGCCGCTGCCTTTGGAAAGTACTATAAGCGGATCAAGGAGGACCGGTCATGAAAAAGGAAAGGGCCGCAGCATCCAGGCTGCCGGGGATGATTTACGGACTGACCCTGCTCTTTATCACCTTGAGCGGATTTGCCCAGATGCCCATATTCAAACGCTATTATATCGCCGATATCCCGGGGCTGGGCTGGCTTGCCAAATTTTACATCACCCACAGTCTCCATTATATCATGGCTTCGGTGCTCCTGGCCCTGGGGGGATATGCCGTTACCCGGCTGGCCGTTAGTGGAAAGGGCCTGTCAAGCCTGACTTTCTGGGGCCGGGCAAAGGGGGCGATTATCCTGGGGCTGGTCATATCCGGCGCCATCATGGTGGTCCGGAATCTGCCCGGCATCCATTTTTCCCATATGGCCATTTATGTGATGAACCTTACCCATCTGGGATTGTGCATGGCGCTGCTGGCCGTATCTGCATTCACCCTGGTGGCCCGGAAACCTTGGATGCATTAACAGGGCAGGGTAATGGATAACCAACGGCCTCCCATTGTCCTGCTCACCGATTTCGGATACCGGGACCCTTTTGTGGGCATCATGAAGGGGGTGGTAGCGGGGATTGCACCCAATGCCCACATCATTGACCTGACCCATGAGCTCCGCCCCCAGGATGTTTTCCAGGGTGCCTTTGCCCTGTATCGGTCCGCGGCCTATTTCCCCAGGGGCACGGTGTTCTGCGCCGTGGTGGACCCGGGGGTGGGAACGGACCGAAGCCCCTTGGCCATCAGCACCCGTGATTTTTATTTTGTGGGCCCGGACAACGGCCTGCTCTGGCCGTCTGCTGCGGCCAGCGGCATTGAGAACTGCGTCTGCCTTGACAATCCGGATTATCATCTGCCCCGGGTTTCTCAAACCTTCCATGCCAGGGATATTTTTGCCCCTGCCGCCGCCCATTTGTGGCGGGGCCGTTCCATGGCCGACATGGGCACTACCCTGTCCCGGCCGGCGGCCCTGGAGATTCCCCGGGTCGAACCGGAAAAAGGCGGGCTCAGGCTTACGGTGCTGGATGAAGACCGCTTCGGCAACCTCACCCTGAACCTGACCCCCGAGGAATTCAAGGCCTTCTGCAAAAAGGGGTTTTTCCTTGAAGCAGGGGGGATCTGCATCACCGATGCCTATCCGGCCTATGGTGAGGCGCCGGACGATGCCCCTTTCCTTCTCGCCGGTTCTTCGGGATACATGGAAGTTGCCGTGAAAAACGGCAGTGCGGCCCGCTCTCTGGATGCCGGCGTCATGGACCGGTTTCTGCTGTGCCGGGAGTGATACTGCCCGGCCGTCCGAATCATCCGTGAATTCCTTGTTTCTTCCGTTTTTTTCTCAGGTGCCGCCGGGCGGATTTTTGTGTTCATGGAATATGAGTTTGATTCGTATATCCTTGGCGTCGAACCCTTTTCAGGTATTGGGAGGTCAGAAGGTCTGAAACGGGCAGGATCCGGTACGAAGGGGGATATACCAACATGGTCGAGCCTGAAAACGATTTCCACATGGGGGGATTCGCCTCTATATAAAATTTTGGACTGCCATCTTATGCTTGATAAGCGTGATGGTTTGTGGTAGCGGATGGAATTTAGTATAAAGATGTGCTGTTTATAGTATATAAATGCAAGGAGATAAGATAATGCGGGTCGGTATCATCGGCGGATCGGGACTGGATGATCCTGATATTCTGAAGAATCCAAAGGAAGTAGAGGTCAATACGCCCTATGGGCCTCCCTCGTCAACATTGATGACGGGCAGCATCGGGGAGACCGAAGTGCTGCTTTTGGCAAGGCACGGCCGCAGCCATCAGTACAGCCCCACCCAGGTGAACAACCGGGCCAATATTCAAGCCCTGAAAGCGGCCGGCGCCACCCATATTCTGGCGACAACGGCCTGCGGAAGCCTTCGGCGCAAAATCGACCGGGGCCATTTTGTCATTCTGGACCAGTTCATTGATTTTACAAGGTTCAGGAAAAATACCTTTGCCGACACCTTTGAAAACGGTGCCGTGCACACGGCCATGGCCCATCCCTTTGACAATGATCTGAGGATGAACCTCTATGAATCGGCCCAGGCGCTAGAACTGGTTGCCCATAAAACAGGCTGTGTGGTCACCATTGAAGGCCCGAGGTTTTCCACGGTGGCTGAATCCAAGATGTTCCGGCTCTGGGGGGCGGATGTGATCAATATGTCCACGGCCCCGGAGGCCATGCTGGCCAATGAGGCGGGCATTCCCTACGCTGCCGTGGCCATGTCCACGGACTACGACTGCTGGAAGGAAGATGAGGCCCCGGTGACCTGGGACGAAATCCTCGAGGTTTTTAACAAGAACGCCGACAATGTAAAGGATCTGCTTGTCAGGACCGTTAAATATTTAAAGTAGACCAGATTGTGAGCCGCGTTTTTAAGAACAGAGCGGCTAATTTTTTACAGGAGACGAGTATAATTCATGGATTTAAAAGAAACCATCAGAAGCATTCCGGGCTGGCCCATAGAAGGGGTGATTTTCAGGGATCTAACCACATTAATGCAGGATGCCGACGCCTTCAGGGAGGCCTGCGACATCCTTTTTGACCGTTACAGGACCTCGGGCCTGGACAAGATCGTGGGTATTGACGCCCGGGGTTTTGTATTCGGTGCGGTGCTGGCCTATCAACTGGGTATCGGGTTTGTGCCGGTGCGCAAGAAGGGCAAACTGCCCCACAAGACCATCCAGGAAGGCTACAGCCTGGAATACGGGGAAGATATCCTGGAGATCCATGAAGACGCCCTCCGGGAAGGAGATAAGGTGGTAATCGTGGATGATCTCATTGCCACCGGCGGCACCGTTGGGGCTACGGTGAAACTGGTTGAAAAACTGGGGGCCGACCTGGTGGAGTGCGCCTTTATCGTGGAACTCCCCGATCTCAACGGGCGTGAAAGAATTCCCGGAGTACCGGTGTTCAGCATCACCGAATTCGACGGGGAGTAATCAATCGTCCCATGCCTGAGGGGCGGAGATGATCCGGCCCTCATCCGTTTGCAACCGAATCAGACCCGGCTGGGACAGAATCGCGCGTATGGGGGGGGAGCAATGTTGAAAATAATGATGCACAGATGGATTGCTGTTGCTGTCCTCTGTCTGTGCCTGGCAGGCTGCTTCGCTGCCGGCTGGGGGCGCCTGGTCCACAGCAACCGCCTCATGGACCTGTACCGGGACGGCAATCTGGCCGGAAACCACGCCTATTATTATTGCGGCCGGGAAGGACTTCCCTATGCCGTGGTGGGCATTGACCCGTCCTATACCTTTACCGGCCGGTTCTGGTTCAGAATAGAATCCCGGGAAGAGCTTTACCGCAAGATAGGGCACTTGAGCAATCTTGAGCCCTGGCACACCGCCATGCACGCCAAGGAGATCATCAGTGCCTCGGGCCGGGTGGTGGGCACCTGGTTTTCCTACTACAATACCACTTCGATTGAAATCGATGAGGCCGCCCGAAAGGTGAATGTCCATAACCCTTATAAGCCGGAAACCCGATTCCCATTAGGCGGGTAACCGCCGGGTGGACAGCCGCCGGGGATGGTTTCCGGGGGCCTTTCCCGTTACAATTCCAATTAGACGCTTTTCAGGAGAGCACCATGGCATCCAGGAATACAGGGCAGCGTCCGGGGCTCACTCCCGGCCTGTCCATCATCCATTCCAATCATCTTGAGCACCTGCGCCAGGTGGTGGTGGAATGGATAAAATCACATCCCCTTGATGTGCTGGAGACAGAGCAGTTCCTCGTCCAGAGTAACGGCATGGCCCAATGGCTCAAGCTGGCCCTGGCCGACGACAGCGGCTGCGGCATCAGTGCCGGGCTGGAGGTGAACCTGCCGGGACGGTACGTGTGGACCGCCTACCGGGCGGTGCTGGGGGATAATATCCCGGAAAATTCCCCCTATGACAAGGAGCGGATCAAATGGCGGCTGTTCCGCCTGCTGCCCGGTTTAAGGGATGAACCGGTTTTTGCCCCCCTGAACCGGTTTCTTGAAGGGGATAAGGGCCGGGAGAGCGATCGGCGCCTCAGCCAGCTGGCCGCCCACCTGGCCGATCTTTTTGACCAGTACCAGGTCTACCGGGCGGACTGGCTGGAGGACTGGGGAAAAGGCCGGGACCAGCTGGCCCGCATCGCAGGCCCGCCCATGGCCCTGCCCCGGGACCAGCTCTGGCAGGCGGAACTGTGGCGGCGGATCAGGACGGATATCCCTGAACATCTCAGGCAGATCAGCCGTTCCGATCTCCACCAGAATTTTATGAAGGCGGCCCTGGCCCTTGGGGACGCACGGCCCTCCCCACTGCCCCCCCGGGTGATGGTATTCGGCATCTCCTCCCTTCCCCGGCAGGTCATTGAGACCCTCCACGCCGTTTCCGGCCTCTGCCAGGTGCTGCTTTTTGTCCAGAATCCCTGCCGCCATTTCTGGGCCGATATTATTGAAGACCGGGACCTGCTGCGCATTTCCAATGCCCGCCACCCGGCCAAGGCCGACATGCCGGACCCCCTGAGCCCGGACCAGCTCCACCAGCACGCCAATCCCCTGCTGGCGGCCTGGGGCAAGCAGGGCAGGGATTATATCGGCCTGCTTTACGGCTATGACGCCCCTGAAACCTATGAAAAGGAATTTCCCCAGATCGATCTGTTTGAGGATTTTGTACGGGATGGCGAGCAGGCCCCGCTCCTCAACCAGGTCCAGCAGGCGGTCCTGGATTTGACCCCTCTGCCGCCGGCCCCCGACCATCGGCCCATGGTGGCGGCCGATGACCCGTCCATCCGGTTTGCCGCAGCCCACAGCCGCCAGCGGGAGGTGGAAATCCTCCAGGATATGCTGTTGCACTATTTTGAAACCCTTGAGGGCCTGAAACCCGGTGATATCATGGTCATGGCTGCGGATATAGATGCCTACGCCCCCCATATTGAGGCGGTATTCGGCAATATGCCCGCCGATGACGATAGGTTTATTCCCTTTACCATTGCGGACAAGCCTGACCGGGAAAGCCTGCCCCTGGTTACGGCCGTTGAAAAACTGTTTTTTATTCCCGATTCCCGCATGGGGGTAAGCGAAATTATTGACCTGCTTGAGGTGCCGGCCTTCAGGGCCGGTTTCGGGCTTGGTGCCGAGGACCTGCCCCGCCTTGTCCGCTGGATTGAGGGGGCCGGGATTTCCTGGGGGCTGACCCCGGACCAGCGGGAGGATTTCGGCATGCCCCGGGGGCTGGACCAGAACACCTGGGCCTTCGGCCTGGACCGGATGCTGCTGGGCTATGCCGTGGGGCAGGGCGAGGCCTGGGCGGACATTGAACCCTACGATGAGGTGGGGGGGCTGGACGCGGCCCTGGTGGGGCCCCTATCCGACCTGGTCCGGGAAATGGAGCACCTGAGGCAGATTCTGGGAAGGCCGGCGGCACCGGCACAATGGTGCACCCGTATCAGGGAAATGGTGCAGACCTGTTTTAGGGCGTCCGAGGACCGGGATTTGATTACCCTCAACCGCCTGGAAGAGGTGCTGGATGACTGGCTGGACGCCTGCACCCAGGCTGAACTGGACCAGGATATCTCCCTTGAAGTGGTCCGGGAACTGGTCATGGAAAAGATGGCGGCAGCAGGGGTGTCCCAACGGTTTCTGGCCGGCATGGTCAATTTCGGGACCCTGATGCCCATGCGGGCCATTCCATTCCGGGTGGTCTGCCTTTTGGGAATGAACGACGGTGAGTTCCCCAGAAGCCATCCCCCCCTTGATTTCGACCTCATGGCCGGCAGGGGAATGTACCGGCCCGGAGACCGGTCCCGGCGGGAAGACGACCGCTACCTGTTTCTTGAGGCATTGCTTTCGGCCCGGGACCGGCTCTATATTTCCTATGTGGGCCGGAATATCCGGGACAACAGCGAGCGAATGCCCTCTGTGCTGGTGGGGCAGCTTCGGGATTACCTGGAAGCGGGCTGGCAGATGGCGGGGGACCCGGCGGTGCCCCTTGGGGACAGCCTTACCACCATCTATCCCCTCCAGCCGTTCGGCAAGGAATATTTCAACGGGGCGGCACCGCAGGTGTTTACCTATGCCCATGAGTGGCGCAAGGCCCTGGATACCGGGGGGGAGCAAAAATCACCTGTTGTCCCCCTGGAAGCGCCGGGCGAAATTGCCGGCCCGGGGCTTGCCGACCTGGTCCGGTTCATGAAAAATCCCGTCCGTTATTTTTTTGGCCGCCGGCTTTCCGTCCGGTTTGATGAGGGCGGTGACCGCTGCAGCGATCTGGAACCCTTTGCCCTGGACGGCCTTGCCCCCTTTAATCTGGGGGAACGGCTGCTGCGCGCTGGCCTGGCCGTCCCGGACAGGGATGCCCGGGAGGCTATGGCAGGGGCGGCCCGGCGCATGATGCGTACGGGGGAACTGCCCATGGCCGGGTTCGGCAGGCTGGCGGCAAAGGAACTGCTGCGGCCGGTAAACCGGATGCTCGACCACCACCATGAACTCAGGGACCAATGGCCCCATGCCTGCGACCCCTTGGAGATTTCACTGGCCCTGGCGACCGGGGACGGCCGGACCGTGGCCCTGGACGACTGGCTGGACCGGATTCATGGTGCCGGCGACAAGATATGCCGGGGCCGGTGGGAATTTTACCCCAAACCCGTTTCGGGCCGGGGAATGAAACCGGAGCAACTCCACACCCTGGTGGGGCTGTGGATCAGGCACCTGGCGGGCTCTGCCGCGGGTGCCCCCCTGGAAAGCGTTCTGGTCACCCCGGAGGACAGGATTGTGCTGCCGCCCCTGCCGGGGCCCGAGGCCCTGGGCTATCTTAGCGATATTGCCCGGGAATGGCTCCGGGGGCTGACACTGCCCCTCCCCATTACCGCCAAAACCGGGCTGGCCTATGCCGCCCGCCTGGACGCGGACGGGGAAAAGGCCCGTATGGCCGCCCTCAAAGCCTATGAGGGGGACGGGTTTAATTTTTCCGGGGAACTGGGGTATGATCCGTGTCTTCGGCGGGTATACCCGGGATTTGAGGAACTTTGGGCGGCATTTGATAATGAGTTTACTCGTCTTTGCAGGGTCCTTTACGCCCCCCTGGCCCGGGCGGTGAGCAATTGAATAACGATTTTTGTTGAGGCAGGAGCGCTGAACATGGTCCATCCCCTGAATCCCATGACCTTTCCCCTACACGGCACCCGGCTCATCGAAGCCAGTGCCGGCACCGGTAAAACCTATACCATTGCCGCCCTTTACCTGCGCCTGGTCCTGGGCCACGGCACAGATGAAAACCGGTTTCCCCGTGCCCTGACCCCGCCCGAGATCCTGGTGGTGACCTTTACCAATGCCGCCACCGAGGAGCTGCGGGAGCGGATCCGCAGCCGCCTCACCCAGGCCGCCGCCTTTTTTAGGGGAGTAGGGCAGGGCGATCCCTTTCTTGAGGCCTTGCGCGGCGACTATGGGCCTGAAAGCCGTCCGGCCATGGCCCTGCGCCTGGAGCGGGCCGCCCAGTGGATGGACGAGGCCGCCGTCCACACCATCCACGGCTGGTGCCAGCGCATGCTCCGCCAGCATGCCTTTGACAGCCTCTGCCTCTTTGACCTGGAATTGGCCCCGGGCGACGATGACCTTCTGGAGTCCGCGGCATGCGATTATTGGCGGTCACATTTTTATCCGCTGGATGGCCGGACGCTTTCCGAATTCATGTCCGTGGCAGGCATTTCTACCCCCCAGGACCTTCTGGCACGGGTACGCCCCCTGGTCAATGATGAGGGAGGCGGGCAGGCCGGGGAGGGGCAACGACATTTGGGGGCGGACCCCTTCGGGATGATGGAACAACGCTGCGCCGCCATTGACCGGGCCAGGCAGGCATGGGCAGAGGATTTTGAAAGGGCGGCCGCCCAGGTGGAGGCGGCCAGGGCGAAAAAGGAGTTAAATAACAACAAGTACCGGAAGCCCTCCCTGGAAAAGTGGACTCGTGCCATGGAACTGTGGGTGAATGACAACGGCCCATTGCCCGAGGCCCAGGCCCTGGAAAAGTTTTCCTCGGCTGGGCTGGCTGCCGGGGCCGCCAAGGGAAAGGTGCCGCCGGCCCATCCGGCCTATGATGCCCTGGATCTGCTGATTGAAACCCTTGGGGGCCTGGATATCAGGACGGCCCTGGTCTGCCATGCCGCGGCAGGCATCCGGCGCCGGGTGGATGAACAAAAAGAACGGCTGTCCCGGATGGGATTCAACGATCTGCTCACCCGCCTGGACCAGGCCCTTTCCCTGGGCGGCTCCCAGGGACTTGCCCGGGTGATCCGGGAGCAGTTCCCAGTGGCCATGATCGATGAATTCCAGGATACCGATCCGGTCCAATATCATACCTTTTCCACGGTTTATCCAAACCAGCCGGAAACCGGCCTTTTCATGATCGGGGATCCCAAGCAGGCCATCTACGCCTTCAGGGGGGCGGATATCCATACCTATCTCACAGCCAGGACAGATACCCGGGGCCGCCGGTTTACCCTGGATACCAATTACCGGTCAGCCACGGGCATGGTGGGGGCGGTGAACCGGCTGTTCCGGCGGGCCACCGGATTCGAGGACGGTGCCTTTTTATTTAAGGATCAGATTCCCTTTGAACAGGTGGCGGTACAGGGCCGGTCCGAGGTCTTTGTGGCCCGGGACACCGTCCAGACGCCCATGACCCTGTGGCTGATGGACCAGGACGGGCCTGTGGCCAAGACCGGGCCCGAGGGGTATGTGACACGGATGGCCCGGGCCGCCGCTATCGAAATTTCAGGGCTGATCCGCCAGGGGGCCCAGCAGCCCTGCCGCACCGGGTTCCGTCAGGCGGACGGCACCGTGGCGCCCCTCCGGCCTTCGGATATTGCCGTACTGGTCCGGGACGGGCGTGAGGCGGCGGCGGTCCGGACGGCCCTGGCCGCCTGCACGGTTCGGTCTGTCTATCTGTCTGACAGCGAGTCGGTGTTCGCCACTTCCGAGGCGCTGTCGCTGCTCCATTTGCTCCGGGCCTGTGCCCGGCCGGGGGATGACCGGCTGCTGCGGGCGGCCCTGGCCGTTCCCCTGCTCAATCTCCCCCTTGAGCGGCTGGACCTGCTGAACCGGGATGAAACCGTATGGGAGGAGGAGCTTGACCGGTTCAAAACCTTAAGCCATATCTGGCACACCCGGGGGGTACTGCCCATGGTCCGGGCCCTGCTGGCCGGTTTCAATGTGGGTATCCATTCCCGGGGCGGCAGTTCCGGGGAACGGCAGATGACCAATGTCCTCCACCTGGCCGAACTGCTCCAGGCCGCAGCCGCCACCCTGGACGGTGAGCAGGGGCTGCTCCGCTGGCTTGCCGATAGGATTGAGACCCCCACGGCCGGTGCAGACGAACAGATCATTCGCCTGGAAAGCGACGAAGAACTGGTGCAGGTGGTGACCATCCACAAATCCAAGGGCCTGGAATATCCCCTGGTCTTTCTTCCCTTTATCTGCAGCTTCAGGAAAACCACCGCCCGGAACACGGCCGTGGCAAGGTTTCATGACGATGGGGGACGGCTGCAGAAAATGGTGAATCCCGACGGCGATGCCCTGGCCCGGGCCGACCGGGAACGGCTGGCCGAAGATTTAAGAATGCTGTATGTGGCCCTGACCCGTGCCTGCCACGCCTGCTGGCTGGGGATGGGTGTCATGGGCAAAACCACCAAAAAAGGGGAAACCACCGACCTTCACCAGTCCGCCGTGGGCCACCTGCTGGCCGGCGGCCAGATGATAAAAACAGATGATCTTGCCGGCCTGCTGGCCGATGCCAGGGGGGAGTGCCGGGATATCGAGGTGTCGCCCTTGCCCGATGTCCCGGATGATATTGCCGGCGGAGGGGGACCGGAGCCGGTGCCCGGACCGGCCAGGAAATTTACCGGCCGGATTCCCCGTAACTGGCGGATTACCTCCTATTCCGGAATCCTTGCCGGGGCGGCCATGGAAAGCCATGGCCCGGCGCCCGTGGCCGGGGACGCCCCTTCCCCGGATACCCCTTCCCAGGACCAGCTCATGGAAACCGGCGGTGAGGCCGGGACGGCCGTGGCCGTGGCCGCCGGCGCCCGGTCCATCCACACCTTTCCCAGGGGGCCGGAACCGGGGACATTTCTCCATGATATTCTGGAATGGGCGGCGGCAAGCGGCTTTGACAGGGTGTCCCGGGACCGGCCCATGGTGCTGGATGAAATTACCCGCCGCTGCACCCGGCGGGGCTGGGAAGACTGGTCCGGGGTACTCACGGACTGGTTCATGGCGCTGCTGGATTTTGACATGGGAGAAGGATTTCCCGCCGGAGAAGGGGGCGGGGCCGGTATCCGCCTGGCGGATTTCACCCGGGCGCTGTGCCGGGCGGAAATGGAGTTCATGTTCCCGGCCCACGGGGTGGAGATCCACAGACTGGACCGGCTGGTTACCGGCACCGTGCTGCCCGGCATTCCGCGGCCGGCCCTGAGGCGGGACCGGGTAAACGGTATGCTCAAAGGGTTTATTGACCTGGTCTTCTGTTCCCAGGGCCGTTATTTTGTCCTGGATTACAAATCCAATCACCTGGGAGATACCGGGGCCGCCTATGACGGTCCTGCCATGGCCCATGCCATGGCGGGGCACCGGTACGACCTGCAGTATCTGCTGTATATCCTGGCCCTTCACCGGCTGCTGACTGCCCGGCTGCCGGATTACGATTATGACCGGGATGTGGGCGGGGCTGTCTACCTGTTTCTCCGGGGCGTGGGAAGGGGAGGCCAGGGCATTTACGCCCACAAGCCGCCGAAGGATGCGATAATTGAGCTGGACCGGATGTTCAGAAAAGGGGTGAGGCCATGATTGAGGTGGATGCATTGACAGAATTGATCCGGACCTGGACGGCCAGGGGATGGCTGAGGCCCCTGGACCGGGCCTTTGCCGGTTTTTTGCACCGGCAGGAGCCCGGGGCCTGCGCCCTGGTACTCATGGCCGCGGCCCTGGCCAGCCACCAGCTGGGCCGGGGCCATATCTGCCTGGATATAGAGGTGGCCCTGGCCGACCCCGACGGCACCCTTTCCCTTCCCCCGGAGGGAGAGACCGGGGAGCAGATGCCGCCCAAGCCCTCCCAGATCCTGGCCGGGGTGACCCGAAGGCAATGGGTCAGGGCCCTCGAGGACTCGGCCCTGGTGGGCAAAGACGGGGATGCCGCCCCCCTGGTGCTGAACCGGGACCGGCTCTATCTGCGCCGGTTCTGGGGGTACACCCGGCAGGTGTCCGAAGCTGTCCTGGCCCGTATCTGCAACCGCCTGCCCCTTCCCGACGATATGGCGGGCCGTTTGGACCGGCTCTTTTCAGGGCTGAGAACAAAGGCTGAAAAAGAAAAAGCAGAGATCCACTGGCAGACCATTGCCGCTGCCGTGGCCGCATCCTCCACCTTCTGCGTCATCTCCGGGGGGCCGGGGACGGGCAAAACCACCACCGTGGTTCAGATTCTGGCCCTGCTTCAGTCCATGGCTTTAGAGGAAATGCGGCCCCTGCGTATCCGTCTGGCCGCCCCCACGGGAAAGGCCGCCGCAAGGCTCACCGAATCCATGGGCGCTGCCCTGGACCGGCTGCCGGCGGATATCCGGGGACAGATGACCTCGGAGGTTTCCACCCTCCACCGCCTGCTGGGGGCCCGGCCCGATTCCAGGCATTTCATCCATAATAGGGAAAATCCCCTGCATCTGGACCTGCTGGTGGTGGACGAGGCCTCCATGATTGACCTTGAAATGATGGACGCCCTGCTGGGGGCACTGCCCCGGGGCGCCCGCCTCATCCTCCTGGGTGACAAGGACCAGCTGGCCTCGGTGGAGGCGGGATCGGTGCTGGGGGATATTTGCGCCACGGCGGGGAAACCGGGGTACAGGAAGGAAACAACGGCGCTGGTTAAAAAGGCCACCGGATATGATATTTCGGGCTTTTCCGGGCCCGGCACAGGCCTTGACCAGCATATCGTACTCTTGAGAAAAAGCCACCGTTTCCATGATGACAGCGGCATCGGGGCCCTGGCCCGGGCCGTGAACCGGGGCGACGAAACCGGGGTGGACCGGACCTGGGAGAAGGGATTTGAAGATATTTCAAAGCTGGCAATGCCCTCATCCGGGGCTGCGGTTTTCAGCCGTCTGGTACTGGACGGCAACCCCGGGGCCTTTGCCAGCCAATCGCCGGGGCCGGCCGGATACCGGGCCTATCTTGACACCATGGCCAAAGGGCCGGCCGGGTTTGATTCTCAAACGGACTGGCTCAACGCCGTGCTGGACCAATTTAACCGCTTCAGGCTGCTCACCCCCCTTCGAAAAGGAGAGTTTGGGGTGGACGGGCTGAACCGTGCAACTGCGGATATCCTTTTTGAAGCCGGCGGTATCCCGGCTGTACGGGGCTGGTACCCCGGTCGCCCGGTGATGGTAACCCGCAACGATTACAGCCTGGGCTTGATGAACGGGGATATCGGCATTGCCCTTGAGGTAAAGGATGAACGGTATCCCGGTGCCCGGGTGCTGCGGGTGGTCTTTCCCACGGCCGGCAGCGAACCAAAACTTGTGCTTCCCTCCCGGCTTGAAGCGGTGGAAACGGTATTTGCCATGACCGTGCACAAGTCCCAGGGCTCGGAGTTTGACCATACCGCCCTGGTGCTGCCCGGCAGCATGGGCCCGGTGATGACACGGGAGCTGGTCTATACCGGCATTACCCGGGCCCGCTCCTTTTTCACCCTGGCCGGGCCAAATCCTGAGATCCTCTCCCGGGCCGTGGCCCAGCGGACCCACCGGGCCTCGGGGCTGGGGGATCTGCTCAGGGCAGGTGCACCGGCCCCACAATAGACGGGGCACCGCCAAGGCGCATCAGCCGGGAAGGCTGCGGCATCGGATTAAGCGCAGAATTCATGGGGGTTCTGCATTTTCAGGCAGACCCCCATTTTTTCGAACAGCCGGATCAGTCCGTAGCGGGTCCGGTCCAGGAAGATGAATTCAGGGTTGATCCGGTGGATGTGCTTGGAAAAATGGTGCATGCGCAGGCCCAGTTTCTTCCCCTTTTCCATGAAGTCCGGGTGGGCCCCGAAATCAAAGGTTTCTTCCATGAACAACCGGCCGTACCAGCCGGCCATGTCCCGGAAGAGGCCGGCCATTTCATCCTGGATGGCCCGGTCCAGATCCGGAGAGATGAAATTCAGCTCCATGAGCAGGCTGCGGAAGGTTTCCAAGTCCTTGTGGCCGGCCATGCGCACCAGTTTTTTGTACAGGCGGATGAACCGCGGTTCAAAGGCCCGGACACACCCGAAATCCAGCAGCCCGATCGCAAGGTCGTCCGTGATCAGGAAATTCCCCGGATTGGGATCGGCATGGATGAGGTTCAACTCGTAAAATCCTTTGACAAAGATATTGTTGAGGGTCTGGCCCACCCGGGTTTTGCTCTCCCTGTCAGGGCCGGTTTCCAGCCAGTCGCTGAGAACCCGTCCCTGAAGCCGTGACATGGTCAGCACCTGGTCGGTGGAAAGGGACGGGTAGACTTTGGGGATACGCACCCCCGGAATGTCCAGGTGCTGCCTGAAAAATTCCAGGTGTTCCGCCTCCTGTGTATAATCGGTTTCCCGTACCAATACGGTTTCGATCTCATCCAGGGCGGTTTTCAGGATTTCATATTCCGTCATGGGGTAGACCAGGGTTTTCAGCATCCGGATGTCATTGGAAATGGTATCCCGGATCCCCGGGTACTGGATTTTTACGGCCAGGGCGCTGCCTTCACCGGCGGCCCGGGCGCTGTGCACCTGGCCCAGGCTGGCCGCTGCAAAGGCGGTTGAATCAAAGGAATCAAACAGGGCTTCCGGGGGCCGGCCGAAATTGTTCTGGATGATTTTCCGTGCCAGGGCCCGGTTGATGGGGGGGACCTGGTGATAGGATTTTTCCAGTTCCTTTTGAAATTCTTTGGGGAAAAACTCAGTTTCCAGGCTGAGCATCTGGGCGGCCTTCAGGGCCGTTCCCCTGAGCATGGCCAGGCCGTCAAAAAGGGTTCTGGCGTTGTCCGCCGCCAGGTCCTGTTTGGCCCTGTCCGTATCCGTCCCGTTGAGGAAGGGTTTTTTCAGCCAGTACTTCACCTGGTTTTTTCCCATTTTTGCGGCGATCCTGCCCGAGGAGAGGGTCCGGGAGAGCTTGCCCCGGGGGATGTCGCTATTCACGGCTCTTCTCCATGAATTTGCGTTTAATGCCGTGGAGGGCCTCCACCCGGTCTCCGAACCGGTCCATGCGGGAGAGCACATGGTTTTTGAACAGGAAAAGACCGATGTCAAAGACCTTGTTGGCGATCCCGGCCCGGATGGCGGAACAGGAGAGGTCAAGGCTCTTGTCCATGAGGACGCTGGTCCGGTGGAACCCGTCTGAGTCATCCCCCAGCCAGTAGATGATAAGCCCCAGGTAAAACTCCCAGTAAACCTGGATGATGATGTCCATGAAGACCTGGTCCGGGATCTCATCTGCCTCCACGGCGGCCTCGAAAATATCCCTGACCACGGCCGTATACTTGTCCTTCACCGGGCGGAGCCGTTTTTGCTGCTGGCTCAGGGTGAAAAAGGCGGATTTAAAGGTTTTATCCAGAAATTCCCGGTCCGCTGTATAGAGGGTGAGCAGGGTTTCGAAAAAGGTCTGGAGCTGCTCCTGGAAGGTGAATTCATTGAAATCCGGGATGGCCTTCAACCCTGAAACGGCTTCTTCCAGTTTATCTTCGTAATACCCGTAGACGATGGCCTCTTTCGTGGGGAAGTAATTATAAATGGTGGCGTCCCCCAGGCCGGCCTTCCGGGCCGCATCCCTCATGGTTGCGGTTTTCAGGTCCTTTTCTATGACCAGGTCGGCAAAGGCCTGGATGATATTGCTCCTGTTTTCCTGTTTCTTGGCTTTTGAAATCTTCATGGCCGCCCTCCCTGAGTTAATGGGATTATATATCTATAAAATAAAGATATTTTTAATTTAAAGTATAGTCGTTATGTATAAAAGTCAAATAAAAAAATCCCATTGGGTAGTTCCAGGGACAGCGTCGTTAAGGGGGCGGCCGGTCTTCGTCCAAATAACGGCCGGGTCAGTGATCTGTACCTGGCTTTTTGGGGGGCTTTTGACGATGTTTCGCGATGAAATAGAAGGATGCCATGGCTGACAGGCAAATGGGGACAAATATACCGAGAATAAATGCCTCATGGATAATTGAGGGTTTATTGCCCAACAAGCCGGTGTAGTACGCTGTGACGGTCATGATGACTGCCATGGCAATGGATGATGCAGTTCCGGCTGCCGGACTCGGTGTCAGCCGGGTTAATCCCATACATAGGGGAACAATGATAATGGCATTTGCCAGGCCGTAAGCCAGATAGCCCACGCCGAAAAAGAGAAGTTCAAAAAGAACAGGGATATAGATCATATCCGGCCGGTGCAGCATATGGTAAGACTCGTAAAGTGTGAATACGACTGCCGGAAGTATGGGTGATAAAAAAATGGCATTTAACATATCTCCCCCCTTATTTACTACACTTATTTACTACACTTATTGGCAACCCATTGGTGGCCCAATTACCCCGCCCAATCATTATTTGGCCATGGGGTTGCACGGGATGTCAAAATCGACATGGTAATGGTCATCATGCCGGACCCAGGACCGTTTTTTTGAAAAAGATACCTTTCCCTTTATCAATGCCCAGCCCTTTGCCTTTTGAAGGTGGGGCTGGAGATCCGGGGCAAAAATTACCCGCCATATTCTGACCTTATGTGAATCGGCTACCTGTTTTAATGATAAAATGTGGGCGTTAACTGCGTCAAAATCAATGGAGAGTCCAAGTTCTTTGCAAAACCCATTTGCGTTGAAATCAATGCCGTAACCGTATTTGTTCAGGGCATGGGTGGGCAGCGGCACGGATTTTCCGGATTTATTTTTGACCGGCACCATAAAATCAACGGATAATCCGTTTTGGTGGGTCTTGTGCGGCTTGAACCGGCCCCCGGAGGCCCACCCCGTTTCTCCGTATACAAAAACCGTTTCCGGATGCTTCCGGCTTAATGACTTGTAGGAGGCCAGGATAATTTCCGATACCTTGCAGTGAACGTATGTCCGTCCCAGGACTGGGCCGATCCGGCTGTAAGCCTTAAAATTCTGTCCCGAATAGGGCAGCCTGCATCCGTTTTCAAGCCTGCCATTTGAGGTCGTGCCAAAGCAGGTTGACTCTTCTGCAATTATTGCAGGCGGCATTGAAAGGACCAGGAAAAGCGTTGTGATAAATAGTGCTTTTAATGGGTTTACCAAATTCTTATTTGCATCCGGCTCCTGGTTTACGGAAGTGGTGCGCCAGATGTTTTCAAAAAAACGCAACCTAACCCAAGCCCCTTTCAAACCTTTGGTTCTGTGGTTTTTATATTTTGCGGCAACCGCTTTCCCATACTGATTCTCTTTTCGGTTTGATAACCATTGGAAAGGTAGAATTTTTCCACAGATTCATTGCCTTCCATGATCTGCAGATTAATTTTCATGCAGCCCTTTTTTAAGAGCATTTTTTCCGCATGGGAGAGCAGTGCAGACCCCAAACCTTTATTTTGATGGGCCGGCGACACTGCAATGGAATATATCCAGCCCCGGTGCCCGTCATAGCCGGCCATAACGGTGCCGATCACATCCCGGCCATCCCCTGCAACAAAGAACAGGCCGTCACCAAAATTTATTTTTTTGTCGATTACCAGATCCGGTGCATTATGGGCGGCTTCGTAGCCAAACACCTCTTTCCACAAAGAAATGACCTGATCCCTGTGTTTTGAATTATCGAATTCTGTGATTTCGTATTTCATCTTTTAATCCCTGATCGGAATGCTGCACATGACTGGTTAGCGGGTATTCACTATAAAAAATGATAATATGAAAAATAAAATAAAATCAAGGTGTTTAAAAACGCCACTCTAAAGTTGGTTCTATGTCATTGTTCAATGGTGGCGTTTGTAAAAATAGATGACCACCAGGAGTTTTGCCTTCGTTTTGCCGACGCTTTTTCCCACATGGGGGACGATGGAGTCGAAGTAGATATTGTCCCCGGCATTGAGAACTATCACCTCCTCCCCGTAGTGGAATTCCAACTGGCCTTCCATGACGTAGATGGTCTCCTCTCCCTCGTGGGTGTATGTCCGGGTGATCTCCCAGGGGGCGTGGATGATGAAGGGCTCCATGTTTTTGCCGGCCTTGCCTTCGGCCAGGATTTCGTAGTCGTATCCGGCGAACTGGTCGGTTTCCCGGATGATTTCCCGGTCGGATTTCCGGCTTAAAAAGAGCCGGACATCTCTGGGCGGGGCGCCGCCGGCCAGAAGGGTGGTGATTTCCACGCCTAGGCCGGTGGCAATTTTGGTCAGGGTGGAATAGGGGGGGGCTTTTTGGGCCCGCTCCACCTTGGAGAGGTAGCCCTTGGTCAGCCCGGTTCGGTCGGCCAGGTCCTGGAGGGTCATCCCTTTTTGGGTTCTCAATTTTTTAATGTTCCGGGAAATGCTTTTTTCATCCATGGGGCGGCCTTCCTTATTGGGGTGGCATTACTTTTGGGAGGATATTTTCCGCAAAGGGGATGATATAGCCCCTGCCCTCCAGGCGGTGGACCAGTTTGTTCACATCATGGGCATGGGAGAAGCCCAGCTCCCGGGTAGCGGCTTGGTCCAGGTCCGATACCAGCACCACATTGAACCGGTGGAGCATGTCCATGACCCGCAGGGCCACATAGGCGGGCATGTTAAACTCTGCGGCCAGTTTTCTGCCCAGTTCCCCGGGGCAGGTTTTATAATGGTTCAGGGCGTCTGCAAAATCCCCATTGCCCACGCCGGCGGCGCAGCCGGCCACAAAGACCAGGGTGGCCCCCTCCTTTGCCGCGGCCACGGCGTTGAACAGGGCCTTGGTGGCCTGGTAAAGCTGGGCATCGGTGCGGTGGCCCCCGGCGGAGAAGATGATAAAATCCGCTTTTTGGTCAATATCCACGCAGCAGGCCCGGTCCACCTCCCGGCAGCCCCGGTCAAATACCTCGCCGAGGCCGCCGGCCTCTGCATGGAAAATCTCTCCCCGGCCGTTGGCGGCCACCGCCGCATAGGTGCAGGTTCTGCCCTTTAAAAAAAGGTTGGCCCCGGCGGCCATGTCCTCGCTGACCGGGTTCCCCCGGCAGATTCCCTGGGCAACCCGGGGGTGGGGGATGCCTTTGCCGTCCATGGCCAGGGAATGGTTGGCCTGGATGGCGTCGTTGCCGGCGATCCCCGGCAGGATATATTTACGGCCCCCGCCGAATCCGGCCAGCATGTGGTGGAGGACGCCCCCGAAAATAACGATGTGATCGGCCTGTGCCGCCTCACAGGTGACGGTGAGGGGGGTGCCGGCCGGGGTGGTCCCCATGGCGGCCAGGCGGCCGGGGTCCAGGCCGGCGGCGTTGACCACCTTCACCCGTTCCTTTGTATCCTTCCCGCAGAGGAGATCAAACTGGGATTCAGGAATGGCTTTGTGGGTGCCCAGGGCAATGATCACGGTGATTTTTTCAAGATTTGCCCCGGCATCTGCCAAAGCATCGATGATCACCGGCACAAAGCGGTCCCCCCTGGCCCAGAGACGGGTGTCGTCGGGAATGATGAGGGCGATCCGTTTGCCGGCCAGGTCTTGGGGGGCATGGGAGCGGATGCCATCGCCAATGATCCGGGCGACCCGGTCATGGCCCAGGGCCGGTATATCCTTTCCTTCAAGGATGCCTAGGATCTTTTCGTCGGCAATCTCCAGGTCCAGGGCGGTATGGCCGGTTTCCAGGGAAAATTTCATTGGGCGTCCTTTTTCATGGCGCTGAAGATGGGAACTGCCGGGTGGCAGACCGCCACCCGCTCCTGGCTGCCGGCCAGGTTGATACGGCAGACCGGGCAGTCCGTTAGCCAGAGGTCCGCCCGGGTGCCGGTGATCTGTGTCATTTTCTTTTCCATCATCTGACCGGCAACGTCGGGGTGTTCGTAGAAAAAGGTGCCCCCGCCCCCGCAGCATTGGTCTTCTTCGGGGGTGGGAATGTATTCCAGGTTGGGCAGGCGGGTGAGCAGGTCCCGGACCATTTCATGGGTTGAAAAGCTGTTCCTGGAATGGCAGGGGGCGTGGTAGACGGCACGGCCGAGTCCCGGCGCTTCATTATCGAGGTTGAGATCATGACCGGACAGAAAGCTTAAAATATCTTTTGTCTTTAGGGCTATTTCTTCGGCCTTGGCGGCCAGGGCGGGGTCCTGACGGCTCTGCCGGGCCAAAAAGGCAGGGTATTCGTCCTTGAGGGCGGCCCCGCAGGTGGTGCAGTCCACGATGATATGATGGCAGTCCAGGTCTGAAAAGGCCTCGATATTGGTCCGGATATTGGCTGCGGCCCGGTCTGCGGCTCCGTGGTAGAGCAGTGGGATGGCGCAGCATGTCTGGGATTTGGGGATAACCACCTCATAGCCCAGCCGGGTGAGGATGCCGGTCACGGCCTGGCCCGTATCTTCAAACATATAATTGGTGGCGCAGCCGGTGAAATAAAGGATGCGCCCTCTGGATTCACGTCCCGTCGACGGGGGCAGTTTTTCCGGCACCGACTCTCTGAAGGGCCGGTGGTTAAGTTTGGGAAAGCGGGATACCGGGATATTGCCGAGCCTGTATTTGTCCGCCAGAAATTTCGGAGTGAGGCGCTGGCCGATTCGTCCCATGCCGGCCCCGGCCCGGAGCCGGTACTCTTTGGAGAGCAGGTAGATCAGTCCCCGGATGGCCGGGGTTTCCCCCAGTTCCTCCACCATTTTCTGGCGCATGGCCATGAACCGTTCATAGTGGTTGATGCCCGAGGGGCAGGTGACGGCGCAGGCTCCGCACATCAGGCATTTGGAAATGATCTCCTTGAGCAGGGGGGAGGATTCAAGACTGTTGTGCTCGTGGGCCTTGATGAGCTGGAGCCGTGCCCGGGGCGAGGCCTGTTCTTCCTTGAGGGTCTGGTACACCGGGCAGACCGAGAGGCAGAGCCCGCATTTTCCGCAATTGGCCAACACCTTATTGCCTTGGTTTAATCGGTGTGAATCGCTCATAGGATTTTCCCCGGATTGAGGATGCCGGCCGGGTCAAGGGCCTGTTTGACCCGGGCCATGACCTCCATGGAATCCTGGTTCATGACCAGGGGCATGTATTTGGTCTTGGCCAGGCCGATGCCGTGCTCTCCGGAGAGGGTGCCCCCCAGGTCTGCAGCGGCCTCAAATATTTCGTCAAAGGCCTTGACCACCCGTTCCCACTCTTCCTTATTGTTACGGTCCGCCGGAATCATGGGGTGCATGTTGCCGTCCCCGGCATGGGCCAGTACCCCTGTGGTGAGCCTGTATTTTTTTCCGATGGCCACAATGCGCCGGGTCATCTCCGGGACCTGGCTGACGGGCACGGTGACATCCTCGGAGAGGATATCCGGGGCCAGTTTGGCAAATACCCCGTAGGCCGACCGCCGGGCCGCCCATAGCCTTGCCTGGTCCCGGGGGGTGGCGGCCTCCTCGATGTGGGCGGCATGGTTGGCCTTGAGGTGGGTGATGATCTTTTGAACCTCCTTCTCGCAGGCTTCGGCCACCCCGTCCACTTCAATGAGCAGGGAGCCCGCCGCCTCCCGGTCCAGTCCCAGGTGGGCGCTGTCCTCGATGCAGTTGAGGGTGAACTGGTCCATGAGTTCCATGGCCGCCGGGAGGATGCCGGAGCCGATGATGTCGGAAACGGCTTTGGCCGAATCGTCCAGATCCGAGAAATTGACCAGCAGGGTCCGTGTGGTTTCCGGCTTGGGCACAACCTTGACTATGGCCTCTGTGACCAGGCCAAGAGTCCCTTCTGAACCGCAGAGAAGTGCCGCCATCTTATAGCCGGTGACATCCTTCACGTTTTTGGAGCCGAACCGGACGATGCGGCCGTCGGCCATGACCGCCTCCATGCCCAGGATATAATCCATGGTCACCCCGTATTTAAGGCAGCGGGGGCCGCCGGCATTCTGGGCGATATTGCCCCCCAGGGTGGCGGTGGCCATGGATCCGGGGTCTGGGGGATAGAAAAAGCCATGTGGGGCCAGGGCCTTTTGGAGATCCCCGTTGACCACCCCGGGCTGGACCACGGCGTACCGGTCCCGGGTGTTGATTTCCAGGATTTTGTCCATCTTGGTAAAGCAGAGCACAATGCCCCCCTGCAGGGGAATGGGGGCCCCGCAGACCGAGGTGCCCGCCCCCCGGGCCGTGACCGGAATTTTGCGGGCATGGGCGATCTCCATTACATGGGAGACCTCCTGGGCGGTTTTGGGGAAGAGGACCAGCTCGGGCAGGGCCTCTTCCAGAAAGGCGTCATAGGCATGGGCGGCCAGTTCCTCGGGCTGGTCCAGGACCCGGTCAGGCCCGAGGATTTTTGTTAGATTTGCTTTTATTTCCGGGGTGATTCGATTCATAGTTAACCTTAATTTAAGAGCCAGTTGGGCAGGGCCAGGGATATCCAGGGGATATAGGTGACCAGCATGAGGCAGATGAGCATGATCCCTAAAAAGGGCAATACGCCCCGGGCGATTTTTACCAGGGGAGCCCGGGTGATCCCCGAGGCCACGAAAAGGTTGAGGCCGAAGGGCGGGGTGAGCATGCCCATCTGGATGTTCAGCACCATGACCACCCCGAAGTGGACCAGGTCGATGCCGTAGCGGTTCAGGGTCTCCAGAAAGATGGGGGCCAGGATGAGCATGGCCGAAACATCGTCCATGAAGCAGCCCAGGATGAGAAAGAGCAGGTTCACCGTGAGCAGGAACATCCATGGGCTGTGGATATGTTCGATGATGATGTCCGCCAGCTGGTGGGGGATCTGCTCCGCCGTGAGCAGCCAGATAAAGGTCATGGCCGTGGACAGGATAAAGAGCAGGCAGGCCGAAAGCACGGCCGCCTCCTTGCAGATTGAGGTGATCTCCCGGATTTTGAATTCCCTGTAGATGAAGATTTCCACGAACAGGGCGTAGACCACGGAGACGGCGGCGGCTTCCGTGGGGGTAAACATCCCCGAATAGATGCCCCCCAGCACGATAAACGGCAGGAGCAGGGCCCAGATCCCCTCCCTGGCCGTCCGGGCCAGTTCGGCCAGGGAGGCCTTTGTTTCCACCCGCCAGTCGTTCTTTTTGGCCACAAAAAAGGTGTAGGCCATGAGGGCCGCGCCGATGAGCAGCCCCGGCAGGATGCCTGCCATGAATATTTTTGTCACCGAGACATTCATCACCAGACAATAGAGGATCATGGGGATGGATGGGGGGATGACGATGCCCAGGGAGCCGGAGACGGTGATCAGGCCCAGGGAGAATTTTTCCCCGTACCCGGCCTTGATCAGGGCCGGGATCATGATGGAGCCGATGGCCACCACCGTGGCCGGGGAAGATCCCGAGATGGCGGCAAAAAAGATGCAGGCCAGAATCCCTGCCATGGCCAGGCCCCCGGGGAACCAGCCCACCAGTGCGTTGACAAAGGCCACCAGTTTCCGGGCGATGCCCCCCCGGGTCATGATGGCCCCGGCCAGGATAAAAAAGGGGATGGCCAGGAGAACGAATTTATCCAGGGCGTTGAAGAGCTGCTGGGTGATGATGTGCAACGGGGTGGCCGTAAAAAAGACCAGGCAGACCAGGGTGGTGATGCCCAGGATCACGGCGATGGGCACCCCCAGCAGCAGGAGGGCTCCAAAGCAGATGCAGATGGTGAGAATCATTGTGCCCCTCCCTGGGAAAGCGGCTGTTTAACCGATTCCACCGCCTTGATAATAAACCGGATGCCGATGATCACCGAAAAAAAGGGGATGGGCAGGTAGACCAGGTACATGGGAATTTCCATGGTGGGGGAGGTGGTCTCGTATCCGTACATCCGGGTGACGATCTTCCATGAATAGACGGCCACGGTGAAAAAAAAGAGGGCGGACAGGGTGTTGGTAAAGGCCTTAACCCGGCCCTGCCAGGGGTTTTTAAGCTTTGACACCATGAGGTCCATGGTAAAATGGCTGCCGGTTTTCACTCCGGTGGCCGCCCCGAGAAAGGCGATGAACACCCCCAGGTAGCGGCCCAGTTCCTCAAACCAGGTAAAGGAATAGTTGAATACATACCGGGTGATCACCTGGATAAAGCCGATGAGGGCCAGACCCAGGATGGTCCAGACCAGGGTGAAATTTTCCACCCGGTCCAGGAAGTTGATGATCTGCTTCACGATTGGTCTCCGAAAGAAAAATGCCCGTCCCCGGCGGGCTGCCGGGGACGGGCCTGGATAGGGTCGTTTTATTGCTGGTGGGCGTTTATTTTGTCCAGCATAAAGTCGAAAATATCGTCACCGATTTTTTTGCGGTATTTATTCCATACCGGCACCATGGCCTGTCTGAATGCTTCCCGTTCCTGGGTGGTCAGGTCTATGATTTCGATATTATTCTGTTTGGCAAAGTCGGCAATGGAGATATTGAGCTTGGGCAGGGACTCATGGATCTTTGCATTCTGGGTGCGGTTGGTCTCAATGGCCAGCTTGGCCGCTTCCCGGAAGATCTGCTGTTCGGCCTTGGACAGGCTTTCCCAGTAGTCCACCCCCACCACGATGATGCACTCGGTGAGGCAGTGCTGGGTCCGGGTCACATATTTGGTCACCTCGGTGAATTTCATGAGCACCGTGGTCATGAGGGGGTTTTCCTGGGCGTCAATCACCCCGGTCTGCAGGGCGTTGTAGATCTCCGGAAAGGGGATGCCCACCGGGGAGGCCCCCAGCTGCTTGAAGGTGTCCAGGTAGGCCGGGGAATTCATCACCCGGACCTTGAGGCCCTTGACGTCTTCGGGGGTGCGGACGGGCCGTTTGTTGTTGGTGAAATCACGGATTTCATTTTCCGTCCATCCGATGGCGATAAACCCTTTTTTGGGGAAATAGGAGAAGATCTTTTCCTGAACCCCGGCATCGTCCAGGGTGGCGTAGGCAGTGGCCCGGTCGGGAAAGATAAAGGGCATGTCCAGTATGGCGCACTGGGGCACAAAGTTCTGCAGCACGGCCGTGGTCAGTGCGGCCATCTGGAGGGTGCCGGACTGTACCTGCTCGGCCATGGACCGTTCCCCGCCCAGCTGGCCGGAGGGAAAGGTGGCGATGTCGATTTTTCCATTGGTCTTTTCCTTTACATAGGCGGCAAAGGCGTCAACGCCCTTGGCCTGGCCGTGGAAGGGCGGGGCCACATGGCCGAATTTAACTTTCCCGGCAAAGGCGGGAAGGGCCGCCCCTGTGGTGATCAATGCGGTGATGCCCAGAATCAGGCCGGCTTTGAGGATGATATGTTTCATTGTCAGCTCCTTAAAATAGATTTAGGTACTGATGTACCAGAACAATTCTGGGAGGATTTAGCCTGAAAGTTTTCTGGTTGTCAACTTGAATATGGGCATGACCGGTGCGGTGATTTGAGGGTGTTTTTAATAAGATTTTGTATATCGTTTTGTTGGCCTGTGTATTTTAGGGTGTTTTTGAGATATGCCCAATTTTCTTAAGTTATTGGAGAGTTTTGCTTAATTTGAATTTTTTTCATTTCAGGAAACTTTTCGTATCGATATTTTCTATTTTTATCCTGGTGTTGAATAGGAAAAATCAATTTGATAGGTTGCGCCCTATGGATTACAAATTCTCCCAGTAGAATAATCCCCCAAAAATAAGGAGAAAAAAATGAAATCGAGAATCAAGGTATGGCTGGTTCTGTTTGTCCTGGCAGCGGTTTTTCCCGGGATGGCATTGGCCTCTGGTCTTGCCCCCTTTAAAGGCGACAGCGGGGTGCTCAGGATCGCCGGGGGCACCGCCCATATTCCGGTGATGAAGGCAGCGGCCAAGCAGGTCATGTCCTTTAATCCTGACATTCAGATCACCATTGCCGGAGGCGGTTCCGGTGCAGGGATCAAACAGGTCGGAGAAGGCCTTGTCAATATCGGCAATTCCGGCCGGAAACCCAGTGACCAGGAGGTCGAAAAATACAATCTCTCCATGTATAAATGGGCCATTGACGGGGTCTGCCCCGTGGTGAGCCCCGGTAACCCAGTAAAAGCCCTGACTGCCGGCCAACTGAAGGATATCTATGCCGGAAAAATTGAAAACTGGAAAACCCTGGGCGGACCGGACCGGGACATCAACCTTTATACCCGTGATGCCTCCTCGGGCACCCGGGCCGTGTTCTGGAAAAAGGCATTGGCCAAGGGGGATATCTCCGGAAAGGCCAATTTCGTTTCCTCCAACGGGGCCATGAAGTCTGCCATTGCCGGCGATCCTTACGGCATCGGCTATATCTCTGTGGGATACCTGGATGACGGGGTGGCACCGGTGGCACTGGACGGGGTGATGCCCAGCCTTGAAACCGTTAAAAGCGGTGCGTACAAAGTGGCCCGGGGGCTCTATTCCAATACCAAGGGCGAGGCCCAGGGGCTGGCCAAAAAATTCATCGAGTATATCATGGGGCCTGAAGGCCAGAAAATCGCAGCAGATAAGGGATTCATTCCCGTTAATTGATGGCGGGACGGATTAAACCGGCCCCGGCCGTCTTTGCCGGGGCCGCTGTTCTCAGTGCCGGGGTAACCCTGGCCGTCATGGGATTCATGCTGTCGCTCAGCCTGCCTGTGATCCGGTCCGGCCAGCTTTGGTCCATTCTTTCGGGGCCCTGGGCCCCCGGCAGCGGCCAGTTCGGCATTACAGCCATGATCGTGGGGACGGTATATATCGCCGGACTCAGCCTCATCTTCAGCATTCCCTTAAGTTTGGGGTGCGCCTTTTTCACTGACATTGTAAAGCCTAAGGGGGCACGGAAGGTTCTGGCCGTTCTGGTCCGGATCATGACGGCGGTGCCCACAGTGATTTACGGGTTCGTGGGGGTATTCCTCCTGGTGCCCCAGATGCGGGCCATCGCCGGCCGGGGATCCGGAATGACTATCCTTACGGCGGCCCTCATGCTGGCCCTCCTCATCGCCCCCACCATGATCCTCTTTTTTTCCCAGAGTTTTGCCAGGGTGCCCAAGGCCGATGTCCTCGGGGCAGAGGCGCTGGGGGCCACCCCTTTCCAGAAACTGATCTATGTGATCCTGCCCGGTGCCTGGCCCGGAATGCTCACCGGGATCATCCTGGCCTTCGGCCGGGCCATGGGGGACACCCTCATCGCCCTGATGCTCAGCGGGAATTCGGTGATGGTGCCTGCAATGCCCCTGGACCCGGGCAGGAGCCTGACGGCCCATATCGCTTTAATCCTGGCGGCTGATTTTGACAGTTTGGAGTTCAGAACCATTTTTGTCTGCGGCAGCCTGCTCTATCTGGCCACGGGCACGGCAGTGCTGGCGGCGCGGGTATGGGAAAGGCGGCAGCCGTGAACGGGCAGGGATGGGGGGACAGGTTTCTGACGGCCTTTTCCTGGGCCTGCGCCGCCGTACTGGTGACGGCCCTGACCCTGATTATCGGGTTTCTGGTGGTCAAGGGGGGCGGGCGGCTGAACGGGGAACTGGTCTTCGGCTCCACCCCGGTGGTTGATGCCCTTTTGCTCAGGCGGCAGGTATTTGACGGGCTTTTTCCGGCCATGGCCGGCACCCTGATGCTGGTCTGCCTGGCCATGGCAGTGGCGCTGCCCCTGGGGCTTGCCACGGGGATTTACCTGGCCGAGTATGCCCGGGGAACTGTAAAGCTGATATTCAGCCTCATGGTGGACATATTGGCCGGCATCCCCTCCATTGTAGTCGGGCTGTTCGGGTTTTCCATTACCATATCCCTCCACCATTTTTTCAATGCCCGGATTTTTCCCTGCCTGATGATCTCCGGGCTTGCCCTGGGGTTCCTGGTGCTGCCCTATATTGTGAAAACCACCCAGGCCGCCCTTGAGGGACTGCCGCTCCAGGTCCGCCTCACGGCACCGGGACTAGGGGCCTCCCGCCTGGAAAATCTGTTTTATGTGCTGCTGCCCGCCGCCCTTTCCGATATCGTATCCGGAATTGTCCTGGCCCTGGGGCGGTGTGCCGAAGATACGGCGGTGATTATGCTCACGGGGGTGGTGGCCACGGCCGGTGTCCCCAAATCCCTGTTTTCAGGTTTTGAGGCCCTGCCCTTTTACATCTACTATATCGCATCGGAATATACGGATCCTTCGGAACTTGGGACCGGATACGGGGCTGCTTTAATACTGCTGATTCTATGTACGGGATTATTCGTGCTGGCCCACTGGATCCGTTACCATATCGAACAAAAGATGAAATACCGGTATTAATTATGACCGACAGAATAAAAATTCAAATCAGAAGTTTGGAGTTCCACTACCGGAAGATGCCGGTGCTGGAAGATATCAGCCTGGATATTCCCGACCGGGCCGTCACCTCTGTCACCGGACCATCGGGGCAGGGCAAGTCCACCTTTCTCATCTGCCTTAACCGGCTCTGGCAGGAGATTGAGGGGGCCCGTGCGAAAGGGTCGGTCTGCATCGATTTCGGACAGGGCTTTGAAGAGATCAACCGGCCGGACTATCCCCTTTCCCTGCTGCGCCGCCGGGTGGGCATGGTCTTCCAGACCCCCAACCCGCTTCCCATGAGTATCTATAATAATATGGCCTTCCCCTTGAAACTGGTCCGGGAAAAGGACAGGGAACGCATCGCCCGGAAGGTGGAAACCGCACTCCGGCAGGCCTTTTTATGGGATGAGGTGAAAGATCGGCTCAATGAGGATGCCCGGCTGCTGTCCGGCGGTCAGCAGCAGCGGCTCTGTATTGCCCGGGCCCTGGTCCTGGCCCCCCAGGTCCTGCTTCTGGACGAGCCCACCTCATCTTTGGATCCGGCTTCGGTGGCGGTGATTGAAGAACTGCTGGTTTCCCTGAAACAGGACCGCAGTATCATCCTGGTCTCCCATTACGCCGACCAGGTAAAGCGCATCGCCGATCATGAGCTGGCCATGTCCGGACGG
Organism: Desulfobacter sp.; assembly: GCA_028768525.1. Taxonomy (NCBI): domain Bacteria; kingdom Pseudomonadati; phylum Thermodesulfobacteriota; class Desulfobacteria; order Desulfobacterales; family Desulfobacteraceae; genus Desulfobacter; species Desulfobacter sp. The sequence goes on along the minus strand of CP054837.1, from coordinate 1,073,860 downwards.
GCCCTGGTGCCCGTGTGAGCCGCAGCCTCATCCAGAATTTTTCTGACCATTTTCATCATATCCGATATTACAACGGGTTTCATTAAAAAGCCTTTTATCCCCATTTCCCTTGCCTGGTCTTCGTTTATCCGTTCACTGAACCCGGTGCAGGTAATCACCGGCATATCCGGCCTGATGGATATGATTTTTTGGGCGAGCTGGTCTCCTGTCATCTCCGGCATGGTCATGTCCGTTATCACAAGATCAAAGGCGTCGGGATCTTTGCGGAATGTGTCAAGGGCCGTCATGCTCCCGGTGAAGGCGGTAACGGCATATCCCGCCCGTTCAAGCATGAGGGTTTCAAGTTTTACAATGGCCTTTTCGTCATCAATTAACAAAAGCCTTTCATCCCCTTTGGGCAGAATACCATGATCGGCACTTGTGGTGCTGCCGGAAATCTGGTGGATCAGAGGGAAATATATCCGGAAGGTTGTGCCCCGGCCCGCAGTGGTGTCCAGGATGATCTCACCGCCGTGTTCCTTAACGATCCCGTAGACCACGGCAAGGCCGAGGCCGGTTCCCTTTCCCTTTTCCTTGGTTGTAAAATAGGGTTCAAATATTTTCTCCTTGATGGCAGGATCAATGCCGCAGCCGGTATCGGAAATTTCCAGCAGGGCATATTTGCCGGGGCGGATGGGGTGACCGTCAATGTCTTTTTGGGAGACAGTCTCTTCTCCAAGAAAAATGCCGATATTTCCGCCGGATTGTTCCATGGAATGGTAGGCATTGGTGATCAGGTTCATGGCAATTTGTTGGATCTGGGTCGCATCCCCCAGAATCATTCCGCAATTTTGCTGGATATCGTGGCTGATCTCTATATCCGCTGGTATGGCTGAACGGCTCAGATGGATGGCATCCTTTAATACCGATTGAATCCGCAGGGGTTCTTTTTTTATTTCCGACTGGCGGCTGAATGCCAGAATCTGCTTCACCAGGTCCGCTCCCCTCAATCCGGCTTTCAGGATTTCCTTGAGGTTTTGATGTTCCGGGCTATTGTCCGGCAGGTCCTCCATCATCAGTTCAGACATCCCGATGATGGGGAAGAGCAGATTGTTAAAATCATGGGCAATGCCGCCGGCCAGGTTACCGATGGATTCCATTTTCTGGGCTTTATGGAGCTGGGCCTCCAGCTTTCTTTTTTCCGTTATGTCTTCTCCGGCGCTGAGTACGCTGACAATGGCTCCTTTTTCATCCGTGAGGTAGGTGTTGTGCCAGGCCACGGTTTTTTCCCTGCCGGTTTTCGTCAATACATTATTTTCATAGTACTCCACCGGTTCAATGACCCCGTTCACCAATTGGTTAAACACATGGCGGACCTCATCCCTGACGGCTTCCGGAATAAAATTGTCGAACCAGTTCCGGTGGACCAGATCTTTTTCTTCACATTCAAGAACATTGCAGGCATGCTGGTTGGCAAGGTTGACCCTGCCCTTGAGGTCGATGCCGATAAACATCACCCCTGCCAGGTTCAGATACCGTTCCGCCTTTTGTTTCTGCTCGATAATTTCTTTTTCTGCCCGCTTCCGTTCGGTGATATCCATATGGGTGCCCAGCATTCGCAGCGCTTTCCCATTTGCGTCTTTTTCAACGGTTTTGCCCCTGGCCAGGATCCATTTCCATTGATTCTGCTTGGTGCGCATCCGGAATTCAATTTCAAATGCACGGCCCGATTTAAGGTGATTAAAAACGGTTTTTTCCGATAGGGGCAGGTCATCGGGATGAAGAAGATTTCTCCATGTTTCAAAGGTCTGGGGCAGCTCGCAGGGGGGATAACCCAACATGCTATACCATTTGGTGCTGAAATAGACCTGGTCTTTGTCTATCCGCCAGTCCCATACGGCATCGGATACTGAGTCCAGTGCGAGTTTCAGGCGTTCTTCGCTTCTTGCCACTGCCTGTTCCGCCGCTTTGCTTTCTGAGATGTCCTTGGTTATGCCGACAAGCTCGACGATTTTTCCGCCGGCGTTCTTGATGGTCATCAGGGAGAGGAGAATGTAAACATCTCTGCCGTCTTTATTAACGCAAACCACTTCAATGTTGGGGATATCATTTCCGTTGAGCAGTTCGCTGATCATACCGTTCAGAACATGGAGGTCTTCTTCTTTGTATAAAAGGGTGATGGATCTGCCAAGCACCTCCTTTCTATTGTACCCGTATATCCTCTGGGCCCCTTTGTTCCAGAACAGAATGGTGCCGTTTACATCGGTGGTAATCACTGCATCTGAGGTGGAATCGATAATGAAAGCGGCCTTGTTGAGCTCTTTTTGGATTTTTAACCGATTCAGAATACTGGCAATGGATATGAGAAAGGCCAGGGATAGAACCGCGATGGTGGTCGCAATGGCCCAGATTATTTTTTTATTCTTTTTATAAAAGGAATCCGGTTCATTGACAATGATGCGCTCTTTGGGGAGTCGTGAAAAATCAATCTTGTTTCTTTTTAATTCGGCATAATCAAAGACGTATTTATTGGGGCTGATATGTTTAACGGCTATTTTAGAAACAGGGGTGCCCGATAGGATCTCCAGGGTGATACCGGCTGCGGTTTTCCCCTGTTCAAAGTGGCTGATCACCTTTCCACCGAAAAGCCCCTCACCGATACCATGGTACCACAAATGGAAAATCGGCAGTTGTAATACGGTTTTTATTTTTCTTAAGCTTTCTTCAAACAGATAGGCTTTATTGTTTTTGTCATTATAGGCAGAAAGAAGCAGCACGGCATCCTCTGGTTCAATTGTCCCCAGAGCGGACAAAAAGTGCGGCCAATCCATTTGGGCAAGAGAAATCTCTTCAAAGCGATGGGAGGTAAACCGGTCGGCCATCCCATAAAATTTTTTTAAATCGGCCTGCCCGGATTTGGTGTTATCGACAATGGCAACAATCCGTTTTGACTTTGGGCGGAGTTTAATCATCAATTCAATGGTTTCTGCCATGGAAACGGCTTCAACGACCCCCGTGATCTGTGGGGTGTCATTCTGGGCAAGGGCTTTTTCAATATTGTTAACCCCCATGAAAATAAGGGGTATATGTTTAAATAACCGGTTCTGCTGTTCAATGGCAAAGCTGAGGGCATTGTCATCGGCAACAATGATTGCATCATATGGGGCCAATCTGCCCAATTTATAGCTTAAATCGTTCTCAAACCGGGTCCACTGCGCCTTTCCGGGAAATCTTTTGGTATCCATATACTCTATATCAAGCCGTATTTTTTCCCTTTTAAAAACGGAATTGATACCATTGATTTGCTGGAAAAATGTCGGGAAACCCGGATGGTAGGAACTGATATACAATACTTTTTTCTGTTCGCCTGCAAAAGAGGAGGCCGCAAGAAGGAGCATTCCCCATAAGATGATTGCCCGGGCATATCCTTTCCATGATAGAAGCTTGGCCATAATAATGTGAATTCTCTAAATCATGTTTTTGCCCGTTTTCAGACCGGACAATTCGTTGGATTTAATTTTAATACGATTAGATTGATTATAGACGACTCTTAAATATTAAAGAAAAGAATTTAAAAATCAAGCTAGATGATGGTATTAGAGTTCAGATTGCTTTATTTAAACTTGAAATGGAGGACGCTATGGCGTTTTTGTTGAACATTCTCTGGTTCGTTCTGGGCGGCGGATGGGCTGCCGGGCTGTTGTGGCTTCTGACCGGTTGCCTTCTTATGATTACTGTGGTGGGGATTCCCTTTGGATGGGCGGCATTCAGGATTGCCGGTTTTGCGGCCTTTCCCTTTGGCAAGGAGCTGGTGGATGCAAGGGAGCTGGGCGAGGAGCGGCTGGCGGGAACAGGGCTGGCCAATATTCTCTGGATTGTCCTGGCCGGCATCTGGCTGGCCATTTCCCATGTGCTGGCCGGGGTCAGCCTTTGTGTGACCATCATCGGCATCCCCTTCGGGTTTGCCCATTTCAGGCTGGCATCTGTATGTTTTGCCCCCCTGGGAAAGCGAACCGTGGATAAATAGGATGTGGATAAATAGGATTTAGATAAGAATAGAAAAACAGCCGGGAGATGCTTTGAGCATCTCCCGGCTGCTTTTATGGCACTAAGTAAAAATAGCTGATTTAATTTACTTAGAGAGCTGTCTCCGGATGGAAAACATTGACCTCTTTGAGGTCGTCGCCCAGGTACTCCCGTTCATTGGGACCGAGGATACCCAGAGAGAGGCAGATCAGGGTCCACAGGTGGACCACCCCGTACTCCCCGCCGTAGTGCTCGGAAAGTTCATGGATCTGGGCGTGGCAGTTATGACAGGCGGCGATGCAGTAATCTGCGCCTGTGGCCTGGACCTGCTGGTCCTTGATCTTGCCGTACTGCAGCCGTTCCTCCTTGAAGCCTGACTGCAGGAAACCACCGCCGCCGCCGCAGCAGTAGTTGTTGGATTTGTTGGGCTGCATGTCGATGAAGTTCTCTTCGCCGACGATGGACTTGACAACAAACCTCAGATCGTCGGCAATGGGGTCCCCATAGCTTTTTCTGACGATCTGGCAGGGATCCTGTACGGTGAATTTGATGCCCAGGTCCTTATTCCAGTCGGAATTGACCTTGAGCCGCCCTTCACGGATCCATTTTGCATAATATTCGTAAATGTTTTTGATTTCCAAGTTTTCAGTGTCGATACCAAATTTTTTCGCTCCGGCCCGGACCGAGAAAGTGACGTGCCCTCACTCGGTGTTGAGGTAGGTTTTACACCCCAGTTTCCTGGCCTGGCCGATGGTGGTGGATGCCAGATGTTCCCAGGACTTGTCGTCCGCCAGGAACATGCAATAGTTTTCTCCGCCCCATCCCTTGGATCCGTATGTCCAGTTGATTCCGGCCGTGTGGAGAATTTTCCACAGGGGGACCATTTCATCAGGTTCTGTAACCGGTTCCCTGGAGTTCTGGTTGAGGAAGAATTCCGCCCCTTCCTTATCAATGGGTGCTTCCATTTCGGCAAATTCCGGCTGGGATTCCTGATACTCTTCCAGGACGTCTTCAACAACAAATTCAAAGTCTTCTTCGGAGGCCGCCATGGCTGATCCGGTATCGTGTTTCAGGGCTGCGTCACAGGAGCCCAGAATACCCCTGGGCCGCTCTTCTCTGGGCCGTAGAGTCCGGGCGTTGAATACGAGCTGGGGAATATCTATTTTCATGGGGCAGACATAGATGCAGCGCATGCACATGGTGCACATCCAGGGCCAGTCTGAAGCAGCAATTTCTTCATCCATGCCCAGGGCAGCCATGCGGAGGAATTTTCTGGGGTCCATATCTGCCAGGCCTGTTGCCGGACACCCGGATGAACAGGCGCCACAGGTGAGGCAGGCATTCAGATTTCCGCCCTCGGGCAGGATTTCTTTTACCTTGTCTAAAAATGTTGAGGCCTTTTTCTTGCGGCCCAGTTTGATGACAGCTTCTGCCATGTTGATTCCTTTCCTGATATTAAAGGTCCTGGTATTAAAAAGCTCGGGTCGTTTAGTGGTAATCGTGGGTTCCCATTACGACTTCGATCCCCGTTTTTTCCTTGATAATGCCGGCCAGATCTTCGGGGCTGGTATAGGGACATTTGGGAACTGCATTGGCCAGGCAGGAACTCAGATAAATTTTATCCGGTTTGATTTCGGATAATTTGGCCGCCATGCCAATGCTGGGTACAACCGTTCTGCCCGGACACTGGCATTTGACAAAAGAGACTACTGCGGAGGGGGATTCGAATTTTCCTTCCCCGGTGGCAGCAGCTTTAAGGCAACGCCATTCCCCGGGACAGCCGTATCCCTGGTCGATGTATGCGCCGCAACCTACAATTGCAACTTTTTCCATGGTGCTCTCCTTAAAATCCTAAAGGTCCTATCTAAAAGGGCCTGTTCCCCTTATTATACGCGGGTATAAGCTCACCCTGTGATAATGCAGCATAATGCATGCCAGAGTTAGGCGTTTCAATGGTTTGTTTAAAAAACAACTTTTAATTCAGTAGATTATCCCGGCGGCCGATTTTACGGAAGATTAACAGGCGGTTGCAAATATGCTACTTTGGCCCGGTTTTTAGTTTCAATACTGCGACTATCGTGGCGCCGGTGGAAAAAACACTTTTCATCGGTCCTGTGATCGGGTTACAATGCCGGATCTTTAGTTGAACTGTGCAAAAAGAAATGATGAATCGACGGGAATTCCTTAAATCGGCGGGCAGTGCAGCCGCATTTGGACTGGCGGCCAGAATGCTGGCCTTTCCGGCAGGTACGGCCCATGCCCTGGAGGACCATCCGGACATCCGCCGGCATAAAATACCGGACCCGGCCATTAAGGACCGGCTCATGAAAAGCCGGCTCTATGACCGGCATTTCAAGGACGATATTTTGCTGGCGCCAGCTGAACTGCCGGTGTTCAAATCCAGCCTGGGACGGCTGAACCGGATCCAGAGACTGGTGGGCTATGGCAACTTCTGCCTGCTGGGGTTTGACGAGGCCATGGCCTGCGGCAAATCCTATGCCCGTGTGGGAAGGTTTACCAGGGAGGAACTGCAATTCCTGGAAAAGATATTCCACAGTTCTGCCGCCTGTTACGGTTTCATGGGAGAAAAACCCATAACAGCCCTCACCGCCGTCATCAACCGCAAAAAAGTGCGCAAGATTCCCAGGACCGGCAATTACCTGTTCAAGGGTAAGCCGGAAAAGATGTACAGCGACATCCGCAAACAGGTCGGGAAGGATGTGGTGCTGACATCCGGGGTACGCGGGGTGATGAAACAATTTGTGCTGTTCCTCAATAAAACCGCTGCCAGCGGCGGCAACCTCTCTATGGCCTCCAGGTCCCTGGCTCCCCCCGGATATTCATTCCACGGCGTCGGGGATTTCGATGTGGGCAAAAGGGGGTTCGGCGTGGATAATTTTACAGAAAAATTTACCCGGACCCGGATCTATAGCCGGCTGTCGGACCTGGGATACATAAAATTCAGATATGACCGGAAAAATGAACTTGGTGTACGATTTGAGCCCTGGCATGTTGAAGTGGTGTGACAGGGGCGGGCGGGGCGCCCGCCTGGGAAACTTGGTGGCTGCCTTTTGTATCTTCCTGGCGGGAATGGGGGGGATTCCGTCTGTCCGGGCGGCCGCACCGGACCCCCGGCTTGATTTTTCCGTACATACGCTGTCTTCAAACGCGTCCGGCCCCACCGCATTGGTGGTCGGCGGCATCCAGGGGGACGAGCCCGGCGGCTTCAATGCCGCGGCCCTCATTGTCACGGATTATACAATTTTATCCGGCCGGGTGATTGTGGTGCCCAACCTCAATTTTTCCAGCATTGTCAGACGGTCCAGGGGAATTCACGGGGACATGAACAGGAAGTTCGACCGCCTGAGCGCCGGTGACCCGGAGCGGCAGGCCGTCGACCGGATAAAGAAACTGATCCTGGACCCCCAGGTGGATTTTATTTTGAACCTCCATGACGGCAGCGGGTTTTATTCCCCTGCCCGGGTGGACGCCCAGCGCCGGCCGCAACGGTGGGGCCAGAGCATTATCGTGGATCAGGCCAGGATGCCCGCCGGCGGCGGTGACTTCCCGGTTTTTAACGACCTTGCCGGGACCGCGGCCCAATGCGTCGGAACCGTCAATACCCGGCTGCTGGATCCCGGTCATGCCATGCATGTGAAAAATACCCGTACGGCAGAGGGCAACCGGGAGATGGCAAAAACCCTGACCTATTTTGCCCTGAAACACCATAAACCCGCCTTCGGCATAGAGGCCAGCAAAGCCTTTTTAACCCCGGCACGGGTTTATTACCACCTGCTGGCCATTGAGGCCTTTTTGGACCGGGCCGGCATCCGCTTTAAGCGGGGCTTTTTAATGGACCGGGCTGGTATTGCGGCCGCCATTAAAAAGGATATCGCCTTTAGCCTGGGCCGCCGCCGGATTTTGCTTTATGCGGAAAATATCCGGAACAGAATCAATTATCTTCCCATGGAAAAGGATAAAGGAATTGATTTTAACGCCAACCATCCTTTGCTGGCCCTTGTGCCCTCGGGTGATGTCTACAGCCTGTTCCATGGCAACCGCAGACTGGCCCGCCTTTCTCCCCAGTATTTTGAATATGATTACGGGCTAGACAGGATCGGGATGCTGGTGGACGGGGTGCAGCGGTTTGCTCCTTTTGGCTCCCTGGTCCGGGTAAAGGGACGGTTTCTGGTCCAGGATATTCCCGGCCACCGGGTTAATGTCATCGGGTTTTCCTCCCCTGACCGTCACAGTGAATCCGGAATTGAAATTCGTAAACAGAGTTTTGTCCGGAAGTTTTCCATTGACCGGGAAGGGGATATCTACAGAATCGAGGTCTACAAAGGGGATAAGTTCAGCGGGATGGTCCTGGTGGATTTCAGTGAACCGGCAAATGATTTTAAGCTGGCTGGTGCCGGCACAGACGGCATGACGCCGCCCCCGGGAAAATAAACTGCCCGTGGGAAATGGTGTCCATTGGCATGCCATTGATCCGCCCCGGAGGGTGATTATATTGGCTGGACTTGAATAATGAAAATAAAAGGCGGGTAAAATGGCAAAAGAAAAAGAGGTCACCCATGTGGTTCAGAAACAGACATTGTATATCGCTGTGCTGGTGGCCGTTACATTGGGGTTTTTGGCCGGTGCGTCATATACATCCTTTAAACTGGCAGGGGCGGGCGGCCGGGGTCAGGCCGCAGTGAAAGATCCCCATGCCGGCAGCCAGGCGGATGCCCAGGCCAGAGCCGAAGCCAGCGTCGGGGCTGAGATTTTGAAGCTGGAGACCTTTTTAAAGGAAAATCCGGAAAATGCCGGGGCCTGGGTCCGGCTGGGCAACCTGTTTTTCGACACCAACCGGTTCGGCGATGCCATTGATGCCTATGAGAAATCCCTGACCATTGCCCCGGGGGATCCCAACGTGCTGACGGACCTGGGGGTGATGTATCGTCGGAATAAATTGCCGGAAAAGGCCGTCGGGGCATTTGACAGGGCCATTGCCGCCCGGCCGGATTTCGAAACGGCCCGGTTCAACAAGGGGATTGTGCTCATGCACGATCTCAACGACCTGCCCGGTGCAACCCAGGCCTGGAAAGAACTGGTAAAGATTAATCCCCTGGCCCAGGCCCCGGGCGGCAGGATGGTCGCCGACCTGGTCCGGGATCTGGAACGCAAAGCCAAGTGATGGCAGAGCTGAAATCCGTGGTTGCCGGGGCGCCCCGGGACTGGCGCCTGGAGATTGTCCGCAAAGCTGTCCGCCATATCTATTTCAGGGTTTATCCGGAACAGAAGCTGGTAAAGATCAGTGCGCCGCGCAGGGTCAGCCGTGATGATCTGGATACCGCCATCCGGGATCGGTCTCCCTGGATGCTGAAACAGATCAAGAAATCCCGGCCGGCCCCCCGGCCTGGCGCATTATTGCCGGACCATGGAAAACTTCGTTTCCGGGGGCGGCAGTATCCCCTTAATTTTATTGACGGCCAACCGCCCCGGGTGGGGTTTGATCCGGACAAGGGCGTTGTGGTGCAGACCCGCCCCGGCGCAGCCCGGGATAAAAAGGCGGCGGTGCTGGAGGGCTGGCTGCGGCAATGCCTCAAGGGGGATATCAGGGAACTGCTGGATAAGTGGGAACCGGTAATGGGGGTGAGGGCCTCCGATTTCGGGGTGAAGAAGATGAAAACCCGGTGGGGCAGCTGCAATACCCGGGTGGGCCGCATCTGGATCAATTTCGCCCTGATCCGCCTGGCTCCCTGGCTGCTGGAATATGTGCTGGTCCACGAATTGTCCCACCTGCTGGAACCCTCCCACAACCGGAGGTTCTATGGGATTATGGACCAATTCCTTCCTGGTTGGAAGAACTGCAGGGCAGAACTGGATCAATATTCCCCAAGGGCCATGGGCTGAAAGGCTGCGGCCGTTTATCCCTCAAGTCTTTTTTCCAGCCAGTCCGCCATATCCTTAAAGACGGTTTCATGGTCCGGATCATTGAAAATTTCGTGGAATCTATCCGGATAGAGGATGAATTTTTTATCTGTAGACCCTGCGGCTTCGTGGAATTCTGCCGTGCCGTCGGGGTCAACCAATGCATCTCCTCCCCCCTGGAGTACCAGCAGGGGCAGGGAAATGCCGCCGGCACCCTCCATTGCCCGGTCACATGCGTCAAGCATCTGGGAGGCCAGGCGGGCCGTGATTTTGCCCGTGGATACCAGGGGGTCGTTGATATAGGCCGCGACCACCTCGGGATCCCGGCTGATATCGGTGGCGTCCAGGCGTCGGATTCCCAGGGTTGGCGCCACCCGTGAGAATAGACCGGCGGCTGTCCGGGTAAGGGGGGTGACATGGCCGGGGACTTTGACAGCCGGGCCTGAGAGTAATGCCCCGTCCACCTTGTGCTGGCGGGCCTGGAGATAGGCCGCAACGATCAGCCCGCCCATGGAATGGCCCACCAGAAAGACCGGCCTGCCTGGTTCCCAGTCCTTTACCTTGTCCACAAACAGATCAAGCGCCTGGGTGAATACATTGAAATCCGGAACAAAAAGCCGTCTGCCCCCTGACTTGCCGTGGCCGTAGTGGTCCGGGGCATAGACGGCAAAGCCCCTGGGCACCATGCTGTTTACCAGGTTCATATACCTTCCGCCGTGTTCGGCCAGGCCGTGGACCACGATAAGTGCTGCCCGGGGCGATGATTCCGGCAGCCAGCACTGGTAGAAATAATCAATGCCTTCCGGGCCTTTGAAATATCCGTTTTCCGCGGCCATCGGGCCTCCTTTCAGCTGAAAATGTAGAATCCCAGGTTTTTGGCATAGGGGGGCGGATTGTAAAAATCCGCGTAAATATAGTTGCCTTTTATTTCCCTGACCACGATGCGCCGTTTGATCAGGGAGCGTTTGATGTCGTCCAGGTTGAACTGGATATCCAGAAAATCATTGACCCGTATACGGTGGGATTTTGAAATCCTGAAGCCGATGGCGGACAAAGATACCTGTTCCACACGGATCCGGCCGAACTCCCCTGTTTTCAGCCGCTTGAAGCTGCCGCCCAAAGAGACCATCTTGCCGAAGTTCCCGGTACTGCCCGGGGTCTGGCTTTTCATCCGGTCTTCCTCCTCTTTGGCCTTGGTCTGTTCCTCTTCCAACAGGGGCTGGAGGTTTTCCTGGAGGTCCATGATCTCTTCGGCCTGGCCGGGGGTTGACTTGGATTTTGCAAGGGCTTCGGCCACCAGGGCCTTGAGATTGACTGCATCCTCGCTGTCCAGGGTATGGGGCTGGATGATCATGGGCAGGGGGTGGAGTTTTTCTTCCGCAAACCCAAGGTTCAGGGCCTTTTCAATCCGCTGTTTGGCATGTTCCGCACCGTCGGAGTATGTCATGGGCAGCATGGCGATGAAACTGTCGTCCCCGTATCGGTAGAGGGTGTCGTCCCGCCGCTTTGTCTGCTTAAGAATACCGGCCAGGAGCATGATGCCTTTTTCGCAGGTCTCCTCCCCCTGTTCGGCTTTGATCCGGTCCAGGCCGTTGATGACGATGATCAGCATGGAAAAAACATTGCCGAATTTGGCCTTGAAATCCCGTTTGCCGGAAACGGCGCGTTCAAAGCTCCAGCGGTTTTTCAGGCCGGTGACTGCATCCTTGGTGGCCAGGTTGGTCAGGGCCTGGGTATAGTATGAGCGCTCAATGGCAATGGCCGCGTATTCTGCAATATCAGAGAGGAGCCTGAGATCCTGGTCTGAAAAATTATTGTTGTCAATACGGTTGATAAGTTCGATGACACCGAAAATTTTTCCCTCGGTTTTCAGGGGGGTGCCGATGATGGACTGGGTCTTGAACCGCGTGTGTTTGTCCACCCGGTCGCTGAACCGGCTGTCCCTTGACACATCTTCTATGATCAGGGCTTCCCCGGTTTCCATGATGTGCCCTGCGATGCCTTCGCCCCTGTTGAGTTTCACCCCCTGGAGCTTATCCTTGTTCGCCCCCACCACCACTGAAAAGACAAGGTCATCGCTTTTGGAATCCTTGAGCAGTATGGACCAGTGGCAGGGCTGGAAAATACATCCCACCTGGAACATAACGATATCCAGGACTTCTTTTATGTTTTTGGCCCTGGCCAGGGCCTTTCCCATTTCAAGTCCCAGATCCTGGACCATGGATTCGGCGGAGCCGGGGTGGTTTTCCTGGGGGAGGGACTGAAGGGATGACTGGGGATCGGCCTGGAAATAGTATTTGGTGTTGGCCTTGGAGAGCTTGATGTTGGCCCAGAGCAGGTTTTCCTTGAGTTCGTTCACCGAAGGAAATACAAATTTGTAGAATTCGGAAATATTCTCCACCTCTTTATTCATGGCCAGGATGCACTGGATCACATCCACTTTTTCGGGATCCACGGCCACTTCGACCTCCGGGGCCAGGATGGGGGGACGGATGAAATCAAAGGAGCCAATGCCCTGGGTCCAGCAGAGGAAGTCGGCCATGGAAACAATGGCGATGAGGTGTTTTTCATCATCTGAAAGTTTCTGGTGCTCAAAGGGCTGGTGGTGGTATTTCACGGCCAGCACCAGCTTTTCCGGCAACTGCCACTGGGCGCAGAAATAGGCGCCGATATCGTCGTGTCCCAGGCCGATGACGCTGCGTTCCTTTTCAATAACCAGATCCGTGGAGGCGGACAATTGTTGTATAAAATTGCCATAGTCGGTCCTGCCCTGGAGGTCCAGAAATATTTTGCCCACATCGTGGAGCAGACCTGCGATATAGGCTTCCTCTGGGTCCGCATTCTTGGTGGCTTTTGCCAGTTCCATGCTCAAAACAGCCACGGCCAGGCTGTGGCGCCAGAAGAGCAGCCGGTTGAATTCGTCGGACTTTCCCTTTTTGAACATGTTTTCAAAGATGGTCATGCCCAGGGCCACTTTTTTTATTTCATCCAGGCCCAGTATGACCACGGCCTCAGAAAGGGTGGTTATTTTCCTGGACAGACCGTAATAGGCTGAGTTGACGATCTCCAGAATCCTTGCGGAAATGCCGGGATCGGTTTCAATGATTTTCGATACGTCTTCCAGGGCGATGCTTTCGTCCCTGGACGCCTCTATGAGTTTTGCCGCCACCTGGGGGAAGGAGGGCAGATTTTTACGATCTAACTTCAGAATATTTTTTATATCTGATTCGGACGGTAGATTCAGCCTGTCTGTCATCTTTTATTGTCCCATTCTTTAATTGCGTCCTGGTTCAAATTCCTATTGAATACATAAGAATGGGCTTTTGTCAATTTTTGAAAAAGGAGAATTATTGTTTTACGATCTCCATGAAGGCATCGATCCGGGTTTCTGCCTGGGAAGTTGAGAAATTTCTGGGATCCACCATGTCCGCTTCCAGCAGCAATACCGGAATACCGGCCTTTTTCCGGACAATATTCATAATATCCAGCTGGCCGAAGGAATATGGCTTGCAGGAGCGGTTAGAATGCATGACAAATCCGTGGGCACCGTAGAATTCTATCATTTCCAGTACCTGGGCGGCCATCTGGTCCACACCGATGTTCAGGTATATCCGGGTGTAGGCTTCGGCCATGGAATCCAGGAAATGATCCGGGTCAACGTACCGGGTGGATGAACACCAGGCCGAGGTATAGGTGTCCGCCACCAGACAGGCCTGGTGGCCGGCAAATGTATCGGAAAGCCATTTGAGGCTGTACCAGACCGGGAGATTGTCCCAGAGCAGCCGGTATTTCTCTCCCGGGACAATGCCAATCCCCCGGTTGACCCGGTCTTCCATCTCTGCGGCCAGTTCTTTATAAAAGTCCACGGCGGTCTGGGTGCCCCTTAGGGTAACGATGAGGGCCAGGAAGAAAAATGCGTCGAATGCGCTCATGGGGGCCGGCTTGGCAGCGGTTGTGTTGAGCACCTTCTGCCAGAGCAGCTGTCCTTCCAAAGAGAGTTTGCCCACTTCTTTCATTTTGTCGCGGTCAAAGGCCCGGCCGGTGGCCTTCTCTAAAAAAAGGATATACTCCTGGATCTGCGCTTTTACATAGTCGGCGATTTCCCGGGTGTATCCGGTATGGCAGATGGGGGTGTCCAGGATGAATAGGGGGACATTAAAGCGGCGGGCCTGGATTTCATACCATTTGAGCACGGTGCCGCAGATATTGTTGCAGCAGATCAGCATGTCCGGTCTGGGCAGGCCGCCCAGGGGGCCGCCCCCGGCAACGGCACAGGCGATGTCCGACCGGGCATAGGAGCAGAGGTCGGGGCTGTAGCCCATTTCCTCGGCCTTGGTACACAGGTCTTCCCCCATCTTTGAGGCACCGATCATGGCCCCGTGGTTTTCCGGGTAGACCGGGATGATATCCATGGCAATGAGGGGTTCCACCGGACCGCCCGATGTGATCCAGGCCACGGTTTCTTTGTTGTCCCGGGCCGTGAGGGCATCCATATAATAAGTGGTCATGATATCCCGCATCTTCCGGGCGCATTTTATCTTCCGGTTTTTCTTATCATTTAGATTAGAGGTCTTGTCGGATGGTTTTTCGGTCATGGCGCAGTCCTGGTTAAATCATTTGAATAAAGGTTTCCAGCCGGGTGGCCGCCTGTCCCGCGTTGATCTGCTGGTCGTCCATCTCCAGGCGGAGGGAGGGGATGTTTTCACGGTCCAGGAAGTCTTTGAGATAGGGGTAGTCAAAGGCATGGGGGTCGCAGAATTTAAGGTGAACGAAGACAACCCCGTCGGCCTGTCTCTCCCGGACCAGGTTCACCAGGGCCTTTCCCCGGGCAGTTGTGCCGCTGTGCTTGGCCGGGCAGACAATGCGGTCCGTGTACCGTGCGGTGAGGCCGTCCATGGGAGGGAGGTCCTCGGGGATGCCGCCATCAAACCATCGTTCTCCTGTGCACAGGTCATCACCGGCCAGGGTGGCGCCCGCCCCTTCAATCAGTGTATACAGGTCCGGCATGTCGCATACCGAGCCTGAGAGGATGAGCCGCACTGATTTTTTATCTGAGATGGGGCCGTCCTGTTCCGAAGCCAGGGCCTTTGTCAGGTCGTCCAGTGCCCCGGCCAGAAGCTCCCGGTCCATGACCATGGCGGCTTTGACGATGGTGAAAAGATCTTTTCCTGAAATCATGTCCGGGCGGCTTGACTTGGCGGCATAGATCTGTCCCAGGCCGGACCTTATCCGGTTGAACAGCGCGATGGCGTTTTCAAGGTCTCTACCGGTGATCTCCCTGTCCGTATACGCTTCAAGATCGGCCTTGAATTTCATAAGGACATCTTTCATATAGGTTCTGGCCGAATCGGTTGTGAGTTTGACGGGCATGGTGACATCTGCAAAAAATGCCTGGTCCATGTTTATCCGCCAGATGTCGGATAGCCGCTGGATGGAATCGCAGGTATGGGGGAAAACAATGCCGTCCAGGTAATCCAGGCGGCCGGCAAGACCGTCCTCCAGGATTCCCCGGACAAGGGAGCAGCAATAGGCCTGTAGATGATTGTCGGCAAGGCTGACTCCGGTCTTTGAGGAAAAAAGCCGCATGGGATGGCAGCCGGCCGCATAAATCAATTCCTCGGGTGCATAGGAGCAAAGGTAGCCAATTACCGCCCTGTTTTTCGATTTGGCTGCTCCGGCTGCCCTTGCCGGGGTGCTGGCAGCCTCGTAAAAGGGGCGCAGTTGGGGGATCATTCACGGCCTCCTAAAATTGTCGTCAAACGGAAGATGGGTTTCTGTCTATCGGTTTCTATATCGAACAGCGGTCGGCTTGTCAACCGGTGCTTGTCGATTTCCATAAAATATGGTACCAATAAGGAGTGCAAGGATATAACCGGACGGAAAAACATGGAGAAAAAAGATACACTCAGCCGCCTCAAGGCGGAAGAACGCAAGCTGCGCCGCCGGATCATCATAGATGCCGCCAGGGAGGTGTTCGGCAGGAAAACCTATGACACGGTCAGTATGGCGGAAATTGCAAAAACTGCAGGTATTGCCAAATCTTCTATTTATACCTATTTCAGGTCCCAGGAAGAGCTGTATGCCGAAATCGCCTATACCGATGCCTGCGGGTTTATAGAAGATCTCAAGGCCGGTATTGAGGAACGGCCCGATGACGCGCTGGAGACCTGCATCGCCTGTTTTCTGGATTATTATATCGTCCAGGTGGCCCAGTGGCGGATGATCACCCATTTTGCCCTCCACGGCAACAAGGAGATGGGAGCGGTTGAGCAGCTCAACGAGATTGGCCGCCGGCTGATGGATGTGTTTGAATCTGTTTTTCGCAGCCTTGGCTGCCAAGAGGAGTCCAGGCTCCTGGCCCATACACTTTTTGCCGGCCTTTCCGGAATCCTCATTGCCTTTAGAAACTATCCCGGCAGAAGCGAAGAGGAACGGATTGAGCACATGAAACGGATCGGCAATGTCATTGAATCCATGGTTCTGGCCCTGGTGGATCAAAAAATAAAGTGATGGAATCTATCAGATGGCGCCATCGAGGGGGGATGAATGGAAATGCCCAATAAAAAAGGCTGGCTGGCGGTTTTATTTATTTTGATCTGTCTGGCCATTCCCTTTGGCATGACCTATTACGTCTCCACGGACGGATTCAAGGACGACTACGCCCATTGGCGGGGGGAGGTGCCGCAGGCGCCTGCCGATGCCTCCGTTGAAAATATCCGACGGGTTGACGGCCGGGTGACCCTGGTACTGGGCGAGCGCATCTCCATCCACAATACCAGCCTGGTCTACAAGGGGGTTGAAAACGGCCGGGTGAATGTGGATCTTTACCTGGAGGAGTTGGACCCGGCCCGGGCCTATCCCCAGTCTTTTCCAGAGTCCGGGGGGCAGGACAGGGTGGTCCGTTTCGGGGATGTCTCTTATAGGGTTAAGGGCCTTGGCAAGAACTCCCTGGTTTTGGAAATCCTTGAAACCATGGGGGCCAACTAACGGTGGGCCTTGATTTTGATGTGATCATTGCCGGGGCCGGCCCGGCCGGTACGGCTGCCGGTTTTGATCTGGTATCGGCCGGGATGTCCGTCCTCATCATGGACCGCCGGGATTTTCCCCGTAAAAAGGCCTGTGCCGGCGGCATTACCCCCAAAGCAATGGGCCTTTTCCCCTACGATATCTCCCATCTGATTGTCCGGACCTGCAGGAAAATAGTCTTCCGCCCCCCCGGCGGACGGGCATTTCCAATCACGGCAGGCGGCAGCCCGCTTTGCTATATGACCCAGCGGCAGGATCTGGATGCCTATGCCCTGGACAGGTTAACCGCTGCCGGAGGGCGTTTTTTGAAAATTGAAAAAATCATATCCCTGGATCAGGACAACCGGGGCGTCGGGGGGCAGGTGATATGCGGCGGCCGCAGGAGGCGGTTCAGGGCCCGGTATCTCATCGGCGCCGACGGGGCCAATTCAAGGGTCAGGGAGCTGCTGGGACGATCTCTGGGAAATATTGCCCGGTATCCGGCCCTGGAGGCGGATGTCCGTGTCGACCGCCCAGGGGCCTTTGCCCCGGAGTTTGATTTTTCACGGGGGATTGCCGGGTATTACTGGATATTTCCCAAAGGGGACCATGTGAACATCGGCATCTACGGGGCGAGCCCCAACGTGTCGGTGAACCGCCGGCTTCTGGTCGATTATGCCCGGGAGCGCCTGGGAAGTGAGACCCTGGAAAATATTAAGGGCTACCCCATTGCCGTGGGCGGCGGAAGGGCCTGTGCCGGTATCAAAAGGATATTGCTGGCCGGGGATGCCGCCGGCCTTGCCGAACCCCTTTTCGGTGAAGGTATTTATTTTGCCCTGAAATCCGGAAAGACGGCAGCGGCGGCCATTGTCCGCAGCAAAGAGGGCAGGGCCGGGAGCGGGTACCGCAGAAGGCTTTCCAGGCTGTTTATGGATTTGTATCTCCACCGCCTCGGGGCAGCGCTGCTCTACCGTTTTCCGGGGACATGCCTTGGGATTGGCGGATATCCGCCGGTGAAAGCCTATTTTGCAAAAGGGGTGGCCCGGGGCAGAACTATTTCGCAATTACTCACGCCGCATTCATTTTAATACAAAAATGTAGGAAAAAGACGGGAAGTTTCGGGATTAAATTCATGAAAATACAATTTTGTCTAAAATAATATTACATTTTTGTAAGTTGCTATAAATATCTAAAAAATCATCCTACCCAAGAATATCCTTTATAATCAGTATGTTGTAATTATAATTCCTGTTTTTTTCTCCCTGGCACCCCTTTTGCTCTTATAGGAAAGCAAGTTGTTGCTGAACAAAACCGTAACCGAAGGGAGAAAAGATGAAAAAAATTCTGGCAATAATCAAGCCGTTTAAAGTGGATGAGGTCAAGGACGCCCTGGCCAAGATTAACGTCAACGGAATGACCATTTCCGAGGTCAAGGGCTTTGGCCGGCAGAAGGGCCATAAAGAGGTGTACCGGGGAGCGGAGTACCAGACCGACTTTGTGCCCAAGGTGGAACTCAAAATCTGTGTGGACGACGACCGGGCCCAGGCCGTGGTGGATACCATTGTGGATACGGCTAAAACCGGCAAAATCGGGGACGGCAAGATTTTTATCCTCCCCGTTGAAGAGGTGATCCGCATCCGAACCAGTGAAACCGGCAATTCCGCATTGTAAAACTGAAATTAAATAAAGGAGAACAAGAAATGAAATATATCCCCATGATCCTAATGGCACTTGCGGCAAGCATCTCATCGGCCTGGGCCGGTGATGAGACCCCAACGGTTCTAACCAATAAAGCAGCCATCGGCCTGGTGCAGTCCCATGCCGATTATGTGTGGACCCTGGTCTGTGCCGTCCTTGTATTCTTTATGCAGGCCGGGTTCGCCATGGTGGAAGCCGGATTCACCCGGGCCAAAAACGCAATCAATATTATGATGAAAAACCTCATGGATTTTTCCATGGGCTCCATTTTCTTCTGGGCCATCGGGTTCGGCCTGATGTTCGGAACGTCAAAAACCGGGTTTTTCGGTACTTCCGGCTTTTTCCTCAGCGATTTTGAGATCGGCGGGGATCCCTGGGTCCTGGCCTTCTGGATGTTCCAGGTCGTATTTGCCGCCACCGCCGCCACCATCGTTTCCGGTGCCATGGCCGAGCGGACCAAGTTTACCGGTTATCTCGTGTACACCGCCGTTGTCTCAGCCTTTATCTATCCCATCTTCGGTTCCTGGGCCTGGGGATCGCTTTTCAACGGTTCCGGCTGGCTTGAAGGCTTAGGGTTCATTGACTTTGCAGGATCAACTGTTGTCCATTCCGTGGGCGGTTGGGCAGCCCTTGCCGGCGCCTTAGTGCTGGGACCCCGGCTGGGTAAATACACCAAAGACGGTGCCGTTAAACCCATCCTGGGCCACAACATCCCCCTGGCTGCCCTGGGCGTATTTATCCTCTGGGTGGGCTGGTTCGGATTCAACCCCGGGTCCACCACTGCTGCGACCAAAGATATTGCCATGATTTTTGTAAATACCAATCTGGCGGCCGCTGCCGGTGCTGTAATGGCCATGATCGTCTCCTGGATGAAGTTTGGAAAGCCTGAAGTCGGCATGAGCCTGAACGGTGCCCTTGCCGGGCTTGTGGGGATTACCGCCGGATGTGCCAACGTCACCCCGGGCAGCGCTGTCATCATCGGTGCCGTGGCCGGTATCCTGGTGGTTTTCTCTGTCCTTTTCTTTGACAAGATTAAAATCGACGACCCCGTTGGCGCCGTTTCCGTTCACGGCGTCTGCGGTGCCTGGGGTACCCTTGGGGCCGGTATCTTTAACATCGGCGGCACCACATTCAAGATTCTTTCCGTACAGTGCATCGGCATCCTGGCCTGCTTTGTCTGGACATTTACCACTGCATACGTCCTCTTTAGGGTGGTGGATGCGGTCATGGGCCTGAGGGTCTCCCCGGAAGAGGAACTGGAAGGGCTGGACTCCACGGAACACGGCGGCAATGCCTACCCGGATTTCTCCACCATCAACCATGCTTCCGGTTACACCGGCGGCGGTTCCGGCGGCCTCAAAGAAACCTCTCCCGCCTATGCCGGCGATCTGGCAAGCCAGAGCTGAAGCTAATCCCACCGGCCCTGTACTCTGATTCAGGCCAATACAAGAACCCTGCTTTTTTCCGCCATGGGGAAAAAGCAGGGTTCTTCATTTTGGCCCCAGTGACAGAACATGTATAATCCTGGCATTTCCAAAGACAGAGTGCCCCACAAGATGTCCTGTTAGGGCCTTTATTGAAAAATTGACAGAGAATAGATAAATTGAACATCATTTACTTTTGAACCTGAAACCCCTTCAAAAAGACCGTTTAACCCGACTTCCGATTCTTCGAAGCAAGATCACATGCCGATATCATTCCTTGACCAGGGACGTTTCCATCATGCGGAGAAAATGGTTGAACAGGTCCTCCTGTGTCATGCCGAAAACAGCGTCAAAATGCTTCTCCCGGATTCGAAGTATCTGGGTAACACCGAGGATCTGCCCCCATAGCAGCAGCATCAGTGGCCTCGGGGCAAGGTCTGTTCTAAGAGCGCCGCGTTGAATGGCATTTTCAAGGGTAGCGGTCACCAGGTCGGAGAGCTCCTGAGAGACGGCCTGGCAGGCAGCCTGGCGTTCACTTAAGGGCCGGTTCCGTTCTGATTCATGGTAGACAAAATGTCTTGATTCATAAACCATTATCAGGTCCATAAATGCCGGGTGTTCCTGGGCAAAGGCAAAAAAGGCGCGGGCAACACCCGAAAGCCCGGTTCCCTCTGAACGTATTTTTTCAGCCGCATCGGCCATGCGGTCCCGAAGCATGGTCATGCAATGGAGGACCACGGCCATGAAAAGTTCCTCCTTGTCCCTGAAATAGAGGTAGATGGTGCGTCTGTTGTAACCGGCCGCTTCCGCGACCGCAGGGATGCCAGTTTTTTCAAATCCCTTTTCGACAAACACCTCCCGTGCGATGTCAATGATCCGCTTTTCCTTCTGGGCTTTCTCCCACTCTTTCCTGCTGGCGCCCGGCCTGTCTTTTCCCATATATGATTTTTCCTATTGACATTGCACAAAAACGAATGATAATTCACACCTGTGAAATCTATAGCACTTGATGTATACTACTGATCAATCCTTATGGGAGTCAAGTGAGAATATGGCCGGTGCACCTGTTTATTTCATTTTTTTTGTCGGCATTATCCTGATTGCCGCCTATGTGCGGGGATACAGTGGATTCGGTTTTTCCATGATCACCGTGGCCGGACTCTCCCTTATCTACCCGCCGGCAACCGTTGTCCCTGCCGTGCTGATGCTTGAAGTCGCTGCCTCGGGATACCTGATCCCCGGCGTCTGGAAAAAAATCAACTGGCATACCCTGGGCTGGCTGTCCATTGGGGTGACTGCCGGATCCCCTGCCGGGGTATGGCTGCTCAAGTTCCTGCCCGAGAGCCTGCTCAAAATTGGTATTGCCATTGTGGTGGCCGGGCTGGCCGGGCTGCTGTGGACAGGGGGGGAATACCGACGGCAAATCGGCAGGATCGGCGCAATAGGAGCCGGTTGGGTCTCCGGGGTTTTGACCGGCAGTGCTGCCGTGGGAGGACCGCCGGTGATCCTTTTTTTCTTCTCATCCCCAACCCACACTGAGGTATCCCGGGCCACCCTGATCGCTTTTTTTTTCGGATCCGATCTGATTGCCGCCGCAGTATGCGGCGCATCAGGATTGATCACGCCCCCCACCGTCAAAATATTCCTTACGGCGCTTGTCCCCCTGGTCATTGGCATTGTCGCCGGGAACAGGGGGTTTTTAAAAACCGACCCCGTCCGTTTCAGAAAGCGGGTACTGATATACCTGATACTATTGTCCGGACTGCTGCTGGCAAAGAGCATGTGGGAAATCTGTCAACCCTGGTCAACATGAACCAAGCATAAAGGAGGGATAGAAAATGGAAATTCCAAAAACCGGGAGAAGCGAATCACAGATATTTGCCGCTTTGGAAGATTTTAGAAAAGATGACCTAAAATGGCGGGAAGGCCGCGCATTCGGGTATGTTTTCGATCCCGGCCAAAAGATAATGGATGTGGCCAAAAAGGCATACAATGCCTTCTTATCCGAAAACGGTCTTGATTTTACCGTATTCAAAAGCCTCCAGAAACTGGAACGGGAACTGGCCGCCTTTGGGGCCCGCCACCTCGGCGGTGATGACCAGGTGGTGGGTAATTTTTCCAGTGGCGGCACTGAAAGCATCATCCTGGCCGTTAAAGCGGCCCGGGACTGCTATCGGGCCAAACGGCCGGATATCCTGAAGCCGGAAATCATTCTCCCGGCAACAGCTCATGCGGCATTTCACAAAGCCGCCCACTATCTCGGCCTGGAAGTTGTCCTGGTCTCTGTGGATCCCCACACCTTTAAGGTGGACCCTGAAGCTGTGCGCAAGAAGGTGACGGACAATACCATTATGCTGGTGGGATCTGCCCCGTCCTATGCCCAGGGGATCATCGACCCCATTGCCGAACTGGGGGAAATTGCCCTTGAAAAGGACCTGTGGCTTCATACCGACGCCTGCATGGGCGGCTTCCTCCTGCCCTTTTTTAAACGGCTGGGAGAGCCGGTGCCGGATTTTGACTTCAGTGTGCCGGGTGTTTCTTCCATGTCCATGGATCTTCACAAGTATGCATACTGCCCCAAGGGGGCCTCACTGGTACTTTACCGGAATAAGGCGCTGCGCAAGCATCAAATATTTGCCTGCTCCGGGTGGATCGGCTATACCATCGTCAACAACGCCGTTCAGAGCAGCAAGTCCGGTGGCCCCATGGCCGCTGCCTGGGCCGTTCTCAACTACGTGGGGGAGAATGGCTATCTCGAGATTGCTCAAAAAAAACTTGCCGCCGTAAAGAAACTGACCCGGGGCATCCAGGAAATTGACGGCCTCAGGCTGCTGGCAGATCCCCAGATGACCCTCATCGCTTTTACCGCTGACAGCATTAATGTCTTTCATATCATCGATGAAATGAACGCCAGGGGGTGGTATATTCAGCCAGCCCTTTCCTTTGATAACGCTCCGGCCCATATCCACCTCTCTGTCAATGCCTCCAACGTAGGATGGGAAGACGATCTGCTTAAAGACCTGGCCGACGCAGTGAAAAAGGCGGCGCAACTGCCGGACGGAGACCTGGTCGGTGCGGTGAAAAATGATCTTAAGGGGCTCAACCTGGACGATGTCTCGGATGGGGACATGAAGAACCTGCTGGCCATGGCCGGCATTGACGGTGAGGGACTGCCGGACCGCATGGCGGACATCAACGGAATTCTTGATGTCCTGGATGCGGGAGCCCGGGAAAAGATCCTGACCTCATTTGTCAACGATCTCTTTGTCCAGTAAAAAAACATTGCGTTCATAAACGGATCAATGAAATAAAAGATCAGGGCAACCCACAAACCAGGAGGTGAAGATGACCAGTCCGTTCCCCTTTGATTCCATGCTCGTGTTTGCCTTTTTATCGGCCATGCTGCTTTTGGGCATCGTCCTCCGGGCAAAACTTGGCATCTTGCAGAGATTTCTATTCCCCAGTTGCCTGGTGGGCGGGGCCATGGGCCTGCTTCTGCTCCAGACCGGGGTCGTCCAGATCCCGGCTGAGACCCTGGAAACATTTGCGTATCACTTTTTCAACATCTCCTTTATTTCCGTCGGCCTGACCCGTGATGGGGAACAGGGCCGGCCGGCCGCGGATGGGAAATGGTACCGGGGCCCCGGCTGGATGGCACTGATGCAGGGGCTGACCTTTCCCATGCAGGCGGTCATTGGCGGTCTATTCGTAATTGCCCTGGGCATTGTTGGGATGGACTTGTTTCCCACCTTCGGATTCCTTTCCCCCCTGGGTTTTAATGAAGGACCAGGCCAGGCCCTGTCCATGGGAAAGGCCTGGGAAGCATTGGGGTTTGACAGCGGTGCCACCATCGGCGTCACTTTTGCGGCGACGGGATACTTTTTTGCCTTTTTCGTAGGGGTCCCCCTGGTCAATTACGGAATTCGAAAAGGGTGGGCTTTCTGCGGATCAGGGCGCCTGTCACGGGAATTCATCACCGGACTGACCTCCCGTGGCCAACAGACCGAATCGGCAGGTCATCTCACGATCCAGTCCGGAAACGCTGAAACCCTTGCTTTCCAGGCCGCCCTGGTGGGTGTTGTCTATGGTATCACCTACGGCCTGGTAACCCTGCTGGGGACATTCTTACCGGCGGATGTGGTCACCATTCTCTGGGGATTTTTCTTTTTTTTCGGACTGGGGGTCGCCTATATTTTCCGGTGGCTGATGGAAAAGACCCAGACCGCCTACCTGGTGGACAGCGGTATCCAGCGGAGAATTACGGGATGGGCCGTCGATTTTCTGATCGTGGCCACCGTCTGCGCCATTCAGTTTGCGGTGGTCCGGGCATACCTGCTTCCCATCAGCCTTATCGCCCTGGCAAACGGCATCTTTACCAGCGTGCTGGTGGTCTATCTTGGCAAACGTCTGGATCGCTTTGGCTTAGAGCGGTCAGCCGCTATCTTTGGGACGGTCACCGGCACTGTTTCCTGCGGATTGCTGCTGCTGCGCATGGTCGATCCTGAATTCAAGACACCCGTCGCCTTTGAGATTGCCGTCATGAACATCCTGGTGCTGCCCCTCGTCGGCGGTTGCACCCTGCTGGTCAACGGGCCTCTGTGGTGGAACTGGAGCGTCGGGTTTTCCACCCTGGTTTTCGCCGGTATTTTCATTGCGGTGCTGTTACTGATGAAGGGATTCGGTTATATCGGCCCGTCCCAAACCCGGAATACATAGAAAGGGCTTTTTACGGTATAACCTTCCCGAAAGCAAGACAGGAATGCAATTCGGGTTTCCCTGCCAATTTTGTAAATAGTTGACCCATTGATCCATTTTCTTAGGAGATTTTTAAAATTTTCGACAAGGAGACTCTCTATTGGATTGAGGGTGTTTTCAAATCCGAAGTGGATTTGTAAAATTCCAATCCCCAACAATAGAAACGCTAGTGCTTATGCGGTTTTTTCGGAACAATAGCGATTTTGGTTTTATCCAAATAAATGGCGTATACCCTGACCTTCAGTTCGGGTTTGAGCGGATTGTCCGTTTTGAGTGTAAGAATGTCGTAAAAATCATCGGCCTTGTCTGAATAGGTCCTAATTTTAACATGCCAGTCCCGGTTGCCCTGCTCGGGCGCCGCCAGTTCCGCCTTAATTCTGGTATGGATTTTTTGGGTCATTTCCAAAATCTTAATATTAAAGTCTTTGGCCGGGCTGATGGTCACCAGCGCCTCCAGACTCTGACCCGGATTGCCGCTCAGGCTGACCACAGCCGGTTTGATTGTTACGCTCTGGGTTACCTTGCCCGTTACGGTCAGGTATATTTTTTTATTATTCGGATCATTTGTCTTGACCAGGATACTCCTGTGAAGGTGTTGCCCCCCGTATCCGCCGGTCTCTATTCCTATTTTTATCCCTCCTTCCCCGCCCGGAGGAATCGTCCTGTCAAAGGAATGGCTGACGCAACTGCAAGATGGAATAACACGGAGTATGCTGAGTTCCGAATTCCCCTGGTTCCTGACAATAAATTCATGGATCAACTTTTGTCCTTCAGGTGTCGGCGGGAACTCATATCTGGGATTGACTGGAATGGCCTTGGGAGCGGCAAGGGCCAAGCCAGCCCAAAAAAACAGCGCTCCTGCCGTAAATAATTGAAAAATTCTTGCTTTCACTTTCTGCCCTCTGTTTATGTTGTCCTTGTGAATTTCAGGCCGCTCCCATTTCGGAAGCGACCTGAATCTGCAGTTTGTACGTTAGGATGCGATTTTTTCTATGTTCACGGCACAGGCCTTGAATTCCGCTGTCTTGGAAACCGGGTCAGCCGCAGAGTTGGTAAGAAAGTTGGCACATCCCTCCCTGAAGTGGAATGCCATCCACACAAGTCCTTCCGGCACCTGTGGCGTAATCTTGGCCCTCACCTCCACCGATCCCCTCCGGGAAAAGACCCGGATTTTTTCGCCCTGGGCAATGCCCAGGCGTTGGGCGTCCTGAGCAGAAATGTCGGCGGTTTCCTCGCCCAGCAGATCGTTGAGACCGCCACACCGTCCGGTCTGGGTCCGGGTATGGTAATGGTAGAGGCGGCGCCCGGTGCTCAGGACAAAGGGATACGCCTTATCAGGCACTTCGGCGGGCGGCGTCCACTCAATGGCCTTAAGGTTGCCCTTGCCGCAGGTATAGGCCCCGTCCGGATGCATAACCTTTGTCCCGGGATGGTCTAATGAGGGACAGGGCCACTGCAGGCCGTCATTTTCGATCCGTGAGAAGCGGATCCCATGGAAAAGCGGGCAAAGCTCGGCCAGCTCGTTGTCCCAGATTTCCTGGCCGCTGTTTGACGCCCACACTTTGCCCATCCGGCGGGCGATCTCCTTGAAAATCCACCAGTTGGGCCTTGATTCACCCGGAGGGGTCACAGCCTTTCGCACCCGGCTGACCCGCCGTTCACTGTTGGTAAAGGTGCCGTCGTCCTCACTCCAGGCCGTGGCCGGAAACACCACATGGGCAAACCGTGTGGTCTCGGTGACAAAGATATCGTTGCACACCAGAAATTCGGCAGAGGCCAGGCATTTTTCCACATGATGGATATCAGGCTCGGTATTGGCGATATTTTCTCCAAAAACGTAAAGGGCCTTGATTTTCCCGTTGGCAAGGCCGTCGATCATATCCGGAATCATCAGGCCGGGCTTCTCGGAAAGGTTCGCGTCCCATGCCATGGAAAATTTTTCACGGGATGCCGTATCCGTCACCTTCTGGTAACCGGGGAGATCTGCAGGCAGGGCCCCCATGTCACAGGCACCCTGGACGTTGTTCTGGCCCCTGAGGGGGTTCACCCCGCCCATGGCATAGCCCACGTTGCCCAGAAGCATCTGAAGATTGGCGCAGGACATGACGTTGTTGACCCCGCAGGTGTGCTCGGTGATCCCAAGGGTGTACATCAGGGAAGCCGGTTTGATTGAGGCCAGCTTTCTGGCCACGGTCCGGATCTCGTCCGCCGTAACCCCGCAGATCTGGGCCGCCCTCTCCGGCGGCCATGACAATGCCATCTCTTTGAGGGCATCAAAACCTGTGGTATGGGCATCCACATATTCTTTGTCATAAAGATTTTCAGTGATCAGAACCTGCATCATGGCGTTCAGCAGGGCCACATCCGACCCCACCTTGATCTGCAGATGGGTGTGGGCGTGGGCCGCAATACCGTTGTACCTGGGGTCGGCCACGATGAGATGGGCACCGTTGCGAACGGCCTGCTTGATCCAGGTGGCGGCCACGGGATGGGCCTCTGTCATGTTGGAGCCGATGACAAAAAAGAGTTTGCCATGCTTGAATTCATCAAAGGAGTTGGTCATGGCGCCGGAACCAAAGGACTGGGCCAGCCCGGCCACGGTGGGGGCATGGCAGGTCCGGGCGCAGTGGTCGATGTTGTTGGTCCCGATCACTGCCCTAAAAAGTTTCTGCATGTTATAGGAGTCTTCATTGATGGAGCGGGCACAGGAGATGCCGGCCAGGGCGTCGGGACCGTGATCTTTGATGATCTGGGTGAATTTGCCGGCCACAAGATCCAGGGCCTCATCCCATGAGGCCTTGCGGAAGGTTTCCCCTTCCCGGATCAATGGATGGGTCAGCCGCTCTTGGGAATGGATAAAATCATATCCAAACCGCCCCTTGACGCAGAGGCGGCCCTTATTTGGTGCGCCGTCCTCCACACCGGTCACTTTGATGATCCGGTCATCCTTGACATGGAGCAACTGCTGGCAGCCCACTCCGCAGTACGGGCAGGTGGTCCGGATCTTTTCGGCCTCATTGTTGTTTGCCATGCCAAATGCCTTTTTTTCAAACAAGGCGCCCGTGGGGCAGACCTGAACACACTGCCCGCAATGGGTGCAGGCCTCATAATCCACAACCGGGTACCATCCGTCCGGATGATCGGCCCGCCGGCCGAAGTTTTCCGGTATGGCCAGGTTGACCTGGATTTCGTTACAGGCCTGAATGCAGCGGCCGCAGCCGATGCACCGGGAATAATCCCTGACAATCAGCGGGGTTTCATCGTCCAGGGGATGGTTCTGCCAGTTCAGGCTGGTTTCCTGCACCTTTACGCCGTATTCAATGGCCAGGTCCTGGAGACGGCAATCTCCGTATGCCGGGCAGGTGGTATCATGCCAGGGCTGGTCCATGATCCCGGTCTGTTTTTCGCTCCAGGTTTCGGCGGGTGCCTCCATGAGCAGGCAATTGTGGGCCCCGGAGGTGATGAGCATCTCAATGATGGTTTTTCTCGCCTCTTTTACGGACGGGCTGTGGGTGAGGACGGTCATGCCGTCACCTGCCGGGGTCTCGCAGGCGGGCAAAAGGTCTGCGCTACCTGCCACCTCCACCACACAAATCCGGCATTGTCCTGTGGGCATGCATTCAGACAGGTAGCAAAGGGTTGGGATCTCAATATTGTTTTTCCGGGCGACCTCCAGAATGGTCTGCCCCGTTTCAAAAGTTATCTGGTTGTTATTGATGATAAGAGTCGGCATTATTTTTCCTTTCTGTTCAATCGTCAGATTCTCAAACCCGCCTAAAACGCTGCCATGACCATGCGGTAGCAGCGGAGGCACCGGGCGGCTTCGATTCTCGCCTGAAAAGGAGCAAATCCTTTTTCCACTTCATCGAAATTTTCCACCCGGATCTCAGGCGGCAGGATTGGCGCTTCAGCCCGCTGGGTGCATCCGGGATAAGAGAAGGTCGTCTCTGATTGGAAAAGGGTCGGCGCATGGGTGAGTATCCGGACCATTTCATCATTCTCATCCGGACATGTCCCGGTTTCAAGGTATCCGGCAATGGCAAGCGCCCCTTTTTTCCCGGCAGCCAGTGCTGCGATGAGGGTGCTTGGTCCTGTGGCGCAGTCCCCGCCGCCAAAAATATGGGGGATGGGTGACTGACCGGTGATTGAATCCACCTCCAGCGTGTTCCACCGGCTTAAAACCCCGTCCTCTTTGGGCAGGAAATTATCCAAAGTACAGGTTTGGCCGATGGCAGGGATAATGGCATCGCATTCCATGATGAACTGGGAATTTTCCACAGGAACCGGTCTTCTCCGGCCGCTGCTGTCCGGTTCTCCCAGTATCATCTTCATACATTCCAGTCCGGTGACCCGGTGCTGGTCATCGGCAACTATTCTGACCGGCGCCACAAGAAAATGAAACTTTACCCCTTCTTCTCTGGCTTCCCTGATTTCATGGGGATCTGCCGGCATTTGGGCCTCGGTGCGGCGGTAAATCAGGTTGATATTGGAAAATCCCAGCCGCCGGGATGTTCTCACACAGTCCATGGCCACGTTACCTCCGCCGATGACAGCCACACGCCTTCCGGAAAGGGGTGTTTCCCCCCTGGCGGCCCTTGCCAGAAACTCAACGCCGGGAATGAAATTCTCATACCCCTCATCTTCTCCGTCACAGCGCATCTTGGCCGGTGCCGGCGCACCGGCTCCGACAAAAACGGCCTTATACCCCTGGGTGGTCAACTCTTCCAGGGAGATATTTTTTCCGATGGCCGTATTATAACGAATTTCAGCGCCGACAGATTCCACCATCCGCACTTCATGGGCAATCACATCCCTTGGCAGGCGGTAGGATGGGATGCCGTATGCCGCCATGCCGCCCGGCCCTTCCTGGGCTTCAAATACCGTGGCCTTTATCCCCTGTTTTCCAAGATAGTAGGCGCAGGAGAGGCCTGCCGGGCCTGCGCCCACAACAGCCACCTTTTCGGGACGCGTGTTTGAATCTGAAGAAAGGGGGGCCAGTTCACCGCCCATCTCCAGATCACCCAGGAAACGTTTCACCGCCCGGACAGATAAGGGCGCATCCAGTTCTCCCCTCCGGCAGGCAGACTCACAGGGCCTGACACAGACCCGGCCGATGGTTCCGGGCATGGGGCACCCCTGGCGGACCGTGTCCATGGCTTTGGACCATTGCCCCATACGGACATTTTCCAGGTAGGCCGGAATATCCACATGGGCCGGGCAGGCCTGGATGCAGGGAGCGGTGAGGGTCGCCGCATAGGTTGCCGATTTTTGAATTCTCCGTTTCCCCCTAACCGCAGCAGTAAACTCGTTTCTGAACTGATCCATCAGGTCCAGCACTGGTTTGGCCAGGGTCCGCCCCAGGTCACACCGTGCCGTATGACCAATCTGGCGGACCAGATGACGGATCTGATCCAGATCACCCGCCTTACCCTCTCCTTTGCTCAACCCTTGGGCAAGCGTTGCCATCCTGGCCGTGCCCAGACGGCAGGGGGTACACTGGCCGCAGGATTCTTCTGAAGCTTTGCTCAGGTAGGCCGCCAACATGTCCACCGGGTCGACACTTTTATCCCATATTTTTAACCCTTTCCAACCCATAACCGCTCTGGGCATCTTTTCCCAATGCCCCGCATCAAGGCATGACAGGTCCAACTCCTGTTCATCACCGATCCAGGTATCGATTACTGGATGATTCATAGAAACTCCTTTGTCTTTACAATGCTTATGAGTTCATTATTCGGACAGATGCCAGCCCGGTACAGCCCGTCAGAAAAGAACCTCCCGAAAAGGCGCAAAACGTCCGATCACCTTTTGCAGGCACAGAGAAGCCGGCCTTGAAATGTTGCCGGAAAGGTTAACTGGAATGGAGAAAGATGATATCCATTATCTTAAAGCCTATTTACCCCACGGGTAGATCTCTGTACTCGCTCAGGTAAAGCCGAAAAGATAATGCATTATAGAAAAATTCCTTAATTCGTGGACAAATTAGCTTTTGAATAGTGCAAAAACTATTTTTTGTCAAACCGAAATCCGATATCGTACCGCTGGCGGTGACACGAACAATTATTCAAATATAACGATTTCCTCCCCAGAAAAGAATTGCTCGCTATGTCTGCTGTCGATACTCTTACCTGCCTTTTTTCATGAATTTTTCTTTTTTTTGAAACGTGTGAAAAAGGGTGCCGTGGACCCGGCCAAGGCCTGGGCAGCGATGCATCTTTTATTTCAATGGAAGGAGGGGTACTTGTCCATAGGAAAAAATAAAGAGCGGCCGGCTGGGGACAAGTTGACACTGCTGAACATTTGCCCTGTCCCTGCCGGGTAAACCCGAATCCTGAACGTGATAGTCCTGGCAAATTGGGGTTTGGGGTTTTAGATTGCCTTCGTTCATGGTATGGTTACCTTTTTTAAAGACCGACCTGCAAAGGAAAAGGATGTATCCGCCCCGCAATCTGATCAAATCCCTGCTCTTCGTCGCGCTTATGGCCGCTGTTCTTTTTACCGGATACCGGGGGCTTGAATACAATTGGCAGTGGTATCGCATCCCCCATTATTTCTTTACTTCCGGATCCGGCGGACCGGTGCCGGGAATATTGATGCAGGGGCTTTTTGTTACCGTGCAAATTTCCGGTATCAGCCTGCTGCTCTCCCTGTTTCTGGGATGCTTCTCCGCCATGGCCAGGCTCTCTCCTTTTCCGGTTGTGCGGGCCCTGGCATGGATCTATGTGGAAACCATCCGGAATACCCCCCTGCTGATTCAGATTTTTATGATCTATTTTGTCATTTCCCCGGTGCTGGATATTTCGGCCTTCTGGTCGGCCGTCTGGGCCCTGAGTCTCTTTGAGGGGGCATATGCCTCGGAAATTATCCGGTCGGGGATTCTGGGGGTTCCCAAGGGCCAGGTTGAGGCGGCCATGGGGCTGGGACTTTCCCGGCCGGTGATCTATTACAAGGTCATATTCCCGCAGATGCTGAGGACCACCCTGCCCATGCTGGCCGGGCAGAGCGTTTCCCTGATCAAGGATTCAGCCCTGGTCTCCACCATTTCCATTTATGATCTGACCATGCAGGCCCAGAAAATCGTATCCGAAACCTTTTTAACTTTTGAAATATGGTTTGCCGTGGCATTATGCTATCTTGCCATAACGGCGAGCCTCTCTTTTCTGATCAGAAAACTGGAAATCCGGATGAAGTTTATCCTTTAATCATAAATTAATAAATCCACCAAAGGAGAACAGGATGAAAAAGTTATTGCTGGTATGTATTGCACTCATGCTGGCCGCCGGCACTGCCTTTGCCGGACAGACCGGTGCGGCCCTTTCCCAGGAAAGCATCATTGAAAAGATTCAGAAACAAGGGGTGCTGAGGGTGGGGATGTCCACCTTTGTGCCCTGGGCCATGAAAGATAAACAGGGCCGCCTCATCGGGTTTGAGATCGACGTGGCCAAAAAACTGGCCGCAGACATGGGGGTGACGGTGGAGTTCGTGCCCACGGCCTGGTCCGGCATTATCCCGGCCCTGCTGACCGGAAAGTTCGACGTGATCATCGGGGGGATGGGGATCACCCCGGAGCGGAATCTCAAGGTGAATTTTACCATACCCTACGAGTACTCGGGCATGTCCATGGTCGCCCACCGCAAAAAGGCCGCAGGTTTCTCACGCATTGAAGATTTTAATAAAAAAGAGGTGGCCATTGCCGTGCGCATGGGCACTACGGCCGAGCAGGCCGCCAGGAAATATATGCCCAATGCCAGTTTCAAGCTCTTTGAAAATGAGAGCCAGGCCCTGCAGGAACTGAATCTGGGCCGGGTGCATGCCGTGGTCTCCTCGGCCCCCATGCCCGCCTTCCATGCCCTGAAGTTTTCCAAGAAACTCTTTGTTCCCCTTAAGGATAATTTTACCAGGGAACCCATCGGATTTGCCCTCCGGAAGGGGGACTACGATGCCCTGAACTATTTTAACAACTGGATTCTCATCAACCACGAGTCCGGATTCCTCAAGGAAAGGGAAGACTATTGGTTCAAGACCAGGGACTGGGAAAGCCTTGTTCAGTAAACCGTCCAATAAAATAACACTTGTGGATGCGGCGGCATTGGCCCTGGTCATTGCCGCCATATCCTTTTTTGTATCCAGAATGGGGTCGGTGCTGGCCTATGAATGGGACTGGGGGGCCATCCCCCGGTATTTCTTTTTCAGGGATCCGGAGACCGGGGCGCTGGTGCCCAATATCCTGGTCAGGGGATTTTTCACCACAGTCAAGCTGAGTCTCTGGGCCACGGTCCTGGCCTTTGTTCTGGGAACCGCCACCGGCATCATGGGGGCCCGCGGGGACGGGTTCCAGCGCTTTGTCAGCCGGACCTATGTGGAGGTGGTCAGGAATATCCCTTCGCTGGTGCTGCTGATTATTTTTTATTATTTTGTTTCCAGCCGATTTCTGGATGTGCTGGAGCTGGATGTCTGGCTGAGGGGCCAGTCCGCCGGGGTGCAGAAAACCGTTTCGCTGCTCATGGCCGAGCCCGGCCGTTTCAATGCATTTCTTTCCGCCGTGGCAGCCCTGGGGCTGTACGAAGGGGCCTATATTTGTGAAATCGTCCGCGGGGGAATCCTGGGCCTGCCTGGGGGGCAGTGGGAGGCGGCCTATTCCGTAGGCCTGTCCGGACCCCAGACCTTCAGGCTGGTTATTCTGCCCCAGGCGTTCAGAAAAGTGGCCTTTCCCCTTGCCGGGCAGTTTATTTCCACCATCAAGGACTCGGCCATTGTCTCTGTGATTTCCATCCAGGAACTGACCTTCCAGGGCATGGAGGTGATGGCGGCAACATTCCTCACATTTGAGGTATGGGTGACGGTGACCCTGCTTTATTTTATCCTCACCTTTCCTTTGTCCATGTCCATCAATTACCTTGATAAAAAATTTTCTCCAAGGGGGTGAGCCCATCAGTCCCTTTACCCGAAAAGTGCTGGATGTGATTTCGGCCATTCCCGAGGGCCGGGTGCTCTCCTACGGCAGGGCGGCGGCCCTGGCCGGCAATCCCCGGGGGGCCAGGCAGGTGTCGAGACTCCTCCATTCCATGTCGCAAAAGCACGACCTGCCCTGGCACCGGGTGGTCAATGCCGCAGGAAAGATCTCCCTGCCCCGGGGGAGGGGCTACGAACTCCAGAAGGCATTGCTGGAATCGGAAGGGATCTATTTTTCTCCCACCCATACCATTGACCTTTCCGTCTATCTATGGGCCCCTGCTGATGACGGGCCTGAATTATCCTAGATTATCGTCCGGCCCGTTTGGCGGCAAAATTTCAACCTTGTTTTTTTTCTTTTGACAGGTATATAAGTTAGGGACTCCCTATTGCGATCTCCCCGCTCAGATACCGGAACCGGCCCCGGGCAGAATCATAGATCAAAATTATTCGTGTAAAAGCCGCCAGGGAGGCTTGTCTTTTTATTGTTCATGGCTCACCCGGACCTCACTGGATCCATGAGGTTTTCAAAGAAGGCTGTAAAAACCATAAACAAACAAGGAGCTGCCCATGACACCCCTGAAAAAAACGTGGTTCTTATTGATTCTTTTTTTATTGATGTTCACCCTTGATTCAAGGATTGCAACGGCATCGGATGCCGGAGATATTTCCTTCCCCGGTAATGGGTATGTGGGTGTCAGCCTGCATACCGAAATGCCTGTTGATCTAAACTGGCTGATTGTGGGCGTTACCCAATGTGATATCAATCACAACTGGGTAACCGCAACCATTGGCGGTGTTAAGGGGGTGATCCATTCCGATGGATACGGGGGCGGTGTCCATTTTCTTTCCTGGCCTTCTTTTCTGGAAATCTGCGCTGCCGGCTCCATCCGGCTGTTCAAGCCGCATAAGAGAGCCATCGGGTTTGCAGAACTTGAAGGGCTCGGAATTGATCTGTCATATATTCACCCTGCCATACGGAATTTCTTTGCCTTTAGTCTCGGCGATTTTCTGATCCATATATGGATACATAAGATGTACGAATACAACGGGGTCGGCTACGATTACTTTTTCATGCCCTCGGAGGATCAAATATACTGCTCGGAACTGATGGCACACGGATGGACCAACACCGGCGCATCTTTTGACCTGTTTCCATCCCAGGAGGCCCGGACGTTGGCCGGGTGGGATGTGGATGCCCAGCTCCCCGATGCGCCGGGGATGACCTTTGGCATGCTGTTCATGTCATCGGGTATGGCTGAGGATACAGCGGTCTATGATATATCGTATATTATGCGAAGCCCTTATTTCAGAGAAGTCACGCTGAAAGATTGACAATTTTTAATCCGCCTGAAGACAGGTGTCGTGGTGAGACCATGGAAACAGATTTCCAGGACCTTGTGGATTTTTTGTCCAGCGCCCCCCTTTTTTCATCTGTACCTAAAACCCAGGTGAAAGAGATCGCAGGGCTGTTCACAAAAGAAGTGTTCCAGAAGGGCGATATCATTTGCAGGCAGGGAGACCCCGGGGATGCCATGTATGTGATCCGGTCCGGGGTGGTGTCGCTGCTCAAGGAAATAGACGGCCGTGAAGTGTATTTATCAGAGTTGAAGCGTGGTGATTTTTTCGGAGAGATTGCCCTGTTGTCCGGGGAACCCCGGAACGCGACGGCCAGGGTCTCACTGGATGCGGTGCTCTTTTGCCTGACCCGGAGGCATTTTGAGACCCTGATAAAAAAAAATAAAAGCATCGGACTCTATCTGAGCCGGCATTATGCAAAGCGGATGGTTTTCAAGGAACAGGGGGGGCGGGGCGCCGGGAAGAAAAAAGCACCGGTTTTTCATGCCGTGTCCGCCACAGGGCCGGACCTTGGCGTTTCCCATTTTCTGTATTCGGTTTCCTTCCATATTTCAGATGAATCCTGGAAACGGGTGCTGGTGATTGAGCCCCACCTTGAGGCGGAACGTATCATGGAAAAATACGGCCTGGGCCGGGTTGAATGCTCGGTGCCCGGCCTTTTTGACCTGCTTCCGGAAAACAGCTACAGGGCCAGGGATATCCAGTGGTTTGCACATGGATCCGGGTTTGAAGTGCTTCAGCTGACCACCGGTTTTTCAGATCGGCTTTCGGAAGTGATGCCGGTATTGATGGAAGGGATCCAGGAAAGCTATGATGTGGTTTTTTTTAACCTCACCCATCACCTGAATGAGATGGAACGGCTGTTTGTCCGGCTTTGTGACCGGACACTGCTGTTGATTCACAATACCCTTGAAAAGATTGGGGCGGTCCGGGAACGGCTTTCAGAGTTGGAGGAAATTTGCGGGGCCAGTGCCTTTCTGGGGCGCATCTGGGTGGGAGTCAGCCATTTATACGGCGAAAAAGGGGTGGTCCGCCGGGAACTCAAAGACCGGCTGGGGCTGTCGGAAACCCCTTCAATCTGGGTGGACCGTTCCGACCTGGCCTTCAGGGACCGGATTGATACCAGCAAATGCTTTCCGGTAAAAGGGCCCCGGGCCGTTGCCAGAGAGATCGCCGGCATCCGGCTGGGATTGGCGCTTGGCGCCGGCGCCGCCAGGGGATGGGCCCATATCGGGGTGCTGAAGGTTCTTGAAGAGGCCGGGATCCATATTGACATGATTTCAGGGACGAGCATGGGGGCCCTGGTGGGCGGTGTTTATGCGGCCACCGCATCTGTTGAGGCCTTAAAGCGGTTCACCATAGATCTTTTTCCCACCCGGGCCGAGGCAAAGAAAAAAATTTTTGACTATACCCTGTCCCGGAAAGGGCTGTTAAAGGGGAGCAAGGCGGCCGGGCTTGTACGGCGGGCCGTGGGCAATGCCGATTTTCTTGATCTTCAGATCCCTGCCTTTATTATTGCGGTGGATATCTTAAATGGTGAGGAAGTGATTTTTGAAACCGGGGACGTAACCGATGCCATCCGGTCCAGTATTGCCATTCCTGCTGTTTTCTACCCCTTCAGGCACCAGGGCCGCTGGATGGTAGACGGCGGTTTGTTAAACCCGGTGCCGGTGGATGTCCTGCTCCGGAAGGGGGCGGACATGGTGGTTGCCGTGAGCATAGAACCCAGGGGAAGCTCAGCACGGCATCAGGATAAATCCCCGGGAATCAAACAGATCGTATCCCAGACCATCAGTATCGTACACGGAAGGGCCACAGGGGATTTTGTCAAAAGCGTCGACCTGGTGCTATACCCCGATGTGGCGGCCTTTGCCTGGGATGATTTCCACAGGGGAATCTCCCTGATGCGCATTGGGATGGAAGAATGTTTGAGCCGGCTTGAGGATATAAAAAAACTGATTTTGGAAAAAGGGGCCAGAAGCGGATAAAGCGGGATGATCAGGCCGGGAATTCGGGGCGAGCCCTTTTATCAAGCCCCAACGTCAGGAATTGCAGCAGGTCCGGATGTTGTTCGTGCATATGGGTTTCAATTGTGTGCCAGGAGGTGGCATAGGGGGTCCGTTTGCCGTGGTATTCAATGGAGGGGCCTATCTGGATGAACACAAAGCCGAATTTGTACAGGGCATGATACAGCTTGTCTTCTGTAATCATGTACATATGGGATATTCCCAGTTCTTTGCATTTGAGATACACAATTTTGTACAGCCCCAGAATAATCGCAGGCTTTTTCCGTTTTTCCACACCCGGGTTGCTTGTCAAGGAAAGATCGGATACGCCGCCTTGGGATCTGGGGATATACGATTCCACCCCGTGAATACCGTCTTCTGGTCTGCGGCGCATGTTTTTCGATACGGCCAGTCGTGATATTTCGGTGAGGTGTCTGGGGGCGGGCTTATCCTTGAACCGGGTTATTTCAGATGCGTGTTCGACGGGGAATCCTTTTTCGGAATCAAGGATCATCCTTACCGTGCCGATGACTTCGTCGTATTCATTTATGGACACAAAATGAATGGAGTGGCTGTCGTAGGCATCCTTTTCCAGCTTATCCGGGAAATCGTAGGGATTTTCAAACCCGAACTCCAGGGCATAGACTTCATATCTCAATCGAAAAACCTGTCTGAGAAGGTCCTCAGAATCGACTTCCTTGAAACGGAACGTTCCATATTCAAACATTTTAAACTCTCTGAATTATACGATAATATGATAAAATCTGACGTATTTATCTAGATATATTTATAGGCCCCAGGAAGTCAAGTTAAAATATAGACTTATATTCTTTTGATTCGTGCGCGGTTCGCTAAAAATCAAAGGGCTGGTATCGACCCGGTGCGATCACTGCATTGGGATCAAGGGCTGTTTTTATATCTTTTGTCACCTTCCAGAAAATCTGTGAATTGCCTGCAAGTTTTTCCATCGTATGAATATTGGTTCTGTAGGGCGGGTAGCCTTCCTCCATAATTAATCTGAAAAGGTCATCATAGCATTCTTCTGCCCTGGCAATTCCCTTGGGGTCCTCCCTGTCAAAGGAGATGGTAATGACACTTACCATGGCGCGTTCGGTGATCAGTGAGACCGTTATCAGGGGTTCAAAACCGTAATGTTTAAAAACAGGGTTTACCATGCGGATTAGATTTGTCGCTGTGGCCCCGGTCATGGGCATGATCGGCGAAATCCATAGCAGGCCTGCATTATGATCCAGCGGATCAATGGACGCTGTCTTCAGCGCCCCTTTAACCCGCCATAATGTACCGAATAAAAAGGCATCTGTGGGCGTTCCCTGAATCAATCCATATACTTTTTCCAGCGCCTTCAGCTTGGTATTAAACTCAGGCATCAGATGTGACCGTTCAAGTACCTGGGATATCCTTTTTCCAATGGAGATGGTTTTATCCCCGATGAACTGGAGCTTTCCGAGTCCTTTCAGTGCTTTTTTCAACTCTTTTTTGTTGTGTTTAACTTGACTCTTTGATCCATAAATCGCCCCGCTTATATTCCAGGCGCCGAACTTGCCGCGCCGGCAGAAAAGATTTCGCAGGTCATCGCTTAACGGCGTTTTATTTTCTGCCATTTCCCAGGGGTACCGG
The DNA here is from genome assembly GCA_028768525.1 of Desulfobacter sp. Taxonomy (NCBI): domain Bacteria; kingdom Pseudomonadati; phylum Thermodesulfobacteriota; class Desulfobacteria; order Desulfobacterales; family Desulfobacteraceae; genus Desulfobacter; species Desulfobacter sp. Next base: position 1,035,099 of record CP054837.1, on the reverse strand, counting down.
TTGAATGAGGAGATCACCCTTAAGTCGTTTCCAATATGTATCAGGCTTTTAATTTGCCCGCTCAATTTAAGGGGGCGAAGGGTTTCAATGACAGCAGACAGGTCCTCGTCTCTGGGGACAGAACAAAAAAACATCTTGCAGCATTCTGGTTCCGGCATGAGCCAGATACCGAGCTTTGTCACAATACCATAGTTTGATTGGGTGAAAATTCCGTCAAGATAGGGGCCGATTCCATACCGAAACACATGTGCTGCCTTCGCATTTTTATAATGGCCGAAACCGGTATTCACCTTCCGCCCGTCTCCGAGAATCACTTCCATTCCGCAGGAATACAGAAAATGATCCCCATAGGGGGTGTGGCCGAAACCCCGTTCAAGGGTGTTGCCCAGGATACTTGCCTCAGGCCCTGACCCCGTGCAGTCCAGCCAAAGGGGGAGATTTCTATTTTTTAAGTAATTATGAAGCTGAATCTGGGTCACACCAGGTTCGATAACGGCATAGGCAAGCGCTTGGTTTACCTCCAGTATCCTATCCATCCTTGAAAGGTCGACAATTATCTGGCCTTCATGGACGGCACAGGCTGATCCGTACCCCCAGTTTTTCCCTTTGCTTATCGGGTAAAGTTCCGCTTTATACCGATTGGCTATACTCACGATTTCCTGAATTTCAGCGCTGGTTTTGGGGGTGACCACAGCTTTGGGGATTACATTTTTTGACAATGTCGTTCTGGAATAACGGAGGCGGGTGGCCTGATCCTCCAGAACAAATTCATCGCCGATGGCATCCTTTATTAACTGCAGGGCGTTAGGCTGCATGATGGTTTCCCTTCAGTATAGATGGACAAATGCTGGACCTGATTAAAGATAAACAAAGTAAAGATAGCCGCGTCCCTTATGACTCATCCTTATTTTTTAACATATCCTTTCGGAATAATTTTTAAGCAAAGAGGACCAGGCTGGCCGCCATCACGACCATACCCGCCACCACCCCGTACATGGCAATATGGTGCTCCCCGTATTTTTCCGCCGTGGGCAGCAGCTCATCCAGGGAGATGAAGACCATGATGCCGGCCACCACGGCAAAGAGAAGGCCGAAAACATAACCATTGAAAAATTTAAAAAAGAGAAAATATCCCACCAGGGCCCCCACGGGTTCCGAGAGCCCGGAAAGAAAAGAGAGGCCAAAGGCCTTTTTCCGGCTGCCCGTGGCATAGTAAAGGGGGACGGATACCGCGATGCCCTCGGGGATATTGTGGATGGCTATGGCAACGGCAATGCTGATGCCCATTGCCGGGTCATGCAGACCGCCCACAAAGGTGGCCAGCCCTTCGGGAAAATTGTGGATGGCAATGGCCAGGGCGGAAAAAAGTCCCATCCGTTCCAGGTTCTTCTTTTTACGGGCAGCCTCGCCGGCCAGGGACATATCCTCTATGCCCCTGGCCTCGTGCGGGTTTTCAAAACTGGGCACCAGCTTATCAATGAGGGCGATTAACAGGATGCCGCCGAAAAAGGCTGCGGTGGTCAGCAAATATCCCTGGGAGGGGCCAACGGCTTCACTCAGGGCATCCCTGGCCTTGACGAAGATTTCAATCATGGAGACATAGATCATCACCCCGGCGGAAAAACCCAGGGAGGCGGTGAGAAAAACAGTATTGGTCTGGCGCGCGAAAAATGCCAGGGCCGATCCCACACCCGTGGAGAGTCCGGCAAAAAGGGTAAGGGAAAAGGCAAAGAGAACAGTGGAGGTGTCCGGTGTCATTATACATTGCTCCTGCATTGGGGTGAACGGACTGCGGCAACGGTTGCGAAATTATTTCCGGGCAGATCCCTCGGCCCGTGGGCACCTATGATATGAAAAATCCCCAGACCTTGTCAAGGCTGCAAACCGGATTAAAACGACAGCGGAATCAGATGGAGGGACGCCGGGAATAATCCAGGCTGCACCCGGGCATCATAAAGGTTTGGTCGATGGTGTTTCTGGAGGCGAAAGAGTTGAGCACTTCCAGGGCATTCCCCGAAACAAAGGATATCAGACGGATATGGTTTTCCACGATACGGGTGGCAGGCTTGGTTGAAATGGCGCCGCAGATCAGTGTGGAGACCTGCTCACGGTGCATCAGGGCCGCCAGTTCTTTAATGTCGTCCGGCTCAAATGCATGGTAGGTTTTCTTTTTAATGGTGTGGTTTTCGATTTGGGCGACAAGCAGGGTGCCGGCTGCATCAAAAACAGGAGAGACCCGGTTGCCCCATGCAGTAATTGCAATTTTCAATGGTTGTCTCCTTATTTTAATGGTCTGGAAAATAATTGCCAATAATCTGCCGGAAGATATTTGCAAAGGGTGTGCCCAGAAGGTGGGTTTATCGGTTCAGAGAGGCTAATCCTTAGGGATACAAGGGTTTTGCCTGAAAAATACCGGAAGCCGCAGGGGAAGGGCCATGCCAAGAGGTGTTGCAAAAATGAGACCCTCCCGGGGCGGACTGCTGCAATTGCGCTATCAGGCCCCTGCGGCCGGTATCCGGGCCGCCGGCCTATAATTTGATGCCCAATTTTTTAATCCGCCGGAACAGGGTGCTTTTATGGATGCCAAGATCCCGGGCCGCTGCATTCCGGTTGTAATTGTTGCGGGCCAGGGCGTCTGAGATCATTTTGATCTGGGCCGCCTTTACCGGATCCGCATCCTCCCTGGGGCCTGCTTCTCTGGTTGCGGGCAGGAAACCGGGCAGGTGGACGGTCTTGATATAGCCTTCCGGGCAGAGGACAAAGGCATGTTCGATGATATTTTCCAGTTCCCGGATATTGCCCGGGAAATCATGGGACATGAAGGCGCCCAGCACCTCCGGGTCAATGCCTTCAATATATTTATTCTGGCGCAGGTTCAGCCGGGAGATGAACCGGTCCACCAGAAGGGGGATGTCCTCCATCCGCTGGCGCAGGGGGGGCAGGGCAATGCGGATGACGTTGATCCGGTAGTAGAGATCCTGGCGGAATTCGTTTTTTTCCACCTGAACGGCCAGGTTTTTATTGGTGGCGGCAATGATCCGGACGTTGGCCTTTTCCTTTGAGATCCCGCCCAGGGGGGTGTATTCGTGTTCCTGAAGCACCCTGAGCAGCCGGACCTGAAAGGCCGGGCTGGTATCCCCGATTTCATCCAGAAAAACCGTTCCGCCTTCGGCCAGGGCGAACTGGCCGGGTTTGTCCTTGACCGCATGGGTGAAGGCCCCCTTTTTGTATCCGAAGAGTTCGGATTCCAGGAGGGTGTCGGGCAGGGCGCCGCAGTTGATGGCGATAAATGGATTGTCTTTTCTGTGGCTCATGTTGTGGATGGCCCGGGCCATGAGTTCCTTGCCCGTTCCGGTTTCCCCTTCGATGAGCACCGATGCGTCGGAATCGGCAATCTGGGGCAGAATGGTGAAGATATTTTTCATGGCGTCTGAGTTGCTGACAATATCTTCCACCTTGACGCTCCGGGTCAGTTCCTTTCTCAGCGCCTCCACCAGGGAGTGGTCCCTGAAGGTCTCAACCCCGCCGATAACCTCATTGTCCTTGTCGATGAGCAGGGCGGTGGAGGCGGTGATGGGGATTCTTTTCTGGTCGCTGTTGATGATATAGGCGGAGGTGGAAATAAAAGGCTTTCCCTGTTCCATGGTTTTTTTCAGGGCGCAGTCCTGTTCGCACATATTGGAGCGGAAAACTTCCCAGCAATGGCGGCCCACGGCTTCCTCCCTGGGAATGCCGGTGATTTCTTCGGCCGCCCGGTTAAAAGAGGTGATTTTCCAATTGTAATCGACGGTGAATACGCCGTCTGAAATGGAGTCAAGGATAATCTTGGTGGTGTCTTCGGTCAGGGGACCCGGGGTATTGTTTTGTTTCATGGCCTTACCTTTGTTTTTTTTCGGTTAAACCATGTTTTTTGCATGATTGCAACCCTTTTGTTGAAGGGCCCTAAGAATGGGGGTGCAATATTGCTGCTGTCTATAATTGTAAGTTTTTGGTTGTTATTTTAGTGTGTTGTAGGTGAAGGGTCTCGTGGTTGCAACCCTTTGTTTTTGATCCTATACCCAGTTAAGGTGCGAAAAGGGGACAGCGGGTGGCCCCCTGTGTTATTCCGGGATTTGAATGCGAATTGAGTTTGGAACTGGTGACTTATTTATCATCCTGTGCCCAGAATGATGCCCAGGGAAAAGAGGATGCTGTAAACCAGGGCAAGCCTGGCGGTCCCGGCCAGGGTCTCATTGAGAATGGGGCCTTTTTTTTCGGAAATTACGGCCAGCAGGGGAAAGGCCTGGGGCATGGAAACAAGGGGCAGAAGGATAAAGAATGAATATACCTTAAAGGCAAAGAGGCAGGCCGGGATGAGATACGCGCCCAGCACCAGGATAAAATACTCTGTTTTTGTCCCTGCTTTTCCCAGGATGACGGCCAGGGTCCTTTTACCCGCTTTGGCATCGGTGTCAATGTCCCTGAGATTATTGACAACCATGACGGCTGTTATCAGAAATCCCACGGGCAGTGATGCGGCAACGGCCTTGAATGACAGGGTGTGGGTGAGCAGGTAATAGGTGCCGCAGACGGCGACCGGCCCGAAGAAAATAAAGACAAACAACTCCCCCAGGCCGTTGGAGGCAATCGGATAGGGGCCGCCGCTGTATCCAAGGGCGCAGATCAGTGAAACAATGACAATGATGAGGATGGGCATGCCCCCTGATTTTATGAGCCACAGGCCCAGTATAAACGCCAAAAATAGGGTCAGGATCATGGCGTTGCGCACCGCCCCGGGCTTAATGAGTCCGCTTTGGGTCACCCGCAGCGGTCCCAGGCGGTCTTCGGTGTCGATGTGGTTTTTGAAATCAAAGTAATCATTGGCCAGATTTACCGATATTTGGAGCAGAAAGGCGCCAAGCAGGGCAGCAAGGAAAATCAGAAAAGAAAAACTGCCGTCGTGGATTGCACAGGCCGCGCCTGTAATAACAGGTGCGGCTGCGGCCGGAAGGGTTTTGGGACGGGCAGCCAGCTGCCATTTTTTGAAGTTTGTGATATCTTGTTCCATTTTTTACTCAACATAAAGATGTTTATTGACCTTGAGCTCAATTGCATAGATGGCAAAATAAAGGGCGGCGCCAAGGACGCCCATGGCCATGATTCCCGTGTACATTTCCTTGTACATGAGCACCTGGTAGGTTTCCACAACAATATAGTACCCGAGCCCGTATTCAGTGAGGGATTGTTCTGCGATGAACAGCACCGCAATGGCCGTTCCCGTGGAAATGCGCAGGGCCGTCAGCACCGCCGGGATGGATGCCGGCAGGTAGACGTATCTGAACAGGGCCCGCTGCCCCGCCCCAAGGGATTTTACCGAGAGGATCAGTTCTTTTTTCAATCCTGCGGCCTCATCCCGGACAACCACCAGGATCTGGAAAAAAATGATCATGGCGATGAGGGTGACCTTTGACAGGTCGGTGATTCCCATGAGCACATAGATGACCGGCAGAAAAATAATTTTGGGGATGGGATAGACAATGGCGATAAAGGGGCCTGCAATCCTGTCCAGGGCGGGTATCTGGCCCAGGGCCAGCCCGGCGGGGGCGGCAAAAAGGGTGGCCAGGGTGACGGCGGCCAGGACCCTGGCCGCACTGGCCATAAAATGAAGGCCCAGTTCTCCTGTGATGGCGGAAAAGAAGAGGGGAACCACGGTAAAAGGGGAGGGCAGGATGGGCCGGTTTACAACCAGCGCCCCCATCCACCAGAGCAATAGCAGCATGGCAAGCCCCATCAGGGCCGATCCGAATGTGATCCTTTTTTTCATGGCATATCCCCCATGGCATGGTGCAGTTGCCGGCAGACATCCATGAATTCCGGAGACTCTGTGTCCTCCGTTTTTCCTGCCAGTTTATTGTCTATGATAAGCGGGACGCTGTTTACCCCGGATGCCAGCACCAGGATTTTTGATCCCAGAAGAACCGCCTCTTCAATGTTATGGGTGACGGTGATGCTGGTCAGGCCTGTTTCATTGTGGAACCGGTTCATCACCTTTTGCAGCTCTTTTCTGATGGGGGCGTCCAGGGCGGAGAATGGTTCATCCATGAGCAACAGATCCGGCTCCAATACCAGGGTCCTTGCGATGGCCGCCCGCTGCCGCTGCCCCCGGGAGAGCTGTCCCGGATATTTTTCCGCCAGGTGGCCGATGCCCAGCCAGGAGAGCCAGTGGTCCGCCAGCTCTTTTTCCCGGTTGTCGTCGGCGGTGACATGGGTGGGGCAGTGTTTGCCGTCGGGCCCGTAGAGATGCCTGATTTTAAACCCAAGGACCGTGTTTTCACGTACCGTTGACCAGGGCAGAAGGCCGTGGTCCTGGAGGACAAGGCCGGTGGAGGGCCTGGGGGCTGTCAAGGGGTTGCCGGCGATGTGTATTTGACCGGATGAGGGACGCTTCAGCCCGGCGATGAGGTATAGCAGGGTGGTTTTGCCGCACCCTGAGGGCCCGATGATGGACCAGGATTCACCGGTTTGGATCCTGAGGCTGAATTGACTGAAGATCTCAGTGGCATCCCTGTAGGTGAAATTCAGGTTGGTAATTTCGATCATTTTAAAAATGCGCCGTTGACGGATTCATTGTACTTGACTGCCCCTGCCAGCAGTTTTTTCTGGATCATCCATTCCATGACGTCATTCCACTGGGCCTCCGAAGGCAACTGTTTGACGGGGAAGGGGGGGATCTTAACGTCGTTTTTCAGGTTTTTGGGCACCCTGATTCTTTTGAGCATGAGGGGCCTGTATGCCTCAGGCGCTTCATTCAGGTCCCTGGCCCCTTTCATCCAAGCCTTTACATAGCATTCAACCGCCTCTGTTTTTTCGGTCAGGGATGTGAGGCTGAAACTGAGCACACTGAGGCTTCTTTCCGGCAGGCTGAGATCGTCTATGATCAGTTTTGCCCCGGCCTTTAGGGCACTGGCACCCAGGGGATCCGGCAGGGTTGCCGCCTTGATCTGCCCTGAGAGCAGCAGTTGCATCCGTTCGGGCAGTACCGGAACCGAGCGGGTATTGATTTCATCCGTGGAAAAGCCCGAGCTGGTCAGGAGCCGGTTGGTGATATATTCAATGATTGTGTTTTTTGAAACTGCGATGGGGACATGCTTAAGCTGGGAGATGGTCTGGATACCGCTTTGGGGGGCGGACAGCACCCTGAACAACGGTGCGTCTCCCAAGGGGCAGCGGGCCGAAGCCACAACCTGCATGCGAACCTTATCCCGGTTAAAGTTAGCCGTGCCGGCCAGTTCGTTAACCATCCCGTCAATTTTACCTGCCTGCATCAGCTGGTCCCGCTCAAGGGCACTGGCCACGGGCAGGGCGTTCACCTTGATGCCATATTCCTTAAAATATCCATTTTCCTGGGCCACATAGGAGGGGAGGACATCGGGAATGGGCAGCAGGGCCATGGTCAGGGTTCTCGACGGGGCATCCGCCAGGGCATGGACGGTTATTGCCAGTAAGAGTGCAGCCGACAGCAGAGCTGTTTTAGAGCATTTTCCGCAAAACGGTTTCATTATAAGATACTCCTGTTTTAAGCATTGTCAGGGACGTGGTCGCCCAGACAGGTGTCATATCATAATCGGGGATTAAAATCATGGGGTTAAAATGAGCTGTTCCGGGGAATTGCATCCCGCATCAAGATGGGTACGGGGTGGGGGGAACCAGGGCTTACACATTCAGAACGAATGGAAACAGGAGGGGCCGGCTGGACACCCAGGTAAATCCTCCGCATTATTGGGTCAGGCGTATCCCATTATTCCACCGGTACAGGGATTCCACCGGTACAGGAAAATTTCCGTCCGGGAGTAGATAAAATTGGGGTAAACCCGGTTCCTGGGCCAGGACCGGAAGTCTTCCCTGTTCAAGGCCGGATTCGTGGCCTTCGTTTTCAAACATTGCCCCAGGAAGGCAATTTCGATAGAAAGGGCTTGCCAAAACTCCCAGAGTACGTTTATTCTCCAGTTGATCTTAAAGCAAGGCCAGTCTGCTCTATAATTACTGAGGAACTTTATAAAATAATAGAAGATATCGGCTAACAGCCGTTCAGTCTGATTCGCTATAGCCCGCCGGTGAATTCAACGGTATAAACGCTTATAAGATGGAAACAAATAAAACCAATTTTAAATTAAGAAATGCAACCCTAGATGATATCGAGTTTATTTTCCGGCTCAGAGTGCAGACCATGAAAAAAGATTTTGGCAACACATTTGGCTGGTTTGAAGATGAGCAGCGGAAGAGTGCCGCGGATGAAATACAAAATGCCAAAATAATTATGGTGGAACAAAAGGATATTGGCGTCATCAAGATAATTCCAAAAAGCAGTGAATTGCATTTACATCAAATGCAGATTTTGCCTGAACACCAAGGGAGGGGCATTGGCACTGAACTTGTCAAAAGAGCAATTGACCGTGCGGAGAAACTGAATATACCGGTGACCCTCCTGGTGCTCAAAGGCGCCGCTGCGAAGCGCATATACGACAGACTTGGTTTTTATGTTACAGATGAATACGAAAACAATTACAAGATGTGCTGGCAGCCAAAAAATATTCAGGTTTAACAACCCGCCACTGGGGCTCGTTTGGATTCGCTGAGGCTCACAGGTGAACTTGATGTTGGATGCTTAAAACGGGAAGATCAATGCTGAATGATAAGGGATAATACGCGTGGATATAGAAACCAGTTATAATTTTAGAAAAATACACGATAGACTCACTACGTCAGGCGTTGTCAGTCGAGATTGCCTCAAAACGCTTGCGGTTCAGGGGTATGAAGTCCTGGTTAACCTAATGCCAGATGAGAGTGAATACGCAGTTTCCGATGAGCAAAGGATTGTCATGGCCCAGAATCTGGAATATATTTATATCCCCGTTGATTTTGAACAGCCGGAAGATTCTGATTTCATAAGGTTTTCAGCTGAATTGGAGCGCGTGCTGGATAAGGACAGGAAAGTCCACATACACTGTGCCGCTAATTACCGTGTTAGTGCATTCTGTGCCTTGTATGCGGTACATAATGACATCTGGAGTATTGATAAAGCGTGGTCGTTTATTCATGATGTATGGCAGCCGGCAGACCACCGGGGGTGGTCAGAATTCATTATTCATACTTTAACTAATAAATCCGGCACCCAACAAACCGCTCCAGCCGCCCCCGTGAAATAGCAGATTCAAAGTTTTTGATTTTTGAAAAACCAAGCAGTTTACAACCTGCCCGGCAACCTGCTCCGGTCGGCTGAGCGTGTCATCGGATCCAATGGCCCTTTGGGAAATAAATTGTGCCATTTCAAATAGAATCCCCATTGTTGGTGTGGATATCGGTAAAAATGCTGAAAATTATATACCCAGGGGCCTTGAAAAGAAAATGGCCGGGGAGATTTCCCAGGGAATGCTCTTTGATATCGGATATGCAGATGGGGTCAAACCATGTCTTGCAATACCGGACACCACAATTCCAAATGGTACCAGGGCAGGATAAAACAGGGAGCCTTTAACCAATGAACAACCAAAGAAGGATAAAGGTCTTCATCATTCATCAATGGGTGATGGCCGATCTTCAGGAAAAGATCGTCAAAGAACTGGAAAACTGTCCCTTCTGCACCTTTGTCGATTTATCCTGTCCCAAGTCTGAACCGATCCCGGAGGGCAAAGTGGAATTCATTCAGGATATCGTCTGTGGGCGGATGATGGAATCTGACATTGTTGTTATTTTACCGGACACCCAAGAAGGTGTTGAAGTGAGAGACCCAGAAGCCGATTACCTGACCGATTTATCCGATCCATTCAGGAAAAATCGCGGGCTGCACCAGGACAGCGTCTATGCCGTGGAGGTAAAAACGTTGATGTTCGACGCCTGTGATACAAAGCCTGCATTAATACTTGGGTGGACGAAAGGCAGCGCCGGTTATCTCGCAGAGAAAGTTCGGAATCCAAGAATCGGAAGCCGCAGGTATCGCCGGGACCGGTTTTATTCGATGGGCCTGGATGAAGCGGGTAAAAAACACGCCATAGCGAAAAAAATCATTGAAATACTGGACGAAGGGTAAGGCCGGGATGGAAGGGGTGATCCGGCCGCAGGATGGCACCTGCGGCCGGAAAGATGGTCAGGCCGGAGGCTTAGAGGTATTCAGGCTTCCAGACCATTTTTTCGATGAGGGTGTTGAGCCGCTCTTCGTTGTTTTCGTGGTTGAATTCCGAGAAGGGGCAGTCTTCGGTGCAGACGCCGGCTTTGATGGCTTCAGAACCGACACGTTTGGCCACTTCAAGGGAAACTTCCTGCAACTGGTGCAGGGGCGGGCAGAGGATGCCGTCGGCAAGGTCTGCGTCACTGATGAATCCGGCCACGGCATGGGCGGCGGCAGAGAAAAATACCGGCAGCACCTCTGTGGCGCCTGAGGCCACGATCCCTAAGCCGACGCCCGGGAATACAAAGGCGTTGTTCATCTGGCCGATGCGGTAGGATTTACCGTTGTGCTCGACATCGGCAAAGGGGGAGCCGGTGGCCACCAGGGCTTTGCCGTCGGTCCATTCATAAAGGTCCGCGGGCAGGGCTTCGGTCTTGGTGGTGGGGTTGCTCAAGGGGAGAACCACGGGGCGGTCGGTGTTGGCGCCGACGGCGTCAACGATTTCCCGGGTAAAGCATCCGGGCTGGCCTGAGGTGCCGATGAGGACAGTGACTTTTTCGTTTTTAACGACGTTGAGCAGGGTGTTGTCCTCGGGGGTTTTGAGCCAGGGCATGGATTCCGGTGCCTTGGCGAATTTCAGCTTATAGGGTTCAATGTCCCTGTCCGAGGTGACCACCCCCCTGGAGTCCAGGGTGAATATGCGGGCCGCGGCTTGGGCTTGATCCATACCCTGTTCCATGAGTTCGGTCTGGATCTGTTCGGCAATGCCGACGCCCCCGGCACCGGCGCCGTGGACCAGGTAGACCTGGTCGGTCATTTTTTCATTTTTAACCTTCATGGCGGCCAGGATCCCGGCCAGGGCAATGGAACCGGTGCCCTGGATATCGTCGTTAAAGGAGATCACCTCTTTGAGGTATTTATCCCTGACGGAAAAGGCTGTCTGTTTTGAGAAATCTTCCCACTGGCACAGCGCTTGGGGGAAGACTTTTTTAAAGGCAGTGACAAATTTTTCCACGAACTTATCGTAGTCTTCACCTTTGAGCCGGCGTTCACGCCAGCCCAGGTAGTTGGGATCTTCCAGCAGGGTCAGGTTGTCCGTTCCCACGTCAAGGGAGATGGGCAGGCAGTGCCAGGGGGCGATTCCTGCGCCCTGGGTATAGAGCATGAGTTTGCCAAGGCAGATGGGGATGCCGCCGGCGCCCTGGTCACCGATCCCCAGGATGCCCTGGTTGTCCGTTACAACCGCCACCCGGATGTCCTGGTCCGTGTAGTTGCGCAGGATGTATTCGGCATAGTCGATATTGCCCGGGTAGAGGTGGATGCCGTTGGCCCGGCGGAACATTGTCGAATACTGCTGGCAGGCCTGGCCCACGGTGGGGGTATAAATGATGGGGAGAAAACGGGGCACGTCGGATGCAATCACGGCATGGGCCAGAACAACGTTTCTGTCGTAAAGGCTGCGAAGATAAATGAACTTTTCAATGTCGTTTTCTTTTTCTTCAACGATTCTCAGGCTGTTCTTCACCTGGTCTTCCAGGGTTTTGACCCTGGGAGGAAGATAGCCGCTGAGTTTGAATTTCCGCCGTTCATCAATGGTAAAGGCGGTACCTTTACTGATGTTGTTGTAGCGAAGGATGTCAAATCCCCTTAAATTGATGGTGACGCCTGTAGTTTCGCCGTATTCGCCGTACTCAAACTCGTAATGATTAATTTCCATGATACACACAATCCCTAAAAATTAAAATTATACACACCAATACAATAAAACAGCATGGGGACTATAGCATGGTTTTTTTAGAAAAATCCAAAGAAAAATGAATTATTTTCATTAGTTGAAGCTAATTTATTATCATGAAATAAGGTTTCATTAAATGAAACCTCTTTAGATTAAAAATGAACTATAGAAAGGTTTTTTCAAAAGAACAAGGGAAAAATCAGAGAATGGAATATTAGTAAGCGATGGTAAAAAAGCTTTAAATGACAGATAGTTAAATTAACTATTACTTAAAAAAACAATTGCGAATTTTACGGGCGGTGAATTTCGCGGATAAGGGCCGGCCCCCGGCTGCGGGGCCGGCCCTGGGAAGGATTGCAGATCTGTCCGGATCAGCTGTTTATCATCTGGCGGAGTACGTAGTGGAGGATACCGCTGTTTTTGATGTAGGCCACCTCAATATCCGTGTTCAGTTTGACCTCAACCTCAAAGGAAACGGTGCTGCCGCCTGTGGTTGCCTTTATCTCTATGCTGCCCCCCGGGGTGATATTTTCAAGGCCGGTGAGGGTGAAGGTCTCCTCCCCGGTGAGTCCTAAGCCGTCAAAGGAATCTCCGGGTTTGAAGACCAGGGGGATGACCCCCATGCCCACCAGGTTGGACCGGTGGATCCGCTCAAAGGATTCGGCAACCACTGCCCGGACACCCAGCAGGCAGGTTCCCTTGGCAGCCCAGTCCCTGGAAGAACCGGTGCCGTATTCTTTGCCCCCGAAAACCATAAGGTCGGTGCCGGTTTTCCCGTAGGCCTGGGAGGCGTCAAAAACATATTCTAGGGTTTTTTCAGGAAAAGCCGTGGTGAATCCCCCGGTTTTGTCCACCAGCCGGTTTTTGATGCGGATATTGGCAAAGGTGCCCCGCATCATCACCTCATGGTTGCCCCGCCTGGATCCGTAGGAGTTGAACTCCCAGGGTTTGACCCCGTTGTCCGTGAGGTATTTTCCTGCCGGGTAGTCCACGGGGATGGCGCCGGCAGGGGAGATGTGGTCGGTGGTGACAGAGTCTCCCAGAACCAGCAGGGGACGGGCGTCTTTTATATCTGCCAGCGGGGCGGTTTCCACGGAGAAGTCCGTAAAGAACGGCGGGTTCCTGATATAGGTGGAATCGGGATCAAATTCAAAGGTGGTGCTTTCTTCCACCTGAAGTTCCTGCCACAGGGTGTCTCCATTGAAGATTCCTGCATATTGGTCCCTGAAGAATTTTTGCTGGACATGGGCTTCGACAAATGCGTTGATCTCTTCAGCTTCGGGCCAGATATCCTTCATATATACCGGATTGCCGTCGGCGCCTGTTCCTAAGGGTTCTGTTTCGAAATCAATGTCAATGCGGCCGGCAATGGCGTAGATGACCACCAGAATGGGGGAGCACAGGAAATTGCCTTTAACATCCTGGTGGATCCGGGCCTCGAAATTCCGGTTGCCGGAAAGAACCGAGGTCACATCCAGATCCTTGGATTTGATGGCCTCTTCAATATAGGGATCCAGGGGGCCGGAATTGCCGATGCAGGTCATGCAGCCGAACCCGGTATTGTTGAATCCCAGGGCTTCAAAGGCGTCCATAAGGCCCGAGGCTTTAAGATAATCCAGAACCACCCGGGAACCCGGGGACAGAGAGGTCTTCACGTACCAGGGGACGGACAGCCCCTTTTCCACGGCGTGCTTGGCGGCCAGGCCCGCCCCGATCATGGTGTAGGGATTGGAGGTGTTGGTGCAGGACGTGATGGCGGCAATGACCACGGAACCGTTGGTCATTGCCGGGCCGTCTCCCTGTTCCGGTTTCACCTGGACCTCTTTTCTGTTGGCCAGGTCGTAGATGGCGGTGGTTTTTTCCTTGACCCGGGAAAGGGGAATTCTGTCCTGGGGGCGGGAAGGACCGGCCACCGAGGTTTCAATGGCGGAAAGGTCCACATCCACGGTCTTTGAAAATGTCAGGCTTTCCCCGTGTGTGTTGAAAAAGCCGCAGGCTTTGCAATAGCTCTCCGTCAAAGCGGCGGTCTCTTCCCGGTTGGTTTTTTTCAGGTAGGCCAGGGTCTGGTCGTCCACGGGGAAGAATCCGGAAGTGGCCCCGTATTCCGGGGACATGTTGGCAATGGTGGCCCGGTCCGTCAGGGTGAGGTGCTGAAGGCCTTCGCCGGTGTATTCCACAATTTTTTCCACTACATTTTCCTCCCTGAGAATATGGGTCACAAAGAGGGCGATGTCCGTGGAGGTGATGTTTTTACGGGGACGGCCTGTGAAATTAACCCCGATGATTTCCGGCAGGTTCATGTAGTAGGGCTGGCCCAGCATCACTGCCTCCGCCTCAATGCCGCCCACCCCCCATCCAAGCACGCCAAGGGCGTTGATCATGGTAGTATGGGAGTCCGTGCCCACCAGGGTGTCCGGAAAGATTTCAGGCAGGCCGCCGGTTTCCTTTACCGCTGCCACCGTGGCCAGGTATTCCAGGTTGACCTGGTGGCAGATGCCGGATTCCGGGGGCACCACCCTGAAGTTTTTAAAGCTTTTCTGGGCCCATTTTAGTAATTTATACCGTTCGGCATTCCGTTCATATTCCTTCTGGGCATTGAGGAAAAATGAATTTTTTTCTTTGAAATGGTCCACCTGGATGGAATGATCGATGACCAGGTCCACAGGGACCAGGGGATTTATTTTTTCCGGGTCAAGACCGGCCGCCTTTACCGCATCCCGCATGGCAGCGAAATCCACCACCGCAGGCACGCCTGTAAAATCCTGCATCAGCACCCGGGCGGGATAAAAGGGGATAAGAGAGGTTTCCTGCCCTGGGGTCCCGTAAAACCGGGCCGCCCGGAGAACGTCCTCCCAGTCTGCAACACCGTTGCCGGCGTGGCGGGCCAGGTTTTCAATGAGGACCCTTGCGGCAAAGGGGAGGCTGCTGACCCGTGCAAGCCCTTCTGTTTCCAGTCGGTTCAGATTCTGTACCGTATATTCCAAGCCGTTAAGGGCCATTTTTTCCTGAATGTGCGTTAAGGTCATTGTGCCTCCTTGGGGGTTGTAATGAATCTATTTGAAAATAAGTGACCAATAAGATATTATCAAAATTCCCATAGATCAAGCGGCAATTCTTTAAAACCGGTTAAAATCGTAACGATTATGGACAAAAAGGCGCTTCATTTTGCAGAAGAGACATCGCCGGCATCGTCCGGGCATCCGCCGGATCGGAGCGGGCAGACAATGCCCTGGAAGATTCTTGTGGTGGATGATGATGAATTTGTTCACAATATCACTGTACTGAGCTTAAAGGATTTCTGTTTTGAGGGCCGGGGCCTTGAATTTATCAATGCCTATAGTGCCGGGGAGGCGGTTGACTGTTTAACGGCACATCCCGGCATTGCCCTGATGCTGGTGGATGTGGTCATGGAATCGGAAACCGCCGGTCTGGATCTGGTCCGTCATGTCCGTCAAACACTGAAAAATGATATGGTACAGATTGTCATCCGCACCGGGCAGCCCGGCCATGCCCCGGAAGACCGGGTGATTTCAGAATACCGGATCAATTCCTATATTGCCAAAACCGAGGTCACAGCCCAGAGGCTTGTCAGCCTGGTGACCACCTCCCTTCGGACCTACGGGCTGACTCTGGCATTGAACCAGGAACTGGCAAAGCGGAGGGATGCGGAGCAGCGGCTCAGGGAGATGAACCAGACCCTGGAACAAAAGGTCCTGGCCCGGACCCGGGAACTGGCCCGGGCCAATGAGATGAAAAGCCTGTTTCTGGCCAATATGAGCCATGAAATCCGGACGCCCATGAACGGGATCCTGGGCATGGCCGACATGCTTGTGGAAGAGCCCCTTACCCCGGCCCAGCATGAATATGTATCCATTATCCGGTCTTCGGGCAATACCCTTTTGTCCCTGATTAATGATATCCTGGACCTGAGCAAGATCGAAGCCGGCCAGATCCGGTTTGAATACCGTGATTTTGACCTGTGCCGCCTGGTGGAGGAAACCCTGGGGGTGTTCAGGCTTAAGGCGAGCCAGAAAGGGCTGGCGCTTGGGGCGGAGGTTGACCCCAATCTTCCGGCGGTCCTCAGGGGGGACAGCCTGAGGATAAAACAGATTCTTGTTAATCTGTTGGGCAATGCCCTTAAATTCACCGAAGAGGGACGGGTGGGAGTCCAGGCCATCCAGGAGGGGTGCCAGGGGAAGGATATCATGCTGACACTGGCCGTACATGACACCGGTCCCGGTATTGATCCTGCATTTGAAAAAAAAATATTTGAGAGTTTTAGCCAGCAGGATGCCTCTTTCACCCGGAAATACGGGGGGACCGGACTGGGGCTGGCCATCACCCGGCAGCTGGCACTGCTCATGGGCGGCGGTATCCGGGTGAGGAACCGGCCCGGGGGCGGGGCGGAATTCAGGGTCAGCCTCCGGCTGGAAAAAGGGGCCGGCAGGATAAAAGTTCCTGAGCAAATGGCCGGCACTGGCGGGGGAGGAGGGCTTGAAGAGATGATATCCGGAAAGGCGCTTAAGGTGCTGGTGGCCGAAGATAATCCGGTGAACCAGAAGGTGCTTTCCCTGATGCTGGAAAAAGCAGGCATCGTGCCGGATCTGGCGGAAGACGGAGAGGCGGTGCTGGAAAAGCTGCGCAGGAGCAGCTACGATATTTTGATCATGGATGTACAGATGCCCCGGATGGACGGCCTTGAAACCACCCGCCGGATCCGGGACAGGGATTCGGATATTCCCCAGAAGGATATTTACATCATTGCCCTTACGGCCATGGCCATGAAGCAGGATGAGCAGGCCTGCAAAAAAGCGGGGATGGACCGGTTTTTAACCAAACCCGTCCATCCCCGGGAACTGATGCAGGCCATTGCCGGGGCGCCGGCCTGCATCTGAATCTGGCGGTGTTTTCCTAACGGCCTTCTTCCTGGGCCCTCAGGTCTTTTCTCAAAATTTTGCCCACGTTTGATTTGGGAAGCTCCTGCCTGAATTCCACGGAAACGGGGAGCTTGTATTTGGCCAGCTTGGTGGCGCAGTAATCGATCACCTCTTTTTCCGTCATGGTTTCCCCTTCCTTGAGAATGACAAAGGCCTTGACCGCTTCCCCCCTCTTGGGATGGGGGATGCCGATGCAGCAGGCTTCCAGGATTTTGGAATGCTCAAACAGGACTTCGTCGATATCCCTGGGGTAGACATTGTAGCCCCCGGAGATGATCATATCCTTAATCCGGTCCACGATGTAGAAATAACCGTCCTCATCCATGCGGGCCACGTCCCCGGTGCAAAGATAGCCGTCTTCGTTGATGGTTTTGGCGGTCTCCTCGGGTTTGTTTAAATAGCCTTTCATCACCTGGGGGCCCTTTATCAGCAGTTCGCCCGGTTCTCCAATGGGCATTTCACGGGTATTGTCTTCCAGGTCCACAATTTTGCATAGGGTGTCGGCAACGGGTACGCCGATGGAACCGGTTTTGCGGGTGCCCTGGAAGGGGTTGACATGGGTGACCGGGGTGGATTCGGTGAGGCCGAAGCCTTCAACGATGATGGAACCGGTCTTTTCCTGGAAATTATTGATTACCTCCAGGGGCAGGGGGGCGGAGCCGGAAAAGCATCCCTTGATGGAGGTCAAATCGGTGTCGGGCATATTGGGGTGGTCCAGAATGCCGATGTACATTGTGGGGACCATGGGGGCAAAGGTGACCTTGAATTTTGATATGGCTTCCAGCAGGGGCTCGGGCTGGGGTTTGGGGACCAGCACGTTGGCCCATCCCATGCGGATGGCAAAGTTCATTGAGGTGGACATGCCGAATACGTGGAAAATGGGCAGGGCGCCCAGCATGACCTCTTCCCCCTTTTTAAATGAGGGGAACCAGCCTTCCAACTGCTGGATCTGATAGGAGATATTCCTGTGGGTGAGCATCACCCCCTTTGAGACGCCGGTGGTGCCGCCGGTGTACTGGAACATGGCCACGTCATCCATGGAGACATCTGCCTGGGTGTCGTCCGGTTCGTATTTGGCGATAACATCTTTGAATTTATAAAGGTTCGGGGCCGGCTTCACGTCGGCGGCCAGTCCTTTTTTCTTGGCCACCAGCGGAAAGAGCAGCCGTTTGACAAAGGGGAGGAAATCTCCGATGGAGGTGTAAACGATGGTTTCTATCTTTGTTTTTTCCCGGAGTTTGACCATCCTGCCGGCCAGCAGGTCCAGGGTGATGAGGAATTTTGAATTGGAGTCGGTGAACTGGTGTTCCAGCTCCCTGTCAGAATACAAGGGGTTATTGAGCACCACTACGCCGCCGATTTTCAAAGTGGCGTAATAGGCCACCACGCAGGGAATGACGTTGGGCAGCAGAATGGCCACACTGTCTCCCTTTTTCAAGCCGTAGGCTTTCAATGCCGCTGCAAACCGTCCCACCATCTCGTTGAGTTCCCTGAAGGTCAGGGTGAATCCCTGGAAGATCAGGGCCGGATGGTCCGGAAAGTTTTTCACAGATTCCTCTAAATATTGGGGAACCAGAACGTCCTGGTAGTCCAGCTGAGGGGGGACGCCTTTTTCATAGGAGTCAATCCAGATTTTTTTCTCGTAGGTGCGTTGATCGGACAAGGCCATCTCCTTTCTGTTGAAGTTGTGAATCGAAAGATATACAGCTTTTAGCAGTTGATAGGAAGTTTTTTGATGGTCTGTCAAGAAAAAAATCAAAATCACTGAACAATGTTCACTTAATCAAATCGGATAATTAGTTTTATGAAGCGGTTTCAGTGGCCGCCCGGCTGCCGCCCCTTGAATCCGTCCCCCGGCTGTGCTAATTTGCCCCCCATGAAAGTCATTAAGATCGGCGGCGGCTGCCTTCGGGACGGCCTGGCCGCCAAAAAAATTGTTGAGTTGATCGCCGGGCGGGGACAGGGGGATATCTTTGTCCTTTCGGCTTTTTACGGGGTGACTGATATTCTTATATCCGGCATCGAACGGGCCCTGGAGGGCGAAGAGAACATCGCGGAAGTCATCACCAGGCTGAGGGAACTGCATCAGAACGTGATCCAGGATCTCATCGAAGACCCCGAAAAGAGAAAACAGCTTTCCACCTCCCTGGGGGATATTTTCAGCAAGCTGGAGCGCTATTATTTCGGGATTTCCTTTACCCGGGAAGCCACGCCGAGGATGCAGGATATGGTGGCCACCTTTGGCGAGCGGATTTCCGCCGTGATCATGTCCCGGGCGGTGGCCGCCCTGGGGCTGTCCGCCGATTACTGCCTGCCTGAGGATCTGGGCATCGTTTCAGACGGAAAATTTATGGATGCCTCGGCCCTGATGGAAAATACGGCCGGGAATATCAAATCCTGGCTGGGGGACAATATGACGCCCGGAAAGATCCTTTTTGTCCCCGGATTCTACGGCGTCAGCGAAACCGGTGAGATCACCACCTTCGGCCGGGGCGGTTCCGACTACTCTGCGGCGGTGGTCGCGGCCGGTGCCGGTGCGGATGTGCTTGAAATCTGGAAGGACACCGAAGGATTCATGACCGCGGATCCGGACAATATTCCCCATTGCCGGCTCATCCCCAAACTGACCTATGAAGAGGCGGCGGAACTCTCCTATACGGGGGCAGGGATCCTCCACCCCAGAACAGTGGAACCCGTGAAAAATGCGGGCATTGATATTGCCATCAAAAATACCTACAACCCCGATGCCCAGGGCAGCCTGATCACCCATGATGTGCCCGTGTCCGCCGGTATCATCAAAAGCGTTTCCTACACCAAGGATGTGGCCATCTTGAAGATCGACGCCCCGGGCGTGGGCGCCAGGTTCGGTTTTCTGGCCCAGGTACTTGGGCCCATCGGACGGGCCGGGATCAATGTGAAGTCTGTGGTTACCTCCCAGACCTGCATCAGTTTGATTCTTTCCCGAAAGGATATCAAGGCCGGGTACGACGCAGTCCTGTCCATGGAACCGGCCCCCTACAGACAGGTCCTGACCGTGACGGATGTGGCCCTGGTGTCTATTGTGGGCAAGGGGCTGCACAACAACCGGGGCATTGCGGCCAAATGCTTTTCTGCGGTATCCGGGGCCAATGTGAATATTGAGATGATATCCTCGGGCACCTCAGATGCCGCCCTGTACTTTCTGGTCAAAGAAGACTGCCTGGACGATACCATCCAGGCCCTGCACAATACTTTTTTCGGTGAATAATGGGTGAATAAAAGGGGCGGATCCCCCCGCAGGAAACCGTTCCTGCCGGGGGGATCTATATGACGGGTAGACGTTTAATCCAGAAGGGAGCCGCCCCCCCGTTTTTTCGAAGAGACGCTGCGGCCGATGACCCAGCCGAAGAGCAATACCCCGAATCCGGCCAGGAACCATTTGATCATGGCGCTTCGGAACACATTGCTGGTTTGGTTTTCCAGGCGGCTGATGGTGCTGGATAAGGTTTTGTTTTCCGCCTTGAGACGCGTGTTATCCTCCAGGGTTTCGGCGATGTTCTGGGTGGCGTTTTTCAGGGCGGTAAATTCAGATTTCTCCCGTGCCAGGCTCTGGCTGAGCGTCTTGTTTTCCTGCTTGAGCCGTGTCAGTTCCGCGGCCAGGCTGTCCGCCTTGTCCAGGGCACCGGCCTCCTTGGCCGCCGCTTCCTCTTTGGACCGGCCCGCACTTTCTTTTAATGTTGCGATCTGGCTTTCCAGTTTTTCTTTTTCACGGTTCAGCTTTTCTATAATAATGGATTTAGGCGGATCAAACATAATGAAATTTTTGTCCACCCACCCCTGTTCTCCGGTCTCCAACTGCGCCTTGTAAAAGCCGTTTTCTTCTTCGAGGATGGTCAGGGGCGTGTTGCTTTTCAGGGTTTTCATCACCGCGTGTTGGGTGCCCGGCCCCTCCCTGAAGGTGAGGATAAGCATGTCCGATACATATGCGGTTTTTGCCTGGCAAAGGGGGATTCCGGTTCCGGCCCCCATACCTGCGGACAGGGCCAGTATCAACAGGGCTTTCACAATAGATTTCATTTTTGTATTCTGCCTCCAGCTTTTTTGATTTTAGGTTTCAATATCAATCCTCGCCTCTTTTTACAACACTTAGGGAATGAAACCTTAAGAAAAAAGACTTGCCAAGGGCCCGGGACACGGGGTATCACTCAATGAAACCAAACTGCCCGGAGGGACATGAACCAAAGCGCTTATAAAAAGATCTGCATTGCCAACATCCTCAACGGGGTATCCGACGGACTCTATAAATTTTCAAAGCCCAGCCGGGTGCCCCTGGTTCTCGCTCCCTCCCCCGAAGACCCGGTCCAGGTCTTTGATCCCCAGGATCTTCTGGCGGGGCATGAATCCAAGCTAAAGGAGCTTTTTATCACCCGGGAGGCCCAGTGGCGCCAGCGGGTCGCAGCACTCATCTCCGGCCAGCCCAGGGGGTATATGATTCCGGAAAAGGATTTGGCGCTGTCCGGCCTGATCTCATTTGCCGGTGCTTCCAGCGAGTTTTTTTACCAGGTCTGGTTCACCGAGCACCACCCGGACATGTGTTCGGTTCGGCCCACGGAAAAATGGCTGGAGCAGGCTGCCACACTGCTGGCCCATGATTTTAACGCCACACGGAATACCCCCATCAATTCCTCGGATTATGTGGTGAAAAATTACGGTCTCCAGGCCATTGCCGATTACCTGGTGGACGAGTGGAGCCAGCATTTGGGGTTTGATACCCGGATTCCGGTTCCCAACCTGCTGAACCATATCCTGACCATATCCAAAACACGTGAAGAGGGGTCCTGGGCCAGGGGGGTGTTGTTTTTTACGGATCCGGTGAATATCGGCAGCATTGATTTTATTACCAAGCTGCAGCGCCACGAACGGCCTTTGATTTCCAACACCAAGCATATCCGAAAACTGCTCATCGGGGTGGAGCGGTCCGACCGCAAACTGGTTTCAGACGGAAACACCATCATCGGGATATCCGAAGGGCCGGTGCCGGAGTACGCCGTCGCCGCCGATTTCAGAGGGGACTACGGATTCCTGCGCCTGGGGGAGAAGAAAGTGGCTTCTTTTTCAGATGGGAATTTTTACTCATCCACCCGGGAGGCCCGACTGGTGGAACTGGAAGAACTGCTGCTGGACGCCAAACTGCCCTCAGAAAGCGCAGGAACATTGTTCAAGCTGATTATGGGGCTGGTGCATCGGGCCGGTCATGCCCGCCACGGCGCCACTCTGGTGGTGGATCTCAACGACACCCCAGTGACCCTGCCCGGTCACGTACTTGAGCCCTCTTTGAACCTGCTCGAACCCAAAAATTATGAACTGGCCGGGGCGCTTATGCGCATTGACGGAGCGGTTCACATTACCGCCGCCCAAACCATCCACGGATTTGCCTGTCTGCTGGACGGGAAAACCATTTCCTGGGAGAATATGGCCCGGGGGGCACGGTACAATTCCGCCCTCCGGTTTTCGGCGGCCACCCCCAATGTGATTGTGGTGGTGGTTTCGTCGGACCGGCCCGTGTCTATTATTTATAACGGCATTGAATTGAATGCCTTTTGTCGGTGGAAACCGGTGTATCAATATATGCCTGAAATTGTGACCCTAAACGATTACCTGAACGGAGTTGAACTATGAGCCACGATCATACCCATACCCACAGCCATTCCCATGACCACGATCACAGCCACGATCATGCCCATACCCACAGCCATGACCACAGCAGCGAGATGTCCATGGAAGATAAGCTCAAAACCCTCTTTGCTCACTGGATCGACCACAATGATTCCCACAAGGATAATTTTGTCTCCTGGGCCAAAAAGGCCAGGGAGGCGGGGCTGGATGCCGCGGCCGACGCCCTTGAAGAGGCCGGAAGCCTTTCCCAGGAGGTGACGGAAAAGCTCAGGCAGGCCCGTGCTTCCATTGAGGGATGAGAACCGGAAAACAAAAAACAGGAACACCTGAGACGGATAAATGAAAAAACTGTCCATTGCCGATATGGCCGGCCAGCGGCTGATGCTGGGATTCAACGGCACCGCCCTTAACGATGAACTCAAAGGGCTGCTCCGGGAGTGCCGGGCCGGGGGGATTATTCTTTTTAAGTATAATATAGAATCTCCGGACCAGCTCCAACGGCTATGCCAGGATGCAGCGGCCTATGCCCGGGACTGCGGCCTGCCGGAGCTTTTCATTGCCGTGGACCAGGAGGGGGGCGTGGTGGCAAGGCTCCGGGCCCCCTTTACCGAGTTTCCGGGCAACCCCCATATCCATAACCGGGAGGCGGCCGCAGAGTTTGCCCGGGTGACGGCAGATGAACTGGTCTCAATGGGCATCAATATGAATATGGCACCGGTGATGGATGTGGCGCCGCCCGGAGTGGATTCCATCATGAAAGACCGGGCCTTTCCGGGAGATGCCGACCTTGTGGCCGACCTTGGGTGCACCGTGATCCGGGGAATGCAGGAGCGGGGCGTCATGGCCGTTGCCAAGCATTTCCCGGGTATCGGCCGGACGGTGAAGGATTCCCATTTTTATCTGCCGGTGCTGGAGGCCGATGCCGATACCTTGAGAGCAAGCGATATCAAGCCATTTGAATCGGCCCGGGATGCCGGGGTTTCTGGTATTATGCTTTCACATATTTCCTACCCCCGGCTTGACCCCCGGTGGCAGGCCAGCCTCTCCCCAGCCATTGCCCGGGATCTGCTTCGACGGGAACTGGGCTACCGTGGGCTGGTCATGACCGACGATATGGATATGAAAGCCATTTCCCATGATATGGAAACCTGCGTCGGCCAGGTTATGGCGGCGGAAATCGACCTGATGCTGATCTGCCATGCCGGCCCCAATATTCTGAAGGCGAGGGATGAAATCGTCCGGCGGCTCGGGACGGATGAAGAAATGTTCAAGCTGGGAGAGACATCCGTACAGCGGATCCTGTCGGCTAAAGAGAGGTATTTAAAGTAAATTATATTTTTATTCTGGAATATACATCCTGATCCGGTGCGCAGAGCTCGTTGTTTCGGATCATGGTGTATCCCCTGGCCGCAATCATGGCGGCATTATCTCCGCACAGGGAGAGGGGCGGGGAAAATATCTTCATGTTGTATTTTTCTGCCCGTTCCGCCAGCGAGGTGATAAAGGTTTTATTGGCGGAGACCCCACCGGCAACGCCGATGCGCTTGCATCTTTTTTTCTTGGCTGCCTGGATCAGCTTTTTACTGAGCACGTCCACCACCGCCTCCTGGAAGGATGCGGCCACGTGGGCCTGCCCGGCCCCGTCCATATCAGGATTCAGGTGGAGGTGGCGGGCCACGGCGGATTTCAATCCGCTGAAACTGAAATCAAAACTCTCTTTTTCCAGCATGCTCCTGGGAAATTTTACGGCATCGGGATCGCCGCCCTTGGCCATGGACTCGATGACGGGGCCGCCGGGATAGCCCAGGCCCATCATTTTGGACACTTTGTCGAAGGCTTCGCCTGCGGCGTCGTCCCGGGTCCGGCCCATGAGTTCGAATTCATGGGGGGAGGCCACATGGTATATGTTGGTGTGTCCCCCTGAAACCACCAGAGCGATAAAGGGAAAGGCCGGCGCCTTGTCCAGGAGCAGCAGGGAATAGATGTGGGCCTCCAGGTGGTTGACTCCGGCAAAGGGGAGCTTTCTGGCCCAGGCAAAGGCCCTGCCAAAGGAAAACCCTACCAAAAGAGCACCGATGAGGCCCGGCCCCCGGGTGGCAGCCACCCCGTCGATCTGGTCCATGGTGATGCCCGCCTGTTCAATGGCCTCTTCCACCACCGGGCCAACGGCTTCGATGTGCATGCGGGAGGCCAGTTCAGGCACCACCCCGCCGTATTTGGCATGGGTGTCTATCTGTGAGGCGACAATGGATGAAAGAATCCGGCTGCCGTCTTCAACGACGGCAGCCGCGGTTTCATCGCAGGAAGATTCTATCCCGAGGATGATCATAAATGGTAGTGGAACTTAAATGTACAGGGTCTGGTCTTCGTTATTTTTCCGCTCCTGGATTTCACCGATGACATAGGCTTTGTCTCCGATGGCGGCCAGGCGGTCCATGACTTCCTGGGCGGATGAATCCGGCACCACAACCACCATGCCGATGCCGTTGTTGAATGTCCGCCGCATGTCGGCTTCAGGGACATTGCCTTCCCGCTGGAGGATGTTGAATATCTGGGGAACCTCCCAGGAATCTTTGTGGACAACGGCCTTGCAGGCATCGGGGATCACCCGGATGATGTTTTCATCAATGCCGCCGCCGGTGATGTGTACCAGGCCGTGGACGGGCAGGTCCCGCAGCAGGCTCAGGATGGTGTTGACGTAGATGAAAGTGGGCTTGAGCAGTTCTTCCCCCAGGGGGATGCCCAAATCCGGGATGACGGTGTTGACATCGTATTTGCACTTGTCAAAGAAGATTTTGCGTACCAGGGAGAACCCGTTGGAATGGATGCCGGAAGAGGCAATGCCGATGAGCTTGTGCCCGGGCCGGATGTAGGAGCCGTCAATGATTTTGTCGTTGTCGACGATGCCCACGGAGAATCCGGACAGATCATACTCCCCTTCCTGGTACATGCCGGGCATCTCCGCGGTCTCCCCGCCGATGAGGGCGCAGCCGGCCTGGGTGCAGCCGTCGGCAATTCCTTTGATGATCTGTTCGGCAACACTGTTGTCCAGAGCGCCTACGGCCAGATAATCAAGGAAGAATAAGGGTTTTGCCCCCTGGACAATGATGTCGTTGACGCACATGGCCACAAGGTCGATTCCGATGGTATCGTGCTTGTCCATCTGGAAAGCGATTTTCAGCTTGGTGCCCACCCCGTCGGTGGAGGAGACCAGTACCGGATTGGAAATATTGGAAAGGTTCAGGGAAAAAAGTCCGCCGAACCCGCCGATTTCACCCATGACGCCTGATCGGGGCGTGGATTTGGCAATGTCTTTTATCCGGTCGACCAGCTGGTTGGCCTTATCAATATCAACACCGGAATCCGCGTATGTCAAAGAATCATTCATCTAAACTCACCTTATGGCATGTGAAAAAATATGGAAATACGTTAATAACAATTCGTTTAAAATCCCTAAATGATAACCCAAAACCCCCCAAAAAGTCAAAAGTTTTTTGACATGAAGGGCCAGATGGAGTATCTATATCCTTTTTAATACGGACTATTTCGGAGACGACAAATCATGAGAACAATCAATATCGGAATACTGGGATTTGGCGTGGTCGGCGCCGGTGTCGCCAGGTTGCTCAAGCAGAAAAAACAATTGCTCGAAGCCCGGATCGGTGCATATTTAAATCTTAAAACCATTGCTGATATTGATACCGACACCGACCGGGGGGTGGCCCTGGGGGATACGGCGCTGGTCGCCGATGCCATGGCCGTGATCAATGATCCGGACATCGATATTGTTGTGGAACTCATCGGCGGAGAAACCGTGGCCCGAAAGTTCACCCTCAAGGCCCTGGAAAACAAAAAACATGTGGTCACCGCCAACAAGGCCCTGCTGGCCGGGTACGGCAACGACCTGGTGAAGACCGCACGGATCAACCAGGTGGACCTGGCCTTTGAGGCCTCATGCGGGGGATGCATGCCCATCATCAAGTCGCTGAGGGAAAGTCTGGTGGCCAACGATATCAATGCCATGTCCGCCATCCTCAACGGCACCTGCAACTATATCCTGACCAAGATTTCCCAGGATGGTTCCGAATTTGCCGATGCCCTGAAAAAGGCCCAGGAACTGGGGTTTGCCGAGGCAGAACCCTCTCTGGACGTGGACGGTCACGACACGGCCCACAAGCTGGCCATCCTCAGCGCCCTGGCCCACGGCATGGAGATCAACCTGGACGATATCCATGTGGAGGGTATCCGGAATATCACCCCGGTGGACATTGAGTTCGCACGGGAGTTCGGGTACACCATCAAGCTGCTGGCCATCGGCAAAAAGCATGAGGGCAATGTGGAGGCCCGTGTCCACCCCACCATGATTCCCAAATCTAACCCCCTTTCCCATGTGGATGGTTCCATGAACGCCATCGCCATTGATGCAGATGCCACCGGCCGGACCATGCTTTACGGCCACGGGGCCGGTATGATGCCCACGGCATCGGCGGTGCTCAGCGACATTGCCGACATTGCCAGGAATATCATTGCAGAAACCAAGCGCCGGGTCCCCATCCTGGGATATCCTGAAGACAATATCAAACCCATTCCCATCCTGCCCATGGCTGAATTGTTTACCCGGTACTACCTGAGGTTCGAGGCCCAGGACAACCCTGGGGTGCTCTCCAAAATTTCAGGTATTCTGGGCGAGAACGGCATCAGTATCAAATCCGTTCACCAGAAGGGACGCAAGGCCAACGGCAAGGTCCCCGTTGTCATGATCACCCACCAGGCCAAGGAACACTGGGTCCAGACCGCCCTTGACCAGATTTCCGCCACGGATACGGTGGTGGGGACACCTGTTGTGATCCGTATCGAAGATGATGAACAGGATTAGATGACCATATAAAGCCGGAGTAAAAAGACAAATGAAAATACTTGTTGCCGATCTGGAAGGGGTGTTTCTGCCTGAAATCTGGATCAATGTGGCCCTGAAAACAGGGATCGAGGAACTGAAACTGACCACCCGGGATATTTCCGATTATGATGTGCTCATGACCAAGCGCCTCTCCATACTTGAAGAGAACAATTTGACCCTGAAGGATATCCAGGATGTCATCGCTACGCTGGAGCCCCTGGAAGGTGCAAAGGAGATGATGGACTGGATCCGTTCCCGCACCCAGATCATCATTCTATCGGATACCTTTGAAGAATTTGCCGGGCCCTTGATGGCCAAGCTGGGATATCCGGCCCTGCTCTGCCACAACCTTACCGTGGACGGTGCCGGTAAGATCAGCGATTATAACCTGAGGATCGACAACCAGAAGGCTCGGGCCGTAAAGGCCCTCCAGACCCTTAACTACGAGGTTATTGCCTTTGGTGATTCCTACAATGACACCGGCATGATCCAGGCCGCGGACCAGGGATTTTTCTTCAGGCCCCCTGAATCCATTACCACGGATTTCCCGGATATTCCCATTACCCGGTCCTATGAAGAACTCAAGGCCATGCTTACCAAGCTTCTGGAAATTGCCTAGCAGAGGCGCCTAAAGGATTCAGCCCGTAAATGATCGATATCAGCAGATTTAAGAAGCTAAAGGCCCTGGTCATCGGTGATCTTATGATCGACGAGTATCTCTGGGGCAGTGTGGACCGGATTTCGCCGGAGGCCCCGGTACCGGTGGTGGCCGTGGAAAAGGAAAACCAGACCCTGGGAGGCGCCGGCAATGTGATCAACAACCTGGTGTCCATGGGCACCGCTGTGTTTGCCATCGGCACCGCCGGTACGGGAAAGGCCGGGCAGACCGTGTTCAAAAAGCTCAAGGCCCTGGGGGTGGAAACCTCGGGGATTGTGAGTGAACCGGAACGCCC
The DNA here is from genome assembly GCA_028768525.1 of Desulfobacter sp. Lineage (NCBI taxonomy): Bacteria > Pseudomonadati > Thermodesulfobacteriota > Desulfobacteria > Desulfobacterales > Desulfobacteraceae > Desulfobacter > Desulfobacter sp. Next base: position 1,006,778 of record CP054837.1, on the reverse strand, counting down.
CACCACAAGGAAAACCCGTATCATTGCCTCCAACCAGCAGGTGCTTCGCATCGACAAGGAAATAAAACGCCGGATCAACTCCGTCACCCTTGAAAAGCTGGTCTCCATCATCGAATCCCGGATCCGGGAGGTGGATCTGATCATTATCTCCGATTATGACAAGGGGCTGGTCACCCGGGAGCTTGTGGCCGCAACCACTGCCCTGGCCCGGGAACACAAGGTGTTGACCCTGGCCGATCCCAAGTCTCTGGATTTTTCCAAATACAAGGGCGTGACCCTGCTCACCCCCAATAAAAAGGAAGCCGGTCTGGCTGCCAATATGGTTCTGACCACCCGGGAGGAACTTGAAACGGCAGCAGAGAAGATTATGGCCCAGGCCGACCTGGAGAAGCTTATCATCACCTGCGGCAAGGACGGGATGGTGCTTTTTGAAAAGGACAAACCCAGCATTACAATCGCCTCTAAGGCCCGCCAGGTATTTGATGTGTCGGGGGCAGGGGATACGGTGATATCCCTCTTGGGCCTGGGGCTTGCCGCCGGATTTGGTTTTCAGGATGCCGCCGGCACAGCAAATGCCGCCGCCGGCATTGTGGTTGCCAAGGTGGGGACGGCAACGGCTTCTATTGATGAATTAAATCAGGCGCTTGGGAAAAAAGCCTGAGTTTTGTGAAAATAGTCCTTGACTTAAGGGCTGAATTCAAGCATATTACGCCCCGTTGTTGCGGGGTGGAGCAGTCTGGTAGCTCGTCGGGCTCATAACCCGAAGGTCATTGGTTCAAATCCTTTCCCCGCTACCAAGAATATCAAAGGCTTACGGCAAATGCGCTGTAAGCCTTTTTTAGTATTGTACCGTTTTTGTACCACTTTTTGCTACACATCCTCTAACTTCCGGTTTCTTGAACTCTTTCAGACAGGCTCACAATTTTGTTGCTCTCGTCCGATTTTTCTATAAAAGAATTCATAAACGCTGAACCATCCTTACGTGTCTTTTGAGGTATCCAGGCATAGTAATGATTAAAAATCATTTGCAGGGATGAATGCCCAAGCATTTTCTGAACCCAGCCTATATCTTCACCTGCTGTAATCATCATCGTGGCAAAGGTGTGTCTTGTTTGGATTGGTGGCCGATAATCAAACTTTGCTTTTATCAGTGCCTTTCTCCAAACAACTTCACGGAAATGGTCAGGGTTCATCAACTCACCCTTTTCGGTATAGAAAATGTTCTTTCTATCACCAGTTAAGGTTTTTTGATTTGAAAGAGCCTCTATGACCGGTGGAAGGCAATCGATATAGCGCTTTGATTTTTTAGTTTTCGGCTTCCCCTCAAATCCACAGACCAGGGTTTTATTGATGTAGAGTTTGGGAGACGGCTTCATTTTCAGCTTGTAATCTTCCCATTTTAATCCATCCAATTCACCAGACCTTGCCCCGGTAAAGAACCGTGCGGCAGTATAATTTCGGTAAGCTGGATTTATTACATCCAAAATCCTGACTACCTCTTCGTAGGTGAAGGGGTTTATCTCAGACTGTTCAAGGGTAAGGTTATCGACTTTCAACATAACGTTTTCTTCAATCATGCCTTCCTTGAAAGCCATTTTGAAAACAGACCGCATGGGAACCAGAATGTTATTCACTCTTTTCGGAGAGCAGGGCAGGGTTAGGATGAAATTTTCTACATCCATATACCCGATGTCCTCAATGGGAGTATCCCCGAAATATGGAAGAATATGCGCATTCATCGCTGAACGATAGTCTTTCCAGGTGGAGAACTTTACTTTGGCTGAGTGGATTTTTGCCCACTTCTTCGCTATGGAACCAAATACAACTGACTTTTCCTCTTCTGGTTCGTTTGTGTAGCGGCCAGTCATCCGATAGTTCTCAAGCATCTCATCTCTTAATCGAATGGCTTCAGTTTGGACCGTTGTTTCCAGACTCTTGGTATAATTCCCTTTTCTGAAATACCAGAATTTTCCTCGTTTTTTCAGGTGGTGCTTTTTCTTGTTTGCCATATTATATCCTCCATTCCTTTTCAGGGTTGGCTGATACAACTGGCTTTTCCCTTTTTATCGCTGGTTTTTTAGTCTGGATACCTCCTTTTCTGTTAAAAGTATTATTGTCTCTAAAATCTTTGATTTCATCCGCGAAGTAGAGGACCCTGGTTGAGCCCGGCGCTTGCCAGTATTTTATCAGACCTCTATCTCGCCAGTTTTTGATTGTGCTCGGTACAACTCTAAAATAATCTGCCACTTCCTGCTGTGTCCATAATTCTTTCTCTTCTGCCATAAAAATGTGCTCCATTTTTGTCAATTTCCCTGTGGCCCTTCCACAGGCTTGTGGAGTTTTCTTCTCCGCCCAGTTTTACGAGATGGGTGCTCAGTATGGAGCTTTGGTGGAGCTTCTGTATCAAAGCTTAGAATTCTTCTTCCACATCGGAACGAGCCCACTCCAATGCGAAATGAAGTTCCTCCTTGAATTGCCAAAAATTATCAAGATTATCAAATTTTTCATAAACTGTTTCCATGCCGTTATATACCCATTTTATTAACACGCATCCGCCTTCGCAGGATATGAAACCAGCATTTTCAGTCGTTAAAAAAGTACTTCTTTCAGGACAGACAGAGCTATCCTTGTTAAACGCTATAATTGAGCCATCTATTTCAGGGTCAAATTGTTTAATTGGGAAATTCTTCCTGTTGGTTATGGTGCCTTGATTTCTCCATTCACTCTCAATTTCGTCCAATGTATAAAGTAAATCTTGTAATCGTTCATCGTCATGGTCCCACTCATAACCCTTGTTATTTGGAGGATTAGTTTCTTCACTGAATGTCATGTCTACAACACCATTAAAGTTCTGAGAATGAACAGAACGTCCCGCTGTGGATTTGCTTTCTACTGCGGCAGCTTTTTTTTGATTCATATTACATCTCCTTTGTTTTTGATTGCTATATGTGTCTCAAATGTGATAATAAGAGTTAAATAACGCTTTGTCAATATTAAAGCGTTATAATTTAGATGAGACAATCAAGAGGTGTTATGATGAAAAGTAAAGAAAGTAAAGCCAGTAATCGGTTGGACTACTTTTTTGAGTTCGTAAATTTTAAGCTGGCGGACCTGGATTTTGACAATCTGATTTCCATAGCGATGTCCTATGTCAGGTTTGCCTATGCGCAGGATGGGGCTACCTCCAAATCAATATATGATAAGCTAACAGAATCAGCATTTGAACGGTCTGAAAATGAGTTAATTAAAACCAAAGAATTACTTGAAAGATTACAATCCTATTCAAAACAGTTTCTGGATAGAATTATTATCCCTTCCGATGCGGCTATATCCTCAGAGCATAAAACGGGATGGGAACTGTATATAAAGGATGGGAAATTTGTCATTTCATTTTCCACCGAGAACGACCGGGCTGACGAGTTAGATATTCATCAGGAAACACAAAATATAAAGGCTGTTTTTACGGACCTCCTTGTAAATACACCTCTGGTGCCAAATCAGTTCAAGACCTGTGAAGAGTGTGGTAATTATTTTTACCAGAAGACCAAACGGGAAATGAAATTTTGTTCAACTCGCTGTTCAAACAGGAACCGTCAAAGGGCATTTATCAGTACAAAAGGCAGTTGTGGGGTTGATGTTGGTGGTGGTATCGGGGTTAAAGGTTCTTCCATTAAAATCCCGAAACCCAAATTCAAAAAGAAGAAATAAGTCAGCCCACCTCGTTCATAAGCAACTCAACCACTTCCCGGTCTTCTATGCCCAGGTATCGCATCGTGATGGCAGGGGAGGAGTGGTTATACCGTTTACACAAGATTGCAAAGCCAGCACCATGGCGGGTACGCTGGATATAACCCCAAGTTTTCCTCAACGTATGTGCCCCATACCGGCCTTTGAGATTGATGGCAGATGCCCAGGACCGGACCAGGCGGCCAACACTCTGGCTGGTAATGTGGCCGTTGCCTTTCCGTGACTTGAATAGGAAGTCATTCGGTGCTGGCTCTATCACTGCCAGGTAGGCTTGTAATGCCTTGTGAACTGCCTTGTTTATGACCAGCACATTGGTTTTGCCGGTTTTAGATTCAACGATGTTGATGACAGTGCCGGGCTTGGCTCCCTCCACCTGACTGTATCTGATACGAACCAGGTCTTTGGCGCGGAGGCCGTTGTTTATTCCAATGGTCCAGAGCAGGTGGTCCCTTGGCCTGGATTTGAGCAACCGGGAAATGGCTTTAATGTCTTTGAGTTTACGGATGGGTTCGACGGTTAAATTGGTGGTGTTGATTCTGGGCATAGCTGTTCCTCCTTCAATGTTGGGTTTTATATCTGTGAGGCCACAAACTGGCCATTCAAAACTGGTGTGAATCGTTGAATGGGCTGAAAACCTTATTGGGCAAGGGTTTTGAATCGAATGTTCAGGTTTGTTCAGAAGTACACATTGGTGCTTCTAAACGTTTAGAAATAGATTTTTAATCATCGGGAAAGGGACGTTTCAATATGTGGAAAGTTTTGTTGTTGCTGGATGTAATTTGGATTTTATTGTAATTCAAAAATAAAAAGGGTATTCTTGTTTCTAAATAAAAATACACCTGACAATTCGACGTTACGAGATTTTATGCGGAAAAAAAGATTTCGAGCAAATTTTAGATTTATTCTCTCCATTTGTTTAATCGTATTTTTGCTCGGGTTAATTTCCATTTATACTATCAATTGGCGATTAAGGCAGCATGCGCTTGATGAGGCTAAAGAAAAAGCGATGATACTCCTTGATAGAAACATCGCCACCCACACTTATTTTTCACACCAACTTAAGCCCGCTATATTTGAGAAAATTGAAAGTATTTCCGATGAAAAATATTTTGACCCGAGATGGATGTCCTCAACCTATGCGGTCAGAGAAGTCGATAAATATTATCAATTGGCCTCCAAAAAAAGTTATTATTACAAAGAGGCGGCTATAAATGCTCGAAGTCCTGAAAATGAAGCGGATGACTTCGAAAGGGAATTTATTTCGAATCTAAATCAATCTTCAGATATCATGGAACCTTCTGAGGTCAAGTACATAGATGACGCACCTTTTTTGGTGGTTCTCCGCCGTGGCGAATCAATGGGAAAAAGCTGCCTGCGTTGCCATAGTGACCCAGAGGTTGCTCCTGATGATTTGATAAAATATTACGGCGCTGAAAGAAGTTTTGGGCGCTATGAAGGTGAGGTCGTATCGGCGATTTCGATTAGAGTGCCTCTCGCTTCGGCTTTTTCCAACGTAAATAAAACTATTATATTTTTGGCTTTCGGCTCAGTTGTCATCCTGCTTTTAACAGGTGCATTAGCAACATACTTTGGCAAACGATGGCTTTATGACCCAATTGCCAACCTTAGCCTTAAAGCGGATAGTATATCCAAGAATCCAGAAAAAATTGGCATTCAAATCGAATTACCACTGAGCGAGGAATTGGCTGAATTGTGCAGCGCCTTTAATTCTATGTCATTACAATTAAAAGAAGAACGAGACCAATTAGAAATAAAAATATTGGAAAGAACTCAAGAGTTAAACAAGTCGAATAAGGCCCTTGAACAAGAAATAATGTTAAAGGAAAAATCAATAAAAGATTTAAAAAAGGCGATGTCGGAAATCAAAACTCTTAGCGGACTATTACCGATTTGTGCTCACTGTAAAAAAATTAGAGATGACCAAGGATATTGGAACTCACTTGAGCTTTACCTCCAAGAACACTCTGATGCCACATTTAGTCATGGGATTTGTCAGGATTGTTTAAAATTACATTATCCAGATTATACACCTAAATCATAATTCATCAGGTCCTTGCGGGCACCTCCACTGATGCCGTATGATTTAGTTAAGGCAGGACTTCGGTTCTGCCTTAACTTTTGGTTGAAACCTTGACTTGATGAATCGTAGGAAGTACATAACCGGCTATGAATAAATCGGAACTGACGCAAACAATAATGACCCGCTGTAAATTATCAAAAGTCGACGCTCAGCAGATCATGAAGATATTCTTTGACGGAATATCCCAGGCTCTAATTGACGGTGAAAGAGTTGAAATCAGGGGACTGTTTTCTTTTTATAACAAGGAATACGCTGGTTACACTGGCAGGAATCCCAAAACAGGAAAGAAGGTTCAGGTGCCTGCCAAGAAGCTTCCCTTTTTCAAGCCCGGTAAGGATTTGAAAGAACGGGTGGATTATTAAGATAAGCTTCCAAACAGAATCTACCGGTTATGATAAGACCATCCTATCAGACCTTCAGGGGGCCTGGGCAAACTTTCGTCAATCAGTCGCTGATAATCCTGGCTTCCCTGGCTGGGAGAAGGTGCTCTTTCATACCGATGAGGGTCTTTCATGAACAAAGGAATTCTATCGCATCGTTTGGTTCAGTGAAAACTCGATATTTAAATGGAAGCACATTGCTCATTTTAACGAACATCTCTGCCATAGCTGATGTCAGTGTGCCAGGTACTACCAGAGCTGATTTGTCTGCGAAGTTTTTTGTTCCCGGTTTGTATAATTTCAACACTCCAGCTATTTCGTTCAAATCACTTATGGTAAGCCCCATACTGGCGTTTGTGAAATCCCAGTAAGAGTGTTTGTCTGTATACTCTGGATGGTTCATCAACTGGGATATTGCTGAAATGAGGGTGGCTTTTTCGATAACACCGGAAACTTTGATTTTGATATATTTATCATGGGGCGAATCTAATTCGAAAGCCATGCTAAACCTCTTTATTTATTTTGTCCGATATTATCAAAATATTTCACCCGTGCCTCCGTATTTTGACGTCCAAATATAATTGAAATTAAATGTAAAAGCCATTTTTTTATGTAAAAAAGTATAAAGTCTTTCTACGAGAAAAGAGCTTCAATGTATGAGGTATCGATATTAGGCTGGAAACTGCCCCATATTATTGACTTTGCTTGCTGCTTTCTCTAACATTTCCACTCATGGAATCAGCGACGGAAATAAGACTGGTCTTTCTGGAACTCTGTCTCAGTTGTGGTTGGGATTATGAAGAAGCCAAAGCAGATTGCGTTCGACATCTTGACAGGCCAGAATATTTTGACCCCTTTTTCGATGTTGAATTTTTCTGGTTGCCTGAGGCTGCTCAACAAGAGCGAATGAGGATTTTGATAGAGGTGTTCTTGTCATAATCGTCTGATCGATTCCCCCCTCCTAAAGCCAATTGAATTTGCAATTAGAGCCAACCCATCTCTTTTTTCATCGTCTTGTATTGGGACTTAAAGTATTTGGTAAGATGAGGGTGCTGGTTCAGTAATGATTTTACAAACCGATGGTATTTATCGTTGGCTGCATTGTAATCCTCTAAGCGCCGGTTGACCATTACCAGGTATCGGTCGTAATTCCTGCGGTGGGAGGCGCTACCCTCTTTTAACCGGATGTAGTGGGTTGTTGAATAATCAAGCCAGTTATCCATGGCCGATAAATAGTTTTTTACACTGTTTCGTTTTTTTGTCAGGTCATCATTAAAGAGCCCAACTATATCAATGTAGTGGTTTAGCTTCTCCTGCTTCAGCTTATTGGAGTTTTTGACAATGTAAACACGGTAATCCCGAACATCTTCATCGGCTTGACTTAATTTTTTTTGAACTTCCCTGATTGAGCTTTGAGCGGATTTCAATCTGTCTGTGGTATTGAGGCGTTTGAAGTGTGAAATTTTTTCCAGAGCTTGTTCAAGGGCGATGGCAGATTTTTCCATCTTCCCCAGGTGATGGGCTGCTATTCGTTCGGTTTTACTCATTTGACGCTGTTCTGAGCAGCCAGATAAAAAAGCAAAAGAAACCAGAAGAACTGTCGCATACAATAAGAGTCGAGACCGATGGTTGAATCTATATTTGTCAGGGCACATACAACACCTTGCTTTTGATTTGATTATATTTTTAATAAAATATGCTAAACATATACTGCTGAGGCCTATGTGTAAATAGTTAGAATTGAATAAATTCTGAAATAGGGGCGAGTATGTAATTTCATGATATCCGCACTATGAGCACAGTATGATAACGTTTTACGACCTCCGTTAAATTTGTCTTGAATCCAGTATTTTGTAAAACTCGATATTTTCATTGACTGCCCAGTGCCAAATGCCATAACTTCCTAAAATCTGTTTAATCGTCATAGGAGATGCTCGTGTTGCCCACAAATTACGTCCTGATTGATTTGGAAAATGTTCAACCGAAAAATCTGGAAGTACTGTCCCAACACTCGTTCAAGATTATTGTTTTTGTAGGGGAAAACCAAACCAAGCTGCCTTTTGACTTGGTTGCTGGTGTTCAGGAATTCGGTAACGATGCCAAGTACATTAAAATTGCCGGGAACGGTAAAAATGCCCTGGATTTTCATGTTGCTTATTACATTGGCAAACTGGCAGCAGAAGAGCCCGATGCCTATTTTCATATTATCTCCAAGGATACCGGTTTTGACCCCCTGATTAAGCATTTGCGGGCGAATAGGGTGAAAGCACACAGGGAAACGGACCTGGCTGAGATACCCGTTTTAAGGATTTCTAACGCAACAAGCAAGGATGAGACTATCAACGCCATCGTTAAAAATCTTGCTGGTAGAGGGCAGTCCAGGCCGCGCAAGGTCAAGACCCTAATCAACACCATCAACTCTTTGTTCACGGAAAAATTGAATGATAAAGAAATGATGGCTCTGCTTCAAAGCCTGCGGGACCGGAAGTATATCGTGGTAAACGACACCAAGGTTTCGTACCAACTCCCGAAGCAGGTGGCGTAATCATCCGATCCAGCCAGTGCCCCAGAATCAGCATAACTGCCCCAGGACGAGAACCGGCTCAACCATCCATCCCTGTGTCAGGTTAAAGGCTCTCATCGGATCTGGTGCTTACGACGGTACTGGGATTTTTAATACCCCGAGAAAACTGATGGAATTTGTACCTTCGGAATACTTACGCAATGAATGGTTTTTAAGATATCTGTGCGTCAGTGTTTTTTCAGTTTCAATCAAAGCAGCCTATCTTATTCACAATAATCTTCTTTAGATTCATCTTCTTTAAAAATTCATCTACTTATACATACTAATTTTTGGACGCTTTTTTGCTAAATCGTCCATTTTTTGAACACTCATCGGTCAAATTATGAACGCTTATTTTTAAACCGGTCAATTTTTGGACTCTTTTACGCATGACCTTCTTTACCAGGCATCATGAAAATGATTTCACGGTAGTAGGTTTCATCCGGTTTACCGGTAGATGGATTCAGTTTCCATTCACCGAGTATGAAAACGCTTTGCCCTTGTTTTTTACCTTTAGGTTTGAGATTTTCAACTCGTACAATACCAGCATCGACAAAAGAGTTGATATATTTAATGACTGTGGATTTTGCCATGCCACAATGTTTTGCAATTTGACTGTAAGTGGTGCAGTAAACGAGATACCCGCGGTCATAGTATTTTTCCTTGATAGGATACTCTTTGGTATCCTTCCATTGCCCACGAGCGATATTAGACCAGAGCCATTCGTAAACCGTGCCTGGCCCTTTGAATAATTCTCTGTATTTTTCATTTCGTACCATGCCCCTGCGGGTTTTCAAAAAGTATGTGTCACCTTGAGATGATTTCTGAGGAATGCTTTCATAATCTATTTTAGGTTCCTCTTTTTTAAGCGTTGATGTCGGTTTCTCTTTTTCAATAATTCTAAGGCCTGGGTTAAATCCAGGAATATCCGACTTCCCCCTTCTTTTGCTTCTGTCATCCACCATTTTTTTCATCCGATGATAAAGCTCAGGGGAAACATGATTTTCATTTCGCTCACACCCAGGCAATAAGCTTTCTTTTTGCTCTTTTTTTAGCTGGGCCAAAATGTCTTTACCGTAAAACCTTTCGACATGCCCAACGGTCATAACTTTTCCAAAGCCAGGGTCGTAGATTTCCTCATACTCGCCTATTTTGAAATGCTGCCGGTCCTGAATATCCATCCCACCCATGATAGTAGATGCACTTTGTCTTTTATCAGCTAAAATTTTCCGTATTTCATCTGGGCTTTTTCCTTCTTTGTTTAATCTCATGTATTCAACCATGTCTCCAAGCTCAATATCCGCAGGTATTTCATTTCGATTCAAATCCATAGCAGTCTCCTTTAATTCTTTTCAGTTATTCTTACGGTCAGGCCCACAGTATTATGAACAGGGCTACTATTCACGGATACGAATTCTGCCACAAGGTTCTGGCCACCATCCATTATCGGTGAAATTACCCGTGCGTGCTCTTTCGGAACATAACCGAAATTGATAGTGCCAAGGCCAACACGAATCGCATTGGGGTCGAATGGATTTTCCGGCTCCCGAATCAAATCGTATTCATCTATTCCCATCATTGTGGGGTTGGCGTAGTTTTTAATGTTTTCCTGGCAATCCCCATGAGATACACCCGCCAGTCTTACTTTCAGTGGCAACATAGTTTTGCCCTCCTGTAATTTAATGTTCATAAAAATCAGGCATTAGGCTGATATAAGTCGCCTGTTGAATGTGAACCTTGCACATTGCCTGGGGCAGGCATTAAACCTGCTAACTTTTGAGCACGGTGGTGCTCTGGGATACTCCGGTTGTCGGGGATGTATCTTTTATGGATAGCGCCTGATGAATAAATCACGCATAATAACGCATAAAGTAAGCATAAATATGCCTTTGTCAAGACCCTATGTGTAAGTATGCGATTTGGGTTTATGTCTAAATAACGCTTAAATATGGCCTCACAGGGGCTATATTGGATAACCTGCCCCGCGAACGGAGCAGGCATCCTGATTTTACATTTTACCGTTGCCCAGGATATGGCGGAAACGACTTGGGCAGTTCTGGTGCCTGTATCTCTGCCATCTGTTTCAAAGACAAGTCCAGTTTGTAGAGATTGTAAGCAAGCACGCTGATTACGCAATTATTTAAGCGCTTGTCATACAACATACAAGCATGGGTCACGCACTCAGACTGTGAAAATGGGCACTGGTGGTTTTCCATGTTATTCATTGTTTGGCTCCTCCTTTCCCAGTTCTATTTCCTCATAAGCCTTACTGGCCGCGATACGCAATAGAAAGCCCTGGTTTTTGTACTTGGTGAAAATCTTGATTTGTCTGATGTGTTCTGGAGTGAATCTTCGATAGCAAATACTTCCGCACCTGATTTTGATTGGCTCTCGAATATAACCCTTCGCCTCGTACTCCCGTAATTGCTTTTGACTCAGTCCGGTTTCGGCACTGGCATCTGAAATTGACAATGAATCCTTCATAATTGTGTCCTCCTATTGTTAGTAAATGGGGAAAAATTATTAACCCCCTTACTTTATAAGGGTTACATTAATACCAGGGAGGGGATGTGATGCTCAGATAGGGAAAGGTTGGATTAGAAGGGGTTTGGTTAAATTGAATCGTCGTTAGGCTCTTGGTCGGCCTCGTACTCGGCTTCAATGCGACGACGTTCCAGTTCATCTTCGGCCAGTTCCTCGCTGAGGCCCCCGAGAACACCTATTTCGAACCAGTCTGGAAAAATATCCTCGAACATGAACACCTCCTTAAAATGGAATGCCATTAGCATCAGGGGAATGGGCTGGCTCATCATCTACTGGCAGGAACACTGCATTGTCACGGAGCATAGCCCTAAATCGCCTCGGGATTGAGCCCTGATGCCAGAGATTGTTGGTATTAGTGATGCGGCCATCAAAAAATTGAATCTTGAATCTCCTCCCACCGCTTCCCCGAATAATTCCATCGGTTTCGGCATAGGCCATATAATGCTGGCCGTTGACGATGACCTGATGGGATTTCATATAATTGGGATAGTCATCCTTCACAAGCCAGAAACTGCAATCATAGCAATTATTCCGCAGATACACTTCAGAGGCCAGGTGCCGGGTATAAGATTTACCGCAGCTCTCGCAGGTATAAGTTTTAGCCATTTTCATTACCTCCCTGATTCAGTCCGTATTTAATTTTGATTGCCTCTTTACATTTGGAACAGATTGCATGCGAAACTACGGGAACCCCTTTTTCCTTTAATGCCAACGCAAATTTTGTTTCCTTTCCTTCTTTGGTTCCCATGTGCTGACCGCACCAACTGCATTTGATTTCATAAACCATTTGTTCCTCCTTGAATTAGGAAATGAAAAGCCCTGCAATACTGACAATCACAGGGCTACTTAATTGAATTTAGGACTTGACCAGGGAGAGAATTTGCCCCCCAGCTTTCTCGTATTTGTATACATCCGACGTGCTTAATCCATCTGCTTTGGCTGCGGCGGTGAATGCATTGATAATATGGAAAAGAGTATCCCCAGGTTCCTGCTCAAAAGATTTCTTGACGATATCAGCATCATTTTGAGAAAGGCCAAAACGCCTGCTGAATGTATCAATTGAAGCAATGGGGTGCTCAACATGAGACTGGCGGGATAATTTGAATTCCTCTTGATTCTGAATTGACCCGTCAATGACTCCAGACAGTGTTTCAGGGAAATTCTCCAATCCCCGGTTGCTGATGTGCTTGAATTTAGATACCTTCTGGGCAACAGAAATCAGGCCATTGGTGCAAATGAGCCGATAGAAGAACGCCTCAATGCTGAATGCAATCAAGCCGACCTCGCTGTTCGTAAATGCTATACCGGGAATAATTTCATCCAGTGGGCCGTGACCGGAATTAACACCGAAAGCACGTTCAAACTCTGGGATTTTCAGCAGGAACATCCCATGGTCCAAAGAGAACTGAACCTGCATATGAGGCTTAAACCCCTGTTCAAGTAGCTGTGCCAGGATTTCCATATTATCCAAGGGCTGGTATCTTTCGGTGAAAACGGCTCGCAGTGTGCCACCGTCAAACCGACAAAAGAATGTGTCCCGGCGCTGGCGCTCCTGCTCAATCCAGTAATTCAGATTGCGAGCCTGTAAATCTTCAGGGCACCGGGACAGATATGAATACGGCACTCGCAGGCGATTGGAAAAAAGGCGCTGGGCGGTAGGGGCAACATCAATTTGCTTGCCGGAAACCCACATTTTCCTCAGGCTATCGAACTCCATCTCATGCACTGGCATAACCTCATCGAAATGGTTGATGGACTCCTGATGAACAGTGTTGATTACGTTTTCGAGGGTTGTGGTATTGGTCATGGAAATTCTCCTTGTTTTAGATGATTTGATTTAATTTTTATGAGGTGAGCGGATGGTTAATACCCGCAAAGGGAACAGATAATTACGGGCTCTTTATCGTTGCGGATGGTAAGGTCATTCCCGAGAAAATGACCGAAGGTGACATGGTGTCCACAATCGAGTCGAAACTTCCTCCCTTTCAGACTGCGGATAATTTTCTTGAGCTCTTCCACGTCTTGATATGCTTCTTTTTGTTGTTTGGTCATGGATGCCTCCAAAATAGAAAAAGCCACCAAAGGGCTGATGCCCCCTGATGGCTTCTGGATTGATTTTATGATTGAAGTTTCAGGTGTAGATGACCCGGCACCGATCGAATGAAATTTCCCACGGTCCCAGTTCATTGCTGGAAGAAAATCCGGTGCTGACCCAGAGTCCGCCCTTGAAAACTTTAGGATGATGGCGCTGGTCAAAGTCGATGAACAGGTTCGCAATGTACCGCCACATGTGCCGTCCTACGACCGGATGCCCCTCCAATCGTTCTATCCGCTCCCAGTTGGGAAAAATCATCTTGTAAAGGCCGATAAGTGCCGCCTGCTGGTGTTCTGCCTGTTCAAATATCTGCTGGAGTTGGTGCTGAAGTTTTTCCTTGCTGGTAATGCCTTGATTGCTCATGTGTTTTTGACACTCACGTTCGAATGATTTTGTTGTGGTTTCCATTGTGTTCCTCCTTGATTTTAGGCATAAAAAAAAGACCTTAACTGGAATACCCAGCAAGGCCTCTAATGCTTGATTTATGGGTCGTTTAATTGGATTAAATGATGTGCCTACGCAACCGTCTGATGATTGTGTACGGGGCTAAATCATCGCGTCTCAACGTTTCTTTGACCTGTTGCTCATCCAGAAATATTTCACCGGTTTTATCGGGTCCCTCAAATACCTCCAGGCCAACATATCCGTGTCTGTGGTTGCGGGACAGGACATACGTTTCCGGTCCTTCTCGATAAACATCCACGGTATCGCCATACCCTGCTGACAGTTTGTGGGTGTATTTGCCGGAGCGGTCTCTGTAGGTGATTTCAAGACAATGATGATGACGTTTGGCATGAAGCATCTCCCAGAAATTTTCTTTGGCGACGGTATAGCTGTGAACCCTACGCATAACGCCGCCCTTTCTGGATAAGTTCAACCTCCTTGGCAGACCTGGGCATCCAATGAACATCATATTCAACCTGGAACATGCCCAGGATATTTATGGATTTCAGCTCTTCCAGGCCTACATAACCCCACTCTGCCATTTCCATATCTCCATTTAGGATACAGAAGCCGAACATCAAATCTACCTGGTCAAATTCTGTGATGAACCAGTGGGAATCCCTGAGGAAAAAGTGAGCATGGATGACCTTATCCTCGATTGGAACATGCTCCGTGGAATACAGGGTTGGAATGGTTGCCAGTTGTGATGCTGATGGTGTGTAAATCATGAAAAATATCCTTATGTTGTGGCTGGTTTTCAGCCGTTGATATGCTGGATTAACTGATGGGCCTCTATACGGCTCAAATCCTTCATTGATTTGCTGAAATGCTCTTGAACCAGACGTTCCAGGCTTTCTGTCGTTAATCCTTTACGTCCGGCAAGCCGTATAATCAGGCTCTTTTGCTTTTCGGTGATTGGTTTGGCATCGGTGTAGGTAGAATGATGACAAGGCTCCCCACTGGGAAGGTTGTAAGAATGAACGCCGTCATAGGGAAGGTTGTTCCTGGCAGTATGCCGATTTGTTTTGATGAAAATACCTGTAAGGCCCGCCACTCGTATGGTTGCGTCAATCATTGCTGATTTCTGAGCCATCTTGATGGAGGTGTTCAAGTTCCACCCATCCTGGCGTATGTGCCTTGCACCGGAGCCCTCTGCCACCACAGTCCCGTTGTGCGTCTTCAGCTCGCATTTCAGAAGTACCTGGGTAATCTCTTGTTTATGTAGGCAAGCCATTTCCCATTGATAGAGGTTCGGAAAGTGCGCCGTCAGTCCCATAACGCCCAGTATCTTTTCGGCACCGGCCTTGAACAGTGTCAGCCCTGAATAATGACCGAAATCCCGGCACTGGTGAGCGATGCCCGCCCTGGCATAAGAGCAGTCTTCAGCAATGTGTATCCGGCCATAATGGACATCTGGTTCAAGATTCTTCCTTATCCATTGAATGAGCTTGCGATGGTTCTCCTCCCGCCGTTTCAATGAACTCTCGAACGTTGCTGACGGCATATCCAGAGGGGATGTTGGGAAGGTTGAAATGCTTCCGGTTTCGGCCTGGCTCTTGCCATCTGGTGGCCGGGTGAACTGCTTAATGATGCTGGTGTCGCTAATGGACTTCATGATGACCTCCTTGGTTAAAATGTGAAAGGGTCTGCCCTGGATGGACAAGCCCTCGTTGTTGTTATGGTGGTGGATGGATTCTCCGCGCTGATTCACAGGACCAGGGGGAGGGGGATGGATGCTTACTTTGCTGGGTTGGGTTGGGGTACTTCGGGTGGGGATGCTGGGTGTTGTGCTGATCGGTTAAAGCCTGAAATGCCTATGGATAAAGGGGTACCCCTATAATATACCAGATGGGTAAAGGACCTCACTCATAGATAATGGGAGGTAGAGCCCCAATTTTTTTGAATTTTTAAGTTTTCGACTATGATGCTACGGGAAGATTTTGGTTGGTAGCTTTTGCCCTTTAATGCTCGAGAAGGGTTCAAGATAATATGGTGGGGCGGCAATGGCAAAGGGCGACCATGATACTGCAAGTTGGCTATAAATGAATTAAATGTACACCTCAACAGGAAGGCTCAGCCTCAGGATGTAGTGGTTGGGTGGACATTTGAGTTCTCATATCATTTGTATATAAATTTTGCCCCTATGGTCGAAAGTCCAAAACCCCTTTATCAAAACGGTAATTAATTCCATATTGTTTAAATACCTTCTCCCACTTTACCACTATGCTTTGGAAGGTTCCATCTTCTTTCATCTGATCAGCAGCTATACGCCATTTCCTTATTATCTCCATAGACGTTTGACTGGGCATCATTATATATACTTCTGAAGAATGAGTGTCTAACATTACTCTGAGTTCTGTTTTAGGTATTTTTAATTTATTTAATAGAATAGATACTCCTTGTGGTTCGTAAAAGAATAATTGTATTCTATTTTTTAAGAGCATTTTTAGTGCAAGTTCATGGGTCGATACTTCAACAATGTTTTTAAAATCCCGTTGTTTTAGATAGTTCTCTCGAATATCTCCCCGTACTACACCGATTCCTTTAACCTTTTTTGCATCCTCAAGATTACTAATTTCAAAATCAGCATTGTTTTTAGAATACAGTATCCATGACTTACGAAAGAGAAGCGTAATCCAATGATACTTAGTTTCTCGCGATGGTGTTTTTGAAAAGCCTATTAACACCTTATTCTCACATTCTTTTTTGCATAAAAGAGCTCGAATCTCGGGAACAATTCTTATTTTATCAAAATTATTAATACGCCGCTGAATTTCGTGAACAATATCAATTGAAAATCCCTCAGGTTCACCATGGTCGTTTAAAAAACTACTGGGAGGCTCATCAACTGCAAAAATTGTCAATTTTTCCGCATAGGTATTCGTATTTAAAATAAATGCAAACAAAAAAAATGTTAACAGGGATAATTTTTTCAACGCTCATCCTCCTGTGGAATTCCATAAGCTTTTTTAATTTGAAAAACACCTTTTTTGTATGAACATTGGAATTTGCCCTAATTCGCTGACCCTACCATATACACTGCAGTAACGTTTGAAAATTTGTGTCAGCAATCAATTTATTGGAAATTAAACTTACTTTGCACCATATCGCAAATCCACCGATTTGAAAAATAGATGTAAAATTTTTCCTTTAAAGAATAAGGCCCAACCGCAATCTTGTGGTGGGCCTTAAATCCAAACCGATATCCGCAAATGAACCCTATCAGGTTACACTTTAAACCGGCCAACCATTTCATCAAGTTTGGAAGCAAGTTTCGAAAGGTCTTCAGCACTCAGTTTGACCTGACTGCTCCTTTCTGCAATTTCTCTTGATGACTCATTCACACCAGTAATATCCTGTGAAATTTCCGCTGAAACAGCTGAACTCTGGTTAACATTTGAGTTGACTTCTTCAATACCGGTGGATGCCTGGTTAATATTCTGGGCGATTTCACTTGTTGCTGAGGATTGTTCCTCAACTGCCGTGGCAATTGTAGAAACAATATCGTTTACATCTGTAATTACTTCGGAAATTTCTTCAATACTGTTTAGAGAGCTTGCTGAGCTTTGCTGAATATCCTCAATCCTGTTTTTGATATCCAGAGATGCCTCGGATGTTTGCTTAGCAAGATCTTTGATTTCGTTTGCAACAACAGCAAACCCCTTACCGGCTTCTCCTGCTCTTGCAGCTTCAATGGTTGCATTTAAAGAGAGAAGGTTTACCTGTTCCGATATATCGGTAATCGTCTCTACCACCTTACCGATGGCGTTGGCAGATCCGCTTAATCCGTCCATGATGGTTCTGGATTCATCTGCCTTAGACACGGCATTCAAAGTTACGCTTCGTGCTTTTTCTGCATTCCCGGCTATTTCGTTTATGGTTGAATTCATCTCTTCGGCAGCACTGGCAACAGTATTCAGGTTAATACTGGATTCTTCCATTGCCGCTGCCACAGAACTCATGTTTGAGTTCATTTCCTCTGATGCGGCGGCAACGGCATCTGCCCGCTGTGATGTTTGATCTGAACTGTTTGACATGTCATCAGCAATTGAAGCCATCTCTGTTGATGATGATGAAAGGGTTTCCACACCCTGTTTTATATCTGTTATCATTTGGTGTAGTTTTTCAATAAATTTATTAAAACTTTCTGACAACAGACCGACCTCATCTTTGGTTGAGACTGTCAAGCGAGTGGTCAAATCCCCTTCTCCTTCTGAAATATCTCTAAGGCCGTCAGCCGCATTATTTATTGGTTTGACTAGGGCCCCGACCACAACAGCAGATACAGCTACAAGAACCAATAAAACTGCAATGAAGAATATGATGGATACCTTTATCATTGAAGATACCGTATCTTTAGATTCTTTGGCCAGCCGGTTAACCTTTTCAGCTTCCTTCTGTGCTAACGAAATATAACTCTGCGACAACTCATCACTTTGAGTCCCAATGGTATCTATAACGTCACGAGTTTCACCGAACTTGCCCAAAGAAGCAGTTTCAACTTTGGACAACATGGTGCGGTTTTTCATTAAAGTGCCGCTAAGCTTAATGGCTTCACGACTGGCAGTTTTCCAGGTTTCATAAAACCCTTTAAACTGATTGTATTTATCCATCATTGCCTTATCATATTCTGCGGAAGCCTCCTCCATCCGTTCGCTAACCTGTTCAATGTTTTCTGCGTTATCGGAGTCATAAGAATCAAGGGCTTTTAAATCCTCCGCAATCATTGCCCGTATTCTTGCCTCCATCGCCTGGTAGGCATCCCGATCCGCGTTGACCACAAAATTAACCGCTGTTGCGTAGTTCAGATTGTTTTCAGGGGAAGAGGCTATTTTCGCTTCAAACATCTCTGTGATATCATTCATCAATGTTCGCATTGACGAAAATGCTTTTTCGGCAGTCTTTATAACTTCCTCACGGCTACGATAGGTTTCACTGTATTCATGGCACAGAGCAATCGTTTTTCGACTCAATTCCTGCCATTGGGGAAACAATTTTTGGAATTTATCATAGGTGTTAAGCATTTCTTTGCTAAAGGTTGCTGAAGCGCTTTTAATCCGGTCATGAACCTGCTGGATATTTTCCAGATTACCTGCATCCGCTTTGTTTATACCCTCGGCATCGTGTGTCCCTTTTGCCTCTAATTGGGCAACATATGCCTGATAAGCATCTCTATCTGCATTTAGAGTAAGAGAAACATTTTTCCCTGAGTCCTGCAATTTGGGAATCATACCATTCACTTTTCCAAAAGCAGACACAATCTTATCTGAACTATCAGCTACCGATGATATAACCCAAAAGGCACCTCCACCAATAATCAACATTGTTAGAATTGACAACGCCATCAACATTCCGATTTTCAATTTAATTCCCATGGGCTCTCCTTGAATTTTTGTTTTCTATATACCGGTCTTCAAAACCATATAATACCTTATGTATTCTGGAGACATCGCATGACTAAATTTTAGGTCGGATTACTTATAGGGCATTTAGATTCAATTTGAATCTAATATAAGCATTAAACTACATGATATTCTTTTTTTCTACAAGCGATAAACATTCTGAAAATAACCCCTTAGAAGCTAAAAGTATCCAAAATGCCTAATTTATAGCCTCGACCACCCTTTCTTTTCAGTACCCTTATTCACATATACAGACAATTCTTTATAGGGTGCCTTTTTTATCCAGATTCCCTGTCATTAAAGCAGAAACCAAACATTGTTTTTTACCATCGATTATGGCTGAGCCAGATAAAGCAGACCAAATGCCCTCCCCTTGGGCATCCATTTTAACCATAACAAACAGGAGTAGAACCAATGCTAAAGCACGTTAGTCAGACGCATGTCATGCGTCAATTTACCAATGGTACCCACAGTCATCACCAGCCAGCATATATAGAGCCAGGCTGGAAGGACCGCTTAATCACCAAACGACAATTCTGGTATATCCTTCTGCTGTGAAGTTCCGTAGATTAACCAAACGCTGGGGAAGCTGTACCAGGGACAATGAAATCATCCTGAATTATGATGCCGTAAAACTACCCTTTACCCTGATAGATTATATCGTTGTCCATGAGCTGGTTCATATCAAGCATAAGGACCATTCCAAGGCTTTTTATCAGGAACTCGCCAAATACATGCCTGACTGGGAACTGCTTGAAGAAAAACTTTGTGGGATGAAGTTATGATGTCGATTCCTGTTGTAGTTGTCCCTTTTCTTCTTTTTCCCATTGTTCAATTAGGTTTTGACGATGCTTTTTGAATTCATCAGACCATTCATCAGGTCTTTTTTTGAGCATTTCTTCACAGCCTAATTCTATAATTTTTTCAAGTATTTCAGGGGGGCAGTTTATTATATTTTTAATATTTGCAGCTTTAATTAATTGTTCTGCTTTTAAAAATTTTACACTACCGAAATTAGCTCCTTCAAGTTGGGCACTATAGAAATCAACACTTCGAAGCTTTGAGTCAAAAAAAACAGCCCCCTTAAGCTTCGCAGAAAAGAAATAAGCTTTTTCAAGCTGTGCTCCATAAAAATCAACTTCTTCAAGTTGTGCGCCAAAAAAATAAGCCCTTTCAAGCATGGCGGCAGTAAAACGCGCCCTATCAAGTTGTGTACCACCGAAATCCGCCCTTTTAAGTTGTGCTCCCTCAAAAACAGACCCTGTAAGTTTTGCCTCCTCAAAATTAGCCATCTCAAGTTGTGCTCCCCTAAAATCAGCATTTTCAAGTTGTGCTCTGAAAAAATTAGCCTTTTCAAGTTGTGCTCCTTTGAAACTGGCCATTTCAATTTGTGCTCCCTCAAAATTAGCTTTATTTAATTTTTCTATCCATTGAGAAATAATTTCGTGCCGAAATGCAGAAGCACTTTTATAGTCATATGAGTGAAAAAATTTTTCAGAAAAACCGTATTTGCTATCTGGCTTACTCCTCAGGTAAAAGGATTTGAATATGCTGTATGGGTCAAATATATCAGGTTTGACAGGAATATCGCTGTCCAAAATCTTCATTAGTCTTTGATTGTTAAATGATGCTCCAGCAGCCACCTGTGTGGTAAAAGTGTTGTACCGAAATTCAACTTTCTCAAGTTTGCTTTCATAACGCTGCGAGGTGAACGCATAGGCGGCAAAATATATACCAAGTAACCACACCCATCCTGTTGGTAAGTGCCTGTCCTTTTTGGCTGGAAAAAATTTTCGCCATATAAATCTAATTCCAGAGTAATGAACCAGCCTTTCAGGAAAGGAGATATACCATTTGTATTTGGTTTCCTCTGGGAAAAATTTTTGAAAGAAATACTCTAAGCCTGAAAAGTAACAGAGTCGTTCAAGGTAGTGCCAATACCACTTCTTTTTGTTTTCTTCTGATTCGGTCCGGTAGAGGAAGGGAAGGAGACAGGAAAAAAGGATGACAAAGAATAAAATCAAATTCCAATTTGATTCCATAGCGGCCTCCTTTACTTTGGCAAAGCTTGATTGTGGTTATACTCCTATTTTAGATATCTATCCCAGGTGCTGATGACAGTAGGCCAATTCTGGCTAAATTGGATTTAAGTTGGGTGGGATGAAGTTATGTAAGCCATCCCACCTTACAAGTCATGCCTGCTTTTTTTAATCCTCCTCACGCACCTCTCGGATGGCATTTTCAAGATTGAAAATAAAGGAGTCTAATTCATCTACATTATTAAATGTCTCGAAAACCGTATCTTTTCCATTCAAAGAAAGCTTAATTTCGGCTTTTCCATCTCCTATCACCATATAAATACCTTTGCCTTGTTCAGCTTTTTCAAATGGTGAGATGATAATTTCTTTGGGGGTTTTCATTTCATCAAAACTGATATTCTGTAAATCTGGAACAAAATCATCAAGAAAATCTGGCTCAATAACAGAAATCATTTCACCTGTTTCAGATGGTGCCTCGTAATATTTCTCTTCATCAGGCCTAACTGGAAGTGTCACATAGCAGATTTTTTTGTCGTCATCCCAGAGGCGCATAACAACGGACTTGTCATCAGAATAAACATCCACAAACCTTTTTCCCTGTTCATTTTCGCTCATGATTTTTTCCTTTTATTTTTTTCATTCAAAGCTTGCTCAATCAGGTCTAAATTACCTTGGTACCTGGTTAATTCTTCCTGGGCTTTGGTTTCCTGATCAACGACAAATATTTTTTTCCTTCAACGACAATTAAAACTCCCGTTCCCCAACCTGCGTAACCATTTAATTTCATTAAAAAATACTTGCAAAACAATTCTGATTATGTTTTTTAAGACCATCCTTCCGGAGGATAAGGCTATGCTGGAGAGCAACCTGAGCGCCGAGAAGGTGACTGAAGTATGAGGGGCCGTATTTTCCACGTACGGCCTTTCGCTTTTTGCTCTCATACTTTGGTCTATAATGCGCTAAACTCCGGGGGTTTGGGGGCTGGCCCCCATTATAATCCGGTAAAAAGTCCTTTTAATTACCATCACAAAACCCGGTTCTTCCATGGGTTAAGCCCTCTATCGATAGTATCCGTCCGATAGTGCTTGCTGACGGCATTGGTTCAATATTTTCCGCTTCCATCTCCTTGCTGATAGCACCGGCACCGCAGTTCAGGCCTCGATTGTATAAATCCAGTCGGATCATTTTAATAATCTCAACAATCTCCTGCCTGGTATATCTGGTCTCGATCATTATTCGGCCTCCATTTTAGCCTGTTCCATGCGATAGCTTTCCACATTCAATTCAAGGATGATACTGTGATGAACGAGTCTGTCGATGGCTGCTGCCGTTGTCATAGGGTCCTTAAAAATCTGTTCCCACTTAGAGAACGGAAGATTGCTCGTGATCATCAGGCTGCCCTGTTCATACCGTTCCGCCAAAAAGGTAAACAGCACTTCCATTTCTCCCCGGCTTTGTTGGACATACCCAATGTCATCTATAATCACAGCATCAAACCTGGAGAGGGATTTGAGTTTTTTGGTTAGCTCAAGATCCCTTTTGGCAATCAGCAGATCCTGGACGAGCTGACTGCATGAGATAAAAAGAACCTGCTTACCCTTTGCAATTAATTCATGGCCAATGGCACAGAGCAGATGGGTTTTCCCGCTACCCGGATTACCAAAGGCCAGGATGTTTTCACAGCGCTCTAAAAAAGCGCCGTTGACCAGGACACTTAAATGATTGGCAACCTTTAAGGGGAGGCGCTTTTTATCAAAATTCTCAAATGTCTTGGAAGATGGCAACTTGGATGCCCTCAGGTTACGTGATATCCGGTTCTGCCAGCGGACTTCGCATTCGAGACTCAACAATTGTAAGAGGTACTTTTCATATCCCCATGCCTCCGCCCTGGCCTGATCCGCCATTTCTTCATAACTGCGGCGCATGGTCGGCATATGGAGGCTTTTAAGATTGGTGTCTATCTGATCCCGATCATTGATCATGCCGCCACCCCCTTGAGCAATTGGTCATAACGAGTCAAATCAACTGCCTGGATATGAACATCATCCGGCCTGCTGACAGAGGCGTTGGACTCAATAAGGCGTTTAACAGCCTCTTTGCTGATTTCCTGATCCTCGTTTATTAGAACCATCAGGGCGCTGTCTACTGCCACCTCGCTTGTCTTTGCTGCCAGGTATAATATTTTCAGATACCTTGCTGCTGAGCTTTTAACGGTATAACGCTTTCTTAAATGATCGTAGGCAATCCGGAACCGGCTGGTGGGGAACATGGCATTACGATAACGATAATTTTCAAATGCCCCCGGTTTTTTGACCAGGCTGTCAATGATATGCCGGTAATTGATTTTATATTTGCCCTCACCCCGCAACCTTGGCAAAGTATCGACCTTTCTCTGGCCGTACCAGACCTCCAGGCATTCCATGTAGAGGCGGACCTGGATATTTTCTCCTATGAGCCTGCTGTCTACAGAGTAAACGTTGTGATTGACCCGAATGGTACTGCTGGGACCAACCTTTAAATCCATCTTTTTACATGCATCAAGCCGGCGTTTGGGCAACCGGTGTAGGAGATCCAGTTCTTGTGTAAACCGTTTCCTACGACCGGCATTTAGCTGTGCGAACAGTTTGGCCAGGAACAAGTCATATTCTTCCCGGTCTTTAAAATCCCGGTGTCCTCTCAGCATCAGGGCCTGGTCAACGGCTTTTTTGAACCGATAATTGCGCTGCTCCACGTCTCCATTTTCATTGGGGCTGGCAGGGTTAGTTTTGCAAGGAATGATACCGTAATGGTCAACAAGATCCTGATACCTGCTGGTGAACTCCTCAGGGTGACTTACCTTGTTAACAGCGGATGTCAGACAATCGGTGCGATGTTGCTGCGGCACACCACCAAGTTCCCATAGGGCATTTTGCAGGCCCTGGCTCAGGCTTTCGAAACTCTCTGAAAAACAGACTGTACCTGTCTCCCAATTGGAATAGGTCAAAACAAAATGGTAGATCAGGTGGTCAAAAGGGACGCCGCCTATAGTGACGCCCAGTTTATCCATGTGGGTGAAGTCTGACTGGCATAATTCGCCAGGCTTATGAATTTGAGCAAAAAAGATTTCTTTGGGCGGCCCCTCTGTAGCACGCCATTGCTTTATTCTCCGTTGCAGGGTCCGTAATTGTCCATCGGCGAACCGGCCGGGGTGTCTGCGTTGCAAATCCTCAAACAGTGTCTTGGCCTCCAGACCTGGATTTATGGTCAACATGCCTTTGATACCATCCCAGGTCTCCTCAAACGGATCTTTGCGTGTGCGCCATGTATGATCCGTTTTGAGTTCACTCGGCAACTTCCCGTGTTCACGGTACTTTCGAGCTGTTTTTTCATCCATTCCAGCTTTCATTGCTGCTATCCCGAAACTCTTCTCTGACTGAATCAACTTGAACAACCTCCTCACTTGCTGGTCCGTTACCATCCAAATCTCTCCTTCTGTTCAATTTGGATGTTTCTACCATTTTTTTTGATTCTTAAATTTCGGGAATTTTAATTGTCGTTTGGCGGGAATTATAAATGACGCTGATCAGTTTCCATTGCTATGGTTTTTGTTTTAATTTTCTCCAACTGCTTCGGGGTGAGTCTCATTAGCCAGTCAATTGACATAATTTCTTTCAAGGAAATGTGGGTGGAATTCAGTTTCTGCTTTTCTTCCCTAATGCGCTCTCGGAGCCGGGCGACGGAATGTTTCTCCCTGACAGTCTCTTCCACAAGGGCTTTTTTGACGTCCTCATTCGGAGCACTGGTAAGATTAACTTTATGGCTGTGGCCCAACTGTCCGTATACGGATGGTAGGATTTTTTGTTCATAAAGGTGGTTGTCGATGGCAAGATTGACAGCATCATAAAGCCAGGTACGGGAAGGCGCATCTCCTTTTTCCTGTGAATCTTCCTGTATCCGTTTTATCAATTTGGATAGGGATTTGTTGCCCGTGAATTTCTTTTCCTGGGCCAGGATATAATCCCCACCATAGAAGGCCTCGATGAGGTATTGCCCACATTCCAGCATGGCATTTTGGAAGTGTTTGACGAATATCGTTTTCAGGTGCTCGTATGCTTTTTCAACTTTTTCATCGTCCACACCGTCCATGGCAACCAATTCTTTGGCAGGTCCTTCATCGACAACTTCCGGTTCGGTGGAGGGGGCGAGAAGGGCTGATATGGCGGCGGCAATTTTTTTTGATGCGGGTTGGAGAGAGCCTCCGCTACGAACACCCTTGTGTCGGAATTCCAACTGAATTGACTGGACTTGCTCCAAGGTATAACTTTCAAGCCTGAACCACTGATTCATATAGGTTGTCTTCCAACCCCGGTATTTGCTGTCTTCTGGGGCATGTATCGTCCGTATTCCTTGGTTGTTCAGGTGGGTTAAAATCCCATCCCTGATTTTCTTTTTAGCGGTGTACCTTTCTTCTGTCTCAGTTTTTATTTTTGATTTGGTGTCAGGCTGACCACATCCGATATAGCAATCAATACCTTTTTTAATATGGTCGTTATGAATGCCGTGTATCCAGAAAACGTAGGTGGTTCCATCCTTTTCAACTACATCTTTAATTTCCTGAATGAAAGTTGGATGCTGCTTTGCCTGGTGAACCTTGTTGAGGTCCAGAACTTTGGCCTTAACACTGGGGATGCGATTGTTTCTCTTTTCTTTTTTTGACCCTGTTGGTTTGCGGTACTCCATATTGATTATGGCATCACATCCCAGGTGGTCCTTAATGTAGCAGGTTAATTGTGCTGTATTAATATCATCTAATGGAGGGTCCTCTACTCCGTGAGGGGCAATTAGAAGGATGTTTATTGGATTTTGAGCTGGTACTTCATCTGCCATATCAACAACTCCTGAGCCTGTACCGATATTGAAAATGATACACAAAGATAGAACATAACCATGGCCAGTTCAATGCTTTTAAGGATTTTTACCAGGATTTAAGATGTTGATAAAACCTGAGGGCATGAAATTTTAGGGCTCCGCCTGTTACAACCGGAGGGGTAGGGGAGGAACAACCATTACACTTGTCCAATAAGGGTTCAAGGTACTTTTGTGGTGTTATGGTGACAACGGAACCTATGGGACAGATATCGGGTGTAGGGTAGGGTGGATGGACACTCAGTGGGTTTTAGGATTTTGAGGTTCTGGTGGATTAAAAATTGTACCACCTTTGTACCGTTTTTGTACCACTTTTTCCTTTCATCAATGAATATAATGAATGAATTGAACGTATTGAAAATGGTGTTTTGTTGTTGAACAATGTTAGGCAGGGAAAAGCCATTGTACCATAATTTTAAGATTGTGTTAAAAAGTTGCTTTGCTTATTTGTCTTATAAAAACAGTCCATTATAGTGAGATGTGGTGTTTCTGTGGTACAGCTCGTCGGGTTTTTGTGATAAAAAGCTTGACTCAAAATCCCTTTTCCCCTATATTAAATTCCGTTGTTGCGGGGTGGAGCAGTCTGGTAGCTCGTCGGGCTCATAACCCGAAGGTCATTGGTTCAAATCCTTTCCCCGCTACCAAAAAATTAAAAGCTCTGTTCTTATGGCAGAGCTTTTTTAATACAAGGCCCCTGTTTCCCAGCCATACGAGTCATATGCTCAGTGCTGGGAAACAGGGGTTTTATGGTTCTGGGCGGCGGGTTACATTTTTTCAAAATGATGTGCGGCCAGAATTTTCCTTAGGGTACCTTCCTTGATCAATGCGGCCAGCCCCTTGTTGAAGGCTTCCAGCTTTAAATTGCTGTTCTCTGTTTTTTTGGATATGGCCAGGTAATGCATCCGTTTTTCGATGACCGGTTCCAGAAATCTGAATTTGTTTTTGCTATCAGGAAATTTTTTATGCAGGAAATAAGCCCCCTGATGCTTTTCCATTACGGCCAGCTCAATTTTTCCGCTGACCAGCGCCTTCATAAGGTCAAAGGGGGAGTAAAAATATATGGCAGCAAAATCAGGCAGGTTGTCGTAAAATGTCCGATCATAGGCATATCCCATGACATATCCGATATGATAGGGCCTCAGGTCCCTGTATGTTTTTATAACAGCGGTGGTGCCGGACGGCGCATACATGCCGATAAGACTTGGGGTATGCAGGCGGTCTGAATAGTTGAGCCATTGGGTTCTTTTTTCTGTAAACCAGATTGGCGTAATGCCGTCGCAAAGTCCTTTTCTGGTCATTTGAAGCGCTCTTTTCCATGGGAAAAAGCGTATTTGGACCTTATATCCGCTTTTCTTGAAGGCTTGTTTTACAATTTCAATGGAGACCCCCTGGTTTTTGAGGCTTGTGCCGGAATAGGGGGGTGCCTCATTGGTGGTGATGAGTAGGGTATCTTCTCCGGCAAGGGCCGTTAAAGCCGGCAGAAGAAGACAAAGACAAAGAGAGAAAACTTTTTTCATGGCACCATGGCAGTGAAAGGTTATGCTGGTAGAGCATTATTAAGTTTCCGGGTCCATTGATATGCAGTTCAGGGTAGCAGAGTTTAAGAGAGGGTGACAAGAAAAATATGAACTCCGCTGTTTTAGCAGTGGTGCAGGGGAATAAAAAAGGCAGCGGACGTCTAAACTCCGCTGCCTTTGGTGTGGTTGAATCTTATGCGATGATACTAAAAGTGGCCGAGGGGGCCGTTGATGTGGTCCACCCAGATGTCGACAAAATCATCGTATTCTGCAGTACCTTTGAGTACGGTTTCGCATTTGATGCCGGCGGCAGTAAGGATGGATTTCCAGGAGTCTTCTTCCTCGCCGGCCATATCGTTTTTGGCATGGTCTCCGGCCACGGACATGAAGGGCATGAGCCAGGCCTTTTTAATGTTTTTGGCCTGGAGCCAGCCGGTGATATCTTCGACTGTGGGGTAGCCCTCAACCGTGCCCACAAAGATGTTGGGGTCGGAAAGCTGGAGCTGGAACATCATGGCGGCGTAAAAGGCATTGGCCGGATGATGGGTGCCGTGGCCCATGAGAACAACGGCCTCGTTGGCTTTTCTGGCTTTGGGGATGGACTTGAGAATGGCTGCTTTCACCCGTTCCATATCAGCCTGGGTGGCCATGAGGGGGTAGCCTAACATGATCTTTTCAAAGGCTCCCATGTCCTTGAAGCCGCCGACGATTTTTTTAAGGTCATCGTATTCGGCACCGACGATGGTGTGAAGGCTTTGTACCGCCACATGGGTGAATCCCTGGTCGGCCATTTTGGCCAGGGCCACTTCCGGGGAGTCAAGGCGTTTGCCTGCTTTGGCCAGTTTGTGGCGGATGATGTGGGAAGTGTAAGCCCAGAAGATCGGGGTGTCGGGGTAGGCGGCTTTGGCCCTTTTGCCGATGTTTTCAAAGGATACCTGGGCACTGGCTTCACTGGAGCCGAAGGCCACCAGGAGGATGCCTGTTTTTTTTTCTTTTGCTTCGCCGTGGTGGCCGGCAAAGGCATTTCCGGCATAGGCAAGGGCCAGAGCGGCGACAAGTGTGAGCAGTGCTGCGTGTTTAAATCGTTTGATCATGATACATAACCTCTCTTGATAATTTGCATTAAAAAAACAAAACCCCGGATCGATTGATTGCTCAATCGATCCGGGGTATCCCTTTTCTTAACCTGGATCTCTGCCTGCCCTGGTACCACCCACAGCAAGCCATATAGTTTTCCAGGCAGGTCTTCTGACTGATGGATCATCCTAATGGCTGCGCCTTCCCATAGGTCTTAAAAACAAATAGTGGCTGGTTGCAGCGGTCGTCCCCATTTACAGCGGCGGGTCCGTTCCGGGATCTCACCGGATTCCCTTTTGAGCCGTATATCGGCACCTGGATAGGAGCTTAATAGGAAATGTGAGGTTAAAAATCAAGGTAAAATTACAGGGGGGCCCCTCTTTTGGCTGCCAGTGCGCTGGCAATGGCCCTGCAGGCGTTTTTTGACCCTCCCCGCCGGGTCCGGATATAGGCGGATGTTTTTTGTTTAAGCAGGGTTCTGTCCGGTGGCGATTTCAGCTGATCGGCCATTGTCTCAGCGACCACCGCCCAGTTTTTGCAGCGGGTGACACCACCGGTTTTAAAGATATCTTCCCCCACCCAGGCAAAATCCTCCCAGTGGGGCCCGATCACCGTGGGGACGCCAAGCACCGCCGGTTCAAGGAAATTCTGGCCCCCAAGGGGACGCAGGCTGCCCCCGACGAAAACCGAGGATGCCCGGCCGTATGCGGCCCGTAATTCCCCGAACCGGTCCCAGAGAATGATGCCGGGGCCGGTGAGGGGGGCGGTGAGTTTGGAACCGAGAACCGGTGCCAGTCCCTGTTTTTTCATCTGTTTGAACAGGGGGGCGATGCGGTGCATATGCCTGGGAAAAACGGCAATGACCTGGTCTGGGTAGTGGTCTTTTAGCCGCAGGATCATTCTGAGCAGCTCCGGTTCTTCCTGCCTTCTCACCGAGGCCAGAATGGAGAGGGGCATGTCACCGGGGAGCAACCGGTCCATAGCTGACGGGGGCTGTTCCGGTGTTTCCATGATGTCGAATTTAATATTGTCCATGGCCGCCGAAGGGGTGTGGGGAAATACCTGTGCGTAGCGGGCCGTGTCCCGGGCCGAGGTGGCCAATACCAGGTCCGGGGCCAGGGGGCGCCACAGCTTTTTTGTAAGCCCGTAATTGCGCATGCTTTTTGCCGACATCCTTGCGTTGAGGACCAGGATCCGGGTTTGGTTCTTTTTGAGGGCATAGAGCAGGGCCGGCCAGAGTTCGGTTTCCAGCAAGACCATAACGCAGGGGTTCACCCTGCGGACCGCCAAGTTGACGGTTTGGGGCATATCAAAGGGAAACACCTCCAGGACCGTCCGGATGTGGGGATGGAGAGGGGGCTCTGCCAGCCCCTGTTTAAGGATGGCAAGGCCCTGGTCCGTGGTGCTGGTCAAGAGTACCGTCACCCTGCAGGCGGGCGCCATCTGGCGTAAAATTGACAATGCCAGAAAGGATTCCCCTGCGGAAGCGGCCTGTATCCAGATATCCGCAGGGGGAAGGTGATCCGTCCCTGTCCGCCGGTCAAAGGTGGGGGCAAGCCGCTTGTTATACCTTAAAAAAGGCAGGGCGGCCTGCCAGAGGATATTGTAAAATCTCAAAAAATTGAGTATATAATGGTTCTTTTTCATGGGGGCTTATGCTCTCATGTTTTTCTGAAATTGACAATAGAAAGAAAGCGAGTCCCACGGATGAAAACACCCTCTGCCGGATTGTCCCAGTCCCGCCGGAAAAAAATAACCGACATGGTCATCTGTCATTGGAAACGGCTGGTGCTGGCGGCCCTGTGCATGGTGGTGGTGGCCGGTGCCAACGGCGCCATGGCCCTATTGGTAAAGCCGGTAATGGATGATATATTCATTGCCAGGGACCGGGAGATGCTGCTGCTTATCCCCGGGCTGGCCGTCCTTGTTTTTTTCCTTAAAGGGGCCGGGTCCTACGGGTCTGAATATCTGATGAATTTCATCGGGGAACGGATCATCCGCCAGTTCAGGGACAGCCTATATGAAAAGATAACCGACCTGCCCATCAGTTACATCCACAAGGAAAAAACAGGGGCGCTCATGTCCAGGATCACCAATGACGTGAACATCGTCAAGGGGATGGTCTCCACGGCCGTGATCAGCCTGTTCCGGGATTCTTTCTCAGTGGTTGCCTTTTTATGCGTGATTTTCTACCGGGACTGGAAGCTGGCCTGCGGGGCCTTTATTGTCCTGCCCCTGGCATTTTATCCCATTGTGGTATTCGGCCGGCGAATCCGCCGTTTTTCCACCGGCTCCCAGGAGACCATGGCCGACCTCAATGCGTTCCTCCACGAAACCTTTTCCGGGGCCAAGATCATTAAGATATTCAACCTCCAGGGGTTTGAAAAGGGACGGTTCCATGAAAAGACCGCCGAGCTTTTCCGCCTTGAAATGAAAAAGGTCATGACACGGGCCCTGTCTTCTCCGGTGATGGAGTTCTTGGGCGGGCTGGGGATCGCCTTTATCATCTGGTTCGGCGGAATGCGGGTGATCAACGGCACCTCCACCCCCGGTGTGTTCTTTTCCTTTCTCACCGCCGTAATGATGCTCTACGATCCCGTGAAAAAATTGTCCAACCTTAACAATACCATCCAGGAAGGCATTGCCGCAGCCACACGGATATTCGATGTGCTGGAAGAGGAGGATGTTATCCCGGAAAAACCCGGGGCCCGCGTGCTGGACGCCGGTGTCTGCGAAGTGGCCTTTGAGGAGGTGACCTTTTCCTACAACCCGGCGGAGCCGCCTGCCCTGGACCGTATCAGCCTCAAGGCGGCACCGGGTGAGGTGCTGGCCCTGGTGGGCATGAGCGGGGGGGGCAAGACCAGCCTGGTGAACCTCATCCCCAGGCTTTATGATGTGACTTCGGGGCGGGTGACCATTGCCGGAGAGGATGTCAGGGATTTGACCGTGGCCTCCCTGCGGGACCATATTTCCATTGTGACCCAGGAGCCCATCCTTTTCAACGAGACCGTCCGGGAAAATATCCGGTATGGAAAGATGGACGCCACGGACCCGGACATCGAGGCGGCGGCAAAGGCCGCCTATGCCCATGAGTTTATCATGGGATTTCCCAAGGGATACGACACGGTGATCGGGGAACTGGGCTCCCGGCTTTCCGGCGGCGAAAAGCAGCGGCTCTGCATTGCCCGGGCCTTGATCAAGAATGCCCCTGTGCTGATCCTGGACGAGGCCACCTCGGCCCTGGATTCAGAGGCCGAAAAAGTGGTGCAAAAGGCCCTGGAAAATTTGATGAAGGGGCGGACCTCATTTGTCATTGCCCACCGTCTGTCCACCATTGATTATGCCTCCCGGATCATCCTGCTGAAAAACGGCAGTATCGCCGAGGAGGGGACCCATGACGAACTTATGGCCCGGAAAGGGGCCTATTATAAATTACAATCCATGCAGACGGGAAAACCCGTTTTTGCAGAGTAACTAAGGAGAATTGCCATGGCCGTTTCAAAGGAATTGCTTGAAATACTGGTCTGCCCCAAATGCAAGGGGGAAGTTGAACTCACGGAGAAAGAAGACGGCCTGGTGTGCCATGCCTGTTCCCTCGTGTATGAGATTAAGGATGATATCCCCATCATGCTCATTGAAGAGGCCAAGCCGGTGTAAGGATGAGTACGCCCAAACCGCCGGATCCGGCCAAGTTAGTGGTCTCTGTCTTTATGAAGGACAAAGCCTTGTTCGGCCGTATTTTTGACAGCCTGGAAGCGATCGGCGGGCCCGTGGACCTCATGTCCAGGTGGCTTGATTTTGATTTTACCGACTATTATTATAAAGAAATGGGGACGCCCCTGTACCGGCGGCTGGTTGCTTTCAAGCCCTTGATGGCCCAGGAGGACCTGTCCGGGGTCAAACTGGCCACCAATGCCCTGGAACAGCAGTTCCTCAGTGGCGGTACCCTCCGGCAGATCAATATTGATCCGGGATACCTGCTGCCCTCGCGGTTCATTCTGGCAACGGGTAAAGATTACTCCCACAGGATTTATATCGGAAAACAGATATATGCGGACCTGACCCTGATGTATACCAAGGAGGGGTTTAAATCCCTGGAGTGGACCTATCCGGATTATGCCTCCCAAGCTGTTTTTCAATTTCTGGGCCAGGTGCGGCAAAAATACCTGCTGGATCTCAAGGCCGTTAAATAACGATGTACAAAAGATCCGTAAATTTAAGGATTCATAAATGATAAAAAGCATGACCGCCTTTGCAAAGGCTTCCGCCCAGGTGGGTACACTGACGGCGGATTTGACCATACGTTCATATAATTCCAGATATCTGGATTTTGCCGTCCATTTGCCTGAATCCTGCCAGCCTTTTGAGGAGGATATCAAACGGGAAATCGGCAGGCACCACGCCCGGGGCCGCATGGAAGTGCGGGTGAATCTGGCGGATACCGCAGAAGACCAGGATCTCTTTGAGGTGGATGAGATCAAGGCCCGTGCCTATTACAAGGCATTGTCCCAGGTCCAGTCTGCCCTGGGGCTGTCATCGGATATCCCCCTGGATACGGTGCTGGGGGCAAGACAGGTGATTACGGCGGCCAAACGGGAAGTGGATCAGGATGCCCTAAAGCAGGTATTGGTCCAGGCTGTGGGCACGGCTGCAAAGGAACTGGATACCATGCGCCGGCGGGAGGGGGAAAACCTCTACCAGGACCTCAGCGCCCGTCTGGCGGATATTGAGGGCCGGATGGAGACCATTGAAAAACTGGCCGCCTCGGTGCCTGAAACCTATAAAGCCAGGCTCAATGAACGGCTGGCCGCTTTGACCGAAGATGCGGACCAGATCGACCCGGTCCGCCTGGCCCAGGAAGTGGCCATCCTGGCGGATAAAAGCGATGTTTCCGAGGAAATCGTCCGGATCCACAGCCATGTTAAATTGTTCCGGGAAATTATGGATGCAGAAGCGTCCCAGGGCAGGAAGCTCAATTTTCTGATCCAGGAGTTCAACCGGGAATTCAACACCATCGGCTCAAAGGCGGGGAATCCCCAGCTTTCCCATGCCGTTGTGGATCTTAAATCAGAACTTGAAAAAATCCGTGAACAGGTACAGAACATAGAATAGGGGAGGGATATGGAGCAGGTACTCTTAAATATAGGGTTCGGTAACACCGTGGTGGCGGAGCGGGTGGTGGCTATTTTGTCCCCCAATTCATCCCCCATGAAACGGGTGAAGGACGAGGCAAGGGATGACCGCCGGCTGGTGGATGTGACCCACGGCCGGAAGACCCGTGCCATTATCATTACCGATTCAAACCACGTGATTCTCTCCGCCATTCAGGCGGAAACCATTTCATCCCGGTTCGAAGCGCTGTCCCATCAGGAGGCCGAGGATGAGGCCCCCAGGGGCAAGGGGAAAGAACAAGGCTGATCCGGACCGGCGGGATCAGGCAACACCCAGGCAGTTAAGGATATATTTTCATGGTAGCCAGAGGCAGGTTATTTATCGTCTCCGCCCCCTCGGGGGCGGGAAAAACCACATTGGTCCGGCAGATCCTCAAGCGGTTCAGCCGGCTCTCCTATTCCGTCTCCCACACCACCCGTCCCCCCCGGGAAGGGGAGGTTCACGGAACCGATTATTTTTTTACGGATAAGACCACATTCAAGGCCCTCATCGACAGCGGCCAGATGCTGGAATGGGCCAAGGTCCATGACAATTACTACGGCACCTCCAAGCCCTTTGTTCAGGAGCAGCTGGACGCGGGCAACAGTATTCTTCTGGATATCGATGTCCAGGGGGGGCAGCAGATAATGGAAACCGATTTAGATCCGGTTTCCATATTCATTATGCCCCCTTCCCTGGAGGCATTGGAAGAGCGGCTGCTGAGACGGGGCACGGACAGCCCCGAAGTCATCCGCAGGCGTCTGGACAATGCCGTGGGGGAGATGGAACAGAGGAATGGGTACGACCATGTCCTGGTCAATGACCGTCTGGAAGACGCCGTGGATGCCTTGAGCGATATCTTTGCCCAGGCCCTTGGGGAGGCATAATGGTGCGCAATAGGAAAAGCGATAAAGGGAAGGGACCGGGAAAGGCCGGCCGCGCCGGGCGGCCCCATAAAGGCGAAATCCTCTACGGGTTTCATTCCGTATACGAGGCGCTCCAGGCCGGCCGCCGCCGTTTTGACGCCCTCATTTTTTCAAACCGGCGGTCCGATCCGCGGATGGAGAAAACCGCAAAACTGGCCCGCAGCAAAAACATACCCATCCGGACCCTTTCTCCGGAGGAACTGGATGAAATTGCCGGGGGCGGCAACCACCAGGGCATCTGTGCAAAGGTTTCCAATTTTCCGGTAAAGCCG
This sequence comes from Desulfobacter sp., assembly GCA_028768525.1. Lineage (NCBI taxonomy): Bacteria > Pseudomonadati > Thermodesulfobacteriota > Desulfobacteria > Desulfobacterales > Desulfobacteraceae > Desulfobacter > Desulfobacter sp. The sequence continues at coordinate 971,615 of CP054837.1, read as the reverse complement.
GCCGGGGACATATGGGGAGCCCTCAGGGCGCGTTCCCAGGACGATCCGTTTTTTATTCTGATTCTGGAGAGCATTGAAGATCCCCACAATATGGGGGCACTGGTGCGTACGGCCCTGTGCGCCGGGGCCGATTACATCGTGATTCCCAAGGACCGGTCAGCCCAGCCTTCCCCGGGGGTTTCCAGAAGTTCCGCCGGGGCCATGGAACATGCCCGGATCTATGTGGCCACCAATCTGGCTGCCTTTATGAGGGATTTGAAGGAAAAAGGGGCCTGGATTTCCGGCCTGGATGCCGGAGGCGACAGGGGGCTGTTTGAGGCCGATCTCACCGGCGACCTGGCATTGGTGGTGGGCGGCGAGCACAAGGGGCTGCGCCCCGGTGTCCGGAAGGAGTGCGATTTTATCCTCTCCATTCCCATTGCCGGAGCGGTCAATTCTCTGAATGCATCCGTTGCCGGGGGAATTGCCATGTACGAGGCCCGGCGCCAGCGGGGGTAAAACCGTCATCCATTCGACTGAACCCGTCACCACCTTTATTCTGTTCCAGCCTGGCCGGTGGGATGAGCCCGGCCGCAAGGCGATCCGGAATGAAAAAAAATGAAAAAAGTGATATACAATAAAAAGTTGCGCCATGTTCCATCATATTAATGTAAATTGATATAAGGACGGAGGAACATTCCGGATGCCGGTATGGCCCGTCCCCTGAAAGGCGGACAATGGATTTAAGGACATTTTTTCTTTTATGCATGGCTTTAATCCTGGCTGGATGTGATGATAACGAACACGCGATTTCTGTTGATTTAAGCCGGACCGAGCAGGTCATTTTCAGGGAAACCCCTGATGTCATCACCTACGCCTACCTTCCCCAGTATTCCCACAGGGTCTCTTATACCCGGCATCAGGCCCTGGTCAGGTACCTGAGAAAGGAAACCGGCCTGAACATCCGGCAGATTTTTCCGGACAATTTTGATCAGCATATGAAAATGGTGGGAGACAATAAAATACACATCTCCTTTTCCAATCCGTTTATCTATGTCAAAATCGCCCGCCGGTACGGTGCCCATGCCTTTGCCCGAATCGTCGAGGCCACAAAAAAAGAGACCTTCAGGGGGCAGGTGATCACCCGGACGGACAACACGGCCATACAGACCCTCGGGGACTGCCGGGGCAAAACCTGGATCGCCGTGGATCCCACATCGGCCGGCGGCTATCTCTTTCCCCTGGGACATTTTTTCAGCCATGGCATCACCAAGGCTGATTTTAAAGAAATCGCATTTGCGCCGGGGCCGGGTGGAAAGCAGGAAAAAGTCATTCTTTCCGTATTTGCAGGCAAGTACGACCTGGGCACCATACGTGAAGGCGCACTGGATGTGGTGGCGGGTAAAATAGATGTGGCAAAAATCCGGATAGTGTCCCGCACCCCGACCTATCCCGGATGGGTATATGCCGCGGTGAAAACCTTAGATAACAAAAGCCTGGATAAAATCCGTACGGCCCTGGTCAAACTTGATTTCAACCAGAAAGACCACAGGGAGATCCTGGAAGCGGCCAATTTTGTAAATGTGATTCCCGCCATGGACGCTGATTTTGACTCCGTCCGGCAATTGACCGGCCGCTTGGGAATGGAGATGGATCAATGAAGCCCGGATTCAGGGAAAAACTGCTCATGGGATTTTTCGGCCTTCTCCTGGTCCAGGGCCTGGTCATCTTTCTGTGGTTCAGCCACGCCATGAAAGCCTCGGTTCTTGATGAAATCAAAAACCGGGGGGTTTCCACGGGCACCAGCCTGGCCGTGGGGCTGGTAGAGCCCATGCTGGCCATGGACTATCTGCGGATGAAGGTGCTCATGGACGAAACCACCAGGCTCGGCAATGATATATTTTACACCTTTGTACTGGATCCCGACCAAAACATTCTTGCCCACACCTTTAATAGCGGATTCCCGGTCGAACTCAAACGGGTCAATCCCCTGAACGGCGCCGGCCCGTCATCGCTGAAATTATTAGATACCGGCAGGCAGATGGTCTATGACTACGCCATTCCCATCACGGTCAACAACGATTTCCTGGGCACCCTGCGCCTGGGGCTGTCCCAGACCCGGGCGGAAAAAGTGGTCAACCAGGTGCTGGTGTCCACCATCATCATCATCCTGCTGGCCATTTTTCTGGCAGGGCTGGTGGGGACATTGCTGGTCAACCCGTTGATCCGCAGCGTTAAAAAGCTTCATGATTCTTCGGAGCAGGCCTTAAAAGGCAACCTGGATGTGCACACCGCCCCGACCCTGGACAGAAACTGCTGGGATATCATGGCCTGCAACAGGGAAGAATGCCCGGCCTACAAAAATTACCACCACCGGTGCTGGTACCTGGCCGGCACCCTCTGCCCCACCTGTGTGGAGGGCGAGTATGCCAAAAAAATCCAATCCTGCCAGCACTGCCGGGTCTACCGCAAGTGTTCAGGGGACGAAATCCAGAGCCTGGCCGAAAGTTTCGATGCCATGACCCTTTCCCTGCGGGGAAATTTGTCCGACCTGAAAGCGGCGGAAAAAATCCTCAATGAGCAGAAGGCCAGGCTCCAGACCATTCTGGATGCCATCCCCGATTTTATATCCCTCCAGGACCAGGACGGCAGGTATGTCTCCGTGAACAAGGCGTTTTGTCAGATACTTGGCAAGCCCCGTAACGAGATTATCGGGCGGTTCAACCAGGACCTGTTTCCGCCGGACGCGGCCGCCCTGTATAACGAGGAAGACCGCCGTATTCTATCCACCGGCACCCCCCTTGAAAAAGAAAATCAGATCAAAGGCCCCAATGGGATCAAATGGCTTCATGTGGTCAAAATTTCCGTTTCGCAGAAAACAGACCGTCCCAAGGGGCTGGTCTGCAGCGGCAGGGACATCTCCATGCTCAAGGCGGTCCAGGACCAGCTCACCCATGCCCAGAAAATGGAATCCGTGGGAAGCCTGGCCGCAGGCGTGGCCCATGAAATAAATACGCCCCTGGGGATTATTCTCGGATACGGCCAGCTTCTGCTCGAAGATGTGAACAGTGAGGGGCAGGTCTATAAAGATGTTGAGGTCATTGTAAAGCAGACCAAAATCTGCTCGAAAATTGTTAAAGACCTGTTGAGCTTTTCCCGTTCCAATAAATCCGTTGTTACGGATTTTGACGTCCACGGCGCCCTTGAGGAGGTGATCGCCGTTGTGGAGCATACCTTCAGCCTGAATCATGTTTCCATCCACCGCGGTTTTCATGGGGCCCCCCTGTCCATGAAGGGGGATAAGGAAAAAATCAAGCAGGTGTTTATCAACCTGCTCAATAACGCCTTTGATGCCATAGACACCCACGGAAAGATATATGTGACAACCGGTTCTGTAAAGTCCGGCAGGGAGATCCGCATATCTTTCATTGATACGGGGTGCGGCATAAAGAAAGACAATCTGGTGAAAATTTTTGAACCCTTTTATACCACTAAAGGGCCGGACAAAGGGACCGGCCTGGGCCTCTCCGTAACCTTTGGCATCATCAAGGAGCACAGGGGGAGAATAAAGGCATATTCCCCGCCGAAAACGGATAAAACACTTGCCAGGGGCACTCAGTTTGTCGTATTTCTGCCCACAGATTCTAATTGAGAAAGGAGCATAGCATGGCTAAGATTATGGTCTTGGACGATGTAAAGGATGCAGGCGATTTAATCCAAAGAATTCTCGAGCGCAAAGGCCATAGCGTCACTCCCTTTACCGAAGAGGAGGAGGCCATTTTTCATGTGGCCAAAAAAGGGACCGACCTGGCCATTCTGGACATCAAACTCAAAAAGATGAACGGCGTGGAAGTGCTGGAGGAACTGAAAAAAAAAGATCCCGGTATCAAAGTGATCATGCTCACCGGCTATCCCACCATTGAAACCGCCCGGGAAAGTTTGCGCATGGGGGCCTCGGCCTATTGTGTCAAACCCATTGACAAGGATGAACTGGAGGAAAAAGTGGAAGAGGTCCTCAAGGAATGATCCGGCCGCTTCCCGGGCTCATTTCATTTGGGCCGCCATGTGATTGAAATAGGCCTGGACGAATTTCCCGGACACCGTTTCCGCAACGGAAAACTGAAATTGTCCGGTTTCCAGAAATTCCCCTGAAAAGGCCAGGAAAACGCTTCTGGACAATTCCTGGAGCAGGGGACTGATCTGCGCGCTGTCCTGCTTAAAATCCTTTGCACCAAAGGCCCGGCACCTGACCGGCCTGAATTTGAATATTTCGCATCCCTTCCCCTGATTAAAAGGACAGCCGGCATCGGCCTGCCTTGCCGCGGCCCTGGCCCGGTGTATGACGGTTTCCCGCCGGGCTGAACTCAGATACCAGCCCATTTTGGTGTGCAGATAGATCACCTCGATGAACGGAAGTTTAAAGGGACGGGCACAGCAGCAATGGGAACCCGAACCGCAGGGGTCCTCATCCTTGATCTCATGGCGTTCAATCTCCTGGTCGATTTTTTCCACCAGGGCTTCATAATCGCTGAAAAAGTGGCTGAGGTCCACCTGGTTTTTTATTTCCAGCGAGGGTTTTCGTATTTTGAGCATGCCCGATTGTTTATTGTACTTTTTTACAAGTTTCCACTGGCCGTAGGTTGACGGGTTGGCCAGTGTTCTTTTTAATTTTTTGGAGGCCGCTTTCAGCCCCAGGCCTTTCCGGATCAGGTAGGCGGTGACAAAGGTGCCGGTTCGGCCAATACCGTGCCTGCAGTGGACCAGGACTTTTTTGCCCAGATAAATGGCCTCGTCCATCCAGGCCAGCGCCTCTTCCATATTGGCCATTTCAGGGACATCCTCATCCCAGATGGGCAGGTAGCAGACCTCAAACCCCGCCTTTTCCTCGATTTCGTGGAGATCGCTGAATTCTGCACATAGATTCACAATGGCGTTGACGCCGGCATCCCTGATGAGCTCAAGCTGGGCATGGGACATGGGGGCATGTCCCACAGCCAGCCGTTCCGTAATCCAGGTCAATTCATAGTCCATGTTCTGTCCTTAGTCTTTGAATGATCTGAAATCATACCGGCCCTTCATAAATTCCTCCACATAGCGGGAGACATCACCCTTATTTTTCAGATACATGTCCATCAGCTTGGTGGCCCCTAAAAGCCGCCCGGTCAGCTCAAGGGTGGTTTGGATGGTTTGTTCATCCTTCTCCATGAGCCGGGCGTCAATGAGATCGCAGGTGATTTGGGTGACAAATCCCAGCCGGTCCAGGACGGCACCGATAAAGTCGGCCCTGAGCCATCGGCCGTTCTCATTTCCCCCGCCTCCGGAAAACCGGAAGAGGATATAATTTTCCTCTATTGACGGGGTACACCTGCTGTCCAGTATCACAAAATGATAGCCGAACCTCAAGTTTACATTCATATAGGTCCTTGCGACAACGGCATAACTGCCGAACTGGGGAGAATCCGCAGAGATGATGCCCCCGGCCATGACAATTTTATCGTAGGCGTCCCAGTCAAAGTGGGTGGTTTCATCCCAGCAGATATCCGGATGGGAAAGCCCCCTGAGCAGGGCCTTCATGGGGATGGATGCCAGGTGGTCCATCCGTAAGGCGGTTTCATTGGCAGCGGACAGGCCGCCGTCGTTTTCCCTGCCCACATCCAGTATGTACAACAGCATGGGCAGGCCCGATATCAGCTGCTTGGCCCCTTTTTTCCTGCTCCCCTTCCTGCGGCCTGTAAAGAACATTTCCCGCATGGCCGTTTCATGGGCAAACCGGATGATATCGTGCAGGGAGCGGCAGTGATCCGGGCCGAATTCATGGGAATCCGGATCCGTCAGTTTCAGGTCGGCGCAGAACCGGATGGTAAATCGAAGCTTATCCATGAAACTGCTTTGGGAAAACTCGTCCTCCTGGAAACGTTGCTGTGAATGGGAAAGCAGGCCATCAATTTTTCCTTTAAACACCCGGCCTGCATCTGCATCCAGGGTCACGGTATTGCCGGGTTCAAGGGCGTCGAATCCGTCAGCACAGACCATGGCCGGGAGGCCGAACTCCCGGGCAATGGAGGCAAAATGCCCGGCCGTGCTGCCGGTATGAAGGATGATCCCGGCCATTTTGTGAATAGCGGTAACGTATTGGGGCAGGCCGAATGGGGCGGCAACAATGCTGTTTTCCGGGATATCCCCCATCTGGCCGGGATGCTTCAGATAGAATACCGGTCCGGCAGCCCTCCCCCTGCAGATGGTCCGGCCGCCGCTGCAGACCGGCTTAAGGCCTTCCCCCGGATCAATGGATGCATTTTTCTGCCTGGTTTGTTGGGGGTTGCGCAGGGGCCTGGATTGGAGCAGAAACAACAGCCCGTCCCGGTTCAGGCACCATTCAATATCCTGGGGGGCGTGAAAATGTTCCTCCAGCTTCCTTGACCAGCGGTTCAGGGTGAGGATGTCCGGGGTGTTCAGGGAAAGGGCGCTTTGATTGTCATCGGACGTTTTTACCATCCGGGGGCCCTGGGGGCCATCCAGGACCAGTTGCTGCTGCTTGCTCCCGGTGTGCCTCTGGGTGATGGCGCCTTTCCTGTCTACCCGGATTAGATCCGGCGTCACCCGGCCGTCCACAACCAGCCCCCCAAGGCCCCAGGCCGAGTGGATGAGCAGGTCTCCGGTTTCCGGGTTGTCCATGTCCCGTGTATACACCACCCCTGCGGCCTGGGCATCCAGCATTTCCAGGACAAGGACGGCCATGGGGGTTTCATGATCCGGTATGCCGCACCGGATACGGTATGACAATGCGGCTGCCGAGTATTTGCCGGCAATAATCTGTTTATAGGCCCGGCCTGCATTCAACGGATCCACATTCATCAGGCTACGATACTGGCCGGCAAAGGAGGCCCGGCCGTCTTCTTTAACAGCGCTGCTCCGCATGGCAAGCCGCCGGCCGGTTTTGTCTTTTTGGAAGTGGGCCAGGGCGGTTTCTATTTCCCGGGACAGCTCTTCCGGCAGGGGAGCTTCAAGGATGGCGTTCTCAATTTTTCCGGCCGTATCCGCCAGTGAAACCGGATCGAAAATATCAAGGTCTGCCAGTTGCCTGTTGATAAAGGGCCGGAGGGCATTGGCCTCCAGAAAGAAGTGGAATGCCCGGGTGGTGATGACAAATCCCTCCGGCACAGGCAGGTGAAGTTCCCGGTTCAGCCGGTTCAACACCGCGGCCTTGGCACCGGCCACCGACTCGTCCAGAGAATCAGCGTTTCCCAGTGCCAAGACAAAGGGAGGTGAAAAGTCGAACTCAGGCGGGGCAAGCATGAACCGTACGTAAAAATCAAATTTTTTATAGTAGTCTTTCAGGCTCCAATAACCCATGGGGCACATGCGCAGCAGTTCGTCCACCATGCCGGCCACGGAATCTGAAAATTCCCCATAGGTGTTGACAACCGATTGGAAATCCACCTGTTTTTTATTGTAATACAGATCCTCCAGGGACGCCAGGTGGTCATGGGCCTGCCTGTCATGGTCGATCAGGCGCTTGAAGGCCTCGTACTTTTCCCTGAGCACCGTTCCCGGCGTAAAGACCTGATAGGTCCAGTATCTGAATAGGTTTTTAATGGGCATGCCTGATTCACATTGGATGTTGCCAGCAGGTTACTGGGTTGCGTCATACCGCCCTTGCCATGGAAATAGCCTTTTTCAGCAGTCCATCGCTTTTGCCTCTTTTGCATCTATATCCTTATGAATTTTACGATGCAAGAAAAAAGAATTTCGCAGACCCCACCCGGGGAAGAAGAGAGGATAGGCCCGCCACTGCTTTGAAATACTGAAACCCGCTGCCGGTGGGGCAGTGCCCGATGCCCGGAATTTCAGAATGATTTCCAGTGGATATGCCCTGTCACTTGCCTTGGGGGCACGGGGCTGATAATAATCAACAGTATGTAGTCTCGGCAGGGCATGGCGGAAACAGGCACATTGGGAGACCCAATGGCCACCCGATTAAGGAGGGCACAATGAAAATAGGAATAATGAATAATCCGTCAAAATCCGTCTATGATGAGGCCGAATACTGCGGGAAAGCCGGTTTCGACTTTTTGGATTTAACCATCGAAGGCCCCAATGCCACCGATGTCGAGGTTGCTGAACTGCGGCCGATTCTTGAATCCTATGACCTATCCATTACAGGACATACCGATCCCTGTCTTCCATATGCCTATCCCATCCAGGGGGTCAGAGATGCCTGTTTCAGGGAATTGGAGCGATGTGCAGGAATATTTTCCGCCTTGGGGGCGAAGGTCATGAATATCCATCCCTGTTATTTTTCTCCGCCGGCCATGAGAAACCAGTTGGTCTCCTTTCATATGGCGGCATTACCCCCCATTGTTGAAATGGCAGCATCATATGGGCTCACGCTGGTATTGGAAAACTATAAAGCCCCTTTTGACAGGGTCTCCACCTTTAAAACGCTGGTGGCAGAAGTGCCAGGGTTAAAAGTGCACCTGGATTTCGGACACACAAATTTCGGCTTGGATGATTATGGGGCGTTTTGCCGGGAGCTGGGAGAAGAGATCCTGCATGTCCATTTTTCTGACAACCGTTCCCGGTCCGATGACCATATGCCCCTGGGTATCGGCACCGTGGATTGGAAAAAAGCCGTGGCCTCATTAAAGACGGCCGGCTACAATGGGACCATTACCCTGGAAATTTTCTGCAACGATCCGGATATGCAGCACAAATACCTGGGGCTGAGCCGGGAGCTGATTCTGGAACTATGGGGGTAGGTATGCCGGCTGATATCTGGCGCCATCTCTTTTGGCAGAATCCGGAGGCGGTCCAATGATTACCCGGTTCCGCCACCTGTCCCTTGTCCGGGGGATATCCTCTCTTGTTTTTCCGGACAAATGCCTTAAATGCGGCATTTACATCCGCCGCAGTCCGGAGGTTCCCCTCTCTGCCTGTTTCTGTACGGCCTGCATGGGCAGGCTGCCCGGGTTCGGTTCCCCTTTTTGTACCTGCTGCGGCCGGCGTTTTTCCGCCGGTGATGACCATCTATGCGAATCCTGCCTTGAAAAAGCACCTGTGGTGGAGAGGGTAAGGGCGGCCTTTGAATATGAAGGCATTGTCCGGGAGGCCGTGGCCCTGTTCAAGTACCAGGGCCGGCTCAGCCTGGCCCGCCCATTTGAACGCCACCTGTTTGAAGCGTATTGCACCTGGTTTTCAAAGGAAGATATCCATCTCATCCTGCCCATCCCCCTTCACAGGAAAAAGTCGGCAAAGCGGGGCTTTAATCAGTCCTTCCTTTTAATCCGGAATCTCATGGCACTCCACCGTGAAAGATACGGCACACCGCCACCCTGGACCATAGATATCCGCTCCCTGGCCAGGGTCAGGCATACCCCGAGCCAGACCGGATTGGATGAAAAAGAACGGGAAACCAACCTGGCCCGGGCCTTTGAATGGCAGGCCCGGCAACGCCCGGAGGGAAAAAATATCCTTCTGGTGGATGATGTATTTACCACAGGGTCCACCTGCCGGTCTGCGGCATCTGCCCTGAAATCCGCCGGCGCCGGTGCCGTTTTCGCCCTGGTGCTGGCCCGGGCGTGAACCGGGGGTTATTCCAGTTTCTGGATAATGGCCTCCACCGCTTTTTCAGCCGTGGCACCGAAGAGGGTGTCAATGTCCACCAGGTTCAGGTATTTGTCGTCCCAGGTGATGTTTTCACTCTCCAGAATCCAGTCTTTGAGCCGGGTATATTTGCCGCCCAGGGCCTTGATCTTCTTCAGCAGGGAAACCTCGTCTGACGCCTTAAATCCGACGTTGAGGGAAAGAATATTCTCAATGATATTGGGGCTGGCCGGGGAGGCGGAGATCACCGGGATCACCAGTATATTTTTATTGTCCTTACGCCCCTTGCCCATGTATACATTGCCTTCCCGGACAATGATATTTTTGGTGCCCTTGAGCCGGTGATCGGTTTCCACCCGGGAGGTCTCGCTTTCAAGGGCGCCGGTTTTTGCCACCACTTGGATGCGGGTTCCGTCGGTGACTTCTCCCAGAAGGTTGAGACCTGAGATGCGGTAGAGCAGGCCCCCGTGCACCGTTGAAATGATTTCCTGAAGATTTTTTATGACCAGTACATTCTTGTTGGTGATTTGGGATATCTGGATATCGTGGGCAGCCAGTTCGTCAAATACCAGGCCCTCGAATTTTTCGCTGATGCGGCTGGTGCCCACGGTAACGGTTTTGGCCTGGTGCTTTATGGCATCCACCGGACGGGCCATGGTGTTGATGGCCTGGCCCATGGTATCGAAAAAGGTGGAGAACATATTGGCCGGCGTTCCCTTGATGCCGAAATCAATTTCAAAATCCAGCACCGGCAGCCGTCCGGACAGGTATTTCAGCAGCAGGGTGATATTGGCCATGGTATCCAGCCCGATGGCCGCGGGGAAGGCCCCTTCCCGCCGTTTTCGTGAGAACCGGTTGTAGAATTCCGCAATTTTTTCCCTGAATTTATTTTCCAGCAGTACCTCATAGTCGTCATGGCCCATCTGTCTGTAATCGGTGATTGCTTCCTGGATCTCTGTCCTGGCATCGTAAATGAATCTTGACTTTTCATTGATGGCCAGGGCCGCGTAGTAGCCCCAGATATGCCCCACAAGCGTGTTTAGGATGGGGGCAAAATGCTCCTGTATCTCGGGAATTTTAAATACGGATTTGGCATAAAGGTCGAAACGGTCCTCCCCCTGGGTGGTAATCACGATGGGGCAGGCCTTGTGGGCGTGGAAGATGGCCGTATCCTTGATAATATCCCCCAGTACACTCTCCCGGGTGCCGGCGGCACAGACGATGATCAGGGGCTCGGAGGAGAGGTCGATATGCTTTTTATCCTCCACAAAATCCGATGAAATGGTTTTATAGCAGAGTTCGGACAGCTTGATACGGATTTCGTCGGCAGAGGTCTTATTCGCCCCTGAGCCAACCGTGGCCCAATAATTCTTTGTCACAGCCAGGCGGTCGGCGGAGGTTTTGATTTCTTCCTTCATCTCCAGGATGGTGCGCATTTTTTCCGGCAGGGCCATGAGGGCATGGAGCTGCTCACTGATATATGCCTCGGTCCTGGCATTGAGGATGGCGGTGAGGTGAAGTCCAAGGACGGCGCCGGCCGTGATCTGGGCATAAAAGGCCTTGGTGGAGGCCACGGACATTTCAATGTCCCGTCCGGAGCTGGTATACAATACCCCGTCTGTTTTAAAGGTCAGGTCCGAATCCCTGCGGTTGACAATGGCCAGGGTGGCGGCCCCGCAGGCCTTGACCATATCCACTGTCCGGTTGGTGTCCGTTGTGGTGCCGGACTGGCTGATGGCCACCACCAGGGTGTCTGCCATGGCTGTCCGGTTTTCCTGGTCGCCGATGATGCTGAAACCCGAGAGTTCAGAGGATTTCAGTGCCCGGATATCCAGATTTTGATCCCCTAGGTAATGGGTGAGCAGGTCGGCGCACCCCTGGGCGGCAATGCCTGCTGTGCCCTGGCCGATGAAATAAATCTTGTTGAATTTTTTTGATTTCAGGTCAGCTTCAAGGTGTTCCGGAATAATGCCGGGGTCCAGGCTGATGTTCAGCAGGCCGGAACCGGGATTCTGCTTGAACTTGTTTTCAAGGGTTTTTTCCACGGAGAGCGGGGATTCTGAGATTTCCTTGAGGAAATAGTGGGGAAACCCCTGGCGGTCAATATCCCGCGAGGTGATCTGGCTGGTCAGCACATCCTTCTGGGTGAGTTCGATGGGGCGGCCGTCGTAATAATAGGACTGGATACCTTCAATGCCGCCGGCGGAATGCTGGTCCAGGACGACGATCTGGCCCTGGTCTTCGCCGTTGAGTTTGATATAGTGCTGGGTCTCTTCCACCACCCCGTACAGCTCGGAAGCGGCAATATAGTGGTCCGGGGCAATGCCCACGAAAATGGCCTGGCCGCTGCCCTTCTGGGCCAGGAACAATTTGCCCGGGGCCAGGTCCGTGTGCATGGAAATGGCATGGGAGCCGTGGAATTCGTTGAGGGCCAGCCGGAATGCCTCTTCAACGGTCTGTCCCAGTTTTAAATGGTGTTCGATCTGCAGCGGGATCAGTTTGGTGTCCGTGTTGATCTCCGGATGGATCTTATCGTACCGGGCCTCGTACTCGGTTTTGAGTTCCAGGTAATTGTCGATATCGCCGTTGAGGCAGACATGGATGATACCGGATTTGGCGATTTCCCGGTCCGTGGGGGTGTTGTCCACCGGGTGGCAGTTGGGGACGGAGATATCGCCCACCGAGGCCCACCGGGTGTGGGCGGATACCGAATTGGATGCAATGGGGAAACCGGCTGCCAGCTGCAGCAGGTGGTCGTTTTTAATCTGGCTGCGGATAAAGGAGATGTTATCCCCCAGGGCCCCGATTTCTGCGGCAAATTTATAGACAAAGCAGATGGTGGTCAGGCCGTTTTCCAGATCCGAATTCATCGAAATGGAGTTGTTGGACAGGATGGTATGGTTGGATCTTTCCTTGAGTACCCGGGTGAGGCCTTCTTTTTCCAGGGCAGCCTTGTAATTTTTAAATTCCTGGGCCGAAAGGGTGCACATGACGGAGATGCCTGCCGAATCCCGTCCCCTGACTTCCAGCCGGTCAATGCTGTTGAGGACGGCGTTGATCCGCTTAAACAGCAGCAGTCCGGTGTCTGAAGGGACACGGTCAAGTCCGGGGGCCAGGGCGCCGATGGCCTGGATATTATCCAGAATTTCTTTTTTCAGGCACCAGTGGATGTCCCTGAGTGCCTCAAGCTGACGGGCAATCATTTCCACCTCGGGGGCTGAAAGGCTGGAGGTCAGTGATTTGAACCGGTCCGCCTCTTCCTGGATAATACGTTCAAGACCGGCGGCAAGGCTGTCCAGATTCCCGGTCTCCTCCCGGTTAAAATACAGGGCTGAGAATTCGTTTTCCCGTTTCAGGTCCCTGACCTGCTCTATGAGGGTCGAAAGAAATGGCTCTCCGCCCATGTAATTGTCCGGAACGGTCTGGCCCCCATTTTCTGAAAGACGGTTGTCCGAGACGGCGGCCAGCACTTCAGCGGCGGAGAGGCGGTTCCGGGATTCCCTGTCCTGAATGCCTTTATAGGCCACAAATGCGCAGATCCCGCAGTTCAGGCAATTGGGGCGGTCGGGAAAGAGGACCAGGGTGTTGGGTTCAACCCGTTTCAGGGGTTTGCCCACGGCAACTTTTAGCTGCCGGATATGTCTGAAAATCTTCACTGCCGCTTTTGAATATGATTTCATGAGTTTTCTCCCTAGTCCCAAAAAAATCGGGCGTTGAAAAATTGACCCTGGAATTAAGATCCTGATTTAAAGGTCCGGATCCGGGGTTTCCGGATTCGGGCAGTCCTGAAAATCAGGACGGGCTGCCGGATACGGGGGTAAAATAGGTTTTCAACATGGCCCGGGCATGTTCGGCCGCCCGTGTGCCGATATATTTGCGGTGTCCCACCACAACGGCAACTATCAGGATTTTTCCACTGTTCTTTTCCATGCCGAATCCTGTAAACCAGTCGTATTTTACCGTACGTTTGTTATTGAATAATGAGCCTGTTTTTCCGCCGATGGTGAGCCCTGACAATACCTTGTCCCGGGTATAACCCCTGAATGCCTTGCGGGCCGTCCCCCGGGAAACGGTTTTTTTCATGACAGCCACCATGGTTTTGGCGGTTTGTGGCCGGACAGGAGTTTTATAGACTTCTTTTTTGCTTTTGTAAACCGGTTGCCCGTCCGGGCCGCTGACCCGGTCCACCATGCGGGGGATCAGGGAATTGCCCTGGTTGACCACTGCGGAGACCATCAGGGCAGCGAAAACCGGGGAAATCTGGGTCTGGCGGTTGAAGCCGCACCCCAGTTCCGCCAGGTGGTAATCGCTTTCGGTGACGGCAAATTTCCCGGCTTCAAATTTAAAATCCGCATCCGGTCCGTTATTGAACCCGAACCTGGCTGCGTAGTCATTCAGGTGTTCCCGGCCCAGGTATAGCTTGCCCAGTTTGCCGAACACCGGGTTGATGGACTCTGCAAAGGCCGAGGCCAGGCTGACCCTTGAGGTGTATTTATTCTTTTTTTCCGTGAGTTGCCGTTTGTATAAGGTGTATTTATTGCCGTTAAAATAGACCGGCGTGGCAGCGGTGTATCCCAGGGCATCCACGGCGGCCGAAGCCGTAACGATTTTAAATATGCTGGCCGCCGGATAGTCTGAGACAATGCAGGGATTGGCATCGGGATCGGCCAGGTCGAATCCGGCCATGGCCTTGATGAATCCGGTACGGCCGTCCATGGCCACCATGGCGATGCGCTGGGGTTTGCCCCGGGTCAGGGGCTTGAGCCGGTCAAGGCGTTTATTCAACAGGGACTGAAGCCTTGGGTCCAACCGGGTTTGAAGGGTGGCTGTCCCGTCTTCTGTCTCTGCGGTAAACTGGGTTTTAATTGAGTTGAGAAAGACAATATTCCGGGTCAGCGCCTTGATGTCGGCCTTGATCAGCATGGCTGGTGCCTGTGGGGCGGGGGCCGTCTGCCGGGAAAGGGTTGACTCCTTGAAAAGATTAAATAATCCCATGCGCTGGGACAAAAAGGCGCCGCCGGCCGCCAGCCCCCCCATAAAAATAATCGCTGCCATGGCGTTCAGAAATTTTCTCAGAAAAGACTTTCGCCGGCGCCGGAGAAAGTAGTCCGATTGGAGATCTCGCCAGGAGTCTTCTTTTTTATAGGTATTCAGCGGGTCGGTGTGCAAAGCTCCTCTCCATGGGTTGCCCCGGCGGGCGATGCCCGCCGGGATTGATATTGCATCTGTTCGGCCTGATGCCTTGTCCGGTTATTTTACGGGGCCGCCGAGCTTGGGCGAGCCGTGGAATCCGGAAAGAATCAGGTCTTTTTTCAGGCTCCCGGCCAGAATCATGCCCTGGGAGACCTCCCCCATGAGCTTGGCCTCTTTAAGATTGGCCACAACGATCACCTCTTTTCCAATGACATCTTCCGGGGTGTAGCTTTTGGCGATGCCGGCAATGATCTGGCGGGTTTCCACCCCCAGATCCACCTGGAGTTTGAGCAGCTTATTGGATTTTTCGATTTTTTCCGCTTTGATGATCTTGCCGGCCCGAAGGTCGATTTTAGCAAAATCATCAATGGAGATCTCTTCTTTCAGGGCCGGTTTAAAGGGCCTGGGGGCCGGTGCGGCCTTTTCTTTTTTGACCTCAATCCTTGGAAAAAGGATCTCGGGTTTCTCAAGGACGGTACCGGCCGGGATCTGTCCCCAGGGGCGGATGGCGTCCAGGTTATAGTATCCGGCTTCCGGCAGGTCAAGACCCAGGGCGGCGGTTATTTTGCCGCTGGTCTCCGGCATCACGGGCCAGATCATGCCGGCAACGGTGCGCAGTCCCTCCATGAGCTGGTAGAGCACCATGGCCAGTTCCCCGTATTTCGCCTCATCCTTGGCCAGGGTCCAGGGCTCATTCGTATCGATGTACTTGTTCATGAAGGAAACCAGTTCCCACACGGCCATCAGCCCCTTGTGGAACTGGCAGACATTCATGGCTTCGGCCCAGGCGTCAATGGCCCTGGCCGCCTCTTTTTCAATGCTGTATTTTTCATTCAGGGCGGGATCGCCCCCTTTTACCTCGCCCTTGAAGTAGCGCTGGGTCATGGAGAGCACCCGGGAAAAGAGGTTGCCCAGGTCATTGGCCAGATCGGAGTTGATCCGGGCCACAATGGCATCCTCGGTGAAATTGGCGTCCAGGCCGAAAACCATTTCCCGCATGAGGAAATACCTGAAGGGGTCGGTGCCGTATTCCCCTGTCACCTCCACCGGGTCCGTGACATTGCCGATGCTTTTGGACATCTTTGAGCCCTGGACATTCCAGAACCCGTGGACGTTGAGTCCGTTGTAAATGTCGATGCCGGCGGCCTTGAGCATGATGGGCCAGTAAATGCCGTGGGGTTTGATAATGTCCTTGGCCACAAAGTGGCGGGTGCTGGGCCAGAAGGCTTTGAAGCGGTCGGAGTCGGGATACCCCAGTGCCGTGATATAGTTGACCAGGGCGTCGAACCAGACATAGGTGACGTAATCCTCGTCAAAGGGGAGGGTGATTCCCCATGTCAGCCGGCTCTTGGGCCGGGAGATGCACAGATCCTCCAGGGGCTCTTTCAAAAAGGAGAGGATTTCGTTTTTATACTGCTCCGGCCGGATAAAATCCGGGTTGGATTTAATGTGGTCGATGAGCCAGTCCTGGTAGTTGCTCATCTTGAAAAAATAGTTGGATTCCTTGATGGTCTCGGGTTCGGTCCCGTGGTCCGGGCACTTGCCCTCAACCAGTTCCCGCTCCTGGTAGAAGCGTTCGCACCCGAAGCAGTACAAGCCTTCGTAGCTGGAAAAATAGATGTCCCCCCGGTCGTGGATGGTGGTGAGGACGGATTTCACCACTTCGATATGGTCGGGATCCGTGGTGCGGATGAACCGGTCGTTTTTTACGTTGAGCAGGGGCAGCACATCCTGGAAGAGCTGGCTGATCTTATCGGCATAGGCCTTGGGGGTGGTGTTCTCTTTTTCCGCGGCCTGGACGATCTTATCCCCGTGCTCGTCGGTGCCGGTGAGAAAAAAGGTGTCAATCCCCTGCATTTTTTTGAATCTGGTGGAGACATCGGCGGCGATGGAGGTATAGGCATGGCCCAGGTGGGGCTTGGCGTTCACATAGTAGATGGGGGTGGTAAAAAATTGGTGGTTCATTTCTTTTTATGTCCTGTTTTCTTCTGTTTAAGTTGGCTTAGGGGGATTTCCTTTTCCGTCCGGTCTTCCAGGCGCATGGTGATGCTTGATTTAAGGACATTCTGGCGGACGACCTTACCTTTTTCCCCGTCAACGGTAATGGGTTTGCCCAGTTTGGGCATTTTGCGCTTATAATGCCGGTAGGTCTGGTTTTCAAAGGTCAGGCAGCACATGAGCCGGCCGCAGACCCCTGAAATCTTGGTGGGGTTCAGGGAGAGTCCCTGCTCTTTGGCCATTTTAATGGACACCGGCTCAAAGGAATGCATAAAGGAGGAACAGCAGAGTTCCCGGCCGCATTTGCCGACCCCGCCGCAATGCTTGGAGAGGTTGCGGATGCCCACCTGCCGCATTTCGATGCGGATGCTGTATTCCTTGACCAGCATTTTGATCAGCTCCCTGAAATCGATGCGGCCGTCGGCCGTATAGAAAAAGGTGAGCTTATTCCGGTCAAAGGTGCTCTCCACACTGAACAGGTTCATGAGCAGGCCCAGATCGTTAATACATTTAATACAGAATTCGTGGGCCCTTTTTTCAAGCTTTTTGATCTCTTCCCGCTTGATGAAATCTTCTTTGGTGGCTAGCCGGACAATGCTTTTGAGCTTTTTATCCCCCTGGTCTTTTTCTTCGGGCACTTTGGCAATGGTGCCGAAGCCTAAGCCCTGTTCGGTTTCAACAATGACCCGGTCTCCGGGGTTGAGCACAAAGGCACCGCTTTTGAAATCATATATTTTTCCGGCGGTTTTGAATTTTACACCAGCCACTTTGGTCATAACGGACCTTTTCCTTTTTTATGATAATGACAATTCCAGGAAAAATTGATCCAGGGCCAGCCTTGGGCCGCTGTTGGAGTCCAGCCGTTTTTCGGTTTCGGTAAAGGCTGTCAGCCACTCGAGGAATGTCGGATAAACATGTTTGCCACTAATATCTTTAAAACCGTCGAAAAAATCAAGGTTAACTATTTGTTCCGGGCTGTACCTGAACACACAAAGATCTCTCAACACCGTGCGGATGACAGCTCTGGCCGAAGCCGCCAGATCTGGATCTGAGGATAATTTCTGGGAGAGATCCAGGCCTTTGGCCATTCTTGTCCGGGCCGGGCCCGAGGTGAGGTCCAGCACCGATTGGATGAGCCATTTCCGGAAACCGGCCCATTCTTCTTTCCAGGAACCGCCGTTGCGGGCAAAGTCCAGGGCCCGGTCCAGGTCCGGCCCCTGGGTGAGGGCGATGATCCGGGCCAGTTCCTGTTCGATGGCGCCATCCGTGCACAATATTTCCCTGATCTGTTCCGGGGGCATGGGCCGGAATCTGAATTTTCGGCACCGTGACAGGATGGTGGGAAGCAGGGTGGAGGTCCCTTCAGCCAGGAGGATGAAAAATGTCTTTTCCGGCGGTTCTTCCAGCACTTTGAGCAGGCCGTTCTGGGCCTGGACATTCATGAGGCCGGCATCCTGGATACAGACCATCCGGTAGTCCGCCTCGTTGGGCCTGACGGAAATCATCCGTCCCATCTCCCTGATCTGGGCGATGGTGATGTTTTTTTTATTTTCCTCCGGCCCCAGGAATATCATGTCCGGGTGCATGCCTGTGTTTATTTTTTTACAGGAAATACACGAATTGCAGGGCAGGGCTTCAGTGGTGCTGCAGTTGCAGGATTTAACAAATTCCAATGCCGCTTCCTTTTTGCCGGTGCCGCCGGCACCGTAAAAAAGAAGGGCATTGGGAATTCTGAGGGTCCGGATGAGTTGCCGTAACTGGGGTAAAGGCCCCGGTTCCGGACCCTGTTCAGGATGGGACTCGGTGGGTTCCGGGGGGTGACCAAATTCTTGCATTATTTGATCAAACCCGGCGGTTAATAGTCAACCCGCTCTTTGAGTTCCTTGCCGCATTTGAAAAACGGCAGGCGTTTGGGTGGGATTTGTACTTTTTCTCCGGTTTTGGGATTTCTGCCCACATAGCTTTTGTACTCTTTGATGTGGAAACTGCACAATCCCCTTATCTCAACCCGTTCCCCCTTGACAAAGGAGTACGCCAGCGAGTCAAAGAAAATTTTAATTACTTCGGCAGCTTCTGACTTGGTCAGGTCTGCTCTGTCCTTCAATGTTGAAATCAATTCAAGTTTATTCATAGAACCTCAAAAATATTAAAAACAGATCGTATTTTAAGTGTCAGGGTTTTAATTAATATTTAATAAAAAGTCAAGGAGTTATGAGAGTAGATCCGGGATTTTTTCAACATTGTCCGAATCCACCTCAACACCGGCGTACTGGCCCAGCAGGTCCACCTTGACAATTACGCGGCTTTGGCCCTTGTGCTGGTGGAACTCTCCCCGCAGCCCGGCCATGGGACCTTCAAGGATCATGACAGGATCCCCTTTTTTGAGCTGGACCGTGGTCCCGGTGATCAGGTCCTGGGAGGCCGAAGTGAGCAGTTTTAAGGACGCTATCTGCATGTCCGGCACTGCTATGGGGCCCTTGACATTTCCCAGGAGCCGGACCGCGCCCACGGTTTTCAGGATCTGGAGCTGGTCGGCCGGGACAATGGTTGATCTGACAAAGACATACCCTGGAAACAGGGGCCAGTCGATCATCAGCTTTCTGTCCTTTCGGCGGCTGGGCTTTCTCATTGTGGGAAGAAAGGCCTCAATGCGTTTCCGGCAGATGCTGGTATATACGGTTTTTTCAAAATTGCTCCGGGTCAGGAGCGCAAACCATTGTAGCTCTTTCATCATTTGGTCCCGAATTCTCCTATCCCCTTGAGGGTGACCAAAAAGGCGATGGCTTTCTCGGCGGATTCCTCCCTGAATTCCACGATCAGCCCCCAGCAGTCTCTTTCCAGCTCGAATCCGGCCCGGGTTTCAATGGTGGTCTTGTCATCAAGGTTTTCCTCAAAGGAGTAATAGGCCAGGAGTGCTTCCGTAATTCTGGCGTTGAACCGGGTGTACCAGGAATGGGTGGCCACTGTGGTGGTGGTTGCGGTGTTGGACACGTAGGGCGAATTGGTTGCATACCGGTAGGAGGTATTGATGCTGTCCCCCCGGTTGTCCTTGAGGGTGGCCCCCACCTTGACCTCGGTGAAGTGGCGGGTATAGGGATCCAGGGCAATGTCGCCGTTGCTGCTCAGATAGGTGAAGGGGTTCAGTTCGTATTTCAGGCGCAGGGCCTGCCAGGGTTTGGCCGTTGTGCTCTCATCGTCCCGCTCGGTTTTGATATCATAGCTCTGGTAGAGTTTGAACCAGGCCAGTTCGCTGTATTCGTTGGTTGAATTGCCCTCGGCGTCCGTGTGTTTGCGTCTGGCGGTGAAGGTGTTGGTCAATGACCAGGTGACCATGTTGTTTTCCGCAATGGTGTCCAGGCCGTCAAAATAGGGCAGGTCGTCCTGTTGGGTATAGGGAACGTAGCCGTATTCCAGTTTGGGGACGATCTCGTGCCTGATTTTTTCGGCAAAGTCTGTGCCGGGGGTAAAGATCCGGCTCAGGCTGGTGGAGAGCTGGGCGCCGGCATCATAGAGGCCCCGGCTGCGAAGATTGTCGGCATTGCCGCCGGTATCGGTAAAATTGTCGGTGTTCCAGACCGTTTCCCTGACCCCCAGGTAGGGTTCAAAGAAAAAGGATTTGCCCAGGTTCATGGGGTAATACAGCCTAGGATGGATGTCCATCCGCTGGCCGTTTATCAACTGCTGCCCCCTTGTCCCGTTGGCAACCGTCTGGGTCTCCTGCCGGTAGAATGAGCGGAATTCCGAATCCAGGGTATAATAGAGGCCTGTGGCGCCGATCTGCTGGCGGGAGGCGTCGAATTCCACGCTGGGCAACTGCTGGAGGGTGGTATTGTCAATGGTGTTGCCCTCCTGCCGGGCGAGGACATTATCGTACCATAGGGTCTGGATATTTAAGTTGTAGTGATCCCATGATTTATTAACCAGCAGGCTGTTTTTCCGGATGGTTTTGTCATAATCGTCCAGACTCCTGCCGAACATGGCTTCAAAGCGTTGGTCCGTCGTGTCAAATCCGGTGAACCCGTCCTTGAATTCCTGGAGGTAGTCGGCGTCGGAGACCCAGTCCACATCCAGCTTTGCATTGAATCCGTATCCCAGGTCCTGGTCGTGTTTCATCCGGAACCAATACCTGTCCTTGTTGGTTCTGGCGGCGGTGCTGTCGAAGCTGTAATTTTTGTTGGCCTCGGTGCCGTCTCCGAGTTTATCATCATTTAAATAGTCGACCACCATCATACCCTTGGATTCCGGCGAGAGGACATAGCGGAATTCACCGGCCACTTTCAGGCCCCGGTCCGACATATAATGGGCATAGACCGTGGCATCGGTGTTCCGGGAGAGGGCCAGAAAGAGGGGCTGTTCATATTCAAATCCCTTGCGGTCAGAGGTCCCGACCATGGGAAAGAGCAGCCCGGTCTGCCGTTTGTTTTTCACGGGGAAAACCAGGTAGGGGGAGTAGAATACCGGCATCTTTTTTGCCCATAGGGTGGTATGGGCCGCCCGGCCGTATCCTTCCACAGTGACCTTGATGTTCCTGCCCGTGATTTTCCAGTCCGGGGAATCTCCGTCACAGGTGGTGATGGCACCCTTTGCTGCATCATAGGTGAACTCGCCGGTCTTTCTGAGCTTGTCGCCGGAGATATAATAGTTGCCGTCCTGGATGAATATGGTTCCTTTATTAATGGTGCCCTTTTCCGTGAGCAGGTTCACCTGCATGGCGTTGCAGGTGATGGTGTCCCCCCCTGAAATGAACAGGACGTTGCCCTGGGCAAATGCGTCTTTGGTCTTGTTGTTGAATTCAACATAGTCGGCTTCCAGACGGGTCCGGCCGCCGGTAATGACCACGTTGTCCTCTGCAATATACAACTGCCGCTCATTGTCGTAGGTTACCATGAGGGCGGTGATATTCCAGGATACTTCCCTGGGGTCCTCCACCTGGGTCAGGGCCAGGGCGCAGCCGGCGGTCAGCAGCCACAGAACGATGGCGTACCAGGCCGTACGGGCCGGTCTTTTCCATGAAAACATAGGGTACACGGGCCTTTCACTTAAAAAATTGCACATCATTAAAATTTACTGTATAAAGCCATTTTATATGTTAAAAGTCAAGGGTGCCCCTTAAAATTGCCTGCTGATCCAGCCTCTTGACATACCCGTGTGAACAGACAGGGTCCGCTGATTCAATCCCAAGGCCTGACAGGGCCGGAACCGGTCCTGAGCGAATAATTTAGTAAACAGGGGACCGGGCAGCGGGATATAATAAAAGGAAGAATATGCTTTCCGCCATCATAGACGCCATCGGCAATACCCCCCTTGTGGAAATCCGCAACCTTAACCCCGTATCCGGGGTGAAAATATTTGCCAAACTGGAATATATGAATCCGGGCGGTTCAATTAAAGACCGGGCCGCCCTGTATATGATCAACCAGGCCGAGGCCTCGGGGGAACTGACCCCGGAGAAGACCGTGATCGAAGCCACCTCGGGCAATACAGGCATCGGGCTGGCCATGATTTGTGCGGTGAAGGGGTACAGAATCGCCCTGGCCATGGCGGAAAACGCCAGCGAAGAACGAAAGCGGATCCTCAAGGCCAGGGGGGCGCAGATCATTCTGACCCCCCGGCATCTGGGATCCGACGGGGCCATCGAAGAGGTCTACCGCATGGCCCGGGAGCATCCGGACAGGTATTTTCTCACGGATCAGTATAACAACGACGCCAACTGGCAGGCCCATTACCATACCACCGGCCCTGAAATCTTTGAGCAGACCGGGGGGCGGCTGGATGCGGTTGTGGCCACTGTGGGGACTTCCGGCACCCTCATGGGGTTGTCCCGGTATATGAAGGAAAAGGATCCCGGGATCCGCATTGTCTGTGCCGAGCCCTACCTGGGGCACGGCATCCAGGGCCTGAAAAATATGAAGGAATCCTATACGCCTGAAATTTTTGATAAATCCCTTTTGGATGTTTCGGCTCATATTGACGATGACACCGCCTTTGAGACGGCCAGACAGCTGGCCCGGAAAGAAGGGCTTTTTGTGGGCATGAGTTCCGGTGCCGCCATGGCCGTGGCCATGGAAGAGGCCAAACGGATGAAAAAAGGGGTGGTTGTGGCCATTTTCCCGGACAGCGGGGAACGCTACCTTTCAACGGAGCTTTTTTCCGTGAAAAAACATATCCACCTGAATCTCTACAACAGCCTTTCCCATGAAAAAGAGGCATTTGAGCCCAGGGGGGATGGGGATATCGGCATCTATACCTGCGGCCCCACCATCCACCGGAGGCTGAACATCGGGCAGTTCAGGCGGTATGCATTTACTGATCTTTTAATCCGCTATCTGGAATACCAGGACCTCAGGGTCAACCATGTGGTCAATATCACGGATTATGACGACAAGATCATCGGCGGGGCCCTGGCGGAAAAGGTCTCACTGGATGCGTTTACCCGGCCCTACCTGGACGCTTTTAAATCTGATCTGGCCAGGCTTGGGATACGACCTGCCCAGGCATACCCCAGGGTATCCGAGCATCTATCCGATATGACGGATCTGACCCGGAAACTGGTGAGCCGGGGCCATGCCTATGAAAAACTCCATTCGGTCTACTTTGACCTGTCCCGGCTCAATGAGTACGGACGGCTGTCCCGGGTGGATGTAAACAAGATCCGCATCGGGGCCACCGTGGACCTGGATGAGTATGAAAAACAGAATCCCAGGGATTTTACCCTGCTCAAACGGGTTCGCCTCTCGGAGCTTAAGCAGGGGGTGGGAATCAAAACCGAGTGGGGCAATGTCAGGCCTTCCCTGCACCTGCAGTGCGCGGCCATTTCAATGGCCCATCTGGGCAACGGGTTTGATATCCATACCGGCAGCCGGGAGCTGATGTTTCCCCACCATGACAATGAGATTGCCATTGCCCGGGCCGCCACGGGTGGGGAGTTCGCACGGGTGTGGGTCCACTGCCACCCGGTTCGGTACGACGGGTCGCTGGAAGCGGAATCCATTGAGTCAATTACCCTGGATGAGCTGGCCGGCATTGGCTGGGATATGAAAACCATCCGGTTCTGGCTGCTCTCGGCCCATTACCGCAAACCCCTTACCCTTTCAAGGAAAAGTCTTGACGATGCCGGGGCCGCCCTGGCCCGGATCAACCGGTGCATCGATACCCTGGGGGCGGTGACCGGGGTGTCAAATGAGGAGAATGTCCAGCAGATATCCTATGATATCCGCCAGTCGCTGACGGCGGCCATGGCCGATGACCTCAAGGTTCCCACCCTGGTATCCGGGCTTCTGTCCGGGGTAAAGATGATCAACCGGCTGATTTCCGACGGGGCCCTCTGCGCCCGGGGTGCCGGCCGCCTCCTGAACTGCTTCAGGGATGTGGACCGGGTTTTAAATGTTTTTAGTTTCAATAGAAAGACGGAATATTCACAGGATATAATTTCTCTAATTAAGGAACGGGACGCCGCCCGAAGGAACCATGACTGGGAGACCGCAGACATGCTCCGGGAGAGGCTTGAAGCCATGGGGGTGCCGGTTCATGATAAAAAGGTGTGATTGTTGATGAGACCCATTTGTTTTTTCCCCTTTACCCGTATGACCCCGGACCAGGCCCGGACCATGGGTGGCTTTTTTGAGGCATTCAAGGTGCTGTCCCTGGACCGGTCAGAGTTTTCCCAATCCCATTATTCGGACCTGGTGGACAGCGGCCGGCTTGAGCCGGTTGCCGTTGATGAGGCGCGGGCTGCCGCCCTGGAAGCCCAGGTTCATGCGTTCAAGGACTGGGCGGCCATACACAGGGGAAACGAAAAGAATTTAAAGGCCTTGATCCGCGAAAAAACCTGGCTCAAGGATGAGAACGGTGTGGCGGCTATCCAATCCCAGATTCGCAGCGGTGGGGCATTCCCGGCCCCTGAAGAGGAGGTGCCCCAGGGGGATCCCCTGCTTGTGCTTCGGTTTGCTGAGATTCTGGATATGGAAAACAAAACCATCCGCAACAGCCTTCAGGCCATGGATGAAAATAATGCGGCCCTGTTTGCGGAACTCAAGGGTGAACTGGAGGATAAAAGCGGTCTGTCCGGGGCTGAAGATTGGGCTGCGGGTGTTGAGGCTAAGATGGATCCCCTTGCAGAGATGAATCCCGGTCAGATTGAGGAGCGGATCCGGGCCTGGTGTGCGGTTGCCGGAGAGGCGGGGTGCCTTGATCCGGAGGGGGACTGCACCGTCCTGGCCACCACAAGTTCAGGGGTGATGGACTATTTGGCGGCCAATTCAGACCGGATGATAAATGGGCTTGACATTGATTCCATAAAAGTGCATGAACATGGTTGTGGTCAGAGGGAAGAGTGGCTCGGGAAGATTTCAAACAGCCTTGAAGAGATTGTTTCGGGCAACAGCGCCGTCTGGCCGGAAGAAAAAAACGATGTCGGGTGCAGTTGCCCCGCCGGCGGGATCAGGGTCTGTTCTTTCCCCGGCGGAGACTTGAATAAAACTTTTAATATACCGGGCAGGCAGCTAATTGTATGTCTGGTCAAATTAAACTCATAAAACACTTGATTTTAGTAAAAAATATGTTGTAAAAGCGTGTTTTAAATCAGGTATGAAATCTAAAAAAAATGAGTTTATAAAATCGTACCGTTAATTTTAAGGAGGTTATTAAAATGGCTTTTAATCCGATCGTTGATCAATCCAAATGCGTTGGCTGTGAAGAATGTGTAGACGTCTGCCCCGTGGAAGTATTTGAAATGGAAGACGAAAAATCCGTTCCCGTCAATGCAGAAGAATGCATGGGCTGCGAAAGCTGTGTAGAAGTTTGTGAAGAAGACGCCATTGTAGTCGAAGAAGACTAAGCAAACGCGTTTTGTCTATAAAAATGCCGGGCCTTTTTCAAGGTGCCCGGCATTTTTCGTTTAAACTAAAACCGAAGCGACAGGCAGCTTAGCCCCCCGTCCAGTTTCCTGAATTCCGAGACATCCACCTCCACAGGCCGGTACCCGGCCGCTTCAATCATATCCATGGTCCGTCCGTGGCCCGCCGGCACCAGCACATATCCGTTGACCCAGACAGAATTTGCCGCATAGGCCTCGTCGTTATCAACCCCAAGAATATTAAACTTTGACAATGCTTCCTTGGTGAGAAATTCGCCCCAGGCCAGAAGATTGTTGTTTTCAAGGTATGAGATGCCTGTTTTCAGATGGAGCACGGATTCCAGTTCCACGGCCGAGGCCGTCATCCCGTATCGGTTTAATATGGTTTCAAGCTGGGCAAAGCCTTCGGCGTTGGTGCGTGCTGAGCGCCCCACAAAATAATGATCTCCCACCATCATGATATCGCCGGCATCAAGGGTCCCCGGTGCTGCGATTTCCTCTGTGGGCAGATCAAATGCTGCCATGGCCTGCCGGACGCTTTGGGTCTCCCCTTTGCGGCTTTGGGCGCCGGGGCGGGTGATCACGGCACATTTGGGGGTCACCAGGCAGGTGTCCTCTATGAATACCGAATCCGGGTATGCTTCTTCGGGCGGCAGCACGGTGACGGAGAGGCCGCAGGTCTCAAGGGCCTGGATGTAGGCGTCGTGCTGGCGGCAGGCCAGGTCATAGTCCGGAGAGCCCAGGCCGGCTTCCGTGATGCCGTTGATCATATTTTTACAGGGGCGTTTTACGATGGCGCGGGTGAACATGGAGACTCCTCATTCTATTGGGGTTGATTTTTTATTGGTGTTCCTGAATCGGTGGTTTGGCCGAATCGGGCTCCCGGTTCCGGGGCAGGGCCTTTGAGGTGTTGGTCAGGTACACCCCTGTGACCACCAGGGCGGCTCCCAGAATCAGCTCCCGGGTAACGGGCTCGTCCAGGATCAGATAGGCCAGGAAAATGGCCGATACCGGAACAAAGTTGATGAATACCCCGGATTTGGTGGGGCCGATCTGCTGTATCCCCTGGTAATACCAGTAAAATCCCAGCACCGTGCCGAAGAAACCCAGGTAAAAAAGACTGCCCCATTCCGCCAGTCCGTAGCCCGGAAGATGGGCGGCTGTTCCTTTAAACAGGGCGGGAAATAGGAGCATAGCCGTTCCGGCCAGGGATGAATAGCATACCGATACCAGGGGGGAAAAATCCTTCATCAGGGGTTTTCCCAGAATGGAATAGGAGACCCATGAAAAAACGCAGCCGAATATGGCCAGCTCCCCCCTGCCGATGCCGGTGGTGAAGATGGCTGAAAGGCTGCCCCCGGAGATGATCAAAAGGGCGCCTGTAACCGAGAGGAACAGGCCGGCCATTTTAACCGGGGTCAGCCGCTCCTTGAAAAACAGGGCCGATGCCAGGCTGATGAAAATGGGGTTGGTGGCAATGATCAGCGAGGCCCGGTTGGCATTGATCAGGGTCAGTCCCGTGAAAAAGAGGATATTATAGGCGAATATGCCGGTGAGGCCTGACAATAGAATGAAGATTGCCTGGCGCCCGTTGATCCGGGGCAGTCTTTTTTCGGTCTTCATGACCAGGATAAGCAGAAAGAAAGAGGCGATGGTAAACCGCAAGAAAGCTGCGGAGTAGGGATCTACCTTTCCTGCAAGGCCTTTGCCGGCAATAAAGGTGCCGCCCCAGAAAAAGGCGGTGAGCAATAGTTTGATATAGGTCATGGCCGGGTTCTCCGTTTCAGGTTGTGAAACCAAAGCTGATTATCTGTACAGACAAGGGGGGAAAAGTCAAGGAAAAGCTTGAAACCATGGCGTGTTGGGCATATAAAAGATTCCATGAATTCTCTTTTAAATAAACAATTATCCCCCAAGGCGGTATGTCAGGCGCTGATTTCGGCACGGCTGATCACGACGGACCAGGCCAGGGACCTGATCCGCAGGGAGCGGCAGGTCCGTGAGGCCATTCTGGTCAAGGCCGGGGGAGATAAAATGACTCCGGCGGATAAGGCCAAGGCCATGGCCGGTATCTCTTTCATTGATGTGGTTATCCATTCGAAGCTGAACCGTCAGGACAAGCCGGACAAGGTTCTTGACGAGGACCTGGTTTACAGGGCCCTGGCCGCCTCCTGGCGCCTGCCTTATAAGAAGATCGACCCGCTGAAATTGGAGCTGAAATTTGTCACCGGCACCATCTCAAAATCCTTTGCACTGAAGCACCTGCTGCTGCCCATGGAAATGGAGGCGGGAAAGCTGGTGGTGGCGACCCCGAATCCGTTTAACCACGAAGCCATTGCCGATGTGGAGCGGGTCTCTAAATTGAAGGTGACGCCCATCGTCAGCTCCCGGAGTGATATCATTAAGCTGATTCGGGAATTTTTCGGATTTCAGCATTCCATTTCCGCGGCAGAGGACCTTTTTGCCAAAAAGGGGGTGGACCTGGGCAACCTGGAACAGTTTGTCAGTCTGACGGCCATGGACGAACTGCCTTCCACGGACCAGCATATCGTCAATGCGGTGAACCATCTTTTTTCCTATTCCTTTGACCAGAAGGCCTCGGATATCCATATCGAACCCAAGCGGGAGGTCTGCCTGGTGCGCATGCGCATCGACGGGGCCCTGCACACCGTGTATAAACTGCCCAAAAAGCTTCACAATGCCGTTGTCAGCCGGATCAAGACATTGTCCGCCCTGGATATGGCGGAAAAGCGGCGGCCCCAGGACGGCCGGATTAAATTGTCCAAGGAGGATACAGAGGTGGAAATCCGGGTGTCCACCATCCCCGTGGCATTCGGGGAAAAGGTGGTGATGCGGATCATGGACCCGGATATCCTCTTCCAGGACCTTGAACAGCTGGGGTTTTCCCAGGGGGCGTTTCAAAAATATAAGAATCTGATCACCATGCCCTTCGGTATTGTGCTGGTGACCGGTCCCACCGGATCGGGAAAGTCCACCACCCTATACTCCAGCCTTCGCATGCTCTCTTCCCCCGAAGTCAACATCACCACCATTGAAGATCCCATTGAAATGATCCATGAGGAATTCAACCAGATCGGGGTGCAGCCGGCCATTGACGTCACATTTGGTTCGGTGCTGAAAAATATTCTGCGGCAGGATCCGGATATCATCATGGTGGGGGAGATCCGGGACCTGGAGACGGCCCAGGCGGCGGTTCAGGCGGCCCTCACCGGCCACTTGGTCCTGTCGACCCTCCACACCAATGATTCGGTGTCCACCATTTTCAGGCTTCTGGATCTGGGAATTCCCCCTTACCTGGTCCACTCTTCCCTCACCGGGGTGGTAGCCCAGCGGCTGGTTCGGAAAATCTGCCCCCATTGTGTGGAATCCTTTGAAATGGAGGCATCGGAGCTGACTGAACTGGGACTGTCGGTTCCCCGGACCGGGAAAGTTCCCCTCAAACACGGCAAGGGGTGTATCAAATGCAGGAACACCGGATACCAGGGGCGGACGGGTATTTATGAAATCCTGCCCTATACCGAGTCTTTAAAGCACCTGACATCCAATGATGCGGATTTGTCTGCACTGAGAAAAAAAGCCGCCCGGGAGGGGCTGGTCACCTTAAGGCAGGGGGGGATTAAAAAAATGCTCCAGGGACTGACCACCTATCAGGAGATACTGCGGGTGACCTGGGATCTGGTCTGATACCAGGCCGCCCTGATTCGAAGTCTAATTAAGGCGGCCGCTAACGTACAAGGTCGCCTGGAAGGATTTCCCGTTTGGAGGAGAGCACCATTACGGTGGCGCTTTCCGGTTCGGTGTGCAGGACGATGAGGCGGCCTGAATTCAGCGGATCCAGTAGGGCCACATCGTCCACGTCATGGACGGAGAGGTTTTGCTGGACCTGGAGAACGGAGTAAATCTGTCCGGGGCGGACGTTATCGAATTTTCCCTTGTTGATGAAGGCGATTTTATAATCGTTTACCATTCGTTCGTTGTCTTCTGAACAGAGGATGACACCGTCAAGGGGGGCGGGTTTTTCCTGGACCGTGAGGGTGGCGTTCCGCTCCAGCGGGATCATGATTTTATCCCCGATGGTGGCATATCTGTTGGATGCTGTAATCAGAGCGGTGGCATAGCGGTCATTGATGTCAAGGATCTTGACTTTTCCCTTTATCAGGTGTTTGACGCCTTTGAATACACTGCCGTTTATTTTTTCTTCCACCAATTCCGTATTAAATATCTGGTAGGACATTCCCACGGTGAGGGGGGCCAGGGGACGGATATAGATAATATCGTCCGAAGACATCATCAGGTTGCCGTCCTGTTCACGGATAATGGTTCCCAGGGCCGGTATTTCCGCATCTTTGATAAATCCGATGTGATCAATGGCAGGAAAGTTGAACTGTGGGGTGATCGGTGCCGGGCTGGATGCCTCAACCATTTTCTGGTCACCGGCTGTCTTGAATTCAGGTTTCAGGTAAACCCGGATTCGGTTGCCCGGGTAAATCCAGTGGGGGTTTTTGATTTTTTTGTTCATTTCCCAGAGGCCGGGCCAGTCCCACTGGGAATTGTAAAATTTCTGGGAGAGGTCCCAGAGGGTGTCCCCTTTTTTGATGGTGTAATAAAATCCTGTATCTTCCTGTACATCAAAGGGTTGCGGTGCCTGGGCCCAGGCGGCTGTTCCCGCAAAAAACGAAACAAGGATAAAAAGCAAAACGGCTGTTTTAATGGATGCGATATTTTTTATTTGCCCGGCCATGATCTCCCCCCTGAAGCGGTTTGTGCTGGTATATTTAATCTAATTTGTTTGCTGTGGTGCCTTGAAGCCTGTAAATCTTGACTTTATTTAAGCTCCTGTTCTATAAAAAGTCAAGAATTGATACGCGAATTACTAGAAAACGGAAGTGAAATGACAAAACTTGCTGACCTCCTGTTCGAGGTGCGGATGCTAAAGGATCTCAATCGTACCGGATATGCCTTTCTCGGTGCAGGCCGGGAGACAATTGCAGAGCACAGCTTTACCACCGCTTTTATCTGTTTTACCATGGCCCGGCTGGTGCCGGATGTGGACAGGGAAAAGCTCATCTCCATGGCCCTGGTTCACGACATCCCCGAGGCCAGGACCAACGACCATAATTATGTCCATAAAAAATACAACACCGTTGATGAATCCAAAGCCCTGGACCATCTGACAGGCGATCTTGCATTCGGAGAAGATATACGGGCGCTTATGGATGAATTCAACCAGGGGGAGACGGTTGAGGCTCAGCTGGCAAGGGATGCGGACCAGCTCTCCTTTATACTTGAACTTAAAAAGATAAAGGATATCGGGGCAGCGACTCCGGACGGCTGGCTCCCCTATGTGACCGGCCGGCTCAAGACCGATATCGGCCGCCAACTGGCCGGGGAAATACTAAACACCAAATGGGACGAGTGGTGGACCAATGGTTATTCCGAATAAGTACAAGGAACCCCATGGATAGACCGGTCCCCTTTATCCTATATATCGGCCAGCGGGCCGGTCAATTGGAATTCCCCCAAGGGGAATGGGAGGTGGCGGTATGCCAGGGGCCGGAAGATATTCCCGACGTGACCCGGCGGCCGGATATCTTTCTCATGGACCCCTTTGCCGGCCCTTCGGAAGGGGGATGCGACATGCCCCTTGCCCGGGAATGGCTCGGTACAGTCAGTGCCTTGCCCCATAAATACCCGCCTGCGGTCTTTGCCGTGCTTCCCGCCCATTGCGGGGTGGAGGAACGGGTGGCGCTAATGGCGGCAGGCTTTGACGACGCTGTTGAATGGCCGGTTTCCCACCATCTTCTCAGACACCTGTCCAGGTGCCATACGGAAAAAAACCGGATTGCCCAGGATTTGGATGCCAAACAGGAGGCCCTGGACCGGTCTTTTGCCTACCTGGACCGGTTTAAGGGGGAATTGAAAAAAACGAAAACCGAACTCGGGGAGGAGAGAAACAGCCTCAATGCCGCGTTGAAGCAGGTGCAGCAGATGACCCTGGAACGCAGACGCCTCAAAGCCGGTGAAACCGATCTGAAAAGATTGCTTAAAGAAAATATGGAGGGGTTCGGAAACATTCTTCATACCTTAATTCAGCACCGGGTGGAGGAAAACCGGGGCCATGGCGAGCGGGTTGCAAACATAGCCGAGTTCATTGCCAAAGGCATGGGAATGGGTGAAAAAAAGTTGGAGGATCTCAGAAAAGCTGCTATGCTGCATGAAATCGGCCTTCTTTTTCTCACCGGCCTGTCCCGGGGCCCTTTTGGGGAACAGGGACAAGACGATGACTTTAATATGGCGGCTGACAGCCCGGAGGGGCCGCCTGCCTATGATCAGGCGTTGAGGGTGCAGTACCCTGTGAAGGGGGCGCAACTGCTGAAACAATGTCCGGGATTTGAAGGGCCGGGCCGGATCATTCACAACCTCAACGAAAATGCGGACGGCACAGGGTTTCCCGACGGTTTGAGGCGGCGGTATATCCCTCTGGCGTCAAAGATCCTCGCCGGTGCCGACGAATTGGAGAACCTGCGGGAGAAGGCGGAAATCAAGGGCGTCGATGATATTCTCAAGGCCCTGGAAGGGCTTGCCGGCGTCCGCCTTGATCCGGTGATCGTGGGGTGGCTGGAAAAGTATGTGGTGATTCACCTGGGACCTGAGGCGTTTAAGGTCCGGGGGGCGGGCATTGAACACCTGGAGCCGGGAATGGAACTGGCGACCGCCCTGTTTACAGCTTCCGGGACTAAGCTGTTTACGGCCAATACCGTGCTGACCCGGGAATCCATTGATAAAATTATACAATACCACAGGGAGTACCCTGTGGATGCAACGGTTTATATAAAGGTTTAGCATATGGATATTGCGTCGGTAATCGGTGTTGTTTCCGGATTGGGCTTTGTACTGGGAACCATTCTTCTGGGCGGCAGTATTATGATGTTCGTGAACATTCCGTCCATTCTCATTGTTGTAGGCGGGACCGTGGCCGCGGTCATGATCGGGTTTCCCATGGCCGATGTGCTGGGAATGATCAAATCCGGGTTGAAAGTGTTCATATTCAAGATCGAAAAACCTGAAGATATCATTGCCAACCTGGTTGAAATTTCCAATAAAGCCAGGAAGGGGGGGCTTCTTTCCATTGAAAGCGATATCCAGAGCACTGAGGACCCCTACCTGGCCCAGGCGCTTCAGATGACCGTGGACGGGGTGAAGACCGCCGACATCGCCCAGATCATGCAAAAACAGATGGAGCTGACCAAAAAGGGCCTGGATACCGGTGCCAATGTTTTTTCTGCCATGGGGTCCTACGCCCCTGCATTCGGAATGATCGGTACCCTTATCGGCCTGGTCCAGATGCTGGCCAACCTGGATGATCCCTCATCCATCGGCCCCAAAATGGCCGTTGCCATGA
Source organism: Desulfobacter sp. (assembly GCA_028768525.1). Classification (NCBI taxonomy): domain Bacteria; kingdom Pseudomonadati; phylum Thermodesulfobacteriota; class Desulfobacteria; order Desulfobacterales; family Desulfobacteraceae; genus Desulfobacter; species Desulfobacter sp. The sequence continues at coordinate 938,565 of CP054837.1, read as the reverse complement.
TTACCACCTTTTACGGGGCGGTCATGGCCAACCTCTTTTTTATTCCCATGAGCGATAAGCTCACCGGCCGGGCCGAAGAAGAGATCATCAATATGAATATTATTTTCGAAGGTATCCTGTCCATCAGAGAGGGGGAGCACCCCAAACTCATGGAAGACAAGCTCAAAGTGTACCTGTCGGATTCCAAGGAAGAAAAGAAATAAATTGAGAAGAGGCCCCGTACATGCCTGAAGATACCGGCGCAGAACATGAAGAGGAGATGACGCTTGCCTCTCCGGCTCCCCCGGAGAAAAAAGAGGACGGCGGCGGCGCTCCGGAATGGATGGCCACTTTTGCGGACCTGGTCACCCTGTTGATGTGCTTTTTTGTGCTCCTGTTCGCCATGAGCACCACCCAGCAGGAAACCTACAAGGAGCTGGTGAAATCCTTGAGAAGCGCATTGGGGGCCCAGGCCGTCCCGGAATCCGGCACCCGGGAGGGGCTGACCATGCATGCCGTCCCTTCCGAGGAACCCTCGGAGAGCCAGGCCATTGACGAACTGGGGGGGATGATCGAAAAAGAGATGGAAGATATCGTTTCCGAGGTCAGGGAACTGGTATTGTTCAACAATCTCGGAGGAGAGGTCAGCGTTACCAAGAGCGAGGACGGGGTGGTGAGCACCATGTCCGACCTGCTTCTTTTTGACGAGGGGGGCACCACGCTTGCTCCCAAAGGGCTGGATATCCTGGAAAAGGTGGCGGCTGTGCTGTCGAAACTGGCCTACCATGTCAAGATCAAGGGCCACACAGACAGTGAGCCCATTTCCTCGGCCCACTATCCTTCCAACTGGGAGCTGTCCAGTGCCAGGGCCTCTACAGTGGCGCGCCTCCTGGTGGCAAACGGGGTATCCCCCTTTTATATTTCAGCAGAAGGGTATGCCCAGTACCATCCCGTGGCCACCAACGATACGGCGGCCGGCCGGGCGAGAAACCGCCGGGTGGAGATCGTCTATGAACGGGATTCCATTGCCCGCCAGTTTGCCGATATGCCAACCAATAAATAAAAATATGGTGCCCGGCTCAACCGCTTGACGGTTTTAGGCCGGGCATAAAAATTACCTATTGAAATTTTGGTCCAGTTTTTCCTTTTCCCCGGCCACAATACGCTGAAGCTCGCTGTGGGGAATTCCTTTTTTCATGCCCGGGCAGGAGTTGGCCATAATGTCCCAGTTTTCGGGGTGGGTGATAATGGTTTTGATATAGGGCCATGCCTTGCACATGTAAGGTTTCACCGGGTGGATGGTGCATTGTTTTTCAGGATCGAAAAAGATGCAGCAGCCGTTTTCTCCCAGGGTGAGCACCGGCCTTGAACCGGACATGTCACAGTATTTCTGCACAAAGGTGGCCGGGTCGGCCTGGATGAAGGCGCAGATTTTATCAATGTCTTCGGCAGTGACGTAGGTGCCGCCGAATCCCCTGCAGCATTCGCCGCATTGCTTGCAGTCAAAGATGTCCTGGGCGGTTAACCCGCCGCTGCCAATATTAGAATCCATACCGTTTTTCCATTGCTTTTTGCATGGTCAGGGGATCCACGTACTGCAGGTCCCCGCCCATGGGTACACCGGATGCAATCCGGGTGATGCTGATGCCGGACGATTTGAGCCTGTCCTGGATGTATGCGGCCGTGGCCTCGCCTTCCACGTTGGTTTTGGTGGCTAGGATGATTTCCGTAATCCGGCCGGGCTCGGCCCGGGTGAACAATTCCGCAAGGCGGATGTCTTCGGGGCCAATGCCGTCTATGGGGGACAGGGCTCCGCCCAGAATGTGATAATGCCCTTTAAATGACCCGGAATTCTCTATGGCCGCCATATCGGTGGGATTTTCAACCACGCAGATCAGCGACGGATCCCTTGTGGGGTCCGAGCAGATGCGGCAGCGGTCCTTGTCGCTGAATGCAAAGCAGTTTTTGCATAGCTTGACGCTGGATTTGAGTTCGAGGATATCACCTGCCAGGGCGGCGGCCTGGTGGTCCGGCGCATGGAGGATATGCAGGGCCAGGCGCTCAGCTGTTTTTTTTCCGATTCCGGGCAGGGTGGAAAAGGAATTGATCAGCTTTACAATGGCTTCCGGGTAGTGGTTCACTGGGCGGCTTCTACAATAACTTTGGCCGGATTACAGCCCGGGAATGTTGAACCCGCCGGTGAGCTTGCCCATTTCTGAGGAAACCATTTCCTGGGATTTGTTCAGGGCGTCGTTAACGGCAGCCAGTACCAGGTCCTGGAGCATTTCGACATCTTCGGGGTCCACGACTTCCTTTTCCAGGACAATGGATTCGATTTTCTGGCCGCCGTTGGCGATGACCTTTACCATGCCGCCGCCAGCAGTGGCCTCAACGGTTTTTTTGGCCAGCTCTTCCTGGGTCTTGAGCATTTTCTTCTGCAGTTTCTGGGCCTGTTTCATCATGGTGTTCATATTTTTCATGGGTGGATAACTCCTTTTGAATTATAGTATCTCTCCGTTAAACAGCCGCCGGGCCTCCTGGACCATGGGGTGGCGGGCCGCAGCCTGTTTGGCCTTGTCTTCGGCAATTTTGCTTTGTGAAGGTCCCTGGGGCCGCTCTGTCGTGTCGGCAGTGATTTTGAGTTTTATTGGTTTTTTCATGAACTGCATGCTCAGGGCCTGCAATTCCTTTTCTTTATTTTCCATCCTCTTTTTTTCAAAGTCAGTACGCAGGCATAAGCTGGCGCTGACATGATCTTGGGCCGAGGTGTCCACATCGGCCCGGGACAGCAGGGCAAACATGGATGGGAGTTTGCTCTGCAGTATATTGAGAAAGCCGGGCCAGGTAACCGGTCCCTGCGGTTCTTGCATTTCCGCGGGGCCAGGGGGCTGGACGGGTACGGGGCCGGGGGAGGCCGTCCGGTTCGGCGGTGCCGGCTGATCGTTCATCACCGGCGGCATGGCGGGAAGCTCTGCAGGCAGCGGTTCCGGCGGCATGGTATCCGGCGGCGGGCCCTGGTAGCCGTGGGGAGGCGCCGGCGCCTGGGGAGCCTGCGGTGTCGGCATAGCCTGTGGTGCCGGCATTGCCTGGGGAGCGGGTGAAACCGCCTGTGAAGGGGTAGGGGCTGCCGGCTGTTCGCTGATTTGTCTGGCCAGGAGATCAAGCTTGCTGATGATTTTATCCAGATCGGCTCCCGGGCTGATCTGAATGAGTTTGAGCAATACCATCTCAAGGGCGGTCTGGGTATGGGAGGCATACCTTACCAGATTCTCGTCATCCAGAAGCCGCTGGAGCAGCATGCCGGTGTAGGTGGCCGATTGGGCCGCCACGGCATCTGCAAGGCGGTTTCTTTCCGCGTCAATGAGATTCAAACTGGGGGTATCCTTGCCGCAGATTTTGATGATGTTCAGGTTCCTGAAATGGGCGATGATATCTGAATAGAATTTTTTCAGGTCCATTCCGGAATCGTTCACCCGCTGGACAAGGCTGATCAGGGCTGCTCCGTCTTTACTGAATACGGCCGATGCCAGGTCGAACATGAGTTGGCGGTCGGAGACGCCCAGGTTTTCGGCCACCACCTCATGGCGGATGGTTTTATCCGGGCTGGCGGAAAGTATCCGGTCCAGCAGGCTCAAGGAATCCCGGATGGATCCGTCAGCCTCCAGGGCCACCATATCCAGGCTTTCTTGTTCCACCTCAAATCCTTCTTCCCGGCATAAAAATGCCAGGTGGCCGGAAATTTCTTCCAGGGGAATCCGGGCCAGGTCATGGCGCTGGCACCGGGAGAGGATGGTGGCCGGAATTTTGTGGACCTCTGTGGTGGCAAATATGAAAAGTACGTGTTCCGGCGGTTCTTCAAGGGTTTTGAGCAGGGCGTTGAACGCCGCCGTGGACAGCATGTGGACTTCGTCGATGATATAGATTTTAAACCTGGCCGATGCCGGCATGTAGGTTACATTTTCCCGTAGGTCCCGGATCTGTTCCACACTGTTGTTGGAGGCGCCGTCAATCTCAAATACATCGGCGCAATGCCCGTTGATGATGTCCTTGCAGATTTTGCACCGGTTGCAGGGGGAGGGGGTCGGCCCCTCGGTGCATGTCATGGCCTTTGCCAAAATTCTGGCAATGGTGGTTTTCCCGGTGCCTCTGGGGCCGGTGAGCAGGATGGCATGGGCCACCCGGTCCGCTGCAATGGCATTGGTCAGGGTGGTGGTTACATGGGCCTGTCCCACAACCTGCTCAAAGGTCTGGGGCCGGTATTTTAAGGCTAAAACTTGGTAAGACATGAAGGTTCAGGCATGCTGTATGGCGTATTGTCCACGCCGGGTTTTATCCAATTTATCGTTTTGTTATCACCAAAGGGGTGCCAAGTGGACTTTATACCAGAGGGCCGGTTGGGGGTCAATGAGTGAATTTTGAATTATTCTTCTCATCCCCCTTTCCATATGGTAAAATTCCCCCATGAAAATTCTCCATGTATTAAGCCAGATGCCGGATTTTACAGGATCCGGTAAAACCCTGCAGGCTATTATCAAACAGGCAAAAGCAAGGGGCTTTAAGAATTACATGGTTGCCGGAATTCAGAACGATTTTGAACCGGACCCGTCTCTGATTCCTATGCACCATGCCCTTTTTGTGCACTTTAACGGTGGGCCTGGCCTGGATTTCCCCCTGCCGGGCATGAGTGACGTCATGCCGTATCAAAGTACTGTGTTTTCCTCAATGGGCCCTGAACAACTGGCGCAGTACCAGGATGCCTTTGAACGCAAACTTCAGCAGGCCAAAAAAGACTTTGCCCCGGACATTATCCATACCCATCATTTATGGATTGTTTCAAAAATTGCAAGGTGGGTATTTGCGGACCGTCCCATGGTGACATCCTGCCATGGCACCTGTCTGCGCCAGTTTTCCCTGTGCCCCAGAATCGGTCCGGAAATCGCCGGGGCAGTCAGAAAAATAGACCGGATACTCTGCCTGGGCCATCACCAGAAGGAAGCGGTGATGCAGATCCACGGCGTTGATCCAGAACGGCTGCGCGTGGTCGGTGCGGGATTTGAAAATGATTTATTTGGTTTCGGCTCCGTTACCGCCCGGGATGCCAAGCCTGATACTGGGCCCGTGGAGATCGTCTATGCCGGAAAACTGAGCCGGGCCAAGGGAGTCCCCTGGCTGCTGAGGTCCATTAAAAAGGTGTCACGCCTGAATTTCCGGCTCCACCTGGCAGGGTCCGGCAGCGGCAGGGAAAAAGACGAGTGCCTGGCACTGGCAGAATCCCTTGGAGACCGGGTGGTTGTGCATGGGCCTTTATCCCACCGCGACCTTGCCGGCCTGATGAAAACCGCCCATCTTTTTGTCCTGCCGTCATTTTTTGAGGGGTTGCCCCTGGTGATCATGGAAGCGCTCTCTTCGGGGTGCCGGATCCTGACCACGGCACTTCCGGGTACAAGGGAAATTCTTGGAAGCACCCAATCCCCCATGGTGGAGATGATCCCACTGCCACCCCTGGAAACCGTGGATACTCCTTTTGAAAAGGATATGCCCGGCATGGAGGAAAAACTGGCTGCCGCCCTTGAAAAAAGTATTCAAACCATACTGGACCACAGGCAGCCGGACATGGACTGGGCCGGAAAAATTACCCGTGCATATACCTGGGAAAAGGTGTTTTCAAGAATGGCGGCCGCTTATGAGGAGGCCTGTCTTTCCAGGGAAGCGTCTTAGAGGGTGACGGCTATGGCAGCTATGTCGTCATGGCACTTAAAGCGGGGGAAGGCAAGGCATTGGGGATCCGTCTTTTCTTTATTCCGGATCCGTTCCTTCACGCCGTCGAGGCCCAGCGAAAGATAATCCTTTACCAGGGGGGTGAAGTCCTTATGCTTTTCAGGGGTCTCCCTGGGCATGGACAGGCCGTCTGTGAACAGCAGGACCTCCCTTACCCCTTCCAGGGAGACTTTTCCCTGGTTCAGAAAATGTTCAGCCTTTTTTTCGCCGTTGAGCACGCCGTAATTTTTATTCATTCCCAATCGGACTTTTTTGATCTGGGGGGCCAGGGCCCGTTTCAGCGCCGGAATCCCGTTTTCCGGATCATTGCCGTTGAGCCGGCCGGGGGGGCGGGAGATCTGTTTTTGAACCAGCTTTTTCCACAGGGTAAGGGTTTCATGGTCATGGTCTTCCCGGTCAACCAGGACCCTGTGGGAATCGTCGCCATGGATCAGAATAATGAAGGCATCCCCTGTCTGGATCCATTCCAGTTGCCGATCCTTGATCCGGACAACGGCAGCGCTGGTGCTCCAGAGGTTTTCCCTCCTTGTCACATTTACCCCATGCCGGACCATCTGGTCCATTATCTTATCGTTGGCCTCACAGGCCAGTTGTTTTAAAGGATAGTGGTTCCGTCGGAATACGGACTTGGCGGTCTGTGAAGCAATCATGCCCCCGGTTTTCCCTTCAAAACGTGTCCGGCCCGTCAAACTGGTTGCCCCGTCAAACACGCCGAAGATATTGTCCTGGATCACCAGGCAGTCTTCATTGATTTCGGCTGTTCCCTTTTCAAGTATGTAACGGATTTCCATGGTTCCCCTTTTGAGTTTCATACATTGGGGGATTATAAAAGCGGAGCGGGGCAAGTCAAAACGATAATATCAATATCTTTTATTGTTGGTATTGATATTTTAAATGTCCGGTGTTGAAACACGGAAAACGATTTTACCCGATACCGGCAATCCCAGTCTTAAAAAACGCGCCTGGCCTGGATTGGCTTGGGGCATTTTTTCAGTGCCGTAAATCTGTATTTTGGATTGCGGTCCATGCGTTACTGAAAAAAATACCGAATCACCCAGCGATTCGCCGGGGATCTGGTGAATCCAATCCATATGGACGGTGAGATGTGCTCCCTGCCTTTCAACCCTTGACCGCGTGCAGTGCAGGTGCTGGGTCAGGCACTGGCGGATGTCCCTGGCCGGCAGCAGATTCTTTTTTCTGAGTTTTCGGTTAATGGCTTTTATCCATGCGTTGATCACTGCCATGTTGTTGCCGGGGCTTTCATGGAGAATATTGGCCCAGTGCAGGGGAAGGATCGGTTGGTCCGGATTAAAATCCGGGGCAGGCGCCACCCGGTTCCAGGCAATGGGAGACGGCCCCCGGTCCATTAACACCACCTTGTTTTCCCATCCCACCTCCCTGAACTGGGGTTGGGCATGGCATCTGGCCCGGTCAAATACCAGGGAGACCTGCCGGATACCGAAGGAAGCGGCAATTTTCTGGAATCCCGATTCCCCGTTGCCGAAACTATGGTTCAGGGCCGGTGGAATAAAAAGTTTCACATCTGTATCAAGGCGGTTCTGGTGCAGGAGTCTGAAAAAATATTCCAGATGCATTTTTACCTCATCCGGATGGCGCATCTTACCGTCATTTGTATGGAATTCGCTCCTGTCCAGTTTTCCGTCCATCCAAAATTCGTGTCCGACACCGTGGAGGGCGGGTTCAAGAAAGGGCGCCGCTTCTTTTATAATGGATGCCGCCTTTTCCCTTTGTGCCTGGTCGATAACGGGGGCCTGCCAGCGGCTGCCCATCCAGGTGGCGGAGGGCAGCGCCCTGAGCAGATTGGTCCTGTCCCATTCACAGAGGACAAACCCGACTGGAATCCGCATGCCCAATCCTTTGCCAAGTGCTGCCAATGCCTTGTAATCTTCCGGGACATGGGATCTTGGCATACCGGTGCGGAACGGTTGGTTTTGCGCCGACCCGTCCCGGCCGTTCCACCACCCCACATCGTCCACGGTCACTATAAATGGTTTGGGGATAGCAATGTCAAACATTCTCAGCCCTCTGGCTATAGGGATATATATTTTCTGATAAGCGGCCCCGCAAGGTTCGCCCCCCATACGGGCAGCTTTCTCCAGGGCGCAATGGAAAGCGTTTCCTTCACTGTTTTGGTCTCGTTCAACGGCCATGAATACCAGGCAAGGGGGGCTTCTGACGGTCCCCATTGCTGCTTGAATTTATGGGTGGAAGCCCCCCTTGAGGACCGGCCCATATCAAACCGGTCCAGCCCCAGGTTGCAGGCGAACCTGATCATCTGCCAATAGAGGAGCATATTGGTGTTCAGGTGGCGGTATTCCCTGAGCGATGACGCCCAGGGGTTGGCCAGCCGGTTTTTAAACCGGAGCATGAAGGCGGCGGCACAAGGTTCTCCCCGGTAATAGACGACACAGATAAAGGCCCTGGAAGGGAAGGCGTGGAAAACAGCTTTGAAAAAACGCCTTGAATGGACCGGGGAACCCAGATCCCGCATGTTTCTGCTGAATACCCGGTAGAAGGGCGCCAGAAGCCGCTCCTTCCCGATATCCCAGGCCAGGCCGTTTTTCATCCCTTTTCGGATTTGGCTTCTGAGTTTGGAGGGAAAACGGGCCATCATTTCCTTGGCGTTCGGCGCCAGGGGGATTTGCATGCCGACTTTTTCATCGTAAACCAGCGGGCGCCGGCCCCCAAGTGCAAGGTCGGGGCAGGAAAACCGGCAGTCCTGCCTTAAAGAGAGCCGCCCAGATCCTTTGGACGCCAGAAGGCTGCCTGTTTTCTCAACCAGCCACCTTCCGGCCTCATGGTCTCGGGCAAGAATGCCGGCCTGGTCGAAAAATGGGATGGAAACCCATTCCGGATTGAAAAAAGGGCGTTTGATTTTGAAAAGCGGCAAAACGGCACGAATCCGGTCTTTCCCGTTTCCGTCCACCGCCGCCAGATATAGGGGGGCGTGGCCGTAGGCGGCTTGGATGGCATTGCTCCATTCAAAAAGGTGGCCGTAGGCCGCATGGGGGTGTTCGGATACAAACCGGTTCCACCCACAGGGGTGATTGACACAGACAAGTTTCATGATGCGTGACCCTTGCACAGGCTTGATGGATCATGGGGTATCTATTGCGTTTTATGTTTGAATTCTAGCAGAAAGCCGTCTTAAAAGCAATCGGGAAGGGCGGCTGTAAATGGGGGGAGGGCGTAAGGCAACCAATCTGAAACGCCGGGAGCTACCCGATTTCAGGATTGGGTTTGTGGCACGGTTTTACTCTGTAAAAGGTGGGGGGGCTTGGGCATTTTGTGTGGTAACAATCACTGTTGTCCAAAAACGGAATTTAGGTAAAAAAATATTGTAGGAATTCTCCTTGCGAGATTATGGTTGTTGCGACCAAACAATAACCTGAGAATCCCAAACAAGGAGAATTCCGAAATGATGGTACGTCATGCGAGTCTGTTCAGTCAATTGGTAGCCTTTTTTAACCGTAATAAATTTATGAATCTGGTAGCGAAGAACAAAACAGAACGATATTCCAAGGGGTTCAAAAGCTGGGACCATTTTGTTGCTATGCTTTTCTGTCAAGTTGCCCAGGCAAAGAGCCTGAGGGAAATCAGTGGGGGCCTTGCCTGCTGCATGGGGAAACTGCGCCACCTCGGTGTATCCTCGGCGCCAAGTAAATCAACGTTGTCTTATGCTAATAAGAACCGCTCATGGCAGCTGTTTCAAGATCTTTTCTATGATACCTTTGAATTTTGTCGCAAACATTCACCTGGTGGTCACAAATTCAGGTTCAAAAACAAACTGCTTTCTTTGGACAGCACAACAATATCCTTGTGTCTCAGTCTTTTCCCCTGGGCAGAATTCCGTCGTACGAAAGGTGCCGTTAAACTTCATCTGCTACTGGATCATGATGGCTACCTGCCTTCCTATGCTTACATATCAAATGGCAAGAATCACGAATCCAAATATGCCAAAAGATTCCCGCTCGCACCAGGATCAATTATCACAATGGACCGTGGATATAACGATTACAGCCTGTTTGCTTCCTGGACAGCACAAGATGTATTTTTTGTGACCAGGCTGAAAACCAATGCAGCTTATGAGGTGTTATCAGAGCGTGAGCTACCTCTTCGGAGAAACATTCTCTCAGATGAAATGATCAAGTTTACCGGCCACAATGCCCGGAAAGCATGTCCATTCATATTGCGGAGAATCGTTGTTTGGGATGCGGATAACCAGCGGGAAATCATTTTGCTGACAAATCATTATAAATTCGGAGCAACCACCATCTCGTCTATCTATAAGGATCGCTGGCAAATCGAATTGTTTTTCAAGGCCATAAAACAGAATCTGAGAATCAAGACCTTTGTCGGAACGAGTGAGAATGCCTTGTACACACAGATTTGGACAGCATTAATTGCCATGCTGCTGATCAAATTTCTACAACTCAAATCAAAATTTGGTTGGTCTTTATCCAACTTGATCGCTTTTTTGAGATGGAACCTGTTCAGCTACAGGGATCTTTGGAAATGGCTCGATAAACCGTTTGAGACCGTGCCGACGACCCCACCGCCAGTACAGATGGAATTGCCTTTTAAAAGGTTCTGAAAATATAGGAAACGAAAATTGGGACCTGTTTTTTGAAATGCAAACCTGATGCGTGATTAAAAGGGTTTTTGATGACAAAAAATTCGGATTGCAATTTATTTTGGACAGTAATGATGAATTTAATTTTACAATATGATATTTTTTCCACAGTTTATCTGTTCTGATTTTGCAAATACCAACTATTAATGACCAATGCGGGGGAAAAATTACTTTTTTGATTGGGTATAATACTTGCTTTTATTTATAGTATTGTTCTTCACTTTAATTTTATACCGCCTATGGTTGGCCTTGCCCCAGACTACCTCCCTGATGATGTAAAAAAAATACCTATAATTTTAAAACAAATTTTGGAGGGATTATGCGAAGTAAACAATTCTTTTACTTGATTTTATGTGTTTTCATCTTAACGGGAGTCGCCTCTGCAACATCGTATAATTTTGATGCAGGGACAGCAGGGTTTAGTACTTTTGGTACAGCAACTTCATATTCAGGGGCTGTTCAGTTGACAGCGCCATCAACAAGCCAAATCGGAAGTATTTTTTTAGATACAAAACTAAATGCCACCAGCTTTGATGTTAGTTTTGATTTTTTTATTAGTGAGCCCAATCGGCCTTTTTGTGGAGACGGGTTAACTTTTGCCTGGGTGCAAAATAAAGGGCTCGGTGGCGGTGGCGGTTACTTGGGCTTTGAAGGGTTGAATGGCTATATGGTGGAAGTTGATACCTATTGGAATGAGCCATACAATGACGGGGTGGAATATTACCTGGATCGGGCAAGCCACATTGCTGTTGGGCAAAGTGTAATGACGCCGTTAAGCCTTAGTGAAACGCCTGATATGGTCAATACCGGTTGGCACCATGCGGATATTGTATTTAATAATGGCAGTATCCAAGTCCTTATGGATGGTACTAAGTATATTGACTATGTAATTAGTGGGTATGCTGGCTTTGATGCCTATTTTGGTTTTACTGGATCAACAGGCGCCTCATATTCAAGGCAATTGATAGATAATTTTGAAATCACAGTGGGTCAAACGCCCATTCCAGAGCCTAGTACAATTATTTTATTTGGTATTGGTCTTTTAGGTCTTGCAGGGATCTCCAGAAAAAAAGATCATAATTAAAGATTCTCTTTAAGGAAGAAGGCAGGGTGTTTTATAGCGCCCTGCTTTTTTATTGCAGCCTCACCGGCGCCCTATAACAAAGCCCTGTCTTCATGCCAGGTCTCTGGCCTTAGTTTTTGCAGCAGGCAAATCATCTGTTCTAAGAAATACCGCAATTCGTTTCTGGAAGTGGTTTCCTGAAGGTCCATGGGTGTCCTGAATCGGAAACAATAAGGATGAGGGGTTTTGGGAAAATGGGATGTTTGAGATGTCGATTGTCATTTTAATCCTATCGTATGCCAATGTGTATGGCAGGGGAATTCAAAATAAGATGCCGCACAAATAAAAAAAGCCACTGTATTCACAGCAGCTTCCCCTTTGTCTGGCGGAGAGGGCGGGATTCGAACCCGCGGTACCCGGTTAGGATACACACGCTTTCCAGGCGTGCACCTTCAGCCAACTCGGTCACCTCTCCGAACTCAATCGACCGGGGCAAGATATGCTTTTTTTGTGTCTGTGTCAAGCATTAAATATGCTTCTGTGTTCTTTTGTTGGGTTGTTATCTTTATCATAGAGGATGAATGGCGGTAAAACCCTGCAGGATGATTTGAAATTTTTTGCACCGCAGGCAATGATCCGTATGGCATTTTTTTTTGCTGATGGGTGGATGGATTTTATCCATACAGGCCGTATGGAGGTTCCGGCCATTGCCTGGTGCAGGTCGAATAAGCGTTCCGCTGGGAGTATGATCATGATCTGTCCGCCGGGCCTGAGAAGGTTGTCCGCTGCGTTGAAAAGGGCGGATATGGTTAGGGTTATTTCATGTCTGGCAATGGCTTTCTGGTGATTGGGGTTTATGCGGCCGGTGTTTACCTTTTTATAAGGGGGATTTGATATGACCATGTCAAAAGGGGCGCCGGCATCTGATTTTGTCAATTCCAGAATGTCTTTATTTATAATCCGGATTCTGTCCGTCATATGATTTTGGGTGATATTTACATGGGCCAGTTCAGCCAGTTCCCGTTGTATTTCAACACCGGTGATGGTTGTGTTGGGGTGTCTGGTCCCTATTACCAGGGGAATGATGCCGCATCCGCATCCGGCATCCAGGATCTTTTCCGTTTTCCCCGGTCGGACATGGCTGCACAAAAGGATGGGGTCCAGGGTATACCGGTATCCGTTTTGGGGCTGGCGGAGCCTGAGTCTGCCGTCAAACAGGGATTCAACTGTGTATTTTTCCAATTTTGAACCGTATTTGCTTGATGAGTTGCTTGTCCAGGTGGGTGTTTAGATTGGAAATCATTTCTTTTTCCAGGAACTTTAATTGGTGGATCCAGGCGGAACTGGATACATTTACCGAAAGTGTTCCGTCCTTAAAAGCTTCGGGTTTTGCGTTCATGGCAATGGGGGCGCCGACAGCATTGTCCCAGGTTTCCCATATTCGGGTCATGCTTGTATCCTGCGCCGGCCTGTATTTGCCCAGGGCACGGGTCAGGATGTCGCTGATATGTATCAGATTATTTTTATTCTGGTTATTGCTCACAATTTTTGATTTCCTGTTTTATATCTTTTTTTCTGGGTCATACCATATAACGGTATCTGAATATACCTAAAAAATGAGATGCGGCATCTGGTTTCAGGCCCGCCGGCGGGGCCTGTTTTCCAAATAAATATTGCCTTTTGGCCTTGATTCAAGTTAAATAGTTCATATTTTGCCTTCAAAATGTATCGGAAAAAAATTAACCACTCAACTGTTGCAAAGGACGCTCAGTATAGGACAGAATTTATGAATTGGGATTGGGAAAAACTCAGGGAAAACCAGCAAAAGTATGAACAGAGGCAGGGGGGCGGCCCCGGCATGCCAAAGCCGCCCCAAATAGATGATCTTGTAAATAAATTTAAGGGGTTTAGATTCCCGGGCGTGCTTTTCGTCGGCATCCTGCTGCTGGCGCTGTATCTGGGGTCATCTACCTTTTTTACAGTGGACCGGAATGAGGTCGGGGTGATCCAGCGGTTCGGCAAGTATGACAGGGTTGTACAGCCGGGGCTGAATTTTAAATTGCCCACAGGCATTGAAAAGGTCACCAAGGTCAACGTTAAAACACCTGAAACAGAAGAGTTCGGGTTTAAAACCTATGGCAGTACAGGCACCTATCGGACGGCTACGGATTCCTCAAGGCAGGAATCTTCCCTGATGCTGACAGGGGATTTGAATGTGGCGGTGGTCCCCTGGATTGTTCAGTACCGCAGGGCAGATCCCAAAGAGTATCTGTTTAATGTAAAAGATGTCCGGTCGCTGCTCCGAAATATGTCGGAGGCCACCATGCGTACGGTTGTGGGCGACAGGAGTATCAATGAGGTGATTTCCAGCCGGGCGGAAATCGCCCTGGCTGCCAAGGAAATGCTCCAGAAAGAAATGGACAACGCCAAGGCCGGTATCAGTATCGTAAATATCGAGATGAAGAAGACCAACGTACCCCAGCCGGTGCAGGCGTCTTTCAATGAAGTCAACCAGGCCACCCAGGAAAAAGAGCAGACCATCTACAAGGCCAGGGAAGAATACAATAAGGCGGTCCCCCTGGCAAGGGGTGAAGCACAGCGGCTTATTAAGGATGCCGAAGGGTATGCCATTGACCGGGTGAACCGGGCCCAGGGTGATGCCGCCAAGTTTAAGTCGGTGTATGATGCCTATGCCCAGGCAAAAGATGTGACCAAAAAACGAATGTACCTTGAGTCCATGCTGGAAGTGCTGCCCAAGGTCGGAAACAAGTATATCATTGATTCGGATCAGAAAAACCTTCTTCCGTTTTTAAATATGGGCGACAAGGCGGCCGGGCTGCCCCAGGACAGATTTCTTCAGAAGGGTGAATAAGAATGAATGGAAATAGTGTTAAAATAGTGGTGCTGGCGGTGATTGCGGTTGCCGTAATTTTGTTTTCAGGATCTGTCTATGTGATAGATGAAACCCAGCAGGTGGTGGTGACACAGTTCGGGCGGATCGTGGGGGAAGCGCAAAAGGATCCGGGGATAAAATTTAAGATTCCTTTTATCCAGAAGGCCAATTATTTCCCGAAAAACCTGCTGGAATGGGATGGTGATCCCGGGCAGGTGCCCACAAAGGATAAAACCTATATATGGGTGGATACCTATGCACGGTGGCGGATTTCCGATCCCATTGTTTATTTTCAGACCGTAAAGGACGAATTTGCCGCGCTTAAACGTTTGGATGATATCATTGATCCGGCCGTCCGTGACCTGATTTCCTCCTATCCCCTGGTGGAGAGTGTGAGGAATACCGACCGTCCCATGGATACCTTTGAGGCCATCGCAGGAATGAGTAACGGTGAGAATGAAGATGCGCCCAAGCAACTGGTCCGGTATAAGGTGGATCTTGGCAGGGACGAGATCGCCAGGCAGATCGAAAAGCAGGCCAGGGAGAAGCTGGCCCAGTTCGGCATTGAAGTTGTGGATATGAAGATTAAACGGATCAACTATATCGACAGCGTGCGGCGGTCTGTCTATGACAGGATGATCGCTGAAAGAAAGCAGATTGCCGAAAAATTCAGGGCGGAAGGCCGCGGGGAGGCAAGTAAAATCCGGGGTGAAAAGGAACGGGAGCTTCAGGTGATCAAATCAGAAGCATACAAGGAGGCCCAGACCCTAAAGGGTAAGGCGGATGCCGAAGCGACCCGCATCTATGCCGAGGCTTACGGCCAGGATCCTGAGTTCTACGCTTTTTTAAAGACCATGGAGTTGTACAAGAAGACGCTGGAAAAAGACAGCACCATGGTGTTGTCAACGGATTCGGATTTGATGAAGTATCTGAAGGGAAGCGATCGGTAAATAAATAAAGGGCGTATTGAAGTCGGTTTGCCGTCTCAATACGCCCTTTAATTTCAAGAAAAAATACTTCGTAAATTATTTTTTCTTTCTCTGATGTCTGGTCTTTGCGAGGAGTTTTCTATGTTTATGCTTGCGCATTTTTTTTCTTCTCTTCTTGATTACGCTACCCAAAAAAATCACCTCCTTTAGATGAATTGATTCTGTTTCTATGCTAAATTGTTACTATAGCATAATTTTTCAGTTTGTGTCTATTCTTTTATTGTTAAGGGGCGGGGTAGAAAATGGAGCAGATGGTTTTTAACCGAGAAGAGCTCAAGCTGGTGGACCGGGCTGTTGTCCGGGCCGAGGAGCTCGTCAATAATTTTTTCAAGCTTTCTCCGGCGCAGTGGCTGAACAACCGGTATGATATTAAAACCGCTGCAACCCTCTCCCGCCATGAACGGGTGGATGGCCCTTTCGCCCAGGTGCTTAAATATGAAGGGCAAAAAAGCGATGTGCATTTAAGCTCTTCTGCTTTCAGTCTTTACCATGTCTGTCTTCAGGATTCCGCCATCATCGCGCTGGTGTCCCAACGGCCCGAGATTCGTCTTGATCCCTTTCTTTTATATATACTTGTCCATGAGTTGGTTCATGTGGTTCGGTTTTCGCGGTTTGAACACCGGTATGAGAATGCCTCCGAGGCGGATGTCACTATGGGGGAAGAAAAGAAAGTTCATGGTTTGACCTATGAGATTCTTTCCGGTGTATCGGTCTCTGGGATGTTGAAAGTGCTTGAATTTTATAAGGATTGGCATGGTTGTCTGCCGGGTGTGGGATCGGGTAAAAATTTTAAATGAGCTGCCTTGACAAGGGTGAAAGACTTATTATTTTATTTTTGATTTTTCAAGCAGTGAAGCCCCACCGGAGTGTCAGTCAGCGCTTCGGCGGCAAAAGATTAAGGAAAAAAGAAAATGCCTGTTTATGAGTACCAATGCAAGGAATGCGGACATATTGAAGAAGCATTCCAGAAAATTTCTGAGCCCCCCCTTGAGATCTGCCCCCAGTGTAAAGGCAGCCTCAAAAAGCTGATTTCCCAAAGTTCCTTTCATCTGAAAGGTTCCGGATGGTATGTGACGGATTACGGCGGGGCAAAATCCGGTACCAATTCCGGTGGCACCAAAGAAAAAACTGCAAGCAAATCAGAGAATACAGCTTCCAAATCCGGCGTTTCCAAATAAACCATGACAGCCGGTTGGAGAAGTTTGGATTTAATTCAATATAAAATTTAGTGAACAAACATTAATATCTAAAGGAGAATTGCATCATGAGTTTCAGACCTCTGAGTGACAGAATTCTGGTAGAACGCGTTGAAGAAGATGAAAAAACCAAAGGCGGTATCATTATCCCCGATACAGCTAAGGAAAAACCTGCAGAAGGTAAAGTCGTCGCCACCGGCAACGGCCGTATGGGCGAAGACGGCAAGCTCCTTGCCATGGATGTAAAAGTAGGTGACCGCGTATTGTTCAGCAAATACGGCGGCACCGAAGTTAAAATCGACGGCGTTGACTATCTGATCATGCGCCAGGATGACGTTCTGGGCGTTGTGGACTAGGATTTTCTGACTATAGAACCTGCGAATTAAACCATTAAAGATATAAATGGAGATTGAATAAGATGGCTAAAGAAATTAAGTACGATGCCAAAGCACGTGAAGCGATGCTCAAAGGTGTTCAGGCCCTGGCCGACGCCGTTGTGGTAACCCTGGGCCCCAAGGGCAGAAACGTTGTTATTGAAAAATCCTGGGGTTCCCCCAACGTCACCAAAGACGGTGTGACCGTTGCCAAGGAAATCGATCTTGAAGACAAGTTCGAAAACATGGGCGCCCAGATGGTAAAAGAAGTCTCTTCCAAGACTTCTGATATGGCTGGTGACGGTACCACCACCGCCACTGTTCTTGCCCGTGCCATTTATGAAGAAGGCCAGAAACTGGTCGTTGCCGGCAACAACCCCATGGGTATTAAAAGAGGCATCGACAAGGCAGTTGCCAGAATCGTCGCCAACCTCGAAGAACTGGCCAAGCCCACCAAAGACCAGAATGAAATCGCCCAGGTCGGTACCATCTCCGCCAACAACGACACCACCATCGGTAACATTATTGCCGAAGCCATGGACAAGGTCGGCAAAGAAGGTGTTATCACCGTTGAAGAAGCCAAATCCATGGACACTACCCTGGACGTTGTAGAAGGTATGCAGTTTGACCGCGGTTACCTGTCTCCCTACTTTGCAACCGATACCGAAAAAATGGTTGCCGCCCTGGAAAGCCCCTTTGTCCTGATCTGCGACAAAAAAGTTTCTTCCATGAAAGACCTGCTGCCGGTCCTCGAGGAAATTGCCAAGACCGGCAAGCCGCTGGTTATCATCGCAGAAGACGTTGAAGGCGAAGCACTGGCTACCCTGGTTGTGAATAAGCTGCGCGGTACCCTGAACGTTGCTGCCGTTAAGGCCCCCGGTTTTGGCGACAGAAGAAAAGCCATGCTGGAAGATATCGCCATCCTCACCGGTGGCCAGGTGGTTTCCGAAGATATCGGAATCAAACTGGAAAACATTACCCTCCAGGATCTGGGTCAGGCCAAATCCATCACCATCGACAAAGACAACACCACCATCGTTGACGGTGCCGGTGCCAGAGAAGCCCTGGAAGGCCGCGTAAAACAGATCCGTGCCCAGATCGACGAGACCTCTTCCGACTATGACCGCGAAAAACTCCAGGAAAGACTGGCCAAGCTGGTCGGCGGTGTTGCTGTCATCAACGTTGGTGCTGCCACCGAGACTGAAATGAAAGAGAAAAAGGCCCGCGTTGAAGATGCCCTGAACGCCACCCGCGCTGCTGTTGAAGAAGGCATCGTGCCTGGCGGCGGTGTTGCCCTGGTCAGAAGCATTGCAGCCCTTGACGGTCTGGATGTTGAAGGTGAAGAAAAACTGGGTGTTGAAGTCATTGCCAAAGCCATTGAATGGCCCCTGCGCAAGATTGCCGACAATGCCGGTGTTGAAGGCTCCGTTGTCATCAACAAGGTGAAAGAAGCTGAAGGCGCCTTCGGCTACAACGCCAGAACCGACGTTTACGAAGATCTCATCGAAGCCGGTGTTATCGATCCCAAGAAAGTGGTCCGGTTTGCCCTGCAGAATGCCGCTTCCGTTGCATCTGTCATGCTGACCACCGAAGCCATGATCGCTGAAATCCCCGAAGAGAATGCCGGCGGCGGAATGCCCGGCGGCATGCCCGGCGGCGGAATGGGCGGAATGCCCGGCATGATGTAAGCATGCATTAGCATGATGCGTCAATACGCTTAAGCAAAGCCCCTTTGCCCTCACCGGCAAAGGGGCTTTTTTTTGGCCTTGACAGGGCCGGGAAGGTCTTATACGTAGATTTATTCGGGGGTATCTGGTATGGTGCCCCTTGTAAGTGTTGAGTTGCGGATGCCGGAATTGGGCGGTTAATTCACCGCCGGCATCCACCACCATAGATTTAGAGGGGAGTTATGACCGCCGAATCCATCAGCCTGCTGTATATTCTCAACGATGCGGGGCCTGTTGTAAAATTTGTCATGCTTTTGCTGCTGTTCTTTTCCATTATTTCCTGGGCAATTGTGTTTATAAAATTCAGGTATATCCGCAGGGCATATAGGGAATCTGCCGATTTTACTGAGATGTTCTGGCAGTGCCGTACCCTGGCCGATGCCTTTAACAAGGCCAAGGCGCTGAGGGCCAGTCCGGTGGCCAGGATTTTTATGACGGCTTATATGGAGGTGGCCCGGTCCGACGGAAAAGAGGGACAGAGCCTGAAGAATATCGAAGTGTCCTATTTCCAGGCCATGGGCAGTGTGAAGCGGACCCTGCGCCGGGCCATCAATGTTGAAATCCGTCGGCTGACCCAGTTGGTCCCCTTTTTGGCCACGGCGGGCAATACCGCCCCTTTTATCGGCCTTTTCGGTACGGTATGGGGGATTATGAGCACGTTCCAGGGGATCGGCCTGTCCGGTTCCGCCAGTCTGGCCGTTGTTGCGCCGGGGATCTCCGAGGCCCTGGTGGCCACGGCCGCAGGCCTTGCAGTGGCCATCCCGGCCGTCATTGCATATAATTATTTTACCGACAGGATCCGGGTGCTGGATTCGGAACTTCAGAGTTTCTCTTCGGATCTGCTGAATATCATTGAACGGGACATCCAGAAGAAAATGGAGGCATAATGCAGCTGGGAGGGGATAACGGCCAGTTTATGTCGGAAATAAACGTCACTCCTTTTGTGGATGTGATGCTGGTTCTGCTGATTATTTTTATGGTTGCGGCCCCCATGATGGTACAGGGGGTGGATGTGGATCTGCCCAGAGCAACCTCCGAGGCCCTGCCTTCGGATGAAGAGAGCCTGATTGTGGCCATCGACGACGGATCCAGGGTCTATATCAACGATATGGAAGTCAGTGCAGCCTTTCTGACCGAAAAACTAGGGGCGGTGCTGGAGAATCTGGATAAAAGAAAGGTCTATCTCAAAGCCGACAAAAAAGTGCCCTACGGGGTGGTGGTGAACGTGATGGGCAAAATTAAAAATGCAGGCGTTGAAAGCCTGGGAATGATCACCCTGCCCGATGAAGAAGAAGGCCGCTGATAAATAGAAAATGGCTATCCGGTCTCAGGTTCGAAAAAAAAGCGGGCGCCTCTTCGGTTCCCAGGTTCATGGTGCGAAAAGTCTGGCCATGGTGTGTATACTTTCCCTGGCAGTACACCTGGCATTTTTCGCTGCGCTGATATGGTTTCATGACTTTGATTTTCTGCCGCCCAAGCCCAGGGTGGTCCGGGTGGACCTGGTTTCACTGGCACCCGGGCCGGAGATCGGGGAAGCCATGCCGGAGAAGGTGGCAACCCAGGAGCCTGAACCGGCAAAAGAGGCTGTGAGCGTAAAAGCCAAGCCCCTGCCGGAACCTGACCCCGAGCCTGTGGCTGCCCCCACGCCGGTTCCGGTTCTCAAGCCGGAGATCAGTCTGAAATCGAAACCGAAAAATATCAAAGATCTCATGGCGGCCCGGAAGGCGAAGGAGAAAAAGGCTGAAAAGAAAAAGAAAACAAAACTGAAGCCCAAGGCCAAAAAAAATCCGGAAAAGGAATTGGAAAAAGCCAGGCAGGCCCTGGCACAAAAGGTGGAAGCCCAGAACAGGGAACAGATTGACCAGGCCCTTAAACGGATGCAGCAGGCCGTTGCCGGTCAAGGGCGGGGGCTTAAAAAAGGTCCGGGGCTCGGCGCGGGCACCGGCCGGGCAGATCCCGGGCCCCTTGAAATTTATAAAATGAAAATACAGCTTCATGTCAGCAAAAACTGGGTGTTTAATGAGACCCTTGCCGGCATGAACCAGAACCTTGAAGTAACAGTATTTGTAAAGATTTTAAAAAGCGGTGAAATCCGGGATATCTCCTATGAAACCCGCTCGGGGAACCGATATCTGGATGAATCCGCCAAAAAGGCGATCCGGCGGTCCAACCCCTTGCCTGAATTGCCGAAGGGCATGGCATCCTATGAGGTGGGGCTTATTTTTACCCCAAAGGGGCTCAAATAACCAGTTCAGGTCTCCAATGGAATAAAGAGGATTTGTGTATGTATTGTCTGAGATGGAAATCCGTATTATCACCCCTGTTGCCGATACTCGTCTTTTTATCCCTGGGAATGGTGCCGCAGGCCGTGGCCAGGGATTACGATTATATCAATATCAGCAATCCGTTTTTAAATAAGACACCCGTGGCAGTCACCCGGTTTAAGGCGTTCACCGGCAGTGACGCCGAGGTAAAAGGCGGTGGCTATGCCGAAGAGGTGCTCAAGGCGGCCCTTGATTTCACCGGATATTTAAAGGTGATGGATTCCGCGGCCTTTCTATCGGATCCGGCCGTATCCGGTATCCAGCTGGGGCAGATTCATTTCAAGGACTGGACTTCCATTGGCGCTGAACTTCTCATAACGGGAGGGATCGAAGCGTCCCAAGGGCAGGTCAAATTAAGGCTCCGTCTGTTTGACACCTATAATACCAAGCTGGTTGTCGGCAAAATTTACACCGGAACCCCCAAACAGATCCGTAAAATGATTCATATGTTCTGTTCCGAGATCTCCATGAAACTGACCGGCAGTTATGGGATTTTTGGCACCCGGATGACCTTTGTATCTACGGTGGGGGGAAATAAAGAGATTTTTGTTTCCGATTTTGATGGCAACAACCCCAAACAGATTAGCCATCACAAAAGCATTTCTTTGTCCCCTGCCTGGTCCCATGACGGAAAATGGCTGGCCTATGTCTCCTATGCCAAAGGCGGCCCGGATATTTTTATCAAAAATTTAAAGGAAAAAAGAGGGGCGGTGGTCAACTACAAGGGAATCAATATTTCTCCGGACTGGAGCCCTGTGCAGTTGCAACTTGCGGCTACACTCAGCTTTTCAGGAAACCAGGAAATATATTTGTTGACCAAAAAGGGAGAAATTATTAAAAGAGTTACCAAGAGTTGGGGGGCCAATGTCTCTCCGAAATTTTCTCCCGACGGCCGGAAAATAGCGTTTACCTCCAGCCGGGGAGGGAATCCCCAGGTCTACGTTAAGGATCTTGAATCCGGTGAAGTCAACCGCGTCACCTTTGAAGGGCGCTACAATACCTCGCCGGCCTGGTCGCCTGACGGTAAGAAGATTGCCTATGTGGGCATAGATAAAAACCGGATTAATATTTTTGTTATCCCCCTTGATCCGGAGCCCGGGGCGCCTGTTCAACTAACAAAGGACGCGGGCAGTAATGAAGACCCCTGCTGGTCGCCTGACGGCAGCCTTATCGTCTTTAAATCCGACCGGGAGGGCGGCCGGGCAGCGCTGTATGTTATGACCGCGGCCGGGACCGACCAGCGACGGCTGTTATCCCTTAAAGGAGAACAGAGCCAGCCGGATTGGTCCGGATCCACGGGGTTTGAAAACGGATACTAAAAACAATAAATATAAAACTTAAGGAGGCGTTATGGAAAGAAAATTGTGGATGAGACTGATGATGGCCGTGCTGGTGGCAGGATTGATGATGACAGTTTCCTGTGCCCAGAAGAAGGTTGTGACTGAACCGACTACCGTTGAAGACAAGGCCAAGGCAGAAGCAGAGGCCGCTGCTGAAAAGGCCCGGATTGAAGCCGAGCGGATCAAGGCCCAGGAACTTGCCGAAAAGCTCGCCAAAGAGCAAGCCGCTAAAATTGCCGCGGCAAAAAACAGGTTCGTCAACCAGAATATCCATTTTGAGTATGACAGTGCGGAACTCAGCTCCATGGCCAAGATGCTGCTCAAGGAAAAGGCGGAATGGCTGAATGCCAATCCCGCGGCAGCGGTTACCATCCAGGGGCACTGCGATGAGCGGGGCACCACTGAATACAACCTTGCCCTGGGCGAACGCCGGGCACAGGCCGCCAGAAACTATCTTGTGGACCTCGGTATCTCCGCCGGACGTCTGGACATGATCAGCTACGGCGAAGAACGCCCCATTGATCCTGCCAAAACACCGGAAGCCTTCCGTAAAAACAGGCGGGCCCAGTTTGTAATTAAATAGTTTGTCTCTTTGGAGGCCTTTTCGGGCGCAGCCGCCGCTTTGGGCGAGGGCTGTGCCCGTCCGTTTATTTTGCCCGGCCAGTCATCTGCCACGGGCTGGATTAATATTTGGAATATAAAATGAAACGTTTTCTTTTTTACTGCTGTCTGCTGCCGTTTTTCCTGCTGATGACCGCCTGTGTGGGGCAGGAACAATACCTTGTGCTGGAAAACAGGGTCGCCGCCATTGAGAGGGAGAACAACCGCCGGGCCGCCGCCCAGCAGGATAAGGCCAATACCCTTGACAGACTAAAGACCGATATGAGCCAGGGCGCCAAAAGCTCCAGGGAGAATTACGCTGAACTCAAGTACGAGGTACAGCAGCTCAAGGAGCGTTTTTACCAGGTTCAGGGGCAGATGGAAGAACTCCAGCACCGCCTGGGCACCAGTGACCGGGCCCGGCAGGAAAATGTTGAAAAGCGCATGGAGCGCCTGGATAATGCCATTTCCAAAAATTACGAGAAGGTAATTGCCCTTGAAAAATATATGGGCTTTGAGCCTTCCGAACCGGGCCCGACTGAAGAAACGGCTCAATCCGGCCCGGCCCTGACCAAGGATACGGAAGATGGGCTCTATAATTTCGCCAAAAAGCTCTTTGACGATGGCGACAAGGAAAATGCGCGGCTTCAGTTTGAAAACTTCATAAACAAGTATCCCGAATCAAAAAAGGCGGATAACGCCAGGTTCTGGATTGCCGATTCCTATTACGCGGAAAAATGGTTTGAAAAAGCCATTCTTGAATACCAGAAGGTGCTTGAGACCTATCCAGGCTCAAATAAGGCTGCTGCTGCGCGTCTCAAACAGGGGTATGCCTTTGCCGCCCTGGGGGAAACGGCCAATGCGCGGCTTATACTCAAGGAACTGATTAAGCGGCATCCCGACTCCAAAGAGGCAAAATATGCCCGGGAGAAGCTCAAAAGTATTAAATGAGCCCCTTTTTTAGACAATGAAGGTGATTGGAATTGACCCGGGACTTGCCGGTACGGGGATCGGACTTGTCCTGGGAAACGGCCGGGAGATTGCAGGATATTCTTTCGGAAGTATTGCAACGGATGCCAAAGATCCTACCCCTGCCAGGCTGCACAAGATTTACACGAAAACAAAAGAATTCCTCAAGGAACAATCTCCCGATCTTGTGGTGATAGAGGATATCTACTCCCTTGAAAAATATCCCGGATCGGGTATTATGCTGGGCAAAGTCTCAGGGATACTGTTGCTGGCGGCTTTCGAAGCCGGGGCACAGGTCCGTGAGGTGTCGGTCCGTGAGGTTAAAAAGGTGGTGTCTGGAAGCGGTAGTGCTGATAAGCACCAGGTGGAACGCTCCGTGCGGCATCTGGTAAACCACCACGAGCCCATTCGCCCCTTCCACGCCTCGGACGCCCTGGGACTGGCGCTGACCGGATTATACAGGTATGGGCGGTAGATCCATTGAAAACCAATTCCAGAACGGGAGTAAATAATTAGGGTGAGTAATGATCGGATATCTTGAGGGGCGGATTATACGCCGGGAAGCAGAGAGTATTCTTCTGCTGGCGGGACATATCGGATATGAGGTCCTTCTGGATCCTGTCACCTTGTCACGGGCTGTAAGTGAGGGGGATGAGGACCGGGTGGCTCTTTATATCTATTACCATGTCACGGACCGGCAGCCCAAGCCGGTACTCATCGGATTTTTGACTCCGGAGGATAAGGAATTTTTTCAGTTGTTCATCACGGTGTCGGCCATTGGCCCCATGAAGGCGGTGAAGGCCCTTACCTGCCCGGTGGGGGAGGTGGCCAGGGCCATTGAGGACCGGGATACCCGGTTTTTGTCTCAATTGTCGGGTATTGGAAAGCGGACAGCTGAAAAAATCATTGCCACTCTGAACGGGAAAGTGACCGTGTTTGCCGATGCGGCTGCAGATGAAATCCCGGAAGATACCGGCAGTGCCGGGAGTGTACCCGCGGAGCAGGAGACCGTTTCCAGGCAGGTGGCGGAGGTATTGGTGGAACAACTCGGCCATTCCGCCGCATCTGCCCGGCGCATGATCAAAGAAGCCTTTGAGCGGAACCCGGAGATCAGCACCCCCGAAGATCTTTTTGATGAAATTTACCAGGAGAACCGTTAAGGATGGGATCGGATATTTTATCTTTTTCATCGGATAAAAAGGGGGTGGTTTCCGAAAGCCTTAAACAGGAAGACCGGGCCCCGGAAATCGTATCCTTAAGACCGGAGCGGTTTGACGATTATGTGGGACAGGCTGCGGCCGTTGAGACTTTGAAAATCGCCATCCAGGCCGCCAAGATGAGAAATGAACCCCTGGATCATATCCTGCTTCACGGACCGCCCGGACTTGGTAAGACAACGGTATCCCATATCATTGCCAATGAAATGGGGAAAGAGTTGACGGTGACCTCCGGCCCCACCCTTGAAAAAGGGGGGGACCTGGTCGGCATCCTTACCCACCTGGGGGAGGGGGATATACTCTTTGTGGATGAGATCCACAGAATCCCCAAGGTGGTTGAAGAATTCCTCTATCCGGCCATGGAAGACTTTGCCGTGGATTTTGTTTTTGACAAGGGAATCCACGCCCGGAGCCACCGCTACAGGCTCAAACAATTCGTCCTCATCGGCGCCACAACCCGCGTGGGCCTGCTTTCGGCACCCCTCCGGGACCGGTTCGGCATTTTTCGCACCCTGGATTTTTATGATGTCGGGGAACTGATGGTCATCATTAAACGCTCTGCTGCGCTGCTGGAGACCCAGATGACAGACGAAGGGGCCCTGGAACTGGCCCGCAGATCCCGCGGGACCCCGCGTATCGCCAACCGGTTGCTCAAACGGGTCCGGGATTACTGCCAGGTCAAATACAAAGGCCGTGTAACTGCAGGCGGCGTTAGAGAGGCGCTGGCGCTGGAAGGCATCGACGATCTGGGACTGACCCGGCTGGACCGCAGTTACCTTGGCACCATTATAGAGTTTTATCACGGAGGGCCGGTGGGCATTGAAGCCATTGCCGCCACCCTTCAGGAAGAGACCGATACCCTTGTGGATGTCGTGGAGCCCTATCTGTTGAAAATCGGACTGGTGCTCAGGACCTCCTCCGGGAGAAAAGCCTCCGAAAAGGCATATCGGCATTTAAAGATTGATCCGAAAGGCAGTTGATTGAATTCCATGAGATTAATCCGCATCATCGGCAGTATTGTTTTTTCCCTGCTTTTTTTATCCATGGCTGCAGGGGCCGGGTATGGCGACACCCGTTTTTCACCGGATGCCCTGATCCGCATGCCAGGGAAAGAGAACGCCATCATCGTTGAAAAAGAGACCCAGACCCTCTCTGTATGGGCGGGAGACGAAGAGCGGGTGAAAAAGGTGTTTAGCGTTCCCTGTTCCACCGGAGAGGTGGCCGGCCCCAAAACAAAGGCCGGGGACAAAAAAACCCCTGAAGGGGTATATTTCCTCAAGGATGAATATGAGGACCGATATCTGACACCGGTTTACGGTAAAAAAGCCTTTCCTTCGGACTACCCCAATTTCCTGGATCTGCGTCTTGGGAAGCAGGGATCGGCCATCTGGATCCACGGCACTGACAAACCCCTCAGGCCCATGGACTCCAACGGGTGTATTGCTCTGGATAATGATAATATCATGGCATTGGCCGGATACATTCAGCTGGACGCTACGCCCCTGATTATCGTGGAAAAGATAGGGCTTAAACCGGCGGAGGAACTGGCCCTTGAAAGGCGACGGATTGATACCTTTTTAAAAGGCTGGACCCAGTCACTTGAATCGGGAAGCTACCATGATTATCTGGCTCACTATGACAGCACCTATTTACCGGATATTGCCTGGTGGGAGACCTGGCTGAGGCTGAGAACTGCGGCCCGGAAGGGAGGTATTTCTCTTAAGGTGCTGGCGGAACAGGTCGGCATTTATGCCCAGGGCAAGGTGGTGGTGGTACTTATGGATATGTACCTGGCGTCCGGAGGGGATAGGGAATATTTAGGCAAGCGCCAGTTCTTTATCAAGGATTCCCCAAAGGGACCGGTGATTCTGGGGGATCTCTTTCAGAAAAAGGCGGCACCTTATGAAGGGGGGAGCGCCGTCCTGGTCGCTGCCGCAGGGAAGGTGGTCCGAGACGGGGCTGCGGATGATGAGGTGTTGGAAACCGTTGAGCAATGGCTGGCAGCCTGGTCGGCCAAGGATATGGCTGAATATGCCGCTTTTTATGCCAGTGATTTTTATTCGGACGGCCTGGGCAAAAAGGCCTGGGTCCGCCGGAAAAAGCAGCTTGCCGGGCGGTATGACTATATCAAGGTGACCGGGTCGGACTATAAAGTGGTTAAGAAAAAGGACGGGTATGTGGTCAGTTTTCTTCAAAGCTATAGGTCCAGCGGATTTTCCGCCAAGGGCAGAAAAAAGTTGAAACTCGTGAAAAAAGGTGGGGCATGGAAGATATATCGAGAGAACTGGAAAGGGAAATAGCCAAGGCAAAACCAGCTCCGTACAAAACCAGCAGAGAAAAGAAAATTCTCATTGTTGATGATTTCGGCGAGTTGCGTTCAGGTGCTTACCTGAAAACGTTGGTCAAATTGTTTTTCATCGTCAGCGTGGCAGGTCTGCTGGGTTCGGCCCTGCTTTATTACCTTTTTTCCCAGGCCAGGAAAGAGAATGTCGATCTAACGGAACGGCTGGCTGTTGCTGAAAAAAAAGCGGAACGCCTGACCGGTGACAAGGAAATTCTCATGGCCCGCCTGGTCATGGCCGGCAAGGACGTGAAACTGGCCAGTCAGGCCTCCCCCGAACCTGAAACGGCGCCGGCCAAGGAACCGCCGACGTTGCTGGCAACGAAGGGGCTGCCGTCAAAGGAAACCCAGCCCGGTATCATGGCCAAGCCCGATAAAGTGCCGCCTCCCACCGAAACGCCAGTTCCGGTCCCTGAAAAGACACCTGCGGTCGCGGCTGAGCCACCGGCGAAGGAGGATGTTCCTGCTGAATTGCCAGAGGTCACGCCCCCCGATGATGTGGTCTCTGTTGAAAAATTTTCATTGACCCGGGGGAAAACAAGCGGTCAGCTCACCGTCCGGTTCAACATCCGGAATATTTCCAAAACCGCCAAGGAGATTTCAGGCCGCATTTTTGCCGTGATGAAGCCCGAGCCCGGTAATGCCGCCAATTGGGTGGTGGTTCCCGGGGGGCAGATGGAAAAGGGAATTCCCAGGCCTTATCGTAAGGGGCAGTATTTTTCAATCACCCGTTTTAAGCCGGTAAAATTCACTATCAGGAGCCAGGCGGCGCCGGATCGTTTTAAAACCGCCACCGTCTATGTTTTTGGCGATGATGAAAAACTAATGTATAAAAATACCATGGCGATTAACGGGGTGGACTAGTTTAGATGGCAACCTACCTCAAAATAACAGGCTTGTTCCTGCTGAAATTTATATGCTGCGCAGGCGTATTGCTGTTACCGGCAATGGGGACTGCCGGCCAGAAAACCCATACGGTGTATTTTGAAGGAGAACAGAATGAACTCCACGTATATCGTATTTTCGGGTCAAAGCCGGGGAAAACCCTGTTAATCGTCGGCGGCATCCAGGGAGACGAGCCTGCCGGATTCATTGCCGCTGATTTTTACGTGGATCTTTCACTGGAACAGGGGAATCTCATCGTTGTGCCCCGGGCGAATTTCCCTTCCATCCTGAAAAAAGAACGGCAGATCAACCAGGATATGAACCGGAAATTTATGGATGACCACACCAGCAATTATGAGGCTAAGGTGGTGGATGTCCTGAAGAAACTGATCTGCGAAAGTGATTGCTTTTTAAATCTCCATGAAGGATCAGGCTTTTATTCCTTTGACTGGGAGGGGCCGGAGCGAAACCCCCAGAAATTCGGGCAGTCCGTGATTGCCGATGATGATTTCCTGAACACCGGCGGGGAGGAGGACAGGGAAAAGAAAATCAATCTTCAGGAGATGGCGCTGGAGGTGATTGAAAAAATCAACCGGGGTATAATGGATGAACGGCAGTATTTTCATTTTAATAATCACCGGACCGGGCATCCCGATTCCCGGCATAAAGAGCAGCGAAGGTCCGCCACCTATTATGCCATGAATGTCTGTAAAATACCGGCATTCGGCATTGAATCGGCAAAATCCCTGCCCCTGGAGCAGAAGGTGCGCCAGCACATCCTCGGGGTGGACGGGTTTATGTCGCTGCTGGGCATTGTCCCCAAATCCCCGGGCATTGATCTGATAGAGCCGGAAATGTCCTATATGGTAATTTCCGTTAACGATTCCATTCCCGTCGTGGTGGGCAAGATGCAGCGCCTGAAGCTTCGAAAGGGAGATGTCATCCAGGTGCTTGACATTGTGGCCAACTACAGGCGGGGATTGAGTGTTGATGTCATCGGGCTGGGCAACGAATTCAATGATATGAAAAAAAAGCTGAAAATCACCGAGCCCACCCGCATAGAAGCTAAAAAGGATTTCTACGCCTGCGGCAGCGTTTTCCTGGATGTGGGAGAGCAGGCGGAGGCGGAACAGGTGCCACAATTGACCCTTGGCGAATCAGGCCGTGTGGAGGGACTGAGGTATAAGCTTAAGATCAACGGCGCCACAAGGGTGATTGACAATTACGGACGAATTGGTCTGAACAGGGGGGACAAGCTGGTGATTGTGGATCTTCTTTCCGGAGATGTGGATCCCTCGGAATATATTGTCAATTTTAAGGGATTTGTGGGGAACAAAAGTCTGAATAACGGCGAAGACCGGGGCTACGTCATTGATACCGGCGCCGGTGTACTGATGCCCAGGTACTCCACTGAAAAAAAGGGCCTCAAGTATCAGGTGGTCACCACCCTGGACGGAAAAGAGGTCGGAAAGCTATATATTGATATTCAATCATAGAGACATTGAGGAGAGGGACATTGGGTAAAAATGACAGAAAAAATCTGAGTATCATTGATAAAGAGCTGAAAATTGACGGCTCCATATCCAGCACCGGTAAACTGATCATAAAAGGCCAGGTCACCGGCACCATCGACGGGGATGTGGTTATTATTGCCGAAGACGGCATTGTTCATTCCAGTGCCACAAAGGTCTCCAGCCTCACCATCGGCGGCAGTTTCCAGGGGGAGGTGGAAGCCTCCAAGGAACTGGTGATTTTATCCACAGGCACCTGTGCCGGCAAGGTGGTCTGCCAGGATCTGATTGTTGAAAACGGCGGGGTGCTCAATGCTGATGTCTCCTGCAAAACCTCCGGCAGCATGGCCATGCCCAAACCGAACGCAAAGCTGTCGGCCGCTGGCAAAGGAGGCCCGAAAAATGAAAAACATATTGAATTGTAAAATATGCTTGACTTTTTAAATGAAATTATGTAAATATCGCTGATTGTGTTTACTGAGAGGAGCGTAGAACATTGAAAAAATATACATATAGTGCGAAAAGATCTGACAACAAAGAAAATTGGTGCGTGATTGATGCAAAAGACATGGTGCTCGGGCGCCTTGCATCACAGGTTGCTTACAGGATCCGCGGAAAGCATAATCCCCTTTATACTCCCCATGTGGATATGGGCGATTGGGTGATTGTTATCAATGCCGACAAGGTTAAGCTGACCGGTAACAAAATGGGCCAGAAAACCTATTACAGGCATTCCGGTTACATGGGCGGTATCAAATCAACCTCCGTCAAAGAAATGTTTGAGAAAAAACCGGAAGAAGTGCTCCGGAAGGCTGTGCGCGGGATGCTTCCCAAGAACAGACTGGGCCGGAAGCTTGGCAAAAAATTATTCGTATATACAGGCGATCAGCATCCCCACGCTGCTCAGAAGCCTGAAGTTGTTGAAATTTAAGAAGAAAATAAGGACGCGATACTATCAATGGAAACCGGAAACGTTTTTTACGCAACAGGTAAGCGGAAAGATTCTGTGGCCAAAGTGTGGCTTGTACCTGGTACAGGAAAAATTGTCGTAAACAAAAGGGAAATGGAAGAATATTTTGATATCACAGTAAACCAGGACCTCTTGACGTCTCCTTTGGTGCTCACCGATAAGGGTGATGCATTCGATATCAAAATCACTGTCATGGGCGGTGGCCAGAGCGGTCAGGCCGGGGCTGTACGCCAGGGCATTTCCAAAGCACTGGTTATTGCCGATCCCGAGTTGAGAGGCGTGTTAAAATCCGCCGGCTTCCTGACCAGGGATGCCAGAAAGAAAGAGCGTAAAAAATACGGTAAAAAGGGCGCAAGAGCCAGTTTCCAGTTCTCAAAAAGATAGTCTTTTTTACTCGGTCCGACGATTCCTGGAGGGGAAGCAACTTGTTTTGCTTCCCCTTTTTGGGGTTGGCCGAGGTCGTTTGACCATCATAAGAACAGGATGAGGATGCATTTCCTTTTTTACGATATTGAAACATCAGGTCTGAGCCCGGCCTTTGACCAGGTGCTGACCTTTGCCTGTATTAAAACCGACGCTGACCTGGTGGAATTGTCCCGGGAGGTCATCACGGTTAAGCTGCGGCCTGATATTGTCCCTTCACCCGCAGCATTTCTTACCCATGGCCTGACACCTGAGGAGTTGGATGCCGGCATCCCAGAGTACCAGGCCGCCCTGAAAATCCATAGATTATTCAATACGCCGGAAACCATTAGCCTGGGATATAATTCCCTGGGGTTTGACGACGAATTCCTGCGGTTTTTGTTCTACCGCAACCTGCTGGATCCCTATTCCCACCAATATGCCAACGGGTGCGGGCGAATGGACCTGTTGCCTGTTGCCGCGGTCTACCGGGTTTTCTGCGGGAACATCCTGTCGTGGCCTATGCTTGAAAATGGGAAATCCACCTTAAAGCTTGAACATATCTCACGGGAAAACCGGTTCCAGGTCTCCGGAAGGGCCCATGAGGCCATGGCGGATGTCGAAGCTCTGCTGTGCATGGCCCGAATTTTTCAAAAAGAGAAAAAGGTCTGGGAATATCTGCTGGGCTTTTTTGATAAACAAACGGATAACCAGCGTATCCAGGAGTTGAAGAGTCAGAACCCGGCTGTTAATTCACAGTTCAAGATCGGATTAATGGTCTCGGTCTCCTTTGGTGCGGATCGTAATTATATGGCCCCTGTGATTCATCTGGGCCAGTCTGAACCCTATAAGAACCAAAGCTTGTGGCTGCGACTGGATAAACCGGACCTGTTGGCAGAGATGGACGAGGAAAACGGCATTTATAATGTTTTTATTACCCGCAAGCGGCCGGGGGACCAGTTCTTTATTCTTCCCTGTCTGGATCGGTTCTGGGGGCGGCTTAACCCGGAAGCGGCTGCGGCCTGCAAGGATAATCTTGACCGTATCCATGGGGATGACGGATGTTTTCTGAAAACAGCCGCCTATCACAGGGCATACCGGTATCCTGATATTCCGGATGTGGATCCCGATGCCGACCTTTATCAGGGCGGTTTTTTTTCGCCGTTTGAGAAAAAAGAAATCGCATCGTTCCACCAGGCCCTTTCAAGGGAGAAGGACCATTCCAGTCTCTATCAAATCTGCCGTGCATTTAAGAGCCGGCGGGTCAGCGTACTGGCTGCCCGTATTTTGGCCAGAAGCTTTGGCGCGCCACTTTCCGGGAATGCTGAACTCTCAGCCCATATTAAACGGCTTTCCGGGGATGGGGATGCGGTAAAGGGATACAAAAACGATGAAAAGTTTACCTGTGACAGCGCCCTGGTTCAGGTGGAGAATATACAATCCGGAATTGATACAGGTGAGGCAGAGCCCTTGGATAAGCGGCAAAAAGCCCAATTGGCCTGGCTAAAATCACATATCAATAAAATGTCAGCCTTTCTGGCTGATTCTTTTTAGTTCCGCAATCTGGGCTTCGTGTATAAATTTAATTAGCAGTTCTTCGTTTTCAGGCGTGATTCCTTGGATTCTCATGCCGATGAGGATATGGGTTTCGGAATAGTTCTGATTGACCCTTACCACTTTTACTTTCAGGGGAAAGGTGGCCAGGGGCGTTTCCTTTTTGTTATCCACAAGGGAAATCCCCATTGGCAGGAGTGTGCCCACCCTTAACCCCGCCAGGACGGGAACGGCTTTTCCCCTTTTTTTGGGAACCACGATGCCAAGCCCCGTAAAAGAGATGTCTTTTACCCTGAAATCTTTGACGGTGAAGAAATCCTTCTGGTTGTAAAGCAGTTTTCCCTTTACCGTATGGCTGGTGCTGACTGCGAGTCTGAATGCGGACCGGATATTAGTTTCAGAGGCGGGCAGGGTATACTGGAGAATCAGCGCCCGGGTGGTTGTCCGGTTGGCCAAAGGGTAGTTCTCAATAAACTTTACCGGCAGGCAGTTTATCCCTATTCTGGTCCTGCGTTGCCCGGTGTGGACAATGGTTGTCAGGTGGAGTTGGTCAAAGGCAGTGTTTGGGGTCAGAGCCGGATTGGGTTGTGCAATGGTGATGGTTTTGTTCTTATAGTCGGCATCGTAGATAATGGACGCCCTTGAGATAGGCGTGTCGGTATCCATATTGAATACCAGATCCACACCTACTGACGGTAGAAAGATTTTTTCTGCGTTGAATGCCATGCCCATAAATCGACTCAGGCAGTATTGACCGCGTCAATACTGCCTGAAGAAAATTTCACTTAAATACGAGTAAAGTTATTTTACGGCGTCTTTAAGGGCTTTGCCCGGAACGAATTTGGGTACATTTCTGGCAGGGATTTCGATTTCTTTACCGGTCTGGGGATTTCTGCCCTTTCTGGCTTTTCTTTCTGCTGTTTTAAATGTGCCAAAGCCGACGAGAGTTACAGAATCGTTGTTGGCAAGTGCCTCCGTGATCGCTTCAATCATGCAGTCTACTGCAGCCTGGGCTTCTTTCTTGCTGTTCAGAACGTCTGAAACCTTGTTGATTAAATCGCCTTTGTTCATCGTATCACTCCTTTTTTTAAGTTTTAGGAATTATCTGTGTGATATTAATCTTTATTCCTAAAGTTGAATAAATTTAAATCAGCTTTTGCGTACGTTACGTCGTTGAGAAGGGCGTGTCAAGTATTTATTGCGTTTTTTTCAAAATTTCATTGCCAGTTTTTTTTAAACAACATAGAATTATTTCAAACAGGAGGTAAAAATGGACGTAACGCTTGTCAATCCTTTCATTGAAGGGACTTTGCACATACTTGACACCACCGCTTTCGTAAAAGTAAAGCCTGAACCCCCTTTTTTAAAGCCTGACGGTGTTGCAAATGGTGATATAACGGGGTTCTTGGAGATTTCTGGGGACCTTGAGGGGACTGCCGCGATTTCCTTCTCGGAAAAAAGTATTCTAGGCATCGTTTCCGCCATGTTCGGGGAGGAAATGACCGAGATCAATGAGGAGATCACAGATGCCGTGGGGGAAATTTCCAATATGGTGGCCGGCCACGTCACCACAAAGATTGCCGAACTTGATAAAAAGATTAAAGTGAAATTGGTGGAGGTGCTTCATGGCAGGGGGCAGGATGTCCCCCATAATAAAGCTGCCAACCATGTAGTCAGTGTCCCCTTCCGAACCACCAAAGGCAAGGTGGTTGTGGAGGTCTGCTACGCCGGTACCTGATGGGAACTTAAAAAAATCAGTGGGCAAGAAGGGTTATATACCACCGTATCAATTGTTCCCCCCAGAGTACGTAAATCAATGCACCTGCTGATAAAAAGGGGCCAAAAGGGATTTTCAGCTTAAAATCCCTTTTTCTTTCCATAACCATTGAAATGATTCCGCCGGCAGTGCCCAAAAGGGACCCTGCAAACAGGGTGAACAGTATGCCCGGCAGTCCGGTGGCCGCGCCGATCATGGCGAGCAGTTTGATATCTCCGCCCCCCATTCCGGAAATCCCTTTTAAGAAATAATAACCGTAAGCCACCGCGTAAAGGATTCCGCCTCCGGCCAGAATGCCAAGTGCGGTCTGGTAAAAGTTCATGCCGGGGACAAAATAAACAGAAGAGGCAAAAATAAAAATTCCGGGAATGGAAATAACGTCCGGAATGATCTGGTGGTCAATGTCTATGAACGATACCGCAATCAGAGTGGATGCAAATATGATCCAGAAGGCGGTTTCCAGGGTGAGGCCGAATTTATGAAATAGTAGCAGGCAGACGATGCCTGTGAGCAGTTCCACTGCAGGATAGCGCAGTGAAATAGGGGTGCTGCAGAAATGGCATTTCCCCCGGAGCAGGGCGTAGCTTAGTATGGGGATGTTCAGATAGAACGGAAGGGCGTTTTCGCACTTTGGGCAGTGGCTTGGCGGGCTTACAATGGATTCACCGGCCGGCAGCCTGAAAATGACGACGTTGAGAAAGCTGCCGATGCAGGCGCCTAGAATGAAAATGAATGCAGGGATAACTATCGGATATTGAACCATGGGCTGACCTTTTCATTGTGGATTTACCAAAACATAAAAAATTATCCGACTATACTGGGTTTAAAAATATTTTTTCAAGCATATTGTAAAAAAAAAAAACTGTTTTATTCTTAGAGTCAAATTAATCCGGAGTATTGACCCAGAAGTTGGGAAGATCAGCAGAAGTTGGGAAGATCAGCGGGAAAACGCTCAACATCCCCGCTGATCTTGTTTTATTTATTAAGGAGTATAAATGGCAGAAGCAGATATTGATGATCTTATTGAGATTATAGAAAAAGAAGGCAATATAGAAGAAATTCCCAAAACCCTCCCCATGATGCCGGTCAGGGACGTGGTCGTGTTTACGGATATGCTGCTTCCCCTGTTTGTCGGACGGGAAAAGTCCATCAAAGCCGTAGAAGAATGCGTGGAATATGACCGGTATGTTTTCCTATCCGCCCAAAAGGATTCCGACGTTGAAAAACCGGGCGCTGATGATGTCTATGATATCGGGACCATCGGCCGTGTCCAGAAAATGATCAAACTGCCCGACGGCAGAATAAAGGCGCTTGTTCAGGGGATCGCCAAGGCAAAAATTGTAGAATACGTTCAGAAGCGTTCGTTTTTCAAGGTCATGGTCGAGGTGCTTGAAGATGTTGAGCCCGAAGAAATCGATATTGAAATCGAAGCGCTCATGCGCAATGTCAAGGAGAACAGTGAAAAGCTGCTGGCGCTCAAGGGTGAGTTCGCGGGTGATGTTGGGGATCTGCTCTCCCATATTGATTCTCCCGGCAAACTGGCCGACCTGGTGGCGTCAAACCTGAATCTCAAGGTGGGTGACGCCCAGTCGCTTTTGGAAATTACGGACACGGTGGCCCGCTTGGTCCAGGTCAATGACCTGTTGGCCAGGGAATTGGATCTGTCCACAGTGCAGGCTAAAATCCAGACCCATGTCAAAGATGAAATCTCCAAGAACCAGCGGGACTATTATCTGCGCGAGCAGGTCAAGGCCATCCACAGGGAGCTGGGGGAAAGCGACGACAAGCTGGCGGAGTTGGCCGAGTTTAAGGCCAAAATTAAAAAATGCAAGATGCCGGAAGAATGTGAGAAAGAAGCCTTAAAGCAGGTAAAACGCCTGGAACAGATGCATTTTGATTCTTCAGAGGCATCCGTAGTCAGGACTTATCTGGACTGCATTGTGGAACTGCCCTGGAGCAAGGTTACTAAGGATTTTCTGGACATAAAGAAGGCCAAAGAGGTACTTGACCAGAACCATTATGGCCTGGATAAAGCCAAAGAACGGATTTTGGAATATCTGAGTGTCCGGAAGCTCAATCCCAAGAAAAAGGGGCAGATTATCTGTTTTGTCGGCCCTCCGGGTGTGGGGAAGACTTCCCTGGGCCAGGCCATTGCCAAGTCCATGAAGCGTAAGTTCCACAGGGTTTCTTTGGGCGGTATCCGGGATGAAGCAGAGATCCGTGGCCATCGGCGGACCTATATCGGCGCCATGCCTGGCCGGATTTTGCAGGGGCTCCGCCAATGCGGCACCGCCAATCCGGTGTTCATGCTGGATGAAATTGATAAGCTGGGCAGTGATTTTAGAGGCGATCCCTCGTCCGCACTCCTGGAAGCCCTGGATCCGGAGCAGAATTCTGAGTTTTCCGATCACTACCTGAACATGCCCTTTGACCTGTCAAATGTGCTTTTTATCCTGACGGCCAATATGGCGGATACCATTCCTTCCGCGCTGTTGGACAGGATGGAGGTCATTTATATTTCCGGCTACACCCGCCAGGAAAAGGTGGCGATTGCCAAACGGCATCTTTTCCCCAGAAAACTCAAGGACAACGGCCTGATCCGACGCTCAATCCATATCAGCCCCAATGCCATGGAGTCCATTGTTTCCGAGTATACACTGGAAGCTGGGCTGCGCGGACTTGAGCGCCGGCTGGATAAAATATGCAGAAAAATTGCACGCCAGATTGCCGAAGGCAAAAAAGGCCGGTTTGGCATTACCAAAAATAATCTGGCAAAATATCTGGGGCCCCCCCAGTATATCAACGAACTGGACCAGGAGGAAAGCCAGGTGGGCCTGGCAACAGGTCTGGCCTGGACAGAGGTTGGTGGCGAGCATCTGTATATTGAAACCTCATTGTTTCCGGGCAAGGGCGAACTGCAGCTCACCGGGCAGATCGGAGAGGTGATGCAGGAGTCTGCCCGGGCTGCATTGACCTATATTAAGGCCAATCAGGAGCGCCTGGGGATTGATAAAGACGCTTTTGACACCCATGATATTCATATTCATGTGCCTGCAGGCGCCATTCCTAAAGACGGACCGTCGGCGGGCATCGCCATGGCAACTGCCCTAGTTTCCGCCTTCACCGGCATCAAGGTCAACAACAAGGTCGGCATGACCGGAGAGATTTCCCTGCGGGGAAGGGTGCTGCCCATCGGAGGACTCAAAGAAAAGGCTCTTGGGGCGCTTCGCGCAGGGATCAAAGAGGTGATCATTCCTGAGAAGAACCGGAAAGATCTCCATGATATTCCCAAAGCGGTCAAGGCCAAGCTCAAGTTCACCTGCGTCAAGGATGTGAGAGAGGTGCTTGAAATTGCCCTGGAAGGCGATGCCTCAGGAAAAAAAGTTGCCAAATCAAAATCCAAGAAGAGGGCAAATAAATAGCATGCGCCTCTTTTCCCTGAGTACGGCAGAGCAGGGGGCAAGCATGGCCCTGTTCCAGGGGCGGGAGTTGATTTGCGAGTCCTTCTGGACCGGGGCAAAAAGCCACTCCAAACGTCTCATGGCCATGGTGGAACAAATGGTTAAGGACCGGGCCGGGCTTGACATTTCCGATATCGACGGATTTATTGCCGCCAGGGGGCCGGGAAGTTTCACCGGGCTGCGCATCGGGATCAGTGTCATTAAGGGGCTGGCCGCTGCTGTGTCAAAACCCTGCGCCGGGGTGTCCAGCCTTGACGGCATTGCCTGGCGGTTTTACCCGGCATCGGCGCCTGTCTGTGTGATGATGGATGCAAAACGGCAGGAGGTCTATACGGCCCTGTACCGGTTTGAGAGGGGGCGGCTGGTTGAAAAGTCCCAAGAGCGGGTCTGTCCCCCGGATGAGGCGATTGATGCCGCGGGTGAGGCGGCCTTGTTTGCCGGATCCGGCTCTAAGGCCTATGCCGAACTCATTAAAGAACGGGCAGGAAGCAGTGCCTGGATATCCCCCATGCATATGGATGCTGTCAGTGCAGCGGCCATGGCCGGCCCTGCGCTGGGGAACCCGGGTTTTTTCACTGCAGAAGAAAATTGCCTGGTTCCCGTTTATCTTCGGAAATCCGATGCGGAGATTCATTTTTCACAAAAATCAGTATCTTGACACATTAGGGTAAAGTTTGGTATTATATCAGGCTTATGGTTCAGGTGATTGGAACCCCCTTTATTCAAGAACAAGATATTTTATTAAACGGAGTAAAACTTAAGTTTTGGAGCAGATACCTATTACAAAGCAGGGCTATGGCGCCTTGAAAAAAGAACTGGAAAGACTGAAAACCGTTGAGCGGCCTGAGAATATTAAGGCCATTGAGGTTGCCCGTGCCCATGGTGATCTGTCCGAGAACGCCGAATACCATGCGGCCAAAGAGCGGCAGTCTTTTCTTGAAGGACGGATAGGAGAGTTGTCTTACAAGGTGGCCAATGCCAAGATCATTGACCCGGATACCGTACCCAAGGATGTGGTCCGGTTTGCCAGCCGGGTGCTGGTGGAAAACCTGGATTCCGAGGAAGAGGTGGAATACATGATCGTTGGTGCGGACGAAGCCGACATCAAGCAGGGCAAAATTTCCGTATCCTCTCCCCTGGGCGCATCCCTCATCGGCAAAGAGCCGGGTGAGGAGGCTATTGTCCAGGCTCCGGGCGGAAAACGGGTTTATGAAATTATTGATATATTGTAACTGGAGGATGTTGCTGTGGCTCGCGTAACCATAGAAGATTGTTTGAAAAACGTGGATAACCGGTTCAGTCTTGTTCATCTGGCTGCCAAACGGATTCGCCAGGTCCGTGAAGGCGCTGATCTTTTGGTAAAATCTTCAAAAAACGAAGATGTCGTCACCGTGCTCCGGGAGATTGCGGCCAACCGAATCGTTGCCAAAAAAAATACCGACACTGAAGACGAATAGGGTGATTTGGGAAAGAGGCTGGACAAAAAACTGAATCACAGCCTGGGCAAGGCTGTTCATGACTGGCAGATGATTGAAAACGGCGACCGTATTTTGGTCGGTGTCTCCGGCGGAAAAGACAGCCTCTCCCTTTTACACCTTTTAGCTTCCCTGAAAAAAAAAGCACCCGTATCATTTGATATCATACCGGTGCATATTGATCCCGGATTTGAGGGATCATTTGCACCGGCTCTCCAGACCTATACGGACACCGTTTCCCGGGACCTCTACCCGGGACTCCGTATCGAATATACAGATTACGGTCTCCAGGCCCACTCGGGCAAAAATCGTGAAAATCCATGCTTCCTGTGCAGTCGCCTGAGGCGCAAACGGCTTTTTGAGCTGGCCCGGGACCATGGATGCAAGAAAGTCGCCCTTGGCCATAATAAGGATGACCTCATCGAAACCCTGTTTATCAATATTTTTTATGCCGGAAAGATCGGCACCATGAAACCCAGGCAATCTTTTTTTAACGGAGCTCTTGATATCATCCGGCCGCTGTCATATGTTGAGGCCGATGATTTGCGAAGGTTGTCACGATTAATGGGCATGCCCGGGTTTGACAATCCCTGCCCCAGCGCAGGCCGGACCAAAAGGGAAGAGGTTCGCAAGATGCTGGAAGGCATGTAC
Source organism: Desulfobacter sp. (assembly GCA_028768525.1). Classification (NCBI taxonomy): domain Bacteria; kingdom Pseudomonadati; phylum Thermodesulfobacteriota; class Desulfobacteria; order Desulfobacterales; family Desulfobacteraceae; genus Desulfobacter; species Desulfobacter sp. Next base: position 898,435 of record CP054837.1, on the reverse strand, counting down.
AGGCACAACAAACACATAAAAGGAAATATATTCCGGGCAATGGGAAACGTTTCCCGGGATTATCTTTTAGAGACGCACCCATGATTGATATCCAGAACCAGCCGGATTTCCGGAATATTCCCATCGACAAAGTGGGAATCAAGGGGTTGAAATACCCGGTGACCGTACGGGACAAAAACCAGGGCTCCCAGTCCACCGTGGCCGAGATCAGTATGTATGTTGACCTGCCCCACCAGTGCAAGGGCACCCATATGAGCCGGTTTGTTGAATTGCTTCATGTGTTCAGAAGCCAGATTTCCCTGGAGTCCCTGACCAGCATTTTAGAGGACATGAAGACCACCCTGGGCGCAAAGTCCTCGCACATTGAAATTTCTTTTCCCTATTTTATTGAAAAAACCTCCCCCAGTACCGGTTCCAGAGGCTTGATGGACTATGAGTGCACCATTGTGGGCTCTGCGAATTCAGGTAAAAAGACAGACATCGTTTTAAAGGTGGCTGTGCCGGTCACCTCAGTCTGTCCATGCTCCAAGGAAATTTCCGAATACGGGGCCCATAACCAGCGGGGAGAGGTGCTGGTATGCACCCGGTTCCATAAGTTCATCTGGATTGAAGATATGGTCAATCTGGTGGAAGAATCGGCTTCATGCGATATTTTTTCAGTATTGAAGCGGGCTGACGAAAAATTCGTTACGGAAAAAGCGTACAATAATCCCAAGTTTGTGGAAGATATCGCCAGGGACGTGGCCAAGGAACTCCTTGAAGACGATAACATCACCTGGTTTTCAGTGAGCGCTGAAAATTTTGAATCCATTCACAACCACAGCGCCTACGCCTATATCGAGCATCCCCGGGAAAAATAATGAGATCAGGTGGCTGACGAAAGGGTGGCCACCTTCTCTTTCAGCAACCTGCGGATGCTGGAATACCCCTTGTTAGAGTGGTTTACCATGATGACAAAGGGGTAGAGGCGCTCATCTTTTCCCCTAAAATACCCGGCCCTTGTTTTCACATCGGATAAGGTTCCTGTTTTGTAGAATTCGTTTCCTTGGGTCCGCATCAACCGATGGTATGGCATAAATGCCATGAGGATTTTAAGCATCTGCCGGGGGGTAAACCGGTTCCTGCGTGACAATCCCGAACCTTCGGCCAGCTTATACCCCTTTAGTCCGAGTCGGTTTTTTGAGAAGCTGTTGAGGTGATCCACGCCTTTTTCAAGGGTTGCAGGTGCGCCGCATTGGATCGCCCCCATACTCAGCATAATTTGGTTGGCCATGAAATTGTTGGAAAACCGCAGCAGTTTTTCCACCGCTTCCGCCAAGGTGAATCCGGATTTAAAATTAAGCCGGACCACATCTTTGGGCGGGAACGTCCCCTCATTGATTTCTCCTCTTACCATAACCCCTTCATTTTTCAGGAAGGTTTTGGCCAGCAGGCCAGGGTATAGGCGGCGATGGGGTAGCGCCAGCAAAATCCTTCCCTGGTTTAATCCTGATTTGCCGATTTCCGCCTGGAAAATGGAAGGCAGAGGCGTTTGCGGTTCGGCGCTGACATATGTTTTCTGACTCTTGTCCCATTTGAAATAAAGCGTATTGAAATTGGCGCATAAGGCCCCGGTGGTCGCATCGTATGGATTGTTGGATTCTCCGGTCCCGGGAATCACTATATTTTGGCTGAAAAAACTATGATCCAGAATGATGTTGTTGAGGGTACGGAATCCGTTTTGCCTAACCAGTTCATGAGCCATTTTTTGAATCTGTTCAGAAATCAATAAGGGGTCGCCAAACCCTTTGATATATAAATTCCTCATTTCCGGGGCATACCCTATCCATGTTTCAAACCTGTAATCCCGCCCCAGGGTTTCCAGTGCCGCAAGGGAGGTAAGGATTTTGGTTATGGATGCAGGGATAAACAGCTGGTCTTCATTTTCGGCATACAAAATTTTCCCCTGGGCATCGGCCAGAAGATAACCCGCCTGCCGGCCTTCAGAGATGCCTGGAGCGCAGAGGAGCAATAAGAATATAATCAGTTGGAAAACTCTATTTGAACAACAGGATAAAGTCATTAAAGATTTCTTTGATTTTGAATTTTAATCTTAAATCATTCCATTGGTCAGGGAATGCCATGGGCGCAAAATTAATTTGGGCCGTATAGGCGTATCCGCCAATATTGCGCTCGTATGGACCGATCTGCAGGTCAATGGGAGAAAGCACCAGGGCTTCATAGGTGATGGTGGTATCAAGGCCTTTTGTGGTGACGGATTTCAAGCCGTTCAGTTCTAATATTTTGATGAAGGCATTTTTTTTGGCCATATTTTCAAGTGTGTGGTTTGATTCCCGATTATCGGCCGTGATTTTTCCAGCCACCCTTATCCGTGAAAAATTTTCCGCCCTGTAATCCCTTTCTGCCGGGATCATGGTCAATCGTCCGCCCGTGATTTGGTGTTTAAAAGAGTGTTCGTCATACCGGATATAGTAGGTGGCAATGCCTTGATGCCCCTTGGCATTCAATGGGTTGAACACAGCGGCGACACACAGGGCCGACAACAGGACCCCTTTATAAATGATTTTTAATTGGCAAGGCATAGAATTTGTAAGTCATCATATTATGTTAACCATATTTTTATATGGTTTGGAATAAAACCGGCATCAAAAAACACAGAAGAGCTAAAGTTTGCGGCATTTTTTGACGATTTGGTTTTATCATGAATATCGGTTTTGAATCAATGCTTAAGCAAGGGGTTTAAATTCCGAAACAATTGTAACTTACGGGGAAGAAAAATGAAAAAATTATTGGTTGTATCGGCAGGACTCATGATGTTATTTTTCTATGGCTGTAATCTCGGCAGCAGGTCAGTTGCCAGTTCTCCGGGCGGTGTCCTTGACTCGGCAGCCGGCAGCGCGGACAACCACAAAATTGTGACCTTCTATGTGACGGGAAAGGGCCTGGAACCTGAAAATGCCCTGACCAAGGGGGAAGCCGTCCTCATGGCCGAACGGGCCGCCGTGGCAGACGGTTACCGTCAACTGGTGGAAAAGGTCCGCGGCGTTTATGTAGACGCCTTTATGAAGGCGGGCCGGGGCACGATTAATCACGACGCCATCCAGATTCACACCCAGTCCTGGCTCCGGGGCACGGAAATTATGGAAGTCACCCAGGGAGACTACGGCATCACCAAGGCAAGGCTACGGCTGCGCATTAATTTTGCCAAAGAAGGCATGATCTGGTGGCCTGTGGGTATAGGTGACAATGTCAAGCCGGTTGTTTCTGGCGGCAATCCGATTACCGCCGGAAGATCCTGATCGCTAAAGTTTTCAACCAGGCCGTTATCTCTCGGCCACCGCAGATGTGAAGGGGAAAAAATGGATGCCTTTTCTTTAAAGCTACGATCAATGGCCCGGATGTTGTCTGCCACCCTCCCGGCAGTCGCCATCCTTATTTTTTGCACAGCCAACGCAAACGGCTATTATGATAACAAAAAATTAAACACCGGCGCCTACAACGCTGTCGAGCTTGAGGCCATCATCGGAGAGTATCAGACCCAGGCCAATGTCTTGAATAAGCAGATTCAGGATACCCAAAAGGATTTGGACTGGCTGGTCCTGAAAATCAACCGTATCTCGGATTCCGGCCGGAAAGCCCCTAGGGCACTTAAATCCTCGGTGGTTTCCAAAGAGAAAAAATTGGCCCGTCTCAAAAATGAAAAGGAACGCCTGGACGAAATAATTGCCGGCTATGAAAGCGCTTTTCAGGCAACCATGAAAAAAGCGGGTACAAAAAAAACAACCGCAATGTCCGCACCCATAAAATCCACCCCCATACCCGTAAAGGTCCCCGACGTCTCCATGGCCCAGGGCAAAATTTCAGACATTGAAATGGCTGTAAAAAAAGCCGGCCTCGAAGATTGGGTTGAAGTGCTTAACGCCGATGGTGGTTGTGCCAAAATAAATAACACCCTGCCCATCCTGTTTTCGTCAGGCAGCGCCGCCTTGGCCAAAGAATATAAACGCTTTTTAAAAAAATTGGCCCGTTTCCTTAAACCCTATGATGTAAAAATATACGTCAATGGCTTTGCGGACCCGGACCCCATCAACACCAAAAGATATCCCTCCAACTTTGAACTGGGTGCCTCCCGCGCCGCAAACATCGTTCATGAGATGGTCAGGTACGGTCTGAAACCGGCTATCTTCAAAATCGGCACCACCGGTGAATACCGGTTTGCCGCAAAGGTTCCTTCACAAAATAAATCCTTTCAGAGACGGGCTCAAGTGACTGTGGTTTTCAGTAGCTGATCCATCAATCGCTTAAGGGCGTTTTGATTGAAGGGTGTTGCTTTTGTGACACCCTGTACTTTTTTGAAATCAATTAATTAATTCTGTTGTATTTTTTGCATATAGGAACATGAACACATGAAAAGCATTGACCTTGGATTGTTTTTAACCTATAAGACAGTTTCATGAACGCTTCGTTGGACGATGAAATTAAATTAAAATTGCTTTCACTTTTAAAGGACAATCCAAGTCTAACCCAGAGAGAGATGAGCAAAATGATTGGAGTTAGTCTCGGGAAAATCAACTATTGTATATCAGCAATCGTTCAAACTGGACTTATCCGGATCGAGCAGTTCAAAAACACTTCACATAAAAATGCATATCTTTATCACATTACACCAATCGGACTAAAAGAATTAACACATTTGATCCTCCATTGTTTGAAACACAAACTCAAAGAATATGAAGATATTAAAAAGGAAATCAAAATTCTTTTAGAACTGGGGGAGGATATAGATGCTGACTTCTGTAATAATCCGGAATTGCTTGTGAAATCAAAGGGTTTTATTGATTTTAGCCAATAGGCTAACTAAAGATGTCCTTTTACATTGTCGGTGAAGCCTGTCGCCGAAAGGGCGGAGCTATGTCCAGAAAGAGACCTTTGCATGATTTGCACATTCTTAGGATTTTATCATTTTGATTCACTAATAATTTTAAGACCAAGGTTTAAAGTTTTAGTAAAGCGAAACTATAAGGTCGACTTCTTCTTGGCTCAAAAAGATGTGATGCCGTGCAATGGTATAGCTTTTATTTAGTGTTTTTACTCTGCGTAATTGATAAATTGAGGGCTTTTTTGTTGTTTAATTGTATGAAGAAATTAAACTAATCCAACAATAAATCATTTTTGAGGACAACATGAATAAGGTGGATAGTGCAAATTGGTATTGTTGCCAAATTGTTTTAAAAAAAATACTTGTGGTTGGTATTTTTTCATTTTTATTCTGCCTGACATCAATTCTGTATTCTCTTTTTTTGGATAAATACTATCAAGCCAGTGTGACTCTATGTCCCCCTAAATTAGAAACCATTGATTCACCTGAAATAGAGGGACTGCTAAGTTATATTGGTTTTAGTTACAATTCCGCCAACGCAATATTTGTTGATGTCAAAAGGAATGTTCAAAGTGTTGCCTTTTTACAGAAGTTCTCAGGTGAAAATCAGATTCCATTTGATAGTCGCTTAAAAATGGTTCACCTTGGCTCATTGGGGATTGGTTCTTTTCAGGGTAAAAGTATATTTGTAAAATATTCCATGCCGAGCCGGAATTCGTTTGATTCAAAAATTCACATTTCTATCGTAGGAACGGATCAAAAAGATATTAAAAATACACTGAAGCGATTTGTTGATTTTTTGAATAGCTACACCATTGAGCAGAAGCTGATATCTAATCTTGTCAGAGAACGGTCTGCTGTCTCCGATTTGGTCAGAAAGAAAACAGCGGGCTTAAAAAAAGAGATAGTGGTTTTGCAAAAAGAGATCAAACTGTCTGAAATTATCCACGGCAAAAACCAACCCAGTATTTTTTTGCAAAGTCAAAGGGTAGAAATGCTGAACAGCTTAGTTCAAATGCTTGAGCAAGAACTGCAATTAATAGAAAACCACATTTATTTATTTAATGATTGGCATGAATTCTCTGGTGAAATCAAGAAGCAAACCACTCTTTTGAAGGATTTGGAAATTAGTGAATCAAAACTGAGGGCGTTTGTTACTGACGGTGACATATTTGTATCAACCAGACCTGTTGCACCAAGCATTATTAAATATGCCTTTTGGGGATTTTGGGCCGGTTTTTTTATATCAGCAATACTATTGCTATCAATTGAAATAAAGAGAAGGTGGAGCAAACTAAACCAGTAAAATATACCCTAAAATTAAAAAAAGGTTTAGCTTGAAAGAACGTGAAGTGGACAACCCTAAAAAAGAAAGTTTAGGATGAGAGAGAAATCAAGTAAACAGAACCACTTATATGATTTAGAATCATATCTTTTAAAAGAAAAAAACGGCAGAGGGAAAAAAAGTGATTCGGCATGGGATGGCCAATATCAAAAGGCGTACAATGATACATTTAATACCCCATTCAGCTCAGAAAGCTTTGATCTGTCTGAGAAGCTTTTGCCAAAGGAACTTTTAGCCTATCAAATCGCACCCTTTGTTTCTGCTGGACACAGATTGATCGAATATGTCTGGCCGGTTATTTCAAGAAAATCCCTATTGGTGACAGAAAAAACACCATTTGAGTTTATTGAGCACGGGTTAAGCAAAAGTTCTCTCTATTCTGCAAATATGACACTTAATCTTGATGACGAGTTTAACGGAGAAATTCTGGAGAATGTTATTGATTCAATATTAGATAACAGTCAAATTGATTATATCGTAGGGGTCGGGGGCGGAAGAACAATTGATATCCAAAAGTTTATTGGACTAAAAACCGAGAGACAGACAATTTCGTTTCCCACTAGTTTAGCAACTCATGTGTATGCTTCTCCTAAAATCCACGCGCTTCCAGCAATCAAGCAGCTGGGTTATAAGTTAACGATAGATGGTTCTCCGCCCCATCTTGCTCTGCTTGATTTGGGGGTATTTGATAAGCTTGCGGAAAGTAATTTTCGTTTGATCCGGACCGGGTTAGGCGATATTATGGCATTTTATACCGCCGTATATGACTGGAAGCTTTCGATTTCGCAGTATAATAGACAGCGGAACTATTTTGTTGAAGATTTAACAGCGCGTGTAATACTGTGGCTTGAAACTGTTGACTTGTCTGAGCCGTTTTTGAATTGGGTACGGGAGTATCATCTGGCGCAGGTGGTACTATGCTGCATAACCGATTGGGTTGGTAGTGCGCCCGCGTCTGGCTCTGAGCATTTATTTGCGCTTTGTGCTGAAGAAAAGTGTTCAACTGTTCCTCTTCATGGCGAACTCGTTGCATTGGGCGTTCTGATCATGTCATACATCCAAGGTCAGGATTACCTGAGCATTAAAAAAATGATGCAACGATTGGGCCTTCCTTCATCTTTGGCAAAAATTGGATTGACAAAAGAGCAAGTGATTGCAGGATTGTTGGATTCTCGGGAAAGAGGGCGGCAAAAACAAAGATACACAATACTCGAGCAGATTGATAATAGTAGGCGATTCTTTACAAAAATTATCGATCAGCTATTGCTGGATAAGATTATCGAAGTATAGGGTTTTGGCGCAGTTGTAAATTTAGAATTATTAAATTAAGAAAGTAGGCTTTTGAATGAGACCTGATACGGGATTTGGCAATTTTAGTGTTTTAAATACCTCCTTTGAGTTGCTTGATATTAACGGCACGCCGTGTATAAAAAAAATCATACGACCGAACACTGCGCTGAGTGAAAAAATGGCCGAAATAAAACAACTGACAGATCGTTATATTAAGCAATTGAGGAAGAAGGGAATTCCTTTGCCGGTAGTGGAGGAGTCTTTCAACGAAGGGGATAGGCTCATATATATATGCCATTTTCACGGACCAAATATTCAGCAGAACTTTTCTTTGGACGACTTGATGCAAGGGGACAATGATGTTGTAGAACAGATATCCAAAATAATAAGTTTGGCAGTTCAATCCGGTTTATTCATAGACCCGCATCCTAAGAATTTTGTCTGTGACAAAGAAAACGTGGTCCACTATGTTGATTTTTCTCCTCCATATATTCAAGAGTTTATGGAAATGAGGGAAGCTATGGCAGAAGGTGAAGAATTGGAGATTATCCAGAAGAATTTTTCATATTTTGGGCCGGATTACCTGCCGTTTCATTTTGTTGGTGATTTTTTTAATATTTACCCTGAAATCCCAGAGTCGGTCTTGTCTTTTTTATATGAAACATTATCTAAGAATGTGGCGGTTCGCTGCGAATTCAGGCCCTTCATTGAGCAAGCTAAAAAAGTGAGAGCATTGGAAGACTTGAGACTGGCTAAATCAATTTATCTGATGTGAGTTTGTTAAGATGAAAGCGCTTATACTTGCTGCCGGTCTCGGTAGCAGACTAAATGACTATACAAAAGAGATTCCTAAGGCCTTGGTTAAGGTTGCTGGTAAACCGATTATTGACTATCAGATTACTTCGCTAAAGGCCAATGGAATTAAAGATATCGTTATTGCCACTGGATACCATGGTGGGCTTATCAAAAAATACGTCCAAAAATTTTCTGACTGTCATTTTAAGTTTGTGAATAATCCAGAGTATGATAACTCGAACAGTTCATATTCATTTTGGCTTGCTAGCCATCTGATAGAAGGCGAAGCATATATTCATCTTAATTGCGATATTATAGTTAATGAGGAGACAATTCAGCTCCTCATTAATTGCCACCAGGATAATATTATTGTCATGGATAAGAGCATCCAGCTATCCGATAACATGGAGTTGGTCGCGCTTAATGGTGATCGTATTGTTGAAATGCGTAACACATTGTTTGAAGGTGCTGTCGGAAAGGCGGTTGGGGTTGCAAAACTGTCCCATGGGACTGTGGTGTGGTTAAAGAATAGAATTTTTCAGTATATTGAAAATGGAGACAAGTGTCAAAACTACTACGGGGTTATCCGTCAGGCTGTAAAGGTGCATGATATTCGTGTTATAGAGTATTCGGGGATATTGTTAGAGGTGAATACCGTTTCAGATTTGAAAAAGGCGGAAATGATTTTGTTATCATGAAAGCAGCTCTTTTTGATTTAGATGGTGTATTGATAGACTCTGAGCTTGATCGAATTCAAACTTATAGCAGACTTCTGGAAAATGAATTCGGGCTATCTGTATCTCTGGAGCCCTCCCAGTTTATAGGATGTTCGGAAGAAAAGAATGTGTCCCTCATTTTGGATAAATTGGGGTTGAAAGGAGATGCACAAAAATTAATCAAAGCAAGGAGACAACTGCTGTTGGACGTCGCAGCAAGAGCCCCTTTGATTGACGATTGTGTTTCATTGGCTAAAAAATTAATCGAAAATCAAATATCGGTTGCCATTGCAACGAATTCATATGGTCGGTATGTGGAAATCGTTATAGAACGTTTGGGTTTCCACCAGCAGGCGTTGGTAATGGGCAATCAGGTGTTAAGGCCGAAGCCTGATCCAGAGATTTTTTTGCGTGCAGCCGAGAAACTTGAGGTGGCATCAAGAGAATGTCTGGTTTTTGAAGATAGTCCATCTGGATGCCTTGCCGCTGAATCTGCTGGAATGTCCTGTGTTTTGATTCGGCATCGCTATAACAAAGGGTTTTCGAATAAAAATATAATAGGGCAAATTGATATCGGGTCAAAGGTCCCTGATGCAATTTGGGATTTATTTTCATAATGAAGGTAAAACGATGATTGAATTTTCGCTCTTATGTCTTGAAAAACATAAATTACAAAACAGTCTTCCAAAACTTTTGCCATTGGTGGATTCGGTTCATCTTGATATTATGGATGGAGAGTTTGTACCGGTTGAGGCTTTTTCCACTGAATTTATAAGTGAGTTTCGTACTGATCTGCCCAAACACGTTCATGTAATGAGTTATGATCCTTTGCATTACCTTGATCGACTGCAGAACATAGACAGCTTTACATTTCATTTTGAATCCGTTGATAATCATTCAGACATTATCGATGCTATACATAAAAAAGGGTTTCAGGCAGGGCTTTGTGTTAATCCGGAAACACCTGTATCAAAGATAGCTGAGTATCTCCCCGATGTTGACAGAATTTTATTAATGGCAGTCAATCCCGGATATTCAGGCCAGAAGTACATCCAGTCAACATCTGAGAAAATTATTCGTCTGAGACAGGAAGCCCCTGATTTGGAAATTGTCATTGATGGGGGAATGCATGAGAACACGATAAGGGAGGTGATGACTTTAGGTGCAAACGCCTGTGTCGTTTGCTCAGTCATCGTTCAATCTCCTGACTGGGCTTCTAAAGTCAGTGAACTCAAGGCTGCGGGGGAAATTGGCTATAACAATAATATAATTCTAAATAATTAATTTTAGGTGCTTTTCATATGTCTATTGCAATAGGTTGTGACCATGTAGCTATTGATCTTAAAGAGGCCATTAAAGCCCATTTGTCAGAAAAGGGTATATCGTATAAGGATTTCGGGACGTTTTCTGCTGAACGGATGGATTATCCTGTCGTGGCTGCTGACGTATGCAAATCCATTCAACGTGGAAGTTGCAATCAGGGAATTTTAATATGCGGAACTGGTGTTGGGATGTCCATCGCTGCTAATAAATTTGAAGGTGTTCGTTCTGTTGTATGCTCTGAGCCTTTTTCTGCTAAAGCCTCAAAAGAGCATAACAATACCAATGTGCTGGCATTGGGAGCCAGAGTGGTGGGAGCTGAACTGGCAAAGATGATTGTTGATAGCTGGTTGACTGCTGAATATGAAGGGGGAAGACATCAAGTACGAATCGATCAAATTTATGAGTATGAAAAGATAGGTAAGGTATAGAAAATAAATCAGCAGCGTTATGTATTGTTTCAACTGTTGAATAACTGAAATGCATATTGGGAATTGCGGGAATAAATCCATAGGGCATTAAGCTGAATGGCATCTTATGCCAATTTTTCAGGAAAATATGATATTGGGAAAACAACAAATTGGCATTGACAGTCATGAAATCAAAGAGGTTTGCCTTGTTTGTGGAGGGACCTCATGGGAATTAATTGGTGAGCATCAAGAATTTTCAGGTTCATATATAATTCTGTGTCCAAAATGTAAATTTATGACAACATCCCCATTGCCATCCGAGTTCGATGTTGAACAGCACTACAGAAAGTTTTATAGAGAACAGGAACGTAAAGTTTCATTTTATTATCGTCAATCTCAAAAACTAAGAGCACGGAGTCAATTTAGATTCATTAAGAAATATTTGGATAGACCAATGAGTGGGTTGAGAGTTCTGGAAATTGGTGCCGGAATTGGTTGTCTGTTAAATAACTTTGCTATAAAAGGCGCAAGGGTAAACGGATTTGAACCACGTCAAGAGTTGGCAGATTTTGCTATGCAGAAATTTGACTTGAGCCTCATTGTATCTCCATTTGACCTAAAGAAAGTCGCAGAGAAGCGATATGATATCATTTTATTGTCGCATGTTCTAGAACATATATTGGAATTGCCTGTTTTTATTCAGGGCTTGAAACAGATTATATCAAAAAATGGGTTCCTTTTTATAGAGATTCCCAATGAAAATAAGGTGAAGATTCATAACCGAATCGTTTTTCAATATAAAACGGATTCCCATGTTCATTTTTTCAACCCGACTAATATTAATCGGTTCATGGAGCAATACGCTTTCAAAAGTCAACGTCTTCTAACCGTAGGGGAAGATACGGAAACCATTCAGAGGAACTCCTCAGATCGGCAAAATAATAGTTGGGTTAAAGGCCTGCATCAAGATTTAATTGATTTTCATAGGAAAAGTAAAGGAATATGGCGCAACTTTTCTGCCGCGGTTCTGAAGTGTTTGTCTGGTTTTATATATCTTTCTGTAATATTTCAATTGGTTGCAAATAATCCGAACTTTAAATACTATAATCCATCGGGACGAAAACAGGGTAACTGGATTCGGAGTTTATGGAAACTTCAATAGATGAGAAATCCAAAAGTAATTCTTAAAAAATACATTGAAATGTATCAGAGCCGCCGTGATTTTTCAAAGGTTTCGGCGGTTAAGTTTTTTTGCCATAATCAATCATATAGTCAATTCCCTGAGGCTTTATTTTCAACTGGTACGGGATTGTATTTATGCGGTCAAAGCGCAGTCACGCAATTGTTAGCCGGAGAGTTTTTCGGGATTACAAAAGGCAATGACAAGCAAATCTACATCTACCAGAAGTTGAAGTACTCAGGACGGGTACTTCAACTGAAATTAAATGGAATTAAAATTCCGGAAGTGAAAATCTTCCGACAAAATTTGCCAAGGAATATCCATCAAATCGATTTCATTGATGGAGACTTATGGCTAACAGATCCATCTAACAATTGTATCAGAATCTTTGATGATAAAGGAAAGCCCAAAAAACACATTTATCCTTTAGGTAGGTTGAAAAATGGAAAACAGTCTCCAAACTATGGACACCTAAACTCTGTTTTTTCAACTGGAGATAAAGTATATGTCGTGGCTCACAATTATACCCAATATAGTAACAAAAAAAGTAGCTTACTGATACTGGATAAGCGTTCTCTTGACGTGGTTGAAACCGTTTCAGACATTGGAGTTTGTGCTCACAATACAATTATATACGGTGATTTGTTTCTCCATTGCGATTCAATGCCAGGCCAGCTGATCAATAATAGAGAAATAGTTTTTACAGCGCAGCATTTTACTCGAGGCCTTGCCATGAATCATGAATTTATTCTACTTGGCGGTTCTATGTATGGTTCCAAAGGCGAGAGAATCGGTAAGAATGCTTTTTTGTATTTGCTTGATCTTGATTTTAATCTCAGGTGTCACTGGGAATTCGAAGGTATCGGCCCAATGTTTGATATTCGATTTATAGATACTGATTATGGGGTAAGTAACCAGATATCAAGAAACCTTTAATGTTATTAAGGAAAGCAAAACCTTGGAGGCCTCTGATAAGGCAAAAATGAAAGCTCATTTTGAGAGTTTTGCAATTCTCCTTTTATCTTTTATATTTTTTTTACCTTTGCCATATTTTTCAGATTCGAGCCAGAGAATCATCGAATTTACAATTCTTATGCTGTTAGGCTCTACGATTTATATTTTTAGGAAAGAACCGATTAATAAATGGATTGATAATTCCGGAGTTGTTTACCTTTTATTCATTCTTATCTGTGGTTTCTTTACATGTGTCGAATTACAAAAAATAATGTTCTCTGAAGATGCCTTATTTTTAATACATATATATATAACCACATCTCTCTCGGCTATTGTTTATGTCATTACGTATCGAAATTTTAACTGCAATGATGATTTTAGTATTACTCCGGTGGTTTTAAAGCTGTTTTTTGCTTTTACGATTTTGTTCGCAGCATACACTGCTTGGTATGGTATGACTCTTAGAATTCTTTCTGGAAATTCCATAATGGAATCATACTCTTTTGCAAAGGATTGGGTAGATAGAGGATACGTATGGAATTGGATTGGGGGAACGAGTGAAAATCCACTATTCATATTTGTATTTGTCAGCTTTTGGATAGGATATGTGAAAGCCCAAAAAAGATTTTTTCTTATTTCAGTTTTATTGCTTACTCTCACAATGGGTATTAGTTATATCTGCTATTCAAGAGCCGGCATTATTTTAACTGTCCTATTATTTTTATTTGTATTATTTAGTAAATTAGGTAAAAAGAAAACGTTCCTAAGTCTCGCGGGAACCTTAACAGTCGGGTTTGTGCTAAATTCTGAATATTCTGTTAATTTGGGCGATAGAATATATGAATTTATAAATATGGGGAAAGTTTCGCTATTTTCTGGAAGATCACAATTGATAGCTGAAGGCCTTTTAATTTCATTTCGGGATGGATTTTTGGGGCGAGGATTTCATGCGACCGAATTGGATAAGCCTCTCTTTTTAAATAAAGGATTTTCCAGTTTGGCGGATTTTAATACTCATAATATTTTTATAAATCAAATAATTGAAATCGGTATAATCGGTCTTTTGTTCTTTTTAATTTTTTTTATTATTACCTACCGGAAAGCCAGAATGGTAAAAAAGGTGGGTAAAAATCAGTCCATTAGAGGGGTTGGGAGCGGGTGTCAATACATGGTGATTAGTTTTGCTTTAGTTTGCCCTTTAGTCCCGCATTTGGAAAAGCGGTTATCTGTTTTTGGGATTATAATGATGTTGACTGCTATTGCTAACAAGCTGGCCTCGATAGGTGATCAAGATGCGTCAAGAGGACATACGTTTGGTGAAACATAGACGCTTAGTGCTTTTTCTCATTTTTTAATGACCAATGAGTTTTTTTAAAAAGACAGCACAATTTTTTTCGCTTTCCCTGGTAGCCAGCGCCATTAGTCTCTTGAACAGCATACTTGCCGTACGCATATTAGGGCCCAATCAATACGGGGCCTATGTCATACTTTTTATTTTACCGAATTTGTTCTCATCTTTGGGCTCCTTTGGCTTAGGCCCATCATTAATTTTCCACCTAAACAAGAAAAAGATACCTATGACGCCTCTTTTAGGCGTCGGGGCACTGTTCGGCTTTACAATCGGAATGCTTTACTACTCGGGTTCTGTCTTGTTTATTGATTTTTTTTCGGCATTTGTTTTGAATGATAAGGTCGATCAATCCTTGCTTTGCATTTCCTTACTGTCCGTGCCATTTATTTTAATGCAAAATAATTTGCTGTCTCTTGTTCAGGGAACCTACCGAATGAGTGCATATGGTATTCTATCTGAAATTTTTCCAGCATCGGTTCGTTTTATTCTAATCATTATATTGTTATATTGCTTTGACGGGAATATTCTTTCTATGGTTTGTTTGACTATCGCGACCCATATGCTTTCAACGGCTTCATGCATTGGTTTTTTATTAAAATCTATAGAAGGGGGGCTGAGTATCAGAGCACTGTTGCCGAACTGGGAAATATGCAGAAGCCTTTTTTCATTTGGTGGTAAAGGGTATATGGGCGCCGTTATTCAAAAAGCCAACCAAAGTGTTGTGAAGCTCATTTTAACTTCATTTTTTTCAGTTGATGTCGTCGGTTGTTATGCGCTTGCCGAGAATTTTGCCAATTATTCCGCCATGCTAATCAGAAAGATTACAATCTCTTTTATGCCAAAAGTATCTATGAGCACTGAAGGCGAAGTAAAAAACTTCTTACCACTACTAATCAGCAGTACTACCATCTATATGATCATAACTGGTTCTGCTTGTGCCACTCTTGTTACGCCGTTTGTAAATTTAATGTATGGTGAAGCCTTTGCTTCTGTTATACCTTTGACTTGGGTGCTTTTACCCGGAGCAATGTTTCTGTCCTATATTCGTATCTGTAATGTAACCTTTACACATACGGGCAGACCATTGATCAAGACATTCATTCGGTCAATTGGGTTCGTGATAAATTTACTATTAATATTGGTTTTTATTCATTCTCAGGGTGTGTCAGGGGTGGCTCTGGCTTATTCTACATCTAATTTTGCTATGGCGGTAATGGCCACATTGTTATTAAAATATTATTTTGAACTATCGCCGTATCAATTGTTTATCATTAAACAGGAGACCATTTTACTGATCGGAAATAACATGAAGGCTTTATTCTTTAAATTGAGGCAGACGGTTCAACGAAATATAATCAGGAAATAAGTTATGGAAAAAAAACATGGTCAATGGATAAAGGCATTTTATCGTCGTGTTAGTTATTATCTATGTCTCGTTTTGATAAAAACCCCGATACGCCCAAATCACCTTACCGCATCCCGCCTTTTATGGATAATCATAGCCGGCTCGCTAATCCAATTTAATGAGTATCGTTATGATTTGTTGGCTTCGTTTATGATTTTCTTGTTTTCAGTATTGGATGCAGCCGATGGTACGCTTGCCAGAATGAAAAATGATTTGTCCCTTTGGGGGACTTGGCTGGACAATCAGATAGACCGAATAGGGTTTGTAATTCTTTATGTTGCAGTTGGTTTCCGACTGGGATTGGAATATGAGAATAGTTTCTGGGTTTTGTTTCCACTTGTTGTTCTTTTGATGGCCTGGGTGCGCGTTCTAATGTGCGGGGATGCCCATTTATACGAAAAATTCGTTCAATTGAGAGGTCTTCTTGAAGGGCCAAATGTACCGCCTGAATCTGTAGCTAATGTTGAAGGGAAGGGTGCCAAAAAATACCAAACTATAATGTCTCAAATAAAAATGCAGATTGCACCTCATACCCACAACCTGGCCTTGTATGTAATTGTAGGATTAGTGTTGAAACAGCTGGTTCTAATGATCGTGTTTACGGCTATACTGACGTTTGCATGGTGGGGGATTTTAAATTATCGAGTCTGGCGAAAAGCAAGTATGATAGACAGAAAATAGGGTATTACATGGGTGTTCAATATATGGGGCGGTTTTAGTAGTCATGTGTGGGGTTTTTGGACTCGCGAGGTTTGACGGTCAAGGAATTGAAAAGGCCTGGATGGCTCGAATGGGGCTATTATTGTCTCATCGGGGGCCGGATGCAGAAGGGTTTTTCTTTCATCCCGAATCAGATCAGTCGGCCAAGGTGAATGTTGCATTCGGGCACGAACGTCTTTCCATCTTGGACCTTTCGTCTAAGTCAAATCAGCCTTTTATCGACCGCAGTAACGACTTGGTGCTTGTCTATAATGGAGAGGTCTATAATTTCAAAGAGATACGCCAATTATTAAAAGCCAAAGGATATCTGTTCAATTCTGAAGGGGACACCGAGGTCGTTATGGCGGCTTATAAGGAATGGGGGATTCATGCCGCCAAATACCTTGACGGTATGTTTGCCTTTGCCATATGGGATAAAAGGCGTTCACAAATTGTCGTTAGCAGGGATTCAATTGGTATAAAACCCCTTTACTATTTTGAGGGAAATAATTCCTTTGCCTTCTCTTCCGAGTTGAAGGCACTTCTTAGCCTTCCAATGGTTGAACGGAAAATTAATTCGGCAGCACTGGCAGATTATTTGTCCCTTAGATATATTCCGGCACCTCATTCTATTGTATCAAATGTTCACAAGCTTGAGCCAGGGCATACCCTGGTCGTGTCAACGGAAACGGGACGGTCCATAAAGGAAAAGCACTGGAACGTACCCTTCTCTCAAGATCAGCGGGACATAGCTTTCAACGAAGCCGATGCCGCTGAAAGGTTTGATGAATTATTTAACAAAGTGGTAAAAGAGCAATTGGTGTCAGACGTATCCGTTGGTTGTTTTCTAAGCGGAGGGCTTGACTCTTCATTAGTAGCAGCTGTGGCAAGGAAGCATTACGGACCAGAGCTGAAAACTTTTACTATTGGTTTTTCTGAGCCGGAATTTAACGAAGCTGTTTTTGCTAGAAAGATTGCAAAACAACTCGGAACCAGCCACCATGAACATTATGTCGAAGGGAATGACATGGTTGATTTGGTTCAAAGCCTTTATTCGGTGTATGATGAGCCATTCGGAGATGCCTCGGCAATACCATCCATTGTTTTGACAAGGTATGCAGGAGCCCACCTAAAAGTATGTCTTTCCGGAGATGGGGGAGATGAATTGTTTCATGGATATCAATGGTATAAACAGTTCGATCGGCTGGCTAATATATTCAGAGCGCCCCTTGGTATCAGGAAGCTCTTTTTTAAAACCATTTTTCGAAAGAGGTATGAGAACACTATCATTGAAGGCGTATTGGAAAGAAAGTTTTCTGAAGCAGTAAAATACAATTGCCTTTTTAGTCCAGTGATGCGTAAAAACTTGATCGGCACATCAGTGGGAAGTTATTCTGGCCTTGTGGATGGGATTTTCAATGACAAACCTGGAAGTCGAGACGAGATGTACCATAATATCTTCAAATTAGGTCTGCTTTCATGGTTGCCTGGGGATTTTTTGGTCAAGGTGGACCGGGCTTCAATGGCAGAAGGGCTTGAGGTAAGGGTTCCCATGCTTGACCGGAGGCTTGTCGAGTTCGCTGCAAATCTACCGTTAAAGGCCAATCGTCCTGGTGACCAGGGTAAGTTACTTGTAAAAAAAGCATTGAGTCGATACCTGCCGCAAAATCTTTATGATCGTCCCAAGAAAGGCTTTTCAATCCCTTTGACAAAGTGGCTTGCTGATAACCTTTTTGAGATGGTTTCAGATCTTCTTTCTAAGAGAAGTGTGGAAACATACGGTATCCTTAACCCGAAAGCGGTACAAGGGCATTTAGATGCGTTTTGTAGATTTCCTGAAAAAGAGGCCACACGAATATGGCTTCTGTTAAATCTCCAATTATGGTGTGAAAATAATCTAAAACAATCTTCTGTTTAAAATGACGAAATCAAAAAAAAAACGAATCAAAGTGGCTTATGTGATTCACAGTCTTTCTAGAATGGGAGGCTCTGAAAGGCATTTGCAATACCTTTTGAACGGGTTAGAGAAAAATGTTGAGGGCATCGTCTTTTGCTTGTTTGATTCTGGGCTGGCGGATAAATTCGCTAAGCAAGGATACGAGGTGGTCTGCTTGAATCTTTCCCATATTGGATTGAAAGCATTGTGGAAAGTCTATAAAGCCATAGTTGCAAGAAATGTTCAGATTGTGCATGCATACGGGATAATATCTTCTTTTATTGTTTTACCAGGCGTCTGGAAACTCAGGTGCCCATTTATTTCGGCACGCCGAGAACTCGGCCAATGGAGAAAAATCCGTCATCTCGGTATTTCGTACATAGTAAATTTTTTTTCTACAATAATTACAGTAAATTCCCCAGCCGTTAGGGACATTACTGAGAATGAGTATTTTTCAAACGGAAAAGTTAAGCTGATTCGAAATGGTGTAAACCTTGATGAGGTCGTCAAAAATATTGATCTTGAATGTGGTTTTAAAAACGATGAAAATCCTGTAATGATAAGTGTTGCTAATTGCAGGCCGGTAAAGAATTTAGGGCTGCTGATAGATGCTATCGAGAAGGTCGTTAAAGCATATCCAAATGTAAGATGCTGGGTAATCGGAGATGGGCCAGAGCGTATGGATTTGGAAAGAAAATCCCATACCAAGGGATTGGAGAAAAATATACAATTCTATGGGCAGCAGGAGAATGTTAAAAAATTTTTAGTTCAGGGAGACCTGTTTGTATTGACCTCCATTGCTGAGGGGTCACCTAACAGCATTTTAGAAGCAATGCAGGTAGGATTGCCTGTAGTCGCTACGAATGTTGGCGGTATTCAGGATATTGTAGTAGATGGAGTCTCCGGCCTATTGATAAAGGATTTTAGTGCCGATGCACTATCACAAAAAATCTGCCAGCTTCTTGGCAATAAATATTTGAGGGCTCAATATGCCCAAAAAAGTATTTGTATTTTAAAACAAAAATTTTCACTTGAACGTCTATATAATGAACAAATAGCAATTTATCGGTCACTTATTTAAGAAACTAATTACGGGTCGTTTGTTATAATGAAAGAAAAAAGATCATTTTTTTATGCTTGGGCTTTTTCCCTGTTTTTTTGTCTCAGTTCAATATTTTTACTAAATTGGGCTGTTGATCCACTATGGTATTGTGGTGGAAATAAAATTGGAGATCACAATTATGGCTTTGATGAACGTATTGCAAAAACAAACTTGTTACTGACAAAGCTTGATAAGGTTGATGCAATCATATTTGGGAGTTCTGTCACAACTGTACTAAATCCAAATCTGATAAAGGGCTATAATTGTTTTAATCTGTCCTTTAGTGCCGGCCAGATTGAGGAGTTTTTAGCGTTTGCAAAATATCTAAAGAAAAGAGGGTTGAATCCAAAAAAAATATTTGTTGAGGTGAATTTTAGTTTCGCAAAACCCAATAAAACCTCCATCCCAGAGTTTATTCTAAAAGATCAGAATCCTCCTGGATTGGTATCTTCATATTTATCTTTTGATGCTTTGATGTTCTCCATTAAGACCCTTATGGGGTTGAGTCCTTTGTCAACCGTGTATGACAGTAATTTTGTAGGCTATGTTCCCTCGGAGCCCTATACGTACAATCCGCCGGCGGATTATATCTACAAGGGCGCCAAACAATTGGATCCGAAAAGGGTTAAACTGCTCAAGGAAATGCGTGAGCTTTTTCCCGAGGCCGCTTCCCTTGCGTATGTACACCCAATATCAATATGGCATGTCGGGCGGTATTATATGGCTGGAATTTTGGATGATTACCTAAACCTGGTTGCCTCACTTAACACGATATTTGATGAAGTCTATGATTTTAGTGTTCCTTCAGATTTTACATATGACACAGACAACACGTGGGACGGGGCTCATTATTACCCAAGGATATATGATAAGGTGGCTGAAAGATTTAATGCTGAGCGAAAAGATTTTGGAATAGATGTTTCGATTGCTGGATATAGGGAAAAATACTACGAGAGTTTGAAACTCTATCTTGAAAAGATAGGTGTCACTCAATTTGCAAGAGGTCAGGAATATGCAGAAAACTATTCATATAGCCAAAATCGATAGCACAACAAGCGATTCTATAAAGAACATAGCAACTGAGTTAATCATTAAAGCCTTGCCTGAATTTTATGATATGGTGCCTTTGAAAACAGAAAAATTGCAGAAAGCCGTGAAGGTTCTTCTTGGTCTGCCCGGTTCGGAGTTTGAGCACTCTTTTATTGCCATGAATAATGGTCAAGTTATCGGAGTGGTAGCCGGTATCCTCTCTGACAAATTACCTTTTGCATATGCTGTTTCATCAAAAGCCATGTTAGATTATATTGAGGAGGATGATAAGGCTCATTTTTTAGAAATGCTCAAGAGTTATTCAGAAAAGGTCCCCCCTGTTCCATCTCAAACCCTCTATCTTTCAAGGGTTGGTGTAAAACGAGAGTGGCAAAGAAAAGGCATCGGTTCGCTGTTAATTGAAAAATTTGGAAAAGTAAATGATAGGCTTAGCATTTCTTTGCATGTTCATCGTGCTAATATAAGGGCTATAGATTTTTATAAAAAAGAAAAATTTTTGATGGCCGAAAACAGTGGAAATGAGTTCTTTGTTTATTTAAAAAAATGACGATAAATGGGACGGGAGTCAGAGTTTTGGTGGCGAATAGTGAGAATGAACTTGTGCGTATTGATAGCTCGAAGAGGTGGACCAAAGTTTCATTTCGTCCTGATAATGTATGGGTAAGGTTTTTTTACGGGTGAAGGTATGGCGTGAAACCGATGGAAAAGGGGCAGAAGGTTTGCATGATGCTGAATTATTGAGGAGTATTAACGAAGTGTCTACAACAAAGTAAGCTATTTAGTGCTTTTAAGCGTTGGGTGGATGGTGAATACGTAATCTTGAGGAACTCTTATCATTTTGCATATAGAGTAGATGCATTATGATAAAGTATACAATATGAGGTCTATTATGAAAGAAAAAGTAAGACAAAAATTAACACCAATATTTAGAGACATTTTTGGTGATAACGCGTTAGAGGTCCGAGACGAGATGACTTCAGATGATGTCTACAAGTGGGATTCTTTAACCCACTTAAATTTGATTCTGGAAATAGAAAAGGCGTTTGATATAAAATTTGCTTTAGGAGAATTACAGGAAATGAATAATGTTTCTGCCTTAATCGATATGATCATAGACAAGGGTGGCAAGTTTTAGCAAAGAGTATACAATTCTATAGTCCAATGTGAGAGGTGCTTATGCTAATTAGAGAAAAAATCCATTCGTTTTTCGCTAACTACAACAAGGTTGTTGATACGCAGGGTAATTCCATTGACCGAAACGTGTTCTTATCTGAGTACAATAGAATCAAGACATATTTGTTTCAAACCTACAGTACAGATGATATTGTCGGTTTATATTTAAAGAAAGATCACAGATACCTCCTCACGATTCTGGCATGTATGGACCTGGGGTTGACTTATGTACCAATGCGTAAAAGTTGGCCAAAAGAACGTGTAAATCAAATTAATGAAATTTGCGGACTATCTGCCGTATTAGAAGATGATTTTTTCTCTTGCTTGCCCATCTCCACAACGGAAAATATAGAAGGGTTTGCCGTTTCTCCGGAAAAGAGTCTTTATATAATGTTCACTTCGGGATCAACCGGTGAACCTAAAGGTGTGAAAATTCAGCGTAAAGCATATGAAAATTTTTTATTTTGGCTTGATTCTTTTTTCGAACAGATCACTGAAAAAGATCGTTTGCTGAATTCTACGGACTATACATTTGATGTGTCATTGGTTGATGTCGGGTTATTGATTCTAAAGAACGTTAATTTTGTACTATCCAATTTTACAGATAACATTTTTGTTCTTTTAGGAGAGTTGGATAAATATGAAATAACAACCCTTGCAACCGTTCCGAACAATTTAATGATGATTCTACAGCAAGGTATCTTTGAGAAAGCAGATTTGTCCAATCTAAACAATATTCTCATAGCCGGCTCAAGATTTCCTGTTAAGCTCTATGAACAGATGGTGCATCATTTCCCCGACGCGAATTTATACAATTGTTATGGCCCTACAGAGGCGACCATATATTGCGTAGTTAAGGAGTTGGTTAAGGACAACTCTGAGGATATACGCCATTCTACGGTTTCAATCGGTAAACCCATTCTTAATACCCACATCAAGTTGATTAATGAAGAAGGACTTGAAACAACTCCATATGAGAAGGGTGAAATGCTTGTGGGGGGCAATCAATTAATGGCTGGATATGTCAATCGGTCGTCATTAACCAATAAAGCTCTGGTGGAAATTGATGGTTCTATGTTTTACAGGACTGGCGATTTGGTTTTTAGAGATGAAAATAGTTTTTTATACATGGTGGGGCGAATAGATGACACCATTAAAACCGCTGGTCACAGAGTCAATTTGCTTGATGTTGATTCTTACATTCAAAAGATAGATTTTGTTAAATCTTGTGTGACGGTTGCTATACCTCATGAAATAAAAGAGAACCTGCTCGTCACATTTGTTATACTCTCACCACAGGGGGCTTTATCGATGCTTAGAGAAGCGATTGAGGCGATATTACCAACCCACCAACAACCCTACCATTTGGAGATCGTGAAAGAATTTCCATTGAACAATTCTGGAAAGATTTCAAGTCTGGCTCTTAAAGAGCTTTATTTAAGCAAATACGCTGATTAGTTTTTAAAGGTATTAGTTCATAATCATGTTGTTCAATTCACTACCCTTTATATTGGGCTTTCTTCCTATTACGTTATTGGTCTATCTTTTTATTAACAAGTATTATGTTTCAGCAAAGATATACTGGTTAATTGCAGCCTCATTGTTTTTTTATTCTTGGTGGAAAGCTGAATATATTTTTATAATCATATCATCTATTATTATAAATTATATTCTATCATATTATATTAGCTTCCAAAAAGAGAAGGCAAAGCAATCAAAAATCTGTTTTTTAATTGGTATTATTTTTAACCTCGTTTTGCTTGGGTATTATAAGTATTCAGACTTTGCAATTGGGAACATTAACCGCATTTTGGGTCTAAATATCGACTACCTGGAATTAGCCCTCCCATTGGCTATCAGTTTTTTCACCATTCAGCAGATTGCATACCTGGTTGATTCATACGAAGGGTTGATTGAATTACCGGATTTCCATGAATACTGTCTTTTTGTTTGTTTTTTTCCCCAACTTTTAGCTGGCCCTATTGTTCACATTAATGAAATGCTTCCCCAGATTAAAGCTGTGGTTAATAAAGATATCAATCTTCGGTATTTTTTTGTCGGGATTATGATTTTTACTATGGGCTTATTTAAAAAATCAATCCTTGCAGACTCGATATCGATATATGCAGATACGGTTTTTGAAGCCGCACGTATGGGAAATGAAATTATTAGTCTTTTTGAAGCTTGGGGTGGTGCCTTTGCGTATTCGTTTCAATTGTACTTTGATTTTTCGGGGTATTCAGATATGGCCATAGGTTTAGGGCTATTGTTTGGTATCGTCCTGCCAGTGAATTTTAACAGTCCTTTTAAATCTCAAAATATCATTCAATTTTGGCAGAGATGGCATATTACATTATCTAAATTTATTACGACATACTTGTACACGCCTTTTTTAAAATTGTTTCCGAGAATAAGCTTTTCTAAAGCTATGATAGCCACATTTTGGGCATTCTTGATTGCCGGTGTTTGGCATGGTGCTGCATGGAAGTATATTTGCTTTGGTGTTCTCCACGGCAGCTATTTAGTGATTAATCACACATGGCACCATTTCATTAGAAAGCCTTCTTCAAAGTTTGGATCCTCGCACTTTGATGCAGGAAGGTTGGCTGGCATTGGACTGACGTTTGTATGCGTTGTTATTTCTTTTGTGATTTTTCGGGCGCATGATATGTCCTCAGCCATGAAAATATTTCAGGGTATGGCGGGTTTTAACGGAGCCCATTTACCTGACTACTATTTTTATAGTTTTAGGTGGTTAGGACCTGTTATGAGGGAAGGTGGTGTGCTCTTTGACAAAGCCCCTCTTTTTCTTGGTGTTTCCGAGGTAACATGGATTCTTACCTCCTTTTTTATATGTTTTTTAATGCCGAATTCATTGGCTATTGCACAGACTCTTGTACCGCCCCTCGGAGGTAAAACGATGAAACTTGACCGGCCACTTTTGTTCCCTTTTGTTAGACTGGAGTTGAACTGGCAATGGGGTATAATGGGCGGAAGTCTATTTGCTTTGGCACTTCTTAGTCTTACAAAGGTTAACGAGTTTATCTATTTCCAATTTTAGATCGTTATTGAATTATGTGTGGTATCGCTGGAAGTTATAGTTACAGTCCTGACGCTATTCCTGTTTCTCAGGAAGTTGTATTGGCAATGTCGGACTATATGAAAAAAAGAGGCCCAGATGGATCCGGGTGCTGGTTTTGCGAAAATAATAGAGTCGGCCTGGTTCATCGCCGGTTGGCAATCATTGACCCCACTGAATCGGCAGCCCAGCCCATGGCCGGTGCAAATGGGAACATCCATATTGTTTTTAACGGCGAAATATATAATTATAAAAGCCTGAGAGATACACTTTCCCAAAAAGGATACACCTTTCGAACGAATAGTGACACAGAAGTGCTGCTTTGCCTCTATGACTGCTATGGACTGGACATGGTCCATTATCTTCGCGGAATGTTTGCATTCGCAATTTGGGATGACAATGCAAAGCGACTGGTGATTGGACGTGACCCTTTTGGCATAAAGCCGCTTTATTATTCCAACGATCGAGGTAGAGTCGTTTTTGCTTCCCAGGTAAAGGCTTTACTTCAAGATCCTGAGGTGCCCCGCGATCCTGAGCCAGCAGGCCATATCGGTTTCTTTGTGCTTGGTAGTGTTCCTGAGCCTTACACATTATATAAATCCATCAAAGCTCTTCCGGCGGGTTGTCTACTTGTTGCAACAGAAGAAAAAGGATGCGAAATCAGGCAGTATCATGATTTGAAAAACACGATTCTTTCTTCTAACCCATGGGGAGATAAGAAAAAATTTTCCAGTGGTCCTGCTGACTATTTCCGCAAAGCTTGTATTGATACTGTGAATCACCATTTGGTGTCTGATGTCCCGGTTGGGCTTTTTTTATCGGCGGGTATTGATTCTGCCGTACTATTGGCTTTGGCCTCTGAAGGGAATTATAGAGATCAAATTAAAACTCTAACACTTAGTTTTCAGGAGTTTAAAGGCAGCGAAAAAGACGAAGGGCCGCTTGCTGCAGAGCTTGCAGAGGTATTCAGGACTGATCACCACACCTTTTGTCCTTCTGAAAATGAATTTCGTGGCGACATAGATTCCCTGCTTCATGCAATGGATCAGCCTACGATAGACGGTGTGAATGTTTATTTCGTAAGTAAATATGCTGCGAAGGCCGGCTTAAAGGTTGCCATTTCAGGACTTGGTGGAGATGAAGTGCTTGGCGGCTACTCAACCTACTCTCAGATACCAGCATGTAGAAATTTTTTTAATTCGATTTACAAAATACCGGGGTTAAAAAGGTTCGGAAGTTTTTGTTCTTCTAAAGTCTTAAAAAAACACCTGCCGCCTAAATATTCAGGGTTAATTGAATTTGGTGATACGTTGGGGGGGGCATATTTTGTTCACAGAGGGTTGTTTATGCCTT
The DNA here is from genome assembly GCA_028768525.1 of Desulfobacter sp. Lineage (NCBI taxonomy): Bacteria > Pseudomonadati > Thermodesulfobacteriota > Desulfobacteria > Desulfobacterales > Desulfobacteraceae > Desulfobacter > Desulfobacter sp. The sequence goes on along the minus strand of CP054837.1, from coordinate 872,398 downwards.
GGGAGTTATTTGACATATTTGAACCGTCTTTTGTCGAAGATGGGTTTAAAGCCCTACAGCTTTTGCCGAATCTGCAAGAGACTACCTCGGACCTGCCTATGGGGTGGAGCTCAATAGCAGCTTTGGAAATAAGTTGGTATATGCGGAATCAGCTTTTAAGAGATGCCGACTGGGCAGGTATGGCCCATTCTGTGGAGATCAGAGTTCCCTTGGTAGATACCGTTTTTTTTAAGAAAATTATAGAGTGCCGGGCCAATGGCTTTCTGCCCGGTAAAAAGGAATTTGCTTATACGGCTAAACAAAAGCTGCCAAAGAAGTTTTTAGAAAGAAGAAAGACAGGCTTCTCAATACCCGTTGAAAGGTGGGTTGTCTCAAACGGTAAAACCGGATATCAGGAGAGAGGGCTACGGGGCTGGGCCAAGCATGTATACAGTTTTCAAACTGGAAATAGTGTAGTGTCATGAAAAAAAAGATTTTGATTCTTGCCCCTTTTTATTTGCCCGGAAATAAGGCTGGAGGGCCCATACGTACTCTGGCCAGCCTAGTGGGTCGCTTAGACCAGTTTTCATTTAAAATAATTACAAGGGACCGTGATTTTAAAGACCGCCATCCATATTCAAATATTTCCTGTGATGAATGGTTAAACATTGGCAATCTGAAAATAAACTACGCAACACCACGGAAATTGCTATTGGGAAACCTTTGCTCACTCATGAACAACACAGAATGGGATTTATTGTATCTGAATACTTTTTTTTGTCCATTTTTTTCATTGGGTCCATTGGTACTATGGAAATTCGGCTTTATCCCGCGGAGACCAATTGTTATCGCTCCCAGGGGGGAGTTGGCCCCCAGTGCGTTAGGACTAAAATACTGGAAAAAAAAATATTACATTTTGTTTATTAAGTGGCTTGGCCTCCATTCAGATCCACGGATATTATGGCAGGCTTCTTCGATTTTCGAGCAAAAGGATATTAAAAAAGTATTAGGAGCAAAGACCCCTGTTATTGTGGCTCCCAATCTAAGTATGACTTCAGCAGTAGATAATAGCGTTAGGAATGGTCTTCATTTCAAAAAGAAGGGGGATCTCAAAGTTGTCTTTGTTGGTCGGTTGGCGCCTGTTAAAAACCTTAATTATGCGCTCGACATTTTACGGTATATTAAGGGTATGGTCGAATTTAATATTTACGGGGCACTGGATGATGAAAGGTTCTGGCGGACGTGTCAGTCAATAATATCAACCATGCCCCAAAATATTCGTGTTAATTATCGTGGTGCGGTTGCCCATGAAAAAATAAGTAAAATATATTCAGAGCATCACCTCCTATTGCTTCCTACAAGAGGTGAGAATTTTGGTCATGCAATATTGGAATCATTGGCCGCCGGGTGTCCTGTTCTGATAAGTGATAGGACACCGTGGAAAAATTTGAACAAAAAGAAAGCAGGTTGGGATATTCCGCTTGAGGATTCAAATGGGTTTAGGGATGTTCTCCAGAACGTGATGGAAATGGACGGAATACATTGGAAAGAATATTCAGAGGGATCTGTGGCCTATGCAAAGAAACGGCTATCTGATGACTCCTCTGTTGTCAATAATGTCCAATTGTTTGAACATGCGCTATCCTGCTAATTATTATATAAAGTTTAAATATGAAAATTCTTACTGTATCAGTGTCTGAGGATGGGTTGGGTGCCTATAATAGGCAAAGACGAATGGCCAGGGCCCTTTCTGAAGCTGGGCATGAGGTTTTCTGGCTTGCTCCTGGTATGAAGTCAACAGGAGATATGAAATTTCTTCCTTTATCTAAAAAATGTATTCCTCATTTTGGACCGTTAGGGTGGACCCTTCGCCTCTGGATGAGTTTTCACAAACATAAAAAGGACCTTCAAGAGGTCGATGCTGTCTTTACAGTCCGTGAATATGATGCCTTTGGTTTTTTATCACACCTAAAATATAGGTCTATTCCCCATGTGTTTTTCTCTAGGGGGGATACTGTCAGTGTATATCGAATAAATTATCCTGCCTTGAACTCTTTTATTGACAAAGTCACCAGCCTTGCGACCATTTGGTTTTACCCCATAATTCAAAGATTCGTTTTAAGGCATGCCGACTTAGTCGTAGTGCAAGCTGATTTTCTTAAACAGATATTAAGAAATAGGCATTCTTACATTAATTCAAGCATCCGTGTATTAACAAATGACTGTCCAAAGCTGTCCAATTGTAAAAAAGAGGGCAATAATGTAATTGGGCCTTTACCGGCAATGGGCAAAAGGGATCATACCCTTAGATTAGGCATTCTTGCTCCATTGTGGTGGGAATGCAAAGGTATAGGCGTTTTTGTTGATGCCTTGGAAATATTAAAAGATAAATTGGATTTTAAGGCTGTTATTGGAGGCGCCGGGCCTGATTCTGAAAGGTTGGGAAGTTATATTACTAAAATGGGGCTCAATGATGTGGTTGTGAGGTTGGGGTGGATTGATAATGTTAAACAATTTTTCAATCAAATTGATTTGATCGTAATACCAAGTAAATACGATTCATGCCCAAATGTAGTCTTGGAAGTCGTAAGTTCTGGAGTACCAGTGTTGGCCTCAGATATACCGGCCCATAAAGAGTTGCTGTCATTCAAAGAGTTGTTGTTTGAATCATGCAACAGTCAAAATCTTGCGAACAAAATTATTGCCTTGGCTGCCAATCCCGATAAGTTGGCTCTAAATAGAAAATTGATGAGTGCCCGGAAGACGGCATTGAGTTTTAATTGGGATAATGAAATTGTGAAGATCTTGGAAAGTACTGCGACTAACAACAGGAAAATGTTAAATAGTTAACAAATACGGAACATAACAATTGAATAAGACAAAGAAATGCCTGTTTATAACTGAAATGGTACTCAGTGAGCATGCCAAAATTTCGATTTTTAACCTTATCTCTCAGCAGTTGTTAGAGAAAAATCTTGAGTTTGAGATTGTTTCCTATAATGAAAAGGCAGCATTTTTTAAAAAACAATCCCATCGACTGATTCCCAAATTGTATCAGACCTGCTTTAGGAGACATGGGCTAAAAGAGTTATGTCACTTTTTTAGTATTATTAGGAAAACGCAACCAGATATTTTGTTGATTGGCGGTTACGGGCACATAGAAAATTGGTTGGCTTGGATTTGGGCCATATTGAATAACAAGTCAATGGTGCTGTGGACAGGAGCAGGGGAGGCTACGACAGAACACCCAAATGTAATTTATAAATTCCTCAAAAAAATTTTTGTGTCCCAGGTTCATTCTTTTGCGACATATGGAGTGAATGCCCAAGAATATTTGATAGATTTAGGGGTGAAGCAAGAAAATATTTTCAGAGGCGTCAATGTATCGGATATTGATTTTTTTAAATCACAGATGAGACTTCATGCTAAAAGTCCAGAGTATAGAAAGAATAGGAGTCAAATTGATAGACCCATACTCGCTTTTGTCGGCAGGTTCGAGAACATAAAAGGCCTTGATCTATTGATGGACCAATTAAAACGTTTTTCTATAGATGAGTATTATTGCTACTTTTTGGGGGATGGGACTTTATCCACTGTTGTCCAAAACCTTATTGCAGAAAAACAAATCAGTGGGAAGGATTTTGGCAGGTTGAACCGAAAGGATCTCGCTAAAAGATTAACAGAGGCCGATGTCGTGGTTGCTCCCAGCCGCAATGATCCTTTTAGCCGGGTTGTGAGTGAGTCTATTTCGTGTGGCTGCTACACCATCGCTTCAATCCACGATGATGCAGCATACGATCTTATTGTACCAGGGATAAATGGTGAGTTGATTGACCCGCTTAACTCTGATGAGTTTAGAGATGTGTTGGATAAACTTATTTTAACCTATAAAAAATTGCCTAATATAGATGAAATCTCACAATCTATAGAGTATTCTATCACTGATTACGCAAAACAGGTTAGTTCATCAATCAACAGTGTTTCCTGAGTTCAGGGCGTTTTTGGTTCAGCATCCGTTTTAATATTTAAATGTAGAAATAGCATTTAATACACGAGACATTAAATTAAGATGATAAATATTAGAGGGAAAAACCATGGGAATTAAAATAAATATAGGTTGCGGCCAAACGCCCACGAAGGGGTGGCAGAATTATGATAATTCCTGGAGTGTCCGTTTGGTTAAGAAACCTTTATTAGTATATATCTTAAGGAAAATGGGATTCATCTCAGAGCCTCAACAGAAATTTATTTCATTTGCCAAGAGTGAGAAAATCCTTTGGGCAAATGCCGCACAACGAATTCCAGAAGCAAATGATTCCGTTGATGTGGTTTATAGTAGTCATATGATTGAGCATATGGAAAAGGAAGATGTAATAAGTTTTTTGAAAGAATCTCGTCGCATTCTGAAAAGGGGAGGCACAATAAGAATTGCTGTCCCTAATATTAAATACCATGTAGAAAAATATGTGAATCATGGGGATGCCGACAAATTCATCGAGGGTACCTACCTAACTAGAAAGAGCCCCAAAACAATTATTGAAAAAATAAAATACTTGATAATAGGTGACAGAAATCATCAATGGATGTATGACGGAGAGTCTTTATGTAGGCTCTTGGCGTCAGGTGGTTTTAAAGAGCCTCAAATAATGGATGTTGGTTCTACAAATATTGCTGAGCCAGGCGAGTTGAACCTAAAAGAAAGGTCGCCCGAAAGTGTGTTTGTCGAAGCGATTAATTCCTATTCAAAAAGTTGACAAAAGTGTGCACTTGGACAGCAAAAAGCACTCTGTTTGTTTCGATAAACTTTTTTCCCGCAGGATTATAGCATCCAGTTCACAATTGAAAATAACAATTCTAATTTAAAAGCTATGCTTTTCACTTACTAAAAACTGAGGTCGTTTTGTACTTAATCATTTTTTTTAAGTCGATTCTTTTTTTACAAACAGCTTCCCTATTGGTTTTTTTTGTTTGCGCACTTGGGGGCGCCGTTTTAAGATTGGATAATTTGAAATCAGATTCGTTTCGGCGACAGGGTATATGTTTATGTGTGGCATAGCTGGGTTTTGTGGTGTCTTTGAATTTGATCTTTTAGATAGGATGAACCGAGTGCAGTCCCATAGGGGGCCTGATGATCATGGTACCTGGTTCGATGATAATGAAAACATTGGATTAGCCCACCGACGGCTTAGCATTATTGACTTGTCTGCCAAAGGTCACCAGCCAATGGTCGATGACAATACTGTTATTGTTTTTAATGGGGAAATCTATAACTATAAAGATCTCAGAGTTGAACTCGAAGGTCATGGCTGTTTTTTTAAAAGCAATAGTGATACGGAGGTTTTGTTAAAACTCTACGAGCATTTTGGGCATAAGATGCTTGAAAAACTAAATGGTATTTTTGCATTTGCTATTTGGGATAAAAGAAAAAAGGAGTTGTTTTTAGCCCGCGACCATGTCGGTGTAAAACCGCTATATTATTCACTTACATCCCATGGCTTTTTGTTTGCAAGTGAGATGAAAAGCCTGTTGCAGTATAAGGGCCTTGACCGAACGGTTAATATTAAAGCTATCCACTATTACTTGACTTATCTTTGGTGCCCCTCCCCTAATACAATGCTGCGATCAGTAGCCAAACTTGAGCCTGGCTATGCAATGGTCGTAAAAAATAAAAAAATTATAACAAAATGGCAGTATTATGACTTGCCGTATAATGCCAAACCAATGGAGATTGACAAAGAGGAGGCTATCGCGCAGGTTCGCAAACAGGTTGAAACCAGTGTCGCTCGACAACTTGTGGCGGATGTGCCCGTTGGAGCATTTTTATCAGGCGGGCTTGATTCAAGTGCTGTTGTGGCGATGGCAAGTCGACATTGTTCAGATCTGGAATGTTTTACCATTGGGTTTAAAGACAATGTTTTGCAGCGGGAAGGGTTTGTGGAAGATTTGCCTTATGCAAAACACGTCGCAAAGCATTTAGGTGTAAAGCTAAATACAGTTTATGTTGGGCCTGAAATGTCTGCGAAACTGACTGATATGTTATGGCATTTGGACGAACCCCAAGCGGATCCCGCTCCGTTGAACGTATTGTTTATTTCTGAATTGGCAAGGGAACAAGGGATTAATGTTCTTTTGTCAGGGGCTGGAGGGGACGATATTTTTACCGGCTACCGACGGCATTTTGCCTGTTTGCAGGAGCGTTACTGGTCGTGGTTACCCAAAAATGTTCAGAATAAACTCCGTATTTGCTCTAAAAGAATCTCACAAGATCGTGCATGGGGACGGAGACTCTCCAAGGGGTTCAGATTTGCAGGATTTAATAAACATGAAAGGCTTGCAGGATATTTCCATTGGCTGGATGTCGATGTGCAATGGAAGCTCTATTCCCAAGAAACAAAATGTACGCTCAAACACGAGCCGTTTTCGGCACCTTTAATTCAGTCACTGAATAGGCTAGATGAGGAGGTCCATGATTTAAATCGGATGCTATATCTCGAAGGGAAACATTTCCTTGCGGATCATAATTTGAACTATACAGATAAGATGGGTATGGCCAAAGGCGTGGAGGTAAGGGTTCCTCTACTTGATCCTGAATTGGTTGATTTGGCTTGTCGGTTGCCGGTAAGGTATAAGCAACATGGGCGAGAAGGAAAATGGATTTTTAAAAAGGCCATGGAGCCCTTATTGCCACATAATATTGTTTATCGGCCAAAAACGGGTTTTGGTGCTCCATTACGCAGGTGGTTAAAATCAGATTTGAGACATTTGGTAGAGGAGATATTGTCCCACGAATCATTGACACGTAGGGGGGTTTTTGATCCCACTGGGGTGCAAGATTTATTAGAGTTAGACCAGGCTGGTAAGATTGATGCTACATATCCTATTTTTTCTATGATGTGCATAGAATTGTGGTGCAGAATATTTCTTGATTAAAATTGTTGATGGAAGGCGTATATACAAATGAAGCAAGTGTTGCAAAACTTATCAAATGGGAAAACATCAGTAGTTGAGGCACCGGTGCCTCAACTAGATGATGGACACCTATTAATTGATACCAGCGTAAGCCTTGTGTCCTCCGGTACTGAGCGCATGTTGGTTGATTTTGGTAAAGCAAACATAATTGAAAAAGCTAGGCAACAGCCTGAAAAAGTTAAAATGGTTTTAGACAAGGTCCAGACCGATGGATTGCTGTCAACAATTGATGCCGTGAAATCAAAGTTATCTCAACCCTTGGCTTTAGGGTATTGTAATGTAGGTATAGTTAACGCTGTTGGAAACGGTGTGGAAGGGTTTAGTGTAGGCGATCGTGTCGTTTCAAATGGTCCACATGCCGATGTTGTTCGTGTGCCTAAAAATCTTTGCGCTAAAATACCTGATAATGTGCCCGATGAGCAAGCCGTTTTTACTGTTATGGCAAGTATTGGTTTACAGGGTATACGTTTAGCATCACCCTCATTGGGGGAATCATTCGTGGTTACAGGCGTGGGGTTGATTGGGCTGTTAACAGTGCAATTACTGCGTGCAAATGGTTGTCGGGTGCTGGCTATCGATTATGACAATTCAAAGCTTGAGCTTGCAAAGAAGCTGGGTGCTGAAATTTGCAATCCTTCTAAAGGGGGAGATCCTGTCTCGGCAGGTCTTTCATTTAGCCGTAACAAAGGGGTTGACGGAGTTATTATCACTGCTGCCACAAAGTCTAACGAACCAGTGGCACAAGCTGCTCAAATGTGTCGCAAGCGAGGGCGTATCATTTTGGTTGGCGTCACGGGACTTTCTCTGGATCGTTCAGATTTCTATGAAAAAGAGATTAAATTTCAGGTTTCTTGCTCCTATGGCCCGGGACGCTATGATTCAGATTATGAAGAAAAGGGGGCTGATTATCCTTTAGGTTTTGTCCGCTGGACAGAACAGCGAAACTTTGAAGCCGCACTTGATCTGATGGCAGATGGGCAACTAAAAGTTAATTCTTTAATTTCTCATCGTTTTGATTTTGATCGGGCACCTGATGCCTATGAGTTGTTGATTTCAGGTAAGCCTGCATTAGGTGTCCTCCTTCAGTACCATAGTGTACCTGAATCTCGTCATAATAAACGCGTTCAATTTGATAGCGATGTTAACTATGATCCGTTAAAGGCCATTGTCGGTTTTGTGGGGGCTGGGAATTATGCATCCAGAATTTTGATCCCTGCGTTTAAAAAAGGTGGTGCTCAGTTGCACACTATAGCGAGTTCTAAAGGAACAAGTGGTGTGATAAACGGTAGAAGAATGGGATTTAGTGAGACGACCACAGATACCGAATCCGTTTTTAATGAAACTGCTATAAATACTTTGGTGATTGCAACCCGGCATAACAGTCACGCTTCATTTGTGTGCAATGCCCTAAAAAACAAAAAAAATGTTTTTGTTGAAAAGCCTTTGGCTATTAATTTAGAGGAACTCAAAGAGATAGAATCCGTTTACCAAAGAGTCTCCAATTTGCCTAATGCGCCGAGGTTGATGGTAGGGTTTAATAGGAGGTTTTCACCGCAGATTTTAAAAATAATGGAGTTGCTTGATTCGGTAAATGAGCCTAAGTCCTTTATTATAACGATTAATGCCGGAATGATCCCCTCTAATCACTGGACTCAAGATGTAAAAGTAGGAGGCGGAAGGATTATCGGTGAAGCATGTCACTTTATTGATTTGATGCGAAATCTTGCAAATTGCAAAATAGTGTCCTATCAGAGTCGTTGCATGGGGCGATCCGGTGGGGTGCGTATAAGAGATGATAAGGCTGTTATTACCTTGGGGTTTGAAGATGGTTCATTTGGCACTATCCATTATCTTGCTAACGGCCCCTCTGAGTTTCCCAAAGAACGCGTTGAAGTCTTTACCTCTGGGCGTGTTCTGCAACTTGACAATTTTTGCAAATTAAAAGGTTATGGATGGCCTGGTTTCAAAAAGATGAATTTATTACGGCAGGATAAAGGGCAAAATAAATGTGCTGAAATGTTTATAGATTCTATTGAAAAAGGCGGGACATCTCCCATTGCATCACAAGAACTATTTGAAGTTGCGGAGGTAACCATAAAAATTGCTGAGCAACTGCGTATTCAGTTATGAAACTGAAACGAAAAATGGCCACTCTGGCTCTATATTGGACGTTTAATTTAACAGTTTTTTTGCTTAAAAAAAGCTCTGATGCGGTTGGCTACCTCCCTGCCTACCTCTCCGGCTAAAATCATGAATCGGTATATGGGAACCCATACAATATGGTATTGGCAGTGCCATATTGTATGTGATTTTTTTAAAAATCGGCTCATTTGTTACTATCGATTTGCTCGTTGTGGGAGCACAAATATTGAGTAACATTTAAGCCGTATAGAAGGCAAAACCTCTGCACTTTGACCTGGTGCTTTCTATATTGGACTAAGAATGAAACGGATAATACGGTTGCCACTGAATCCCTGAAAAAGAGAAAATGGGTAGAGAGCGGATATTAGCTAAAAAATTATTCAATTCCCTATGTACAATAAAAGATTTAGGCCTGTGGTCTATATTGAATTTGCTGGGTTACCGTCTTGGATGCTCTTTGGGCCTTTACAAAAGATTTGGGCCTCTAAAAGAGATTCCAACGGGTATCAAATTCTTTTTTGAGGCTAAATCAGGAGTGCTGAAGGACTTTGACCACGGAGAGTGGGAAGAAAGAATCATACAACGCTCAAATCAAATCTTAAACGGACAATTGGATTATTATTCCAGATGGCCTGTAAAGGCAGGGAATCCGCCGGATTGGTTGCATGACCCTTTCTCTGGAAATGACCAAAATGCAGAAGTACATTGGTCAAAAATAGATGAGTTTAAAGATGGTGATATCAAAAATATATGGGAATGTTCCAGATTTCAATGGATGCTTCCACTCGCGCAGGCATATCGTTTAACCGGTAACCCTGTTTATGTAGAAACTATAAATGCCTGGTTGGTTGATTGGGTGGATAAAAATCCAATCAATATGGGACCGAACTGGAAATGTGGCCAGGAAACAGCTATTCGTACCTTGACTCTATTGTTGACCGGAAAGCTATTGTCCAGCGATAATAAATTTGTCCCGGGTTTGGTTTGTCTCATTGAGTGTCATTGTGACAGGATACTAATGACTATTAGATATGCACTGTCCCAGAACAACAATCATGCTACATCGGAAGCTGCTGCACTATTTGTTGGTGGTGCCTGGTTGCTATCTTTTTCCAAAGATGAAGCTCTCATGGAAAAAGCCAGTAGATGGATGGGTAAGGGGCGGAGATTATTGGAACGCTTAGTGCCGAAACTGGTTGCTCAAGATGGTAGTTTTTCCCAGCATTCGTTGAATTACCATCGCCTTTTATTGAGTACATTGTCCTTGGTGGAATGTTTTCGGTTGTGGTTTAATATGCCTCCATTCAGCAGTCTGTATCGTTCTCGTTGCAAAGCTGCGGCTAATTGGTTGTCAAGGTTTGTGGATGATGTGACGGGTGATGCTCCGAACATTGGGCCTAACGATGGGGCCTTTTTATACGACTTGTTCGGTTGTGTATATAGAGATTATCGTCCAACTGTAGCAGTCGCCTCTATACTATTCAACCGTCGAAATAAGTACCCACTGTTACAGGGAATGCGTTTTGTTCAAACTTGTCTGAATCTACCGGAGTATCAAATTTCAGATTATAGTGATCAGGAAGATTGTATTTTGAACGGCGGCGGTTACGTTCTTTTAAACTCTGGAAGGACAAAAGCGTTCATACGTTATGCACAATTTAAATTCCGGCCTAGCCATGCTGATTGTTTGCATTTAGATATATGGCACAATGGTGTAAATGTTCTAAGAGACGGTGGTACCTATAGCTATAATACGGACAGCGATTTGTATCGATACTTTTCTGGAACAGCCTCACATAACACCGTACAATTCGATGATAGGGATCAAATGCCTAGAATTGGTCATTTTCTATTCGGCAATTGGCTCCGGATGAGAAATATTTCTGACTTAATAATAAATGATGATAGCAAACAGTGGATTGGTTCTTATCAAGACTATAAAGGATGTTTTCATCGAAGGGCGGTTGAGGTGTATAGACAACGTTTGAGGGTGGTAGATGATATAGAGGGATTTGAAAGGAATGCAACGCTAAGATGGCGTATGCTACCTGGAAAATGGAATTTAGATGGAAACCGGTGTGAAGGAAATGGTATGCGCTTCTGCATCACCTCAAACAGGGCTCCTATTGAGATTAGCATAGAAAAAGGGTGGGAATCCCGTCATTACCTTGAAAAAGAAGAACTTCGAGTATTAACAGTTAAGGTCTGTAAAAACGTTTCACGCATAATTACAGATATTGAGTTTATGGAATAAAAATTTGAAAGTTTTGTATTTTCACCAACATTTTTCTACCCCAAAAGGAGCAACAGGAACACGCTCCTATGAAATGGCCAAAATGCTCATCAAAAAGGGGCACAGTGTGACGATGGTCTGTGGGGCAGGGTTTATGTCTGAAACAGGAATCCGTTGCAAACCCGTTGATGGAATTAAAAGAGGTGTTGTCGAAGGTATAGATGTAATAGAAATTGATTTAAAATACTCCAATTACGACGACCTTTGGAAAAGAAGCGTGATTTTCATTTCTTTTGCATTAAAAAGTATTCGAATTGCTCTATCAGAAAAGTATGATATTTTATTTGCGACCTCAACGCCATTAACTGCGGGCATCCCAGGGATTGCAATAAAGCTGTTGAAACCATCAACAAGATTCGTTTTCGAAGTAAGAGATTTGTGGCCTGACTTACCAAAGGCAATGAAAGTTGTGACAAATCCTTTTATTTTGTTTGCTCTGAAGTTTTTGGAACAGGCAACTTACGCTGCGATGGATGCGGGCATCTCACTTTCACCGGGAATTCGAGATGGCATGAAGAAAGGGGCGGGGGGGGGAAAAAAAATCGGCATGATCCCAAACGGTTCCGATGTGGAGTTGTTTCAACCCCAGAATGAAAGGACCATGGGTACGAAACTTAAATCATATGGCATCCTTGATACTCAGTTGAAATGCGTTTTCACGGGAGCCCACGGTATTGCAAATGGATTGGATGCGGTCTTAGATGCTGCTGCCGTATTGAAAAAAAGGGCCAGGAGGGACATTAGTATAATATTCATAGGTGACGGGAAGCTTAAGTCTGTGTTGAAAAACAGGGCATTAGAAGAAGAGTTGGACAATTGTATATTTATTGATCCAATACCCAAATATCATTTGGCTAAGGTGCTGCAACAGGCCGATGTCGGAATGATGATTCTTGATGATGTACCTGCCTTTTACTATGGTACTTCCCCGAATAAATTTTTTGATTATATTGCAAGCGGTTTGCCTGTTCTCAATAACTACCCAGGTTGGTTGAAAGATATCATTACGAAGCATCAATGTGGTGTAGCGGTTCCTCCTGGAGATCCAGATGCGTTCGCGGATGCCTTGGTTGAGTTGGCTGAGAATCCTGAAAAAAGGATGTTGATGGGAATTAACAGCAGAAAGTTGGCTTTAAGTAGATTTAACAGACGGATCTTGGCCCATCAATTCGTCAGATTTATAGAAGACACTAAAAAATGATATATTCAACAGCTAAGCGAATATTGGATATTGCTCTGTCCACTATCGCGTTAGTGGGCTTGTTTCCGTTGTTATTGGCAGTTTCATTTCTTGTGAAGGTATCAATTGGCTCTCCAGTATTATTTAAACAGAAACGCCCAGGTTTGAATGCGAAGCCCTTTTTAATCTATAAATTTAGAACGATGACAGATGAGCGAGATGCGGAAGGGAGTCTATTAAGTGATGAAAAGCGCATGACGAAACTGGGACTGTTTCTAAGAGCCGCATCAATAGATGAATTACCGGAATTGATAAATGTTTTGAAGGGTAATATGAGTCTCGTCGGCCCGCGTCCGTTACTTATGAAATACATTGAGAGGTATTCCACCGAACAGGCTCGGAGGCATGAGGTGATGCCAGGTATAACTGGGTGGGCACAAGTCAATGGGCGTAATGCATTGACCTGGGAAGAAAAGTTCAAGTTGGATGTATGGTATGTAGACAACCAGTCTTTTGGGTTGGACTTGAAAATATTGCTTATAACACTTAAAAAGGTGATTAAACGAGAGGGTATTAGCGCAGAAGGCATGGCGACAGTGAGTGAATTTAATCCCGAGTAATTCAAGCCGGTAATGAGGTGTGGCATTGGTAGATCGATTCAGTGATTGGCAATATCCAAAAGTTGAGGAAGGAAAACCGACCAAATATAATTGGATTGTCCAAAATATAGACAATTTTAAATTGGGGTATAAAACTGATATAGGGGCATTTTCATATATTAATGCAAAGTTCGGGGTACATATAGAGGATTTTGTTCAAATTGGATCCCATTGTTCAATATATTCTATTTCAACAATTGATAATAAATCAGGGTTGATAATCTTAAAGAAGAACTGCAAAGTAGGAACTCACAGCGTAATTATGCCAGGGGTGACCATTGGCGAAAATGCAATCGTGGGGGCATTTAGCCTTGTGACTGCAGACGTTCCTGCTAATACTCTAGTGGTAGGTGTCCCTGCCCGAACCGTAAAGAGGTCTAATGAGTGAAAAACGGATATTTCTTTCACCACCGCATTTGAGCGGTTTTGAAAGACAATTTGTTGAAGACGCCTTTGATAGCAACTATATTGCACCGCTTGGGCCTCAAGTTGATGCTTTTGAGAGGGAATTCTCAGAATATACTGGGATAAAGTATTGCGTTGCATTATCTAGTGGAACGGCGGCAATGCATATTGCTCTTCGGGAGCTTGGTGTGGGGCCTGGGGACGAAGTTATTGCATCATCCTTAACTTTTATAGGAAGTGTGACCCCTGTTGTTTTCTTAGGCGCCGATCTGGTTTTTCTGGATTGTGACAGAAAGACATGGAATATGAATCCCGAATTGTTAAAGAGAGCATTAGAAGACGGAGAAAGAAAAGGACGGTTGCCAAAGGCTGTTATTCCCACTGATTTATATGGACAATGCGCCGATTATGAAACAATATTTAGCCTGTGCAAGCCATACGATATTCCGGTTATTGTTGATGCGGCTGAATCCGTCGGGGCTAAATATAAAAGCAATAGATTACAGCATTCTGAGGAACAAGATGTTGAGGTCCATGCGGGGAAAGGAGCTAAGGCCGCAGTCTTTTCTTTCAACGGAAATAAGATTATAACTACTTCAGGTGGAGGGATGCTTGCTTCTGATGATAGTCGACTCATTGAACGAGCACGGTTTTTGTCTCAACAAGCTAAAGAGCCTTTCCCTTATTACGAACATGCTGAAATAGGGTATAATTATAGAATGAGCAATGTGCTTGCAGGGATTGGAAGAGGTCAACTTAAAGTATTGGATGAGCGTGTAAGGCAAAGGCGGGCAATCTTTAACTATTATGAAAAATCGTTAAAGGATGTTCCTGGCATTGAGTTTATGCCTGAGGCAGAGTATGGTAGATGTAATCGCTGGTTGTCAGCGGTTGTAATTTCTCCCGAAAAATTTGGTAGCACAAATAATGATATCCTAAACGCATTTGAAAAAAACAATATAGAGGCTCGGCCGATATGGAAGCCAATGCATTTACAACCTGTGTTTCAGTCCAACAATGGGAGTAAAGCATGTTCAACAAAGGTCTACGGTGGCGAAATAAGTGAAGATTTATTTAATCGTGGATTATGTTTACCATCTGGATCCGCTATGTCTTGTTCTGATATGGATCGAATTGTGGATATTATTTTAACATGCAATAACAAATAGCGTGTTTGGGTTAGAATAAGTGAGAATTAGAGTATATAGAAATTTATTCGTAGTTCTGGCTATAGATATGCTTCTGTTAGCTGCATCTTTTTATCTGTCGCATTTGATACGTTTTGATTTTGTAAGGGGAACATGGTTTTTTGATAGTTTTCTATATATACTTCCGTATGCGATAGGATGCAAACTTCTTTGCTTTTATTATTTTGATTTATACAGAGGAATGTGGAGATATACAAGTCTCAATGATTTAATTAATATTACAAAAGCATCCATTATTTCAACCTTCACCATAATCGCTTTAGTTTTGTATAAAACGAGATTTGATGGAATATCACGATCAGTTTTTGTAATCGATTGGTGTCTTACAGTCTTAACTATTGCAAGTTCGAGGGCTGTTGTAAGACTTTGCTTCGAAGAGTTTGATAAACGTGTTACCATTGATGATTTAAAAAAAACTGCGCTAAAAATTTTCAACAGAAGTGGTAAACATGAAAGCGGCGCTATCATTATTGGGGCTGGGGATTACGGGCAAAAAGTCTGTAGAGAGTTCAAAGAAAATCCCTCTGTAGAATCTGATGTTTTAGGTTTTTTAGATGATGATAAGTCTAAAATTGGAAGAAAAATTCATGGAGTCCCTGTTCTGAGTGTGATTAATACTCTTGAAAAAGTTGTTAATACAACTGGGGCAAAAGATGTGATAATTGCTATTCCCAGTTTAAGTTCAGATCGAATGCGGTCAATTATAGATATGTGTAAAAAGGCAGATGTGAATTTTAAGACAATTCCAAATATTGGGGAGTTAATAAATGGGAAAATTGATATTACGTCAATTCGGAATGTTGAATACAGGGATCTGTTAGGCAGGGAACCCGTCGAATTAAATAAAAAGGAGATAGGAAAATATCTTGGTGGTAAACGAATCCTTGTTACCGGGGCCGGTGGTTCCATAGGAAAAGGACTTTGTCGGCAGATTTGCAGGTATCAACCGGGTGCAATAATACTTTTTGAAAGAGCGGAAAGCCCGCTCTATGAAATCGATCTTGAGGTTAGAAAAAACTTTGAAAATATTGAAGTGATGCCTGTTTTAGGTGATATTCAGCAGAAGGAAGAACTCGAAAATGTTTTTGAGGCAGCACGACCGGATATAGTGTTTCATGCTGCTGCATATAAACATGTTCCTATGCTGGAAGAGCATCCTTGGAAGGCTGTGGAAAATAACGTAATCGGTACTAAAAATCTTATTGAGGTCGCAAAGACCTTTAGGTGTGATAAATTTGTTTTTGTATCCACGGATAAAGCTGTTAATCCGACAAACGTCATGGGCACAAGCAAAAGGATTTCTGAATTACTGGTTCAAGAAATAAGCTGTAGTAGTGGTTGTGAAACTTCATTTATGACTGTGAGGTTTGGGAATGTGATAGGAAGTGTCGGGAGTGTGATTCCCCTGTTCAAAAGGCAGATTAAAGAAGGGGGGCCGGTTACGGTAACACATCCGGATATGGTCCGGTTTTTTATGCTCATACCTGAAGCCTGCCAGTTGATTCTTCAGGCAGGGGCTATGGGCAATGGCGGTGAGACCTTTCTTCTTGAGATGGGTGAGCCTGTGAAAATAGATAATATGGCACGGGATTTAATCCGTTTTTCAGGGTTTGAACCTGATGTTGATATTAAGATTGAATACACGGGGTTGCGGCCGGGGGAGAAGTTGTATGAAGAGTTAATGACAGATAAAGAAGATGTAGTGCCTACTGGTCACAAGAAAATTATGGTTTTAAATACCAATTGTGTCAACATGGAGGTGTTGAACGGAAAGCTTGCCAGGTTAAAAGAGAAGGCACAAAATCGGGATGGAAAAGGCATCAGAGAGGTTATGATGGATATGATTATGGAATATCGGCCGCATTGAATTTAGGGAATGAGCTATATGGCAGATTCCGGTTGAGTTCCTCAGACAGAACAATGTGCGAACAGGTATTGTCACCTGCTTCTGTTTCCCAGCCGGGAAGTGCGATGTAAAGATTTTTATTGACTGCGGCAAAGCAAAGGGGTGTTGCAGAGTATATAGGCCTTGCCGATTTTTCTATCCAAAGATCGAGTGTGGTTACTACAACAGAAGATCAAAGAGTAACAGAGTGGATTTGAAACCTGTCACAAAGTATATGGGTTGGCATTATAATGTCTTCTGAGTACCCAAGACACATCTACAGTATCCAACTGGAACAATAAGTGAAATGTTGTATAAGTTAAAAAATATCAGTTTCTGCTTTTCAATCTCCAACTCTCATTGCCTGTTTCGATGATGTCACAATTATGGGTAAGCCGATCCAATAGAGCCGTTGTCATCTTTATATTTCCAAAAATTTTTGACCGCTCTCCAAAATTAAGATTGGGTGAGGTTTATGGGCGAGCTGCTTGGGGGAAATCTGGATGCTCCAGGGTGAAAGGCACAATCTTGCAGCTGTCCTCGAATTGAAATAAATATTGATTTTTTAGGTTTTCTTTTTTATAGTGCCTATATCTTGATCATTTTATCGTATAACTTCTGGATTTTGAGATTAATATTCTGATTCCTTTTTTTGCAATGACAACCCCAAAATGAGATTTCATGTCGCGTTCGCTAACGGTGATCAGGAATTTTTTTAAATTTCAAAATTTAGGAGGAAATCAGATGAAAAACTTTAAACGAACCATCTCGATCCTTTTGATTGGCGTATTCATGGCATGTATCATGGTCCCGGCCATGGCCGACACCGGAACGGTGAATATCAATACGGCCAGCAAGGAAGAGCTTATGACGTTGAAATATGTAGGTGAAAAAATTGCAGAACGTATTATTGAATACAGAACGGCGCACCCTTTTGAAAAGCCCGAAGATATAATGAATGTTAAAGGCGTTGGGGCTAAAGTGTTTGAGGTGAATAAAGACAAAATTGTTGTCACCTGATCAGCATCGAGTCGCAAAAAGTTCCCGATTCTGGCTCACCTTCCTGAAGTAGGGGAGGTTTGACTTGATCTGATCATATTCTGTATTATAATTGATGGCCATGCTGCTGGATGCGGCATGGCTTTTTTTATTTAGGTGAAACCAGGAGAAAACTAAGTTGGATATTATAAAAGTTTACAGGAAAAAGTCTTTCAATGTTATTGTTTTGTGGATGCTGTTGTTGGGGGCGGCTATCTCTGCTGGCGGCTATTATGGGATGGATTGGTTCTTAAGGCTATTTTCCTCAGAGGATGGGCTGGCAATGCTGAATCAGTCCGTCCCTGGCGCGATAGAAATGGTAAAGCTGGTTTTTTCTAATTACTATATTTGGGCCGTCCCTTGCATTATTGGGGTGGGGGGGGTATTTGGCATGGTGGGGTGGCTGGTACTCTCGTTCTCGATTTCTCCCTCCCTCAAAGCTGCGGCTGATGAATTTGAAGCAAGCCGGACAGAAAGGCCTGGTAAAAAAGGTTTCATTGATCATAAAATTGAGCAGGAGAGGAAACGTCGGCTGTTTCTTCATACCCTGTCCGTCCTTCAGAGGGAAGGACGACTGCTGGATTTCTTTGATGAGGATCTCAGCCTCTATGAGGACGAGCAGATCGGTGCTGCTGTGAGAAGTATCCAGGAGGACTGCAAAAAAGCCATTAAAAAATATATTGATCTCAGGCCGGTGGTTGACGGAGAGGAAGGAGATTCCATCACCATAGAGGAAGGGTTTGACATTGATGCCATTAATTTGGTGGGAAACGTGTCAGGACAGCCCCCTTTTCAGGGCATTATCAAACATCCGGGATGGAAGGCCGGTAAAAAGGATATGCCCAAATTATCGGATATTCAGGATCCTGGCATTATGACGCCTGCGGAAATAGAGATTCAACAATAGAATGAGGCTTAGAGCTATTTTGGATTTTCAGGATAAGCAATATGTAATCGGCATTGATCTGGGGACCACTAATTCGGCCGTCTCCTATGTGGATGTGGCGGCGTTGAAAAAGACCATTGAAGAAACAAAGGCCGCACCGGACAAGGACAAGGTGGTTAAGGTCTTTAACGTGCCTCAGTTGACAGGCCATGGCGAGTTTACCAAGATTCCGGTCCTGCCTTCCTTTTTATATATCCCCGGTGAATATGATATTTCAAAAGAGGTGCTGAGACACCCCTGGAAAAAAAGGGAGGATCTGTTTGCAGGCAGTTTTGCGCGGGATCATGGTTCTAAAATTCCGTCCAGGCTGGTTTCCTCTGCCAAAAGCTGGCTGTGTAATCCCCTGGCGGACCGAAGGGCTAAGATTCTTCCCTGGGGATCCGACGGGGTTGAAAAGGTCTCTCCGGTGACGGCGACAGCCGAATACCTGCTGCATATCCGCAGTGCCTGGAATTATTATGTAAAAGATGAAGATAAGTTCCTGGAGAATCAATTTGTGGTCATTACGGTGCCAGCCTCTTTTAACGAAGAAGCCCGTGACTTGACCATGGAAGCGGTCGCTCTTGCCGGTTTTGGACAGTCCGTAACGCTGCTGGAAGAGCCGCTGGCCGCTTTTTACAGCTGGTTGATCCGCCATGAACAGGACTGGCAAACCCATGTGGGGGCAGATGACCTTATTCTTGTCTGTGATGTGGGCGGCGGCACCACGGATTTCAGTTTGATTTCTTTGAAAGAGACCGGTGGATCTCCGCGGTTCGAACGCCTTGCCGTCGGTGATCATCTGATACTTGGGGGGGACAATATCGACTTGGTCCTTGCCAAAATAGTCGAGGGCAAGTTTAAATCCAGAACATCGCTAAGTTCCGACAAGTGGAAAACCCTTTGCCACAGGTGCCGTGAGGCAAAAGAAAAGATACTCGACCTCGGTGAGGAATCTGTGCGGATCACATTGAAAGGAGAGGGCAGGGCGCTGATTGCCGGCACCCTGGCTGCCGATATTACAAGGGGGGATGTGGAAGCCGTTTTACGGGGAAACTTTTTTGGTGATGTACTTACGGATGAATTTTCAAAAGCAGAAGCTGGAAAGGAAATTGCAGATTTTGGACTTCCCTTTGAAAAAGAACCATCTGTCACCAAGCATATCATAAGGTTTCTTGAACAGCACAGGGAAACAGTTAAAAATGCCTTGGGCAAAGAGCAGCCCATGCCGGATTTCATTCTTTTTAACGGCGGCACCTTGAAACCGGCCCTGGTTCAGTCCAGGATCAAAGAAGCGATCCGGAGATGGTTTAAAACCACGGATGCAGCCAAACCAGTGGTCTTGGAAAATAACCGTCCGGAACTCGCTGTCGGGGTCGGTGCCTCCTACTACGGTTTGGTTAAACAGGGAATCGGTGTCCGGGTGGGCAGCGGCAGCCCGAGGAGTTATTATCTGGGTATTTCAGCCGGGCCGGTCCAGGAAAATAAAGCGGTTTGCATCGTTGAACGCGGGCTGGATGAAGGTTCAGCAATTAATTTGTCTGAGCTTCAATTTGAGGTGAGAGCCAATCAGCCGGTAAGCTTTGATGTGTTTAGTTCCAGTTTTCGGTCCGGGGATGTTGCTGGCGGTATTGTCAATGTGGATAAAACCCTGACCCCACTTTCCCCAATTCAGACGGTCATCAAGTTTGGAAAGGGGGGGGAGAAAAAACAGATCCCGGTTACCATTGGCGCAGAATATACTGAGATGGGAAGCCTTTCCATGTTTTGTCGTTCTTCCGTCAGCGACCATCAATGGAAACTGCAGTTTCAGTTAAGAAATTCAGAGGTTGATCCCGGCGCAGCTGAAACAGAAGTCTATGACGATGCTTTAATTCAACGGGCATGCAATGAGGTTGCGGCTGTTTTTAGAGGCGATGCCGGTGAGGAGGGCCTGAAAAAAATTGTCAAAACCCTTGAAACGCTGGTAGGGCAGAAGAAGGGGAATTGGCCTCTGTCATTTTTACGCCAACTGGTGGATCAGCTCATTGAGCTTGCGCCTTCCCGTTCTGACTCGGCGGCCCACGAATCCCGATGGCTTAACCTGACCGGATTCTGCATGCGTCCGGGATTCGGAGATGCTTTTGATGAAGAGCGGGTGCGAAAGCTCTGGAAGGTCTATCTGACAGGGCTCGGTTTTGAAAAGGTTCAGCAGAATAGGGTGGAATGGTGGATATTCCTTCGTCGGATTGCCGCTGGACTTAAAGCCGGACAGCAAAGACAGTTTTTCCAGGATACATCAGCTGTTCTAACCAAAAAGAACAAAGCCAAGCTTTCTCCTCAGGAACTGACGGAGTTGTGGATGACTTCAGGCAATATGGAGCGGCTTCTGGTGAAAGATAAGGTGGTGTTAGCCAAAGCCCTGATGCCGTTGCTCAAGCCGGGGAAAAATATGGACCGTATGTGTTGGACCTTGTCCAGGTTTGGGGCAAGAGAGTTGCTCTACGGGTCAGTAGACAGGGTGATCCCCCCCATAGAAGTCTCGCGCTGGATTCGACAGGTATTGAAAAAACAATGGAAAGAGAAGGACCTGGTCAGCTCCCTACTTGTCTCTCTGGCCAGAAAAACTGGGGATCGAACCAGGGATTTGTCTGAGGAAATGGCTTCGGAAATTTTGGTTTGGATGGACAAGAATGGCATTGCAGGAAAAATGAAGACCCGCCTTACCGAAAAGATCAGTATGGAGATGAAAGAACGGAATGTCCAGTTTGGAGAACGCCTTCCTACAGGTCTTATACTGAAATAAAATTAAATTTAAAAAAGCCGTTGACATAGAAAGTCTTATCCTGTATTATGTTTGAGTTCTTTTCGAGGGAGAAATTCCAAAAAAATACGAGATGAGCAAAATGAAGTTTCGATCTTTGAAAATTGGTCAGTGAAGCAAGAATGAGCGGGTCACAAAACGACCTCACTCGATTGGAAAGAGTTGAGTGGGGATGACCTTAAAGTTTTAGTAAAAGGATTATAACTGGAGAGTTTGATCCTGGCTCAGAATGAACGCTGGCGGCGTGCTTAACACATGCAAGTCGAACGAGAAAGGGATTGCTTGCAATCCTGAGTAGAGTGGCGCACGGGTGAGTAACACGTAGATAATCTGCCTTCAAGCCCGGGATAACTAATCGAAAGGTTAGCTAATACCGGATAAAGTCGGTTGGCATAAGTCAATTGATGAAAGATAGCCTATCCTTGGAAGCAATTGTTTGGAGATGAGTCTGCGTACCATTAGTTTGTTGGTGGGGTAACGGCCTACCAAGACCACGATGGTTAGCTGGTCTGAGAGGATGATCAGCCACACTGGAACTGGAACACGGTCCAGACTCCTACGGGAGGCAGCAGTGAGGAATTTTGCGCAATGGGGGAAACCCTGACGCAGCAACGCCGCGTGAGTGAAGAAGGCCTTTGGGTCGTAAAGCTCTGTCAACAAGGAAGAAATTAACTGTAATTAATAGTTGCAGTTATTGACGGTACTTGTGGAGGAAGCGCCGGCTAACTCCGTGCCAGCAGCCGCGGTAACACGGGGGGCGCAAGCGTTATTCGGAATTATTGGGCGTAAAGGGCGCGCAGGCGGTCTTGTCAGTCAGGTGTGAAAGCCCGGGGCTCAACCCTGGAAGTGCACTTGAAACAGCAAGACTTGAATACGGGAGAGGAGAGAGGAATTCCTGGTGTAGAGGTGAAA